>JBGAGV010000002.1:0-545459 GCA_044226525.1 Chthoniobacteraceae bacterium | reverse complement strand
GTGGTGGTGGTGGTGGTGGTGGTGGATCTCGTGGTGGTGGTGGTGGGGGCAGCTTCTCACGACCTTCGGGTGGCGGAGGTGGTGGTTCGCGGCCTTCGGGGGGAGGCAGTATCTCGCGACCGTCTGGGGGCGGTGGATCACGTCCGTCGGGAGGGAATATTTCACGCCCCTCTGGTGGAGGCGGAAACATTTCGCGGCCGTCTGGCGGGGATCGCCCTTCGGGGGGGGGCGGAGGAGGGAGTCGTCCCTCTCAACTCCCCTCGGGAGGAAGCAGGCCGGGCGGCGGCGGTGGGCGTGTGCCTTCGAACCCATCGTTGCGTCCTTCGGTCGGGGATCTTCCGTCGCTTGGCGGCGGTGCGTCGCAACTGCCCTCTGGTAATCGACCTGGCGCTGGTGGGAGCAATCGCCCTTCACAACTCCCTTCGCGTCCCGCCGGAGCAGACCGTCCGGGTGGCGGCAATCGTCCCGGCGGGATCGACCGCCCGGGTGGCGGCACTGCCAATCGGCCTTCGCAGCTTCCCAATAAACCTGGCTCGGGAATCGCCGATCGCCCGGGAGCGAAGCCCGGCCAGCGACCGAGCAAAGGGGACTTGGGCAACTTCCTCGGCATCGCCGGAGGAGCGGCGGGAGGGATCGCTCTGGGCGATGCACTGGGAAATCGTCCGTCACAATTACCCGCGGAGCGTCCGGGATTTGGCGGTGGTGGCGAACGTCCTCCGCGTCCCGAGCAGCGTCCCGACTGGGGCGACCGCTCACAGGGCCGCAACGAACAATGGCAGCAGCGCGTGGACAATCGCCACGACGCTTGGAACCAGCGTGCCGATCATCGCCAGCAGGCGCGGCAGGATTTCCAGAACAACCGCGACCAGCGCTGGAATAACCTCGATTCCGCGCGGGAAGATCGCCAGAACTGGCGCGACACAAATCGCGAGGACTGGCAGAAACACCGCGAGGAACTCTGGGATTACCGCGGCGATCGTGCCGACGAAATCTGGGACAACGCACGCGACTTATACGACGACGTCTTCGACGACCATTGGTGGGGCGCTTGTGGCTGGGGTGTCGGTTGGGGCGGAGTCTATCACTCGAATCCCTGGTGGTGGTGGGCGCCGGCGGCGTTCGGGGCAGCAGCGGCGTTCGTGGACGGCATCACACCCGACCCGGTCTATATCGATTACGGCATGAACGTGATCTATGAAGGCGAGACGGTGTATGTGAACAACGAGCCCGTGCCCGCGGCGCAATACTCGCAGCCCATGATCGATCTTGCGGTGAGCGTCGAACAGCCGCCTCCGCCGCTGCCCGCTCAGCCCAAAGCCGGCACCGAGGTCGCCGCCGCGGCTCCGACCGAGGAATGGATGCCGCTCGGCGTCTTCGCCCTCGCGCAGGAAGAGAAGGGTGACCCCGTCATGTTCTTCCAGATCTCGATCAACCGCGCCGGAGTGGTAAGCGGCGGCTATAATAGCACCATCTCTGACGACCAGCGCCCCATCGCTGGGCAGATCGACAAAGCCAGCCAGCGCGTGGCCTGGCGGATCGGCGAGAATAAGGAGACGGTCTTCGTGACCAGCCTCGCCAATCTGACGCAGGATGTGTCGCCAGTAGCGATTCATTTTGGCAACAAGCGGACGCAGACCTGGCTCCTGGTGCGGATGCCCGAACCCGCGCCAGCTGGCCAGCCGCAAAAACTGCCCGAAGCGCCGAAGGCGCCGCCGCCGCTGAAGATGGCGAAAAAATAGCACGGCTGGTTTTGGATTAAGCCGGTCCCTGCTCAAGGGGCCGGCTTTTCCGTTTCGTTTCTTCGTCCGCCATCTGCGATATTCTATTCGTTGATCGACTCCCTCGCTGCCAAATATCCCCGCCTCGCCGCTCCACTGCTGCGGCTGCGCAAGCATCGCAAGGCGCGCCGCACGCTTTTTTTTGCGGTCTGCCATCTGCTTGGAGCGTTGACTTCGATTCACGCGATTCTCGCGGTGCGAACGGCCCAGGGAGCGATCGCGTGGGCGGTGTCGCTCAACACGTTTCCCTACGTCGCGGTGCCGGCGTATTGGGTGTTTGGGCGGTCGAACTTCGAGGGTTATGTCGTGCTGCGACGCAAAGCCGAAGCGGAGCTGAGCGAAGCCGAGCGAAAATTGTCGCGGGATCTTTTGGCCATGCGTCCCGCCCACGAAACGGCCAGCGTGGCCTTCCTCGAGCGGCTCGCCAAGATGCCCGCGACACGGGGGAACCACGCGGAGTTGTTGATCGACGGCGAGAAGACCTTCCGCGTGATCTTCGACTCGATCGAGCAGGCACGGGATTACGTGCTCGTGCAGTTCTACATTATTCACGACGACGAATTGGGGCGGCGGCTCAAGGATGCCCTTGTCGCCCGGGCTCGCGCCGGGGTTCGGTGTTATCTACTCTACGACGAGATCGGGAGTCACGACCTGCCGGCGACTTATGTAAATGAACTGCGCTCTGCCGGGATCGAGGTTCGCTATTTCAATACGCGCCAGGGACCGACGAATCGCTTTCAACTCAACTTCCGCAATCACCGCAAAGTGGTCGTCGTCGATGGACGCACCGCGTTCATCGGCGGGCACAATGTCGGCGACGAATACCTCGGCAAGCATCCGAAACTCGGTGCGTGGCGCGACACCCACGTAAAGGTGCAGGGGCCCGTCGTGCAGTGTGTGCAGGTCGCGTGGTTCGAGGATTGGAATTGGGCCGCCGGCTCGCAACCGGACCTGAACTGGAAACCGGAGGCCGCGCCCGGCGGGCAGGATGGAGTGGCGTTCTGCCTGCCGACCGGCCCAGCGGACGAGTTCGAAACGTGCACGCTCTTTTTCCTCCATGCCATTCACAGCGCGAGGAAGCGCGTGTGGATCGCCAGTCCCTATTTTGTGCCGGACGAGCAGTTCATCTCCGCGCTCCAGCTCGCCGCCCTGCGCGGGGTGGATGTGCGCATTCTCGTGCCGGCGCACGCGGACAATCAGCTCGTCTATCTCTCCGGCTTCACCTTCCTTCCCGAGCTGGAGAAAGCCGGGGTTCAGACGTGGCGATACAATGCGGGTTTTCTGCACGAAAAGGCGATCCTGGTGGACGACGTGTGCGGCATCGGCACGGCCAACTTCGACAACCGAAGCTTCCGGCTGAATTTCGAAATCACGCTGCTCTTTTCCGAGCCCGCGACCGTGCGGGAGGCGGAGCAGATGTTCCTCGCCGACTTCGCACGCAGCACGCTCGCGCCGGCGTCCGATTTCACCGCGCGTCCGTGGTGGTTCCGCCTCGCCGCGCGCACCTCGCGGCTGATGGCGCCGGTGCAATGACCGTGGCGGGGTTCGGGTTTGTCATGACCGTGGAAATGGAACGTGGCGCCCGCATTGTTAACCGCCCCCCGGGGCCACTTTCTTTCGTGGAGTAGACGAGTCGGAAAAGCGAGCGCGACCCGCGCCCTGTTCGAGCCCGTGGATGGACGGGAGTTTACTCTGCCAGCCAGCGGCGCGCTTCCGCGAGTTGTTCCGAGGCGAAAAATTTCACCGGAGCGCGTCGAAAGCCCGCTCCGGCAAAGGCAAGCGCGTGCGGTTCCCAACGAGTCTCACCCACGATGGCAATTTTCGCGATTTCGTTTCCATGGGTGAGCATGAAGTCGAGGTCGTTCCAGTCCGCGCCTTTCTCCCAGCCTTCGAAATTTTCGAGCAACGCGAGTAAACGGGGCCGGGATCCTCTTTCGATTGCGCGGCCCAGCGTAGCTTGATCGATGGCGAATTCGGATCGCTTCACCACTCCGCTGAAGTGCAGGACGAAAAGATCGTTGGGCTCGGATTGAATGGAAGCAGGCATGTTTGGAGAGCGGAAAATCGAAGTGAAAAATGGTTACGCGAAACGCTCCGGCTGGCCGGTGGCAGCCAACACCGAACGCCACCAGCCACTCGCAGGGTCGAGCCGCTTCGTGTGCGTGGCGAGGAGTTCGATCGGCACGTGGATGAATCGCTCGTGAAGAAATCCAATCACCACGCCCGTCTTGCCCGCCATCGCTGCATGAACCGCGTGGCGTGCGAAGAGATCGCAGAGGAGTGCGTCCTCGCAGTTCGCAGGGCGGCTGCGAACCTGATAACTCGGGTCGAAGTAACGCAGCACTACCGGCACTCCTTCGGCTTTGAAGAAGGCTTCAATCTTCTCCTTCAGAAAGGGGCCGATGTCCTTTAGTTTTACATTGCCCGACGCGTCGCGCGCCTCTGCATCAGCGGCGAGCAGGTCCTGCCCGGCGCCTTCGGCGACTGCGATGACCGCGTGCGATTTCATCTGCATCCGTTTCTTCAACGCGGAGAGAAACGCTTCGAGCTGGAACGGCACTTCTGGAATGAGCGCGAAGTTCACGTCCTGATTTGCGACCACGGCCGCCGCCGTGATGAACCCGGCGTGCCGGCCCATCAATTTCACGAGACCGATGCCGCCGGGGACGCTGCGGGCTTCGGTGTGCGCGCAATCGAGCACCCGCGCCGCTTCCTCTACCGCACTAAAAAAGCCAAACGTGCGCGCGACGAAACCGACATCGTTGTCGATTGTCTTCGGCACGCCGACGACGGCGAGCTGGTGGCCGCGCTTGCGGGCTTCCTGGTAGAGATCGTGGGCGCCACGCTGCGTGCCGTCGCCTCCGACCGTGAAGAGGATATCCACGCCGCGCGCAATGAGGTTTTCCACGGCACGGCCCTTGTCCACCGGACCTCGCGATGAGCCGAGAATCGTCCCGCCCTGCTGGTGAATGCCGTCGACATACTCGCAGGTGATTTTGACCGGCTCGACGCCGCAGGCCGGATCGAGCCCGCCGTAGCCGCCGCGAAAACCGAGCACTTCCGGGACGCCGTAGCCGTAGTGCAGTTCGAGGAACAGCGAGCGGATGACGTTGTTCAGCCCCGGGCACAATCCACCGCACGTCACGATGGCGGCGCGGGTGCGCCGTGGCTCGAAGAAGAGACGCGCGCGCGGTCCGGCGAGCTCGAATTGCTCTCCGGGGTCGGCACCGATTTCGATCCGCTCCGGAAGGCGGATCGCGTCGTCGATGGTGTGTGTGAGCCGGGATGCGAAGCGCGGCTCGCCGAGGGTGGGCGTATTCATCAGTTCATTGTTTTACGGAGGTCGACCAGCAGGTCATCGAAGCGGCTCACGCGGATGAGGCCGAAGCGGGGAAACTCAAGATCGAGAATCACATACACAGCGATGGCGGTGACGGCCGCGAAGCAGATCATGTGAGTCCAGCTATGTGCTTTGCCCCCCGCCATGCCATAGCCGGCCAGCAGCGAACTGACGAAAGCCGCCACGGCAAGCATTCCGAAAATGATTGTGGGTGGGTGAATACGGGTGTTGGCCGTGCGTGTGGTTGTGATGTCGAACATGGCATTCAAGGCCGGCAGGAGGAGCATGTTCGCGGCGGGCGTGGTGCTCTCCCGGCACCCTGCGACGGCACGATTCCAGATTTCGGCCTGCAAAGCATTCGCTCGCGCGAGGGCCTCCTTGACCGCGTCGAGGTCGGGAATCTTTTCGTAAACGTCGATGCGCGCGTCGAGGTAGCGCCGAAAACTGTCGCGCAGCGGTGGCTGGGCGTCGGGTGGCAGGAGGTCGATCCGCAGCCAAGCGGTGCCGATGTCGTTCGCCTCCTCGATGACCAATTCGCGGCGGTGATCGAACCGAGTGGCAGCGCCGGAAAACGTGAAGGCGAGCAGCAAGCCAAGGAAGGCAAAAATCGCTCCATCCACTGTGCCAAGGCCGGCGCGCGCGCCCTCGGGGTCGTAAGCCAGCCTGCGTTGTCCCACGCGGCGCCCCGCTTCCAGCAGGATGAGCATTCCCACGAAAAGAAAGACCGCGAAAAGAACCGACGTCAGGACTTGTTCCATAGAATGAGCGAAGCAGGACAATTTCCGAAGGCCATGCCGAGCACACAGACGAAGGCCAGCACGCCGATCGCGTGAGCGATGGGTTGAGTCCGGTGCAGTTCGAAAAGCCAGTTCATCGGCGCGTCTCATGTGGCGCAGCCACCGCCTGCCCGGCTATTGGACCTTGGTCCTATCTCCGGTAAACCGGCTGGCGCAAACGAGCGGCGCTGATTGCGTCGACGCCGCGGCCCACGATGGTCAGTTTTCGAAGATTGCGGAACCGCGGCTATTTCGCACCACGGGTTGGTCGGTGATGACCACCGTCGTGCCCGGCGAGACCGTGTCATAGAGTTTCTCGGCCAGATCGGGATTGAAGCGCAGACGCGACGCAATTTGTTCGGCGCTGGCGGCGCGGCCTTCGCTGGCCACGTTCATCCAACGGCGGGCGATCCGCCCCGGCACGAGCCAGCTCAATTTTCCCGTCGTGCCGTCGAGCAGGGTGAAGACGTGATTGCCGAGTGCCCCGCGTCCGGCCACCTCCACGGCGGCACGACCGATGGGATTGCCATTGCGATAGACGTAAAGGGCGCGGTCCGCGCCGCTCACCACGATGGTCATCGGCCCGCTCGCGCTGCGCTCGGGATGCCAGTCGTAATCGTTCCGCGCGAGCGGTCGCAGCATCTCGGGCGAAAAATCTTTCGGCGCGAGCATGAGCCCCGGACTGGAGGCGAGATGCGGCACCGGCGTCTTGCCATCGCCGACGACGACCGTGCCGCCCTTGGCGGTGGCAGTGTAAAGCAGCTTGGAAAAATCATACGGCAACCGGATGCAACCGTGGCTCGCCGGGTAGCCCGGCAGATTGCCGGAGTGCATGGCGATGCCCGTCCACGTCAGCCGCTGCATGTTCGGCATCGGAGCGTTGTCGTATTTCTTCGAGTAGTGTTCCTGCTTCTTCTCGAGAATAGTGAACACCCCGCCCGGAGTGGAGTGTCCCTTCGACCCGGTGCTGACGCTCGAACGTCCGATAAGGATTCCGTTGCGATATACGTGCATGACCTGCTCCGGCACACTCACCAACACGATGAGCGGTCCACTCGGCGAAACCTTCGGATTCCACCAATATTCCCCGGGCTTGAGCGGGCCGCTGGGTTTGCCGGTTGGCGAGCCCTGGGTGTGTGCGCGCGGTTTTTCCATCGCGGAAGCGGTGGCCAGAAGGGTGGCAAGGAGAGCGAGGCTGGTCAGGTGTTTCATGAAGTGGTCGGGAAGCGCGCTGGTAACGCGACGCGGTCGTCGTTACAAATAGTCACCGTATTTGGTCTCGGCCCGGCCACGCGGAGCGGTCGCCACCGTATGGGCATATTTTCCGCCGGCGCTGTAGCTGTAGATCGGCATGAATTCATCTCGCGCAAGGCGTTTCACATCGAGTGGCGAGCTGAAGTTTGTCGGGTCGAGAATGAGCCAGCCGGCAGGGCCACTCCACAGTAGCCGTGCGTGGCTGATCTGCGAAACGGCGCGCGCCTTGCCGATCACGAACCGGACGCTGCGATCATCCATCTTCGAGGCAATCCGGCATCCACTTCGGCACGTCTTCCTGCACGAAAGGCGTGCCGTAAGTGCGCACGGTCCCATCGGCACAGCCGACAAGGATCAACTCCCCGCTGCGGGCGATATCCAAGGAGAGCACGCGAGGCGAATTCCCGCCGGCCCCCAGTTCGCATGCGTGATGCCGTCCTCCGCGCGGATGACTCCTTCCACCGGTTCGCCGGTGAACGAATCCCAGATCCGAACCGTGTGGTCCGTCAGCACGGTGTGAAAACGAAGGCCGCTCGGGCTGAAGCCGGCGTCACGGATCCCGGCACCGCAATCCACACTCGAGAGAATCGGCGCGCCATTCGTCGCCTCCGAAATTTTTGCGATGCCGTCCTCGCTGGAGGTGAGCAGCAGGGTGCCGAGGGGACCGATGTCCACGTTCGTGAGAGGTGCATCGTGCCTCACCACGAAGCCGCGGGCCTTCATGGTTGCCACGTCCCACACCCGGGTGGTGCCATCGGCGGACGCGGTTGCCAGCGCCTTGCCGTCACCCGAGAAGACGAGATCGGTTACAGCTTTCGCATGCTTGATGGAGTCTCCGAGCGCCTCGCCAGTCGTTCGGCTGTAGATGTGGACTTCCCCATTGTCATAACCCAACGCGATCAAGCCAAGGTCGTCCGTCGCCGCCGCCGCGGCGGTGAACGTTCGTCCCTCCAGGCTCCACTTGCGAAGCACATTCCCGGTCTTCACCTCCCAGACTCGTGCCGCGCCCATGCGTCCCACGGAAAGCGCGAGTTCATGATCCGGCGAGAATTTCACAATGGCAATCGGCGCGGTGTGTTGCACGATGACGGGCGTGAATTCGGCGCGTTCCACATCGAAAATGCGCACCGTCCCGTCTTCGGTCCCGGCGATGACCAGTGAGCCATCCATGCTGAACTCCGCCGCGGTAATCGCGGCGCTCATCCTAACGGGCAGCGTTTGCGGCACGGGCCATGACCTGTCCCGCAGGAGTGCGTAGAGCAGTGAACCGAGCTTGCGATCCTGCGGATGGCGCCGCGCAGCGTCCGCAAGCAGCGCAACCGCTTCGCGCGAATGGTCGTTGTCGAGCGCGTCGAGCGCGCCCTTCAACGCTACCGACACATCGTTCTGCGCTCGCGTGGCGCTGCCGCTTGCGACAACGCTCGCGACCAGCAGGCTGCGCCAGATAATTGAAAATCGTTTCATCAGTTGCGAAGTGGAATGGCTGGCCGGAGACGATGACGGGCTGGGCCGGGTTCGGCCATCGGACCAAGGTCCTATTGGTCGTGGCGAATGGATCGCCCACTCTCGCCGGGAATCGATGACTGGCGTTTCCAGCAATTCCATCCGCGAACCGCAGAGTGTCGCCCGTCTGGGGCGCACGTTTTCGCAGAGCCTTTCTGCCGTCGATCTTGCGGAACCGCTGCTGTCGCTCGACGAAAATCAAGCCGCCGGGATGGCGGCTGAACTCATGCGTGAGCGAAACATCACGGTGCTGGGAGTGCGGCGGGAAGGTGCGGTGGTGGGGTGGATTGCCACAGGCAGTTCGCGGGAGGGAATGATCCGGCAGCACTCCCAGCCCTTCGGCGACATGGGGATATTGCAGGAAGGCGCGGGGCTCGATGCGGTTCTCGCCGCGCTGGCGGAGGCGGAGCATGTTTTCGTGGAGTGGCTCGGCGCGATCGCTGGAGTAATCACGCGGCGTGACCTGCAAAAGCCGCCCTTGCGAATGTGGCTTTTCGGCGCCATCACCGTGCTCGATACGAATCTGACCCGGGCCATCGAGGAACTGTTTCCCAACGATTCATGGCAGATGCGCCTCTCGACCGGCCGGATGGAGAAGGCGGCCGCCCTACGAGCCGAGCGCGAACGGCGCGGATCGCGGTGCGAGCTCATCGATTGCCTGCAAATCAAGGACAAGGCCGACATTCTCATGACCGAACCGATGTGCCTGGCCGTGCTGGGCGTGACTTCGCGCCGGGAAGGAGAGCGGCTTACCAGTTCGGTGGAAAAGTTGCGCAACCATCTCGCACATGCCCAGGAACTCGAGCCGGTTCACCTGGCGACCGCGATCCGGCTAGCCGCTTCCATTCGCTCCATCGTTCAGGGCGAAGGAGTCCAGCGCATCATCGCGGCGCAACGGGCGGCCGCGAAAGACAGCCCGTCCTGATCAAAGATGCTGGCGAAGCTACTGGTTGGACTTTCGCTCATGGCGCTCTGCGTCGTGGTTCACGCGCTCGGGGTGACGGCGGCGCTACGCAGATTGCGGCAGCGGATGGGGCGCGGAGGGCGCGGTTTTGGACGGTCGGCATGGCGGCTCGTCCGCATGGCGGGGTGGACGATTCTGCTGCACCTCGCTCAGATCGTAATCTGGGCTCCGGCCTATACGCTCGGCGGTGCGATGCGCGACTTCAATACCGCCGCATATTTTAGCGCCGTCACTTATACCACCACGGGCTACGGCGATCTTGTGCTGCCCGAGGCGTGGCGGCTCGTGGGGGGCATCGAAGCGCTGACCGGCATCCTCATGTGTGGGCTTTCCACCGGCATGTTTTTCGCAGCGTTTTTACGAGTCTTCGACTTCGAGCGCGACACCGCCGACTGATCCTCGACCAATGAGCACCATTACGACCGTTGTTTTCGATACCAAACCCTACGACCGCGAGCAACTTCAACGCGCGGCCATCGACTCCGGGATCGAGTGGCGTTTCATGGATTGCCGCCTTTCCTTGGACACGGCGGCCGCCGCCGCTGGAGCGCAGGCCGTTTGCACCTTCGTGAATGATCGTGTGGACCGGCCCTGCCTGGAGGCTCTCGCGAAACTCGGCATCGAGCACGTCGCCCTGCGCTGTGCGGGTTTCAATAGCGTCGATCTGGGTGCGGCGAAAGAATTCGGAATCACCGTGACGCGAGTGCCGGCCTACTCACCCTACGCAGTGGCCGAGCACGCGGTCGCGTTGCTCCTCGCGTTGAATCGAAAAATCCCGCGCGCCAACAATCGAGTGCACGACCTGAATTTTTCGCTCAACGGGCTCGTGGGTTTCGATCTTCATGGCAAGACCGCCGGGATCTTCGGGACGGGAAAGATCGGCCGTATCGCCGCGCAGATTCTCCGGGGCTTCGGCATGCGAGTCCTGGCATTCGATCCATTTCCTTCGGTGGAATGGGCACGGCAATACGGAGTGGAATACACCGATGCCCGTGCCCTCGCGCGCGAGTGTGAAGTGATCTCGCTGCACACGCCGCTGACACCGGAGACCCATCACATCATTCGTCGCGAGACGATTGAGTTAATGAAGCCGGGAGCCATTCTCATTAACGTGAGTCGCGGGGCACTCATCGACACGACCGCCCTCATCGAAGCGCTAAAGTCGGGCCGCCTCGGCGGAGTTGCTCTCGATGTGTATGAGGAAGAGGAGGGCGTCTTCTTCGAGGATCTTTCGGGGCAGATCTTGCACGACGACGAACTCGCACGGCTCCTCACTTTTCCGAATGTCCTCATCACCGCGCACCAGGCTTTCCTCACGCAGGAAGCGCTCGCGGAGATCGCGCGGGTGACGGTGGCCAACCTTGTCGCGCTCGGCCAGGGCGAGCCTTTCCTTGCCGACACCGTGCTCGCATGAGCGCGTAGGACCAAGGTCCGATAGGCACCGCGGCGGGTGTGAAGTTAGGTGCTGTCACCAACCTCCCTATGAAGATCACACCTATCGGTGCCGCCGGCGGCGAAGTCACCGGCTCCTGCTACAGCGTTCAAACCGCCCACGCCCGCATTTTGGTCGATTGCGGCCTTTTCCAAGGCGGAAAGAAATCCGAAGCGCTGAGCAAGCCGCCGCTTGCGCCGAACCGGAAATGCGACGCTGTGATCCTCACCCACGCGCACCTCGACCACACCGGCCGGCTTCCTTTGCTTGCTCGCATGGGCTACGAGGGGCCGGTCTATGGCACCCCGGCCACGCTCGATATGACGGGGCTGATCCTCCGCGATTCGGCGCGGCTCCAGGTGGCCGAAAACGACCGGCTAAACCGCAAGCGCATGCGTGCCGATCAGCCGCTCCTCGAACCGCTTTACACGCCTCAGAATGCCGAGGCGATCATCTCGCAGTTGCGTCCGGTGCCGTATCAAAAGGCTTTCGAGGTCGCGCCCGGGATCAAGGCGATCTGGGCGGAGTCCGGGCACATGCTGGGTTCGGCGAGCATTCAGCTTCTCGTTGAGGAAAACGGGCGGACCAAGTGGGTGGTTTTTTCCGGCGATCTCGGGCCGCGCAGCGCTCTGATGCTCCGGGAGTTCGAGCCATTCAGGGAGGCGGATCTCGTCTTCCTGGAATCAACTTATGGCGGGCGCGATCATCGCGATTTCAAGGAAACCGTCACCGAGTTCGTGAAGATCGTGCAGGAGACGGTGAAAACGGGCGGAAAAATGCTCGTGCCGACTTTTGCCGTCGGGCGCGCCCAACTCATGATGCTTCTGCTCGCCTGGATGTTTCGCACCGGAAAGGTGAAACCTTTCCCCATCTTCCTCGACAGTCCGATGGCGATCGAGGCGACGAACATCTACGTGAAACACAAGGACATCTTCGATGAGCAGATGAAGAAGTTCATCTCCGATCGCCCCCTGCGCGCGGACTTGAAGACCTTGAAGGCCACACCGACCGCGGATGAGTCGAAGGCCATTAACGACGTGAACGGTGCCTGCATGGTGCTGGCCGGGGCGGGCATGTGCAACGCGGGCCGCATCGTGCATCATCTCAAGGCCAACCTTTGGAAGCCGAACACGCACGTCCTTTTCGTCGGCTATCAGGGGCACGGATCGTTGGGGCGTCGCCTGGTCGATGGAGAGAAGGAGGTCAAATTGTTCGGCGAAACGATCGCCGTGAAGGCGAAGATTCACACCCTCGGCGGGTTCAGCGCTCATGCAGGGCAGACCGATCTGCTGCACTGGTTCAGCGTCATCGCGCCGAGCAAACCATGCGTGATCCTGACCCACGGTGAAGACGACCAGCGCGGCGCGCTCGCGAAGGCCATCCAGACGCGATTTCGTCTCACGTCGAAATCTCCGGCGATGGGCGAGACGATCGAACTTTAAGCAAATCGTTCACCCTCTTCGCCGCCTGACTTCAGCACGAACCATCAACCCCACAAAGCACTATGTCCGACAACCTGAATATGGACGAGATCACGGAAGCGCGTCGCCAGTCGATCATCGAAACCATTCGTCCCATCGATGCCGATGCCGTCAAAGCACTCGGCGAAACCCTCTTTCCGCAGATCGATCATCCGTGGCGCGAGAAGCTCCTCGGTTTCGTGGCGGAAAACTCTGGCGCCACCTTCCACCACGCCGTCACTCACGACCGAGTCCACATCGTTTACTGCGGCGCGAAGGAAAAAGGCATCTGGTTCACGCCGGGCGGCGGGGTAGGTCCGCTACAGGCCAAAGGGCTCGGCATCCTGAAGGAAATTGTCTCCGGAAAATAGATCCGTAGCGCTCCCCCGAAACAATGAGCACGGAAAACCCCGTTTTCGGACAGACCGATGTCGTCAAACTCAGCGACGAAGACGCTGCCGTGAAGCTCCTTGAGCGGGCGGTGGGTGGACTCTGGGAGGTCGTCAATGACCTTACTCGCTTCCGCCGCACCACGCGCCAGAACTATCGCGTCACCATCTTCGGTTCCGCAAGGATCAAGCCCGCCACACCGGCTTACGAAGGCGTGAAAAAGCTCGCCACCGAACTCACCGGGATGGGTTGCGATATCCTCACCGGAGGAGGACCTGGGCTGATGCAGGCGGCGAATGAAGGCGCCCACGCGGTCGAGACTCGTGGACTGGGACGTTCCATCGGCATCAATATCGAACTGCCTTTCGAGCAGAGCGTGAATCCGTTTGTCACGCAGGCGTTCACCCACCGCACTTTCTTCTCCCGGCTGCACCATTTCATGATCGCCTCGGACGCCTTCATCGTCACCCCGGGCGGCATCGGCTCCCTGCTCGAGCTTTCCCTCGCGTGGCAACTGCTCCAGGTGCGCCATCTTTACAACACGCCGCTGATTCTCGTGGGTAAAATGTGGCGCGGCCTCGTCGAGTGGGCGCGGGAAGCGATGCTGATCGAAGGTAGCGAATTGGCGGGCGCCGCCGACTTCAAAATTCCAGTCTGCGTGGACACGATCGACCAGGCGGTTACTATTGTGCGCGAAAACCGAGCCGCGTGGCTGGCCGCTCAGCAAACGCCGTAGCGCACCACTCCACGCATGGGCGCTTTGCTTGACCTGATCCAGAAGGCCACGGTCTTCCTGTTTCTCGTCGGCAGCATGATGGCCATGGGGCTGAACCTCAAGCTGGCCAGCCTCGGCGAACCATTGCGGCGGGCGCCATTCGTCGTGCGGGCGCTGGGGATCAATTTCGTCCTCGCGCCCGCGCTGGCATGGCTGTTGACGACCGTCATTCCGATTGATCGCGGACATGCCGCGGGACTGCTTTTGCTCGGCGGTGCCGCGGGGGCGCCCTTTCTGCCGAAGCTGGTCGAAACGGCCCGTGGCGATGTCGCTCGTTCGGTGGCGCTCATGGTCCTGCTCACGGTGGGCACCATCATCTTCATGCCCTTCGCGCTGCCGCACCTGATCGGCGGGATGAAGGCCGACTCGTGGAGTATCGCGCGCCCTTTGGTGCTGCTGATCCTGCTGCCGCTAGCCGTGGGAATGGTCGTGCGAAGCGAGGCGGCATCATTGGCTGCCCGCATCGCGCCACTCTGCGCAAGGCTCGGCAATGCCGCCCTTCTCCTGCTGTTTGTGCTGCTGGTCGCGAGGAATATCGCGGCTCTCGTGCAGATTGTCGGCAGCGGAGCGATCCTGGCGACGCTGCTTTTTTTCACGGGGTTGCTTGCGTCGGGCTGGGTGCTTGGCGGTTTGGATCGTGAGGTGCTCAGCCTCGCCACCGTCGCACGGAACTTCGGCGCGGCTCTGGTTCCAGCGAGCAGTTTCGGGAATCCGCAGGTTCCGCTCATGATCGTCGTAGGGGCCATCGTTTGCCTGGTGGTGTCGTTCGTGGCAGCCGGTTCGCTGCGCCGCCGTTCGGCGTTGCGGACACCTATGTAGGACCAAAGTCCAATCGCCGTCGCTCTCATTGATCGCCAACTATCCCGCACTCATGCCAGCCGCCGACCCTGAAGTTTTCCCGGATCATAAGACCAAGATCGTCGCCACGATCGGACCGGCGTCCGAATCGCCAGAGATGCTCGGGCGGCTGATCCGGGCCGGCCTGAATGTGGCGCGGCTGAATTTCTCGCACGGAGAATTCTCGAAACATGCTGAAGTGGTGCGTCGCGTCCGCGCAGCCGCGCGCGAGGCCGGCCGCCGCGTGGCGATCATGGCCGATCTGCCGGGGCCGAAGATGCGACTCGGGAAGATCGAACCCGAGCTGATTCAGCTTTCGCCAGGGGATAAGTTTACGCTCACGAGCGACGACATTGTCGGCAATGCACAGCGGGTATCGATGACGTTCGAGCCCCTGCCGCGCGTGGTGAAACCAGGGAACCGGCTTTTTCTCAACGACGGCCTGGTGCAGCTCGTCGTGCAGCAGGTCGCCGGAAACGACGTCGAGTGCCTGGTCGCGGTGGGGGGCGAATTGCGTTCGCGCAAGGGGTTGAACCTGCCCGGTATTCAACTGGGCATCAGCGCCTTCACGGAGCGGGATCGCGAGTGCCTGGAGTTCGCGCTCGGCGCCGGGGTGGATGCGGTCAGTCAGTCATTCGTCGAGCGAGCGGCGGATATCGAGGCGGTGCGCACAGCAGCCGCGAAATTCGGCCGTGTGCCTTTCATCATCGCGAAGATCGAGCGGTCCGACGCGCTTGAGCACTACGACGAAATCCTCGAGGCCGCGGACGGGATCATGGTGGCGCGCGGTGATCTCGGCGTAGAAGTGCCGATTGAGACGATCGCGCACACGCAAAAGCATCTCATCGCCAAGGCGAACCTGGCCGGAAAACCGGTCATCACTGCCACGCAGATGCTCGAATCGATGGTGAACAGCCGCCTGCCCACCCGGGCCGAGGCGACCGACGTAGCGAACGCCATTCTCGACGGCACTGACTGCGTGATGCTTTCCGGCGAATCCGCGATGGGGAAATTTCCGGAGGAAGCGGTCGCCATGCTGGCGAAAATCGCGGCCTATACCGAGACGCATCGGGAGCGCACGAGTCTCGACGCGCGCCGGGAGATTTTGCAGCAGCGCGCCGAGGCACGCCGCGGCGATCACGTCGCCTCGCTCATGGAGCACGCCCTCGACACCGTCCCGTGCGATCTTGCGCTCGTGCCCACGCGCGGCGGCACGACCGCCCGCGTGATTTCGCGATGCAAGCCTTCGGTGTGGATCGTCGCACCCAGCGGCGATCACGCTGTCTGCCAGGGCCTCGCATTTTCCTATGGCGTGCACCCCGTGGATCTCACCGAAGAGCCGGATAATTGGAGGGAGTTCATCGTGCCGTGGCTGCACGAGCACCGGGTGAAGGCGGAGCACGTCATGCTCGTTGCCGGTCCATCCGCGCGAAATCCCAACGCCAATCATCGCATCGAACTCATGCGCCGCCCATGAAACAGACCGCTCCGATTACCACACTCGCGTTGCTCGCGAGTCTCTCCCCACTATCCGCGCAGAGCGACGAACTTGCCGAACTGAAAGCCGCCGTGAAGGCCATGCAGAAAACGATTGCGGATCAGAACGCCCGGATCGCCACGCTGGAGGGCCGGCTGACAGGGCAAAAGCCGGCGGCCAAAAAGTCGGCGCCGCCCACCGATGGACGTTCCGTGACCGTTGCCGGCATGGAGGCGCCCCTGGTAGACCTTCCCACGGCTGCGGTGTCGAAGGAACGCACGCCAGTGCGCGATGCGGATACCTTCCTCGATCTCCAGCAAGCCGCGCCGCGCGCCAATAACGCCCCGCTGGACCCGGCGCTGAAGGGTTTCATGGCCATCCCCGGCACGGACACGATGTTCAAGATCGGCGGCTCCGCGCGCATCGATGCCATTGCCGACCTCAGCAACAACGGCAACCCGAACCAGTTTGTTCCCTCATCCATTCCCGTGCCGGGCGAGTCCGGCTGGGACGGCGGCGAACGTAGCGCGCTCCATGCTAAAGGCACTCGCTTGAGCCTGGAATTGCGCCGGTCGGTTCCATTCGACGGCACGCTCCGCATCTACAGCGAATACGATTTCTTCGACGACTCGGCATCGAGCTCGATGAAGTTCCGCGTGCGCCACTTCTACGGCCAGGCGTGGAATTTCCTCATCGGGCAGACTTACTCGGCCTTTCAGGACATCGATGCCTTTCCGGATGTGGTCGATTACCAGGGGCCGAACGGCATCGTAAACAAGCGCCAGCCGCAGATTCGCTACACGCTGCCGATTTACGATGGCGCGAGCAAGGTGCAGCTCTTTGCGAGTGTGGAGCAACCGGAATCGAAGGTCGATACGACTGCCGCCGAGTTTCCGGATGGCGGCACATCGCTGACGCACACGCCCGATGGCATCGCCGGGTTTCGCTGGGAAGGCACGCTGGGACATGTCCAGGGTGCGGCTCTCTTTCGCGAACTCTCGTTCGAGACCGACAATGGGCCCAGCGAAGACACTTTTGGCTGGGGGGTGAATCTCGCAGGCGCGCTGAACATTGGGAAAGACAAGTTCTCCGGGCAAGTGACGTATGGCGAAGGAGTTGCGCGCTACATCAACGATCTGAGCGGCGAAAATCTCGATGCCGCGCTGGATGGCGGCCGACTCGAGGCCGTGCCCGTTTTTGCGGCCATGGCCGGCTACACGCACCATTGGAGCGACCATTGGCGTTCGACTGTCTCCGGGGGCTACGTGCATGTCGATCCGCCCTCCACGCTGGATCACTTCACGATCGACAACACGATCTACGCGAGCGCGAATCTCATGTGGCATCCCACCACCTCCTTCCGGATGGGGCTCGAATATCTCTACGGCCGAAAAGAAACGATCGATGGCAGTTCGCGCGATGCCCATCGGCTCGACTTTGTGATGCGCTACGACCTGGTGCGATAAGATGGACCTCAAGCTCATTCTCGAATTTTTCGTCATCCTCGGTGCGCTCGCCATGGGCGCCCGCATGGGAGGGGTTGGCCTCGGCTTGTGGGGGGCGGTGGGGTTGCTCGTGCTCGTCGTGGGTTTCGGCATCGCTCCGGCGGCCATTCCTGGCGAGGTGCTGCTCATTGTGCTCACCGTAATCATGGCGGCATCGGCCATGGAAGTCGCAGGCGGGATCGATTTCCTCGTGCGCGTCGCGGAGAGGATCATCCGCAAAAATCCGAAACAGGTGACCATCGTCGCGCCGCTCGTAACGTATGGCTTCACCTTCGCGGCGGGCACGGGACATATCGTGTATCCGCTGTTGCCGGTGATCTACGAAGTAGCCCATGAAAACGGCATCCGGCCGGAGCGTCCGATGGCGGTCGCGACGATCGCTTCGCAGCAGGCGATCACAGCCAGCCCCGTGTCGGCGGCGACGGCCGCGATGATCGGGCTGCTTTCGCCGCACCACATCGGACTGGTGCAGATCCTTCTTATCTGCGTGCCGTCCACGGTTCTCGCGGTCCTCATCGCGGCCTTTGTGCAACTCCGGGTGGGCAAGGAGTTGAAGGACGATCCGGAATATCAACGTCTCATCGCTTCTGGGGAATTGCAGCCGCCGGGCCGATCCTCGGGAGCGGAGCCGCCGCCGCTCAAGCGAGGAGCCAAAGCGAGCGCCTTCATCTTCCTGACCGGTGTCGCGCTGGTGGTCCTCGCGGGAATTTTCCCCGCGCTCCGCACCGTCGCCAGTGCGCCGGATAAACCACTCTCCATGCCGATCGCCATCGCCATCGTCATGCTGGCAGTCGCGGCGCTTATTCTCGCCGTCACGAAGGCGCCGGTGAATGAGGTGCCCAAGTGCAAGACCTGCCAGTCCGGCCTTACGGCCATCGTCGGCATCCTCGGGCTCGCCTGGCTCGGCGACACCTTCATCAACGCCAACCGTGAAGTCATCATTGGTGGGTTGAGCGACATGGCGAAGGCTGCACCGTGGACGTTTGCCATCGGTCTGTTCGTCGCGTCGATGCTCCTTTACAGTCAGGCCGCGACGACGCGCGCGCTCATGCCGCTGGGGTTGTCGCTGGGTATCCCAGCCCCGCTGCTCATCGGCATGTTCCCTGCAGTAAACGGCTATTTCTTCGTCCCCAACTACGGCACGCTCATCGCCGCCATGCAGTTCGACCGGTCGCGCACCACTCGCATCGGCAAATATCTGCTCAACCACTCGTTCATGCTGCCGGGGATGATCTGCACCATCGGTGCGATCACGATTGGCCTGCTGATCGGTTCTTTCTTCCCCAGATAAACGAACACCCCATCATGCCTCTGCCTCTCGATACCATCGCCGCCGCGGCTCAGCGCACCGGCATCGCCACCGAAGAACTCGCCGCCCTCGTCCAGAAAGGGCACGAGGTCACGTATCAGGCCAGTGAATATCTCTACCACGAAAGCACACCGCGCGAGTGGCTCGGCATCGTGCTCGCGGGTGAAGTCGAGATCGTCCGCGGCGCGCAGGCCCGCAGTGTCCTGATCGCGACGCTCGTGCCCGGAGCGGTGTTCAGCGAAGGAGTGACACTCGACGATTCGCCCCACGGTGCGAGTGCGGTAACCCGGCAGGGAGCGCGCATCTGGCAGATTCCGCGCACCGCCCTCGAACAGGTGCGCGCCGAAAAGCCGGAGATCTTTTATCGCATCGTCGGGCGGGTCGCAGCACGACTTAGCGAACGACTGCAGATGGCCGCCGAGCGAATCGCCGGCGAAAAGACGGCGACCGTGGTCTCTTCCGTGCGTCGCGAGCACGATTCCCTCGGCGAGCGGGAAGTGCCCGATTACGCGTATTACGGCATCCAGACGCTGCGAGGCATGGAGAACTTCCGGCTTTCCGGCATTCGGATGGTTCACTACGAGCACTTCATTCGCGCATTCGCTTTCGTGAAGAAGGCCGCAGCGCTCGCGAATCAGGAACTCGGCGTGCTCGAGGCGGCCAAGGCCGAGGCCATCGCAAAGGCGTGCGACGAGATCGCTGCGGGCAAGCTGCACGATCAGTTCGTCATCGACATGATTCAAGGCGGCGCCGGCACGTCCACGAACATGAATGCGAATGAGGTCATCGCGAACCGCGCCCTCGAAATTCTCGGTCATCGCAAAGGCCAATACGAGCACCTGCATCCGAACGATCACGTCAATTGCTCCCAGTCCACCAACGACGCCTACCCTACCGCGATCAAGCTTGGCGTTGTGCTCACCTTGCGGGACACGCTCTCCGCCCTCCGCGAACTGCGCGCTTCCCTCGATGCGAAGGCGGCCGAGTTCGCCGACGTGCTGAAGATGGGCCGCACGGAAAATCAGGACGCCGTGCCGATGACTCTCGGCCAGGAATTCAGCGCGTATGCCGTGATGATCGGCGATGGCATCCGGCACCTCACGCGGGCCGGCGAGGAATTTCTCGCCATCAACATGGGTGCGACCGCCATCGGCACTGGCCTGAACAGCCCCCCCGGTTACGCGGCGCTTTGCACGAAGCGCCTCGCCGAAGTCAGCGGCATCCCCGTCACGCTGGCGGATAATCTAGTCGAGGCGACGCAGGACTCCGGCGAGTTCGCGCTCATGAGCAGCTCGATGAAAACCGCCGCCGTGCAGCTCTCGAAAATCTGCAACGATCTCCGCTGGATGTCGTCCGGCCCGCGTTGCGGCCTTTACGAAATCCGCCTGCCTTCGATGCAGCCCGGTTCGTCCATCATGCCCGGCAAGGTGAACCCGGTGATTCCCGAAGTCGTCAGCCAGGTGTGCTTCCAGATCATTGGCGCCGACGTGACGGTCTCGATAGCGGCGGAGGCAAGCGAACTGGAGTTGAACATGGCCGAACCGGTCATCGCGTTCAATCTGCTCTTCGGACTCACGCTCTTGCGCAACGCCGCCATCATCCTGCACAGCCGCTGCATCGCGGGCATCGAGGCCAATCGCGAGCGCTGCCTCGAATACGTGCGCAACTCCATCGGCCTCGTCACCGCGCTGAATCCGGTCCTTGGCTACGAACGCAGCGCAGCCATCGCCAAGGAAGCGCTCAAGACCGGCGGCAGCGTCTACGATCTCGTGCTCGCCAAAGGTTGGCTTACCAAGGAGCGTCTCGACGATCTCCTCAAGCCCGAAAACATGACGCATCCGAGAAAGGTCTCGTAGGTTGCCGGCGATGAGTCCCGCAGACATAGCGTTCCTGAAAACAAGGGTCGTTTTGCTCTCGGAGTTTTCCGAGGCCGAACTGGGCGAGATCGCTGCGGGTTCGCGGGTCGAATTCTTCGAGCCCGGCGCCTTGCTCGCGGGGGCAGGGGATGAAGTCCATTTCCTCGGCGTATTGTTCGACGGAACTCTCACGGCTTCGGTGCCGACCGCGGAGGGTGGCCGGCAGGTGCTCGGGCAATTTTGCTCCGGGGATACTTTTGGGGAAATGGCGCTGACCTCGGGGGAGCCGGCGCTGGCGGACCTCACGGCGGAGACGAGGTGCCGCGTGTTGTTTGTGCCGCTGACGCTTTTCCAGTCGCATATCATGTCCGAGCCGCGCGCGGTGCAGCACATCTCGCGGACGATCGGCGAACGCTTCCAGCAGCTCATGCGCGATCCGGCGAAGGTCGCTGCTGTGACGCGCAAGGACGATGTGGCAGGGCTGCTTGCGCTTGTGGGCGAGCGTCCCGAGTCTATTCTGGTGATCAACTGCGGCTCATCGTCGCTCAAATACAGTTTCTTCGACACCGAGCGGCCGGATCAAGTGACCCGCGGAAACATCGAGCGCATCGGGGTGAGCGGCACTCGGCTCGTGCAGCGGAGTGCATTGGGCGTTTTTGCCCACGATCTGCCGACAGGCAGGCATTCCGACGCCTTCACGGCGATGCTGGCAGCGCTCATGGACGAGAGTGCGGGAGTCATTCGCGATGCCTCCGCGATCAGCGTGGTCGGACACCGCGTGGTGCATGGCGGGGAGAAATTTGGGGGCGCCGTGCTTGTTGACGATGTGGTGCTGCCGCAGATCGAAGCGCTCAGTTCACTCGCGCCTTTGCACAACCCGGCGAACGTCGAAGGCATTCGCGAGGCGCGACGGGTTTTTCCCGCAGTGCCGCACGTTGCGGTGTTCGACACCGCCTTCCACGCTACTCTGCCGAGCCACGCGTTCCTCTATGGATTGCCTTATGCGCTCTATGAAAAGCACGGGATTCGCCGCTACGGTTTTCACGGCTCGTCACACCAATACGTGGCGCTGGCGGCTGCCCAGTCTTTGCGTCGTCGTCCGCAGAAGCTAAAAATCGTGAGCTGTCACCTCGGGAGTGGTGCTTCGCTCTGCGCGATCGATCACGGGCGATCGGTGGACACCACGATGGGTTTCACGCCGGGGGAAGGCCTGATCATGGGCACGCGCTGTGGCGACCTTGACTCCGGCATCGGCCCATTTCTCGAGCGCGCCGAAGGCCTCACGCCCGCGCAACTCGACGAACTCCTGAGTCGCCACAGTGGATTGCTCGGCCTTTCCGGGATTTCGAGCGACATGCGCGAAGTAGAAAAGGCCGCGGAAGGCGGCGACGCTCGCGCGCTCATGGCCCTGAAGACATTTTGCTACCGCGTCCGCAAATACATCGGCGCCTACATTGCGGCGATGGGTGGGCTCGACGTGCTTATCTTTACGGCCGGGATTGGGCAGGGAAGCGCCGGCGTGCGGGCCACGGCCCTGCAAGGGCTGCGCTGCATGGGCATCCACCTCGACGAGCAGCGCAATCGGGAGGCGTGCAGTGGCAAGGAAATCGCGCGAATCTCCGCCGACGATTCGCCAGTGACCGTGCTGGTGGTGCCGACGGATGAAGAGCGCATGATCGCGCGCGAGACCTTGCGCACCCTGAGCCGCGATTACCTCGTCCACGCGAGCGAAGCGTGCCGCACGCGACCGATCCCGATTGAAGTTTCCGCGCATCACATTCACCTCTCGCAGGCGCACGTGGAAGCGCTCTTCGGCGCGGACCACCAGCTCACGCACCACGGCGATCTCTCGCAACCCGGCCAGTATGCCTGCAAGGAGCAGCTCGCCATCGTGGGACCGAAGGGCCGCATCGAGCGCGTGCGCGTGCTCGGCCCGGCGCGCAAGGCGACCCAAGTCGAGATCGCCATGACGGAACAGTTCAAGCTCGGTATCTATCCGCCGATCCGCGAGTCCGGCGACATCGAGGGCTCGCCCGGCTGCATGCTGGAAGGCCCGGCTGGCAGCGTGACGATCGAGGCCGGGGTGATCTGTGCGCTTCGCCATATTCACATGACTCCCGCCGATGCACTCCGTTACGGGTTGAAGGACAAGTGCACGGTTCGCGTCCGTGTGCCCGGCGATCGGGAGCTGCTCTTCGGCGATGTGCGCATCCGCGTGGATGCGAATTTCGCGCTCGCGATGCACATCGACACCGACGAAGCCAATGCTGCCAATCTTCGTAATGGCGCGCAGGGTTTCATCGACGGCATTCAGCACGAAGAGTGATCGCCGCGCCGTTGCAGGACCAGGGTAACGGCCCTGCCGGAAATTTATTTCAGTCTCAGTGCCTCATACTCCGCCACGCGAGTGGCGGAGTCTACGGGGCTCGAACCCGCAACCTCCGCCGTGACAGGGCGGCGCTCTAACCGATTGAGCTAAGACTCCGTGAAATGGGATGCGGAGGGTATCGAGGGCAGGCCGGGCAGCAACTGGTTTTTTTGGAAAATGTGTGTCGGTGGTTTTGCGTGTGGTGCCGGAACACGCTACACGGCTGGCCGATGCACGAGTGCGATGTCACGATTCTCGGCGGCGCTTTCAGTGGCGCCGCCACGGCGCTGCTCTTAAAACGGCGCCGGCCGGAGGCGCGTGTGGTGATCGTGGAGAAGGAGGAAGCCTTCGACCGCAAGGTGGGGGAGTCCACGACGGAGGTGAGTTCGTGTTTTCTCACCCGCGTGCTGGGGCTGACGCAGCACCTCGGGCATGAGCAGCTTGCCAAGCAGGGGTTGCGATTCTGGTTTGCGCGGACGCCGGAGGAGGCATTCGAGGACTGTGTGGAGATCGGCGGGAAGAACAATTCGCGGTTGCCAGGTTTCCAGGTCGATCGAGCGAAGCTCGATGAGCATGTGCTGAAACTGGCGTGCGAGGCAGGGTGCGAATTGTGGCGGCCGGCGAAGGTGTCGCGCGTGGATTTGGAGACGAAGACGGTCGAGGCGAGGGTGGGGGAGGAAATGCGCACGGTGCGTTCCAAATGGATCGTGGATGCGACCGGGCGCGTGGCGATGCTGGCCCGGCAGCTCGGCCATTTCCGGCCGAACACGGAGCACCCGATCAATTCGCTCTGGGCGCGATTTCGAGGAGTAAAGGATTGGGACGGCTACGAGATGCGACGGAAATTTCCCCGCTGGGCGGACGCGGCGCGCACCGGACGCACCTGGGCCACGAATCACCTCATGGGTTACGGCTGGTGGTGCTGGATCATCCCGCTGCAAGGTGGCGATACCAGCGTGGGGCTGGTCTATGACTCGCGTCTCTTTCAGCCGCCCGCAGGCGCGACCATCGCCGAGCGCTTGAAAGCGCACTTCTCCACGCATCCGGTGGGGCGAGAGATGCTGGATGGAATCGAAGCGGTCGAGAGGGATCAACGTGCATATTCGGCGCTAGCTTACCACTCGGAAAAAATCGCCGGCGACGGCTGGGTGGCGGTGGGCGATGCGGCGAGTTTCATCGATCCGTTTTACAGCTCGGGGTTGGATTTCTGTTCGTTCACGAGCAGCGGCGCGGCGCGATTGATCGATCGTTCGTTGGGCGGCGAAGAGGTGCGCGCGGCGGCGGAGGAATACAACGAGCGGTTCCAGTTTTGCTATCGCGCGTGGTTCGAGGGGATCTATCGCGATAAATATTACTACCTCGGCGACGCGGAGTTGATGGCGGCGGCATTTTTGCTCGATATCGCGAGTTACCATCTCGGACCGGTGCGGCAGGTTTTCAGCAATCCGGCGACGCAGTTTGAAGTGTTTCCGTTCGACGGTGTGCCGGGGCGGATCGTGCGGAGCGTGCTCCGTTTTTACAATCAGCGTCTGGCCGCACTGGCACGGCGCCGGCGCGCGGCAGGCGTCTATGGGGAGCGGAATGCGGGGTGGCGTCTGCTGATCGGCGGTTTTCTCCCGGATGGCACTTCCGCGCGTTTGCTCTGGCGGGGCTTGAGGTGGTGGTTGCGTGCGGAGTGGCGGAATCTTTTCCTGCGCCCGCTGCCATCCGCTCCTCCGGTTACAGATACTTCAGCGCCACGACCAGTAATACCAGCAGCACCATAATCCCGCCGACCAGCAGCATGAGCCAGAGTCTGGATTGATCCACCGGGGTGGATGTGGCCCGCGGAGCAGCGGCGGGAGCGAGCGGAGTCGTCTGCACGCCGGACTTGGGAGAAGGCGCTGGCTGGAGCGGCTGCCAGCCCTTCGATTTTTTCTCCGCGACTGGAGCGGGCGGTGCGGCCGGCGGAAGGATGACGCTGGTGCCGAGATCGGCGGACGAACTTGCGTGGCTCTGGTGGCTGCCGGGTTCGGCCTTGAGCCAGCGCACGAGGTCGCGCACCGAGGAAGGGCGCAAGCGAGGGTCCTTTGACAGGCACGCGGCAATCGCGCTCTCCCAATGGTCCGGCACGGCGGGCAATTTGCCGTGGCCGGTTTCGTAGCGTCGCGCGCCGATGGTGGGAGCGCGTTTGTCGAGCGCGACCAGTTCCAGGGTGCTGCCGTGGAATGGCGTGGAGCCGGCGAGCAGATGAAAGAGCGTGGCGCCGAGCGCATAGATATCGTCCGCTGCGGCCGGCCGCGAACCGCGGAGTTGCTGCGGGCTCATGTAGGCGACGGTGCCTGGGCGTCCGCCGGTTTTGGTATGATAGGAAGTCGATTCGGCGAGCGTCATGGCCAGTCCAAAATCCGCGACCTTCAGCCGGCCCGTGCTCGAAAGCATGAGGTTCGCGGGCTTGATGTCGCTGTGGATGATGCCTTCGCTGCGGTGCAGATAGTCGAAAACAGACGCGACCTGAGGGAGCCAGATCTCGATATCCTCCGGTTGCATGCAGCCTTTGGCACTCGCGGTGAGCAACTCGGCGAGGGTTCGTCCGTCGATGAATTCCATCACGATCGCGGTGTGCGTCTCGTCGAAGACCAGATCGTGCACGCGCACGATGTTGGGGTGCGAAAGATGGCGCAGCGTGCGCACCTCGCGTTTCAGCGCATCGAGCGAAACGGCCCCACCGGTGAACTGCTCGTTGAGGAACTTCAACGCCACGGGCTCGCCGAGGAAAAGGTCGTCCGCGCGCCACACTTCGCCGTAGCTGCCGGTGCCGAGCTTGCGCACCAGGCGATAGCGGCCGAAGGCGGGCGGCGCCGCGCTTCCGGCTGCCGGCACCGGGGTGTGCGAGTCGGCCGGATTCGGGTCAGGCGGGTTCGATGTGCCTTCGCTCATTCAGGAGTCGGTGCCCGTTATCGCCGTTCTGGCTCACTCACGCAAGCCCGTGGCGAAATGCCTGGCAAAATCGGGAGCGATCGCCGGTTGCCGTGCGGTAACATCTCGCGTTGGGTGCGCGCATGGAATTCGACCTCGAAGGAAAACATGCCGACCGTGCCTACGCGCTCCTCGCCAGCGCAGTCGTGCCGCGACCGATCGCTCTCGTCACGACGCTGGGAGAAGACGGTGTCGTGAACGCCGCGCCGTTCAGCTTTTTCAACCTGCTGGGCGCCAATCCCCCCATTCTCGGCTTCTGCCCCGGCGACCGCGATGACGGCACGCCCAAGGATACCGCGCGCAATATCCGCCTTCAGCACGAGTTTGTGGTGAATCTTGTGGATGAGTCCATCGCCGAGGCGATGAATCGATCCGCGGCGTCGCTGCCGTATGGGACCAGCGAACTCGAATCCGCCGGATTTACCACCGTCGCTTCGTCGGTCATCCGCACGCCACGGCTGGTAGAATCTCCGGTGAGCCTAGAGTGCACAGAGTGGGGGACGCTGCAAATTGGCGGCAATCGCCTCATCATCGGCCTCATCAAGCGCCTGCACGTGGCGGATCGTTACGTGGACATCGAAAAGCTGCGCCTTCGGACCGAAGAGCTTCATATGATCGGGCGCATGGCCGCCCCGCATTGGTATTGCCGCACGTCCGATCGCTTCGAAATGATCCGTCCGCAGTAGGCCTCGCGGAGCTTCGCTTTCGAAAAAAAGCGACGTAAAATATGCAAAAACCCCTGACGTTGACGAGGAAAGCTGCGTTTGGTCTCGCATTTTTGCGCCTCGCGACTATGTTCGTGGATGAAATCACCACAAACGTTCACACGACGTGGACCGGACCGCGTCGCGGAAGAGTTGGCCGCCGTGCTCACTACGCAGCCTTCTTTTGAATTCAAACCCCTTTTCCTGATGGTGCACGCCAATCTGCGTTCTCGTAACGCGGCGAGTGGTGGTGAAGAAATGCTTCGCCTGCGCACCTACGAGCGTTTGCAGACTTTCGTCCAGAGTGGTCTGGTGAAGCGGGTGGGCAAGGAATACCGTGGTGACGCCTCCGCGCTTGAGACCTATCTCGCCACGACGGCGGATGCCAACGCTCAGTTGGCCGCAGCCAAGGCTCGCCGCAAGACGGTGACGGCCAAGGCCGCGTCGAACTAATTTGCGGGTTCGCCTGCAAGGCCTGTTTCATCGAGAACGCAGGCCAGTTAAAAAGTAAGGCTGCCCGCCTTTGGAGCGGTAGTTGTGGCACGTCGGCTTGCCGACGTGCCTAATCCAGCGTCTGCTTATAGCGCTTTACGCCCACGGCGAGTGCGATCGTCGCAAAGAGGGCGATTTGCCAGAACTGGAGGGCGATTTCGGTCAGGCCGTTTCCCTTCAGGAGCATTCCGCGGATGATGCGCAGGAAATGCGTCAGAGGGAAGGCTTCTCCCACCCACTGCGCCCAGCGCGGCATGCCGCGGAAGGGGAACATGAAGCCGGAGAGCAGGAGCGACGGCAGGAAGAAAAAGAACGACATCTGCAGTGCCTGGAGCTGGTTGCGCGCGACGGTGGAGAAGGTGATCCCGACGGCGAGGTTGGCCGTGATGAAAACGAAGGCGACCGCGAATAGCACGAGGAGGTTTCCCATCATCGGCACATCGAAGAGAAAGCGTGCCGCGAGCAGGATGAGGCCTGCCTGAATGTAGCCCACGAGAATGTAGGGAATGATTTTTCCCACCATCACCTCGAACGGGCGCGTGGGCATGGAGAGCAGATTTTCCATTGTGCCGCGCTCTCGTTCGCGCGTGATGGCGAGCGCGGTGGTCATCACCATGGTCATGGTCAGCACCACGCCCATGAGACCGGGGACGATGTTGTATTGCGTGATCGCTTCCGGATTGTAGCGGGCGTGAATGCGCAGATCGACGGCAGGATCGGTGCTGGCGAGGAAGGCGAGGGGGCCTTTGAAATCGATCGCCAGTGCGGAGTTCACGAGCACTCGCAACGAACCGATCGCATTGCTCGTGGCAGCAGGGTCGGTGGCGTCGGCTTCGACCAGCACAATCGGACGATCGCCGCGGAGCAGGTCGCGGGTGAAGCTCTCGGGGATGTTCACGACGAACTGGACCTCGCCGCGCGCGAGCACGTCGTGCGCTTCCGTTTCGGTGTGCAGTTCGCGCACGAAAGTGAAGTAGTCGCTATTTTTGACCGCCTGGAGCAGCGTGCGCCCGTGCGGGCCGCGGTCGGCCTGGATGACGGCGGTGGGCAGATGTTTCGGGTCGGAATTGATCGCGAAGCCGAAGAGCACGAGCTGGATCATCGGGATGCCGACCATCATGCCGAAGGTGACGCGGTCGCGGCGCATCTGGACGAACTCCTTCACCACGATGGCCCAGAAACGTTCGAGCGAGAAAATGCGGCTCTGCTCTTTCACGACGCGGAGTCCATCAGGTGAATGAACACATCCTCCAACCCCGGATCGATTTGTTTCCAGCGATGTTCGCCGCTGCGGAAGGGAGCGACGGCTTGCTCCAGTGTGTTGGCATCGTCACCGCTCACGTGCAGAGCGGCACCGAAGGCGGACGCCTGCTGCACGCCGGGGAGCGCGCGGAGTTTTTCGGCGAGCTGGTGGAGGCGAGGGCCGGTGACTTCCCAGGTGGTAAGTCCGGCGTGCGCGATGACTTCATCGACGGTGCCGTAGGTGAGCAGCTTGCCGTAAAGAATGTAAGCGAGCCGGTGGCAGCGTTCCGCCTCGTCCATGTAATGGGTTGCGATGAGGAAGGTGAGTCCTTGCGCGGCGAGTTCGTGGATTTGCTCCCAGAATTCGCGCCGTGCCTTCGGATCGACGCCGGCCGTCGGCTCGTCGAGCAGGAGGAGTTGCGGGTCGTGAATGAGACAGGCGGCGAGGGCGAGGCGCTGTTTCCAGCCGCCGGAGAGCTGCCCCGCGAGCTGGTTCTGCCGCTTGGTGAGCCCGAGGCGGGCGAGGCTGTCTTGCACCGCCTGCCGTCGATTCGGCACGCCATACATGCGGGCGACGAAGTCGAGGTTTTCCACGATGCTGAGGTCTTCGTAGAAGCTGAATCGCTGCGTCATGTAACCGACGCGGCGCTTGATCTTTTCGCTCTCCTTGATGACGTCGAGCCCCAGGCAGGTTCCGCCGCCTTCATCGGCTCGCAGCAGACCGCACAGCATGCGGATGAAGGTCGTCTTGCCGCTCCCATTTGGCCCGAGGAAGCCGCAGATCTCGCCCTTCGGGACTTGCAGCCCGATGTGATCGACGGCGGTGAGGCTGCCGAACCGCTTCGTCATCCCCTGCACGTCGATGGCGAGATCAGGCATGGTTGAGATTCATGGCCCAAAGGTGACATCCACCGGCTGGCCGGGATGCATCTTCGCCGCGATATCCGGGGCGAAGCGCGCTTCGATCATGAAGACGAGTTTGCTTCGCGTCTCGCGGCTGTAAATGACAGGCGGGGTGTATTCCGCTTGTGGTGAAATGTAGCTTACCTTTCCTGTGAACGACTCGCCGACGCCATCGATCGTGACCCGGAGCGAATCGCCGGGGTGGATCGCCCCGACCCGTGTCTCGGAGACGAACGCGCGCACTTTGATGTTAGGCGGCGGCAGCAACACGATGGCAGGGCGGCCTGCGGCGATCCATTCGCCTTCGCGATACAGCGTATCGAAGACGAGCGCATCCTGCGGGGCGCTCTGGCGCTTCTGCGAGAAATCCCATTCCGCCTTGGCGAGGGCCGCTTCAGTGGCGCGCAGATTCGCTTCCGCTGCAATGACCTGATCGGTGCGCGCTCCGAGCTGCGCGGTCTTGAGGTCGGCCTCGAGTTGTGCGACGCGCTGGCGTCCTTGATCGCGAGTAGATTTAGCGCGGTCATAATCGTCCCGGGCATTGGAGCCCGACTTGAAGAGTTGCTCCTTGCGCTCGAAATCCGCTTCCGAGAAGACCAGCGCCGCCCGCGCTTCCTTGAGCTGTGCCTCGATGGCATCGAGTTCCGTCTGGCGCCGCCCCTTCTTCGCATCGTCCAGGTTGGCTCGAGCCTGATCCACCTTTCGTTTTGCTTCATCCAGCGCGGCTTTTTCCACGGCGCTATCGAGCGCGAAAAGTGGGTCGCCTTTTTTGACCTGTGCTCCTCGTTGAACGCTAAGGGTTTCGAGCGCACCGGCATAAGGTGAAGCCACGTAAACGAACTCTCCCTCCACATACCCTTGCACTCGGTCGCTGGCTTCACGCCTGCAACCCGTCAGCAGGCTAAGCAGGAAGACGGCTGCGGCGGCGGTGCGGAAGATCATGTGCACCGCCAGCGTAGCGCAAAGAGCTTCACCGCGTCACGAGAGTTTGCAGGAGCGGCACCGGGAAGTTCTAAGAGCCGTTCCATCCATCCGCGGCGAGAGGGGCGGACGATGTATGGGTATGAGCACAACATCCCTTGCCATGGATCAGCGCGAACATTTTGTGGAGGCGCTGAAAAAGTTTCACACCGCCATGTTGATGACGCACCAGGATGGCGACCGTTTTCACGCCCGGCCCATGGCGCTGGCGGACGTGGAAAATAATGGGCAGCTCTGGTTTTTCACCGCCGCCGATGCGCCCAAGGTGCGCGAGATCAAGCAGGACGCGGAGGTGGCGATTACAGCACAAGATGGGGATAATCTCTTCATCGCTCTGAGTGGCCGAGCGACCTTGATCGGGGACCACGAGAAGATCGCTCACCTTTGGAAGGAGCCCTTTCGGGCGTGGTTTCCCGACGGACCGGACGATCCGAATATCGAGCTGATTTCGGTTCGCCCGACCTCCGGCGAATATTGGGACAACACCGGGCTGAATCGCTATCGTTATCTGTGGGATGCGGCGAAGGCTTATGTGAGCGGCACGACTCCCGAAGTGGATGAGCCTGAGGTGCACGGCTCGGTGCATATGTAGTGCCTTGCGGCGGTCTGAATCACCTGGAGGGGTGCTGGCCCGACGAAATTCCCCGCGGGATTGATGAGATATCAGCCTCGCTGGGCTCGTCGGCTAGCGACGGCACGGACGCGATTTCGAAGCCGAGGCTGACACGGCCGGGGCGCCTTCCTACGACGACAAGGCGCTACATTCAGCGTCGACTGCCGCCGTGCGAGAAGTTGGCGGAATAATCGACCCGATTATACGCCTCATCGTGCTGAAGAGTTGACCTATTCTTCGTGTCCCACATCCACTGTCCGCTCGGCGTCGGCTTCGCTTCCGTCGCCAGGCGTGTGCGGGAAAGCGCGCTCAGCAACCGGGAAAGCTGGCCATTCTGGATGCCGACGCATAAACAAAAGCCGGTTGTCATACAGATAAGCGTGATAAGCAGTGTTTTCATTTTCGGGGGCCTTTCTTCTTCCCGTGGGAGGCGTAGGCTGCGCACGGCGGAGTGTCAATCCTTGGGTGGTGGATGCCCATTGCCGGTGCTACGAAAGCCGCCTTTCCCACATTTACCCCAGGGCCTTGGCGCATTCCTAAACGAATGCTGAAATTGCCGCCACCTACCATGGTCGCTTAGTAACATCGGGGAGGAGTTGGCGTGTTTAGGAAAGGCGTCGGTGCGCGGATATTGATCCGGGAATGCAGCCAATAGCGGCTCCGAGTCTCCGTTGATCCAGCTCAGCATCGTCATCACCCGGGCCGGGCTTTCCTCGTGGGAGTCCGGCCTTCAGGCTGGTCGGGGCAAATTGCCACGAGCCGGAAAAATCTTTCACTTGGATGTCCCGAAGCGGTTGGGCCGTTCGTCGTAGGAATGAAACCACGAACTAACAACTCAAACCTACGATCATGAAATCACCCTTCGCTTCACTCTGTCTTTCCCTGCTTCTCGCCACCGCCGGCTGGCTGAGCGCCAATCCCGGCCAGCCTGCCAAGGCGTCGGCGGAATTTGAGCGTATGAAAGCACTCGTCGGCACCTGGCGCGGCAAGACCGATATGGGACAGGGGCCGGTGGATATCGAACTGCAATATCGGCTGATCGCGGCGGGCAGTGTGCTCGAGGAGCGCGTCTTCGCGGGCACGCCGAACGAAATGGTCACGATGTATTACGACAAGGACGGCAAACTCGCGATGACCCATTACTGCATGATGGGCAATCGCCCGGCGATGGCGCTCAAGGCCGCGGATGCGAAGTCCCTTACTTTCGATTTCGACGGCTCCTGCTGCAGCGTCGATCCGACCAAGGAATCGCACATGCACGGGATGACGCTGCGCTTCGACGACGCGGACACCATCACGACGAGCTGCAAGGCGATTATCGATGGAAAGGAAATGCCGGAACACGCTACGACGCTCAAGCGGGTGAAAGCCGAAACCGCTGCGACCCAATAGATTTTCCAGGGCAGAGCGGCACTCGTTCGTTCTCGCCTCTGCGAAGCGAACGAGTGCTCGCCGTCTGGTGGCAGGCCATCGCATCGCGCTTGCACTGGCCGCGGCGGCCACGCACAAACGCGGCTCTCGCATGAATACGATGCTTCGTTTGTTCCCTCTGCTCGCTGCTTTCCACGCTTTCGCGGCGCCGCCGCAGATCACGGTTGAGGTCGATGCCCGTGAGTTGGGGCGGTCCCTGTTGCATGCGAAAGTGGAACTGCCGGCGACGGTGGGGGATTTTGTGGTGTGGTATCCGAAGTGGATTCCCGGCGTGCACGCTCCGGGTGGCCCCGTGCAAAACATCGCAGGCCTGCGCTTCTCCACGGTGAAGGGCGACCCGCTCACATGGCGGCGCGATGACGACGATCTGTTCCGCTTCCACGTGACGGTGCCGGCAGGTGTGGACCGCGTGGTGGCGCAACTCGACTACATTTGCAATCAACCTACCGCGAATTCTTCCGGCATCGATAGCTTCGGCAATTCGCTGCTTGGCATCATCAACTGGAACACCGTCCTGCTTTATCCCGAAGGCGCGTCGATCGACAAGATGAACGCCCAGGTAAGCCTCACGTTGCCCGACGGCTGGCGCTACGGCAGCGCGCTCAAGACGGAGAAGTCCGGAACGCCCGTGGTCTTTTCCCCGGAGACGCTCCGGCGGGCGGTGGATAGCCCGCTGGTGTGCGGCCAATATCTGCGGGACATCGAACTCACGGGAAAAAAGACGCCGCCGACATTCATGCATGTGGTGAGCGAATCGCCGGCCGCCATCCAGTTCGACGATGAACTGGTGGCCCGTTACAAGGCGCTGGTGGCGGAGGCGCTCGCGCTGTTCGGTGTCGCGCACTTCGACAGCTACCACTTCCTCGTCGTGTGCAGCGACAGCCTGCCCAACAATGGCCTCGAGCACATGGCCAGCAGCTTCAACTCCGTCGGGGAGCGCGAGATTGTGGATGAGAAGAAGCGCAAAGCGTGGCCGGCGTATTTGCTGCCGCACGAGTTCGTTCATTCATGGTGCGGCAAATACCGGCGCCCGGCGGGAATGCTTACGACGAACTTTCACACGATGGAACGCTCGCGGCTGTTGTGGATCTATGAAGGGCTGACCCAGTATCTTGGCGAGGTGCTCACCGTGCGCGCCGGGCTGCTCAAGCCGGATGAATTCCTGCCGCAATTTGCCGGCAAGCTCGACTGGCTCATGCGGCAGTCCGGACGGAGCTGGCGGTCGGTCGAGGACACCGCGACGTCGAGCTGGCAACTCCGCCGACTGACGGGGCCGTGGACGCAATTGCGCCGCGGGCAGGATTACTACGACGAAGGGCTCGTCACCTGGCTCGAAGCCGACGCCATCATCCGCGACAAAACCGGGGGCCAGCGCAGCCTCGACGACTTCTGCAAAAAATTCTTCGCCACCCAGGCGCCCGACGCACCGGTGGCCGGTTACGAACTCGACGAGGTCATCGGCATTCTGCGAGGGCTGGCCGACTACGACTGGCCGAAGTTTTTCCGGGAGCGAGTGCAGCAGCCCCGCCCGGAGCTGGGGCTCGGCTTTCTCGAGATGCTCGGCTACCGGCTGCAATACAGCGCGAAGCAGAGCGAGTTTGCGAAGGAGCGCGACACTGAACGCAAGCAGACCAGCACCAACGCCTCGCTCGGTCTCGGCGTGGCGGACGACGGCAAGATCACCACGGTCTTTCCCGGGATGCCCGCCGACAAGGCCGGTCTGAGCGCGGGGATGTTTGTCGTAGGAGTGAACGGTCGCAAATTCAGTGGTCAGCGCCTGCGCGACGCCATCGCCGACAGTGTGGCCAATCGCTCGGTGGAGCTGCTCATCCTCGAAGGCGATCTCCTGAGCACCAAGGCGCTCACTTATTCCGAGGGCACGAAGTATCTCGAACTCGTCCGCCGCCCCGACCGTCTCGACGTCCTCGGCGCGATCACAAAGCCGGCCACCAAGGAATAAGTGCAATAGAATCCATCGGTCTAGCCGGTTGAAGCGTGCAGAGCATCGTGAATCGCCCGTAAAAGGGCGGCCGCACTATAAGGTTTGTGAAGAATCGCCGCGACGTTGATCATCTTCAGTTCTGCGAGCTGGTCCTTTTCGCCTAAGCCGGTGGAGGCGATAATGGGAAGGGTGGATTTCATCGCCCGCAGGGCTCGAGCCAGGGTCAGGCCATCGACCATCGGCATCATCAGATCGGTCAGGACAAGGTTAATCCGCGCAGAATTCAGAGCGAAAGTGACGAGGGCTTCCGAGCCATCCGCAGCGCTGAGAACGCGGTAGCCACCCGTCTGCAAAGCGGCGCATGTGGAGTTGCGGACACTCGGCTCATCATCGACCACTAGAACGAGTTCTCCGTCGCCACGGGGAATGGATTCTTTCGACGAATCCACCGGCGGTGCTTCGTGGTGCGGGGCTGCAGGAAGGTATATTTGGAACGTGGTGCCCCGGCCCGGCCGGCTGTTGACCTGAATGAAGCCGCCGTGGCTGCGGACAATCCCGAGCACAGTTGAGAGCCCGAGGCCGGTTCCTTTCCCGATGCCTTTGGTGGTGAAAAAGGGATCGAAGATGCGTTCGACGATTTCAGGCGGAATGCCGGTGCCTGAGTCGCAGATTTCAAGCAGGACGCACTCTCCCGGAACAGCATCCGGTAGCATGCTCGCAAAGCTGGCGTCGACCGTGAGATTAGTGGCGCGAAGTTCGAGCGATCCCCCATGGGGCATGGCATCGCGGGCATTCACGCAAAGATTGAGCAGGACTTGATGAAGCTGGGTGGCGTCGCCGACGACTGGCCACAAATCCGGGAGCAGGGTGCACTTCATCTCCACATTTTTCGGAAACGTTTCGCGCATGATTTTCAGCATCTCCTTCATCAGCGATCCAAGGGAGAGAGGTCGTTTGTCGCCTTCGAGTCCCCGGCCAAAGGCGAGCACTTGTTTCACCACCTCAGCCCCCCGGTTGGCCGCGGCCTCGATGCTCGATACGATGTTATCGCGCTGCTCGTCGTCGAGCGGAAACCGGAGCAACGGTGCGGACATCATGATGGGCGCCAGAATGTTGTTCAGGTCGTGCGCTACCCCGCTGGCGAGAGTGCCGATGCTTTCCATCCGTTGCGCGCGGAGAAAACGGGCTTCGAGGTTTTTCTGCTCGGTGATGTCGGTATTGATCGATAAAACCGACTTCGGCTCGCCTTCCGCGTTTCGCACGAGGGAGGCGCGGGTGTTGACGATGAGCTCTTTTCCGGAGCGTGTTCGATGGCGTGTTTCCCCACGCCATTCATCGCGACTCAGCAACTCATCGCGAATTTCGTCGGGGCCATTCGGATCGACACAGATCAATTCCGCGATGTCCCGCCCGGCAGCTTCCTCCGCACTCCATCCGTAGAGCGTTTCCGCTCCTTTGTTCCAGAAGGTGATCTTTCGATCATAATAACCACGGACGATGATGGCATCGTGGGCCTGATCGAGCATGGCGGCCTGCTCGCGCACCTGCTTCTCGGCGGTTTTCCAATTCGTGACATCCACCCACACTCCTAACACCGCGGGTTCGCCGGTTTCCGGAACCACGAACGGAATCTTCGTGGTTTGAAGGCAATGCCGTTGGCCGTTGGCATCGGTGAAGGGCTCCTCCGGAATAAACCTGGCCGTCCCTCCTTCGATGACGTTGCGGTCATCCTTCCGAAACGATTCCGCTTCCTCCCGATTCGGCACGAGGGCGAAATCGTCCTTGCCGATCAATTGCTCCACGGGAAGGCCCGTTAATTCGGCGAGTGCCCGGTTGGCGTAGATGTAGCGCCCAGCCGCGTCCTTCGCGAAGATGCCATGCGGCACGAGATTAGTGATCAACCGGAGCCGTTCTTCGCTGCCACGCAAAGCGAGTTCGGCCAGTTTCCGATCTTGAATATCCATGAGAAATGCGGCCAGACCGTCGCCGGAGGGAAAGAGGCGGATGTCCAGCCAGCGTTGCGCGATTGGCGAAAATGCTTCAAACGAAACCGGGACGCGTTCGGCCATGGCGTGGCGGTAATTTTTCTCCATCGGGGTGCCGAGCAGTTTGTCGAAAACCTCCCAGATCCCGTATCCCAACATTTGCTGGCGAGAATGATGAAGCAAGGACTCGCAGCGGTCGTTCACGAAAGTGAAGCGCCAGTCCTTGTCGAGAGCGAAGCAGGCCTCGGCCATGCCATGCACGATTTCCGCCAGGCGGCGGTCCGCCGCATGCAACTGGCGCTCCTTTTCCCGCAGGTTCCATTCAGCCTCCTTCCGATCGGTAATATCGCGTGCGACTCCCGCGACTCGATCGACCGCGCCAGCGGCATTGTGCACCGGGAAGGCGCGGTCGCGAATCCAGCGCGGCGCGCCGTCAGGCCGCACGATCCGATACTCTTCATCATAAGTCCCCAGGACCTGCCGGGTTTCCGCGGCTTCCAGGACCCGGTCTCGGTCCTCGGGATGAATGGCCTCTATCCAAAGACGCGGAGAGGCATAAAGTTCAGCGCAGGAACGTCCCCAGATGGTCTCGTAGGCCGGGCTGACATACAGCATCACATTTTTCGAGGGGTCGGTCAGCCAGAAGACATCGTGAATATTCTCGGCGAGTTGACGAAAGCGTTCCTCACTCTCCCGCAAGGCGGCTTCCGCCTGCTTGCGTTCCCGCCGGAGGTGGGCCTGTTCCAGCGCGTGTTGAGCGGCGGGGCCAAGGCGCGCCAGACGGTCCTTGAGCAGATAGTCGGTGGCTCCCTGTTTGATAGCCGTCACCGCTAGGTCTTCGCCGATGGTGCCCGAAATGAGGATGAACGGAATTTCCAGCCGCCGCTCCCGCAGCAGTTCCAGCGCACGCAATCCCGAGAACCCCGGCATGGCGAAGTCGGAAAGGATGAGTTCCACCTCCGGCTGGAGGCGGGCGAGGAAATCGGGTTCCGTTTCGACTCGCTCCGATTGGGGATCAAACCCCGCCCGGCGCAGCTCGCGCAAGGCCAGTTCGGCGTCGGTTATCCGGTCCTCGACGATCAGGACTCGCAGTGGCCGTGCCATGTTATTCTCCCGATTTCATTGGTTGATTCAGTAGCAACCAATACATGCCTAACTGTTGCACCGCCTCGGCGAATCGTTCGAAATTCACCGGTTTAACGATATAACTATTCACGCCCAGGTGATAACTCTCGACGATGTCCTTCTGCTCCTTGGATGAAGTGAGCACGACCACGGGGGTGGCACAGGTGCGCGGGTCGCTTTTGATGCGCTTGAGCACCTCGAGTCCATCCACCTTCGGGAGCTTGAGATCGAGGAGAATGACCTTCGGTGAATCTTCAATGTGGCGATCGCGAAAGGCACCTTCGCAAAAGATGAATTCCAGCGCCTCCGCTCCGTCGCGCGCGATGTGGATGCGGTTGGTGAGATTGGACTTGCGGAGCGCGCGGAGGGCGAGCTCCAGATCCTGTGGATTGTCTTCAACGAGCAGTATTTCGATGAGAACGGTTTCATTCATGGAGCGGGTGGCTTTTCGAGGGTGAGAAAAAAGGTGGCCCCGCAGCCGGGGGCGGCCTCGGCCCAGATGCGTCCGCCGTGGCGGAGGATGATGCGCTGCACGATCGCCAGGCCGACCCCGGTGCCTTCGTAGTCTTCGGCGCGATGCAGGCGCTGGAAAACGCCGAACAGCTTGTCTGCATAGCGCATGTCGAAGCCGGCGCCGTTGTCGCGGACGAAATAGGTGGAGCCTGCGGCTTCCTCCCGGCAGCCGATTTCCACGGTCGCAGAGGAGCGCTTGAGGGTGTATTTCAGCGCGTTGGAAAGCAGGTTGATCCAGACCTGCCTGAGCAAAGACGGATCTCCGGCGCACGGGGGGAGGCTGCCGATGGCGATCTCTACGTCTCGTCCCGACCGCTGCGGTTGGAGGTCGTCCAGGACATCGCGGACCTGCTGGGCGACATTCACCGTCTGCTTCTTCAAGGGAGCGCGGCTAAGACGCGAAAAGGTGAGGAGATCGTCGATCAGCGTGCCCATCTTTTGCGCGCTGGAACGAATCGTTTCGAGATAGCGCCGGCCTTCTTCGGGCAACCGGGCGCCGTAGTCTTCGATCACGGCCAGGGAGAAGCCGTCCACCGCGCGCAGCGGGGCGCGTAAATCGTGCGAAACGGAATAGGAAAAGGCTTCCAATTCTTTGTTGGCTGCTTCCAGTTCGCCCGTCCGCTGGACGACGCGATGTTCCAGGTCCGCATTGAGCCGGCGAATGGATCGCTCGTTTCGCTTGCGCTCGGTGATGTCGCGATTTGCTTCCAGCACGAGGGTGCAACCATTTTCCCTCACCATCGTCATCCGGCTCTCGACCGTGAATTGCCGTCCGTTCTTGGCCGTGTGCTGAAGTTCACCCTCCCACCGGCCTTCCGCGCGCAGGACGGTAGTGACGGCATCGGACGCCCCGTCGCATTGAGTCTGGAGCAAATCGTGGCTGACCCGCCCCACCGCTTCTTCCTTTTCGTAGCCATAGAGAGCCGTGGCTCCTCGATTCCAGTAGCGGATATTCCCATCCAATTCCCACGTCAGAATGGCGTCGTAGCTCTGATCGAGCAGATTCGCCTGCAAGCGCAGCGACTCTTCTACCCGTTTGCGCTCGGTAATGTCGGCCCGAATGGCCACGTATTGGCGCGGCTTTCCCGCCTCGTCGAGAAAGGGCACGATCGTCGTGTCCACCCAGTAAAACGAGCCGTCCTTGGCGCGATTTTTGATCTCACCATGCCACACCCCGCCGCGGGCGATGGTCGTCCAGAGGTCTCGAATGAACTCCTTGGAGTGATAGCCCGCGTTGATGAGGCGGTGGTCCTGACCGAGCAATTCTTCGCGCGGGTATTTGGAAATAGCGCAGAATTTTTCGTTCGCGAAGGTGATGCGCCCTTGCGGATCGGTGATCGCCAGGATGGCGTGCTCGTCGAGCGCTGCGTGAAGATCGCCGGCTTCCTTCACCGCGGTCAGCGTCTTCTCTTTTTCGACCGCGATTGCTGCGATCAGGCGCGCCGCCCGGTGCCGCGCGCGGTGGAGCGCTTCGTTCACGACGCTAATGAATATGCCAGCGATAATGACGAAAAGCTGGTGCCACCGGTCCGCGGCTGACGCGATGGCGAAGCTGTGGAGCGGAGGCAGGATGTAGTAACTGGCCGCAAGGCAGGAAGCGACCGTTGCCACGAGGCCTGCCCGGAGTCCCCCGAGGTAAGAACTCAGGATGATCGGAAGCGTGAAAAGGGTGAGAGCGGCCTGACCACCGAAGATCCCACTCATGCCGAGGCGGACCCCGAGCGTGACCGATGTGGCGATCAGGGCGATCAAATCGGCCTGCCACGGTTTGAACCCGAATTCGTTCTGGGATTCCGATTCCAAAATGGGGGGCGTGGGATGCGGCTCCTGTCGATACCGCAGCGCCGGGTGCACCTGACTCATGTTGACATCTTTTTCACTGCTTCGCCGATTTTGGCCATAGGGGATAGCCTGATGGTTGCCCTAGGGGAAACCTGACAAGAGTCTATCGGTTCAGCGTTCCGCTGACACCAGCCCGGTGCGAATCGCATAGCGCACCAAGCCGGCAATATCGTGAATCCCGAGGCGGCTCATCAACTGCGCGCGGTGCGCCTCGACGGTTTTGATGCTGATCCCGAGTTTGCTCGCGATTTGCTTCGTGTTCTGCCCCTCCGCCGTCAGCGTCAGCACTTCGCGTTGCCGGGCGGTCAGATTCTGCTCCCCGCGCTCCGCTTCGTTCGGCTTGCGGAAATAGTCCTGCAGGAGCATGCGCGAGATGGAGGGGCTGAGATACGTCTTACCTTGGGTGACTTCATGAATTGCCAACGGCAGTTCCTCTGGGGCGGTATCCTTCACCACATACCCTGCGGCGCCGGTCCTCATTGCTCTCAGCACGTAGTCCAGGTTCGCATGGCCGGAGAGGATGATGACTTTCACCTCAGGATAGTCTTTGGCGAAGTGCGGAAGTGCTTCGAGTCCGCCGAAGTCTTTCATCACGATATCGAGCAGCACCAGATCCGGAGGGGACTTGGCCATCCGTGAAAGCGCCTCAGCTCCCGTGCTGGCCTCACCCACGACGTTTACATCAGGCACGGTCTCCAGTAGCGCCCGGATACCCAAGCGCACCAGCAGGTTATCATCGGCCAGAAGGACGCGAATCGGTTTCACGCGTTCGATGAAGGGATGGATGGTTTGCCAAAAGGCAGAGGCTTCGGGGACGAGGCTTTTGCCGCTCGGCGCTTAGCGAAGTTTACAGACTCCGAGTGACGGCGCCATGGATTTTGTTGTGTCGCCGGAAGCTGAAGCCTGATGGCATAGGGGTATTTCCCATTTTGAACTACAGACTCCCCCTACACCGTCGACGCATCGCATCTGCTCTCTCGCAGGTATGCCTACCACTCGAATTCTCGTAGTTGATGACGATGCTGCTGCAGCCGATTTACTCGTGCGACGCCTGCGCCGACGGAGTCCCTTCCATGTGCGCGAGGAAACCGACATCACGTCCGCCGTCGACACCGCACGTTCTTATCGTCCCGACCTCATCCTCGTCGATGTAGATCGCCCGTGGAAGGATGGGTGCGATGTGGAGCAGGAACTTCGCTTCGACCCGGTGCTGCGCGGACTGCCGATCGTGCGAGTTTCCGCTCTGGATTCGGAAAAGGAGCGGGCCTTCCGGGAAGGAGTTCCTTTTCTCGCCAAACCCATCGATCAGGACGACATGGTGCAGGTCGTGATTCGTTCGCTCATGGAAGAGGGGCAGATTTGCGTCCTTTCCTGAGCGGAGAAGGTCGGTCAGTGAAGGCGCCAGCGCCAGAGCAGGGAAGCAAGCAGACGCTCGCGATGCATGATGGCTAGCGCCTGACCGGCGGGGCCGCGCCGTTTTTCACGCAGGCAGGCGAGAAGGCTTTCTTTTCGGCCGAGCCAGCGCACGGGCAGGCGATGTCGCGCGGCGAGGTGAAAAGCGCAGGCCGTGAATTCGTAATCGCGGGAGGAAGGAGCGCGTTGATAGCTGAAGGGAAAGGCGACCCGGCGGCAGAGGTTTCCTCGACTTACCTGTTCGACGGCCCAAGCGTAGTCTTCCATCGTGGGGAGAGTTTCGTCGAAGGGCACGTCTTCCCATAGCGACCGCCGGAGCAGGCCGAAACTGTTCGAGTAGATCGACCCGATTTTGAGGCCTTTCGTGCGCAATTCCTCCCACGTGATCGCGTCGCTGTAATAGAAGTCGTCGTCCCATTTCCCGCTGGCGCACGCGGTCTGCGGATCGTCGAGACAGGCATTGAGCCGCTCGAGCGCGTCGTGGGATTCGAGCACCGTGTGCGAACTGAGCACCAGGACGCGTTCCGCCGGGCAGTGAGCGAGGCCGAAGTTAAGAACCTTCGAATGATGATAGGGGTGCGGCCACGAGATCAGTTCTCCGCCCGCTTCGCGGATCAGCGCGGGCGAGTTATCGGTGCTGCCGGTATCCACGCCGAGGATCAGGTCGGGCGGCCTTGTCTGGGCTTTGAGTGCGGCCAGCACGCCGGGCAGTGTGCCGGCCGAGTTTTTAAAACGAATGAGCACCCCGAGCGGCACACGGGCAGGTTGGATATCGTCACGATGGGGCATGTGTCACAGATCAAACAACGCGGGGAGGCGATTGGGAAGCTCATCCCAATTCACCCTACCGCTGCGGTTGGCTTGCACGAGCACGAGCACCGGTTCGGAGCCCGATCGGCCAAGGGTAAGCTGGCGCGGCACGGTCTGTCCCCAGTATTGCGTCGGACGGGTGTGACGGCCACGCCCATCGGAGATCCAGTAAAGGGCTTTCCGCTGTCGCGATCGTTCGTGAGATTCAACCGCGCCGTGTCACCACCGGGAATGGCCAGCGCTTGTTGCGCCGCGATTTTCCAGCCAGCGCCGCGAAAGCAATACGTCGGGTCGTGAATCGCGTGCCGGTTGGCAGTGCCATCGATCACGATGATGCCCCATTGTTCTCGCCCAGCCTGATAGAGGCGTTTTCGTGACTCTGGCTGCGCCGAAGACGCTGCGCTCGGTCTCGGTGCTCGAGATCAGCACCACGCGCAGCACATCGGCGAGCCACGCCAGGCCGATCAGCGGCGGCACCAGCCACGCGAGCCGGGCGCGAGCGCCGAGCATCACATAAGCGACGAGCGAGCCGGAGGGAGTTTCGCTTTTCATCGTGTTACCGAGCACCGCGCGAGCTGCGGCGGTCCTGCCGGTGGTGATCTGTAGTTCGGCAATGAGCACGGCGAGTTCCGGCGTCTGCGGGAGATGCGTGGCAAACGCCAGGGCGGCTTCATTGCCGCGGACGTAACGCACCGCCTGGGTATCGGTGTAGCCGAGCCAGGCCGGCAGGCCTGCGGGCAGGTCGCCCTCGGGGCGAAGTTCGACTCCGGCGCGCAGCCAGCCAGCGCAGACGAATGCGGTGGCAAATGCTTCGTCGCTCCGCAGGAGGGCGTCGAGTTCGACGGGCACCGTGCCGCCGGTGCTCTTGGCGGCTGCGGCGAGTTGGGCGAAAAATTGGTGGCTCGTGGCGGCAGCGGGAAGAGTCGCAGGAAGTTCCGCTGGATTGAGCGTGCCGTGCAGGCGATAGCTCAGGATGCGCCACAGCGCGGTTTCGAGGTCCGGCGCCCACGATTGGGCGCGCTCCTTGTGAAACGCGACGAGCTGTAGTGCTTCCTTTTCATCGCGGTTGCGCAAAGTTTCCAGCAGGCGCAGCCAGAAAGTCTCCTGCCGATCGGCGCCGAGTCGGACGCCTGCTTCGGACCACTGGGCGTTCCAGAACTGCTCTGCGGGCAACCCGGCGAGCGCCTTGTCGAGCGCCGCGAGTGAACCGCTCTCCGGGAGAGCAGGGGACTTGCTTTTGCCCGGCGTCACCACCCGCGACCAGAACCACTGTTTCAGCCAGATGAAATCGACCGCTTCGTGCGCGAGGGCGCCTTGCCAGACTTCGACCGCGGCGGGCTCGTTGCCTCGGCGGCGATAAAATTCGGCGAGCTGATCCGCATACCAGGGATTGGTCGGCTCCGCCAGATGCGCTGCGACGTATTCCACGCGGGCGAGGGGAATTTTGCCGATACGCTCGAGGATCTGGCCGCGGAAGAGGCGGACATCGGCGGTGCGTGAATTCAGGGCGCTGGCCTCGGCGAGCAGGTTCCACGATTTGGCGAGATCGATGCCCGCAGTGAGCATCGCCAGGCGCGTGAGCCGCGGAATGTCCGCGGCCCCCTCGAATTTCTGGGCCTCCAGCGCGGTGCGGGCTTCGTCGAGTTTTCCAGCGAGGATGAGTTGATCGACGTCGAGCGTGAACCAGGCGGCCTCCTGCCTCGGGTGCGCGTTCCATTGTTCGCAGAGCGCCGTGAAATCTTTCTGATCGCGCGAATGGAGGAAGGCGCGGGCGAGCAGGAGCGACGCGTTTTCGTCGCCGAGAATGGACGCGGGATTTCGCTGATAGATCGACGCGAGCCGGGCAAACTGCATCGAACTCGCTGCGACCTGCACTTCGAGCCTGGCCCAGCGGGCGGTCTGCTCCGGAGTCGCGCCGGATGGTGGAGTGCGGCGATTGAGCAGCGCGAGCGCTTCGGCGGAGGGGTGGTCGGCAAAGGCCTTGGTCGCCGCTGCGTAGAGCCGCGCATCCTGTCGCAGAGCCACCTGGCTCCGCCAGTGCGGCAAAGCGATAGTGGCGGCTGCCACGATCAGGAGAAAGGCGGGCCCGAGGAGGAGGAGAGTGCGACGTTTCACGGTAGGGCCAGGTCGCCGCCACCGAGGAGGTCTTCGAAACCGATGAGCAGATACGGCGAGCCGAGCTGCACGCTGGCGAAGGCGACGACGTGATTGATGCCATCCGGCTGCGTGCCCGCACCGAAGGTGCCGAGATCGACGAAGTCGCCCGGCAGAAGCGGCTCGCTCGAGGTCCGCGTGATGGTCTGGCCCGGCAGGTAAGTCGTCACGCGGCTGGAAGCGTCGGGGAAGAAGAGTTCAGGATCGCCACTCGTGATGCCGCGCCCGTGGGATTGAAGCCGAGGGTGTTGTGATAGCCAGCGCCTTCACCGACGAAGTAGATGCGGACATCGGGGGCATTGGCGAGGAATAGCTTGCTCGGGTCGAGCCGCATGGCGCTGTGGTTGGCCTTCTTCGTTTCGCTTAGGTTCTGGTTGATGAACTGAGTCAAAATGGGCAGCGCGGTCGTCTGGAAGGTCGCCGCATCCGCATCGGAACCGGCGAGCTGAACCTGGCCAGTGATGGGCAAGCCGAAGGGATCGGCACTGGACTGAATCGGCGAAACGGTCTGCGCGATGGCGCAAACGGCCGAACTCAGCAAGGCGAACAGCACGTTCAGAGAGCCGGGACGAAGAATTCGCGGTCGGCGAGGGCGGGTGGGGCGGCTAGGCTTGGGAAGGTGTTGCGAGAGATTCATGATTTGACGTCGATTCCTTTAGCCTGAGGCGTGCCATCAGGAGCGATGTGGTGTCTAACCATCTCAACGGCAGTGATATAAAAAGGATTAAAAATCCTGTGTGAGATGCTTCGGGAAATAAAACATTGCATCCGCAATGCAAGATATGATGCATTTGCATTGCAATGCAGATTGCCGTTTTTTCCATTAAAGGTGCCGCCCTCAAACGACGGCTCGCGGAGTTGCCGTTCACCGTTTTCGAGGTCGCTCTCGAGGAAGTTGAGGACCTTCGTGAATCGACAGCAGGCATCGTTTACCTCGCCTCGTTTGCCGCGATGCAGCATCCGAGCTGGCCCAGGCTCCGGGTTCGGCTGGCGCAAGCCAACCGACGTTATTTGATCGCCTCCCCCCGGTTGAGTTCGGCCGATTTTATGTCCGCTGCTCACGACGGTGCCGCCGATGTGCTCCTGCTCGCAGACGAGGACGACCGCTGGCTCTCCGCGCTCCGGGCTGCGGTGGATTCGCAACGCTTATGGCTCCGACTTTACGCAGGGGCTCTACAGGATGGAGCGCAAAGCCTCATCGGCTGTTCGCCCGCGATCAGGTCGATGCGCCAGTCGATCGAACGCCTCGGACCGACGGATGTGAATGTGCTCGTTCTCGGTGAATCCGGGGTCGGCAAGGAACGGGTCGCGCGGGCGCTGCACGACGCGAGCCGGCGCGAAAATTTCGTGGCGGTGAATTGTGCGGCGATTCCGAAGGACTTGCTGGAGTCCGAGCTTTTCGGCGTGGAAAAAGGCGCTTTCACCGGTGCATTGAAATCGCGCGCGGGCCTCGTCGAGCAGGCGGAGGATGGCACCATTTTCCTCGATGAAATTGGCGAAATGGATATCGCCGTGCAGCCGAAACTGCTGCGTTATCTCGAAACTCGCCGGGCTCGCCGTGTGGGCGGGAATGAGGATTACGCTGCGACGGCGCGAGTGGTGTCGGCCACGAATCGCGACCTGCCGACAGCGATCGCGGCCGGAACTTTTCGCGGAGACCTTTACTATCGCCTTGCGGAGATCACTCTCACGATTCCGCCTCTCGCTCAACGTGCGGAGGACATCCCCGCGCTGGCGCTACGATTTCTCCAGCAGGCGAACGAGCGGTTTGGCAAAAACATCGAAGGACTCGATCCCGCCTTGATTCAGCGTTTCATCGATTACCCCTGGCCGGGCAATGCGCGTGAACTGAAGAGCACGATCGACCGATTGGTGCTGCTTTTCGATGGCCCTCAACTTCGGGCCGACTGGTGGGAAATTCCCCACGCGGTGCCGGCTGCGGCCATGACCTCCGAACTGGGGCTCCTCCCGGGCGAAGCTGCGTTGCCTACACAGTCGCAGCGTCGGGCACTTGCACGGCGCCTGCTTAAAACAGGCCAGATGAATCTTACCGAAATAGCTGCTCGTGTCGGCGTGCACCCCGCCACGTTGTTCCGGTGGCGCCAGCAAGGACTGTGATGAGCCGTCCTGCCGAATTACCGCGCCTGCTGCCGCTGTGCATCCTGTTCACGGCCGCGTGTGCGTTTTTGCTCCTGATTCTTTCGGCCTTTGCGCTGCTGCGGGAGGATCCGCTCTTCTGGCAAAATGCCGGTGGCTGGCCGGTCTGGCTGCGCGAACTGGTGCTCTACACGTTCTATCCGCTGTTCGGGCTTTTGCTGATGCTGCTTACGACGCTCGCCCTGATCTGCGTGTCGGGCATCGGCCTCGGACAGGCGAAGATGTGGGTGCGAATACCCACGCTGCTGCTCGCCCTGTGGTTAGGTGCCGTCGGCGTGATGGTTGCGGGCAATAACGTCGCCAATCTCGTCACTGGCCGCCCGTTGCACTGGCACGCCGGATACGTCGGTCACTGAATACCCACATTCACGCTGACCGGGCTGGCGGTCGGTGATGCGGCGCGGCCGCCTTCGTTAGCCGACACGGTGCGCACAAAAGTTTCGACGATGAGATCGGCATAGCGGCCGATGCTTCCGAATATCGCCGTGGGCACATACACGATGTCGCGCGGCTCGAGCTTGAGATCGGGCTGTTTGCCCGTGACGATGGCGGTGAAGTCCGCGATCGCAATCTGCGGCTCGCTGAGGGAACCACGGACGATGGCCACGTGCGAAAGCTGCGCACCTTGTGCCGGCCCGCCCGCGCTGCTGATCGCGGAGACGAGGGTAACCTGGTCCATGAATCCCACGGACTTCGGTGTTTTTACTCCGCCGAGCACGTGCACCTCTTTTGACAGCGCCGAAGGCAGGTAAATGAAGTCGTCGGGTTTCAGATAGATATTTTGCGACATGTCGCCTTGCCGCAGCAGCCGGTTGAAATCGATCGGCAGTTTCTCTCCATTCCGCACGAGGAAGCTGTGGTGCAGGTCGGCGAGTTCCTCGGTCGTGCCGGAGAAACGTGACGTGAACAGGCCCCCGGCGCGCGAGATCGCCTCGAGCACCGTCATCGGCGAATTGAGCGGATAGATGCCGGGGCTGTTCAGGCGCCCCATCACCCACACGCGCCGGCTGCCGACTTTCTGCAGCGAGATGGCCACGTTGGGGTTGCGGATGTAATTGGCGAGGCCGCGTTCGAGGAGGGCTTTCGTTTCTGCGAGCGTCAGCCCCCAGACCCTTATGCCGGGCAGCAAATAGTAGTAAATTTTGCCGTCCGCGCCCACGGTCGTGGTGGCACGCGTCGAGCCATCGCCGAGCACTTCGATTTCCATCGTATCGCTCGGACCGAGCCGGAAGGGCTCCTGAGGCGGCTTGCGCCAGGCCGGATTGATGTTGCCACTGGTGCGCGTTTTGGTGAAATCCGCTGCCGCCACTTCGTGGCTTCCTGACAGCGAGCGAAACGCGGGCGGATTCGACTGACAAGCGGCGAGCGCAAAAGAAAGAACCGAAACGAAAGCCAGCCGCGACTTCATCGAATGATCGGGAGAATGGGAGAGGTGATGAGGGGATTGATATTGCCCGTCGCCCACCCGGAGGAGGCTGCCTGCACAAAGGTGCGAATGGCAATGTCGAGCAATTCACCCGGGCGCACCCACGGACGCTCCGAGATAAAGACGATATCTTTTGGCTCCAAAGGGAAGTCGTGCTCTCTGGCTTTCAGGATGCGGCTCGCGTTGACGACGAACATCTTCGGCTGGCTCAGCGAGCCGCGCACAACGAGGACGTGATCGGTGTAGGCTTTCGGCGTGAATCCGCCGCGCGTGGTGACCATGCTGATGACCGTGGCATTGGGAGTGAATCCTTGGATGCCCGGCGAGCCGACCGCGCCGAGCACATACACTTCGTTCACATTGGCGGAGGGGAAGTAAAGGTAGTCGTCGGGTTCGATCTGAATGTTCTGTGAGAGATCGCCCTGTTGGAAAAGACGTTCGAAATCGACTGGCATCCGCTGTCCGCGGCGGATGAGAAACGAGCGCGGTAGATCGGCCAGCTCCACCGTGTTTTGCTGGAAAAGGCCGGTCTCCAGCCCGCGCGCTTTCGATACCGCCTCGATGATCGTCATGGGCCGGTCGAGCGTGAACACGCCTTTGTCCACCACCTTACCGAGGATGAAGTATTTTTTGCTCTGCACGATCCCGGGCGTCACGATCGTGCGCGCGTCGCGGTAGTATTTGCCGAGTTCGAGGTCGAGCGTGGTGCGCAGTTCATCGATCGTCTTGCCGGATGCTTCGATTTCGTGTGCTTCGAGATAGTTTAGCTTTCCGTCCGGCCCGATCGGCACCTCGGTGCGGTTGTAATTCGGGAAGCCGAAGAGCGCGAGGTTCACGGTATCGCCAGGGCCGAGAGTGTAGCGCTCCTGCCATGGGGCGAGTTTGGGTGGGGCCGGCGGTGGTGTCGGCTCGGCGGCGAAGAGAGGCAGCGCGCTCGCCAGCAGCAGTCCGATTCCCCATTTCGCAAGCCAGGCAGGAGACGAAGCGCTGCCGCGCTGATTGAAGACGGAACCGACGAGACGGGCGTTGGTGGTGCGCAGCACTTCCACATGCGTGCGCAGCGTGTCGTTTTCGATCGTGGTGCTCCCGACCCAGAGTAGGTTCGGCAGGGTTTCGGCGAGCAGGAGCGCTTCGGAATCGGTCGATGTCGGCAGCTCGATCAGCACAACCAGTGAACGAACCGCTCGCCAGGAGGCGAGGGCGCTTTGCCACTGCTGTCGTGTCTCGCGCGTCCAGCGCCACGTGCCGGGAGTCTGCATCGAGAGCACTTCTCCATCGTTCAGCCGGATTTGGTTGGCGTCACGCAAGGTGGTCGTGAGATCGGCGGTCTGGGGGGCGGTGCGCAGTTCCGCAGCCCCGGGGACGCGATCGGCGACGACGATGACGGGATGTCCACGTTCCGCGACCGCTCCCGCAAACAGATAGAGAAGGGTAGAAGATCCCTGGCCGATCTCGGCGGCGAGAGCGCCCAGATGAACGCCACCGGCTGGCGTCTTTTCCAACTGCGCGAAGAGTGTTTTCCAGGAACGAAAAGCCCACGCCCGGCCTTCGTCTCCTTCAATCGTGGGGATGCGCAGGATAACGGGCAGCCCGGTGGCGCGGGCAAAATCATGGGCCGTCTTGATGCGGGTATCGATGGCTTCGCGGGCCATCACGAGCCCTGCCGAACCGACAAATCCGAGCAGGCCAAGCGCGAACGTAATGATGAAGACCTTCGGCCATCGGCTGCGCGCGCCGACATCCTGCACCGATACGGGCGTGAGCAGGCGATAGTAACCTGGCGCAGCTTCCTCAAAAAGCTGTGCTTCGCGCTGGCGGCTGGCGAGGAGATTGCGCGCGGTTTCCAACGACTGCTGCCGCGCGCGCAGGCGGGCCAGCTCCACGCTTTTTTCCGGCAGCGCGGTTAGCTTGGCCTGCACGCCGTCGCGGACCTTGGCGAACTGTTCGATCTGCTTTTTCAGTGAATCCTTCTGCGCCCGAAGTTCCACAATCTGCAGGTAAAGGCTCGTGCCCGCCGTGCTGGTGGCGAGCTGCGATTCATCGATCGGTTTGCCGGCTGCATCGGCCACTTCCTTTTCGATTTCCTCGATGCGCTGGCGCTGCTGGGCGACGGCGGGATTGGCCTCGGTGTAACGCACGAGCATGGCGCTCAATTCATCTTTCGCCTGCTGAAGTTTGGCGGCGAGGGGATTGTGCCGCCCGAGTTCCTGTTCGAGCGAGTTGAGCTTCAGGTCGAGCGTTTCGTATTCGATCCGCGCGGTTTCGTATTTCAGGCTCAGGTCGCCGAGCTGGCGCAGGTAAGCATCCGTTTCCTTGTCGGCGCTGATGAGCTGGGCGTCTTTCGAGAAAGCGAGGAGCGACTTGGCGGAGTCGGCCAGTTCGTTGTCGAGCGTGGTGAGTTGCTGCTTGAGCACGCGATTGACCTGCGTCGCCTCCTGGGCCTGCAAATCGCGGGTCGTTTGCACGACAGCCTCGGCATACAGATTCAGCACCTGCGCAGTCGATTCCGGCGAAATCCATCCTTCGTATTCGAGCCGCACCACATCGGTATTGCGTTCGGGCGTCACCGTGAGTTTCAGCGCGAGCATGGCTGGCGAAAGGCGCGGCGTGGCTTGCTCGGAGACCTTTTTCATGATGCCCGGCGATCGAATGACCGAGACGAGCGTGCCCACGGTGAGTTGCTTTGGCTTGAACGCTTCGCCAACCTCACCGGTCTGGAAGGTGTTGGGCACTTCCTGACGGATCAGGCTGGTGGAGGCGGTGTAGAGATTTTTGAACCGCAGCAGCCCGAGTCCGAAACCCAGCGCGGCGCAGGCAATCCCGATCGCGGCGATCCAACGCACGTTTTTTCCGAGCGCAACGACGAGCCGCCACGGATCGAACGGCAGATTTGCCAGGGGCGAAGCCGCCGGAGGTTCTGCGGCTGCCGTGGCTGTTGCCGCGGGTTCTGCCGTCGCGGGTGGTGTGACTGGTGCGGTCGGCGCAGGTGCTGAGGGAGCGGGTGGGGCCGGCGTGCCACTGCGCTTTTCATTGACCGCGCGAAAGCTGAATTCCTCACCCGTGCTCATGGCTGTCCGACCAGGGAATGCCGCGCGTGATCGGCCACCACCGCGTCGATGGCGTCTACGCCGATGGTGCTGGCGCCCGCGACCCACGCGTGTTCGATCGCGAGTTTGGCGAGGCGATTGAGTTCGCGGGGAATGCCGCGCGAGATGCGGAAAATGTATTCGAGCGCGGCCTCGGAGAATAGTTTTCCCGTGGCATGACCAGCCGTGCGCAGGCGGTGTTCGAGATAAGCGACGGTCTCGCTTCGATCCAACGCCCGCAGATGGAACCGCAGCCCGACGCGTTGGTCGAGGCTCGGCACTTGAGCGATCTTCTGCTGCAACTCCGGTTGCCCGGCGAAAACCAGCGTCAGTAAGGCGCGCCCGCTGCCGTTCAAGTTTGTCAGGGCCTTGAATTCTCGCAGCACGTTCACGTCGAAATCCTGTGCTTCGTCGAAGATCACGACGAGATGCTGCCCAAGCGAATCGTGGCGCTGGAGCGCCGATTCAAGGGCTCGCCAGGCGGCGATGCGCCCCTCCGGTTTCGGCACTTGCAGACCATCGAGCAGGCCTTCGACGACATCGTCGATGCCAAAACCCGAGTTGGGAAACGAGGCCACCTGGTAGCGGCGGCGGTCGAGTTGGTCGCGAAAGACCGCGCAGGTGAGCGTCTTTCCGCAGCCGATGTCTCCGGTGAGCAATCCCACGCTCATGGAACGTTCTGCGCCGAGATAACACAGCCGATGCAACGCTTCATCATGTGCGCGACTGGGGAAAAAGAAACGAGCATCCCAGACCGTTTCAAACGGTCGCTCTTTGAGTTGCCAATAGGCCAGGAGGTCCAAGTGGTTGCGGTTTAGTTGACTGCGCCGCCGGGCATTTTGCGGCGGGAGGCGGCGCGATGAAAGACTTCGTTTGTGGTGCGGGCGCACTCGCGCCAGTTGAAACGGGCGGCGTTTTCGTGGCCGGCGGCGACCAGCCGTGTGCGCAGCCCTTCGTCGGTGGCGAGCTGGGTGAGACCGGACGCCATCTCGGCGACGCTTTCGGGATCGACGATCACTGCCGCGTCGCGCACCACTTCCGCGAGTGCCCCGCGATGAGTGGTAAGCACCGGCGTGCCGCAAGCCATGGCCTCGATCGGAGGAAAACCGAAGCCTTCATAGAGTGATGGATACACGACCGCGCTGGCCGCTCGGTAGAGTGCAGGCAGCGACTCGTCGGAGACGAATCCGAGGAAACGAATATCGTCGGCTACGGAAGAACTCTTCGCCGCGGCGTGGATCGCTTCCGCTCCGTGCCAGTCGCTTCCGCCGAGCGCCAGCAGCCATGGTGAACTGGTTTCCTTTTTGAACCGTGCGAACGCCTCGATGAGTGGCACATGGTTTTTTCCCGGATGTTCCAGGCGCGAGACATAGAGAAAGAAAGGCCGGTCGAGACCATGGCTGGCTGCGATGCTCGCCCGCGCGGCAGCGGCATCGCCGAGGGAAAAGCGTTCATGATCCAGCCCGTTGTGAATGACCGTCATTCGCTCAGGGGGCACCGCGAAGAAGCGGCCGATGTCCCGCGCGGTGTTGTCGCTGATCGCGATGATCTCGTGCTGGCGATGAGCCAGTCGGCGCACAATTACGCGCCCGTAAAACATCCGCTTCCAATCGTATTTCCCCGAGATGTGAAAAGGAGCCAGATCGTGAATCGTCGCGACCAGCGCACAGGGATGCCGCCACAGCAGCCGCCGGTAGCTGGGCACGTGCAGAACATCCAACTCCAATGCCTGAATGCGCGAAGGAAGCACCGCATGATGCCAGGCGATATTTCGGGCCGCTGGACGAAATCGTTCCTCGACGATTTCAAAGCGGGCTCGTCCCTCTGCGAATGCGAACAGCGGACGATCTTCTTCCAGCACAAAAAGGGTCAGGTCTGGCGCATCGGGGAGGTCGAGCAGAGCTTTGGTGAGCGCAAAGACGTATTGAGCGATGCCGGTTTTGCCGCGCTGAATGACACTGGTGCTCAGACCGACCTTCATTGTTTGGCGCCAAAGAGGAATTCATCGAGCCGTGACAGCCGTGCCACTCGTTTCACCACATCGCTTGGCTGAATGAAACGAATCTCCACGCCGCTCTGGCGCGCGGTGCGGCGCATGCGGACCATCGATCCGAGTCCGGAGCTGTCGATGAAAGTCACCCCGCTCAGGTCCACGACGACCTTAGGTTCGTCCTGTTCCCGGGCGAGCAGAATCTCCTCGGTCTTTTTCCACAGGTTATCGATGGTGTTCACCGTCACTTCGCCGGTCCACCAGATTTGGGCTTCGGTGCCGGGCCGGCCCCATTTGACGGGAGTCGTGCGGTCGCGCTCGAACTGCGCGGTCATCGCCCGCGCGGTGGTGAGGCTCTGCGCCGTGGGGAAGAGGGAGTTGAGCTTCATCAGGCCCAGCGCGCGCTCCATCGCCCCCGTTATGTTGAATAGAATGAGGCGGCCGTCCTTTTCCCAGAGACTCTTTTGCAGCCGGACGAGACTGCCAACGCCGGTGCTATCGACAAATTTTACCTTCCCGCAGTCCGCGAAGAAGTAGCCACCCAGTTCGGCCCGAACCGTCCAGTCGCAGTCCGGGCCGGTCACGAAGGCGGCGTCCACGTTTTCGGGCAGGATCAGCGTATCGGCCTCGGGCTTGGGACCACGCGAACGCGAAGGAATGGCGTCGCTGGTCGCTTTCGGTTTGCCGAGCTGCTTGACCTGCCGCCGAATGGCCCAGCCAAAAACCCAGATGTCTTTGACGTAGCGTTTGAACAGGCGCCGCGGCTCCTGCAACAGCCGGAAAAGCCATTCGAGACCGGACTTTTGCATCCACATCGGCGCACGCGACATCTCACCTGCAAGGAAATCGATCGTCGCGCCGACTCCGATGCTCACAGGGACGTCGAGCTTGCGATAGTTCATGGCGATCCATTTTTCCTGTTTCGGACAGCCAAAGGAAACGAAGAGCATATCCGGTTTCACTTCGTGGATGCGTGCGATAATCGCTTCGTGATCCATGTCGTGCAGAGCGGAGAAGGGTGGGGAATCCGTGCCGGCCACGATCAGCCCGGGATATTGCTGCGTGACGTTCTGCACCGCCTTCTGGGTCACCTCCGGTTTTCCGCCGAGGAAATAAACGCGGTGACCTTTTTTCGCGGCGACTTTCAGCAGCAGGGGAACAAGATCGGAGCCCGCGACGCGCTCCGGCAATTCATTTCCCAGCCAGCGCGAAGCCCAGAGAAGCGGTGTGCCATCGCACACCACGAGGTGCGCATCGAAAAGGATCCGGCGCAATTCGTCGTCTTCCAAGGCTTGCACCACGAAATCAACATTTGCCGTCGCGAGAAAATGCGGCCGGCGTGATTGCACCATTCCTTCCACCAGCGCGATGGCATCGGCCATCGTGACACAGTCGAACGGAACGCCGAGAATGGCGATGCAGGACCTTGGGGCGGACAGCCGATTTCGAGGGGCGTCAGACATGGGATTCAATGGCAAATTTAAGCACACCTCGAACCGAATGGGCGAGCTTCCTTTCGCGCTTCCGCTCTTTGGTTGGTTTTCGACAAAGTAGGGTCAGTCGTGAAGGACATCCTCAAAGCCATCTTCCTCGTTGTGCTCTTTCTCGGCGTTGCTCCGCTCGGCGGCGCGATGCTGCGCGGACGAGCCACGGCACAACGGGTGATCTTCGGGATGTTATGCTTCATGACGATCGGCGGACTCTTCGGTCCGTCGGAATGGGGCCTCACCCTCGGCTCGGTGGAGTGGTATCGCGGCCACGCCAAGGGCTACCATTTCTACTTCACCGAAGTGCTGTCGATCATGCTGTCGATCGGCCTGTGGTGCGAATCGCCGAAAACCTTTCGCTGGCTGCCGCCCGGGCTGGGGCTCTACCTGCTTTACTGCGGGCTGTCGTTGCTCTCCATCGTGAATGCGCCGATGCCGGGCTACGTCTGCATGGCCGCGCTGAAGTCGGCGAAAATGGCGCTGCTCTTCATCGCTGCCTTTAATTTTCTGCGCAGGGAGCGCGACGTGGGCTTTTTCCTTCAGATGCTCGCGGCGACGATGCTCTGGGAGTTCTTCGTCGTTCTGAAGTGGAAGTATATCAATCACATCTATCAGGTGCGAGGGACGTTTGAGCACCAGAACCCGCTGGCGATGTTTTCGATCATGGCGGGGCTTCTCCTCCTGGCGACGGGGATGGGGCCGAACGTGCCGCGAGGAAATTTTCTGCTCGGTGGATTTATCGCGTGCGCAGGCATCGTGCAGAGCACCTTGTCCCGGGCCGGGTTGGCCATCTTCGCCCTGGGTTCGGTGCTGGTGGTGGGGCTGAGTCTGCTCGATCAACCAACCAGGCGCCGCCTCATTACCGTCGCATCGCTTGGGGCGGTGGGAGCCTTGGGCCTGATGCTGACGATCGGCACGATCATCGCCCGCTTTAACGACCAGGGCAACGAAGCGAGCGGGGAAACGCGCGATCTCATGAACGCCGCCTCGCGCGCCATGGTGCACGATCATCCCCTCGGCATCGGTTGGAACAACTACGCGCACACCATCAATCCACCCTTTCCGTATGGCGATATCATCGACGACTGGGAACGGGAGCGCGGGCACAAGGTGGATTCCGATTACGCCAAGGGGGTGGTCGAGAGCCATTATTACCTGCTGATGTCGGAGACCGGCTGGCAGGGGCTGTTTTCCTATCTGCTGTTCATTGCCGTGTTCCTGTGGTGGAACCTGCGCGGCATGCTGCATTTTCGCAGTCATCTTCTCGGTTGCGTGAGTCTGGGCGTGGCGGTGGGTTGCATTTGCAATTACCTCCAGAGCACCCTGGAGCGAGTGCTTACGCAGCCGCGCAATCTCATGCTCTGGATGCTGTTGCTGGGTCTGGTGGCTCGCATCGAAAGCTGGCGGCGCGAATCTTCCGCCCGCGCATGAAAACGATGGATCGCCCGTGGTGGCGGAAGCGCCGCATCGTATTGCCTCTCGTGACTTTCGCGCTGCTGTGCGTGACTCTCGTAGTCGCCGTGGTGCGGTCCGATCAGTCGCAGATTGTCATCTACAACGAGAGCGACTCTTCGCTCGGTCCGTTGACCGTATCGGCGTGCGGACAGCGTTCGGTTTTCAGTCGAATCGAAGACGATACTTCGGTGCGGATCCGGCTGGACGGGGCAGGCGGCGAGAGCGCGGTGCAGCTTTCGCTGCCAAGTGGTTGGATCTGGGAGGGCGGTTATGTCGAGCCTCGCGGTGGTTACCTCGTTTTCATCCACGTCCGTCCACAGATGGAGGTGGAGGTGCACACGCAGATTTCGCTCTGGCAGCGGATTGTCTTCGGACGGGATGCGCCGACAAACTAGGTCATTCATGTGCCGAAGCGCCGCTGATAGGCTTCGCTGAGTTGCCGCCCCAGCATGGGCCAGGAAAGCCTCGCCTGCACGGTGGCCATGCCGACTTTTTTAATGTGTTCGCGCAGGCTGGCGTCCTGCAACGCGCGCGCGGTTTCACGAGCAAAATCGTCCGGCGTATCGGCAAGCAGAATGTCTTCGCCGTGCTGAAGATCGAGTCCCTGCGCCCCGATGGTCGTGGATATAACAGGTGTGCCGATGGCCATCGATTCGACGATCTTCAATCGTGTGCCGCCGCCGATGCGCAGGGGGACGATTTGTAACCACGAACGCCGATAGTAGGGCCGCACGTCGGGCACACCGCCCGTGACGGTGACGCCCGGTCGTTCGCCGTGGGCGACCACTTCCGGAACGGGCGCTTTGCCTACGATCAGAACCTGCAATTCCGGCACGAGTTGACGGAGCCGATGGTGGATTTCGCCGAAATACCAGCGCAACGCGTCGATATTCGGATTGTAGTCCATGGCGCCGCAGAACAGCACAGTGGGAGTCGTCGCGCGGGGATCGGGCGCCGAGTCGGGCGCGAAGTAATCGAGATCGACGCCGTTGGCGACGACCTGAATAGGCATCTCCCGCGAGACATATTGGCGAAGGAAGGTTTCGTCGTCCGGGCCGCACACGACTTCCACGGCTGCGCGCCTGCCGATCTTGCGTTCGAACAGCCAGAGCTTGGCGTAGTTCTCGTAGCGGAGCAGACGCGTTTTGAACGGGAATTTCATCCGCGCGTGTTCCATGAGCTGGAATTGCAAATCCACCCGGCTGCGATCGACGGCGAGCCGCACGTCGGGATGCTCCTTCACGAAGTATTGCGCCAGCACGAGATCGCACACGTGGACGAGATCGTAGGATTTGCGCGCCAGGCGTTGCCGCAGGGCTTCCGCGACGTGGGGCAGCGTCCAATGAGCGACATTCGACGGGAGCGGATTGAGCAGCCGGTCGGGAAAGAGTTTCTGCCACTTGGGATGCTCGAAACTCACAAACTCCACCTCCCGGCAGAACGATTCGAAAACCGCCCGGTGCTCGGTGTTCTCCCCGTTTTCCGCCAGCGCGAGCAGATCGACATCGTGATCGCGCGCCAGCGCGCGCAGCAGGTGAAAGGTGCGTTGATAAGTGCCGCGATCGACTGGGTAGGGGATGTAGGGATAGAAGACGAGAATCCTCATGATGGTTCGTTCGCGCGCTGGTTGTCCTCATCGATCACCCGCGCCGGGATGCCGATGGCCGTGGCGCGAGCGGGGATATCTTTCGTCACGACCGTGGAGACACCGATGATAGCGTGGTCGCCGATCGAGAGTTTGCCCACGGCCTTCGCGCCGTCGCCGAGGAAAACGTGGTCGCCGATGGTTGCGCCCTCCTTCACGCCATGGGCGAGCACGAGTCGCACGTCGGCGTAAAGATCGCAGTTGGCTCCGAGCGTCACATTGGGGGCAATGATGATGCCCATCGGGTGCGGGAGGCGCAGGCCGGGACCGATCCTGGCATGACGGCTCACTTCGATTTTGAAGAAATAGAAGAGGAGCTTGCTGGCGAAGATCGTAGGCAGCCCGAGGCGTGCGCACCACATCTGGAAACGGATCAGCGCCACCGCATGGATGCTGTTCAGCGTCAGGACCAGCGCCAGCCAATGCACGAATGACCGCGGCTGATAGTCCTGCAGGTTGCGGCGGATGTCGGCGGAGAGGGTTTCAAACATGGCCGTTCAATTGAACTGCCTCCACCAGCGTTCGTAGGCGGCCACCCAACCGGCGAAGTCGCCAGCTTCGACGCTGAGTTCGCCTCGCAGCGCGTCTCGCTCATCGCTCCACAGCAGAAGACAAAGAGCGTGAAACAGCCGCTCGCGCGGGTAGCGGAGAGACTTTGCGGAAAGAGCGGGGCCGAGTCCGCCGCGACGCAGCGTCACCAGCCAGTTGCGCAGTGGCGAAGTTTCCGGGCATTTGTTCAAGCCGCCGAGGGCGTAAGAGCGCACGTCGTCGAATGGCGTATTCAACCGGCGTGACTCGAACCAGAGCCACAACTCGCGCCCGAGTTCGCTGAGTTCGGTATGCCGCTGCTGCAGCGTGGCAACGGTCTGGGCACTGCGAGTGGGATGGAGCTTGAATTCGACACCCGCGGTATGGTTCGTCCGGATGGAATGGAGCCATTCGGGCTGTTCCTCCGGTTCGAGTTCGCGCAAGCGCCGCAATCGTTCCCGGCAACTGGAGTGATACTGCCGGCGCGCGACGAGGACGACGTCGCCGAACGCAAGTTGCGCCTTGGCGAGATTGCGACCGACAAAGTCCGCTTCCTCGCCGCCGAAGGAGGATCGCTGCAATCTTTCGAGGGAAAAAAGCAGGCCCGAGCAACGGTTCATGAGGAGACGGGTGCCTTCGTGCAGCGGGATGTCTTCCGCTTTTCGATGCTGTGCGCAGCCAGCGAGGAGATCCGCTTCGCCAATCAGCCGGCGATGCCCGACGACCAGATCGTAGTAGAACATGCTCGTCGGACTCGAGCGCAGCTTGTCGTGGGAAAGAATCTTGAACTCGACCTCGATGCCGATCTGCGGCGTCAGTTCCTCGCCCAGTTCGTGGAGGGCGTGTCCGTAGCGCCGCTCGCTCAGGGGAACCGGCCCGTGAATGAGGACGTAGAACTCCAGATCATTGTAAGGCAGATCTTCTTCCACCCGCAAGACACCGCCTTCGCCGCGGCCGTATCCGCCGCCGAGCAGCACTCCTTCCAGCCGTTCTGCCGGGACGATTCTGCGGACCGATTCTGCCACGGCCTCGCACAGTTTTTCCAATCGAGCTTCGAGCGCATCGCTGCCATCGACGGTAAAGCGAGCGTTCATGCCGGGATGGTTTCGCGCAGATAGGTTTCGATCTGCGACACGATGAGTTCTTCGTTCAGTCGCTCCCGGACCTCATGATAACCGGTTTGCGCGATCCGCGCGCGCAGGTTCGCATCGGCATCGAGTTCGAGAATCCGGCGGGCGAGTTCCGCGGGATCGCCGGCTTGATAGGTGAGGGCGTTGTCGCCGTGGCGCAGTAGTTCGATGCTCCCCCCCGTAGTGGTGCCGATCACGGGCAAGCCGCACGCCATCGCCTCGAGCGGGGTAAGCGCGAAAGGCTCTTCCCATTCCGAGGTGAAGAGCAGCGCGTCGTGCTGGCGATAGATGTCCGGCATCTCCGCCGCCTTGGCGGAACGGAACTCCACGCGCAATTTTTCCGCCTCGGCGAAGCGTTTGAGTTCGGCTTCGTAGTCCGCGTCGCCGCGGCCGTAAAGGTGAAGCTCGCCGGGGAATTGATCGCAAGCGATGGCCATCGCTTTCAGTGCTGTGAGCACGCCTTTGTCCTCCGAAAAGCGGCCGACGTAGAGTAGCTTCCGCATCGGAGCCGTGGTGGGGCGCGGCTCGCCGTGGAAGCGGCGAATATCGACCGGGCAATGAATCACCGCGCCATGACCGACTTCGTAACCCTTGCTCCGCGTGATTTCGAGCAGCGCGCGGCTGCAGAAGTAAACGCGCGAGAAACGAATCTCGGAAATCGGACTGGTCGGGGCGAGTTGATCCCAGCGCCGGCGTGCACCGGTCGCGGTCCAAAAGGCGCGGAGCAACCGGTGAGGCAACGGCGCGTCCGCGCGATTCCACCAGCGCAGCCAGACATCGCCGACCAGGCTGCGCGCGATCCAGTGATCGGACACATCATACACGGTTGGCACGCCGAGTCGCTGCAGGGTGAGCGTGAGCGATTTGGAAATGCCGCCGAGATTCCACACATGCACTACATCGGGGTGGAAGCGTGCGATGGCTTCCCTCAGCATGCGGTTGTTGTGAAACTCCAGTTCGCGAAGTGCGCCGATGCCCAGCCACGGATGGCCGTAGAAACCATGCACGCGGAGGCTGCGCTCGACTCCTGGCTCCGCAGACGATTCACCTTCCTTCAAACCGTGGTTCGATGTGAGCACCTGCACCTCATGTCCTCGTGCGCGCAAGGCATTAGTGATGGTTTCGCAACGCAGTTCGTAGCCTCCGATGTAGTGCGGGGGATAGAGGTTCGTGACGACGAGAATTTTCATGCGGCGTTCTCCCGATATTTTGCCCAGCCAGCGCGGAAGCCATCGAGCCGGCCGCGTCGTTGTGCCCACCGCACGCGCATCGCGTGCGGGAATTGCGACCAAATGCCGTGCTGGCTGACATAACGGAGATCGTGGCGAAGATCGCGCAACCAACCGAGGACGACGACCTTTGGCCAGGTCACGTCGGACAGCTTGCCCGACCAGCTTGCCGCCGAAGCGCACGAGTCGCCGAAACTACGTTTGTAAGCTTGGGCCGGCGTGTAGTTGTGCGAGTGCATGGCGATCGATTCCGGCACGTAGAGCACGCGATAACCCTGTGCCTTGCACCAGCGGGTGTATTCGTCGTCCTCGGCGTATTGCAGATCTTCGCGGAAGCCGCGCTTGGCCCACACATCCTTGCGCAGGCCGCTGCTCACCATGCTGAAAAAGTGATCCCACTTCGCGGACTCGCGATTCGGCCCGAAGCACCGGTCGTAGTCGCACGCGAACACCGCCTCGCAGTCGGGGCGCGGGACCTGCCGGCCGAAAACGGCGGCGACCTGTGGATTGTGCAGGGCATTGGCGAGCGGGCGCAGCCAGTTTGGTCCCTGCGGCGTGGCATCGGCATTCAGGAAAAGCGCAAGATCCGACTGGGCGAGCCGCATGCCTTGGTTCATCACGCGGCTGGGGTTGTATTCGTGCGGCTGGATCTGCACGAAATGGCGCGGGCTGGCGGCGCGAATCAGATCGACCGAGCCATCCGAGGAGCCGGAATCGATGACGATGAGTTCCCAGGTTTTCCAATCCTGCGCTGCGAGCGCCGGTAGCGTTTCTTTCAGCGCCCACGCTTCGTTGAACGAGCGCATGACGACACTGACGAGTGGGTCGCTCATGCGGCCCTCCTTTTCGCCGTGAAACGGGCGAGTTTCTGGCCGATCTTTGTTTGTTCGATTTCGGTGAGGCCAAACTTCCATAACCCGACGCCGGCCACGGCGCCGGCAACGACGCTCTCAGCGGCAACGATCGGAAAGGGCAGTGGCCCGCCATGCCATGGCGCGAAGTGGAATGCCGCCAGCACCAGCGCCATGGGCACCCCGGCCAGAATGCTCGGCCATAGCACCAGCCTGGCGAGCTCTAACGAGCCCATTTCCGCCTCGCGAGCAGACCACGGCCACAGGCAGAACCAGCCGATGATCAATGCGGGAATCAACGAACCAACTGCCACGGCGACGACGGTCTTGAAGATCGTAATGAAGGTGATGCTCAGCACGAGATTGGCGACTGCCTCGACGACGCCGAGCCACATGAGCCGCCGTTCGTGCCCGGTCATCACGAAGATGCGTTTGCTGACGCTGTGCGTCATGATGTTGAGGTAAAACCAGAACAGCAGCACCTGGCCGGTCCAGTAACCGTCGGTATGCGGAGTGCGTTCGCCGGTGAGCAGCCGGATCAGTTCGGGTAAATAGAAAACGCAGAGCAGATAGAGCGGCGTGGCGATCATCGTGCTGAGCCGCGTGCCTTCGACGAGTAACTCGCGGAGCGCGGCATGATCGCCTTTGGCCTTCAGATGTGCCGCGGCGGGAGAGAGTGCTTCCTGCAATTGCCGCGTGAAGAGGCTGAACATTTCCGCGACTTTAGAACCAGTCACGTAGATGGCGACGGCGGACACGGAGAGGCACGTGCCAATGACAAGCTGATCGGTTTTCCCGAGCACGATGTTCGTCGCCGTGATGAGATAGGCCCAGAGCGAGAACTTCATCGTCTCGCCGACTTTGCTCCAGCGGAAGAGCGTCGGTCGCACCCGCACTCGCGGCAGCAGTCGCGCGGCGACGAGCCCGCAAATGAGATCCGGCCCGATGGTGGTGGCGAGAGCGATCATGAGGATGATCTTCAAGCCCCAGCCGAAATGAAGCGCGGCGGCAAGGAGTCCGAAATTCACCAGCAATGCCAGCGAGACGATATGATTGACCGTGCTGACCCGTTGCAGGCCGCGGAGGATTTCGGGAAAGATGCCGAGGGGAAATCCGAGCGCGAGCCCGACAAAGAAGATGAGGAAGACGTCGCGATACGTCGCCGGATCGCCGCCTTCGATCTTGAACCAGCCCAGGATGAAGTCGGAACCGAGCCACGCGACCGCCAGCACGATCGCTCCGATGCCAAAAAAGAACGTGACGATGGTGCTGAGGATGCGACTGAGTTCTTCCCAATCCTCGTGCACGGTCAGTTCCGCGACACGTTTCTGGGTGGCAAAGCCGAGCCCGAAATCGACGAGGACTCCATAGCCGAAAACGCTCCAGAGCAGCGACCAGAAGCCGAAGTCCGGCTTGCTCAGGCCGGTGTAGAGCATGCGGAAGGTGACCAACCCCAGCACCAGCCGCAGCACGGTGCGGAGGTAACTGGAGACCGAGGTGCGCCAGAGCGTGCTTTTGACGTTCATGCCTTGGCCCTCCCGTAACGCCGCGCGGCGTGCTCTTCCGCGGCGACATAAATTTCTTCCAGCCGCCGAGTGATGACCTCCCAGTCGTAATGCTTTAACGCTTCGTCGCGTCCGGCCTGCGCGAGGTTGGCAGCGAGGTCGCGGGAGGTGTGCAATTCCCCGAGCAGCCCGGCAAGGGTGTCGGCGGCGTCCGGGGCATTGGGGTCGAACATGAGCCCCGTTTCGCGGTCTCGCACGAGTGCGCGCAGGCCTCCGACGGCGCTGGCGACGACGGGACGGTTTGCGCTCCAGGCTTCGAGCACGACGATGCCAAAAGGTTCGTGCATGGAGGGAAGCGCGAAGACGTCGCAGGCGTGGAAGGCGTTGACCACGTCGGGATCGTCGTTGCGCAGGCCGGGGCGGATCTGCACGGCATTCTCCAAGCCGTTCTCGCGGATGTCCGTGCGCAGTCGCGCCGCGTAATCGGGCTGCGTTTCCGGGCCGATGAGCACGAGCACCGCGTTCGGCACTTTTCGCCGCAGACGTGCAAAGGCCTGGATGAGCAGCGCCTGGTTTTTCTGCGAATCGATACGGCTGAGAGTCAGCACGAGGAACGCATCGTCCGGGATACCGAGTTTGCGGCGAAAGGCCGCTCCATCGCCTCGGGCGAATTTGGTGGTATCGACGCCATTCGGCAGATACACGACGCGATCGTGGGTGAGCTGCGTGCGCGCCTTTTCCATTTCGCTCTGGCCCACGCACACAACCTGGTCGGCGTCTTCCAGGACCCGGCGCGAACCGAAGAGAGCGCCAAACGGCCGTCCCCATTCGAACTTGTTTTCGATCGGCTTGAGCATGGTGCCGAGTTCTGCCGCGGGCACGTCGAAGACCCCGCCGTGCAGGGAAACAACGAGCGGTTTCTTGCGCAGTCGAGCGGCGGTGCGCACTTCGCCGCCGAGGCGTTTGAGGGCATGCGCGTGGAAGAGTCGCACGTCTTTCGCGGTCAGCAGACTGGCAAAAAGGGAGAGGGAAAGAAGATTGCCGCCTTTTTTGTCCATGGCGGCGCGGTCGGCTTTGCTCAGGCCGAGGAACGGATAGGTGTAAGGGAACCGCCGCACCGGCACTCCACCGATCGTTTCACCGCGCTGGCGGGCCAGCGCCATGGAGGTGACGATTTCGGGCTGCCACCCGGCGCGTTGCTGCTGGCGGGAGATTTCGAGAATCACCGTCTCGGTGCCGCCCCATTCCTCGGCCACGAAACGGCGTGGGACATGGATGATGCGCGAAGCCTTCGTCATGAGGCAGCCTCCATGGTGGCGGGTTCGGGTGGTTCGGCGGACTGCGTGAGGCGACCGCGGGCGCGGAGTTCTTCCACGGCTTTTTGCAACGCGGCCTCGAGGTCGGCAAGGCGGACGGGCTTGGACAGGTAATCGTCCATTCCGGCGGCGAGGCAGGATTCCCGGTCGCCCTTCAGCGCATTGGCTGTCATGGCAATGATCCACGGCTGCAAGTCCGGTGCGATCGTGCTGCGCACGCGGCGGGTGGCTTCGAAGCCATCGATTTCCGGCATATGGACGTCCATGAGGACGATGTCGTAAGGGCGTTGCTTGAGCGCGGTGAGCACTTCCAAGCCGCTGGCCACGATCTCCGCACGGCAGCCTAGTTTTTGGAGCATGCGCCGCGCGACGGCCTGGTTAATATTATTGTCCTCGGCGACGAGAATGGCTGGTTGGAGCGTGAGGGTGGGGCGAGTCGGCGCAGCGACAAGCATGGGGCTCGACGGTTCTGCGGATGGGGGACGTAAGATTTCGTGCATCGCGTCGATCAACTGCCCCGGACGATGAGGCTTGAGGAGCATGCGAGTGTGGCCGAGGGCTTCGATAGAGCGCCGCAGTTCGGGATGTCCGACGGACGTCAGAAAGACGAAGGGGAGCTTCGAGGCAGGATGCTTTTTCCGCCAAAGCATGGCGGTGTCCAAACCGTTCATGCGAGGCATGTGCATGTCCATGATGCAGAGATCGAAGGCGGGTTCCTTCGCGAGAAGATCGAGCGCGGACGCACCATCTTTCGCTTCGCCCGCGGGCATGTGCCACTGCGCGAAATGGAACATGAGGATGCGGCGATTGGTGTCGTTGTCGTCCACCACCAGCACACGCTTTCCGGTCAACGCGGGTGGCACCACGACCGGGGCTTTCAGTGGCGCGTCCGCGACGGGACCGCGGACGACGAAAAAGAAAGTCGAGCCGGCCCCCGTCGTGCTTTCAACCCACATGCGTCCACCCATCATTTCGCTGAGGCGGCGGCTGATCGCGAGGCCGAGTCCAGTGCCACCGTAACGGCGCGAGGTGGAGGAATCGGCCTGGCTGAAGCTCTGGAAGAGGCGCGTGATGCGATCCTCTGGAATGCCGATGCCTGTGTCGCGAACGCTAAAACGGATCTCTGCGGGCTCGGTCGGCGTTGGCGGATTCAATCGTTCAGCGCGGATTTCGATTTCGCCTTTTTCGGTAAACTTGATGGCGTTGGCGACGAGATTGCACAGAACCTGGCGCAGCCTGGTTGGATCGCCGCTGATGACCGCTGGCACGTTTGGATCCACGTAATACATGACCTCGACTCCCTTCGCTCCGGCTGTGCGTCCGAAAAGCTCGACGACTTCCTCGACGACTTGTGCCGGTTCATAAGGCACAGTTTCGATTTCCATCTGCCCGGCTTCGATCTTCGAAAAATCGAGGATCGAGTTGATGATCTCAAGCAGCGTCTCCCCCGAGGTTCGAATGGTCTCGACGTAGTCGCGCTGTTCGGAGTTGAGCGGCGTTTCGAGCAGGACGCCGGTCATGCCGATGACTCCATTCATCGGCGTGCGGATTTCGTGGCTCATCGTCGCGAGGAAGTCGCTCTTCGCCTTGCTGGCCGCTTCGGCGGCTTCGCGCGCACGCTTCATTTCGGCTTCGAGTTCTTCCTGCTGCGTGATGTCGTGTAACGTGCCGGAAATGCCCTGAAATTCTCCTTTCTCGTTCGAGTGCACACGCGCCAGCATTTCGAAGCGGCGGACGGTGCCGCTCTTTGTTTTGAGGGCAAGTCGTTCATGCACCACAGCGATGTATCCGCTGACCAGCGCTTGCATCGCGCTCGGGAGCACCAGGGCCGATTCAGCTTCGGCGAAATCGGCGAGGCGTTGTCCGAGGCATTCCACTACATGATACCCCATGATGGCGGCCCACGCCGGATTCAGCAGCGTGAGTTTCCCATCCACGTCGGTCTGGAAGATGACTTCGTGCACGCTTTCCACCACATGCCGATACCGCGCTTCCGTGCGGAGGAGGGCCTGCTCGGCTTGCTTGATGGACGTGACATCCATGATGGTGCCGAGATAGTTGCGCGCGCCCGCGGGATCGTCGCCATGGGGCCGGCCGCGAATCGCCACATGGCGGATTTCACCGTTCGGCAGGGCGATGCGATGATCGTATCGACACGGGATGCGCTGTTCGATCGCGGATGAGATGATTGTATCGACCCATTCGTGCTCGTCCGGATGGACGCGTGACTTCGCCTGTTCCATCGTCGGGCGCTCCTGGGGTTCGAAGCCGAGAATACGCGAGGCTTCCTCGGACAGGGAAAGCCCTTTCGAGGCGTAGTCGTATTCCCAATCGCCAAGGTGGGCCATGGACTGAGCTTCGCGGAGGCGCTGCTCGCTCATGCGCAGTTCACTATCCAAAAGGGAGCGCTCCTGCGCGAGTGCGACGCCGTCCGCCATGGCCGCGAGGAGCTCGATCTCCTTTTCGGCCCAGGCTGTAGCCGAGGAACTCCGCTCGAAAAACAGGATGCCGTGTAACTTCCCGCGCACGATGAGCGGCAGGAGCAACACCGACTGCACCTGAGCGTTGGTCAACAAGCTGCGCTCTTCGTCCGAGAATGCCCGGGCGAAACCCGAGACGGGGCGGCCCGCTTCGAGCGCGGTTAGCCAGGTTCGGGTTTTCGTGCGAAAATCGAGGACTCGAGGCGCGGCCGCCTTGGCGATGGATTCGGCGTCTTCGTGCCAATCGGTCGCGATGTGAAAGCGCCCCGAATCATCACCTTCGTTGGTTTCGAGAATTGAAATATGTGAAGCGCGCACCACTTCACTGAGGCGTTCGATGATGCGCGGATAGAGGTTTTCTACGAAGCCGCTCTGCAACAGAGTGCGCTGGATTTCGGCCTGGACGGTAAGGTGCCGCTCGCGACGCCGGATTTCCTCATCCGCCTGCCGGACGGTGGTGACATCGCGAACCGTGACGACGACGCCTTCACCGATCGGCACGGTCTGCACCTGGCAAAAGCGCATGCCGGCGGCGGTCTTGAAAACCCGCACGCCGCTCTCCTGCGGTCGCGAGGTTTTGACCAGCGAGTCGAACTCGTTGGTCGTGTTCGGAAAAACGCGGAAGGGTTGCAGGTCGCCAACGCTGCGGCCGACGAGATCACGCTCACTCGAGCCATTCAGCGCCGCCGCCGCTGCATTGGCCTGTTGCACGATAAAATCGGACGGCTGGCCTTCGCCGCGTGCTTTTCGCTGGAAGATGAAGATGGCGTCCGGGCTGGCGTGAAGCGCGGCAGCGAAGGATTCCTCGGAGGCGCGCAGGGCGAGCTGGGCGCGAAAACGAGCGTCCTTCGCCGCGAGCAGGAGGACCGGCACCCCAAGGACGACCATCACAATCGCGCCAGCCTCCAAGGCGGCCTTCCACAGCAGCCAGTTCCAATCGGCAGCAGAAATGTCGATGCCGATGACGGTGCCGCGGAATTGTCCGTCCAGATCTGGCAGGGGGGCAAACGCGCTTACCCAGTTGCCGTATTCATCAAGGGATGGCCCACCGACCGCGGCCTCTTTGCCGGCGAGAACGGCCTGTAAAGCTTCATCCTCGGCTGCTTCGGGGTAGGGGTGGCCGGGAGGCGAAAAGTCCTTCGAGTCCGGCAGCTCCGAATCGACCAGATAGGCGACCGAGCCATCCGGTTGGCGGCGCATGAGGTAAGCGAAGCGAAGCTTGTGATCCGTCTTGCGGAGCTCGCGCAAGCGGCTTGCTACGGAGAGATAGCTGGGTTGCAGAAGGTCCTCGGGCCGTCCGGTGAGGCGAGCGACATGTTCATCGTTGAGTAAGGCGGCCCGCGCCCGGATTATCTCCGTCATACTCCCGCGCAGACTTCGATCTTCCGTCCGCCAGGCCAGCACGCCGGCACCGATGGCCAGGAGTGCGACAAGGCAGAGAGAGGCGAGAGCCCGTTTGCGAATGCGGGTCATGAAACAGCAGCCGCTCGTCGCGCCTCGGCCTCCATGAGGTTGAAGATATGCGGAATCGCCGTGACGCCTTCCGGGATCGCCGGCTGATTGGTGAGCAGAGACGCGTAGCTCTGCGGATCGGTGGGGTGATAGCCGTGCATCGCCCGGATCGGGCGCTCGCCCATGTGGCTGGGCACGATCAGCACGCCTTCTTTTACGAGGAAGATGGTCTCGCCGAAATAGCGATCGGTGAAGAGCGCGTGCATCGACTCGAGTTCTTCATCGGGGACAATTCTGCCCTGGGGGACGGTGCGCAGAGCCGCCTCGATTTTTTCGCGTGCGCCGGGCTGGAGATACCAGAAGCGGGCGAGAGTCGAGTCGTAAACACACACGTAGTCCACGCCGAACTCGAGGCCGAGTGCGTCGATCTTCGCGCGCAGGTCGAGCAATTCGTCGCAGTTGGCCATGCCGTGATCGCTGAAGAGGTAGAGCGCCACTTCGCGATAGTGCCGCTGCGCGGCTTCGAGCACCTGGCCGATCCATTGTTCATACACGCGGAGCTTCGCGGGAATCTCCGGCGAGTCGTTGCCGACGCGATGCAACAGCCCATCCAAACCGGCCCAGTATTGGAAAGCGAAATCAATCTCCTCACTCTCGATTTTCGCGATCAGGTTGTCGCGATTGGTCTCCTCCGACAGCGCAGGGTTGGTGACGAAGTAGGGCACTCGCCGTTCGGTGAGCACGTCGAAGATATTCGGCCCCACATTCATTCCGCCCGGTTGGAGCGGGCTCTTCTTTTCGGTGAAATCGAAGAGTGAGATGTAGCGGAAGGGAATGTTGTAGAGATCGAAATACCCGCGAAATCCGAGCTGTGTTTTGACGAACTTGGTGAGCAGGCGCCGCACGATGCGCCGGCTGGTCAGCGCGGTCGGGAGCCAGCGCAGGTGGCGCAGCGAACGGAAAGGCGAGTTTTTTGGATCGTAAACAAAGTAACACCAGTTGCGGTGCTGCACCGGCCAGCGCCCGGAGAGAATCGAGGGGACGCAGGTGGAACTGTAGCCAAAGACGGAGTCGAGGCGCTTGCGCTGCGGTGCGAACTGCTGCGCGAAAGGATCGTGGCGAATGATCTCCCAGCCGCACGCGTCGATCATGATAAAGAGAGGCAGGCGGTCTTTCATGGAGTGGCTCCTTTCGCGATTAATTTACGCGCTTCTTCGACGAGTTGGCTGGGGCTGAACGGTTTGGTGAGAAAGGCATCGACGCCGCCCGCTTGCGCTTTCTCCTGCGTGAATTTGTGGCCCTTGGCCGTGAGCATGATCACGGGAACCTTATCCAGATCCGGCTTCGCCTTCAGGTGCTTCAGCGTGGTGAATCCGTCCATGCCGGGCATCATCAGGTCCATGATGATGAGCGACGGCCGGTGCTGCGCTGCTAGGTCGAGCGCTTGTTCACCGCTGCGGCACGAGGTCAGATCGAAGCCGGCTTTTTTGAGCGACGTTTCGATGAGCCGAATCATGAAAGGTTCGTCGTCTACGATCAGGATGCGCGAATTCATGGGGTGATTCCTTCGGTGATGAGGATGAAAGTCTGGTCGTCGCCAGCGGGCTCGTTGCCACGAAAGTGGTCCACGGCGGCGAGCAGGCTTTTTTTCATCGAAGTGGCGTTGGGTTCGGTGCTGCGCAGGAGCCAGCCGCGGAGGCGCGATTCGTCGAAGAGTTCGTCGTTGGCGTTCGACTGCTCGGTGATGCCGTCGGTGTAGAGGATGACCTTGGCGCCTTTGTTCAGGGTGACGTGCTCGACCGTATAGAAAGTGTCGTCCAAAACGCCCAGCGGCATGTTCGACGCTTCGATGGCGACGATCTGTTCGGCACCCGGCTGGGCGATGAGCACGGGACAGTGACCGGCGCTGGCGACGCTCAGTGTCCGATTCCGGATATCGAGGTAAGCGACGACCGCGGTGGCAAACATATCCACGCGCGAAAAGTCATCGTAGAGCACTCGGTTCAACATGTTCAGCAGCAGGTCCGGTTGGTCGAAGTAGTGGGGCATCGAACGAAGCGCGCTGCGGAAAATCGCGGCAAGCATCGCAGCGGGTATGCCTTTCCCCATCACGTCGGAGATGACGAGCAGCAGGCCCTTGGTGCCGACGGAGATGACATCGAAAAGATCGCCTCCGACCTCTCGTGCACTGAGGCAGGTCGCGGCCAGGTCGAACGGAGTCGCATTAGGAATCCTGGTGGGGAGAAGCGAGCGTTGTATTCCCGCCGCGATGTCGAGCTCGCGCCGGACCATCTGGGTGCGCATTCGCTCGGAGAGGTAGCGTTCGTTCGCGATCTGAATCGCGAGAAAGTCGGCCAGGGTTTGCAGCAGATTGACCTGCGTGGCTCGGAAGGGCGACTCACTCAGACGCCGTGCCACCGTGAGGGTGCCGAGCAATTCGTTCTGGAGCGCCATGGGGTGGCAGACACCGAGCGTCGGCTCGCCGAACAGTCGAAGTGGATCGTTTTCGGCGAGCGGATGATTGGCATCAAACCAAACGTCCGAAAGACTGAGTGCCGCCTCCGTTTCGACTCCGGGTCCGGCGGGAACGAAACCAACCGAAGTGGAAGAGGTCGCCAGATCCTCGGGTTCCGTGCGAAAGGTCTCCAGAATTTTTCGTTCCTTATCGAATAACCGCAGCACGATGACATCGGCCTCCGTGAGACGCACCAGATCGGTGATCAGCCGCCCCGCGAATTCCCCCACGTCTTGCGTCGAAGCGAGGTCGGTGCTGTAGCGGAAGATCGAAGTGAGGGTTTCGTAGCTGTAGCCAAGTTCATCGGTCATTCCCGTGAGCGTGGCTTCGAGGTCTTCGACCTGCGCCCGGAGGGATTCGACGGAATCTCTCCCGGTGGACTCGGTGGAGGAAGCGAGTCCGTGCGATTTGCTCAGGACCAGAAGATTCGCTTCACGTCCGCGATAGTAGGTGGCGCGATCGACCAAAGCCTGGATGAGAAAGATGCCCCGTCCACCTTCGCTCTCTTCATCGGGCAACTCAGCCTCGGCTGGCCAGTCAAACCCGGCTGTGTGATCCTCGATACGCAGTTCTACTTCGCGAGTGCCCAAAATAGCTTCGAAGCGAATGGGAAGATCCCGCGCGGTGGGCAGGACGTATTCGACTGCGTTGTTGGCTGCTTCTACGAGGGCCAGTTCCAGGCTGCCCAGGAGTTCATCGTCGATTCCTTTGCTGAGGAGAAAATCCTTCACCCGCAAGGAGGTCGCCCGCACGGCGACGAGATCGCAGGCGCACTCGAGCCGGAGAACGGCCACGACTTCGCTGCGCACGTCGGCGTCTGGTGTATTCATTCGGACGACGATCTAACGGGTGACGATTTCGAAGGTGCGATGCAGCCGCGTCAGTTCGAGAAGCTGACGGCAGGTGGGACTGGGATTCACGAGGCGCACCTGCCCCTGGCGGGCGCACATCGTCTTGTGCAGCGAGATGAGGGCGCCTAGCCCGCTGCTATCGATAAAACGGGTCTCGGACAGGTCGATGTCGAGAAAGTGGTGGCTGTCGGTGAGCGCGTTTTTGATCGTGTCGCGCACCGTGCCCGCGACGGCGCCGCTGAGTTCTTTAATGCCGGTGACTTCCAGGGTTTTCGGGTCTTTGCTTTGGAGGTTCATGGATTCGATGAAATGAGGTCGTGCCACGCGCGGCGCAGAGCGTAGGCGAGAATGCGCCGATCAAGTTTGGGGCCAGCCTGTGCAGCGTAGAAACTGGAGTGAATGCGCGCTTCGTCGCCGAACGGTTCGCTGGCGCCCTCCATGTCGGCGAGCGAAACGAAACCGACCGGCGCTTCCAGCCAGAGCTGCTCGAACTCGCCGACCAGATCACTCGCCTGGGCGGAAGTGATGGGTCGATTGCCGACCCAAGCGAACTCACCTCGCACAATGTTCCAGAGCTGAGGCCAGCGTTGCCACAAGCCGCGCAAGCCGGGGAGGGTGGAGTAGGGGACTTCACGTCCGGCGACCAAGGCGCGATCCGCTTTGACCCCTCCGCGGAGCCGGCCGAACAGCGCAATCGGACTGGTGAAAATGGCTGTGCCAAGCGCGGCCAGGCGGCCGAGCCACGAACCACGCGTGCGAGCATGGGCGGTGTCGAGGTCGCCGAGCAGAAAAGCGTCGGGCACTTCGACGAAGGACGCGGAGTCGCAGTTCAACAAGCCGCGCCCCCACGCGAGCGAGCGGTTCACATGAGTCATGGCACCCACGTAGGTGCGCGGTCCCACCCAACTCGCGGTGACTTCGGAGTCGTGATCGACCACCGTCATGTCTTCGATGATGGCATCCGGTCCGACGGTTGCTCCGGAGCGAATCCAGACGTCTTCCCCCAGCCAGCACGGTCCATTCAGCCTCACGCCCGGCTCGATCCGGCAGCGTAGTCCCGCCCACACCCCCGGGCTGATCTCTCGCGTGCCCACCCGATGACGCGCCGCTTTTTCAAGAATCGCGCGCAGGCTTTCGATCCACTCCTTGGGCCCGGCGAGCAGCTTTGCGCCGTCTGTGTCGGGGTGGGAGTCGGCTATTTTCACATCGCCGCCTTCCGCCAGCCAATCTCCCGCGTTTTCGGTGCGATATTTTTTCCGAGCTTCGGCGATCGTGAGTTCGCGGCTTTCTGGAATGACGTCGATCTGCAAGCCCCAGCGTTCACCGCGTCCGACTGCCGCGCGCACCAGCTCAGGCCGGTCTGAGGCGAGCACCGTGACCTGCTTCGCGCCCGCTACGGCCAGATCGTGCAGCGTATGCTGAAGCAGCGACGGCCCCAGCGCGGGAGCCAGCGCCACGGGGGCCTTGCGAGCCATGAAGTGCAATCCACTGGGCCGGTCTGGGCAGATGACGAGGGCTTTCATCGATCAGGCTCCTTTCCCAAAGAGAATGGCGGGCACCGTTTTCATGAGCAACCAAACATCCTTCCAAAAGGACTGGCTCTCGATGTAGCGAACATCCAGAACGACCTGCTCTTCGAAGTCGATCGCATTCCGATCGCCGATTTCCCACGTGCCGCCCTGGCGTTCACCGACCTGCCACAGGCAGGTGATGCCCGGCTTCACGTTGAACCGCCGCCGATGCCGCTGCTCATAAAGCTCGACCTCGCGTTTTACTGGTGGGCGCGGACCGACGAGGGACATCTCGCCCTTCACCACGTTGAAGAACTGTGGCAACTCGTCGAGGGATGTCTTGCGCAGGATCTTGCCGATTTTGGTGATGCGCGGGTCGTCCTTCATCTTGAAGGTGATGCCCTCGGCTTTCTCGTTGAACTTCAGCAGATCTTTCAGCTTCGCCTCCGCATCGGGCACCATGGAGCGATACTTGAGCATCCCAAATTCCCGTCCGTGTAAACCGTAGCGTGTCTGCCGGAAGAAGATCGGTCCACCGTCCAGCTTCACCAGAATGGCGATGACGACGAAAACCGGCGCAAAGATGACGATGGCGGTCAGCGCAATGACGATGTCGAACGCCCGCTTGAGGAAGTGCGCGAATCCGACGACGAGCTTCCAGGAGACCCGCTTCCATTGGACGTAGAAGTTCAGCCGAAAGCGCCCCCACGGACTTTGAGCCGCGAGTAATCGCTGCTGGAGGCGTTCCTCGAGTCGCGGTTCCGGCTCGCTTCCCGGCCCCAGATTTCCCGGCGCATGGCCGTCTGGGCTGTCGGGTGTTGGGCTTGGTGGAGTCATCTGGGCAAAGATAATACAGCGGTGTCTGTGCCTAAGGGTATTGCTGTAAACCCGTAGGTGGTCTAAGGGTTTTTACCTACGTCGTTGCGGCCTGCTTTCTCCTAGCGGGCGCCGATCTTTTTTTCCGCCGCGACGCGGGCAAACATCGTTTCCAAATCCACGATGTAGCTTGGAAAATCGTAGCGCTCCGAGACGAGTTTCAGTCCCGTTTCGCCGTAACGCCGGGCCTTCTCCTTGTCATTGAGCAGTTCGTCGATTCTCGCGGCAAAAGCGGCCCGGTCCATCCACGGGACGAGGCAGCCATTCTGGCCATCGATGAGCCAGTCTTTGATGCCACCTGCATCGAACGCGACCACGGGCAAGGCGTAGCGCATCACCTCCAGACCGATCGTGGCGATCGGTTCCGGCCACACCGAACTCAACGCTACGACGCTGCATTCCCGGTAGAAGTCCTTCAGCTCTTCCTGCGGCACGAACCCCTTGAAATGCACCCGGTCGTCCAGCCCGAGCCGCCGGCTCAGCTCCTCGCATTCCGCTTTATGATTTCCATCGCCAAGGATGATGCACTCAAACTTGCTCTTCACCTGTGCGAGGGCTTCGAGCAGCACATCGACGCCCTTGCCGCGGATGATCTGGCCCGCGTAGATGATTAGATTCCGATCGCTGAAACTGCTGCGCAGGTTGGGATCCCCATGGCGGGGCACCGGCGCGTGGATTTCGATTCGCGACGGATCGAAGCCATTACGCAGGAGTTCGTCCCGCATGTAAGTCGTCACCACCACCATGCGGTCGAACTGCTGGTTCAACGCGATCTCGTGCTTCTTTTTCGTGTAGCTGACCCACTTGAGCGGAAAGCCTGGCTCGGGATTTCGCACCACCGGAGCAAGGCAGGGGAAGATGCAGTAAGGCGTGGCCGGGCGCGTGCAGATCTCACGGGTAAAGTAGTTATACTTGTAGCTCCGCATGCAGTAGATATCGTGATCGTGCACCATGCGGATGAGCGGGCGACCGCTGGCGACCAGCGCTTCGATCACGGCCAGATCGGCCATCTTGTGCACGTAGATCGCATCGGGCGAAAAGCTCTCCACAGCCGTGCGCGCCGCTTCCCCGGTCGAGGTGCCGGAGAGGGGGAAACGCTTGGGAAAAGTCTTTTCCCAGGCGGGCTCGTTCTTTCCGGTGGAGGGGCCATGCAGGATCGCCATGTCGTGCCCGCGCAGGCCCAGTTCCGTGGCCGTGATGTGAGCATTGGCTTCTGCCCCAGCCAGCGCACCGAATCGTTCGTGGACGTAGAGAATCTTCAATTTGTCTGGGTAAGTCTGTAGCCTATCCCGCGCCAGCCAGCCATCTTTCCAAGACGGGCCGGGTTCCCGCTGCCGCCTCTCGCAATTGAGCCACCGCCACGCCTGCTCCAGCCGCGTCCGATTTTGCCGCGGCCTCTTCCGTGACCTGGGCAGCCTCCGCGAGAGTCGTCGCTCCAAGGCTCGCCGCTGAGCCTTTCAGGGAGTGCGCTTCGCGCTCGAGGTTCGCCATTTCGCCTGCGGCAAGGAGGCGATCGCAGTCGGTCACCTGTCGGTCGAGGTCGTCCAAAAACATTTGGACCATTTCCTCGACGGATTCGCGGTCGAGTTCGGAGCACAGCATCTCGATGGTTTTCCTGTCCAGCATTGGGGTTGGGTTCCCTCTCGTGTGCGGGGCGCGCCGCGAAAACGCAAGACCATACTGTGTGCACGGTGCTTGCCGCACCTGCACGTCGTCTGCTATAAAACCACCCGGTATGCCTTACACCGCCCCTATTGTTTTCGAGCCGCTGTTCATGGAACGAGTCTGGGGCGGCCGGCGTCTCGAGAGCCTTTTCGGGAAGAGCCTGCCCGCTGGCGGCCCGATCGGCGAATCGTGGGAACTGGTCGATCGCGAAGATTGCCAGAGCGTCGTATCGGATGGGCCATTGAAAGGGAAGACGCTCCACGAACTGTGGACTACGCAGCGCGCGGAAATTTTCGGAACGAGTTGCCCCGACACGCCGCGTTTTCCGCTGCTCTTCAAGCTGCTCGATTGTGAGGAATGCCTGTCGGTGCAGGTGCATCCGCCTGCGCATGTGGCGGGCGATCTGCGCGGCGAGCCGAAGACGGAGATGTGGTTCATGGTGCACACCAGTGATCGCGCCTTCGTCTATGCGGGATTGAAACAGGGTGTTACCCGCGAGCAGTTTGAGGCCGCGCTCTCGTCCGGCGAAGTTGCTGATCTCATCCATCAACTGCCGACTCGCGCCGGCGACGCCATCTTCATCCCTAGTGGACGGGTCCACGCCATCGGCGCAGGCAACGTCATCTTTGAAGTGCAGCAAAATAGCGATACCACTTACCGTGTTTTCGACTGGAATCGGGTTGGCCTCGACGGCAGACCGCGCGCGCTGCACATCCCGGAATCACTCGCCTCGATCGATTTCGCCGATCCCGAACCGCCGCTCGCCAAGCGGCAGGGGGAGACCGTCGTCGCCTGTGAACATTTCCACGTCGAACGCTGGGTCATCGATGAGGTGCGTTCCGCTGCTTGCAACGGTCGATTTGCGGTCTTTATGGTAGCGGAGGGTGAGGTTGAATGCGGTGATTTTTCCTTCAAGCCCGGGGCTCTTTTTCTACTTCCCGCCAGTAGCGACGCCGTTCTCAAAGGGAAGGGGACGGTGATCCGCACAAGGATCTGAGCGAAGGCACGGCCTTCTCGCGGCCTCGTGCCACTTGGCATTGCCTCATCCTTTCGCTAAACGCGATGCCCACCCATGAAAAATGTCACTCCACCCGACTTCCGCCTGCCGCAGATCAATCTCGGCTGGGTGAAGCCAGCCATCGTCGTTTTCCTCATTTTGTGGGGCTTGCTTTCGTGTTTCACGTCGGTGCCGACGGATTCAGTCGGCGTGCTGACGCGATTTGGGAAATTCCAGGATATCGTCGGGCCGGGACTGCGTTTCCGTCTTCCTTTCGGAGTCGATATCGTGACGCTGGTGCCGGTCCAGCGGCAGAAGAAGCTTGAGTTCGGTTTCGGCACGAAAACAGCCAGCGACCCCGATCAATATTCGCAGGAAGCGGAGGAGGAAGCCTCCATGGTCACCGGCGATCTCAACATGGCGACCGTCGAGTGGGTGGTCCAATACCGCATCGAAGATCCCAAGGCCTGGCTCTTTCACGTCCTCAAACCGGCTTCGACGTTGCGCGATGCCTCGGAAAGCGCCATGCGCGAGGTCGTGGGCGATCGCACGGTCGATGAAGTGCTCACCGTCGGACGGCAGGAGATCGAGGACCAATGCCTCGCGCGGCTGAAGGAACTGGCGCATCGCTACGGTCTCGGCGTGTCGATCATGCAGGTGCAACTCATCAATGTGCACCCGCCCGCGCCAGTGCAGGCCAGTTTCAATGAAGTCAACCAGGCGCAGCAGGAACGGGAGCAGCAGATCAACGTCGCCAACGGGGAATATAACAAGGTGGTCCCACGAGCGAGTGGCGAGGCCGCGCAAAAGATTTCCGAGGCCGAAGGCTACGCCCTGCGCCGGGTGAACGAAGCTCGTGGCGATGCCGAGAAATTTACCGCCGTGCTGACGGAATACCTGAAGGCTCCCGAAGTCACGAAACAGCGCCTTTACATGGAAACGATGCAGGAGGTGCTTCCGCAGATTCAGCGCAAGGTCATCATCGATGACAAAGCCACCGGTGTTCTGCCGCTGCTCAACCTCGATACGAAAGGCAAATAACCATGCAAGCCGCGAAGCGTATTGTTCTCATCATTGCCGGAGTGCTGGCGTTTCTGGCGGTCACGGGGGCCTTTTACACCGTGCAGGAGACCGAGCAGGTGATCATTACCCAATTTGGCCAGCCCGTGGGCGAGCCGATCACCACGGCGGGACTCAAGTTCAAGGTGCCGTTTATCCAGAAGGTCAACACGGTCGAAAAACTCGTGTTGCCGTGGGACGGCCCGCCAGCGGAAATGCCGACCAAGGACAAGCTCTACATCATCGTGGATGCTTTCGGTCGCTGGCAGATCAAGGATCCGCTGACCTATTTCCGCCGCTTCACCGATCGCCGCAGTGCACTCAGTCGTCTCGATGACATCCTCGGTTCGGAGATGCGCAACACCATCGCGCGCCACGATCTGGTCGAAGTGGTGCGCACGACCCGGGATCGCAAGGTGGCCATCGAATCGCTCGGGGCCGGCGCGTCCACCGCGGGTTTGCCGGCCATCCGGCTGGGGCGTGTAGCGCTGGAGCAGGAGGTCTTTGCCGCGGCCAAAGAGAAGCTGGCCGAGTTTGGCATCGACCTGCTCGATATCCGTTTCCTGCGGATCAACTACAACGGTGCGGTGGCGACGAAGATTTTCGACCGCATGATCTCGGAGCGCCGGCAAATCGCCGAGCGTTATCGCAGTGAGGGAGCCGGCGAGGCCGCGAAAATTCTCGGCAACAAGGAGCGCGAATTGCGTCAGATCGAGTCCGAAGCTTATCGCAAGATGCAGGGCATCCAAGGCAAGGCCGATGCCGAAGCGACGAACATCTACGCGCAAGCCTTTAACGCCAGCCCTCAGTCCCGCGAGTTTTACGAATTCCTGCGCGCGATGGAGACTTACAAAACCAGCTTCAAGCAAGATACCACCGCCGTCCTCACGACCGACAGCGGACTGCTCCGCTTCCTCAAAGGGGCGGTCCCGGCGGCGCCTCCGGTCCAACCGGCTTCTCCACGGATTCAGACAACTTCGCCACCGGCGCCACCTGCGCCGCAGTAGCGCGGCGAGGACATCGCGCGAGCACGTGGGGGGATTTTAATGAGACGGCATCTCTCCCGGCCCCGCGGCGCAGCGCAGATCGATGTCCATCAATTCCTCGGCCGGGTAGGTCCAGATTTCGCTGAGCGTTGGATGATAGTGCGGAGTCGCAGCGAGCTGCGCGGCGGTCGCTCCAAATCGCATCGCCACCACAATCTCGTGGATGAGTTCGCTAGCTTCCGGACCAATGCATGCCGCGCCGACGATCCGGCCGGATTTGCATTCGGCGATCAGTTTCACAAAGCCGTCCGTCTCGCCAAGCACCATGGATTTACCATGATCCGCGAACGGGTATTTCGCGGCAGAGACTTCCATTTTTTGTTCGGCAGCCTCGCGTTCCGTGAGCCCGACAGCAGCGATTTGCGGGTGGCTGAACACCGCGAAGAGCTTCAGCGAGTAGTCGATTTTTTCAAGTTCACCATCGAGTTTTTCTAGCAGTCGGGCCGCGTTGCGGGCCGCCAGTTCACCCTGCTGGATGGCGATGTGCACGATCTCGTAAGGGCCGCAGACGTCCCCAGCCGCAAAGATGTGCGCGGCGCTGCTCTGCTGAGTCGCGGCGGTTTCTACCGCCCCGTCTTTTAGCGCCACCCCGGCGCGGTCGAGGGCGAGGCCATCCGTGGAAGGATGGCGGCCGAGCGCGCAAACGATCTCATGCGCTTCGACGGTCTGCGTAGCGCCGGTGCCGTCGGTGAAGGTCACGCGCTTCATCACGCCTGCCTTCGATACCTGTGTAATTTTGGTTTGGCGACGCATCCGAATCCCGCGGCGCTCCATGGCCTGGGTCAGTTCGTCGGCGACGTCGTGATCCATTTCCCTCAGCACATGCGCGCCGCGCTGAATCATCGTGGTCGGCAGGCCGAGGCCATTGAAAAAGCTGGCGAGTTCCAGTGCGATGGCGCCGCCACCGAGCACGCAGACCGAGTCCGGATATTCTCCGGCGTCGAGCACATCGTCGCTCGTGCTGTAACCTGCTTCTTTCAGACCGGGAATCGGTGGCTCCGAAATCGTGGAGCCGGTCGCGATCAGAAAGCTGCGCGCGGTCAACCGCCGAAGCCCACCATCGAGCAGCCGAACATCGACCGCATGCGCATCCACAAACTCCGCCCGCCCGCGGATGAACTCGAAGCGGCCCGATTCCAGTTGTCCGCGACGATAGTCTGCAAACTCGCCGATCAGCCTCCGCTTTCGTGCGCGAATCGCCTTTGCGTCCGGGCCGAAGTATTCAGCCCGCAGGCCGAACTCACCTGCATTGCGGATGGTTTCCGCGCGTTGCGCCGATTCCAGCAGCGTCTTGCTCGGCATGCAGCCGCGGAGGATGCAGAGCCCCCCGACTTCCCGTGCTCCTTCGATCACCGCCACCCGCAGCCCGAGCCGCGCAGCCGTCGAAGCACCGGCATAACCTCCGCTGCCGCCACCGATCACGATGAAGTCGAAATCTTCGTTCATTTGGGATTCATGGTAGAGGGTTTGGCATCCGGACGCACGCGCCAGACTTTGAAAAAACCGTGCGGCATTTGCGGGAGCGCGCGTTCCGAGAGAAGTGCCAGCGTCCATGGCTCGGGCAGGACCGAGAGGGTGAGATCGTGCGCGAGACAATGCTCCGGGGCGGTGACTCCGAGCAGCGTCGCCGAAGTGGGGATCAGACGCTCGGGAGTATCGGCAAGAATCCACGTGACGCGACGTTCGCGCAGGATCGGCAGAGCCGCGCCGGCATCGGCGGCGAGCCACACCCGGGCAGTGTCGAGAATACCGGGAAGACTCTCGTGAGAACTGCCCGCCACTCCCGGCAGGCGGCTCCAATACGATACCGCGGGCGATAGCCACCATGGCGCGACAAACGGCCCGGCTTTGCGCGCACCCTGGAGTTCGGCCAACTGGCGCACGGTCTGCATTTCCAGCCGTCGCACGAGTTGCTCCCGTTCGAGATCGGGATCGTCGCTAAAGAGCGCGGCATCCCATTCGCGTGCCATCGGCCAAAGCCCCACGAGCAGCACCACGCCCGCAATCCAGCGGCGGCGTGCGAGCGCCTCGATTTGTGCCGGCAGCGATATCGCCAGCGCGAGCGCGAGGAAATAGCCCCAGCGCATCTGCCACCAGGTCAGGGCGAACGTCGCCACGACGAGGCAGAGCAGCCAGCGAGCTTCAGGGCGGCGCCATTGGAAAGCGAGGGCGAGGGGAGCGAGCAAACTTGCTGCGCCCACCCAGCGCAGCATGGCGGACCAACCGGTGGACTGAAGTTCACCAATCGTCAGCTTCCAGCGGGCAAAGGCCTCGCGCAATTCCGGTGAGGGCACCGTGACGCGCCAGCCATCGATCAAGATTCCCACCGCAAATACTGCCGCCAGCGCCCCCCATTCCCACCAACGCTCCCGTTCGCGAAAGGCCGCCGGGCGTGCCATGAGCAAGCCGGCCATTGTCAACGCCAGTAGCACGAGGGGTTCGTAAAGCGATACCCATAGCGCCAGCCCCCAAGCGATGCCTGCCACGATCACGGTTGTCCGCCGTGTGCTTTCGATCATCCGAAGTTCCAGCGGAAGGGCCACCGCGAGCAGCGCAATCAGCAGCGCCTGGTGATCCGGTCGCCCCAAGGCGGTCCCGTGAACGACGATCGGGCTGATCGCAACGAGCCCCGCCGCGGCCAGTGACCACCACGAGCGGCGCAAGAGAATCGCAATCATCGCGCAGGCAAACATGCCGAGCAGGGGACCCACGAGCGCCCCCGCGAGGTCGAGACGTTGTGTCGCCAGCACACTGCCTGGTGTGACCAGCGGGAGTTTTGAGAGTCCGGCGATGAGCCAATCCAGCGGCGCTGTTGTGTGCGTGGTGATGCCTTGCGGCCAGTTTTCGAAATCGTGATGCCGGATCGTGAGTGCCACGCCTTCGCTCACCATGCGCGCACGTGTCATGCGTGAATAACAATCCGGGTCGAGGAAGTAGATTTTCCCGTCCACGAACACGTCGCGCAGCCGGTGACACCGGGCGGCTCCGGCGAGCAGCACGAGCGCGAAAAAAAGGGCGAGCCAGAGGACTCGTTTCACGGCACGCACCTTGGTCACACTTTTTCTCCGGGCCAACAAGATATTGTGTAGGGATGGAAAAACACCCCCCAATTCCTTGTGGAGGGTGCGCCAAAATGTCCAAAAATCCCCTTGGCGCGCCCCCCTCGCTCGCTACACTTCGGGACTCAGTTTTTCCGCCCGCAAAATCATGTCCGAATCTGAAGCTCCCAAAGACCCCCGCGACGCCAAATACGACGCCTCCAAAATCGACAAACTCGAAGGGCTCGCCGGCGTGCGTCAGCGCCCGGGCATGTATATCGGACCGACCGACGAACGCGGCCTGCATCATTGCGTTTTCGAGGTGCTCGACAACTCGATCGACGAACATCTCGCGGGCTTCTGCTCGCGGATCGATGTGACGCTCCACGTCGATGGCTCGTGCTCGATCAAGGACAACGGCCGCGGCATTCCGGTCGATATGCACCCGAAGTTCAAGGTGCCGGCCATCGAACTCGTGCTCACGAATCTGCACGCGGGCGGGAAGTTCGGCCAGGGCGCGTATAAATTTTCCGGCGGTCTGCACGGCGTCGGCGCGAAGTGCGTGAACGCGCTTAGCGATTGGTTTAAGGTCGAGGTGTCGCGCGATGGGCAGGTCTATCACATGGCGTTCGAGCGCGGCGTGACCACGCAGAAGCTCACCGTCATTGGAGACCTCACGAACAAAAAGCAGACCGGCACGCTCATCACCTTTTTGCCGGACGCGACGATCTTCAACATCACGACCGAGTTTCAATTTGCGAAGCTCGCCGCGCGCTTGCGCGAACTGGCCTTCCTCAACCCCGGTCTCGAAATCAATCTCACCGACGAGCGCGTGGAGCCGGTGCGGCACGAGCAGTATCTCTACAAGCTCGGCATCGAGGAATTCGTGCGGCAGCTCGGCGAGAACAAACAGCTCGTTCACCCGAAGCCGATCATCCTCGAAGGCAAACGCACGGTGCAATTCCGCAACAAGGATCAGCAGGAGGTGCAGGACGACATGTATTGCGACCTGGTGCTGCAATACAACGACTCCTACAACGACCAGCTCCTCTGCTTCACCAACGCCATCCCGAACCCCGATGGCGGCACGCACCTCACCGGGTTCCGTTCGGCACTGACCAAGGCGATCAATCAATTCGCCAAGCAGAACAACCTGCTGAAAGAAAAAGATCCGCCGATCAGTGGCGACGACGCGCGCGAAGGGCTCATCGCCGTGCTCGCGGTGAAGCATCCGAACCCGAGCTTCAACGCGCAGACCAAGGCGAAGCTCGTGAACCCCGAGGTCGAGGGCATCGTCTCGTCGATCGTTTACGAGGGGCTCATGACCTACTTCGATCAGAACCCGCCGGTCATTAAAAAGATCATCGAAAAATGTCTGCTCGCGGCGCGGGCGCGTGAAGCGGCGCGCAAAGCGCGCGAGACGGTGCGTAAAGGCGCGATGACCGGGGGCGGTCTGCCGGGCAAGCTGGCCGATTGCTCCGAGCGTGATCCCGCGCTGACCGAGCTCTACGTCGTTGAGGGCGATTCCGCCGGTGGTTCCGCCAAGCAAGGCCGCGACCGCCGTTTCCAGGCGATCCTCCCGATCAAGGGCAAGATCATCAACGTGGAGAAAGCGCGCCTCGATAAGGTGCTGCAGAACACGGAAATCCAGACGCTCATCACGGCCATCGGCACCGGCATCGGCGCGGGCGATCAGGAGGGGGCGTTCAATCTCGAAAAACTCCGCTACGGACGCATCATCATCATGACCGATGCTGACGTGGACGGTTCGCACATTCGCACGCTGCTGCTCACGTTCTTCTATCGGCAGATGCCCGATCTCGTGCGCAAAGGCCACGTCTATATTGCGTGCCCGCCGCTTTACCTCATCAAGCGCAAGAAGCGTGAGGAATACGTGGACGACGACGCGGCGCTCAATCGGATCCTCATCACCTTCGGCGCGGAGGAGGTGAAACTGAAGAATCTCGCCGACGGCAAGATCTTCACCGCCGCGCAGCTCAAGGACCTGCTCGATCTGCTCGAGCGACTCGCGAAGTTCAGCGACGCGATCCGCCGCCACGGCGGTGATTTCGAGCAGTTCCTCAGCGAACGCCATCCGACGACCGGCGCCTTCCCCACCTACATGGTGAAAGTGCGCGAGGGCAACACGGAGTGGGTCACCTATTTCCCCGGTGAAGCCGAGGTGCGCCAGTTTCACGAGGAAAATCGCGATCTCAATCTCTTCGAGCAACCCACGCCCGAACCGGTCAACGGGAATGGCGATAGCCACGCTGATGCCAATGGTGCTCCTGCCGAAGGCGAGCCTTCGGCTGCCGCCCCAACCGAGAAACCGGTGCGGAAGGCGAAGGAAGAAGGCCCCCGCCGCCGAGCCCGCCTCATCGAATTGCACGAAGCCAGCGCCGTGCAGAAGGTCATCGGCGAACTCGCGAACAAAGGCCTCAAAATCGAGCACTTCTCCGATAGCGATCATCCTATCTTCGAATTGATCGAAGGGGAGGGTGAAAAAGCCGTGATTCACTCGCTCTTCTCCGTGCCCGAGATTCACAGCAAGGTCATCGAGATCGGCAAGAAGGGCATGACCATCCAGCGATTCAAGGGTCTCGGTGAAATGAACCCGAAGCAGCTCTACGAGACGACGATGAACCCCGAGAAGCGCAAGATGTGGAAGGTCGATCTCAATGAGGACAACGCCGTCGAAGCCGACCGCATGTTCACCATCCTCATGGGCGACGTCGTCGAACCCCGCCGGCAGTTCATCGAAGACAACGCGCTCAACGCGCGGCTGGATGTGTAAGAGATTTTCGCCTTTAACTTTCCTCTTGGTGGGATCGGCTTTGACCCGCCCTGTGTCGGGCGCCGACATGCCGGACGCTGGAGCGCTTCAACAAGCACGCGGTTTAACTCACCGACTCTATTCGGTGGTCACGGGTATGAGTCAGCCTGGTGAACCGACACTTGGCTATACCCCTTATGCGAAAGTGAAGGATCTTCTATGCCGCGAACTTCGCGCTCCCATGGAAGCCTTAATGACGGAAATTTCCAACACGCCGCCTGATATCAAACCGGTTGGGGTTGAGTTTGACTATTTTTCCGGGTTTGCAACGCCGCCAGAGAGCTTCAAAATCACGCAGGCTCGAATGTGGGGAGGTCGCCCCCAAATCGAACTGGAGCTGACTGGCTCGGCTCAGGATCCGCATTTTCCGCGCTGGCGTCATCGTGTATGGGCGCACTGGTCGATGCGGGATAGTAAAATGGTCTTAACGAACGTATTGTGGCCAGGTGGGAGTCTGGCGGTAACCTTGGAGGCTTGGGCTCACAAAGATCGAGGCCCTTCAAAGTGAGGAGTTTGTTTACATGCCTTCCCTCTACATCATCGCAGGTCCAAACGGCGCAGGGAAGACGACCTTCGTTCGAGACTTCCTTCGCTACGACTTCGATGTGCTGGACTTCCTCAACGCAGACGAAATCGCGCGTGGGCTTTCGCCGCTCGCGCCGGAGCGTGCGCAATTCGAGGCAGGGCGCATTATGTTGGGGCGGGTTCGGCGGTTCATTAGCGAAGGTCGCGACTTTGGGATGGAAACGACGCTTAGCGGACGAACTTATCGGAATGTGTTTCGCGAGGCACGAGAACGGGGCTATTCCGTCCACCTCGATTTTCTCGTGGTCCCAGAGGTGGAGGATTCGATTCGCCGCGTCGCCGATCGGGTCGCCGCAGGCGGGCACAACGTCCCCGAGACGGATTTGCGGCGCCGGTTCCGGCTCGGACTGCAAAACCTTTTCATCCTCTACCGGCCATTCCTTAATTCGTGGGCGCTCTACGATAATTTCGAACAGCGCCCTCGAAAGGTGGCGCAAGGCGACCCGCAGGACTACGTCATCTTCAACCCGGCTGCCTTTGAAAAAATCGCGGTCGACTTTAGCGTAACCCTATGAATCCCGAGACCTTTCCTCTCGCCCGCGGAATTCCCATGGAACTGCTTACCGAACGTGGGCTGAACCGTGCGTTCATCAAAGTCGTGGAGGAACATCGACGCGACGGTCGGCCGGTGGTGACGAGGCGCGATGGCAAGTCGGCGCTGGTTCCTGCCGAACAGCTCGATGATGAAGTCTCAGCCGCTCGTCAGCGCATTGCGGAATTGGACGCGGAGATCGCTCAATTTCGAACCGCCGCGCATTCGCTGAACGAGACACCGTAGTCCTGATTTTTCCCCACACCACCCAACCTTTTCCATGCCCAACCACCCCAACGAAAAAGTCCATCCGGTCAATGTGGCCGAGGAGATGTCGAAGTCGTTTCTCGACTATTCGATGTCGGTCATCATCAGCCGTGCGCTGCCCGATGCGCGCGATGGGTTGAAGCCTTCGCAGCGCCGCATTCTTTACGCGATGAGCGAACTCGGCGTGATGCCGAATCGCAAGCATCTCAAGTGCGCCAAGATCGTCGGCGAAACGATGGGTAACTATCACCCGCACGGCGACCAGGCCATCTATCCGACGCTCGTGCACATGGCGCAGCCGTGGGCGATGCGCGAAATGCTGATCGACGGGCAGGGGAACTTCGGTTCCGTCGAAGGCGATCCGCCGGCGTCGATGCGTTACACCGAGGCGCGGTTGCAATGGCTCGGCTCCTCGCTCATGGAGGACATGGACAAGGCCACGGTGGATTTCGTGCCGAACTACGACGAGACGCGGCATGAACCGACCGTCTTCCCTGCGGCCTTCCCGAACCTGCTCGTGAATGGAGGCACCGGCATTGCGGTCGGCATGGCGACGAATATCCCGCCGCACAATTTGTCCGAGTGCATCGACGGCATCTGCGCGCAGATCGACGACCCGGATATCGATCTCAACGGCCTGATGCAGTATATCAAGGGGCCGGATTTCCCGACGGGATGTATTCTGCAAGGCACGGCGGGCATTCGGTCGTATTTCGAGACGGGACGTGGCGCGGTGCGAGTGCGCGGCAAGGCCAGTTTCGAGGAACTGAAGAACGGCCGCGAACAGATTATCGTCTCGGAAATTCCGTTCAACGTGAACCGCGCCGAGCTGGTGAAACGCATCGCGGAACTGGTGAACGAGAAGGTGCTCACGGGCATCAGCGACGTGCGCGACGAGTCGGACGAAAACACGCGCGTGGTTATCGACCTGAAGCGCGACGGCAACCCGAAGGTCATCCTCAACAACCTCTTCAAGCACACCGCGCTGGAGTCTTCCTTCAGCGTGAACATGCTGGCCATCGACCACGGCAAGCCGCGCCTGCTGCCGTTGAAGGATGCGATCGCGTGCTTTATCGAGCATCGGCGCGAAGTAGTGCTGCGGCGCACGCGTTACCTGCTGGAGCAGGCGGAGGTCGAAGCGGAGAAGCTCGAAGGTTATCTCATCGCCCTCGCGCATCTCGACGACTTCATCCGCATCATCCGCGATTCGCGGGACCGCGACGATGCGAAAGCGAAACTCATGGCGCTCTCGTGGACGCGGAGCGTGGTGGAGCAGATCGGCATCCTGATTCGCTCCGATGCGCGGCTCACGGCAGACGGTCATTACAAGTTCACCGAGAAGCAAGTCGGCCACATTCTCGACCTGCGCCTGTATCAACTCACTGGCCTCGAACGTGACTCGATCAAGTCGGAATACGATGCGCTGCTCGAGACCATCAAGGACCTGATGGACATCCTCGCGAAAGAGGCGCGCGTGCTTACGATCATCAAGGACGAGCTGCGCGAGATCCAAAAGAAATACGGGAACCCGCGTCGCACGGAAATCGTGCCGGACATGGGCGAGATTAACATCGAAGACCTGATCGCGAACGAAGGCGTGATCGTGACCCTCACGCACAACGGCTTCATCAAGCGCACCGCGGTGAGTGCCTATCGGGCCCAGCGGCGTGGTGGCAAGGGCGTGATCGGCATGACCGCGCGGGAAGCCGAGAACGAAGAGGATAGCGACTTTGTGGAGCACCTCTTCACCGCCACGACGCACGATTATCTCATGTTCTTCACGGCGGAGGGCCGTTGCTACGTCGAGCGCGTCTTCGAGATTCCCGAAGGCACGCGCACCTCGAAGGGCCGCAGCATCGCGAATCTGCTCGAGCTCAAACCCGAGGAAAAGATCGCCGCGACCATTCGCATTCAAGGGCAGAAGACAGACGAGGAAACGTGGAACGAGAAGCTGCACATCGTCTTCGCCACGCGCAGCGGCATCGTGAAAAAGTCGAATCTCTCCGATTTCAAAAACATCCGCAAAGGCGGCATCATCGCCATCCAGATCGAGCCGGGCGACCGGCTCATCGAGTGCAACCTCACCAGTGGCCTTGACGAAATCGTGCTCATCACCCACGACGGCATGAGCATTCGCTTCAATGAGGCGGAGCTGCGCGACCAAGGCCGCAATACTGTTGGCGTCTGGGGCATTCGCCCCGAACCGAAAGATTTCGTCGTCGCCGCGGCGCTGGTGAACAAGGACGCCATGCTCCTCGTCGCCGGCGAAAACGGCCTCGGCAAACGCACGCCGTTCGACGACGAAGACGGCCCCGTTTACCGCATCCAGTCGCGCGGCGGCAAAGGCGTCATCACCATGAAGACGACCGACAAGACCGGCGGTGTCGCGGGTGCGCTCACCGTGTGCGAGACCGACGAAATCATGCTCATCACCAACAAAGGAAAGATGGTGCGCACGAAAGTCTCGGGCATCCGCGCCACCGGGCGGAACGCGCAAGGGGTCATCCTCATCAACATGCGTGATAACGAAATCCTCCAAGCCATCGCCCCCGTCGTCTCCAACGACGACGAGGAAGAAGGCACTGAGGAGACGCCCGCCTGACGCGAAAACTCACTTCCGCCTGGAGGTGAGTTGCATCAACCCGAGTCGTGCTTAAAGCCGCCCTAAATCGGCGTCGCCTGCCGCCTCGGCTCGCCTTGACGACCGGGCTGGTCGGGCGAGGGCGGTGAGGGGCGGAATTGGTTCGGTTGCGGCGGGGAAGACTTCGGGACGGCTTCGAGGGCTTCGAGCTTTTTGCGATAGTCTTCCGGGATGGCGTTGCGCTGTTCGGGCGTCTCCACTGGGCTGGTGAAAATCGTCTGGCCCGCCGGGTTTCGCACCGTCAATCGGCGCTGGCCATCAATCGTGCTCAATTCGGCCTCGCCATCGCGATCGCGCAGAGTGACGCGCGCCTGGTGAGTGTTCCAGCGCGAGGAGCCATCGTTCGATTCGCCTTGGGCAGTGCGCTCCTCGGGAGCATGCCGCTGCTCGCGACGTGAACCTTCGGGGCGGGGCGGCTGAGCCGGGTTATTGCCTCCGGTGGAGCGTGGACGGGGGCCGTCGATCGAGGGGAACGGTGGGCGCGGGGGCATCTCGCCTTCCGGTTTATCGTGCCACTTCTTCACTTTCTCCTGCCACTCGTTGAGCGCGCGCTGGTAGTCGCGCAGCTTTTCCTCCATGCCGCGCATGCGCTCCTGGTATTCGCGGCCTTGATCGCCGGAACCACGGCCGACTTCGCCGCCGCGGCGCATGTCGGGTCCGTCAAAGGGAGAACTGAACATGCGCATGTCGTCCATCCGGCGCTCCGGCATTTCCTTTTCGCCGATCTTTACCTTCAGCTTTTGCTCCTGGCCTTTGCGGAGAAGCGTGAGCGTGACCTCGGTATCCTTGCCGAGGCTGCGCACGAGCGTGCCGAGTTGCGTGGGATCGAGCAGTTGCTGATCGTTGAGCTGCTTGAGCACGTCGAAGCGTTCCAAACCCGCCGTTTTCGCCGGGCTATCCGGCAGGACTTCCTCGACCACGAGACCGAAGCCTTCGGTGAAGCCGAGCTGAGCAGAGAGAACGGGCGGAGCCGGCGTGGTGATGATGCCGAGATAAGGCGTCGGTTTCAGGCGCTGCGCACCAAATTCGCTGCCAGGGAAACCCGGCTGGCTGGAACGAAAATCTCCACTCCGGAAGTCCCCGCCGAAGCGACGACCTTCCGGCCCACGATTTTCGGGCCCGCGATTGCGGTCGCTATCGCGCGGCGGAAAACCTTCGGGTCGTCCTTCCATCCGGCGTTCTCCACCCGGCGGCGAGCCGGGTGGAGGAAACGGTGGACGCTCGCCCCCTTCGCGGCCTTCGGGACCACCCGGGGGACGCTCGCGCTTTTCACCCGGAGGGAGCGGGGGACGCTCCGGAGAGGTGGCGTTGCGGCCTTCCGGCGGGGGTGGCGGAGGTGGTGCGTCGGGTTTGGGTGGTTCCTGCGCCAGGGCGGCGCTGAGGAAAGCTGCGGAGAGGAGGCAAGTGCGGATCATTGGACGAATGGAGGTGGCGGACCGGGAGGACGGCCATCCGGGCCGGATTGACGGAAGTCGCGACGGTCGTCGGACCGTCCACGCGGCTGGAAGCCGGGGCCGTCATTGTGGGGGCGTTGACCGCCTTCGCGGAAGTGATGTTGCATCGGTCCGGGCGGCATGGGCGGCCGGGAATCCGGGCCACCGGGGCCGCGTGCATCGTGGGGGCCTTGCGGGCCACGTTCCATTTGCGGACCGGGAACCGGGCCGCGGCCTAGCTCATGGCGAAATTCGCGATGCTCGAAGCGGTGATGTTCACCGCGACCGCCACGGTGATCGCGCTGAGCGAATTGCGGCGGTGGGCCTTGCGGACGTGGTCCGTCGAAGCGCTCGCGCGGGCCCGGACCACCGGGACCACGATCAAAGCGCGGTTGAAAGGGCGGCCGCTGAGCGGAGGCGCCAAAGCGTGGCTCGATCATGTGGCGATCACCGTTTTGAGGGCCGAACGAGCGTCGGCCTTCGGCGCGAAAGTCGCCGCGCCAATGGCGATGCTGCGCAAAATTGCGCGGGCCGCGATCACCGGACGGAGGACCATCGCGGCGCAAATCCTGGGGCGGGCGCGGACCCTCCGGGCCACCGGGCGGACGAGCTTGAGCCTGTCCATCGCGAGGGCCCGGGCCATCGGGCCGAGGACCACCGTCGCGACGAGCTTCGCGCTGGGGACCACCGGGTGGCGGGCCATCCGGACGACGGCCTTCCGGGCCACGGCGTTCACCGTCGCGCGGACCAGCGCCATCGGGGCGGGGACCGTTGTCACGACGACCTTCGGGACGCCCACCCTCGCGCGGCGGACCATCAGGCCGGCGACCTTCCGGTCCACGACGATCGCCATCGCGTGCTCCGGGGCCATCGGGGCGAGGGCCTCCATCACGGCGAGCCTCGGGGCGGTCGCCATCTCGGGACGGGCCATCTGGGCGACGCCCTTCGGGGCTGCGCCGTTCGCCGTCACGCGGTCCTGGACCATCGGGACGAGGCCCCCCATCGCGGCGAGCTTCGGGCCGAGCGCCATCGCGAGGTGGACCATCGGGGCGGCGTCCTTCGGCCCCCCCCCGTTCGCCTGGAGGCAGGGGCGGACGTTGTTCGGCACCGGCGGGCGGTGGAGGAGGTGTGCCAAGCGGTGGTTCGGGCCGGGCGGCATCCTGCGCGAAGACTGTGCTGGAGCCGAGCAGCGCAGCGGCAGCGAGCAGAGTTGGGAACGAGAGCTTCTTCATCAAGTAGTTTACGTTTGAGGGTTTATTGCATCGCGACGGGCATCAGCACGATGTCCTCTCGCGGCACTTCAAATTCGATAACGGCGCCGGTCTGCGGATTTGTCCAAATATGTCGTTCGAGATACGTATTTCGAATCTGCCGCTGCGGTTCCGCAGTGCTTTGATCGTAGATGAAACCTTCATCTGTCGAGGCGATGAGTTCGCTCACCGACTGTTCCGGGGTCGGCACGATCGTGCTCGTTTCGGCCTGATCCGGTGAAGCGTTTGGCGTGGGCGCGGTCTGCACGCGCGGCTCGCGACTGAGCAAAATGAATGACGCTGCCGCCGCGCCTGCACCCGCCCACAACAGCCCGCGCAGCAAGCCGAGCAGAGGGGAAGATTTAGCCGTTCGCGCGAGCGTGCCGGCGGCAGGAACCTGATCGAGCGTGCGCGATGCAGCTACCGTGATCGTCTGCGACGGGAGCTCGGCTGAGATGCGTTTGAGCAGCGTCGGCGATGGTGCCGTGGGACGCAGGGAGCGCAGTTCGTTTTCGAAGTCAGACTCGTTCATATTCGTGTGGTTTGATGTGTCGCCGCATCGTCTCAAGCGCGTAGCGGTAACGGCTGGCAATGGTGTTGATCGATTCGCCGAGGGTCTGGGCGATTTGGGCAAAAGTCAGCTCCCCCCAGACTTTGAGCACCACGACTTCACGCTGTGCCTGCGGGAGCTGGGCAATGGCTGTCTGCACCGCTTCGGCGTGCTCGCGATGGTCGATGGTCGTGTCGAAAACTTGCCCATCCCCCCGTGGCACGGTGACTCGTTCGTCGGCCTCTCGTCTGGTCCGCCGGTCGTGACTGCGGAGCAGATCCAGCGCGCTGGTTCGCACGGCGGCATAGAGCAGAGGATAGTGCTCCGGCCCGGCCTCGGGTTGGTGCCGCCAGAAACGCACGAAGGCCGTCTGCACGACGTCTTCCGCGTCGGCTACGGATGAGACCCACTGTCGGGCAAAAAGCAGGAGCTTTGGCGCGAGCTGCTGATAGCAAGCGCGCCAATGTGCGTCGGTGTGATTGGACTCCATGCGTGGGCCGGGGCGTGAGGTTCTAGGAGGAGAACGTCACGGTGCCCGGATTTTGTCTGCGCGTCGCGCGGAAAAATTAACAGCCCCGCCAGGCCGTCTTTTCGGCCACTTTACTCCCGGTGGTAGGGCAGGCCGGCCTTGATGGTGTAAGCTCGATAGAGCTGCTCGAGGGCCACGACCAGAGCCAGTTCGTGCTGGAGGGTGAGTTTGCCCAGGCTCCAGCACCAGCCGGCCGCTTGGCGCATGTCTTCGTGGTGGCCGTCAGCCCCTCCGATGATCAGTGCGATGTCTCGTTTCGAGTGAAGTTCCCAATCGCAGATCTTCTTCGCCAGGGCGCGGCTGGGAAGGTGCTCGCCGCGTTCATCGAGCACGATCCGAAACATCGCCTTGCTGCGTTCGAGCAGCGCGGCGCTTTCGTCCGGAGAGTTGGAGGCCTTGAGATAGCTGATCTCGGCAGGCACGAAAGGCTTCAGCCGGCCGAGGTATTCCTCCACGCCGAGCCGGGCGTATTCGAGCTTGGGCTTGCCGATGGCGAGGATGTGCCAGCGCATGGTTTTAAGAAATCGTGGTGCGCGGAGTTTCGGTCCTAGGAGAGTGTCGGCACAACAACTTAATCGACCGGGGCAAAGTCGATGCTCCGTTTGAAACGATCGATCCGGGAGACGATGACGGTCAGTTCGTCACCCAGGCCGAAACGCTTTTTACTCCGGCGGCTGGTGAAACACTGCCGGATGTTGTCGAACTGGAAAAACTCCTTGCCCAGCGAACTGACCGGCACGACGCCGCTCTGGCCGGCATCGGGCAGTTCGACGATGAGCCCGAACACACGGACTTCGGTGACGATGGCGCGGAATTCCTGTGGCTTGCGGCTGGTGAGCTGCCGCTCGAAGAAATCGAGCTTCTTGACCTGCACACTCTCGTTCTCGGCATCGGCGCTGGTCCGCTCGGTCTTCGAGATGTGATCGGCCAGTTCGCCCAGCGCGCGGAGGTGCTGGGGTTTCGTGTCGCGTCCGCGCAGAAAAAACGCGAGCGAGCGGTGCACGATGAGATCGGCATAGCGCCGGATGGGGCTGGTGAAGTGCGTGTAGTTGCCTTTGGCAAGACCGTAGTGGCCAAGCGGCTGCGTGTCGTAACGAGCGCGCATGAGGCGGCGGAGCAGGGCGAGTTTGACGCTGAACTCCTCCGGCTGCCCGCGCACGGCACGCAGGGCTTTTTGCAGTTCACTGCGCAGCTCGGGATTGCCGATGCGAATGCCGTGTGTGCCGGCGATTTCGCGGAATTCGCGCAGCCGGTCGGGCGCGGGTTTTTCATGCACGCGATAGACCGAGGGAATGGTGCGCTGAGTCAGCACACGGGCCACGGCTTCGTTCGCGGCGAGCATGAACTCCTCGATGAGCTGATGCGAAATGTCGTTTTCGATGCGCTCGATTCGGACTGGATTACCCTGATCATCGAGACGCACTTTGACTTCGGGGAAGTCGAGTTCGAGTGAGCCGTTGGCGAAACGGTTGCGACGGAGCAGGGAAGCGAGTTCCCAGGCAGCGTGCAGGCGTTCGTCGATTGGCGATTGTGGCGGGCGCTGGAGCGCGGCGAAGGCTTCCTTGTAGGTGAAGCGGTGCGCGCTGCGAATGACGGCGCGGGCGAAGCGGGAGTGCGTCGCTTTGCCCGTGGAGTCGAACTCGATGAAGGCGGCAAAGGTGAGCCGCTCGACGTGCGGCTTGAGCGAGCAGATGCCGTTGCTCAGGCGCTCGGGCAGCATGGGGATGACGCGATCGACCAGATAGGTCGAGTTGCCGCGTTTGGACGCTTCGCGGTCGAGCACGCTATCGGGCGCAACGTAGTGCGAGACATCGGCGATGTGGACTTGCAGACGCCATCCGTTCCCGGTGCGCTCGACATGAATTGCGTCGTCGAAGTCCTTCGCGTCGTCGGGGTCGATGGTCACGATCTCGAACCCTCGGCAGTCTTCACGACGACCGACTTCTTCGGGGTCGATTTCTTCACCGACGCGATCCGCCTCGGCCAGCACCGCATCGGGAAAACGCTCGGGGAGGTCGTGCTTGCGAATGATCGCGAGCATATCGACGCCGGGCGCGCCGGCCGGGCCGAGCACTTCGACGATGCTGCCTTCGGGATTCGTGTGGCGCGATTCCCACGCGTCGAGCCGGACGACGACTTTGTAACCAACGCGGGCCGCCGGGGTTGGCTCGACATATACATCGTGTGGCATACGTGGGTCGTCGGGCGCGACGTAGTGGAAGCGCTCCGAGCGTTGCAGCGTGCCGACGATGCGCTGGGTGCCGCGCTCGATAATGCGGATCACACCGCCTTCGCGCCGCTCCGTTGCACGGTCGTCGAGTCGCACCACGACGCGATCACCGTGCAGTGCTACGCCGGTGTTGTTCGGTGCGATGAAGACATCGGTTTCGTTCGCGCGGTCGCTGATGACGTGCGCGCTCCCGTTGCGATGAAATTCAATACGGCCAGTGACGAGCTGGGCCGTCTGGGGAAGAACGTAGCGATCCTTGCGGATGCGCACGATGGAGCCTTCGCGTTCGAGGGCATCGAGCACATCGCGAATGGTGCGCCGCTCGGAGCTATGCACGCCGAGTGCTTTCGACAACTCGACCTTGTCGAGCGGCTGATAGTCTTTTCGCTCCAGCAGAGTGAGGATGCGCTCGCTCAGCGGTGTGTCTTCCTTTCGTTCGTGCCGTTCTCGCCGGGCGATCTCAGGTTCCGCCGCAGCCGCCTTGTGCGGTCGCTCCCGTTTCGGTTCCCGGTTTGTTTTCGTTTCGTTCTTCGGTCCGTGGCCTTCGCCTCGCCGTTCCTCTTTTTTGCCGCGATTACGCCTGCGTTGATACATATCCTATCTGTTTCTTGTTTTGTTAAAATGGTCGCGCCCCCTGGCAACGGTGCGCTTAAATTCGTTTCATGGTCCGATGTTGCGAGAGTGCACTCTTTCCCATGCAGCCGGACGGGACGGCCCCCCGCCGGTATCCGCGAGAAATTCCACCCCTCGGATGCCTCGGTTGTGGTTGATGGTCACCCGGCCAGGCTAAAGACGCGGACCGCTTGTTGCTTGCCTTTGAGCGTCTGGTCGCCGTGGTCTTCGAAATCGCCCGAGAGGCTCAGGTGTTCCGAGAATTCCTGCGAGAAAACGAGGGATCGCCCGAGCTGTTTCGACAGCGCTTCGAGGCGGAAGACAGTGTTGACGGCATCGCCGATAATCGTTGCATCGCGGTCCGCCGCGACGCCGACATTACTACAGGTGACGCTGCCATAGTGGAGTGCCACCGCGATGCGGAAGGGATCGCCGCCCGGCCAGGTCCGCACGGCCGCTTTCGCGAGCATCTTGCGTCCGGCATCGAAGGCCGCGGAACAGTCGAGGGGCGCGTCGTGCGCGTTACCCCAATAAGCAAGCATGGCGTCGCCGATGAATTTATCGATGATGCCATTGCTCTCGGTCACGAGGTTGCCCGTCTCGCGGAACCACGCGCCGAGCACCTGCGCGACATCGTTGGGCGGCGTCTTCTCGCTCATCGAGCTGAAGCCGCGGATGTCGCACACGAGCAGCGCGACCGGGCGGGTGACGATGGCGTGGTGCACGCCTGAACCCGCGACGGTGAGTTGCAGATGTTCCGAGGTGGTATCGGGCGCTTCCTCGGTGAAAGTGATGACGTTGTCCGCAATGCGGATACGGGAGCCATTGTTCAACGTCATCGGCACGACGACGCGTTGATCGTTCACGAACGTGCCGTTCCGGCTGCCGAGATCGATGATCTGATACTGGTAGCCGTTGTGGCAGCGGAGCACGGCGTGCTGCCGCGAGACGAGGGGGCTGCTGTTGAGGCAGACGGTATTCTCACGTGTCCGCCCAATCGTGGCGGTGTTGCCGATCGAAACGTCGAACGGCTCTCCTTGAGCTGGTTGAACAAAAAGCTTGGCTCCCATTCCGGGTAATGTGTCAGCGAAGGGCGCCGACTTGAGCGCGTAGCAAACGCAAGGGAGGCGGTTTAAGCAAGCAGAGAAGTGTCACCGGGCGATGGATCCTTCCTCTTTTTGGTCCTGCCGCGCATTCTCCACGTCGGCGGCGATCTGTGTGCGAAGGGCGTCGAGCGAGGGAAACTTCTGCTCGGACCGCAGGAAACGGCGAAAGACGATTTCCATATCGGAGTCGTAGAGATCCTCGCAGAAGTCGAGCACGTGGACTTCGAGGAGGCGCTCACCCGTGGCGTGGGCAATGGTGGGGCGCACGCCGATGTTGGCGACAGCGCGGTGCAGGCTGCCGCCGATCAAGGCATCGACGGCATAAACGCCGTTGGGCGGGAATTGTTCGTTGTGCGCGGCGAGGTTGGCGGTGGGAAAGCCGAGCTGGCGGCCGAGCTGGTCACCGCGTTTCACGGTGCCGAGGATGGAATAATCCCGGCCGAGGAGTTGCCTGGCTTTGGCCAGGTTGCCGGATTCGATCGCCGCGCGGATGGCGGTGCTGCTGACCACTTCGCCATCTAGCTCGACGGCGGGCACGCCCACTTCTTCAAACCCAAGTTGATGACCGAGCCGATCCAGCAAGGCGAGATTGCCAGCGCGGCCTTTGCCGAAAGCCCACTCGTGGCCAACACAGATTTCGCGGAGCGAGCAGGCAGCGGCGAGACCTCGAATGAAGTCTGCGGGCTCTGTTGCTGCGAACTCTGCGGTGAAGGGAAAGGCGAGGATGTGCGTGGCCCCGAGCGAATGAATAATGCGAAGCTTGTGCGCGGTCGAGGTGAGCAGCCGTGGGGCTTTGTCCGGCCGCAACACGCGGGCAGGATGAGGGTCGAAAGTGACGACCACCGCAGTTCCGCTGAGGGTGCGCGCATCGGTGAGGGCTCGCTCGATGACGGCGCGGTGGCCGAGATGCACACCGTCGAAGACGCCGATGGCGAGCACGACCGGACCGGAGATCTGGTGGAGATCGTCGAGCTGGGAAAAGGGGCTCATTATGGGATGGGGAGGGCAGGCAGCCAGCCTGTTGCTTCCGGCTGCGAGCTGGGAACACCGATTTGGGCGGTAGCGCGAACCTCAAAGTGGAGCCGCACGCGGAAAGGCTGGGCTACGCCCAGTAAAGTGTCTTTGGCTGGCAGCCAAAGACAACAGGCTGGCAGCCTGTGCTCCCCGGAAGTCCCGGATTGGCGCGCGCCCCTCATGCCCCCCGCATGCGCGAGACAGTGGGGAGATCGAGAATCTTCGACTTTACCACCGCCGGGTCGCCGTCCTTGAGTTCCGGAACGGTGACGGCAAGGTCGAGCGTAAAGCGCCCGCTCTTCGTGCGGCGCAGGCTCTTGAGATGCGCGCCGCAGCCGAGATCCTGGCCGATATCGTGCGCGTAAGTCCGCACGTAGAATCCTTTCGAGCAGGTCACGCGGAAATCGATCTCGGGGAGGCGCACCGCGAGGATTTCATAGCCGAACACGTGCACGAAGCGCGGCTCCCGTTCGACGGTCTTGCCCTGCCGCGCGAGCTTGTAGAGCGGCACGCCTTCCTTCTTGATGGCGCTGACCATCGGCGGCGTCTGGTAGAAATCGCCGAGGAATTTCTGGAAGGCGGTGTCGATCTGCTCGTGCGTGAGATCGGGAACGGGGCGCGTTTCGGTGATCTCACCATCGGCGTCCTGGCTGTCGGTGATCTCGCCAAGCTTCATCGTGCCGACGTATTCCTTGTCCTCGGCCATGAGGAGATCCTGGATTTTTGTGCCGCGTCCGATGACGACGATGAGCAGGCCGGTCGCGAGCGGATCGAGGGTGCCGCAGTGGCCGACTTTCTTGGTATTGAGCCGACGGCGCGTGATGGCGACGACATCGTGCGAAGTCATTCCGGTCGCTTTGTCCACAAGGAGAACACCGTCGAGGTTATCCGAATAAGTCATGCAAAAAAGGGAGCAGGGAAAATCAGCGAGACTTGGCCGCCGCCAGCGCCGTGTCGATCGCGGTCAGGACACGCTCCTGCACCTCGTCGAGCGGACCTTTGATGCGCGCACCAGCAGCGAGGGGATGTCCACCGCCGCCGAACTGGCCGCAGAGAGCGCTGGCGTTGAAGCGCTCGTCTTTAGAGCGCAGGCTGAGGCGCACCTTGCCTTCGGGCAGTTCCTCGAAAAACGCAGCGACCTGCACGCCCTGGATGGAGCGGATGTGGTCGATGAGGCCTTCGTTGTCCTCGGGCAGCACGCCGAGTTCGGTGGCCATCGCCATGGTAAGACTCACGCTGGCGCACACGTCGTGGCTGGTGAAACGCAACGTATTGAGCAACGTGCGCAGCAGCTCGAGCCGGCGGCGCGGATAGTTCTCATACATCTTGCGCGAAAGATCGGCGACGTTCACTCCAGCGCGGATCAGATCAGCGCCGATCTCGTAGGTGCGCGCGGTGGTGCCGGCGTATTGGAAGCTGCCGGTGTCGGTGCTGATGGCGACGTAAAGGTTGTCGGCCATTTCGTAAGTGAGCGGCAGCCCGCAGCCATGGAACAGCTCGTAGAGAATCTGCCCGGTGGCAGGCGATGACGGGTCGATATGCACGAGGTCGCCGAAGCGGGGATTGGTGACGTGATGATCGATGTTGATCCACACGTCGGCGTGTTTCACCGCAGGCAGGCAACTGCCGGTGCGATCCTGCACGCTGGTGTCGAGCACGATGGCAACGTCGAAGGCCTGTGGCTCCGCCGGTGGTTGCGAGACGATCTCCCAGCCGGGCAGATAGCGGAATTTTTCCAGGACGCCATCCTCGTTCCAAGCAGTCACATCCTTGCCGAGTTGCTTGAGGCAAAGGGCCATCGCGATGGTGCAGCCGAGCGCGTCGCCATCGGGCCGGACGTGCGACATGACGACGAAACGCTGCCTGGTGCGGAGCACCTCGGCGATATCGGCGAGGGGACTATTAACAGCGGTCATCGGCGTCGGTGTCGGTCTCGGTCTCCGCATCGGGGGCGAGCTCGCCAGGCTTGGGCTCGGACAGGTTCAGTTCGCTCAGAATGGTGAGCACCCGGTCGCCGCGCACGCCGGTTTCATCGAGCTTGAAGTGGATCTGCGGGGTGAATTTCAGCACGACGCGTTTGGAAAGCAGCGACTGTAGTTGCTTGCGATGTGCGTGCAGGATCGCCATGGAGGCGTATTGATCCTCCTTGGAGCCGAGGATGCTCATCCACGCGGTGGCGTGCTTGAGATCGGGCGACGTTTCGATTTCGCGCACCGTCACAAGCTTGCCCGGCATTTGCGCGACTTCGCGCCGGATAAGCGTGTCGAGCTCCCGCTTGATGAGTTCGTTAACGCGATCGAGACGATTCTTCACGAGGAGTTGATGGTGGATGGTAGATGGTTGACAGGGATGGTGACGGCGATGGCGCGGCCATCAACCATCCACCATCAGCCATCAACCTGACGCCCTACAGCTTCTGCGGGACTTTTTCGAGCAGGTAGCACTCGATGATGTCGCCGACTTCGTAGTCGTTGAATTCGCCCAACTTGATGCCGCATTCCATGCCACTGCGGACTTCCTTCACGTCGTCCTGGAAGCGGCGCAGCGTGTGGAACCCGCCGTCGTAGATCGGCGTGCGACCGCGGGTGACGCGAGCACGGGCGGTGCGCTGCATGCGACCATCGGTAACGGCGCAACCGGCGACCTTGCCCTTGGTCAGATCGAATACTTTCTTCACCTCGGCGTGGCCGATGACCTGTTCGCGGGTCTCGGGTTCGAGCAAGCCCGCCATGGCTTCCTTCACCTGGTCGATGAGTTCGTAGATGATCGAGAAGAGCTTGATCTGCACGCCTTCGCGCTTGGCGGTGGTGGCCGCGACGTTTTCGACCTTCACGTTGAAGCCGATGATGACGGCATTCGACGCGGTGGCGAGGAGCACGTCGTTTTCGCTGATCGGACCGACGGCAGTGTGGACGAAGTCGAGATCGACTTTCTTGCTCTCGATCTGGTCGAGCGAGCTTTCAATGGCTTCGATGGATCCCTGCACATCGGCTTTGACCACGACCTTGAGGGTGGGGCGCTGGCCGGCGGCGATGGATTCGAAAAGATTCTCGAGCGTGGCGCGCTGTGGCGTGGCCAGCTTCTGCATGCGCAATTCGGCCTGGCGCTCGGCGGCGAGTTGCTTCGCTTCGCGGTCGTTCTTGAGGACCACGAGTTCGTCGCCAGCATCCGGCAGACCGGCAAAACCGAGCACCTTGCATGGGGTGCTGGGGCCAGCGGATTTCATCGGCTTGTTGTAATCGTCGAGCAGGCCTTTGACCTTGCCGTCGAAGTTGCCGCAAATGAAGGCGTCGCCGGTCTTCAGCGTGCCGCTGCGGACGATGAGCGTAGCGGTGGGGCCGCGGCCTTGTTCGATCTGCGCTTCAATGACGGTGGCGCGCGCCGGACCGCTCTCGGTGGCCTTGATCTCCATGATTTCCGCTTCGAGCTGAATGCGATCGAGCAGATCGGAGACGCCGATATTCTTGATGGCAGAAACCGGGCACACGCCGATTTCGCCGCCCCAATCTTCGGGCTGCAAACCACGGTCCTGAAGCTGCCCTTTCACGCGGTCTACGTTGGCGCCGGGGGCGTCGATTTTCGTGATCGCCACGATCATCTTTACGTTGGCTGCCTTGGCGTGGTTAATCGCCTCAATCGTCTGAGGCATGATACCGTCATCCGCCGCGACGATGAGCACGACGATATCGGTGACGTTCGCACCGCGTGCCCGCATGGCCGTGAAGGCGGCATGACCGGGGGTGTCGAGGAAGGTAATGCGCTGCTTGTTATACTCGACCGAATAGGCGCCGATGTGCTGCGTGATGCCGCCGGCTTCACCCGCGGCGACGCGCGCCTTGCGGATCGCGTCCATGAGGGTGGTCTTGCCGTGATCGACATGACCCATGAAGGTGACAATCGGGGCGCGGAGTTTGAACTCGGACGGCTTGTCCTTCTTCTCCTCTTCCTTCACCGCCGCCTTGACCTCTTCGGGCTTGGTGGGCGGAGCGGGCGGTAGCTCGACTTTCGTTTCGACCTTGTGAACGCCTTCGCCCTTCTGGCGCTTTTCCTTTTCGAAAACGAAGCCGTGCTTTTCGCAAATCTTCGAGGCAATGTCGGCCTCGATCGTGAGGTTTGGGTTGGCGAAAATGCCGAGGTCCATCAGGTCTTTCATGACCTGAAAGGCCTTCAGATTCATCGCCGCGACGAGGTCCTTGACGATGATCGGTGGCTTGAGATGGATGATCTTCTTGCCGTCTTCCTCGATGATCTCGGCGCCTTCCGGTGCCGGCGCCGCCGGAGCGACGGGAGCAGGAGGCGGTGTCGGGGGAGCTTTCTGCTCCTCCATAATCCGCGAGATCGGGACGAAAAGGGACTTGGGTGCTTCGGCGGACTCCTTGCGAACGCGCTTCGGCTTTTCGGCGAGGAGATCGAGCGCCTCCTTCGGTTTCGGCGGCTCCTTCGGAGCGGGCGACGGCTCAGGCGCGGGCTCAGCCGGCTTCGGCTCGGGCTTGCGCGCGGTGATCTTGGGAATCAGCGATTTAACCGGGCCGGCGACCGCGCCTTTGTCGGCGGGTTTCTTCGCGGGCTTGGCGCCGGTGTTAGCGTCGGCGTCGGTTTTCTTGGGAGTGGTCTTGCTGGTAGCTTTGGTGGGCATCGAGGCGTTCCGAGGTTTTCATGGCACGACTAAGCGGAGCCATTGGTCTTGCGGTAGGCCGCCTGCGCTGCGGCAAAAATTTTCGCGGCTTTGTCCTCGTCGCAGCCGAGGATTCCCGCAATGTCGCTGGCTTCGGCGCCAGTGGCGATGACTTCGATCGAGTTCATGCCGGAGCCGACGAGCGCGGCCGTCTCTTCCTCGGTGATGCCGAGGGAATCGGCCATCGAGTGAGCGGCGGCGCCCTTCTTGTTTTCGAACTCTTCCCGGGCGGTCTCGTCGCGTTCGATGACCGTCTTGTAGCCGGTGAGCTTGTCGGTGAGACGAACATTCTGCCCGCGCTTGCCGATGGCGAGCGAGAGCTGATCTTCGTCCACCTTGATTAGAATGCGGCGACCGCTGTCGTCCACCACGACCGACTTGATCTTGGCCGGCTTAAGCGCCTCCTGCGCAAACTCGCGCAGGTCCGGACTCCAGCGGATGATATCGACTTTTTCGTTGTTCAGTTCGCGGACGATATTCTTTACGCGAGAACCTTTCATGCCCACGCAGGCGCCCACCGGATCGACCTTCTCATTGCCGCTCCACACGGCGACCTTGGTGCGGTAGCCGGGTTCGCGGGCGATGCCCTTGATCTCCACGGTGCGGTCGGCGATTTCGTTGACCTCCGTCTCGAAGAGGCGGCGGACGAAATTCGGGTGGCTGCGGGAAAGAATGATCTGCGGCCCGCGGGAGCCGTTTTCCACGGCCACAACGTAAGCGCGGATGCGGTCACCGATCGCGTAATCTTCAGTCTGGACGCGCTCACGATTTGGCAGCACCGCCTCAGCCTTGCCGAGATCGACGATCACATCCGAGCGTTCGAAGCGGCGCACGGTGCCATTGACAATTTCACCGGCGCGATCGCGGTATTCGTCGAGAATGATGTCGCGTTCGGCGGCGCGGAGGCGCTGCATGATCGCCTGCTTGGCGGTCTGCGCGGCGATGCGCCCGAGGTCCTTCGGCGTCACTTCGATCTCCACTTCTTCGCCCAGTTGGACGTCGGCCTTGATTTTGCGCGCGGCCACGAGGCTCACTTCGTCGTGCTTGTTCTGCACGCGCTCGACTACGATGAGCTTGGCAAAAGCCTTGATGGCCCCAGTCTTGCGATCGATGACGCAACGCAGTTCACGCCCGGCTTCGACGGCTTTCTTGGCCGCCGACACCAGAGCAGTCTCGACCGCTTCGATCAGGACATCACGTTTGATGCCCCTCTCGCGTTCGAGGTGTTCCAGCATGGCGATAAATTCTGCGTTCATATAAAATGGGCGAAGTCTCCAGAGACAAAAAAAGCGGGCTTGGGGCCCACTTTCTTGGTGCCGGAGATTTGGCCCCAAGCTAGGAGCTTCCTTCAGGGGCGTCAAGACCTGACTCCCTGCCTGTGTGTATTATACAGGGACGCTGAGCTGACAGGAGTTGCGACCCGGAAACCTGAAATTGTCTCCGGTCGTCGTGACAATCCTGCTAACCCGCCCTTTATCACCAAAATTTTGCCTTCGTGTCGAAAATACGTGTCATTTTCTTTGATGCCGCCGGGACCTTGATTGGCCTGCCACGGGGCGTGGCGCACCACTACGGCGAAGTGGCCGCGCGGCACGGGTTGGAACTGGACCCTTCTGCCACGACCGAGGCGTTTCGGATGACCTGGCGGGAAATGCCCGCTCCCGTTGCGACGCATGTGTGCCGAAAGGATGATGACCGCGGCTGGTGGGAGGAGTTTGTGCATCGCGTGCTGGATAAGTGCGCGGTGCCTCGGCAGGGTGGGTTCGATCGCAGCGCGTATTTCGCGGAGCTTTACGACGAGTTTACCAAGCCGGGCGTGTGGGAAGCGTATCCCGAAGTGCCCGAAGTCCTGGTGCGGCTGGTGAGCCGGTATGAATTGGGCATCATCTCGAACTTCGATGGGCGCTTACGAACGGTGCTCGATGAATTGAACCTCACTCCGCTTTTTCGCTCGGTGGTGATTTCCAGTGAAGTCGGCGCGGACAAACCGGACCCATGGATATTCGAGGAGGCGCTGCGGCAGATGAACGCGCAACCATGCGAAGCCCTGCACGTTGGTGACGAACCGGCGGCGGATTGGGAAGGAGCGGAAAAGGCCGGGCTGCACGTGTTTCGGTTGAAGCGTCCGGACCTGACGCTGGAGAACCTCGCGAAATTGCTAGCGTAACCCAGATGGCTTTATTCGCCGATTACGTCCGCCAGGTGAACTCCAACACCTTTCCGTGCGTAGCATGGGTGGTGTCGTGGGCGCGCACTTCGAGCGTCATGCCGCCGTCGCGCAACCGGCAGTCGGTCCAGCCAGTGACCTCGGCGGGATTGAATGGGTAAGCGACGGCGGGGAGATTCACGAGGTGAAGACCGTCGTTTTGCAACTGACGCCACGTATGGGTGTGGCCGAAGAAAACGGCCTTCACGTGCCGGCGCGGCAGCAGGATGGCGAGCAGTTCGTCGGTGTCGATCAAGCCCGTTTTTTTGCCTGCTTCGGTCGCAACCGGATTGTGGTGAAGCATGACCAGCGCGGGCTTTTCCGTGTGCTGATCGAGCGCCATGGCGAGCCAGGCGCGTTGCTCAGCACCGAGCTGGCCGGGCGTTTGTTTGGTCACATCGAGAGAATCGAGCAGGAACCAGTTGGCCCGTGCCCCTTCCACTACGGAGACATGTTTGCTGGCGACGGGCGGTGCGGCGGGACGGGTCTCTTTCAGCGTGGACCAGAAGATTTCGCGGTCGTCGTGATTGCCGAGCAGCAGATGCAGCGGGTGTTTCTCCGCCAGCGGACGCATCAGGCCGCTGAACGTGCCGTAGTCGGACGCGAGGCCGCGATCGAGCGCGCAATCGCCGTTGACGAAAATTCCTGCCGGAGCCGACGACAGCGCCTGCACCCCGGCGACAGCCGTGCGCAAATGCTCAGCCAGATTGATGTCGCGCGCGATCTTCGCGGGATCGGCGTCGATGTGCGTATCGGAAAAGAGCGCCCAGCGATCAGGATCAGCCTTGGCCTCTTCCGCACGCAGCGCCGGCAGCGTGAGAATGCCCGCACCAGCAAACAGCGAACGGCGCAGGAATTCGCGCCGGGGCAGGGGGCTGAGATGGAGTGGCATCGCGAGCGGCTTAGAGCGCCGTCGCCCGATTGATCTCCGCGAGCCTGGCCTCGAGTTTCTCGAGCATGTTTTCCGCGGTTTCGCGGGCGCGGCGTTCTTCCATGAGCGCCTCTTCGAGTTCACGAATGCGCTGCTGGAGATTGAGCCGGATGCTCGTGCGCACGGGGCGCGCCTCCTCGTATTCGACCTGCGGCAGCAGGCCGGGAATATCCTTCAGCGCGGCGTCGCTGCCATCCCTGCAATTGGTGATCCGCGTCTCGGCGTGGATTTCCCCGGCTTGGAGGAACTCGCGCACGGCGCCGAGCGTGGTGGGGCCGTAAAACTGGTCGGGGCTCACCTCCACGAGGTAATCCATGCCGAGATCGGGCACCATGGGCACCTTGATCCAGTTCTCCTGATCGGTGGACGCCTTGTCGAGCGGCGACACCTGGGCGTCGTCGGCCCACGCTTTGAGCTGGGTGAAGGAGATGGGGCCGAAGACGGTGCCGTCGTCGTTTTTGAGCAAATACCAGGTCTGCGTGTCGTCGCTCATTGATTCGGTTTGGTTTCGGAGGGTGCGGGTGTGGAGGGTGAAGGCGTCGCGGATGGGAGGAGGACGGACTGGCCGATCTGGATTTTCCGTTCGTTCAGTCCTTTATTGGCCTTGATTAGCTCGGCCAACGATACGTTGTAGTGCTTCGCGATGGATGTCAAAGTCTCGCCCTTCACGACGATGTGACGGGGCTGGGCCGGCTCGGCCTTGGGGGCATCGGCGGTGCTGAACTCTTCCTTGCCGTCGGGGGCTGGAGCCGGGCCGGGAGCGCTATCGGAATCCGCCGCAGGGGTGGCGGCGGGCTTGCTTCCGAGGGCCGCGACCAGCTTTGCCACCTGTTCAGTCAGCGCCTCGATTTGTTTGCCCTGGGCTTCGACGGTCTTGCGCAACTGGGCCAGCTCTTCGCCCGCGTTGGGAGTGTCCTGGGCCGTCGCGGTGGCGGCTGCCAGGCCGAGAATGGCGGCGTAGCGGGAAAGGCGAGTCATCAGCGCGAAGTTGCTCATAATCGGTCCAAGTGGCAAGCGCGGGCTTCGGCAAATCCGCTCATCCGTGGCCTTTTCCTCGTCTTCCCGGCACTCGGAATTCGCTTCTCATTCAACTTTGGTGCATTAGTGGAGACGGCCCTTCTCCCGTGTCCAAGCTGATCATTCCACGCAAGACCGTCTATCGCCTCTCACTTTACTACCGCGCCCTCCAGCGTGCGAAGGCGAATGGCATTGAAACCGTTTCCTCGGCCGCACTGGCCAAGGCGGCGGGGGTGAAGCCAACACAGCTACGCAAGGATCTGACCTATTTCGGCCAGCTCGGCACCCGCGGCCTCGGCTATAATGTGGACCAGCTTTCCTCCCGGCTCACCGAAGTGCTCGGCACCGCGCACCTCCAGCCGGTCATCCTCGTCGGCGCCGGTAACCTCGGTTCCGCGCTCCTGAAATATCCCGGCTTTGCCAAGGAAGGCTTTGAAGTCGTGGCGGCTTTCGACCTGGAGCCGTCGCGAGGCCGGGCGCGTGAACTGGGCATTCCGATGTTGCCGATGACGAAGCTCAAGGAGTTCGTTCGCGATAACATCGTGAAGATGGCCATTCTCACCGTGCCTGCGCACGTCGCGCAGGAAGTCGCCAACGACATGATCGAGGCCGGCATCATGGCCATCCTCAATTTCGCCCCGATCATCCTCCAGGTGCCCGATCGCGTGGTGGTGAACAATGTGGATGTGGCCATCGAACTCGAGAACCTGAGCTACTTCATCCAGTGAAGAAAAACTGGAGTGTGGTCGACGCGCCCGAAACGGATCTCGCGCTCACCCTCGGGTGCGGGCAGGTGTTTCACTGGCGCCGCGATGGAGCCGTCTGGACGGGGGCGATCGGTGAAGTGCCGGTCCGGGTCGAGCAGCGGGGTGGGGAATTGGACGTGGCACCCGGCTCGGAGGCGGCGGTGCGAGAATACTTCGCGCTGAATCACCCGCTCGCCGAGATTTACGCCAGCTTCCCGCGCGACGACGCCATGTGTGCCGCGCTCGCGGCATGCCGAGGGTTGCGCATCGTGCGCCAGCCGGCGTGGGAGTGTCTGGCCACGTTCATCACTTCCGCGATGAAGCAGGTCGCGCACATCGCCCAGATTTCGCACCTGCTTCGCGAACGCTACGGCGTCGAGGTTGCGCCGGGAATTTTTTCGTATCCGCCGCCCGAGCGTCTGGCTGCGCTGAGCGAAGCCGATCTGCGCGAGTGCCGGCTTGGTTTTCGCGCGAAGAATCTCCTCGGCGCCGCGCGGATGATCGCCTCGAGAGAAGTCGATCTCGCCCGGGTCGCCGCTTTGCCGGATGACGAAGCGCATGCCGAACTATGCCGCCTGCCCGGCGTCGGCGCAAAAGTCGCAAACTGCGCGCTTCTCTTCGGGTTTGAACGGCTCACCGCCTTTCCCATCGATGTGTGGATCGAGCGTGTGTTGCGGCGGCTTTATTTTCAGCGCAAACGCAAGGTCACCGCCCGGCGGCTGAGCGAATTTTCTGCGACGTATTTCGGCCCGTATGGCGGTTACGCGCAGCAATACCTTTTCCACCACGCCAGGACGACGTGGCCCCGCGGCGGATGAACATCGACGCCGCCCTCAGCCCAGCCGATATCGCGCGCCTCCCGCGGCGTGATCTCTCCACGACGACCTGTGTGGTCTTCGACATCCTGCGTGCGACGTCTTCGATGATCACCGCGCTGGCGCACGGTGTGGCGGAGATTCATCCGGTGCGCACATTGGAAGAAGCCTTTGCGTTGAAATCGACCATTCCCGGTGCGCTCCTGGGGGGAGAGCGGGGGGGCGAAAAGCCAGCCGGTTTCGACTTTGGAAACTCGCCCTTCGAGTATCGTGAATCTCCCGGGGCGACGATCCTCTGGACGACGACCAACGGCACGCTTGCTCTCCGTGCGTGCGAACACGCCCAGCGGGTCCTCGTTGGCGCCTTGCTCAATCTCGACGCCCTCGTGGCCCAGCTCCGCGCTGCCGAGCGGATTTTGCTGATCTGCGCCGGAACTCAGGACGAGCTCGCGCTGGAAGACGTGTGTGCGGCCGGTCACGTCGCCGCCTTCCTTCCCGAGGCAGTGCTGTCTGATGCCGCCCGCACCGCGCTGGCCGTTGCCCGCGCTTATCCCGAGCCAATCGAGGCCTTGCGTCTGTCTCGTAATGGTCAGGCTTTGACTGACAAATGGAAAGGCAAAGAAGTGGAGTGGTGCGCGCAGCGGTCCATGTATAAGATGGTCGGCTTCATGGACGGCTCGGTCGTCCGCCCACTTTAGCGCATGGCATTGCTTCAACGCATCACGACTCCGTTTGTGGCGATGCTGCCGGACCTGAACAATGTCCCGCAGCAGCGGCAGGCGGTGGGTGCCATCGTGGCTTCGCTGGTTCTGCACCTCATCCTGATGCTCTTCTTCGTCGCGCTCGCTGGGATGATTCCCGATGTGCACGTCGATTTCGCCAAGCCGGAGGCGCAGTTGCAGCCGTTGGAGGTGACGATCATGGATACCTTCCGGCCGGAAGAGAAACCGGCACCTGCGGTCGATGAAAAGCCCGCGGAACTGGTCAGTGCCGAAGAACTCAAAGCACGCGCCATGCGCCCGGTGATCGACTCCGCTGGTCTGGCGCAAAGCGACGGAAAGCCAAAGGACGCGCTTTTTGAGTCCGACCAGGACATGAAGGCTGGTAGCGAAAAGCCGGCGACGGGCGATGCGCCGCTTCCATCGCAGGATGGTCGAACCGACACCTTCATGACTTTCAAGGACCAGCGGTCGCGGCTAGGCGTGCCGAACCCATCTCCGACCGTGGAGGAGGCGCCCGCTCCGTCTGCCCCCCCCGCCGAGGCGGCCCCACCAGTAACTCCGAAAGTCGTCGTGGACAAGCCCGCGGGAGAACCCACTGCTCCGGAGCAGAAAGTGAAGCCGCCACCGGCGCCCGAGGTGCTGGAACCTGCCAGCGATCAGATCGCCGTCGCCACGAAAATGAGTGAAGTGAGAGACGGTCCAGTGACCGAATTAACCCCGCCGCCGGCTCCCGCTTTCCGAACCCGTGTCACCCCCGTTCAGCCGGCACGGGAAACGACCGAAATGGCGAAGCTCATCACCCCTGCGCCGAAGAGCGCGAAGAAAAGCCAGCCCTCCGAGCCGGAGTATCAGGAAGATCTCTACAAGTCCCGGATCGACGGCGGCATTACCACCCGCGGACCGAACGGGGTGGACGCCATTCGCACGCCTCTCGGCGTCTATCAAAAGCAGGTCAAGTCCGCGATCGGCTCGCGTTGGACCTACTACGTGAAAACGCACCCTGACCGCTTCGCCGTCGGCAGCGTGAAAATTGCCTATGCCATCACTCGCGAGGGGAAGATTCGCGACATTCGCGTGATCTCGAACACTTCGAATGCGTCCTTTGAAATGATGTGCCAGCAAGTGATGAACGAGGCTCGCATCATGCCGCCGCCGGAGGATGCCCTGCCGGATATGAGCGACGGAAAACTTGAGGATACGTTTACTTTCACCATTCTGCCGCCCCTGTAACTGATGATTTCCGCTCTCTTACCCGCCGCCTCTGGCTTCCACTCCGTCTATGAGTTCTTCGCACAAGGCGGCTTCTTCATGCTGCTCCTGCTAACCTGCTCGATCGTGGCGATGGCGGTGATCCTGTTGCGCGCGATTGCCCTGCGGCGCGATGTGGTGATGCCGCCCATCATCGAGCGCGAAATCGAAAACCTTCAACCCGAGGACACGGACGGCGTGGTGAAACTTTCCCGCATGGTGCGTAACGACAACTCCACCCTCGCGCGCATCGCCCAGGTTGGCCTGCAAAATCTCAACTGGCCGAAAATGGAAAATCTCGAGGCCGTGCAGACCAAGGCACGTTACGAAGTGCTACGGCTGGAAAGTGGTTTGTTTGTGCTGGAAATCATCGTCGGCATCGCGCCGCTGCTCGGTCTGCTCGGCGCCGTGTCCGGTCTCGTGCAGGTGTTCGCATCCTTTGGGGCCGATGCCTCGGCCACGAATCCGCACCTCATGGCGAAAGGCATTTCCGAAGCGCTCTCGACCACCATCGTCGGCCTCGCCATCGCCATTCCGAGCCTCATCGCGTATTCGATCTTCTCGAAACGCGTCGAGACGATGGCATCCGACATGGAGTCGCTCATCAGCGAACTGCTTGCCAAGTGCTACCACCAGAAGCAGCGCTTCGCTGCGCGAGGCAAGACGATGCCGTCGCTGGTGGAAATTACCTCTGCAGCCGGCTCCACCGAGGGTGACGTGCCGTGAACTTTCTCCCGCGCCGCCGGCGCAAACCTGAAGTCATCATCGTGTCGCTGATCGATATCTTCGCGATCCTGCTGATCTTCATGGTGATGACGACGCAGTTCAAAAAGCAGGAGGCCAGCGTCACCATCAAGCTGCCCGAGGCGAAGAGCGCCGTGGTAGCCGAGAAATCCACCGCCAAGACCGTCGTGCTCAGCATCGCCGAGTCGGAGGAAATCTTCCTCGACGACAAGAAGGTCGAGATCGATGCGCTGAAGGCGTCCATCACTGAATTGATGAAACTGTCGCCGCCGCCGACCCTGGCGTTGAACGCCGACAAAAAAGCCCCGTTCGGCGTCATCATTCGTGTGCTCGACGTCCTGAAGGAGAGTGGAGTAAAGGGAAACCTGTCGGCGTTTACCGAGATCAAAAAATAAGCGCCGTCGCTCGCGTGCGGCCCTTGGAACCCGGGGCTGGCAGCGCGTCTCACTTCGTCATTTTCGCATTTTTTTAAGACAACCCCATGCTCCTCGAAATCGTCAAATATGGCCACCCGGCGCTCCGCCAGAAAGGCTCGCCGGTGAAGCAGATCGATGACAAACTGCGCCAGCTTGTGGTTGATATGTTCGAGACGATGGAAGCCGCCAATGGCGTCGGCCTTGCAGCGCAACAGGTAGGTGTGCCGATTCAACTTGCCATCGTCGATGTCGCCGGCGTCGAAGATCGCCCCAGCACCATGAATATCGATGGCAAGGAAGTGGACGTGGACGAGCACATGCCGCTGGTGCTCATCAACCCTGTCCTGGAACTCGGTCCGGACAAGGAAGGTGGCACCGAGGGGTGCCTTAGCTTCCCCGAAATTACCGCCGAGATCCCGCGCTCGCTTTATGTGAAAACGCGCGCGACGGACCTCGAAGGGAACGAAATTGAATTCGAGTCCACCGGGCTTCTTGCCCGCGCCATCCAGCACGAGTTTGACCACCTTCAGGGCGTCCTTTTTATCGATCGCATGAGTTCCGCCACCAAGACGGCGTTGGCGAGCAAGCTCAAGCGAATGCAGAAGGCAAACCGCGAGTAGGGCGACTGGAGTGCAGCCGCTGACTTTTTCAAAGTCAGCACGACAGGCAGGCGAGTGATCCCCGCTGCCGACTGCGGCTTTTCGGTAGTTTCATGCCAGTTGCCGTTTTCGGTTCGATCAGTTAAGGATAAGGTGCGGCAAGGGAACAGGGACCCACCACCATATGAAGAACCGGATCAACTACCCACTTTTTGCGACGACCCGCTGGACGGTTCAACGGGGAATACGGAAGTGGAAACGCTGAATCGCCATCCAACTGGTCGATGAAAACTTCTTCGTCTTTAGTTCTCTTCCGGTTGGGCGAACAGCGCTTTGCGCTTCCCTTGGAGACGGTGGAACGGATCGTCCGTGCCGCGGAGACGACGCCCTTGCCGAAGGCGCCGGGCATCGTCTTGGGGATCATCGACGTCGAAGGGCGAATTCTGCCCGTGCTGAACCTCCGCCGCCGGCTGGGCCTCCCGGAACGTGACGTCACTCCGAAGGATCAATTCATCCTCGCGCGAACCGCGACCCGGCCCGTGGTGCTGGTCATCGACGAGGCGCTTGGTCTCGTTGAGCAATCCCCGGATCTGGTCTCAGGTGCCCATGACATCGTGCCTGGCGTCGATCAAATCGAAGGCGTGATTCAACTTTCAGACGGCATGGCACTGATTCACGATCTGGAGCGGTTTCTCTCTTTGGAAGAGGAGCGTGTCCTTGACGAAGCACTTGGCGAGGAGGCGGCGCATGCCGGCTAGCGCCCTGCCAGAGGTGCAATGGCAGCGGGTCAGCGAGTTCATCGCGGTTCGCGTTGGACTGCACTTCCCCCCCGAGCGTCGCATCGATCTCCAGCGCGGCGTGGCTGCTGCGGCGGAAGCGTTCGGCTTCATGGATGAGGCGGAGTGCGTCGAATGGCTGCTCTCCGCGCGGTTAAATCGCACGCAACTCCACGCACTGGCCAGTCATCTGACCGTTGGCGAAACTTACTTTTTCCGGGAGCCGAAAACGTTTGCCGCCCTCGCCGACAAAATCCTGCCGGAGTTGATCCGCGCGCGTCGGGACGGTCGGCGTCGCTTGCGGTTTTGGAGCGCGGCTTGCTGCACGGGCGAGGAGCCATATTCACTCGCGATTCTGCTGCGGCAGGTTCTGCCCGACTTTGCGGATTGGAAAGTATCCATCCTCGCGACGGACATTAACGAGACCTTCCTGCAGAAGGCGGCTGAGGGCGTTTACGGCGAGTGGTCGTTTCGTGAGTCACCGCCATGGTTCAAAAGCCGTTACTTTCGCCGAACTGAAGAAGGCCGGTATGCCATTCTGCCCGAAATCCGCCAGCAGGTGACCTTTGCGCCGTTAAATTTGGCCGACGACACGTTCCCGTCGCCGGCCACCGAGACGGGCGCGATGGATATCATTTTTTGTCGCAATGTGCTGATGTATTTCACAGTGCCGCAGGCGCAGAAGGTCGTGCAAAACCTGCATCGGGCCCTGGTCGAAGGTGGTTGGCTGATCGTCAGCCCGAGCGAGGGAACGCAGACGCTGCTTTCCCCATTTACGCCAGTGAATTTTCCCAACGTCATCCTTTATCAAAAGAGGATGACGAAAGTCGCCGCCGAGCCGACGTGGAGCCAAATTCCGTCTGCTCCTGCCACCATCACATCGGTCGCGGCTGCGGCGGAGTTTTCCTCCGCCCTCCCGGAAGCATTCCTCTCAACCGCGCGTGAACTGGCCAACGATGGCCGACTTTCCGAAGCCCTCGCGGTCTGTGAGCGATGCCTCGCCTCCGATAAACTTGATCCCGCCGGCCACTATCTGCGTGCCGTGATCCTGCAGGAACGCGGCGACCGCAACGAAGCGCGCCATTCCCTCCAGCGTGCCATTTACCTTTGGCCCGGCTTTGTGCTCGCGCACTTCGCTCTCGGCAATCTCGCTCGCGAAGCGGATCGCTCCCGGGAAGCCAACAAGCATTTTACCAACGCGCTGCACTGGCTCGACCGCAACCCGCCGAACGACATCGTGCCCGAGTCCGACGGTCTCACCGTCGCTCGCCTTCGCGAAATGATCCACTCCATTGCCGCTCTGGAGGTGAGCCCATGAACGACATTCCGTCGAGCGACCCCGCCCTCATACTCCGGGACCGCGCTCGTGCACTCGCCCGCCGTCCTGTCGGCTCACCGCTTGGCGAGACGATGCTCGAAGTGCTCGAGTTCAACCTCGCGCAGGAACACTACGCGGTAGAGACACGGTTGGTGCGCGAGGTTCATGCCTTGAAGGAACTGACTCCGCTTCCCTGCACGCCACCTTTCATTCCGGGCATCGTTAACGTGCGTGGCCGCCTTCTGCCGGTCCTCGATCTCCGCAAACTTTTCAACCTGCCGGAGGAAGGTCTCACCGACCTGCACCGGATCATTCTGGTCCGCAGCGGCGACCTCGAACTCGGTTTGCTGGCGGATCTCACCTTCGGCGTTCGTTCCATTCCCGTTGCGAGCCTGCAGCCATCTCTACCTACCCTTACCGGGATTCGTGAGGATTATCTCAAAGGTGTTACCGCGGAGCGCTTGGTGGTGCTCGATCTGGCTCGCATCCTCTCGGACCCCAAACTCGTCGTGCACGAAGAAGTCGAACCCTGAACCATCCTTCGAACCCAACTCTTGCTTATGAAATGGAATGTCGGAACCAAACTCGCCGGGGGCTTCGGCCTCGCGTTGTTTATCTTCGTGGTGGTCGGTGCCGTGTCTTACTGGAGCACCGCGCAACTCATCAGTGCGTCCGAATGGCGGAAGCACACCTACGAAGTCCTGGGGAAACTCGATGAAGTCATTTCTTTTATTAAGGATGTGGAGATCGGCGCTCGTAGCTACGTGGTGACCGGGGAAGAAAGTTATCTGGAGCCTTATCAGAACGCTTTGGGGAAAATCGACGCAGACCTGCAGGAGCTTCGGCGAATGACCGAGGACAATCCGCGGCAGCAGACTCGATTGAATGCGCTGGAGCCCTTGATTAAAAGCCGGTTTGCGGCTGCGCGTGAAACCATCGAGGCGCGTCGCGCCGGAGGAATCGAAGAAGGTGTGAAAGTTGTCAAAACAGGAAAGGGGCATGAGCTGTCGATCGAAATCCAGAAGCTCGTGAGTGAAATGGAAGCCGAGGAGCAGGGCCTCCTGAAAAAGCGAGGGGATGAAACTGACGCTGACGCTCGCAATAGCGAGCGAACCATTGTGGGAGGCACCGTGGTCGCTTTGATCGTGGCGCTGGTGGCGGGCTGGCTCATCACGCGCGACATTTCCGTTCCGCTCAAGGAATTGACCGGTGTCGCAGAGCAAATCACCCGGGGAGACCTGCGGGTGAAGGCGGCAGCGAATGGACGGAGCGACGAAGTGGGTGTGCTGGCGCGGACGTTCGACGAGATGGCGAACTCACTGCGAGCGATGGCGGGGGTCGCCGAGCAGATTTCCAATGGTGAATTGCGCGCGGGGATTAAACCGCAATCCTCGGAGGACGTGCTGGGAAATTCTTTCGCGCGCATGATTGAGAATCTCCGGCTGCAAATTCAGGATCTCATGGAAGGCGCGAACGTGCTCGGCTCGGCGGCGAGCGAGATCGTCGCCTCGACGGCGCAACTGGCTTCCAGTGCGAGTGAATCGGCGGTCGCCGTGAGCGAGACGACCACTACGGTTGCGGAGGTTCGCCAGACTGCGGAAATGTCCACGCAGAAGGCGCGGAGCGTTTCTGAAAACGCGCAAAAAGCGGTGCAGATTTCGCTCGGTGGGCGCAAATCCACGGAGGAAGCCGTCGCGGGCATGGGCCGGATCCGGCAGCAGATGGAGTCCATCGCCGAGAGCATGGTGCGGCTGAGTGAGCAAAGTCAGGCCATCGGTCAGATCATCGCTACCGTGGATGACCTGGCGGCGCAGTCGAATCTGCTGGCTGTCAATGCGGCCATCGAAGCCGCCAAGGCCGGTGAGCAGGGGAAAGGTTTCGCGGTCGTGGCGCAGGAGGTGAAAAGCCTCGCCGAGCAGTCCCGGCAGGCGACGAATCAGGTGCGCACGATTTTGAGCGACATCCAGAAAGCGACTGCCGCTGCGGTGATGGCGACGGAGCAGGGGAGCAAGGCCGTGGAAGCAGGAGGGCGTCAGACCGCGGCTGCGGGGGAGTCCATCCAGGCTCTCGCCGCCAGCGTGAACGAAGCCGCCCAAACCGCCACCCAGATTGCCGCCTCGAGTCAGCAGCAACTCGTGGGCATGGACCAGGTGGCCTCGGCGATGGAGAACATCAAGCAGGCGAGCACGCAGAATGTCGCCAGCGCCAGGCAACTCGAGGTGTCCGCCCGCGATCTGAGCGACCTCGGCCAGCGGTTGAAGCAGATGGTATCCCGCTACAAGGTCTGATCGAGCGATGAGCGCGCAGGACGACGAATTTCTCAAGATGCTGCGCTCGACCTTCAAGGTCGAAGCCGAGGAGCATTTGGAAGCGATGGCGACGGGCTTGCTCGAACTCGAGAAAGCGCCGGCGCCCGAGGAACAGCGTCGTCTCGTCGAGAAGGTTTTCCGTGCGGCCCACAGTCTTAAGGGGGCTGCCCGGGCCGTGAATTTCAACGATGTCGAGTCCATCTGCCAATCGCTCGAAGATTCTTTCGCCACTTGGAAGCGCACGAAAACGATGCCATCCGCACAGTCGCTCGATGGGGTGCATGGTTCGCTCGATGCAGTTACGGCGATCATCACCGGAACTGCGCGAGCTTCATCCCGCGCGCCTTCACTGTCAGAAGCGCCGGCTCAGTCTGCTCGGTCCGAGTCTCCAACCTCGGAAAAATTTTCGTCTTCTGCTGATACGATCCGCGTGGCGGTGACGAAGCTCGATGCCCGCCTGCTCGAAGCCGAAGAGATGCTTTCCGCTAAACTGGCGGTCAGCCAGCGAGCCGCCGACCTGCGCGAGTTGGCCGGATCTTTCGAGACGTGGATCAAGCGGTGGGCCGCCCTGCAGCCCGAGGCTCGCGCTTTTCGCCAGAGCCTGGATCGCGCCGGAGATGCTGACGCCACCTTGCCTGGCTCGCGTCGCCTGCTCGAATTCATCGAGTGGAATCAAGACTATCTTCGAGCGATGGAGAGCCGGGTAGCCGCCCTCGGCCGCGCCGCGGAGCAGGATCGCTTGATGGTTGGAAAGCTCGTGGACGATCTGCTCGAAGATTCGAAAAAATTGCTCATGCTCCCGCTGGCGACGCAGGCGGGCTTTTTTCAAAAACTGGTGCGGGACCTTTGCCGCGACCAGGGCAAGGAAGCCGATCTCGTGATTCGCGGCGAAGAGGTGGAAATCGACAAGCGCATCCTTGAGGAGATGAAGGACCCACTGATCCACATCCTCCGAAATTGCATCGACCACGGCATCGAGGCTCCCCCCCATCGGCACCGTCTCGGCAAGCCGCCTCGCGCCACGATCACGCTGGCGGTATCGCCGGTGAATGGCAGCAAGGTCGAGTTGGTCGTTTCCGACGATGGCGCCGGCATCGATGCCGACAAGGTGCGCGAGTCCGCAGTGAAACAGGGCTTCTTTTCATCCGAGGAAGCGAGCCAGTTGAGCGAAGCGGAAACGCTGGCGTTGATCTTCCGCTCCGAGCTCTCGACCAGTCCGATCATCACGGAACTCTCCGGGCGGGGTCTTGGCCTGGCCATCGTGCGCGAAAAAACGGAAAAGCTCGGCGGCCACGTTGCCGTCGAAAGCCGGTCGCGTGAAGGAACCGCCATTCATATCAAGCTGCCGCTGACCCTCGCCACCTTCCGCGGCATCCTCGTCGAAACGGCGGATCGTTTTTTTGTGGTGCCCACCGCGAGCGTCGAGCGGGTGGCGCGCTTCGAAGAGAGGGACGTGCAGACCGTCGAAGGATGCGAAACACTCTCAATCGCTGGCTTCGCCGTGTCCTTGGTGCGGCTTTCGGACGTGCTCGAACTGCCGCCTGCCACGCGTCCGCGCGACCAGTCGGCCCGCATGTCGTTCTTCGTGCTCGGCTCGGGTGATCGGCGCGTCGCCTTTGCGGTCGACGCCGTGCTCGATGAGCAGGAGGTGCTGGTCAAACAATTGCGCAAACCGCTCTCTCGCGTGCGCAATATCGCCGGGGCCACCGTGCTCGGCTCTGGACGGATTGCACCAGTCCTGAACGGGGCCGATCTGCTGAAGTCCGCGCGCAAGATCGGCGGCGCTTCACGAGCCACCGCGGAAGTTGCGGTGGTTGAAGCCGTCGCAAAATCGGTCCTCGTGGCCGAGGATTCCATCACCTCTCGCATGCTTCTAAAGGGCATCCTCGAAGCGGCCGGTTATCAGGTGAAAACGGCAGTGGACGGCATCGAGGCCTTCACTGCTCTGCGTGCCGGGCAGTTCGACCTCCTCGTCTCCGATGTGGAAATGCCACGCCTCAACGGATTCGACCTCACTGCGCGGGTCCGTGCGGATAAAAAGCTCGCCGAACTGCCCGTCGTGCTCGTCACCGCGCTGGAAAGCCGCGAAGATCGCGAGCGCGGCATCGACGCGGGAGCAAATGCCTACCTTGTCAAAAGCAGCTTCGACCAGAGCAACCTGCTCGAAGCCGTCCGCCGTCTCGTATGATTTTACCGCTCCTCCCATGAACGAGAACAAGATCGCTGTGCTGGTGGTGGACGATTCCCTGGTGGTGCGGCGGCTCCTCACCCACATCCTTGAAGCCGATTCCGAGATCCGGGTGGTCGGCGCGGTCGGCGATGGCCAGGCAGCCATCGATTTTGTGACCGAGAAGCATCCCGATGTGGTGCTGATGGATATCCACATGCCGCGTCTGGATGGGTTTGAGGCGACGCGTCGGATCATGGAGACACACCCGGTGCCGATCGTCATCTGCTCGGCCACGGCTGACCCGAAAGAAGTCGCGACCACTTTTCGTTTGATGGAGGCTGGGGCAGTGGCGTGTGTGGAGAAACCGGTCGGCCCCGAGCATCCTGAATTTCAAACTCTTACTGCGAATCTCCGGCAGACGGTGAAGCTGATGTCGGAGGTCAAGGTGGTCCGCCGCTGGCCTCGGGCGCGTAGCACCGTGGTCCACCCCGAGGAAACTAGGGTCGCCCCGCCCGGCATCCGGGCCATCGGTATCGGTGCCTCGACGGGCGGTCCGCCAGTTCTACAGGCCATCCTCGCAGGACTGCCGAAGGACTTTGCGGTCCCTGTCCTCATCGTGCAGCACATCGCCGAGGGATTTCTGCCCGGGTTGGTGGAATGGTTAAACCAGACTACCGGTTGGCAGGTTCATATCGCCGCCCACGGCGTTGTGCCGCGTCCCGGTCACGCCTATCTGGCACCGGATGGTTTTCACATGGGCCTCAGCATGGCGGGCCGGATTTTTCTTTCACGGGAAGAGCCCGAGAACGGTCTGCGTCCTGCCGTTTCTTTTCTCTTTCGCACCCTGGCGGTGAGTTGTGGCGCGAGCGTCATCGGCGTCCTGCTGACGGGGATGGGGAAGGATGGCTCTGCTGAACTGAAGACGATGAAAGACGCGGGTGCCGATACGATCGCGCAGGACCGTGAAAGCTCCATCGTTCACGGCATGCCCGGAGAAGCGATTCGGCTCGGCGGCGCGACTCACGTGATGCCCGCCGACAAAATCGCGGACCTGCTCGCTGTGCTGGTCAAACGCAAACCACCCGCTTCGGAAACTGAACATGAATAGTCCTGAGAAGCCCATCCCGCCTTCGCCGCCCGAGATACTCATAGCGGAAGACAGCCCTACCCAGGCTCAGCGGCTCCGTTACATTCTTGAGCAGCAGGGATATCGCGTTACGGCTGCCGTCAATGGTCGCCTCGCATTGGAAGCGGCGCGTGCGCGCAAACCCGCATTGATTCTGAGCGATGTCGTGATGCCGGAAATGGACGGTTACGAGCTTTCCCGAAGGGTGAAGGCCGACCCGAATCTCGCCGACGTTCCCGTCATCCTCGTCACCACTTTATCCGATCCACACGATGTCATTCGCGGCCTCGAATGCCGCGCGGATAATTTCATCCTCAAGCCTTACGACGAGCGCTACCTGCTCAGCCGGCTGCGCTTCGTTCTCGTCAACCGCGAGATGCACCAGAGCGATGAGCCGGGGATGGGGCTGGAGATATTTTTCAACGGCCAGCGCCACTTCATCACCGCGGATCGTCTCCAGATCCTCAACCTGCTCCTCTCCACCTACGAAGCTGCCATCCAGCGCAACAAGGAGCTGGAACACGTGAATAAGGAACTCGCTGCCGCGAACAAGGAACTCGAAGCGTTTACCTATTCCGTGTCGCACGACCTGCGCTCGCCCGTGCGCCACATCAACGGCTTCTGCAAGCTCATCCTCGACGATCACGCTGAGACGTTTCCGCCCGCTGCGCGGCATCTGTTCGATCACGTGAGCAAAGCGGGCAGGCGCCTCAACGAGTTGATCGACGATTTACTCAACTTGTCGCGCCTCAGCCGGCAGCCCGTCTCGCGGCAGACCGTGAGTCTTTCCAGCCTCGTTCGCGAAGTGTTCGAAGATCTGAACCCCGAGCGAGAGGGACGGCAGATCGACCTCCGCGTCGGCTCGCTCCCGAATTGTGCTGGCGACTTCTCGCTGCTCAAGCAGGTCTTCATCAATCTCCTCTCGAACGCCATCAAGTTCACGCGCCAGCGCAGCCCCGCCGTGATCGAGGTCGATGCTCGCGAGGACGGCGACGAACTCATCTGCTTCGTTCGCGATAACGGGGCTGGCTTCAATATGGCCCACGCCGAGCGGCTCTTTGGCGTTTTCCAGCGACTCCACTCGGCTGAAGAATTCGAAGGCACCGGCATCGGCCTCTCCATCGTCCAGCGAATTGTTGCCAAGCACGGCGGTCGCCTCTGGGCTGAAGCCGAGGAGGACCGCGGCGCTACCTTCTATTTTACCCTGCCAATCAATCCGGCGCACGCCGCGACGCCATACCCCATCGAGAAACTCACGCGCTCGGCTTGACCTTGGCCCGGCGGCGCGAGGCCGGCATGGCTGGCGGCGCGGAGGGGGTGCTCATCGTGGCATCTTTTAACGCGGTCGCAACCAGCGGGCCGAGTCGGGACGTCTTGCGGGTAATGACGCGGATGACTCTGGACGGTGTGGGTTTGAGAGACAGAAAAACGAGGCATTCATCGGGCGCCGCGGCCTCGACCGCCATGCGAGGAATGAGTGATACGCCCATGCCGGCGCAGATCATGGATTTCAGGGAATCGATGCTTGCCGCGATGGAAAGGGAAGCGCCGCCGACGTGGTTGGCATGGCAAAAGGTAATGGCCTGATCACTCAGGCAATGGCCGTCCTTCAGCAAAAGCAGCGTGTCGTGACGGAGTTGCCTGGGTTCTACGTGCGCCTGCCGGGCGAGGGGATGAGTGCGGGAGACCGCCAACAACAACTCGTCGTGGCCGAGTCGCGTTTCGGCGATGAGCGAGTCGTTGGTATCCGTGGCGATGATCGCGGCATCGAGTTCGCCTCGCGCGGTGCCTTGCACGAGGTTCTGCGTGATGTCCTCGACGATGCGCAAGAGGGTGCCCGGATAGGTCTGCTTCATCGCGCGGAGAATGGGCCCGATCCGATAGGGTGCGATGGTGGGGATGAGACCCAGCGTGATGCTCGAAGGCATCTGGCCGCCTTCCAACGCGGCGTCGTCCAGCAATTCCTGCTTGGCCTGCAAAATACCGCGGGCGCGCTCCACCAGGGACTGGCCACTGGCGGCGACTACGACACGGCGACTCGTGCGCTCGATGAGCTGCACGCCGAGTTCGGCCTCGAGCTTTTGTAACTGCAGGCTCAAGGCGCTCTGGCTGACGTGGCAGCGTGCGGCGGCCTGGCCGAAATGGCCGAGGTCGGCCACCGCCACGAGGTATTCAAGATCACGGAAGTTCATTGATTTATCATATCAATCAATTCTGCCGGATTTACCAATCGTAAATAATCGACGGAGAGCGGTTGTGATGACTGTCCCCACTGGGACTCCTCAAAAAAACAAACCACCCCTGATATGAAATCCATCAACACCCTATCTATCCTCACCGCCGCCCTCGCGATCCTCGCCAGCACCGCTTTGGCGGACGATCCTCAACTGCAGAACCGGCTGGCCGCAGAGCAGGCTCGCCATGTCCGGACCAGCGGCAAGGCGACGACTGTTGCTGCCTACGCCAACCGTCGCGGAGTCGGACGCAGCGACGTTCGCTCCACCGGTTCGGACTCGCGTTTCGAACTTCGGTCTCACGCTCGCGGGCAGAATGTGGGCGCCTTTGTGCCGGCCAATCGCTAATCCTCGCCACATTGAATCGTGCAGACGAACCCCATTTCAAGTAAGGGCTCCGTTTTGAATGGAGCTTCCCTGCGGCGCACGACGCGCCGTCCCCAACCAACCAGGTTCGCCTGGCTGGTTGCCACCGCCCTGACCCTCGGGCTGGGTATCGAGGCGGCCTTCGCCCAAGCTGACGCTGCTCAGGCCGGCAAGTGCCCGGTCATGGGCGATCTGGCTCCGGCGAACCGGCACACCGCAGCGGCTGCCATGACCACTAAGGACTGGTGGCCGAATCAGCTCAATCTCCAGATCCTCCATCAGAATTCGTCGAAGAGTAATCCGATGGGATCGGCTTTCGATTACGCTGAGGAGTTCAAGAAACTCGACCTGGGTGCACTGAAGAAAGACATCACGGATCTGATGACCACTTCGCAGGACTGGTGGCCGGCTGACTACGGTCACTACGGTCCGCTCTTCATCCGCATGGCATGGCATAGTGCGGGCACTTATCGGGTCACCGACGGAAGGGGCGGTGCCTCCTACGGCACTCAGCGCTTTGCACCGCTGAATAGCTGGCCGGACAATGCCAACCTCGACAAAGCGCGCCGGTTGCTCTGGCCCATCAAACAGAAGTATGGGCAGAAAATCTCTTGGGCCGACCTGATGGTGTTCGCGGGGAACTGCGCGCTTGAAGCCATGGGGTTCAAGACGTTCGGCTTTGCCGGCGGTCGCGCGGATGTGTGGGAACCGCAGGAAGACATCTACTGGGGGCCGGAGAGCGAATGGCTGGGCGACAAACGCTACTCCGGCGAACGGGAACTCGCGAACCCTCTTGCGGCGGTGCAGATGGGATTGATCTACGTCAATCCGGAAGGGCCCAACGGCAAAGCGGACCCGCTTGCGGCGGCGAAAGACATCCGTGCTACGTTTGCCCGCATGGCGATGAACGACGAAGAAACCGTCGCTCTGATCGCCGGTGGCCACACCTTCGGCAAGGCCCACGGCGCGGCCGACGCCAAAAACGTCGGCCCTGAGCCGGAAGGAGCCAGGATCGAGGAGCAAGGCCTCGGCTGGAAGAACAAGCATGGCAAAGGTAACGCGGGAGACACGATCACCAGCGGCCTCGAAGGGGCTTGGACGAGCACACCTCGCGCGTGGTCGCACGGCTATTTCACGAACCTGTTTAATTTCGACTGGGAACTGACGAAGAGCCCGGCCGGAGCCCAGCAGTGGATGCCCAAAAACGGCGCGGGCAAGGGCCTCGTAATGGACGCTCACGATCCATCGAAAACTCACGCCCCGATCATGTTCACGACGGACCTCGCGCTGCGGATGGATCCGACCTACGAGAAAATCTCCCGGCGCTTCCTCGAGCACCCCGATCAGTTTGCCGACGCTTTTGCCAAGGCCTGGTATAAGCTCACGCATCGCGACATGGGGCCGTATTCACGCTGTCTCGGGCCGCTGGTTCCTCCAGCGCAACCGTGGCAGGACCCGGTGCCGGCGGCGGACTTCGAGATCATCGGCGATCAGGACGTGGCGGCGTTGAAAGCGAAGGTCCTGGCCTCCGGACTTACGCCGTCGCAACTGGTCTCCACCGCATGGGCCTCGGCGTCCACCTTCCGCGGCAGCGACAAGCGCGGCGGAGCCAATGGAGCCCGCATCCGCCTTGCTCCCGAGAAAGACTGGGAGGTCAACAATCCCGCCGAACTCGCCAAGGTGCTGCCGGTGTTCGAGAAGATCCAAAAGGACTTCAACAGCGCGCAGACCGGCAAAAAGAAGGTGTCGCTGGCCGACCTGATCGTGCTCGGCGGAAACGCCGGTGTGGAAGCAGCCGCCAAAAAAGCGGGCTTCGAAGTGAAGGTTCCCTTTGCTCCGGGCCGGACCGACGCCACGCAGGAAATGACCGACGTCCAGTCGCTGGCGGTCCTCGAGCCGAAGGCGGACGGATTCCGCAATTTCCTCGGCCACAAACTCGATCGGCCTGCGCCGGAAACGCTCGTGGATCGTGCGCAATTGCTCACGTTGACGGCGCCGGAGATGACTGTGCTCGTCGGCGGCCTGCGTGTGCTGAACACCAACGTGGGCTTCCCTGAACTCGGCGTCTTCACGAAGCGGCCGGGCACGTTGAGCAACGACTTCTTCGTCAATCTGCTCGATATGAATACCGAGTGGAAAAAGTCGGCCATGTGCGAACACTTCTTCGAAGGTCGCGATCGCAAGACGGGGGATCTGAAATGGACGGCATCCTCGGTCGATCTGGTCTTCGGCTCGAACTCGCAATTGCGGGCTCTCGCGGAAGTCTATGGCAGCGCTGACGCACAGCAGAAGTTCGTGAGCGACTTCGTCTCCGCCTGGACCAAGGTGATGAACCTCGATCGGTTCGATCTTAAGCCGGCGGTGCGGGAGGGCTCCAAGGCCGTGGCACTCCGCTAACGCCGAGGCACTGCGTATCCTCGCAGTCGTTCGTAGAAAAGTCGGCCCGCTGGCTCACACCAGCGGGCCGATTCATTTTTCGATGTCAGTGAAATGACAGTGTTTGTCGCGGTGCGAAATTTTTCGGCACCTGCCCCTGCGGACGATGAGAATCCGCTTGCGCAAAGGCTTGGCGAACGGCACAAGGCGCGGCCCTTTGACTCGACCCACGGTTTCACCTCACTCGCGAAACAGTTTTTGCCAGCCGTTGGTGTGCTGGCCTTTCTCGTCGCTCGCGCTCGCCCTTGTCTTCTCGCTGGCTCCTTTGCGTCCGCTCAGTGCGGCGGAGCCGAAAGGCAAAAAGCCATCGTCCAAGGACACACCGCCGGTGGCGGAGAAAACTTCGGAGTTCAAGCGCATGCCATCGCGGGAAAGGCAGCCGCTCGGACTGGATGAGTTTCTGCACATGGTCGTGCAGCGAAACGAGACCGTGCAGGCGCAGCTTTTTGGCACCGAGGCCGCGCGGCAGAAGGCACTGGCCGAACACGGCGCGTTTGAGCCCGAATGGGTGAACTCGGCCACGCGTGAGGCGAACAAACGCCGCAACACGGTCGAGCAGCAGCGCAACCTGTCCGGGGTCCCGATTCTCGACGAGCGAAACAACCGTTTCGATTCCGCGATCGAATGGCTCAGCCAGACCGGGGCCAAGATTCACCTCGGCTACACGCTGAACAATTTTAACAACAACCTGCCGCCCTTTTCCTCGCCAGTCCCGACCGGGCGGACCGACGAGTGGCAGGGGTTTGCGGGAGTGACGTTAACGCAGCCCCTCTTGAAAAATGGATGGGGCACGGCTGCCCTCGCCGCACTGCGTATCGCCGCGATTCAATCGGACTCCTCGTTCCAGGAATATCGGCGGCAGCTCATGGTCACGCTGTCGCAGGCGGAGGCGGCTTATTGGGGGGTGTATTTCTCGCAGGAGCAGGCTCGTTTTTTGGACGAGTCCGTCGCCCTGGCGGAGTCGATCCTGCATGACAGCCAGGAGAAGTTGAAAGCGGGGAAGGGCTCGGAACTCGATGTGCTGGAGGCGGAAGCCGGGCTCGCCTTGCGCCGCACCAAGCGCAATGAAGCCCAGCAGAAATCCGCTGAAGCCATGGGCCAGCTTCTGGTGCTCTGCGGCCAGTCTCCGCGCGATGGCGGCGGCACTTATTTCGTGGTGGACGACCCAACCGTCGGCATGCCGAGCGTGGTTTATGACGACAGTTACCGAACCGCCATTGCGCTGAATCCAGATTACCTCATCCAGCGCAAGAAGCTCGACGAAGCCTTCGTGCGGCTCGGCTTTGCGCGAAATCAGCGGTTGCCGGAGCTGAACCTCAAGGCGTCGGGGGGCTTGAACGGCCTCGGCAGTTCACCCGGTGACGTGTGGGATGAAATCACCACGACGAATTTTAAGTCATGGTCGATTGGCGCGGAGTTTCGCCTTCCGCTGGGTGGTGGGATTCGCGGGCGGCACGAACTCGACGCGATGAAGGCGACCGTCATCCAGACGCAGTATCAGCTCCAGGGCATGGAGACGCAAATCGCGAACGCCTTGAACACGACCCTGCGCAAACTGCGCACGACGCGTGCGACCATCGACGACTACGGCACCATGGTGCGCTTCAACGAGCGGCTGCTTTCCACGGAGCGCGAACGGTTGCTGGCCGGCAAGATCGAAGGACATCGGGTGTTCGAGGTGGAGGCGGGCCTCTTTGAGGTAAAGCAGGGGATGGCCGACGCTCGCGTGCAGCTTCGCCGCGCGATTACCGAGCTTTATCTCGCCGAAGGGTCCACGCTCCAGCGGCGGGACATGGATTTTACGAACGATCAGCTTCGCGACCAGACCCGCCGCCTGCTGACCTCCACGAAGAAGAATCCCAAGATCTCGCCGGCCAGCTATGTGCCGCCGCAGATGAGCCTCAAATCGAAACCGCTCAAAAAGTAGATGCTCTCCAAGTTCCTCCCCGCGCTGCTCCTCGTCGCGTCGCTGCATGCCGACGATTATTTCCCGCCGCCGGATAGCGAAGGCGGCTGGCGCACACTCCAGACGCCGGAGGAAATCCGGGCCAAGGCGGGCATGGATGCGGCGTGGCTGGACCGCGCGTATCAAATCACGGAGCGCAGCACTGCCCATGGCGGTCTGCTCGTCGTGCGGCATGGTTATCTGGTTTTCGAGAAGTATTTCGGTCGTGCGAGCCGCAATGCCAATCCGGACATGGCATCCACCGGCAAGGCATTCACCAGCATCGCTTGCGGCGTCATGCTGAATGAGTTCAAAGACAAGCTCCCGCAGGGGCTCGATACGAAAGTCTTCACCGAAAAATATCTGCCCGAAGCCTTCCCGCTCGATGATCCGCGCAAGGCAAACATCACGCTTGGCCAGCTCCTGTGCATGTCGGCGGGGTATTGGGGCGAGGGTCAGACGCCGAGCGGCATCGTGAATAACGGCAAGCCGCAGCCGCTCAAGCCGGTGCCGGGACAGAACATTCGCGACCTCGACAACTCTTCTCTCCGCGTGCCGCTGTGGACCGATCCCGGCGCGGGATATTCGTATTCCTCGCCGTCGCCGCATATCGCGTCAATCGTGCTGCGGCACGTCACCGGCATGGAATTGCAGAACTACATCGGCGAGCGCCTGGCGAAACCGATGGGGTGGGGGCCGTGGGGTTACTGCCTGCATCGTGGCGATTTCGACATGCCGCACGCAAATGGCGCCGGCAGCACGGCTCTCCACGCCACCGATGTCATGCGCTTCGGTTACTGCCTCGCGCGTGGGGGCAAGTGGCGGGGGCAGCAGCTTGTGCCGGCCGAATACATCAAACTCTGCCAGCAGCAATCGCCTTACAATCCGCATACGCCGTTCAGCCTCCAGTTTGAGCACAACGCGGACGGCCACGTCATTGGCGCGCCGCGCGATGCGTTTTTCAAATCCGGCGCGGGCGGTTTCTGCCTCTTCGTCGTGCCGTCACTGGACATCGTCATTTACAAACTCGGTGGGAAAGACGGGCAATACGACCCCGCGCTGACCGGCCTTCCGCAGCCGGAGCAAAATCACGATCGCGACAAATGGGAACCCATCCCGAAGACGCCCTTCAACGAGGGCTCACTCGGCGGCGAAGCACTCTGGCGCACGCTTGAGTTTGTCTGCGCTGCGGTGCGCGACTAGTCGTTTCTTCCGCTGCGCGAATAGGGTCTCAACGAAGCGCCTCGCGGGCGGGGCTCCACGCGCTGCCGAGGAGGCGACGACGGCTTGGGCTGCATGATCTGAGGAAGAAAAGCTCACGCTGAGGATGAACTCAGCGGACGCCCCGATCAGTTCTTGGCCGAGATTGCGTCCTCGACGTCCTTCGACCGTTTCTGCCCGATCTTGTCGATCTCGGCAACTTTCGCTTTAGCGTTGGCCTCGCGGTTGGTCTTCAACTCCGCCGTGGTGGACATCTTCAGCTTGGTCAACTGCTGCTCGATCTGTGGCCAGTTCATGTAGCCGTAGGCCACACCGCCGAGGAGCAAAACGAGGAAGAAGACCTTGCGCATGTTTTGCATCATACGGCGCTGGCGCTCCTTCTTTGCGTGCTGCTCCCGCTCCGCCGCTGCCTCGGAGCCGTATTGATTCATGAGGTTTTCAAATTGGTTCTGGGATTTCATAAACTCTGGAATGCGAGTAGCAGCACGTATGCCCGATGTGTCATCAAGTCCGTCCTCCCGGCGATTTTTTTTCACTCAGCCTTAAAAGAAGGGAACTCTGGTATCGTAAAGACCGGTCTCAAAGCTCGCTTCGGCTGCCCCTCCTCAGAAATGAGCCGCTTGGCCCATGCGCAACCTCGCTTTCTTGCTCGGAAAGCGGTTCAGCCGTTGAAGACTCGCGCGACCCACGCAAATTTGAGGGGTTCTTCGTAAATGGTCGCTACCGACTCACGCGCTTTTATTCACTGGCTCGATGCGGCTGACCGCATCGTAGCGGTGAACGAGGAGTGGGAGGCCTTCGCACGGGAAAACGACGCACCGCAACTAACCCGGGACGCGGTGCTCAATCGCCCCATTTGGGAATTTATGGCGTCCGGTGAAACTCAGGCCATCTACGAGCTGATCATTCGCCGCGTGCGAAATGGGCAGACCACCATCTGGGTGCCTTTCCGCTGCGATTCACCGGACCGGCGGCGTTTCATGGAAATGGAAGTGGCTCCCTTGCCCGGCGGTCAGGTTCGACTGTCGAGTCGCATCCTGCACCTCGAGTCCCGCCCGGCCACCTGCGACTGGAACGCTCCTCGGCAGGCTGGTCAGCGTATCGTGAGCGTATGCAGTTGGTGCAAACGTGTGGAAGTCCGTCCGCAAGTATGGGTGGAAGTGGAGGACGCGATTTCGCTACTCAAGCCCGCCCTTGGTGAAGCGGAGCCCGGTCTCAGCCATGGGTTCTGCGAACGCTGCGCCGAGGATTGGCTCCAAAAGCTGGGCGTTTCCAGCCTGGCTGGTGTTTCCGCCCGGTCAGTGCAGTCGAGCACGGGCGGCGGGAAGGAGTGGGAGCGGCCAGCCTGAGCCGGCGACTTGGAGCTACAAATGTAAAAAGCCGCGCCGGATGGCGTCGGTGGCGGCCTGAGCACGATCGCTGACCCCGAGCTTGGTGAGGATGTTGCTGACGTGCCGTTTCACGGTGTCCTCGGCGATGTGCAGGGTGGCACCGATTTCCTTGTTGCTCTTGCCGGTGCTGACGAGGCGCAGGACTTCGATCTCGCGTTCGCTCAGGTCAGGAGCGGACACCCGGTGGGCGAGGCGCAGGGAAAGCTCTGGTGGCAGGAAGCGCTCGCCGCTGGCGACGGTGCGGATGGCGCGCAACAGTTCCTCGCGCGGCGCCGATTTGAGAAGGTAGCCGAGCGCACCGGCCTGCATGGCGCGATAGACGTCCTCATCGCCGTCGAAGGTGGTAAACATGAGCACGCGGGCATTCGGCCATTCGCGGCGCAGGGCGGCCGTTGCGGCGGTTCCGTTGGCACCGGGAAGGCGTAGGTCCATGAGGACGACATCGGGCTGATGCTGGCGAAACTGCGCCTGTGCCTCATCGCTGTCGCCCGCTTCGGCGACGACCTCCAGATCCTCTTCGAGCCCCAGGGACGCCGCCAGCCCGCTGCGGACGACGTGATGATCGTCCACGACGAGGATGCGGATGGGTTTGGGCTTGGGCATGAATCAGGTGAGGGGCACGGCGACTTCGACAGTGGTGCCGTTGCCGGGCGCGCTGCGCAGAGTGAACTGGCCACCCAGTTTTTGCACCCGCTCGCTCATCCCGAGCAAACCGAAATGCCCGGCGGGCACCGGTGCGGTGGGATCGAAGCCGCTGCCGTCGTCCGCGACAATGAGCCGCACCTGCCGGTCCGCGAAGTCGAGGGTGATCGTGATGTGGCGCGCGTTTCCGTGCTTCACCGCATTCGCGGTGGCTTCCTGGGCGACCCGCAGTAATTCGTGACCGATCGTCTCGGGGAGACGATGCACTTCTCCGTTCGTGCGCACTTCCAATCGCCGGCCGGTCGTGAGGTTTGCGACGGCTTGAGAAATCGCCGAGGCGAGCGGCTGGCCAGCCAGCGAGGAGTCGCGAAGGTTCCAGACGAAACTGCGCGCACCCGCCTGAAGTTGCTGCACCAGGCGCTGGGTGCCCGCGAGCAATTCGCGCAGCTTCGATTCCTCCGCGCGAGTAGCCGCGGCGTCGATCCGCAGGCTCACCCCGACGAGTTCCTGCTCGAGCGTATCGTGAAACTCGCGCGCGATGCGCTGGCGCTCTTCGGCGATCGCGACCGTTTCTACCTGGGAGCGGATGAGAATCGTCTGCCGGCGAACCTGCCGGCGCAGCAGCGCTGCCCAGACGAAGGCGAGCAGCGCGACGGCGAGCAGCGCCGTGGCGGCGATCGCGAGACGTTCGGCGGTCCACCACGGCGGGCGGCGCAGGACGACGATGTCGCTTACCGGCGCTCGCAGCAGTAGCTCGACGGTGCGGGCACGGGTGTTGAAGCTGCGGGTCGGCTGCGTGGCCTCCACCACGCGGCAGACCCCCGTGAGCCGGACGCGTGCGCCCGGATCTGGTGCATCGTTGAAACCGGCGCGGGCCACCGCCACAAACACGGCATCGTCCGCCTGCATGGCAAGCGTCAGCCGGTCCGTCTCGCGGACAGTATCGCGGACCTCCCCCTCGATTTGCACGAGGTCGGCGTCGTGCTTGCCGGTGAGAAGATCTTTTGCCGTGACGGCAACTGGGGCCACGGCGGCGGTTTCGCCGGTGCGGCGCAGGGAGGCGTCGGCGAGTTCGGCGCTGAGGGTGCCCATGGTGGGAAAGCCGAGTGCTTCGACGACTTCGCCGGGCAGAAAAGTGCCGCTTTCCGTGGTGCGGACACGCAGGCCGATTTCTTCATCGCGTAGATAAACGGCGTTGCCGAGGTCGTGATGCATCACCACGCCCCGCACTTTCACCCGATGACCGGCCCGCCCGCCGGGGGCGAAACGGAGCAACTCCGAAACGGGCACAATTTCGGGTTCGGACGGAGCCGGTTCAATGATGGCGAGGTCGGCGAGCGAATGCACTCGCAAGTGCGGTGCGACGAGCTGGCGGCGGTCGTTGATGAACCCGGCGGCGATACCTTTCGCAACCACCGTAGCATCGATAAAACGATCGGCCGGGCTGGCGTCGTCCGTGACCGGCACGATTTCGATGGCGCCATTGCCGAGAGCCAGCTTCAGCGCGGAATAGCCATCGGCGGCGGTGACGGCGCGGACGATGCCGCGCACCTCGACCCATTCGTAGTGAAACTGCCCCGAGGCGAATTGTTCGTAGTTCAGGGCGCGAGGATCGAGCGATGGAGCCTCGCCGACCACGGTTACACGCGTCGCCGAGATACCCGGGATGTAGAGGCCTGGATACGACTTGCCTTCGACTTCGACGATCTGACCGGCGTGGACAGGGCTCGAACCGCCGCGCACGAAGGTCGCGCCGGTTTCATCCCGCAAAAACGTCGTCCGCCCCGGCTCGACCAAGGTGACCGTGGCCCGCAGATGCACCGGATAACCCAGTTTTGCCTGCTCGGCCGAGAGTGCGCGCAACTCGCGGGCCGTCGTGAGGGTGGGGAGGTTTTCCTGCGTGAGCGCGTCACACGTCAGCAAGGCGATCATCACGAGGGCCAGCCGGAAAACACCCAATATCCACGAGCACGAGGGACGGACTGGCAGGCCCACTGGATATTGGATCTTCATCCCATCCCTCCCGGATCGAAGCCTCCCCGCCCTTCGCTCGGAGCGCCCGATTTCACCAGCCCAGCAGCCACGTCGGCGTCTTCACACGCGACGCGGGATAGCGGGGATCGCCCGCCTGCACTTCGGCGACGACGGAAGCCTTGCCCTCGTCTTTCACGAGGAAGGCGACTCGCCGCGAGGCGTTGATGAGCGGAAAAGTCATGGTGAGCCGTTGTGGTGGAGGCTTCGGACCGGTCACGGGAATGACGTTGCGCACGGTTTCCTCGAGAGCCGGGGAACCGGGAAAAAGCGAAGCCGTATGACCGTCCGGGCCCATGCCGAGCAGCAACAGATCGTGCACATAACGATCCTCCCCGCAGCGCGCGGCCACGGCAGCGAGCTTCGCCTCGTATTCGCTCGCCGCGGCAGCGGGATCGATTTCGCCGCGCATGCGGAAAATATTCCCCGCCGGGATTGGGACCGTGCTGAGCAGCGACTCGTGCGCCATCCGGTAATTGCTATCCTTGTCGTCCGGCGGCACACAGCGTTCGTCGCCGAAAGTGATCTGCGTTTTCTCCCACGGAAAATCCCTGCCGAGCTCTGCCATCGCCGCATGGATGGTGCGCGGCGTTTCCCCACCGGCGAGACCGAGCTTGAACCACCCGCGCGCAGCGATCGCCGCGCGTCCAGCGTCGAGGATGAATCGTGCGGCGTCGTTGGCGAAATTAGCGAGGTGGAGGGTTTCGTGGGCGCTCATTTTACAGATACCGGCAGGGGATGGACCATTGCAGACGTGCCGCCCCGGGAGCCAATGCGGTCAGTTCGAGCAAGGTCAGAGATGCCTTGCGAACGCGAATCTGCGAAGGATCGCGCAGCCCGAGGAGAAACGCCGCCAGTTTCGACAGATCCGGCTCGTGACCAACCAGCAGAACGCGCTCGAATTTGACGTGGTCACGTAACTGGTGAGTCGCCGTCTGCGGTTCCATCCCGCACGCCGCCCAGGGAGCGGTCGCGCAGTCCAGATCGAGGTGCTCAGCTACGATATTCGCCGTCTTTTGTGCACGGCGAATCGGGCTGGCCAGAATCAAGTCCGGTTCGAGCCCATTCCCCTTGATGAACTTCGCGACCTTCCTGGCCTGGCCTTCGCCTTTGTCGGACAGCTTGCGATCGTCGTCATTGTCTGCCTCGGTGTCGGCGTCAGCGTGGCGAAGGATGAGCAGGTCCATGAATTCAGGATTGGGGATTCGAGATTTAGGATTTGGTCCGGTGGAGCGTCGCGCGGGAAGGGAAAAATCCTAAATGTTCCATCTTAAATCCTAAATTCCTGCTTACATCACCATGCCGCCGTCCACCGTGAGGCACTGGCCGGTGATGTATTTGGCTTCCGCGCTGGCGAGGAAGGCGACCGCGGAGGCAATGTCGTCGGGTTCGCCGAATTTGCCCATCGGGATGTTTTTTGCCACACCGTCCTTGATCTCCTGCGAAAGGACGTCGGTCATGTCGGTGGTGATGAATCCGGGCGCGACGGCGTTGCACGTCACGCTCCGCGTGGCGAGTTCGCGGGCGATGGTCTTGGTGAGGCCGATGAGACCGGCTTTCGACGCGGCGTAATTGGCCTGGCCCGCATTGCCCATGAGGCCGGCAACGCTCGCGATGTTCACGATGCGTCCGCTGCGCTGTTTCATCATGGGGCGCTCGACCGCTTGGATGAAGGCGAAGGCGCCTTTCAGGTTCGTGTCGATCACCGCATCCCAATCCGACTCGCTCATGCGCATGGACAGACCGTCGCGGGTGAGACCGGCGTTGTTCACGAGGATGTCGATGCGAGTGAAGTCTTCGATGACCCGCTCCACGAGCGCCTTCACCGCGCCGAAATCGGCGGCATCGACGGCGTAGGCCTTGGCGAGGCCGGCGTGTTTGGTATTGATCTCCTCGGCGGTCCGGTTGGCGTTTTGTTCCGTGCGGCTGACGACGGCGACACGGCAGCCTTCACCTGCAAGGCGCAGGGCGATGGCATGGCCGATTCCTCGGCCGGCTCCGGTAACGATGGCAACTTGGTTGGCGAATCTCATTGGAAAATTTGGGGAGGGGGACTTTCCGGTGTCATGGCGCGAGTGCCAAGTGCGAATCGCGTTTCAGTTTTGTAAGAAACACATTTTCAGGGCAGGCAGGGTTCACCCATGCCGATCAATCCGGTTGCTTGACCAAAGCGAAGGGGAGCGAATCAGCCCCGGCGAAAAATAGTGGCAACGGACGGAATGGACGGAACCATCGGTTCGCCTTGGCGGCGATTGAGGACGAAAAGGCAGGGGTATGCATTCGCTTGTTCCGAGTTTCGCATTTTGGGTTTTGGGAGGGCCAGCCTTCGCTTCTCGCTTCGCTGGCGCGCTGGTTTGCCCGCGGCTGGCCGGGGAGACGAACAGACACAATAAACACACTATTTTGCGAGCCGCCGCTCCGCCGCCCTGCCGAGGCGGAGGGAGGCGAGCGCTGGGAGCGCTTCTCGATTCGATAGCCCTGCGGCAGGTCGGGGAGACGAACAGACACAATAAACACACTATTTCGCGAGCCGCCGCTCCGCCGCCCTGCCGAGGCGGAGGGAAGCGAGCGCTGGGAACGCTTCTCGATTCGATAGCCCTGCGGCAGGTCGGGGAGACGAACAGACACAATAAACACACTATTTCGCGAGCTGCCGCTCCACCGACCCGCCGAGGCGGAGGGAGGCGAGCGCTGGGAACTGCTGCGCCAGTTCAGCCGCGAACTTGCTGTGCATGGGTTCACCATGGTGGCTTGCCAGCCTCGTCGCCGCGGCCTAATTCTGTCGCTCCACCTTCACCGCAACACTCTACACACCATCCGCATATGGGCCTCATGGACTTCATCAAAGGCGAACTGATCGAGATCATCGAATGGACCGATGATTCGCGCGACACGTTGAGCTTCCGCTGGCCGGACGACGACAAGGAAATCAAGCGCGGTGCCCAGCTCATCGTGCGGGAATCGCAGGCCGCGCAATTCGTTTACCTCGGCCAGTTCGGCGACTGCTTCGGCCCGGGCAAGCACGAACTCGTCACCGATAACATCCCGATCCTCACCACGCTGAAGGGCTGGAAATACGGCTTCGAAACTCCCTTCAAGGCCGACATTTATTTCCTCAATACGCGCCTCTTCACGGGCAACAAATGGGGCACGTCGAACCCGGTGATGATGCGTGACGCTGACTTCGGGATCGTGCGCGTGCGCGCTTTCGGCACGTTCGACTTCAAGATCGTGCAGCCGCAGATCTTTTTGAAGGAAGTCGCGGGGAGCGATCAGCATTTCCGCCTTGATGAATTCGGTGACACCATGCGCTCGCGCATCGTGTCGCTCTTCAGCGAAGCGCTCGCGCAGGCGAAGATTCCCGTGCTCGACGTGGCCTCTCGCTACTCGGAAGTCGGCGCCGCGCTGCTGCCGCTGCTGAATGCCGCGACGGTGCCGAAATACGGCATCGAGTTCGCCAGCTTCATCCTCGAAAACGTGAGCGTGCCGCCGGAAGTTGAGCAGGCGATCGACAAACGCTCGTCCATGGCCGCAGTGGGCAATCTCAACGATTACGTGAAATTCCAGATGGCGCAGGGCATGGCGCAGCCGGGTGGGGGAGGCCCCGGAGGCTTCGCCGCGGAAATGGCGATTGGCATGCAGATGGCGCAGCAGTTCATGCAACAGCAAGCAGCCGTGCCGCCGCCGCTTCCCGGCACTGCGGCTGCTCCGGCGGCTGCTGCGCCAATCGCCCCTGCCGGCGCTCCCGCGCTTCTTTCCCCGGCCGATGCTGCAAAGGAACTTGGCGTTACGGAAGCCGACGTGCTCGCTTCGCTCGACGCCGGTGATTTGAAGGGCAAAAAAATCGGCAGTGCGTGGCGCATCACGCGCAAGGCGCTCGATGAATTCCTCGCGAGCTGACCGGAGGCTTGGCAAAACCGCCTCCCGGCCTTATCGCAGCCGCCCTTTCATGCCGTTCCACCGCTCCCACTCCCGCGCCGGGTTCACCCTGCTTGAGGTCACGCTCGTCGTGGTCATCATTTTTTTGCTGATCCTCGCGCTCATCCCCGCCTTCCGTAGCAAGCACGCCGTTCAGCGCTACCCCGTGCTGCCGCCGGCCACGCCCGCAACGCCGAAGGTCGTGAACAAGCCCTCTGCTTTCGACATCAAGACCAAGTCTGACGCTTCCCCTGAATCGGCTGTTCCCGCGCCGACGCCGCTCCCTCCGGCGCCGCCCGGACCGATGTAAGGAGCCGCGCGATGTCGGAACTCACCGCCAAACAGAAGCTCGCCTGCCCATCCTGTGGTGGCGAAGCGCAGTGGAATCCGGCCAGGAAGGCGCTCGTCTGCCCGTATTGTGGGACCGTGTCCCCAGCGGAGATGAATCCGTCCACGGGTGAGATCGTCGAGCATGATCTCGTCAAAGCGCTGCGGAGCATCGACGAGAACCATCGTGGCTGGGATGCGGAGAAAGTCTCGGTGAAATGCCAGAGTTGCCAGGCCGTCAGCGTATTCGATCCGAGCCGCGTGTCGCAACGCTGTGATTTCTGCGGTTCTTCGTCGCTCATTCCGATCGAGCAACAGACCAAGCCGATTCGCCCTGAGAGCCTGCTGGAGTTCAAAATCTCCGAGACGCAGGTGCGCGACGCCGCACGGCAATGGTATGGCTCGCGCTGGTTTGCGCCAAATGCACTCAAGCGCCGCGCGCTTACCGATACCGTGCACGGGATCTATATCCCATATTGGACCTTCGACGCTCAGGTTCACGCCGACTGGAGCGCCATGTCGGGCGACTACTATTACGAGACCGAGTCCTACACCGACTCGAATGGTCAGCGACAGACCCGCCAGGTGCAGAAGACGCGCTGGTATCCCACCAGTGGATCGCTCGATCATTTTTTCGATGACGAACTCGTCGCCGCATCGAAAGGCGTGCAGATCGATCTGCTCCGCAAAGTGGAGCCCTTTCCGACGACGACCGATCTCAAGGCTTACGATGCTCGCTACCTCAGCGGCTGGGTGGCCGAGCAATACCAGATCGACCTCGTCGCCGCCGCGCAGGCTTCGCAACAGCAAATAGAGGGGAAGACGCGCGCCCTTTGCGCGCAGCAAGTTCCCGGCGACACGCATCGCGATTTGCAAGTGCAGGCCGACTTTTCGGGGCAGACGTTCAAGCATGTGCTCGTGCCCGTGTGGCTCATCAGCTACACCTACGGCTCCACGGTCTATCAGGTCGTCATCAACGGTTATACCGGTGCGATTGCCGGCAAACATCCGCTGAGCTGGATCAAGATCGCGCTGCTCGTCCTCACGATTCTCATCGTGCTCCTCATCATTCTGGCAGCGAGCGGCAGCAAATGATCGGACTCATCGAACACCTCCGCGCCGGCCGCGACCTCACCGCCGAACAAGTCGAGCGAGCGGTGGGGCTCTTGATCGGCACCGAAACCGCCGACGACACCAAGGCCGCATTCCTCATCGCTCTGCGCGACAAGGTCGAAAGCGACGCGGAGATCGCCGCTTTCGTGCGTTCACTTCTCGCCCGCGCCGTTACGCCGCCCATTGATCCACTCAAGGTCGGCGGCCCGATTCTGGATGTCTGCGGCACCGGCGGAGACAAACTGGAACTCTTCAATATTTCCACTGCCGCGATGTTTGTCCTCGCCGCGGGCGGTGTCTGTGTCGTGAAGCACGGCAACCGAGCCATCACGTCGCGCTGTGGCGGCGCCGACGTGCTCGAGCATCTCGGGGTGAAGATCGATCTTCCGCCCGCGCAACTCGCCGAGTGCGTCCACCGCCACGGTCTCGGCTTCCTCTTCGCGCCGACCTATCATCCTGCCTTCAAAGCCATCGCCCCTGTGCGAAAAGCCCTGGCCGTGCAAGGCATCCCCAGCATCTTCAATCTCCTCGGCCCTCTCCTCAACCCCGCGATGCCCGCCTACCAGCTTGTGGGCATTTTCTCTCCGGTGCTCCTGCCGAAATACGCCAGCGTCCTGGCACTGCTCGGTCGTTCGCGCGCCTGGGCCGTGCATGGCAGTGGCATGGATGAACTTTCCCTTTGTGGCCCCAGCGAAGTGCGCGAAGTCACCGATGGCCGCGTCATCGAACACCGTATCGATCCGCGCGACTTTGGCCTGCGTTTCTGCGAACTCGAAGTCTTGCGCGGCGGCGACTGCGCCGAAAACGCCCGCATCCTCCTGGACATCATCGAAGGTGAAGAACGCGGCCCGCGCCGCGACATCGTCCTCCTCAATGCCGCCGCCGGTTTCGTCATCACCGGCCTTGTCCCGGATCTCGCCGCCGGCCTCGCTCATGCCCGCGAGCAAATCACCTCCGGCCGCGCCCGTGCGAAACTCGACGCGCTACGCGAGAATGTGAAGGACGCCCGGGGTTACTCCTCGCCGTCGTAATAATCGGATGTGGCAGACCGGAGGAGCTTTGGTTCGGGCAGGGAGACGCTCCATTTCTGGCTATCGGGAAAATAGCCGTATTCGCCGATCGGGTTGTCGGCCACGACGTAAACGATGAGGTCTTCCGTGTGATTGTTCGTGATCTGATGCGGTTCGTTCGGCTTGAACAGGAAGGCGTCGCCGGGAACGATCGGGGTGATGCCGTCCTTGTGCCGGACGATTCCCTGGCCCGAGATGACATGGTAGAATTCCCATTGCGCGCTGTGCGCGTGGTAGGGGTAGGGAGTCTGGCCCGGAGCGAGGCGCAGAATTTCCACATCGAAGGGATGGCGTTCGTTGAGATCGGTGGAGCGAGGTTGGCGGCCGAGTTCCTCGGAAACCTCTTTGCCGGCACCACCGAATTTGCCTTTCGGAGAAGACCACGTGAATTCGGCGATTTGGTTGGTGTTGACCTTTTTCATGATGGGGCTCTGCCCTCGAAAGCGTGTGCCCGTAAGCGGCTCGATTTCCAAGCGCGCATTGGGCGGGCATTCGGCGGAAAATCGGCGGGGCTCAGGGGCGAGTGCTCGCAACCACCGAACTGGGGAATGTTTTTCCGCTGGCCAGCGAGTGGGGGCTTCAAAGAATGTGGAGGTCTGCGGCTTGTCTCACAACCGCGGCACCGCTCTGGCGGTCCATTCCTCCAACCTCCAAACTCACTCCAAACCCATCCCTGCTCCCGCACCGAACATGAACCCTCCCGCTCACTCTTCTCGTCGTGATTTTCTCAAGGCCTCCGGCGCGCTCGCGGCGGCGTCGGCCATCGGTCTGCCTGCCGGAGCGCAAGCAGCCGACTTGTCGAAGGACAAGATCAAGGTCGGCTTCATCGGCTGCGGTGGGCGTGGCACCGGTGCGGCGTCGCAGGCGCTGCAGGGTGATAGCAACATCGAACTCTGGGCGATGGGCGATGTCTTCGGCGACAAGATCGAGGACTCGCTGAAATCGCTCCAGGCCACCTTCAAGGACAAGCCGGACAAGCTGAACGTCGATGACTCGCGCAAGTTCACGGGTATGGACGCCTATAAGAAGGTGATCGATAGCGGCGTGGACGTCGTCATCCTCACCACCTCGCCGGGTTTCCGTCCGATGCATATTCGCGCGGCGGTCGAGGCCGGCAAACACGTCTTTGCCGAGAAGCCGATGGCCACGGACGCGGCCGGGTTGCGCTCGGTGATCGAGAGCGCGAAGATCGCGAAGCAGAAAAATCTCGCGCTGGTGGACGGCTTCGTATGGCGGTGGACGCAGGCGAATCGCGAGGCTTACAAGAAAATCCACGAAGGCGCGATCGGCGACATCCGCGCGATCTATTCGAGTTACTACACCGGTTCGGTGGACCGTTACCCGAAGTGGAACCGTAAGAACACCAAGACCGATCTCGAGTGGCAGATTCGCCGCTGGTATTATTTCACGTGGCTTTCGGGCGATCATATCGTCGAGCAGGCGGTGCATAGCATCGACAAGATGCTCTGGGCGATGAACGACGAAGCGCCGGAGTCGGTCGTGTGCGTGGGGGGCCGCCAGGCGCGCCCGGGTGCGCTCGGGCCGGGAGAATACCTGCTCGGTCAGCCGAACGGCGACACCGCCGAGGCGAAGTCTGCCGGTGGGGAATACGGCAATGTTTATGATCACTTCTCGGCGGAATTCCGCTGGGCGAATGGGGTGAAGGGCTACCACTACTGCCGTCAGATCGGCCGCTGCTACAATGCGAACACGGACGAAATCTTCGGCAGCAAGGGCGTGTATCAAGGTGAGAGTGCCAGCAAACGGCACGTCATCGTCAAGAGCGACACGCCGTGGCGTTACACCGCACCGGCCGGGTTCCAGGACAATGGTTACCAGACCGAGCATGACGAGATGTATGCCTCGATCCGCGCCGGCAAGCCCATCAACACCAGCGACCGCTTCACCAAAACGACGATGATGGCGATCATGGCTCGCATGGCCGCCTACTCCGGCAAGGAAGTGACGTGGGAGCAGGCGCTGAATTCCAAGGAAGACCTCTTCCCGAAAGATCTCGCCTGGGACATGAAGCTGCCGGTCCCGCCGGTCGCGGTGCCCGGTCTCTACGAACTCGTCTGATTCGGTAGAACAGTTCACGTCAAGGGCTCGGCTCCTCTGGGGCCGAGCCCTTTTGCATTCGGGGGGAGAGAGCGTTGGGCAACATGTGGGAGTGGAGCGAGTTGCGGTTTCTGCGATGGCAGGCACAAACCTTGCACTGTCGCGGCGCCCATGTCGCTCAGGGAATCTGCTCATCCACCCACGGCCACAGGGGGCCTGTTCGTGTTCGCTCTCCCGCCGTGTTGCCATCGCTGCGGGCGAGGGGACACATGCTAAACTGGTTCCAGAAGCTCAAGGTCTCGCATAAGTTGATGCTAATCAGCATCTTCTTTGTGCTCCCCGACTCGGTGATGCTCTACCTCTTCATCACCGCGATTAACGACAACATCCATTTCGCGGAGATGGAATCGAAGGGAAACGAATATCAGCGCCCGCTGGAAGAGCTGCTCGAACTCATTCCTCAGCACCGCCTTCTCGTGCAGCGGGCTCTCGCGGGTGATACAAAAAGCCGGGTGCAAATGGATAAAAAGCAGCGCGAGATCGAGGCTGCTTTCCAGCGCTTGGGGGAGGTGGACGGTCGCATCGGCACGGAACTTCAATTTACCGACGAAGGGTTGGCCAAACGACACCGCGAGCACTTCCGGCCAGCCACCGTGTGGGGCGAGTGGCGGGAAACGCGGGCTCAGCTTTCCCGGCTCGATGAATCGACGATCGTCGAGCGGCACCTGCACCTCATCGCGGACGTCCGGACGATGATCACCCACTCGGGCGATACTTCGAACCTGATCCTCGATCCTGATCTGGATAGCTACTACCTGATGGATGCGACGCTGTTGGCGCTGCCGCAGGCGCAGGATCGCCTTGCCGGGGTCATGGCGATGGGGGAGTCGGCGTTGCGGCAGAAGACGATCGCCATGGAAGACCGGCAGCAGTTTGCGGTCTCGTGCGAATTGCTGAAGGAGCAAGACCTCGACCGGATCAAGCTGAGCATCCAGACTTCGCTTCGCGAAGATCCGAACTTTTACGGCGTGAGTCCGAACCTCCAGGAACGAGTGCCGCCTGCTTTGCAGGAATACATCGCGGCGATGGAAAGGTTCATCAAGCTGACGCAGCGGTTCGTCTATCTGGAAGGCGTGGATGTGTCCGCGGAAGAATACATCGCCGCGGGTGTCAAAGCGCGAAACGCGAGCTTCAACCTGTGGCGAATCGCCGACGAAGAGGTGGACCGGTTGCTGCAGGTTCGGATCGCGGCCTATCAACATCGGCGCGCGAAAAGCCTCCTCGTAGCCGGGGGTGCTTTGCTGGCGGCGATCGGATTCGTGACCTTCATCACCCGCAGCATCAGTGGTCCGCTCAGAAAGCAGACCGACGAACTCCGGGAAGCCAACGAGGCGTTGCAGGCCGAGATTGCCGAGCGTAAACGCATCGAGGCTGCCCTGCGCACCGCGGAGGAACAATACCGCAGCATTTTCGAGAACGCAGTGGAGGGTATTTTCCAGACGACCGCTGACGGACGCTACCTCGTTGCCAACCCGACTCTGGCCCGGATCTATGGTTACGATTCGGTCGAGGAACTGAAGGCTGGCATGACGGATATCGCCGGCCAGCTCTATGTGCATCCGAATCGCCGTGCGGAATTTCGGCGCCTCATTGCGGAGCAAGGCGAGGTGAGCGGATTTGAGTCGCAGATCCGTCGGAAGGATGGAGGCATCATCTGGATTTCCGAACATGCGCGGGCCGCGAAGGACGTTTCCGGCAACCTGCTTTATTACGAAGGCACCGTCCAGGACATCACCGCGCGCAAGCGCCACGAGGAGGAAGTCGAGAAGCTGAATCGCCAGCTCATGGATGCTTCCCGACGTGCTGGCATGGCCGAGGTGGCCACCGGCGTCCTGCACAATGTCGGCAACGTCCTGAACAGCGTAAATGTCTCGGCGCTGCTGATTACGGATCGCCTGAGCAAGTCGCGAGTTGCTCACCTTGGTCATGTTTCGACAGCGCTGAAGGAGAACGCAACCGACCTGGGACGATATATTACGGAAGATCCGCGCGGCAGCAAATTGCCCGCTTTCATCGCCTCGCTGACGGATCGTCTGACGAGCGAGCAGAGCGAACTCCTCATGGAAGCCGAGGCTCTTTCGAAGAACATCACGCACATCAAGGACATCGTGGCGGTGCAGCAGAACTACGCGAAGGTGTCCGGCGTGGTGGAAGTGCTGCCCGCGTGCGCGCTGGTCGAGGATGCCCTGCAAATGAACGACGCCGCTTTTGATCGTCATAAGATCGAGATCGTGCGGGAGTTTGAAGACGACTCGATGGTGCGGGTCGATAAACACAAGGTTCTGCAGATCCTGGTGAACCTGCTTCGGAACGCGAAATATGCCGTGAGCGAAACGCTCCGTGAAGAGAAGCGCATCGTGGTGAACGTCGCTCGTAACGGCAGCGATCGGATCAAGATCACCGTAGCCGACAACGGCGTGGGCATTCCAACGGAAAACCTCTCCCGCATCTTCGCCCACGGCTTTACCACCAAGCCGAGTGGCCACGGCTTCGGCCTGCACAGCGCGGCGCTGGCGGCCAAGGAGGTCGGTGGCTCACTCGTTGCTACGAGCGACGGCCTTGATCGCGGCGCCACTTTCACACTCGAACTTCCAATGGATGTCTCACCCACCCTTTGACGCAATGAACGCGACCCCCGTCCCGTCCCCGGCGCCGCTCGCCGGGCGAAACCAGCGCATCCTCATCATCGACGACAACACGTCGATTCATGACGACGTGCGCAAAATCCTCGGCGTCACCGCGCCGGAGGATACGGCGCACGATGCCGAGGCAGCCGCGCTTTTCGGGCTGGAGGTCACGCATTTGAACGACGTTCCGTTCGAGGTCGATTCCGCCTACCAGGGGCAGGAGGGACTCGAGATGGTCCGCCGCGCGGCCGATGAAGGCCGGCCTTACGCCATGGCTTTTGTCGATGTGCGCATGCCGCCGGGGTGGGACGGGATCGAGACGATCAGCCGCATCTGGGAGGAATACCCCGAGCTGCAGGTCGTCATTTGCACAGCCTACTCGGACTACTCGTGGGAGGACATGATCCGGAAGTTCGGTCGCACCGATAGTCTGGTGATCTTGAAGAAGCCCTTCGACAACGTGGAGGTGCTCCAACTCGCTCACACGCTCACGCAGAAGTGGACGCTCAGCCATCAGCTTCGCAGCCACCTCGAAAGCCTCGATAAAATCGTCGCCTCGCGCACGCGTCAGCTTCAGGCGGCGAATCAGCGGCTGCGTGAAGAAATGGCCGAACGCGCGCAGACCGAGGTGGCGCTGCGTCGATCCGAGGAACGCTTCGCCAAGGCGTTTCAGGCCAGCCCCATTCCCATGGCCATGCAGGTGCTGGCGACCGAGAAATTCATCGACGTGAACGACGCGTTCCTCGCGGTCACGGGCACGCGCCGGGCCGACGTGATCAACAGCACTCCCGCCGAGCTGAAGCTCTGCCCGAACCACGACGCGCAAGGCGAACTGTGGCGGCGCCTGCGGCGGGAGGGCAGCGTGCGCAATCTCGAAACGTTGATCCGCACCACGCGCGGCGAAGTGCGCGACTGCCTCGTATCGGCGGAAGCGTTTGACCTCGGCGGCACGGCCGTCGCGCTCGTGGCGACACTCGATGTGAGCGAACAGCGCAAACTCGAGCGGCAGCTTCGCCATGCGCAGAAGCTCGAAGCGGTGGGGCAGTTTGCGTCCGGCGTCGCCCATGACTTCAACAACATGCTGACGATCATTCAGGGCCACACCAGCATGCGGCTCGCGGCGATGAACCTGAATCTGGAGGTGTCCGAGTCGCTCAAGCAGGTTTCGCTCGCCGCGGAGCGCGCCGCCGCGCTCACCCGCCAGCTTCTCACCTTCAGCCGGAAGCAGATCGTCCAGCCGCGCGTGCTCGATCTCAACCGCACCGTCAGCAATCTCCACGACATGCTGCGCCGCGTCATTGGTGAGCACATCGACCTGCGTTGCGAATACGGCACGCAGGTGCCCGCGATCTTTGCCGATGAGGGCAACATCGAGCAGGTGGTCATGAACCTCGTGGTCAACGCGCGCGACGCCATGCCAAACGGCGGGCAACTCACCATTCGCACCGAGCCTCGCCTCATCGATACCGCGCACGTCCGCACGCATGCCCAGGCTCGCGAGGGGAGCTTCGTCAGCCTCAGCATCAGCGACACCGGTTGCGGCATGACGCCCGAGACGCTGAGCCACATCTTCGAGCCGTTCTACACGACCAAGGAAGTCGGCAAGGGCACCGGCCTTGGCCTGGCGACCGTCTATGGCATTGTCTCTCAACTCGATGGCTGGATCGAAGTGGTGAGTCAGGTGGGTGAGGGGACGGAGCTGAGGATCTTCCTGCCCGAAAGTCACGGCCAGGTCGAGTTGCCCGCGAAGGCCGAGGTGAAGGAAATTCGAGGTGGGAGCGAGGCCGTCCTGCTGGTCGAAGACGAACCCGCCGTGCGTGAGATCATGACCGAGATTTTGCGTGAACATGGCTACGAGGTCTGGAACGCCTCCGATGGCCCGGAGGCTCTACAGGTGTGGGCCGAGCACGTAGGCAAGTTCGACGTGCTGGTGACTGATATTGTGATGCCCAATGGCATGAAAGGGAACGCCCTCGCCGAGCGTTTGCTGGCCGAAAAGCCGGGCCTGAAAGTGCTGTTCTCCAGCGGCTACAGCTCCGATTTCGGAACCGAATCCGACCCGCTGCCGGACGGCTGCTTCTTCCTCGCCAAGCCCTACACGCCCGATGTGCTCGTTCGTGTAGTGCGGGACGCGCTCGACGGCTGATCCGCTTAATGCGGACGAGCCTCAGGAATGGTTTGGTGGAACAACTCTTCTAAGCCGGAAATCCGGTGAACACCGGCTCCTTCGCGAAGACGTTGCCGGCATCGTTGTTCAGCGTGTTGCTGCCGGTGCCGCCGTCGGCGGTGAAGGCGGCTTTCGTCCTGATCACGGACGAGGTGCCGTTGCCGCCGAGGATGAGGAGATCGTCGCCGTCGCCGAGCTTCAGATCAACAGCTTTCGCGAAGAGCGAACCGGTGTTGGTCGCGCCGTTGTCGAGCTTCACCGTGTCGCCGCCGTCGCCGGTGTCGATGGTGAAGAGGTTGCCAAAGGTGCTGTCATCGACCGTGAGCGCACTGGCCGCTGCGCCGAACTTCGCGTCAAGCTTTCCAGTCACCAGCACGCGCGCCAGACTGAGGCTGTCGGTATTCGCAGCGGCACTGGTCGAGATGAACGAGAGTGAGGAGAGTTGCAGCAGACCGGCGGCGCCTTTCAGGGTGGCCGCGTTGACGCCGTCGCCCAGCGCGAGCGAAACCGCGCCCAGGTTGTTGCCTGCACCGACGAGTGACACGGTATCCGCGCCGCTGCCGCCGGTGACCGAGAATTTCTTCGTGACCAAGTTCGACGGCGTGCCGGTGAGGACGTTGGTCCCATCGCCGAGATTGAAGCTGATTTCCTTGCCGACCTTCACGTTTGTTGGGGTGCCGAGGGCGATCGTGTCGTCGCCAGAACCCGTGGTGAGTTGGAATGAGGATTTCACCGTCAGCCCGGCAAAGGCGGGCGCATAGCCGCCGCCGGAAAACACGGTGCCGAACTGAATGTCGTTCTTCGTCGCCGCGCTGGTGAAGGCGAAACTGCCGATGCTGGCACTGGCCGTCGAAAAGACGAACTGGCTCGTGCCCGGGGTCGTGCCGTGGGTCACGGTCAGCGCGCCGGAAACCGTCGAATTGAAAAGCGCGACGCCGCTTTCCGCGATCCCGTCGCCTGCGTCGATTTTCAAATTCGAGGCTTTGCCGCCAAAAAGGGACAGACTGATCTCGTCCTTTCCGGCGCCGCCTACGACGCTGATCGTTTTGAACGTGCTGCCGAACGTGCCGACCGAAGCCTGGTTGTCCCCGCCGCCGAGATCGATGTCCAGAGAGGCGTTGAACGCGCGGCCCGTGCCGCCCAGGACGCCGAAATAAACGCTGTCCGCTCCCGCCCCGCCCACGTATTTGAATCCCTTGAGAATCGTGCCCGAATAGCCGGTGAAGGAGACCGTGCTGCTGCTGCTCGCGCTCGCGTCGATCGTGACCGACTTGCCCGTAAGCTGGAGCGTCGAAAAATACACGGAGGAGGAACCTGCGCCGGTCACAACGCTGAAGTTCCCCCGCACGCTGTTGATGCCGATGAAATATTGATTGTATTGCAAATTGCCCGCGCCGTCGGTGATCCGGACATCCCCGCCGATCTTGCCGAAATAGGAAGTGAAACGAAGGCTGACGACGTCGCCGGTGAGTGAAGCGCTGCTATCGACGATCAGGTTTTTGCCAATGCTGAAGATGCTGGTGGCCTGCACATCCACGGTCATGGCGCCCGCTCCCGCAGTCATGGAAAAATCTCCGCCAACCGTGAGCCCTCCCTGAGGGGTCGTGAAGGAATCGGCTCCGTTGCCTCCGGTGTAGGAAAAGGTTTTGCCGATCTGGATGAGCGACGCGTTTGCGACAAAAGCATTGGCCCCGTTGCCGAGATCCAACGTGGCGTCTTTTTTGACCGAGAAGACTCCGCCCGTTGCGTTGACGGTATCCGCGCCCGCGCCGCCGCTGATCTTCAGCGAACCTTTGACGGACACCGTATCGATCTGGATGGCGTTAGTGCCTTCACCACCGGCGATGGTGACGTCCCCCGCGATATTCAGGCCGACGAGCGAGAGCTGGTCGTTGCCATCGCCGAGCGTGGCCGTGAGGCTCTTGAGCGGCGAGACGAACACGAGGGTGGCGCTATCGGCGCCCCCGCCTTCCACGTGGAAAAATGTGCCGGCCGCACCCGTCAGTTGAAAGGTCGTCGCATCGAGCGCGGTGATGGTGACATCGTGGGCGGCGCCATCGCCGCTGAGGTTCAGGGCTCCCGCGGTGAGCGAGACGGTGACGATGGCGGGGGCGATCCGGGATTCAAGCGCTTCGATTCGGGACATCAGTTTGGTAGGGTTGGGTGAATGCAACAAACCCACGCGGCTCGTAATTAAAAGCGCGCAGTTGAACACCGGCTAAAAAGACGGAGTTTTTCGGAGCCGCCCCGTCGTGTTTTTCCTCGGAGGGCGAATGGGCGTCGAGTTATCGCGCGGCGGTCTTCTTCCCACTCGGAGCTACCGCGCGCACGGCATGTTCGATCCACTTCTCCATCCCTTCGGTCTGCTCGGGATGCGGGCTACAGGCAATGACGCGGCCGTTGCCATAGGCGCCGCGCGCCATGGCGGGGGTGTTGATTTGCAAGCCGACCGGCGTGCCGTTTTTGGCCGTTTCGGTGCGGAAGAAAACGAGCGGTTCGTAATCGGGAATCGCGGGGTTATTGCCGGGCGTGAGCACGGGGCCGTTGTGGTAGATCACGTTGCTCTTCGCGGGCAGGCCGAGCGTCTTCTGCCCATCGGGCGTCGCTTCGATTTCGAGCGTGGCGCCGCCGCGTTCCCACTTCGGCGAAGGCGTCTTGGCATCGAGCACCTTCACGCCCCAGGAATAGCCATCGCAGGCGAGATATGCGCCTGCGCAAATGCCGATGTAGCCACCTCCCACCTCGACGAATCGACGCACCTGTTCGCGCCCGAGCAGGCCGATGGTGTTGGCCTGTTTGCCTCCGCTGCCACCGGTGAAAATGACGACGTCGTATCCAGTGAGCCCGGCCCGGATGCCATCGGCATCGAGCTTGGTGACCTCGATATCCTGGCAGCGTCCGAGTTGCTCGAAGACGCTCGGGATGCCTTTGCCCGCGCTGCCGCTGTCCTCATACAACGCGACGCGGATGTTGATCCCCGCCGGGCGCGCCTTCGCGGTGGTGGGCGTGGGAACCGCCTTCCAGTCGAGCGGGGCCACGCGCACTTCCGTCGAGTCCGGCGCATGTCCCGCGACGAACCAGCGTCCCTCCTGCTTGACCACCTGCGCATCGACAATGGGTAATGTGCCGACGAGGTGGAGAGCGTCCGCATAATTGCCGCTCACGCCGAAGTCCTTCCGATCGTTCGATTGATAGATGCGGGTCACTCGCGGTGCGGGCTTCGCCGACGTTTTGGTGCCCGGTTTGGCCGCCGGCGTCGCTGCTTTCTCGAAGAAGAGGTAAAACTGTCCGGCTTCGGGTTCGGCTATCTGCTCGCCCGCTACAGGCGAGGGCAACGTCTTGAGGGGACTCGACGCGAGCGGTTGCCAGTCCCCGCTCAACGATGGAATCAGGAGCGATTCGGCACGAGCGGCCACGGCAACGGCGAGGAAGGCAGCGATCCGGAGGGAGGGAATCATGCGGCGATGGCACCACGAGAAAAGCGGGTCGTCAACGCGCCCAGCATGTCCTTTCAGGTAGGGAGTTGACTGACTTTTCCGTAACCGTTCCCGGCTTGGCGCACCCATGTTCGAGTGGTAGAGGCCGCAATGCCGGCCTCGAAACGTATGCCTCCCAGCTTTCGCAGACTTCCCATTGCCCTCGCGATCCTCGCACTGAGCTCCGTCGCGGCCCTGGCGATCGAGGCAACCGATGTGGCCGATGGCTTCACTTCGTCCGTTCCATCCCGCGCCAAGGTGAAATATGGCGCGCGCAGGACGCTCGATGTGGCCAACAAACAGGCCGCCTACGTGCAGTTCGAACTCGATAGCCTCACCCCCGACGTGAAGCCTGGCGACATTCGAAAAGCCTCGCTGCGCCTGTGGGTCGGCAAGGTAAGCAAACCCGGCACGCTGCGGCTCAGCGCGACGGGCGATGGCACGACGCTGCTCGATGAAACGACGATCGCCAGCGCCACCGCGCCCACCCCCGGCACGATCATCGGCACCTTCGCCCTCGCCAAGGCCGACACGAATACTTTCGTGACCATCGACGTGACCTCGGTCATCACCGCGCTGGCGCTTTCGCCGCCGAGTCGTCCGGCTTTCGTCATCGATCAATCCGTCGCCAACGATGGCACCGCGGTGTCTTTCGACAGCAAGGAGAACATTGCCACCGGTCACTATCCGCAGCTTCAGCTTCTTGTGGGCGATAGCGATGCGAGCGCTTATGGCGATGGCTCCGCGGGCGCTTTGGTCATCAGCGATCCCAATGTCATCATCGAGCCGCTCGACGCGCAGTTCACGGATCTGACGATCAATGCCGGCGCGACGGTCTTCGTGCAAAGCGGGACGGTGATTCGCTGCACGGGCACGTTCACGAACAACGGCACGATCACCGTGGCCCCCGCCGCCAAGGGTGGGAACGCCGCGAGTGCCGGTTTTGCCGGGGCTGGAGTTCATCCGGGGTTATCGATCCGTCCGGCGGGGAATGGCTTTGAAGTGGTTTCGCCGAACCAGTCTTTCGGTGGCATCAAAGGGCTCGGTTTCGGGCAGTTCGGCGCGAGGGCGATCATTGCTCCTGGAGTATTTGGCGGCGGTGCGGGAGGTGGCGCCGCCAATATCGGTGGCTCGGGTGGCGGCACGTTGGTCGTGCGCGCGGCTGGGGCGATCAGCAATACGGGCTCGATCCTCGCGAAAGGAGACAACGGTTCCGGCCAGGGCGATGGGGGCGGCGGGGGAGGCGTGGTGGTGCTGGCCTCGAAGACCAGCCTTGTCCAATCGGGCACGGTCGATTGCAGCGGCGGTGCGGGTGCGAATGGAGACACCGTCAACGCCGCCGGTGGTGGCGGTGGCGGCGGAGTCATCATGATGGTGGCGCCTTCGGTCACGGATTCCGGCACGTTTGGCATTTCCGGCGGGGCTGGGGGCAACTCGGTGCAGATCACGGCGACGACGCGCCGGAGCGGTGGCGGTGGCGGCGGCAGTGCGGGAGACGGCGGCACCGGTGGTATGGTGAACACCGGGCTGCCCGCGACTGCGACGAGCGGCGATCCGGGCATGGTCGGTCGGATGGTGAAGAAGGAAATCGATCCGACGAGTCTGTTTCACTAAGGATCTGGCGCGCGTCCGGCGAGCCGTTGGTGTCCAGCCTTCAGGCTGCGGACAGGTGGTTGCGCCGATGGGGATGGCAGCCTTCGGCTGGGTGGTTTTTTTGGAGCGGCCTGAAGGCCGAACACCAACCCGCCGCTTCGCCAGCACGCCTCGCAGGTTTCGTTTCAATCGTCCGCCTTTTTGCCTTTCTGGCCGGGCATCTTTCGGCCTGTCGCTTTGGCCCAGCGAGTATAGGCTTCGCTGAGTTCCTTCACGAGTTCGGGCTTCTCGCTGGCGAGGTCGTGCAGTTCGGTGCGATCGGCTTCGATGTCGTAGAGCGCCCACTTCATCGGCTGGGCCAGGGTGTCCCAGACGAGTTTCCACTGGCCGTGGCGCACGGCGCAATTGCCGGCCCACTCCCAGCATAGTTCGGCGGGCGGGGTGCGGGTTTCGCCGCGGAGGATGGGAGCGAGGCTGCTGCCTTCGAGCGGCTGCGTTTTCTCGCCATGAATTTCCGTGACCGGTTTCGCGCTCGCGAGATCGAGGCAGGTCGGCACCACGTCGACGATGTGCCCGAGCTGGCTGGTCATCGTGCCGGGCTTCACGTGATCGGGCCACCGCACGATGAGTGGGGTGCTGATGCCGCCTTCGTTGACCCAGCTTTTGTAGCGGCGGAACGGCGTGTTCTGCGCCCAGCCCCAGCCGGGGCCGACGGCGGTGTAGGTGCTTACGATGCCGGGCTGCTGGGTGTCGTCGCGTCCGCCGGGTTCTTCGGTGCAACCGCCGTTGTCGGAGAGAAACATCACCACCGTGTTTTTCGCGATGCCGAGGTCGTCGAGCGTCTTGAGGACGCGCCCGATGTTCTGGTCCATGCGATCGATCATCGCTGCATAGGTCGCCATGCGGAGGTCTTCCCAATCGTGATTGGCGCTGGCCCAGTCATACGATTTGGAATCGGTCGGCGAGAGCGCCCATTTCGGATCGAGCAATCCCATCGCGAGTTGCCGCGCGTGCCGTTGCCGGCGCAGTTCCTCCCAGCCCATCCCATACTTCCCGCGATACTTCGCGATGTCTTCCGGCCACGCGTGCAGCGGGTAGTGCGGCGAATTGAAGGCGAGATGAATGAAGAACGGCTTCCCCGCTTTCGCGAAGCGCTGGATCGTTTCGATGGCGTGCGAGGTAAAATAATCGGTCGTGTAAAAATCCTTCGGGAACTCGGTGACGAGTTGATCGTTGTGCCCGAACGCCCGCACCTTGCCGCCCTTGAACGGGGGATCGGGCTGCGCGGGATTGAAGTAATTCACCGCGCCATCCATGAGCCCGTAATATTCGTCGAAGCCGCGATCGAATGGCCGCTGCGGCGCTTTGCTGCCGAGATGCCACTTGCCGCTCATGCCGGTCTGGTAGCCGGCAGCGCGCATGTTTTCCGCGACCGTCGGAATACCAAGGGGGATCGAGTTGCCGCTGTTGCGCGGATACATGCCGGAGAGCAGACACGCGCGGGTGGTAGTGCATTTGGCGTTGTTATAAAACTGCGTGAAGCGCAGGCCTTCTTTCGCCAGGCGATCGATATTCGGCGTGTGAATCTCGCTGCCGTAGCAGCCGAGGTCCGAGAAGCCCATGTCGTCGGCCATCATCACGATGATATTCGGCGGCGGCTCCGCGGCAGACAAACGGATTGCGACAGCGGCGAGCAGAACGAGGAGCGGGGCTTTCATCGGGAGAGCCGAGAATCTGCGGCGCGTGCCCCGCTGACAATCCGCCCGGAAGTATTGACCGGGGGCTGCTCGTGGAGCAGCGACCGATCTTCCAAAGGGGGCGTTGTCTTCGGCCTCAGTGAGTCAGAGCTACGCTTCCGCCGCGATGCGCCGGGCCTCCTCCCACGCCTTCTTGGCCTCGATGGCCTTCTTGATGACTTCATCCTTCGGACTGGGAATGATGCCCCCCTTCCCATCATACCAGTGGACTCCGTCGGAAATGATTCCGGGCTGGTAACCGGGCTCGCCCGGGCGCGGCGGCAGATTGAGGGGAATGCGAAGGAGGGCGATTTTTTCGGCCCGGGTCGGGCGATCCTCCTCGGCGACCTCGGGGTTGGAGGAGTCCGCAGACGCCCCTGCGGGCTGGCGCTTTCGGCGGCCTTCCTCGGCTTTGCGTTGCTCGCGCTGGCGTTCCAGTTCGAGGCGTTGCCGCTGCAGATCGCCCCGGCGCAGCACGGCCAGTTCACGGCTGAACTGGCGCAGGCGTTTCCAACCTTCTTCCGGCTCGGCTTCCACGATGCCGCGCGTCTCGGCCGCGAGGCGCACGGTCAGCCAGAACGCGAGCGCGTCCACCAGCGGCGGCTGCCCCTCGCTTTCGCCCTGACTGAGGCTGCTTTCTTCGCGCAGGCAACGCGCGATTTCCAGAGCCTCGAGTTGCGCCCGCCAGTCGCGGTAACCGCCCTGTTTCCACTCGGAGAGATTCTGGGCGGTGATGGCTTTGCCCTCGAAATGCGTCTGGAGGACGGCCTTCACGTCGGGCAACGAATTGAGCCAGCGAACGAGATCCTTCTGCGGATCGCCTTCGTCGAGGCGGTGGTTGAGTTCTTCGCGGATGGCGCGCGGCAGGCGCGCGATTTTGCCTCGGCGGGTCGGTTCCATGGTGTGTGTGATCGGGTTTAAGCAAGAAAACAGGAAAACAGGAGCCACCGCGTTTCCGGGACGGATGACCGGTTGGAGCTGTGCCGGGTTTCGGGTTCTCCTACTTGATGGTCGGAATGGGTCGGAGTGGAGCAATTTTTCATTGGTCGGATCAGCTTGGATTAAGTCGGATTACCTCTGTAAGGGAGAGTGTGCGGTGTGCATGCGGAGGCTGGCCGGGAAGCAGGAAAACAGAAAACAGGAGCCGCCGGCTTTCCGTCCTGTTTTCCTGTTTTCCTGCTCAAAGAGCGTGGGCTGTTTTTCACGGTTGGAGCAGGTCGGATCGGTGGGCAGACTCATTGTGGCGAGGCAGAAGCGAGCGCATGACTCTGCTTTGTCGTCTTCGGAGGCCAATCCGACCAACCGTGCCTTCCGCCCGTTCCGTCTGTTCCGAGATTTTTGTTCGTGTCGCGTCCCGACGGATCCCGGGACCGAGCGGCGGTTTCAGCTCAGCAACATCACGACTCCCGCTCGCCGGAACTGCCAATGGCCAGTCGTGGCCGCATGCGGGTTTTCATCATTCATCATGCCATCCCTCAGCGGCCAGTCCTCGTCCGCTTGGGACCGATCGAGGCGCGGGGCAGGCATTCAAGATTTTCTCCTGCCCCTTGCTCCCGCTTCACGTTTGTTTGGTTTGAACAAGCTCCCAACTGAAACGGATGCCTCCGGGGGGTGAGGACCTGGCTGCAAAGGATGTCGAAGAACTGATTTTCTCTCGCGGTGGGGGCATGCACCGTGGAGAGTTGGATGTGCAGCGGTTTGCCTTTTAAGGTGGGGTCGGAGTTGGTGAGCTGGCCTCCCAGGGCGAAATTCAAATAGGCGTTAATCTTGTCCTGGAGGTCGGGAAGCAGCTCTCCGCGCTGGCCCCAGTCTCGGTGCTCGACCATGACAAGAAGAACCTCGTCGGTCCTGGGGTCGCGGAAAATGGAATCGATGGTGTTGGTGTCATGGACGGCCATGATGGAATGCTGGGTTGGGTTCCGGATGTGCGTGGGAAGGCTGCCGCGGCGACAGGAAGGTCAAACGGCGGGCGGTTTCGCTCGCAGGAGTGTGGAAGGTGCTGGGTTCAGCCTTGCCTGGAGCGGCGGCGAAAGCGGTTGAGTCCGAGGAGGAGGCCGGCGGCTCCGGCAAGGGAGGCGAAGGAGCCGGGTTCGGGAACGACGATGAGGGCGATCTCCGGCACGCCGTCGGACGGAAGGGTGTCGTAGTTGTAGTCGATCGCCATGGGCACGCCGTTGAAGGTGAAGTGCACCGGGTTGGCCTGCGCGACGTCGAAGTCGGTGATCTGGTAGCCGAAGCCGGGCACGGTGAAGAAGCCGGTGCGGGTGCCCGTGTAGCTGGCGAAGCTGAGGTGATCGCCGGGCTGGCTCAACTGCGCGCCGGGGGCGAGATCGCTGATCGAAAGGAACGTCGTGCCAGTGAGGGAGATGTTGCCGGTGATGGCGGCGAAGTCGCCCGTGGTGTTGGAGGTCTGGAGCTGGAGCGCGAAGGTGGCGCCATTGGCCAGGGCGAGCGGCCCGGTGTGGATCGTGCCGAGGCCATCGCCGGGGGCAAAGGTGCCGCCGGTGCTGACATTGACGGCGCCGACGGTGCCGTTGCCGGCGAGGGTGCCGGTGGAGGCGACCGTGAGGGTGCCGGTGCCGCTGGCGGAGCCGGCGGTGTTATTGGCGAGGTAGGTGCCGCCGCTGACGGTGGTGCTGCCGCTGAAGGTCGAGCTGTTGTCGCCCGTGACTTCGAACGTGCCCGGGCCAGTCTTGGTGAGGCTGGCGGAGCCGGAGAAGGCGCCGGAGGCGGTGAAGCGCTGGCCGGAGGCGACGTCGATGGTGGCGGCGGCATTGAGGCCGAACGGACGATCGCTGGAGAACGTCTGCGTGGCGGCGAAGGTCGAGGCACCGGTGAAGGTGACGCTGGTGCCGGTGGCGCCGAGAGCGCCGTTGGAAGTCACCGCGAGGGTGCCGGACGAGATGTTCGTGCCACCGGCGTAGTTGCTGGCCGCATTCGTCAGCGCAAGGGTGCCGGCGCCGGTCTTGGTAAGATTGCCCGCGCCGCCGACCGGGCCGCCGAAGGTGGCGGTGGTGCTGGTGGCGACGTTGACGGTGCCGGTGCCGGTCGTGGTAACGGGGCGGGACGGTGAGATGAACGTCGCCGTGGTGGCTAGTGTGCCGCCCGAGAGGGTGAGCGGTGCGGCGGCGGCGCCGAGGTTACGATCATCGCTGATCGAAAGCGTGCCGGCGGTGAGGTCGAAGCCGCCCTGGAAGTCGCTGCCGGTGCTGGTGAGCGCGAGGGTGCCGGTGCCGGTCTTGCTGAGGCTGCCGGTGCCGGTGATCGCGCCGTTGAGGGTGGTCGTGGTGGTGGCCGGGGTGTTGATGGTGCCGGTGCTGCTGGCAGTGATGCCGCGCGCGGAGGTGTAGGTGACGGTCGGCGCCAGGGTGCCACCGGTGAAGGTGATGCCACCGGCGGAATCGCCGAGCTGGCGATCGTCGGAGACCTGGAGGCTGCCCGCGGCGAGGGTGGTGCCGCCCTGGTAATTGTTTGCGGTGTTGGTGACGGTAAGGGTGCCCGCGCCGGTCTTGGTGAGAGCGCCGGCGCCGGTGATCTGGCCGCTGAGAGTCGTCGCGCCGGAGTTGTCGATCGTGCCCGTAGTGGTGACGGCGATCGCGCGAGCCGTGCTGAGCGGGGCGGTGAGGGACAGCGTGCCACCCGAGAGGGTGACGCTGCCTGCCGCCGAGCCGAGCTGGCCATCAAGCGAGATGGAGAGCACGCCTGCGGTGACGGTGGTGCCGCCCGCGTAGCTGTTGTTCGAGTTGCCAAGGACGAGCGTGCCGGGGCCCGACTTGGTAAGGCTGCCGCCGGTGCCGGTGACGAGGCCATTCCACGTCACGGTATTGCTGCCGGGGATGTCGAGGGTGCCCTGGGCATTCACCGCCAGCGGACGAGCCGTGGTGAAGGTGCCGGCCGCCATCAGCGTGCTGCCGTTGCCACTGAAGGTGACGGCGCTGGCGGTATTGCCGAGCTGATGATCGGCGGTGATGGCGACGGCGCCCGCTGCGATGAACGTGCCGAGCGTGTAATCGTTGGCCGCATTGCCGAGCGCGAGGGTGCCGGTGCCTTGCTTGGTGAGGGCGCCGCCGGTGCCGGTGACGAGGCCGTTCCAGGTGAGGGTATTCGACCCGGTGACGTCCACGCTGCCCGCCGCGCCGAGGGTGAGCACGCGGCCGGTGCTGGTGAAGCTGCCGGTGGCAACCAGCGAACTGGCCCCCGTGAAGGTGACGCCGCCGCTGGCTTCGCCGAGGTTGGCGTCGGCGCTGACGGAGATGGCGCCCGCGTTGATCTTGGTGCCGCCTTCGTAGGAGTTCGAGCCGGAGCCGAGGACGAGGGTGCCGGCGCCGTCCTTGGTGAGGTCGCCGCCGGTGCCGATGACGTTGCCATTCAGCGTGGCCGTCTTGCCGAGGCCGACGTTGATGGTGCCGGTGCTGGCCACGGTGAACTGGCGGGTGGAGGTGATATCGCCGGTGATGGTGAGCGTGCCGGGACCGCTGAAGGTGACGCCGCCCGCGCCGAGGTTTTGATCGTCGCCGATCGAGAGGACGCCCGCGTTGATGAAGGTGCCGCCCTGGTAACTATTGGAGGCGCCGCCGAGGATGAGCGTGCCGTTGCCGGTCTTGACGAGCTTGCCGCCGGTGCCATCGACGAGGCCGTTGAGGGTCACGGTCTTGCTGCTGGCGACGTCGATGGTGCTGTCGGCGTTGAGCGAGACGGGGCGGCTGTTGGTGATGTCGCCCGTGGCCGCGAGGGTGCCGGCGCCGGAGAAGGAAACGCCGCCGCCCGTGTTGCCGAGGTTTTGATCGGCACTGACCGAAACCGTGCCGCCGCCGATGACGACGCCGCCGGTGAAGGTGTTGGCACCGCCGAGGACGAGGGTGCTGTCACCGGTCTTGGTGACCTTGCCGGTGCCGGTGGTGATGTTGCCGGAGAGATCCACGGTAGCGCCGGTGGCACCGGTGACGGTGAGATCCTTGCCGGTGGTGAGCGTGTCGATGGTGCCGCTGACGGTGAGTTTGTCTGCGTCGGCGCCGATGGTGGAATCGGTGGTGAGCGAAACCGAGCCGGCAAAGGTGTTGTTGCCGCTCAGGTTCCGCAGCGCGCCGTTCGGGACGAGGCTGTTGCTGCCCGGGCCGCCGATGGTGAGGGCTTCGCCGGTGATGGTGATGCCGCCCTGGAGTTCGAGCGAACCGTCGGCGTTGACGGTGGTGCCCGCGAGGGTGGAGCCGAGCGCGGTGTTCTTCGCGACGCTGAGGATGCCGCTGACGGTGACCGCACCGGTGAAGGTGTTCGCGGTGAGGCCGCCGAGGGTCAGGGTGCCAGTGCCTTGCTTGGTGAGAGCGATGGCGCCAGTGAGCTGGCCGTTGAAGCTGGAATTAGCCGCGGTGCCGACGGTGAGGGTGGCGGCGGTGGCGCTGGTCACGATGCCGCTGCCGGTGACGGCGGGCAGGGTGAGGGAGTTGCCGAAGAGATCGAACGTGGCGCCCGAGGCGACATCGACGCTCGTGGTGGCAGGAATCGCCGCCACGATGCCGACGCGCAGGGTGCCGCCGGTGACGAAGGTATCGCCGCCGTAGGTATTCGTGCCGCTGAGGATGAGGGTGCCGGGGCCGGCCTTGGTGAGATCGGTGCCACCCGTGACGGTGCCGTCGATGGTGGTGGTGACGCTGGCGTTGCTGACGTTCAGCGAATGCGCGCCCGCGCCGACGAGGGTGACGAGGCCGGAGAGCGTGAGATCATCGGTATTCGCAGTGCCGAGGAAGGAGGCGCTGCCGAGGATGTTCACCGGATTGACCAGCGTGGTCTGCGCGCCGCTGAGCGCCGCGCCATCGCCCACGGTGAGGGTGCCGGTGCCGACCGGGCCGGAGGTGACAACCGGCGAACCGGTGCTGCTGACGCCGAGGACCAGCGTGCCTTCGTTGACGGTGACGCCGCCGTCGAAGGTGTTCTGCGTGGCGAGGTTCAGCGAACCGGTGCCGGCTTTGGTGAGGCTCTTACCCGCGCCGGAGATCGGCTGCTGGAAGATGGTCTTGTTGCTGACGGTGAGCGTGGTGCTCGCGTTGCTGAGCGTGAGGCTGGCGCCCGCGTCGGCGCTGAGGGTGAGGCTGCCGGTGCCGGCGCCACTCGTGCCAAACGCGAGGTCGCCCGCGAGGGTGACCGGGTTGGCGAGGGTGACGTCGGTGCCGTTGTCGCGGATGGTCGTGCCGCTGCCGAAGGTGACGGCGCCGGTGCCCAGCGGGCCCTTGGTGATCACGCCGGTGTCCACGGTGGAGCTGGCGCCGAGCGTGAGCGTGCCGGCGGCGATGTTGGCGCCACCGCCGAAGGTGTTGTTGCCGGTGGTGATGGTGAGGCCGCCGGTGCCGGTCTTCGACAGCGCGAGGGTGGCGCCATCGATCGCCCCGGTCGCGTCGGAGCTGAGCGTGAAGTCGCGTCCGGTAACCGGGGTATTGGTATTGGTGAAGGTCAGCGAGTTCGGGGTGACGATGCCGACGAGCTTCGGCGCGGTGCCGGTGGCGGAGTCGTCGAAGGTGATATCGAAGCCATTCGCGAAATCGGTGGCGCCGCCGCCGACGGTCTGCGCCCAGTTCTTCGGCGCGGCATGAGTGGCGGTGTCCCAGATCTGATCGGAGCGACCGGACCAGGTGAGAGAGTTGGCCGCATAGGTGCCGACGGTGATCTTGATATTGAGCGAGTCGCTGATGTCGAGCGAGACGGTCTTATGCGGATCGGACGAAGCCGTGTAGAGGAAGCCGAGGCCGTTGCTGGTGCCCGAGAGCAGGCTCAGCACGGTGTAGGTGCCATCGGCGAGATTGTCGGGCACGATGCCGGTATTGCCGAGCAGGTTCAGCACGTGGCCGCCAGGCGCGGTGGCGTCGGAGCCGTTGAGCTGGAGCAGGTCGCCGGTCTGGATGACGATGGCGCCACCGTTGCCGGTGAGGCTGCGGAGGGTGAGCGTGCCCGCGGTGCTGACCGGGGTGGTGCCGGTGACGGTGCCGGGCTCGATCCGGCCGGTGCCGGTGAGGGTCACGGCATTCGGGACGGTGATCGCGCCAGCGAGTGCGCCGCCGGTGACATTGATCGTGCCGGTGCCGAGCGAGCCGAGGCCCGAGACGCCATCGTAGGCGAGCGGTTCGAGCCAGCCACCGGTGATGTCGGTGCCGCCGAGGTAGGTGTTGAGCGAGGCGACCTTGAAGGCGTAGTCGCCGGCTTTGACGAGCTTGACGTTGTTCTGGATGAGTCCGCCGTAGGTGGAGTTGACGAGGGCTCCGTTGCCGACGGTGAGGCTGGTGGTTCGGGCGGCGCTGTTCGTGATGTAGCCGCTGCTGCCGGTGCTGGCGGAGGTGAGAGCGCCGATCGTCTGGTCGTAACCGAAGAGATCGAGCACGCCTTCGCCTTTGGTGACCACGGTGCCGGTCTGCGGCAGGGTATTGGTCGCGCCGGTGCGGAGGACGCCTTGGAAGACGGTGGTGCCGCCGGCGTAATCGTTCGGGCCGGAGAGGGTGACGATGTCGAAGCCCTGCTTGGTGAGCGAACCGGGGCCGGTGATCTTGCCCTGCAGTTCGAGGATGACGCCGGAGTAAGCGGCGCCCTGACCGTTGTAGAGGTTGCCGCTTTGCGGAGCGCGGCCGTTGTCGAGGCCGTTGACGCCGTCGGTCAGGTTCTGGCCGATGGTGTTGCTGCCGGTGAGCTGGAAGCCGACGCCGCTGCCGACGGTGCGGAAGACGCCCGCGTTGCCGTTGGAGCCGAGGGCGTTGTCGCCCTGCGCCGCCACGAAGCCTTCGATGCCGCCGCCGTTGAGGGCGACGGTGACGTTGGTGTTGGTGGTCTGGTCGGCGTTGATCTGCAATGTGCCGCCGCCGAGGTTCACGGTCGTGTTCGTGCGAGCGCCATTGATGCTCCAGCGTTCGATGCCGCCGGTCTCGTAAGCGATGGTGCTGGTCGGGTTGTAACCCGCCACGCTCACGTCGAGCACGCCGTAACGGCGGACGGTGACGTTATTGGCGGCGGTGCCGAGCGCGCCGTTGTCGAGGACGCCGAGGGCGCCCTGTTCGACGAACACGTTGCCCGTGAAGCCGGTATTGCTGCCGTTGATCCAGAGGTAACCCGGGCCCCACTTGAGCAGGTTCTTGCTGCCGGCGAGCCCCGCGGCGATGACGCCGGCGTTGGTGCCGTTGGTGGTGTTGGCGCCCCAGTTCACGTCGATGGCGGAAGTGCCATTGAGAGTGATCACGCCCGTGCGGAGGTAATTGCGCACGCGGCTGTTGGTGAAGTTGAAGCGCAGACGGGCCGGGACGTCGTTCTCGGCCGCGGTGCCACCGGTGTTCGTGATGTTGATCGCACCGATCGTCTGGGTGGCGTCGGCGATGTTGGAATCCCAGTCGATGGTGCTGTTGTCCACCGCGTTGATGGCGGACATGGTGTAAGCGGCGTTGAGCACGTTGTTGCTCTGGGCGCGCAGTTGGAGCGTGGTGCCCTGGCCGTTGAGGGTAATCGCACCGGTGCCGGCGGCGCCGAACGTGTTGAGCACCAGGGTGCCTTCATTGACGACCCAGTCGAACGCGGCCCGCGTGGTCTGCGCGGCGTTGTATTGATCCTTGCTGAGGGCGAGGACGCCGGTGCCGAACTTGGTGACCTGGCTGGCCTGGACGATGTCGGCCGTCATGGTCATCGTCGTGCCGTTGGCGGCATAGATGAGGCCTTCGCGGGCGGTGCTGCCGGCGCCGAACTTGAGGTTGGCCGCCACTGTCGTGTTGCCGAAGACGAGGATGCCGCCCATGTCGTTGTTCGCGCCCTGTTCGGCGAACGTGAGGGTGTTGATGCGGCCGGTGCTGCTGGAGATGTTGAACGCGCCGACGCGGAGAGCGAAGAGCGAAGTGTCGTTGGTGAGAGTCGAAACGGCGGTGACGTTGGCAATGCTGGTGCCGGTCATGGCATTGGCATTGAAGTCGGCGCCGGCGGTGACCATCGAGCCGTCGGCGACGAGCCCGAAGCCGTTCGCGGTGTAATTCACGAAACGGTTGTCCGTGCCGGCGATGTAGTAACCCGGCAGCATGTTGGTGCCGGTGACGTTGGCGGGTGCGTTGGTATCGACGATGAACCGCTCGCTGTTGGCGGCAGGCGCGATGCCGAGGCGGCCGGCGGCGCTGTTGGTGAAGACCAGGGTGCCGCTGCCGCTGCGGGTGAGCGTGGCGCCCGTGCTCTGGGCGAGCGTAACCTGCTGGCCGCCCGCGTTGAGGTTGATGCGGGAGCCGCGATCGAAGCCGATGCTGCCGACGGTTTCACTCGTGGTGCCGGTGCCGGCCACGAGGCTGAAGATGGAGCCGTTCAGATTGATGCCGGTGCCGTCCGCCCAACGATCGGTGGCGGCGACGCCAGCGTTCGTGAGGGTCAGGGTCGCGCCGGGATGGAGGGCGACGACGTTGGTGTTGGCCGTGCCGGTGGCGTCGCGGAAGCTGCCGTTGGCGCCGCTGGCGGTGAGGTTTCCGAAGACATCGACCTGGCCCGTGCCGAGCGGTGTGTTGCTGCCGCCCGCGGTGATCGTAGCGGTGGCGATGCCGCCGCCGAGGTTCGGCATGACGACGGTGCCGCCGGAGTAGTCGTTGGACTGATTGAAGGCGACGCTGCCGCTCGAGTTGGTCGAGAGGTTGCCGACATACACCTTCACGCCCGCACCGGTGAGGGTATTGAGGTTGGCTGCGGTGAGCGTGAGGGTCTGGCCGCCCGCGCCGAGGCGGTAGATGCCCTCCGGCGTGCCGGTGTAGGCATTGCCAAGGCCGGCGCCCAAGGTGGTTCCGCCGTAAGTGGTGCCGGAGAAGTCCGAGCCGAGCCACATGCGGCCATTGCCGAGGTTGGCGAGGTTGAGCGAATTGGTCGCGTCGCCCCAGCTCGTTTCGAGGCCGAGGAAACCGCTCGAACCGGAGCTGAGGAAGTCGAAGCTGCCGTTGGCGTTCGGGGCAAACACGGTCTGGTTGCCGCGCAGATTCACGCGAGCCACTTGCAGCGGCACGCTGTGGGTTTCGATGAGCTGGCCCGGCGCCACGTTGTTGGCGGATTCGAGGCGGACGGAACCCGCGTTGTTCACCCGGATCATGCCGGTGCCCGCGCGGGCGGTGGCGGCTCCGGAGACGGTGACGGCATCACCGAAGCGGAGCGACCCGCCATTGACCACGATGCCGCCGGAGAAGGTGTTCGCCGCGGTGGAAGCGCCCGTGGCGGCGGTATCGCCGATCCACAACACGCCTGCGCCGGTCTTGATGAGGTAGCTCCCGTTGGCGCCGGTGGCGTTGTCGGCTTCGGCGATGCCCCAGAGGACGGTATCGAGCGTGTTGTTCAGCGTCGGCGTGCCGCGCAGGACGAGGCTGCCAAACTCGGCGTTGTAGCCGTTCGCACCGGTGATGCTGAGCGTCTGCGAACCGATATCGAGCGTGGAGAAGCGGACATCCTTGTTCGTGCTGGTGTTGCCGCCGCCGGGGTTGCCGGCTGCCGCGGTGGTATTGACGCGATCGAAGTTGACCGTGGCGTTGCCCTTGAGGGTCAGGGCATTGCCCAGGAGCAGGCGTTCGCGCGTGGAATTGCTCGCGGTGCCGCCATCGGCGCGGACGTTGAGGGTGCCGCCGAGGAGGTTGACTCCGCCGGTGCCGAAGCCGCCGAGGTCGAGGTTCGCCGTCGTGCCCGCGGCGCCGCTGGCGGCGGACGCCTTGGCGCGCACTTCGAGAATGCCCGCGAGGACGTTCGTGCCGTTGCTGTAGTTGTTCGCCGTGGTGATGTTCGCGAGGATGACGGAGTTGGCGCCAGCGCCGATATTCAGCGTGCCGAGACCAGTCACAGCGCCCGCGAGGACGACGTTGGCCGACTGCGGTTGAATCCAGACATTGCCGACCGGGCCGAGGTTGGTCGTGCCATTGACGCCGAAGTGATAGGTGTTCGTGCCCTGCACGATGAGGGTCTGGCCCTGCTCGCGGGTTTCCGGCGAAGCGCTGCCGCTGATTCCGCCGAAGGTCAGGTTGCCTGTCAGCGAGATCGTGTTGCCGGTGTTGGCGCTGTTCTGGTTGACGTTGACGAAGGCGACGGGGTTGTTGTCGCCGATGGCCAGGCTGTTGGCGAAGGTCAGGCTCTGGGTGCTGCCCGTGCCGTTGGCGCGCAGGTTGAGCACGCTGTTCAGGCCGTTCATCACGATGGTGCCGCCATTGCCGCCCGAGGTGTAGGCGTTGCTGACCGTCTCCGCACTGCGGAGTTGGAGGATGCCTTCGTTCACGGCGATGTTGCCGCTGAACTGCGCGAACTGGTTCGAGCTGCCGAAGACCACCTGGTTGGCATCGATGGAAAGAACGCCGTTGCCGTCCTTCACGATGCTGGTGGCGAAGAGCTGGCCGGTGCCGGCGCCGTTGCCGAGCGCAAGCGTGGTGGTGCCGGTCGTGGAGTTCGAGATGTGGAAGATCGCTTCACCGGCGCTGCCCGCCGTGACGCCACCGCTGTAGATGGTGTTGGCTTGCAGGGTGAAGGTGTTGGCGCCCGAGGCGATAACGCCGCCGCTGCCGATGGTGAGGATTTCTGGGGAAGCCGCGGTGGTGGTCGTCGGGGCGATGGTGCGCGCCGCGTTGTTGGTGAACAGGCCGAGGGCGTAGAGCGAAGGTGCCTGGCCGGCGGAAATGGTGATCGTGGCGGCGGGAGCGTTGGCCTGCACGCGATCGGTGGCGCCGAAGGTGGTGGAAGACCACGGACCCGCTGCGCTCTGGACGGTCCAGCCCGCCGGGGCAAAGCCGGTGTCGCCGTAGGTGACGAACTGCGGTGCGGTGGCGGCGGCCGAAGTGACGATGTCGTTGGCGTTCCAGATCCACGCCGGGGCCATGCCGTTGGTGAGAGTCACGCCGCCCGTCACCGAGATGCGTTCATCGACGCCGAGCATCAGGCCGGTGCCGTGAGCAGCGCCGGTGTTGGTGGCGTTGACGATGGATTGCAGCGCGAGGGTGCCGTTGTTGCCGGCGAGGACGTTGCCGTTGACCGAATTGGTCACGCGGTTGAGACCGCCGAAGTTGATCTGCGCGTAGCGGCCCTGCACGCCGCGCTGGACGAGGACGTGATCGCCACCGGTCACGTTCAGCGTGCCGAACGATTCGGTGGTGTCCATGGTGAGCGAACCGGTCATGCGCAGCGTCGAGCTGTCGAGCGTGAGTGCGGAGGAATCTCCCCAGCGTCCGCTGGTGACGCCGATATCCGGCAGACCGCCATTGGCGTTGTCGATGCGGAGTTCGGAACCGGGGCGGAGGAGGATCGTGGTCGCCGTATTGGTCGAGCCGGTGCCAGCCACGAGCGTGCCGCGGTCGCTGAGAATGAGGGTGCCGTAGGCTTCGATGACCGGGGAAGCGAGCGTGGCGCGCAGGTCAAGCGTGCTGCCGCGGTTGACGAGGGTGCCGCCGCTGTAGCTCTGGGCCGTATGCAGCAGGACGGTGCCGGTGGTGTTGGCGATGTTGTTGACCGAGCCGGTGGTGGTCTGGACCGTGGCCGGAGCGCCGACGATCACGCGGGCGGAACCGGAGAGGATGTTCGAGTTAACGCGGTCGCTGCCAATGTTCAGCGTGCTGCCGCCGCCGCCGAGGCGATAGACGTTGCCGAGGCCGGCGCCGAGGAAGGTGGAGTTGTAGCTGCCCTGCTGGCCGAGGTTGTTGGACGCTGAGCCGAGGAACCACGTGCCGTCGCCGAGCGCGGCGAGATCGAGCGCCTGGGTATAGACGGAGCCGAGCGAGAGGACACCCGCGCCGGGGGCCACGTTGCTCGTGAAGCTGGTGCCGACGTTATTGGCATTGGCGACATTCGGAATCGCGCCGTAAGCGGTGCCGGACCGCAGGCCGAAGTTCGACAGGTCTTCGTTGGAGGCGAGCCGGACGATGCCGTAGTTCACGAAGTTGCTGCGGACATCGACGGCCTGGCCGGCGGCGAGGTTGCTCGAGGCGTTGAACTGAATGCCGGCACCCGGCTGCACCATGATGGTGCCCGCACCGAGTTTCGCCGTGGTGTTCGGGGTGAAGAGGACGGCGGCGTCCTGCGTGCCGAAGAAGGTAGTGCCACCGTTCAGCCATGTGCCGCCGGTGTGCGTCGCGCTGTTGTCGGTGTTCACGTAGAGGCCGCTGCCACCCTGCTTGTAGAGAGTGCCGGACGAGGTGATGGCGCCGTTGAGCGTGAGGTTCGTATCGGCCTGGAGATTGATATCCTTCACCGCCGTCGTGGTGCCGTTGATCCACAGGCTGTAGTTGTTGCCGGCGTTCGCGATGAACAACGGCGCATCGATCGCTCCGCCGAGGGTCAGATTGCCGACGACGATGCTCTTGAGCGCTGCGGACGGGGCTGCGCTGAAACGATCGACGTTGACGGTGGCGCTGCTCGAGCTGGTGAAGCCGGCGGCACCGGGGGCGGCGGGATTGCCGATGACGAGGTTGTTGCCCTGGAAGGTGGTGAGGCGCTCGAGATGGTCGAGGTTGTCGCCTTCGTGACGGAGGCGCAGGGTCGCACCGCCGTTGAGCATGATGGTGTTGCTGCCGCCCAACGGATTGGAGATGGTGCCGTCGGTGGTGCGCACTTCCACGATGCCTTGCGCGATGTTCCAGCCGCCGACCGCGTTGGCATTGCTGCCCGCGTCGGAGTTGGTCAGCAGGAGGTTGCCGGCGCCGACCTTGGTGATGGTGGCGCTGGAGCCGTCGATCTTGCCGCCGAAGACGGTGTTGCGATTGACGTTGAGCAGGGTGTCGCCCGCGAGGGTGACGTTGTTGCGGACGAGGATGCCGTTTTCGGTCGAGCCGTCGAAGGTCAGCGCCGGAGCATTGATCGTGAGGCTGTTGACCGCGGCAAACAGAAAGCTGTTGCTGTAGTAGATGCGGCTGGTGGTGTTTGCGGAGCCGAAGTTGTTCAGCGCCGGCACGACGAGGTCGTAGCCGTTACCCGAGCCGAAGGTGAACGTATCGACGCCGTCGTCCTGCTCGTGCGGAGCGTCCGAGGTGGTGGCGGCGACGATGCCTCGGCTGTTGCTGATCTGGAGTGTGCCGCCGGCGAGGGAAATCGCGCCGGTGCCGAGGCCCTGGTAGTTGTCCACGCGGACGACGCCAGTGGCGGTATTGGCGGTGCCGAAGTTGCCGGTGAGCGCGGTGGCCACGCCGTTCGGCACGGAGTTCAGGATGGTGCCGGCGCCGATGGTGGTGCCGCCGCCGTAGGAACTGTTGCCGTTGATCTGCAGGTTGCCGGTGCCCGCCTTGACGAGAGCCACGGTGCCCGAGCCGTTGTTGATCGCGCCGTTGAAGGTGCCGGTGACGTTGCTGCCGTTGATGGTGAGCGTTTGCGGACCCGCCACGCTGGTAGTGATGGTGCCGTTGCTGGCGGTCTGGCCGCCGAGGTTGCCAAACGTGAGGCTCTGGCCGTTCAGGTCGAGCGACGCAGCGTCATTGACGTTCAGGTGCACGAGACCGCCGCTCGGCAGGCTGCTCGCGCCGGCGAAGCGGATGGTGCCTTCGTTGATGTTGAACTGCCGCATCGCGCCCGAGGCGGGAACGCCGGTGGCAAACGGCATCGTATTCGCGGTGCCGGAGAGGAGCAGGGTGCCGGGGCCGAACTTGGTGAAGTCGCCCGAGGTGAAGTTGCCCGAGATGGTGGACGTGCCGGTCTGGCCGTCGCGGACATAGACCAGCGCTTCCTTTACCGCCGTGGGCGAAGTGCCGAAGATGAGCGAGGAGACGCTGATGTTCGGAGCGGTGCTGCCATTGATGATGAGGCCCGCGCCGGTGCCGCCGCCATTGATCTGGATGGTGTCGGTCCCGCCGATGTTGCCCGCCGTGCGGAGGGCGAGGGCGTTGACCGTGCCGCTGGTGGTGTCGCCGCCCGCGCCGATGTCGGCGAGGAGAACGTTCGTCGCGCCCGCGAGCGTGGAGGAGCCTGCGTTGGCGTGCAGCTTGAAGCTGCTGGTGCCGGTGTCGTAGGTCGTGAAGTTCGCGTCCTGGCCCACGCCCGGTGCGCGCACAACCACCGACGGAATGTTCAGGATGCCCGCCGTGCTGGCCGGCTGCTGCCCGGCGACGGTGATGGTGAGTTTGTCCGCTCCGCTGAGGTCGGCGATGGTGTCGGCGACCAGCGTGAGCGTGCCGGCGGTATTGCGCGTGAAGGTGGTGCCCGCCGTGATGGTGTTGGTGCCGGCGCCGGTGGACTTGATCAGTTGAATCGTCGCGCCTGGACCATATTGCAGGTTGGCCAGGGTGAGCGCCATGTTGGTGGCGCCGCCGCCCGCGTTGTTGAACTGCAGCGTGCCGCCGTTGACGGTGACCGTGCCGGTGCTGGTGACCAGCGGGAAGCCGGTGGTGACGGTGGTGCTGACCGTGCCGCCGCCCACGCCGACGCCGTTGGAAATGCCATTGAGCGTGACGTTGTTCTGCGTCGCACCACCGATCACAAACGAGGTGATGATGCCGTTGGTGGCCGACGCGCCATTGAGCGCGAGCGTGCCGGAACCGGTCTTGGTGAAGGTGATCGTGGTCGGCGCCGTGGCCTGGCGCAGGATGGGGTTGGCAAGCGTGAACGTATTGCCCGCCGTGACGTCGATGCCGCCGACGGAAGCCGCCGCCGCACCGCCGGGGGCGCCGAAGATGAGGCTGCGATTGGTGCTGAAGGTGCCGGTGACCTGGAGCACGCCGCTGCGGAGGCGGAAGTCGCTCGCGCTGCTGGAGGCATGGGTCAGGCTGGTGCCCGCGCCATTGACGGCATAGGTCACGCTGCCGGCGGTGGCGCCGATGGTGGCCGGGCCGAGGTTCGCATCCGCACCGACGGAAACCATGCCGCCATCGATGAAGAGGGTGGTGCCGTAATTCGCGCCGGCCGCGTTGTTGTCGAACGCGGTATTGGCGCCGGAGAGCACGAGCGTGCCGGGGCCGGCCTTGAGGAAGTCCATGCCCTGAGCGCCGCTGGCGCTGATCACGCCGGACATGGCGAGCACCCCGGCGGTGTTGTCCACCTGGAAGGTGCGGGACTGCACGGTGGTGGCGCTGTTCAGATCCCAGGCGCGGGAGAAGGTGAGACTGTTGCGACCGGCGAAGTTGAAGGCGACGGCGTTGGCCTGGCTGAAGGCGACCAGCGGGTTGACGATGGTGCGATCGCCGCCTACGGCTTCGAGCACGGCGGTGTGCCGCCCGCCGAGCGTGGCGCCGAGATCCTGGTTGCCGAAGGTGAGGTTGCCGGTGCCGAAGGGGCTGCTGATGATCGCGGTCGGTGCGGTGGCCAGGCCGGTGAAGTAGGCGTCCGAGTTGATCTGGACACGCGCAATCTGGAGGGTGGTGCCGCCAGTGAAGGTGTTCGCGCTGACGCCGTTCGGGTTCAGCGTGGAGAGGCGAACCGTGCCGCTGCGTCCGCCGGTGGTGGCGGCTTCGCCGAACTGCACTGCGCCGGCGCCGGTGATGGCGCCCTGGAGATCGATTCCGTTGCCCGTGCCGACGTCGTTGCCGGTCGCGAGGGCGGTGCCGCGCAGCGCCGTGACGGTGAGGGTGCCGGTGGTGACACCGATGCCGCCCGTGACGACGACCTGATTGACGGTCTGCGTCTGAAGGTTGCTCGTGGCCGTGACGAGAAGGTCGCGGCCGATGGTGACCTGGCCGGTGGGCAGCGCACTGCCACCGGCGAGTTGCACCGGGGTATCGCTGATGCCGAACGAGCCAGCCTGGTTGGGCAGGACGTCGGCATTGAACCACGTGTTGGCGGCGGACAAGGTCGTCGTGCCGCGATAGGTGTTGAGGCCGGTAAGGACCAGATCGCCGGCGCCGGTCTTGACGAGGTTACTGCCGTCCACGCCGGAGATGACGCCGTTAAAGGCCGTGCGCGTGTTGGCGGTGCCGCCCATGTTGAAGGTGCGCGTGGCGCCGACGTTGCCCGGCGACAGATTGACGTTGCCGAGGAGGGTGACGGTGTTCTGGTTGCCGCTGCGGATGAAGTCGGCGGTGAGGTCGATGTCGTTCGGGACGGCGAGGTTGCCCGAGAACATGGAGACCGTGCCGCCGTTCATGACGATCCTGCCGGTGCCCTGGCCGAAGTTGGTCTGGAGAGCCCAGGTGCCGCCCGGGTTCACCACGAGGTTGCCGGAGAAGTTCTGCGGCGTGAGCGTGCTGAAGGTGCCGAGCATGCCGACGAGGTTGCCGCCATTGGCGCCGGAACCGGCGATGCCGAGGCCGACTTCAACGTTGGCGGTGCCGGTGAGGACGTTCGAGAAGACCGTGCCGCCGAGGTTCAAGGTGGCGCTGCCGCTGCCGCCGCCGAGGCGGTAGGTGTTGCCCGCGCCGACGCCGAGGTTCTGGTTCAGGTAGTAGGCGTTGTTGAAGGGCGTGTTGACGAACGGAATGTCGTCCGCGTGCGAACCGAGGGCCATCTTGCCGGAGCCGAGCGCGCCGAGGTCGATGGCGGTGTAGAACGAAGCGACATCGAGGCTGAGGACACCGTCGAGATTCGGGTTCGTCGAGACGAGGCCGACCTGGCCAGCCGCCGGAGCGCCCATCACGATGGTGGGCAGCGGGCCGGTGCTGTAGTTGACGCCGATGATGCCCGCGCCGAGGCCGTCGGTCTTCACCGTGACGGCGTTGTTCGCGATGTTCGAATTATCCGCGATACGCAGTTCGGCGCCCGGGTTGACGAGGATGCTGCCGCTGCTGAATGGCGTGCCGGTGCGGGTGCCGGAAGCGAGTGTGCTGGGCGTATTGCCCGCGGTGCCGCCGTAGATGATCGTGCCGCCCGTGTAATCGTTCGCGTCCGAACCGAGCACGAGGGTGGTGTTGTCGCCGTAACGGATGAGCGGCGCGTTGCCCGTCACCTTGCCGGCAAGGGTGGCGTTGCGGTAGCCGTTCGCACCAGAGACGATGCCATTGATGATCGCGCCGGGGATGAGGGTGGTGGTGCCGTTGACGTAAACGCCGCTGCCGAGTTGCAGCGTGATCGTGCCGAAGCTGCTCAGGGCGGTGGCGCCGGCGTTCGAGAACGTCAGGTCGTTGATGATCTGCGTGCCGTTCGAGCTGGCGCCGACGTTGACCACCTGGATCGAAGAATCACCGGCGATGGTGACGTTGAGGTTGCTATTCGCCGTGACGCGGGAATCGACCGCGAGCAGCGAGCGAGCACCGGAGCCGTTGACCGTGGCAACCGCGGCGTCGAGCGCGAGCACGGCGTTGTTGCCCGTGAGCGTGATCGACTGGTTGTTGACGGGGTTCGAGGTCACGCCGTCGATCCAGCCGCTGCGGAGCTGGAGCGTGCCCTGGTTCACCGTCACGGGTCCGCCGAGGTTCGTGTTGTTGAGCGACTGCAGGGTGAGGGTGCCCGCGCCCGATTTGGTCAGGCCGGCGGCCGCCTTGATCGCCGCGTTCACCGTGAGCGCGCCGCCGCTGGCATTGAAGATGATCGCTTCGGAACCGAAGTCCACCGTCATGGCTTGCTGCGTGGCAGCGGGGCCGGTGAGGTTGGTGCTATGAATCGTGGCCGCGCCGGTTCCGATCAAACCACCGCTCGCGATGGTGAGGGTGTTGTTCGTGCCCGTGGCGTTGAGGTTCTGGCTGGTGCGCAGGGCGTAGATGTTCGGGTTGTCCCCGAGAGCCTGGGCGCCGCCGCTGACATCGACGGTGGCGAGGCCCGTGCTCAGACCGGTGGTGAACGTGCCGGCAGTCGTCATCCGGTTGCTGTATTCGATCTGGCCGACGCCCGGTGAGCCGGTGCTTTGCAGCGGCTGGAAGCCGGTGTCGAGGCCGTCGAGTGAGCCGGCGGTCGGGTTGTAGCCGACGAAGGTGGAATCGGTCGCGTCGATGATCCAGACCGGAGCGATGCCGCCATTGGTGACGCTGGCACCGTTGGCAGTCGTGCCGCCGAGGACGATGCCGCCGGCGCGAATGCGATCATACGCCGTGGCGTTGGTCGCGGGCACGCCGAGCGTGTTGGCCGCGGAAGTGACGAGCGACAGGATGCCGCGGTCCTGGCGGTCGAGGCTGGCCACGTTCAGCGTCGCGGTGCCTGCACCGGAGCGGACGACCTGGAGGGTGCCGCCCTTGCGGACGGTGACGGCCCCAATCGTTTCGGTGGATTGAACCGTGGCCGCGCCATTGAACCGGAAGGTGCCGCCATTGAGGTCGATGCCGGCAGTATCGGCCCAGCGGCCCTGGCCGCCCGCGGCCTGGCCGGTGGCGTCATTGATGATGATCGTGCCGCCGGGGCGCAGGTTGTAGGTGTTCGCGTTGGCGCCGGTGATGAGGTTGATGAACGAAGCCGCGCCGTTGTAGCCCTGCGGATCGGCGGAAGTCTGGAGCGTGCCGTAGATCTCGACGGCGCCGGTGCCGAGCGGGGTGGCGCCGTTGAACGAAGCGCCGGTCTCGAGCTCGAGAGTGGTGCCCTTCGTGATGAAGGTGCCGCCGGTGTAGTTGTTCGAGTTCCGGATGCGCACGGTGCCGCCGAGGTTGGTGACGGAATTGGTGGCGCCACTGGTGCTGAGGACGTTGCTGCGCTCGGAGCCGATCTGCACCGTATTCGGGGTGAGGCCGGAATCGGTGAGGACGTTGTCACGCCCGGAGAAGGTGAGCACGCCGGCCGGACCGCCCGCGAGGCGGTAGGTGTTGCCGGCGCCGGCGCCGAGGGTCGTGCCGGTGTAGCTGGCTTCGGTGCCGAGGCCGCTGGCGAGGAAGGTGGTGCCGTCGCCGATGGTGGAGAGATCGAGCGAGGTGTTCCAGACCGGGCGGCCGAGAAGCAGGGCGGTGCCGTAGGAACCGCTGAAATTCGTGCTGTTGAGCACGGTCGGCGCGAATTCGCCGTCGAGGGTCACCGTGCCGAGGCTGGTGATTCCGCTCAGCGTGCGCAGGTTTGCCGGCGCATTGATCGAGCCATCGCCCGCGATGCGCAGGGTGGCGCCGGGGAAGATGCGCACGGTGCCGGTGCCGAGCGGGGTGCCGCTGGTGGCCGTGACCTGCACGGTGCCGGATTGAATGTTCAGGTCGCCGGCGAAGGCGCTGTTATTCGAGCCGGAAATGATGAGCGTGCGGAAGTTGTCCACCGAGCCGCCGCCGGCTTTATTCAGCGTGCCGCTGCCGGAGATCGGTCCGGCGAGTTCGATGCGGCCGGACGGGCCGTTGCTGCCGGTCGAGAGCGTGGCGAACTGGCCGAGGATGTTCGTGCTGCCCTTCACGAGCAGGCCGTAGGTGTTCGCGCCGGTGGTGCTGAGAATCTGATTTTGCAGGTTCAGCGTGCCGACCTGGATGGTGCTGCCCGAGTTGGCGGTGAGGCGATCGACGTTCACCGTGGCGTTGCCGCGCACGTTGAGGGTGATGCCGTTGCTGCCCGGGCTGCCCACGACGATGTTGCTGTTCACGCCGCCGCCGTTGAGCGTCAGCGAAAGGGTGCCGCCGTAGAGATTCACGTCGCCGGCCGTCGTGCCGCCGTAGCCGCCGAGCGCATAGACGCTCTGCACGGCGAGCGTGCCCTGGTAAACATTTGTGCCGCCAGTGAAGGTGTTGTTGCCCGCGTCTGGCGTGTCGGTGCGCACGCCGTTGAGGGTGAACACGCTGCTGCCCATCTTCGACAGGACGGTCTTCTGGGTGCCGCCCGCGATGCCGTCCACGATCTGGCCACCGAAGCTCGAGTTGCTGAGACCGTTCACCATGAGGGTGGCGTTCGAGACCGTGCTGCTGTTGCCGACGGTGCCGCCACCCAAGGTGCCCGCGGAGGTGAGCTGATCGACGGAAACGGACAGGCCGTTGAGGTCGAGGAAGGTGCCGGCGTTGATCGCGAGATCGGTCTGGAACCGGGTGAGATTGGCCGCGTTGCCGGAGAGGCGCAGCGTGCCTTCCTGCACGTTGAGCGCACCGAGGATCTGCGTGGCGCCGGTGAGCGCGAGCGTGCCAGGGCCGAACTTCGTGAAGCTGTTGGCCGCGATTCCGCCCGAGATGGTGGTGGTGCCACTGGCGAAGTTGTTGCCGACATACACGACGCCTTCACCGGAAGTCGCCGAGCCGCCCGCGGTTGCGGTGGGATCGAAGAGCAGGTTGCTGCTGATGGTCGGTGCAGCGCCCGTGCCGTAGAGCACGAGGCCGCCCTCGCCCGCCGCTGCCGTGAGACCGACGCTGGCGATGCGGAGGGTGTTGCCGGAGAGGTCGCCCGTGGTGCGCAGGGCAAAGGCGGTGCGATTGGCACTCAGTGTCTGAGACGTGGTGAGGCTGCCAATCGTGGTGGCCGTGGCGTTGTTGATGTCGCTGTAGGTCGCGCCGGCGTAAGGGGCGAGACCGGTCGTCGCCGCCGCAGTGGAGGTGACGAAGCTGGGCACGCCCGCGGCATTCACGCTCAGGATGATGGGGGAGACGATGCCGTTGATGGTGGCCGTGGGCGCGGACACGCCGAAGAGGTTGGTGCCGATGATCAACTGCGCCGCCGAAGTGGACGCACCGAGCGTGCGCGTGGCGGGCTCGATGACCAGCGTGCCGCTGTTGGTGCGGGCGAGGTTTTGCACCGCGAGCGAAGTGTTCACCGTGCCGGTATTGTCGAGGAGCAGGTGGCCGCCGCCGGTGAGGTTGAGCACCAGGCTGGTGGTGCCGCTGACGTTGATGGCCGTGCCGGTGCCGGTGAGGGCGAGTTTGCCCGCGCCAAGGTTCACCGTGCTCGAAGTCACCGCGAAGGGCTGATTGCTGGAGGCTGCGAAGGTGCCGCCGAGGATATTCGTGCTGGTGGCCGTGTTGGTGCCGGTGACGAACAGCGTGCCGTTGCCGGTCTTGGTGATGTTCGTGCCGCTGATCACGCCGGTGGCGGCCACGGTCTTGCCCACGGCAATATCGATGGCGCCGCCATTCGCACCGCCTGCGATTGGGTGGCTGAGCTGGAAGCTGTCAGTGAGACGCAGGACCGCGCCGCCGGTCGAACCGAGGGCCGCGCCGCTGAGGGTGAGGGTGGCGTTATTCGCTGAGTCGCCAAGCTGCGGGTTTGCGGAAGCAGTGACGTAGCCCGCGCTGATGGTCATCGCGCCGAGGCTGTTGCTGCCCTGCAGCGCGAGGGTGCCGAGGCCGGCCTTGGTGAGGGCGCCCGTGCCCGCGAGATTCGCGGTCGGAGCCTGCGTGAGGGTGCGGCCTTCGCCCACGTCGATGGTGGTAGCAGCGAGCAGGGTGGCGTCGTTGGCGAGGGTGTAGTCCATGTCCCACACGGCGAGCGAACCACCGTTGAGCATGACGTGCGATGCCGCCGGAATGGCGCCCGCGCTGCCGATGACGAGCTGGCCGGCATTGACCTGGGTGAAGCCGGTGTAGGTGTTGTTGCCGCGCAGTTCGAGCGCGCCGCCGCCGGCTTTGACGAAGTGATTGAAGCCGACGCCCGTGCCGTCCTGCACGGTGCCGGCGAGGATCACGCGGTTGCCGGTGCTGTTCTGCGTGAACGTGCGCACCGAGCCCGCCGCCGCGCCGAAGCTGCTGTCGGAGAGGCTCACCGTGCCGCTCAGGATCAGGTTGGCATTGGCGTTGCCGTTAGCGTCGAAGATCGCGTCGCCCATCATCCGCACATTGTTGGCGATGGTGAGCGGCTGAGTCAGACGAGTGAGGCCGAGGTTGCCGTTCGGGCGAATGGCGCCGCCGTTGAACGTGATCAGGTTATTGCCGAGCGCGCCGGCGTGGCCGAGTTCGAGGACGGAGCTCAGGTTGAGCGAGACGCCGCCGGTAAAGTCGTTCGGCGTATTGAGAACGATTGTGCCGCCGGTGTTGGCCGGGGCGACCGAAGCAGCCTGCAGGGCATTGCTGCCCGTGCCGATCTGCACCGCGTTTGCGCCGGTCAGGACGGAGGAGTTGAACGCGAGGACACCGCCGCCAGTGCCGAGACGATAGGTGTTGCCGAGGCCGGCGCCGAGGCTGGCCGCGTTGTAAACATTCGTCTGGGTATTGATCGCCCCGAGGAAGGTGCGGCCATTGCCGAGCGCAGACTGATCGAGCGCCACGTTGTAGCCGGTCACTTCGATGCCGATGGTGCCGTCGAAGGCCGCGCCGTTGTTGTTGAAGGTGATGGTGGGCAGCGCGCCGATGTATTGCAGGCCGACCGCGCCGAGGCCCGTGGTCTCCGTATTGACGGTGATGGGGCCGACATTGTCCGCCGCGATGGAGAGCGCGCCGCCAGGGTTCACGATGGCAGCGGCATTGCCGAGCGGGTGCTGGGTGGGGATGCCGTTGAGGATTTGCACGACGCCCTGGTTCACCGTGACGGTGGCACCGGTGTAGTTCACATCGGAATCGCCGCCGATGGCGAGAATGCCGGCGCCCCATTTCTGAAGCGAGCCGGGGCCGCTGAGGCCGCCGAGGAAGGAGATCGTGCCCGCCACGCCTTCGACCGAGAGCGGACTGTTTAGCGTGGTAGTGCCGAAGATCGAGATGCCGGTCGAGTTGGCCGAGTTGCTGAAGACGATCGGCGTGTGGTTGGCGTTCGAGCTGAGGGAGTTGATGGTCAGCTTGCTGAACGCGGAGCTGTTGTTGCCGTTGATGTTCGAATCGGCATTGAGGACGAGCTCGCTCTGGTAATACACATTGGTGGCGTCGCTGAAGAAGCGGCCGCCGTTCTCGACGATGCGATTGCCCAGCAGATACGGGTTGGCGAGGCTGCCACCGAGGGCATACTGGTTATTCAAACGGAACCAGTTGTCGCCGCTGACCACGACGTCGCCGGTGAGGGTGCCGCGGTTGTCGCCTTGCAGGCGCAGATCGCCGCCGCCAAATCGGGTGATACCGGTGGCGGTGATGGTGCCGCTGAGCGTCGCGATGCCGCCGGTGTTGGGACGGAAGATAACTAGTTCACCGGGGGTGCTGATATTCGCATTGCTGACGCCATCTGCTGTCTGGCTGAGGATCAGGCCGCCGCTGGCGATGGTGACGGTGTTATTCGCGCCCGAGGTGGTAATCGTCTGGCTGGTGCGCAGCGCGTAAAGGTTCGGGTTGTCGCCCAGTTGCACCCCGATGAAGGAGAGAGTGGCCCCGGTGGTGGAGGCCGTGGCGTTGGCACTGATGGTGATGCTGCTGGCGCCCGCATTGATGGCCGTGATGGTGGTGCCGGCTGGAATGCCCGTTCCAGTGACGACCATGCCGACGAACATCCCCGTGGTCGAAGACAGGTTGCTGATGGTGGCGCTGGCGTTGGTGACGTTACCGGTCTGGTTCGCAATGCTGCTGACGATATCCACCGTGGCGGTGCCGCCACTCACGCCGGTATTGAACGCACTCGTGCCGACGTTGCGCACGCTGTATTCGATCTGGCCCGCCGCGGGAGTGCCGGTGCTGAGGAGCGGCTGGAAGCCGGTGTCCGCACCGGTCGGGTTGTAGCCGACGAAGGTGTTGTCCGTCGCGCTGACGATCCAGCCGGGCAGGATGCCGCCGGTGGGGACGCCGGAGCCATTGGCCGTGGTGCCACCGAGCGTCACGGCGTTGCCGTTGCTGTCCAGGATATTGGCCAGGCCGCCCGTGACGACGATGCGATCGAAGTTCAGCGGAGTGGTCGCGGGGATGCCGAGGGTGCCCGCCGCCGAGGTAGTGAGCTGGAGCGCCCCGCGCGTGTTGGTGGCGCCATCGGTGCGGGTGATGCCACCGACTGCGAGGGTGACCGAACCACCGCCGGTGGCGCGTTGTCCACTGAGGGTGCCGCCGCCGAGCGAGGTATTCACGACCCCGATCGTTTCGGAGATCGCCGCGTTGGCCGTGCCGGCGACGCGGAACGTGCCACCATTGAGTGTGATGCCGGTGTTATCCGCCCAGCGACCCTGGCCACCGGAGCCGGTGAACGGTGTGGTGTTGTCGAGAATCACCGTGCTGTTCACGCGCATCACGACATTGTTCGTGTTGGCGCCGGTGTTGGCGTTGTAGAGCGAACCGGTGGCGCCCTGGAAGCGGAGCGTGCCGCCGTCCAGAACCTCGACCATCGAACCGAGCTGGCCAAGCGGGGTGGCCCCGCCCGGAGCGCCGCCGACTTCCACATTCAAGGTGCTGCCGTTGTGGATGATCGTGCCGCCGCTGTAGTCGTTCGAGTTGCGGATGGTGACCGTGCCGGTGCCGTTGGTCGGGTTGTTCCCGAGAGTGGCACCGCTGGTGGAAGTGAGCGTGCGGATCGGGTTGCCAACCATGAGCACGCGATTGCTGGTGAGCGTGTTGTCCGCGCCGCTGAGGTTGATGGTGCCGCCCGAGAAACGATACGTGCCGATGCTGCCGGCGGGGGTGAACAGGGTCGAGTTGCCGAGGGCTCCGGGGTTGCCCGCCACCAAGGTGCCGATGAAGTCAACGGTGCCGACCTGGCCGCCGACGGCGCCGAGGTATTGGTCTCTCACGGAGCTTTGATCGATCGTGCTGCTGAACACCGGGACTGCAAGGCCGAGAACGCCGCCATAGACCGACTGGAAGGAATCCTTCACGGTGGCGTTCGGATCGAAGTTGTTGTCGAGCGCGAGAATGCCGAGCGTGGCGAAGCTGCTATAGACGCCGACTCCCGAGACCCCGTTGAGGCTCTCGTTGGCCGCGATGCGCAGAGCCGCGCCGGGGGCGACCACGACTGCGCCGGTGCCAAGCGGCGTGCCGGTCGTGGCGGTGACTTGCAACGCGCCCGTGCCGAGCACGGTGGTGCCGCCGGTGTAGTTGTTGGCGGTGCCGGAAACGATGAGCGTGCCGGCGCCGGTGCCCTTGATGAGGCCGTAATTGTTCCCGCCGTCGGAGATCACTCCCGCCAGCTCGAGCATGCCCGAGGGAGCGGCGGTGTTGGGGTTGAAGGTGGAGGCAAAACCGAGCTTGGTGGTGCCGGCGGCGCGCAACCGGTAGCTATTGCCGCCGGTGACGGTGAGGGCCGAGTTGCCCATCGTCAGGTCGCCGACCTGGATGGCGTTGCCGGAGTTCGCGCTGGGGCGATCGACGTTCACCGTCGCGTTGTTCTGGACGACGAGCTTGAGGCCGTTGGTCGTCGGATTACCGAAGACGACGCTGCCATTCACCCCGCCCGCGTTGCTCTGGAGATTGAGCGTGCCGCCCTGGAGTTTGACGTCGCCCGGCATGGTGCCATTCGCGCCGCCGAGACCGAGCGGGTTCTGGACGACCAGCGAGCCGGAACGGACGGTGACCCCGCCGGTGAAGGTGTTGCTGCCGGCAAACGGATTGGAGGCGCCGAGGGCCGCGAGGGTGAGGGTGTTGCCGCCGCCCTTGAGCAGCGAAGTCGGCTGGGTGGCGCCATCCACGATGTTGCCGCTGAAGGTCGTATTGGCCGAGCCGACGATGGCGAGCGTGCCCGCGTCGGACGTGCTCGAGTTGCTGACGATGCCCTGCGTGCCAGCCAGGTTGCCGATGCGGGTGAGCGTGCCGTTGACGTCTAGGGTGGCGACGTCGTTCAAGGCGATGGTGTTGGACGCGCCGTTGCCCGTGACGGCGTTGAACTGGAGCGTGCCCGCATTCGCCGTGATCGCGCCGGTGATCTGGTTCGACCCGGTGATGGCGAGCGTGCCGTTGCCGGATTTGGTCAGGCCGGAGCCGCGGACCGAGCCCGAAAGGGTCGCTACGCCGCTCGAATGACCGCCGCTGGTGTAGATCACGCCTTCCGCGTCGAGGCCGGTGTTCGGGTTCCAGAAGACGAGGTTGGAGTTGATCTGCGGGGCGGCGGAGCCGACGCCGTTGATGAGGATGCCACCGAGATCGGTGGCCGAGACGTTGCGAATGCGCAGGGTGCCGCCGCTGATGTCGGCGGTGGTCTTGAAGGCGAAGAGATCCGAGGTGCCGGCGACGGTGATGGGGGCCGTCACATTGACGACGCTCGCCGCCGTGCTGCCCGCGAAGGTGTTCGTGAGCGGCGCCAGCGGCACGCCGCTGACGAAGCCAACCGCCGTCTCGTAAGTCACGAAGTCCGCCGTCGGATCAGTCGCCGAGGCGGTGCGGACGATGATCGGTGAAACGATGCCCGCGCCCGAGCCGGTGGTGAAGTTATTCAACGCCTGGAGGCCGGCGAGACCGGTGACGGTCTGGCCGAGGCCGGTCGTGCCGATGAGCACGCGCGCGTCGGAGTTCACCGTGTTGCCGAGGCTGCCGGTGGCATTGCCGGGGACGATGGTAAGAGTGCCGGTCCCGCCACGGGCGAGAGTGGTGGCGGTGATCGCGGTGTCGAATCCGCCGAGGGCATCGAGGCGCAGCACGCCGCCGCCGGAGAAGGTGAGGGTGGGAATGGTGAAGGCCGCACTCGGTCCGCCGGTATTCACGGCGAGCGTGCCGCCGTTGAGCGTGACGGCGGTGTCGCCGAACGGCGTGCCGGTGGTGGCCTGGGTGAGCAGGGTGCCGCCGCCGCTGACGGCGGTGTTGTCGTGCAGGTTGGCGCCGAGGACGTTGCCGTTGAGGATGACCGTGCCGGGCCCGGTGATCGTGAGGAGGCCGGTGCTGTTGGCGGTGATGCCGTTGATCGTAAAGGTCTTGCCCGGGGCGACCGCGATGGTGCCCGCGCCCGTCATGGTAAGGACGCGGTTCGTCTGCACGTTCTCGGTGACGAGCAACTGGCCGCCGTTGAACGCGATGCCGCCCGGCAGAACGGTCGAGCCGCCGGCCGAGCCGAGGTTCGCGTCGCTGCTGATGCTGAGCACACCGGCGTTGATCGACGTGGTGCCGAGGTAGGTATTTGCCCCCGCGAGCACGAGCGTGCCCTGACCGACCTTGGTGAAGCCGGTCGGCGCAGCGCCGCTGGCGAGACCGACGACGGAACTGATGACGCCCGTCTGGGTGAGCGTCCGGCTCTGGCCGACATCGATGTTGCTGTTCTGCAGCAGGTTGATGTTGTTGGCGAGCGTCAGCGAAGTATCCCACGCGCCGAGCGTGCCGGTGTTCAGGACGACGTTCGTGCCAGCCGGGATGACGTTCGCGGCGCCGAGGACGAGAGTGCCTTGATTGATCGTGGTGCTGCCGGCGTAATCATTGGCCGGATTGGTGAGGCGCAGGAAACCGCCGCCGGTGAGCGTGAGCCCGGCTGGGCCCGTGACCTGGCCGTCGAGCGAAACCACGCGGGCCGTGCTGGACACGTTCAGGGCGCGGCTGCCGGTGCCGTCGAGGGTCATCTTGCCGGCAAGGATCAGATCGGTCGCGCCGCCGATGAAACCGTCGCCGCCGCCGCCACCCGAGAGGACGTTGGCAAAGGAACCGGTCTGGCTGCCGGTGAACTTGATCTCGTTGGTGAGCGTGCGAGCGCGGAGCAGCAGCGGCAGGCCGGTCGTGTCGGGCGCGAGGGTGCCGTTGCTGAAGTTGATCGTGCCGGCGCCGAAAGCGTTGTCGTGGCCGATCTGCGCGGTGGTGTTGCCGATCAGCGTGGTGCCGCTGCCAAAGGTGTTCGGCGTGTTAAGAGCGATGGTGCCGCCGCCGTTGACGAGGTTCACATTGCCGGTGCCGACTACGCCGATGTTGAGCGAATTGCCCGCGCCGGTGAGGACACGGCTGTTGATGGAGAGCGTGCCGCCGCCACCGCCGAAGCGATAAATCGTGCCGGCGGGGGCGAGCGTCGCGGCATTGTAGGTGCCGCCCTGGCTCGAACCGAGGCTGACGCCAGCCGGGAGCGTCGAAAGATCAATGGCCGTGTCGTAGCCGATGACATCGATCGCAAGAACGCCGCCGCCGGTGAAGGTGGCGCCAGCCGGGGACGCACCGTTGTAGGCCAGGCCGAGCACGCCGAGAGCGGTGTTGCTGTTGCTGGTCACGCCGAGGGTGCCGACGACATTGGCGGGCGAGGCGAGGCGCACCGCAGCGCCGGGATTCACGGCCACGTTACCCGTTCCGAACGGGGTGCCGGCATTGAGTGCCGCAAGGGTGCCTTGCTGGACGACGATGTTGCCGCCGAAGGTCGAGCCGGTGCCGGCGATCGAAACGGTGCCGGTGCCCGTCTTGGTGAGGGTCGCCGCGCCTGCCGATTGCAGCCCGCCGCCGATGAAGGCGTTTTGCGCCGCGACGAGGGTGACCCCGCCCGCGGCATCCAGCGTGAGGTCGCCGACGATGTTCGTCTGTTGCGAACCGCCGATGCCGAGCGTGAGCGCTCCGGCACTCGTAATCGTGACCGGTGCGATGGAGGTATTCGCGGCGCCCGCGCCGATGGTGGCATTGGCCGTGACGGTGATCGGGTTGGTGACCTGGACGTTGGTGATGTTCTGGATGAACGCGCCGCCATTGATCGTGAGAGCCGGGGCGAGCGCGGTGGCGGAACCGCCGAGACCAAACTGGCTGTTCGTCTGGAGCGTGCCGTCGTTGAGCGTGATGCCCGCCGTGAGGATGCTGTTGGCCCCGGCCAGGATCAGCACGCCGGGACCATTCTTGGTCAAACTGGTGGCCGATCCGCCGAGGGTCGCGCCGAGAGTCGTCGAAACGGCCGTCGCGGCCTGGAAGGGATTCTCGACCACGATGGTGGCGGCGGGTCCGGCGAACGAAACTGCGCCGTTGAGGGTCAGGTTGAACACGCCCGGGCCGATGGTGAGCGTGTTGGACGGATTCGTGACCGAGATCGCGTTGGCAATGGTGCGGGCCGCCTGGCTCGCGGCGATCTTCGTGCCGTCCGCCGCCAGGGTGACGGTGCCCGTGCCGACCGAGCCGCTGGTGACGGTTGCGCCGACCGTGCTCGGCGTGCTGTCGAGAGCGAAGAGCAGCGAGCCACCATTGAGGGTGACGCCACCGGTGAAGGTATTGGCACCGCTCAGAACGAGCGAGCCGTTGCCGCTCTTGCTCAGCGAGGCCCCCGTGCCGCTCAGGACGGCGGAGATGATGAGGCCATCCGCTGAGAGACCGGACACCGAGACGCTGCGAGCGGCGGTGCCGAGATCGACCGTGCCACTGATGGTCGGTGTGGTGCTGAAGTTGTCGTTGATGGACGTGATGCTGCCGGTGAGGGTGAGCGTGCCACCGGTGGCCAGCGTCGGCGTAGCCGTGCCGCCGGTGCCATTGAAGGTGATCGAGCCGCTCAGTGTGTTCGCACCGGTCAGAGTCAGCGCGCCGCCGCCATTGAGGGTGATGTTCGTCGCGGCCGCGATCTGGCCCGCCGCGCCCATGGTGACGGCGGCATTGTTGATCGTGAGGCCGCCCGTGGCGGGAATGACCGTGACGCCGTTGGCGGCGCCGGTGGTGTTGACGGTGACGCCATTGATGACAGTGCCGCCGGAGTAAGTGTTGTTTGCCTGCGAGGCGAGGGCGATGGTGCCCGCGCCGCCGAGCACGAGCTGCGTGGTGGCGCCCGCCGCGCCGTTGTCCACGATCTTCGAGTTCACCGTGAGGGTGTTCTGCGCGTTGTAGAGGTAAAGCTGCGACGCGAGGCTGGCGGTGGAGCCGCCCGAAGTGAGCTGACCGGGCAGCGCGGTGGTGCCGATGGAGTTCGCGTTGTTGGTGCTCTTGACCAGGGCACCGCCGACGAGGTTTAGCGTGTTGGTGGCGGCGGCAAAGGTGATGTTCTGGTTGCCCGCGACGACCAGGTTGTTGATGGTCGCTCCGCCGGTGGGGACGGCGACCGTCGTGTTAGCGTAGCGCACGTTGGAGGTGCTGCTGGTGCCGGCAAACGTTTCACCGCCGGCGAAGTATCCGCCATAGCCTGCCTGATTGAGCGCGCCGACGCCGGTGTCCGCCTTGTAGCTGGCGAGTTCGGCCCCGTTGACGATGGCCCAGCCACCGAGCGCACCGCCGGTCGGAGTGGCACCCGAGTTGAGCTGCGAGAGGAAGATCAGCGAGTTGCCGATGCCCGACACGCCGAGATTGGTCCCGGTGAAATTCACCGTGGCGGACGGACTGCCGGTGGTGAGGTTGGCGATGGTGAGGGTTGAATTGTCGGTGGTGCCGCCGACCGGAGTTACGGTGACGTTGCTGCCGCCGCTCGCCGCGGAAACGGTCCCCACACTGGCGGCGCTCTGCAAGCCGAGGAAGGTCAGCGTGCCGCCGTTCAGGTTGACGGCGCCGTTGATTCGATTGATCCCCAATTCGGTCGCCGTGTAGAGACCCGAGTCGTCGAGGGTCAGCGTGCCGAAGAAGTTCGAGATCGCCCCGGCGCCGGCGATGCGGCCCTGGTCGCGCAACGTGATGCCGCCGCCGCGCAGGGTGGTGGTTCCGGTGTAGGTGTTGGCGTTGGTGAGGGTGAGGGTGGCGTTGCCGGAACGGGTGAAGTTCAGGTTGCCCGCGATCGCGCCGGAGAAGGTGGCCGCGGTGGCCGTTGCCGAAGTCAGGCTGGCCGCGGTGCCGGAGCTGTTCGTGACCGTGCCGCCGGAGCCGGCGAGTGCATTGTTGCTGCTCAGCGTGCCGACGACCTGGCTCTTGCCGAGCAGGTCCACGGTGCCGCCGTTGATCGTCAGGGCGACGACGGTCGGGATGGTGTTGGTCGGCAGAACGGCCAGCGTGTTATCGACGCCGCTGTTGAGGTTCAACTGGCCGGCATTGATCGTGGTCGTGCCGGTGAAGAACTGCGGCACGTTGAGGTTCATCGCGCCAGCGCCGGATTTCACGAGACCGGTCGAGGAGGTGAGATAGCTGCCGAGGTTCAGCGTGTGGCCGGTGTCCATCTGGTGGACGATGAACTGCGCACCGCCGGTGGCGATCTGGCCGCCAGAGAGGCCAGCCGTGGCATCGAACACGAGCGCACCGCCGCTGGTGACGGTGAGAACCGCGCCGGTGCCCGCGCCGATCAGACCCGCGCTCGAGTTGAGGGTGAGGGAGTTGACGGTCTGCGTGCCGAACGATTGCGGCGCGGAGAGACCGACGTTCGATTGATTGGCGAGGGTGCGATAGAGGCCGTCGGTCAGTTCCGAGGAGGCAAGGGGACGGAAGCCGCCGGTTGGCGTGTAGGTCGCAAAGGCGGTGCCGGTGCCGGTGGCGCTCTTGTCCGCGAGGATATCGGCGCGGATGCTCATCGTGTTCGAGCCGTCTCCCGAGCCGCCGCCGGTCAGGTTGGTCCCGGTGATCGGAGCGAAGAGCGTGGCGACGCCAGCGCCCGGCGTGTCGCCGAGATTGGTGCCGCGCAGGAGCAGCGTGGCGCCAGTCTGCACCCCCGCGAGCGTGCCGATGTTCAACGTCAGCGACTGAGCCGCGTCGGGCGTGAGGGTGATGCGGCTGTTGCCGCTACCGATGGTCAGCGTGCCGGCGGTGCCGATGTTGATCGACTCGACGGTCGCGGCGGACGAGCTGCCGATGAGATTGAGGCTGCCGCCGGTCAGCGTGAGGTTTCGACTGATCGGGCCTGCGATAAAGTCCACGCCGCCGAGGCGGTTGGTGAGATTGGTGGTGCTGTTATCGAGCGTCAGCGCCGCTCCGCTGCCGACGACGTAGGTGCCGAACTTCGTGCTGCCCTGGCCGCTGAGCACGACGACGCCCTGCGAGGAGGTGAGCGTGCCGATGGTGATCGTGTTCGTGCCGGCCGCGCTGTTGATCGTCATCGTGCCCGTGCCGATCTTTTCCAGGTTGAACGAAGTGCTGGCCTGGTTGGCGGAACCAAACCGGCCGGAGAAGGTGAAGTTGGAATCGTCGAAGCCGGTGCGCAGGGTGGCGCCGGTGCCGGAAATATTCGTCACCAGGCCACTGCCGGTGATGGAGCCGGTGACGGCGCCGAGGCCGTTGATGTCGAGGGTGCCCGCCGCAGCGACGGCATACTCGGAATGGCTGGAGAGCGCGTTGGCGTTGGTGAGGTTGCGAACGGTGCCGTTGTTGATGCTCGTAATGCCCGTGTAAGACGTGGCCGGGTTCGTGAACGCGAGCACGCCGGGTCCGGTCTTCGTGAAGCTGAAGCTGCCGGTGTAAGCCGCACCGAGTGCTCCGACGATCGCCGGACTTTCCACGGAAATCGTGCGGGTGCCGGGCGCGAAGGTCACCAGGCCAGCGAGGGTCAGGTTGTTGCCGGAGACACCGCCGAAGGTGAGCGTGTTGCTGGGATTCGCGACGACGACCGGCATGTGCGCGGTGGTGCCAAGGCCCATCACCTTGCCGCCATCGCCCGTGATGGTGAGGGCGCCGGTGCCAAGCGGGCCGCTGAGGAAGCGGCCATCGGCGAGCGCGGTGCTGTTGCCAACGACGATTGCGCCACTCGCCAGGGTGATGCCGTTGGAGAAGGTGCTGCCGCCGAAGGTGAGCGTGTTGTCCGCATTGGTGGCGGAGGCCGCGGTATTCAGTTCGATCTGCGTGCCGTTAACGATGCTCTTGATGTAAGCGCCCGCCGGAATGTTCGGGCCGGCCACGCTTTGTCCCACCGCCAGCGTGCCCGTGCCCGAGGGGATGGTGACGAGCGAACTGGCCACGGTGACAGCGTTGCCGAAGAGGCTCGTTGCCGGTGCGAGGAGCAGGGCGCTCGAACCGGTCTTGACCAGGCTGCCGCCCGCGCGGTGGATGCCCGCGACGATGGCGAGGCCTTCGGGGGAAACACCGCCGATGTTGAACGTGCGCGAACCGGAGCCGAGGTCCAGCGAACCATAGATCGTCGGAGTCGTGCCGATCTGATCGTTGATCACGTTGACGTCGCCGTTGAGCGTGAGAACTCCGCCCGTATCGATCGCCGGGGCATTGTAGTTTGCGGTCAGGGCGAGCCCGGTAGCGGTCGCGGTGGGAGCGAGCGAGACGGTGAACTGGGTCGCACTGGTGATCGCGGTGATGATCGACGTGGATGGGAAACTGCCGCCCGTGACGGACATGCCCACCGACAAGCCCGCCGTGGAATCGACGGTGATGGTGGCGTTGTTGGCCGTGGTCGATCCACCGGTCAGGCTGGAGAAGGCCGTGGTGTTGAAGCCGCCGCTGTTGTTGAACGTAATCGTGCCGTTGATCGTGTTTTCGCCCTCGTAAAGCAGGGCGCCGGCGCCATTGATGGTCACGTTGGCGCTCTTCGCGATTTGCCCGGCGGCATTGACCATGTTCACCGTGCCGTTGTTGAGGATCAGATTCCCCGGCACGACCGTGGAGCCCGCCACGCCCGAAAGGGTGAGGGTGCCCTGGTTCACTACCGTATCGCCGGCGTAAGCGTTCGATTGGTGCGAAGAGAACGCGAGCGTCGCCGGGCCGAAGCTTTGCGCGGCGGGCGAGAGGGTGATGGTGTTGCCGGTGATGTCGCTGATGATCGTGCCCGGCAGAATGCCCGGGCCGGTCACATACTGGCCTTTCACGAGGTTGGCCGCGTTCGGCACGTCGGCGGTCGCGCCGCCGACGGCGACGGTGGAACTGAGTTCCAGCGGCCCGAAGATCAGCGAACCGGAGTCGGCATTGCCGATCACCGGGCGGGAAATCCGGACTTGCGTGCCGCTGATGACTTGCGTGATCACCGCCCCGGCCGGGACGAACGAATTGCCCTGAATGGTCAGATTCGAGCCGCCGCCCACCGCGTTGGTGCTGAGGACGAAGGTGGTGCCGTTGACGACGCGATTCACCGTCGCGCCAGCCGGAATGCCGGTGCCATAAACGGGCATGCCTGCCACGAGGCCCGCCGTGCTGGCGACGGTGACGTTGGGGCTGCCGTTGCTGACGGTGCCGCCGGAGAGATAGACCGCCGCCGAGCCGGCCACGGCTGCGCCGACCTGAATGCCGTTCGTGTTCGGGAGAGTAAGGACGGTGTCGCCCGGGGTGCTGGTGCCCGTGATGCCCACCGGGTTGAAGGTGGTGGCTGCGGTGCCGCCGCCGGTCGCCTTTTTCGACAGGGTGACCGTATTGTTCAGCGTGTCGATGGCGTTGATGATCGCGCCCGGGGGGATGTTGCCGTTGCCGCTCAACTGCTGTCCGACGAGCAGGCCGGCTACGCTGGGCAGCGTGACCTTGAAGCTATCCGCGGAAGTGGTGGCCTGAAGCACCGCGAGAGGAGCGACGGAGAGATTGCCCGCACCGCTCTTCACCAGGGTCAGCGAACCGCTGCCGTTGTCCACCAGCGCGCTGTTGAGTGTGGTGGTGTTGGCATTGATGTAGGCGTAGAGATTCGCCGTCACGTTCGGCACGAGGCCGGCGGTAATGCGTCCGCCGGTGATCGCGACCGCCTGGTTCGCGCTCTGGAGGAAGCCGCCGGTGCCGATGGTGAGAGTATCGCCGAGCGTGGAGAGTGACTCGGTCACCGCACCCGTCGGGGCGAGACGCCATGAATTGATCGTGCGCGTGGTGATGCCGGTGGTCGTGGCGCTCGTGCTGATGTTATCCGCAGCCGCACCGGCGGTGATCGTGATCAACTGAGCGGACGTATTCGTTGCGTAGGAGGGGAAGCCGGTCGTGCCAAGCGCGCCGACGCCGCCCTGCGATTCGTTGGGCGTGACGTAGCTGGCGAAGTCCGTGCCACCGACGGTGGCCCAGCCGCCGATGATGCCATTGGTCAGGCTCACATCCACCCCCGCTTCACGCAGGAAAATCTGCGAACTGCCGATCGCATTCTGGCCGAGGGTGGTGCCGGTGAAGTTGACCGTGCCCTGGGCGTTGCGCACGAAGTTGTTGACGGTGAGCGCCACGCGACCGGTGTTGCCTACGACCGAGTTGAAGGTGCTCGCGCCCGGCTGGACATTGACGGTGCCGACCGTCTCGGTGCTCGTGATGCCCGGAGCTCCCGTGAGGGTAAACGTGCCGCCTTGCATCGTGACCGGCACCGTATCGGGCAGGCGGTCGGGATGGTTCAGCGTCGGCGTGTTGCTGTTGTCGAGATTGATCGTGCCGAAGTTGAGCGCCAACGGTCCGGGGCCGGAGAGCTGGCCGAGATCGCGCAACTGCAGCGTGCCGATGCGCACGGTGGTCGCGCCGGTGTAAGTCTGCGCGGTGGTGAAGAGCGAAGTGCTGTTGTTGCCCGAGCGGGTGAAATTGAGGTTGCCGGAGAGGACGCCGCCGAAGTTGCCGCCGAGGATCGTCGTCAGGGTTGCGGTGGTGCCGCTGGAGTTGTTCACGCTGCCGCTGACCACCCCGACCGCCACGCTGGCGGTGGAGAGTGTGCCGAGGATCTGGCTGTGGCCATTCAACTCGACCGTGCCGCCATTGGGCGTGAGGTTCTGGGCGGTGATGTTATAGGCGGTGAGCGCGGTCGCGAAGGCGTTGTCCTGGTTCAGCACGAGCGAGCCGGCATTGACCGTGTGCGTGCCGAGCGTGAGCAACTGGTTGTTGATCGTGAGCGTGCCGGCGCCGTTCTTGACGAGGCCGTTGGCGGTATTGATCAGGTAACTATCGACGGTGAGGTCGCCGAGAGTGTGGAAATACATGGAACTGCCACCGGTGCTGATCTGGCCGCCGGAGAGGCCGGTATTGCCGTCGAAGGCGAGAATGCCGAAGCCGCCGAGCGTCAGCACACTGCCGGTGTTGAACGCGGCAGTTCCACCTCCGGCGTTGAGGGTCAGCGTGGTGGCCGCGCCGTTGGTGAAGGCCTGCTGATCGTTGAGGCCGAGGTTCGCCGTGGAGGTATTGAAGGCCGTGAGGCTGCCGACCAGTTCACTGGCTGACAGCGGACGGAAGCCGGAGCCCACGTTGTAAGTCGCAAAGCCCGTGCCCTGGCCGGTCGCCGAGGTGTCGGCCAGCACGTCGCCGCGGACGGCGGTGTTGGCGACGCCGGGAACGGCCGAACCGGCGGCGGTGAGGCTGGGAGTCGAGGTCAGGAACGTCGCGACGCCCGCACCGGGTGCGGCGCCGAGATTCGTGCCCCGCAGGACGAGGCCGGCACCGCCCTGGGCGGCGCTGAAGGTCCCCGCCGAGAACAGGAGCGAACCCGTGCCCGGGGTGAGCGTGAAGGTATTCGCACCCGAGCCGCTGGTGAACGTAGCGACGGATTCCGACGTGTTGAAGGTTCCACCGAGAATGGTGAAGGCGCCGCCCGAGAGCGTCAGCGTTCGTGTCGTCGTGCCGATGGTGTTCGGCCCGCCGAGGCGGTTGTCGATCGAGAGGACGGAGTTGTCGAAGATCAGCGAGCCGGTGTTGTTCACCGTGTTGGCGATGAAGAACGTCTGGGCGTCGCCCGTGTATTTCACCGTGCCGCGATTTGTTGAGAAAGTGCCGCCCGCGGTGCTGGTGCCGCCGGTGAGGGTGAACGTGCCCGAACCGATTTTGGCCAGGTTCATCGACGTCATCGTGCTCGCGGAATAGGCGCGGACGGAGCCGTTGAACTGGGTGTCGGCGTCGTTCAGGCCGAAGGTCAGCGTGGCGCCGGTGCCGCTGTTGTTGATGACGATGCCGGACCCGGAGAGCTGGCTCACGGTTTCGTTGACGCCGTTGATGTCGAGCGTTCCACCATTGCCGATGCTCAGAAGCGAGCCATCGGGAATCACCCCGGCGGCGCCGAGGAAGAGGGTGCCGTTCGTGATGGTGGTCGGTCCGGCATAGCTATTGCCTGCCGAGGTGAGGCGCAGTCCACCGGAGCCGGTTTTCTCGAACCCGCCGCTGCCGGTGATCGGGGCGGTAATATCGAGACCCACAGGAGCGATGCCGGAAGTGGCGATCGTGCGGTTGCCGTCGAGATTGAGCAGGCCGGGCGCGGTCGCGGAGATCGTGGGAATGAAGCTCAGGCTGTCGTTGGTGGCGGTGATGTTATTGCTCAGCGTGAGGACCCCGGAGCCGATCGCGAAGGTCGGAGCGGAAGCCCCGCCGGGGTTGTTGAACTTCAACTGGCCGGAAACGGTGTTGTTGCCGACGTAGGTAAGCGTGCTGCCGCCGTTGATGGTGAGATTCGCCGAGGCGACGACCTGGCCGGCGTTGTTCGCCATCGTGGCGTTGGCGTTATTCAGCGTGAGATCGCCGGGGACGAGGACGGAACCCGCCGAGCCGGAGAGCGTGAGCGTGCCCTGGTTCACCACCGTGCCGCCGCTGTGCAGATTGCTGAGGGTGGAAGAGAAGGTAAGGTTCGCCGTGCCGGCCACGCTCGGAGTCGCGGAGATCGTGATGTCGGTTCCGCTCACGGCGGTGACGGTCGTTCCCAGCGGGATGCCCGGCCCGACTACGAACTGCCCCTTGGAGATGTTCGCCGTGCTGGCCACGGAAACGATGTTGGAGGTGTTCGAGGTCGAGGCATTGATCACCAGCGGGCCGGTCGTCAGTGCCGTGGCGCCGGTGGCCGTGGCCGGGGAGGAGATGCTGATGTTGGTCGAATCCAGGATCGACACGATGCGGGCGCCGGCCGGAATGCCGGTGCCGCTGATTGGCGAACCGGCGACGAGGCCGTTGGTATCGGTCAGCGTGACGGTGCTGGAACCAGCCGCGGTGCTGGCGGCGTAAGTCTTCGGGTTGAAGGTCGTCAGCGCGCTCGCAGCCACAGTGGCCGGAATCGAGATGGTGAACCGGGTGGCGTCGAGGATGTCGGTGATGACCGCGCCAGCCGGGATATTCGCGTTGCCGGTGATCGGCTGGCCCACGGAGAGACCGGCGGTGCTCGTCACCGTCACGATCGACGGGGCCGTCGTGGTGGTGGTGGCGTTGAGGACCAGACGCGGGTCGAGGGTGAGCGAACCGGCGCCGGATTTCACCAGCGTCACCGCGCCCGAGCCGTTGTCGATGATCGGCGTATTGAGCGTCGTCGTGTTCTGGTTGATGTAAGCGTAGAGCGACGCGGGAGTGTTGGCTGCGGAACCGGCGGTGAGGCGGCCGCCGCTGATCGCCATGGTGAAGTTTGCCTGCTGGAGCAGACCGCCTGTGCCGATGGTCAGCACGTCGTTCAGGCTGCTCAGGTTGACCGTCGCGTTGGCGGTCGGGACCAGGCGCCACGAGTTGACCGTGCGGGTGGTCAGGCCGGTCGTGGCGGTGGCGGTGGTGCTGATGTTATCGGTCGCGGTGCCAGCGGTGATGGCGTTGCCGGAGTAGGCAGCGAAGCCGGTGGTGCCGAGCGCGCCGACGCCCTGTCCGGCGACGTAGCTCGCGAAATCCGAACCACCGACCACCGACCAGCCGCCGATGAGGCTGTTGGTGAGGGTCGGTGTCGTGGGCAGGAAGATCTGGCTGTTGAAACCGGGCTGGCCGAGCGTTCCGGAAGCGGCGGTGAAGTTGACGGTGACGTCGGCATTGCGCTGGAAGCCGGCGAGGTTCAGCACGGCGGAGCCGCCGGCGTTGCCGCGGGAAGCGGTGATGGTGGAGGCGCCGGCATCGAGCGTCACGAAACCGACGTTCTGCACCGAGTCAGTGGTGGGGAAGCCCGTGTAGGCGAGCGTGGCACCTTGCAGGCGGATGGGTGCATCGACCTTGATGCGGTTAGCATCGGCCACCGCTCCGGTGGCGCTGTCCAGATTGAGCGTGCCGAAGTAGGCGCTCAGGGAGGTGGTATTCGAAAGAGCGCCGCTCTGCTGCAGGGTGAGGGTGCCGCCGCGAATGATCGTGCTGCCGGTGTAGGTGTTGTTCGACAGCAGCGTCGTGGTGGAGTTGCCCGAGCGGGTGAGTGCGAGATTGCCCTCAATGGTGCCCGCAAAAGTGCCGGTGCCGAGCACGGTGAAGGTGGCCGCAGTGGTGGAGTCGTTGATGACCCGGCCGCCGGTATTCCCCGCGGCGGTGTTGCTGCTGGCGAAGGCATTGACCGCCTGGTTGTTGCCATTGAGGTCGAGCGTCGCGCCGAGGTTGACGTTGAGGCTCTGCGTGGCCCCGAGCGCGCTGACGAAGAGCGTATTCTCGCCGCCGTTGAGCTTCATCTTGCCGCCGTTGATATTCGTCGTGCCGGTGTAGAGCTGGCGCGTGTTGAAAGTCAGCGTGCCATTCGAGGTTTTGGTGAGGCCGCCCGTCTGCACGAAGATGCTGCTCACGTCGAGATCGCCCACGGCGTGGACGAACGTGGCGCCGGTGCCGGAGGTGATCTGGCCGCCGTTGAGCCCGCGATTGCCCGGCAGCGCGAGGATGCCACCAATGCCGTTGGTGACGCCATTGACCGTGAGGGCCACGGAACTCGGGGTCGGTCCAGCCATGGTATAATTGCCGAGGTTGGTCAGCGTAAGGGTGCCCACGGTCAGTGCGGCGCTGATCGTGCCGCCGACGCCGGAGAGACTCGTGTTGGCGTTGGTCGTGCCGATGAGGTTGACCATTTCGGTCGAGGTATTGAGCAGACGGAAGCCCGTGCCCGCGGCATAGGTCACGAAGCCCGTGCCGCTGCCGGTGACGGAGGCGTCGCCGATAATATCCGGGCGCACATTGATCGTGGTGCCCGTGCCGCCGCTCACGCCAACGAGCGAAGGTGTGATGGTCGAGGTGAAGTTCGCGACGCCCGCGCCGGCGGTGCTGCCGAGGTTCGGTCCGCGCAAGAGCAGGGAGGCGCCGTTGGCGGCATTCGAGAAGCCGCCGACATTGAGCGCGAGGCCCTGGGCGCTGTTCGCGGAAAGGGTGACGACGCTGCCGCCGTTGCCGAGCGTGAAGAAACCGCTGGTCGCCGTGAGGTTCGAGGTGTTCGTGCCGTTGGCCGCGGTGGTGAGCACTAACGTGGTGCTGTTGGTGATCGACGCGATGGTATTGCCGCCGGGAATGCCGCTGCCGCTGATCGCCATGCCGGGGAAGAGCCCCGCGGTGCTGGCGACGGTGACGGTGGTGCTGCCATTGGTCGTCTGAACGCCGGTGAGGCTGAGGGAACTGCCGAACGATTCCGTGGTCGGCGCGCTGGCGTTGCCGATGAGGTTCAACGTGCCGCCATTGAGCGTGAGCGTGCCGCCCGCGGTCGGAGCGGTCAGGCCGCCGAGACGGTTGTTTACGTTCGTGCCGGAATTGTCGAGGGTCAGCGTGCCGCCGTTGTTGACGTTGTTGACCATGAACGACGTCGTCCCGGCTCCGTTGAGCAGGACGGCGCCCTGGCTGACGGTGAGGGTGCCGTAGCTGGTGCTGCCGGTGCCGGTATAGTTGAGCGTGCCGGTGCCAACCTTGTTCAGCACGAGGCTGGTGGCGAAGACATCGTTGAACCGATTGAACTGGCCGCTGAACACCGTGCTGGCATTGTTCCAGCCGAAGGTCAGCGTGGCGGCAGTCGTGGAGGAGTTGGTGATGACGCCGTTGCCCGCGAGGCCACCGATCACACCGCTGGTCGCGTTCAGGTTGATCCGGCCGGGGCTGGAAACGGTGACGGTGGATTGCGACATGCCCGCGCCGGCGGCGGTGAAGGTGAGCGTGCCGTTGTTGATCTGCGTCGGGCCGGAGAACGAACTGACCGCGCCCACGCCGAGCACCCCGGTGCCGTTCTTCGTGAGTCCGCCCGTGCCGCGAATGGCCGCGGTGATATTCAGGGTCGCCTGGAGCGGGGCAACTTCGACGCCCCCCACCACGATCGGATTGACGAGGATGGTATTGCCCGCCGGGGCGAGATTGAGGACGCCGGCCAGCGTGTTGGTCGCGCCGACGTTGTTCGAGCTGGCGGTGATCGCCGTGCCGGAGTTCGACAGCGTGAGGGCGCCGCCGGTGTTCACGGTCGGGGCGGTGCCGCCGAGGTTGTTGAAGACGAGGCTGTCGAGCGTGTTGGCGCCGAAGAGGGTGAGGGTCGAGTTGCCATAGACCGTCACCACGTTGCTCGCCGCGATCTGCCCGGCAACGTTGGCCATCGTCACGTTGCCTCCTGAGAGAGTGAGGCCGCTGGTGCTGGCCGGAATCGTGATGGTTCCGTTGCTTGTCGCGCTGAGGTTGAGGGTGCCCTGAACGGCCGTGGTGCCGCCAGTGTAGGTATTCGTGTTGGTCAGCGTCAGCGTGTTGCCGCCGGATTTGACGAGAGCGACTTCGTTGCCGAGGCCGTTGTTGGCGATGACTGAATTGATCGTGATCGTGTTTTGCGCGCCGTAGATGACGAGTTCGGTGGTGCCGGTGGTAGCTGAGCCGCCCGCGGTGAGAACACCCGGCAGGGCTGTGGTGCCGATGGTCGAGGCATTCGCGTTGTTACTGCGGAGAAGACCGCCTTGCTCAAGGTTCAGGACGTTTCCAGCCGCGCTGAAGGTGACATCGAGCGTGGCGCCGGCGCTCAGGCGGAGCATGCCGGTGGTGGTGACGGGATTCGTCAGATTCGTCGTCGCGGTGAGTTGGGTGACGTTGCCGCTGGCGAAGGTGGCATCGTAGGCGCGGAAGCCGACCCCACCCATCGGGCCGACGCCGAGAGCCGTGGTGTAGGTTGCGTAGTCACTGCTGTTCGCGATCGCCCACGGGCCGAAGATCTGCCCGGTATTGGCGCCGGAGATGAAGATGCGCGTGCTGCTGCCGAGCTGCCCGGCTGCGTTCAGGTTCACCGTGGAGGCGCTGCCCGGAGTCCGCGTGAGGGTGCCAATCGTCAGGTCGGCGGAGTTGATGCCGGTGCCGCCGGCGGTGGCGGTGAGGGTGTTGGCGCCCTGGAGCAGGGTGATGTCGCCGATGGTTTCCGCGGAGGCCGTCTGGGCGCGGCCGAGGAGGGCGACCGTGGAGCCGCGCATCGAAATCGGAGCCGTGTCCCGGAGGCGACCGTTGTTGATGTCGAGGAAGCCCTGGTTGCTGAGGTTCAGGGTCGTGTTGACGAGGTCGATGCTCTGCACGTTCGGCAGCGAACCCTGGTCCACCAGCGTGGTGGCCGCGCCGCCGAACAGCACGAGCTTGCCAGTGAAGAGCGGGCTGGCGTTGGAAAGGCTGAGCGTATTCGAGCCGCCGCGCGCGAACGTGAAGCCGCCCTCGAGCGTGCCCGCGAAGGTGCGGTTGTTGGCGTCCTGATTCGAGACGAGCAGGCCGGTGGTGCCTTTCACCGTGCCGCCTGCGCCGGCGAGGGCGCCATCGCTGAGCAGGCCGCTGATGTATTGCGCGTTGCCGTTCAGGTCGAGCGCGCCGCCGTTGAGGATGATGAACTGGCCGGCTGCACCCGGGAAGAGGGTGTTCACACCAACGTTCAATTTCAGCGTCCCCTGATTGATCGTCGTATTGCCGGTGAAGGTGTTCGGCTGGTTCAGCGAGAGGATGCCGGGGCCCGACTTCATCATGCCGGCGGTGCCGGTGATGACACTGTTGATGGTGAGATCGTCGAGCGTGTGGACGATAAGTTCGTTGCCGCCCACGTTGAGCTGGCCGCCGCTGATCCCCACGTTGCCGGTGCGGGCGATGATGCCGCCGCTGGAGAGCGTCAGCGCCTGGAACGATGCGGGAACGACTCCACCAGCCGGGCTCACCCCACCGCCGGAGAGCAGGTCGAGAGAGTTGATGCTGCGCGACGCGACGAAGGTCGCACCGCTGCTGAGGGCGATGTTGCTGTTGTCCGCGATCGCCGTGACGAATTCATTGCTCGCGAGCAGACGAACTGGCGCGGTCCCGCTGCTGTTCGCGGTCGCGAAGCCGATCGAGCCGGTGCTGGTGTCGAGCACGAGGGCGTAGGGCAGGATGCCTTTGTTGTCCTGGCCGGTGCCTCCTGTCTGGCCGATGAAAGTGGGCGTGACAAAGCTGATGACGCTTCCGCCGGTCCCATCGTTCTGCGGAGTGCCGAGGTGTGTGCCGCTGAAGATCAGCGCGCCGCCCGCGTTGCGCGTGATGCTGGCGAAGGTGAGGTTCGATTTATTCGTGGCTGAAGCCGTCACGCTGATGGTTTCGAGGCCGCGGGCGACGGTGAGAGCGCCAACGGTTTCCGCGACGTCTTCGTCGGCTTTTGGAAGCATCGACAGAGTGCCGCCCTGCAAGGTCACGGGACGTCCGCCAAGGCGGTTCGCCACGTTCGATCCGCTGTTGTCGAGGGTGAGGGTTGCGCCCGGATTGACCGTGGCGGCGATGGTGTTGCCCCCGGTCAGGGTGCCGGCGTCTTTCAAGGCCATCGTGCCACCGAACACCGTGAGGTTGCTGGTGAAGATGACCGGATTCGCCGTGGTGATGTTCAGCGTGCCGACGCCGTATTTGCTGATGCCGAAGAACTGGTTCGCGGTCGCTGTGGCCGGAGCCTGGAGGGAGCTGTTGAGGTTGATCGTGCCACCGCCGGTGAAGACGATCGTGCGGGGACTGGTGGACGTGAGATTGGTGATCCCACCGTCGAGGTTCAGGATCGAGCCGGTGTCAGCGCCAATCGCCGCGTCCGCTTCCATGCGCACCACGCCGGTGACGGTATTGGTGCCCGACACGCCCTGGAGCTGGCCACCGAAGTTGATGCCGCCGAAGGCGACGTTGGTGGTAGTGAGGTTCAGGTTGATCGGATTGGCCAGCGTGAAGCCACCGTCGAGTTGCAAGGCAGTGCCGATGACGGTGGAGGCGATGGTGATCGCACCGGTCGAGCCGAGCGCGTTGCCGTTCTTCAACACAAGCGGGCCGTTGGTGATGAACGTCTGCCCCGACCAGCCGCTGTTGTTGGCCGCAATGGCCAGCACGCCCGGGTCGCTCTTGACGAACGAACCACCCGCGGGATCGAACGCGCCGTTGAGCGTCAGCGTCTTGCCAGATGCTACGGAGAGGCTGTCGTTGGGCACCGAGACGATGATGGCTCCATCCGCGGTGGCCGGTGAAGTCATCGTGAACGACGTGGCGTTGACGATCGTGGCGATGGTGGTGCCGGCCGGGATCCCCGGTCCACTCACGGCCTGACCGATCTGCATGCCGGTGGTATTCGGCACCGTGACGGTGGCGCTGCCATTGACGATCGAGCCGACCTGCGTCGGATTGGTGAAGGTGAAGGTGCGGCTGGTCGAGAAGTCGTCGAATGCCGCGAAGCCGGCCGACGAGCCGAGCGGAGCGTTGAGGACGATGGCGTTGCTCCCGTTGCCGAGGCTGCCGTCATTCGTCGCGCCGAGCACGCCTTGCGCGACCGTGATGGCACCGGTGAAGTCGTTGGCCGCGTTGTTCAGCACGAGGGTGCCAGGACCGGTCTTGATGAAGCCGGCGCCGCTGAGCTTGCCCGTGATGGTGAGGCCTGGCACGACATTCGACGCGGTGGCCGTGGCGACGGAGAAGGTTGCGCCAGGGGTGAGCGTGGCGTTTTTCGGAACGAGCAGGCCGTAGCCGTTGTTGTTGGTGACGCTGGCGCCGTCGTTCAGCGCGGTCTGCAGGTTCGTTACCTGAATGGTCTTGTTCGCCGGTTGCGTGAACGGAGTGGAGGTGCCGGTGCGGCCGACGATGAACGACGGGAACGCGCCGAAGCTGATCGAACCGCCGTAATCGAGGGTCTGCGTCGAACCGGTGCCATCGCCATCGGCGAGCAGACCGAACGAACCGCCATCGTTGATGATGATGCTCCCGGTGTATCCGTCGAGAGTCAGGGCGAGGTTGCCGAGGCCGGTCTTGGTGATCGAAGTCAGCGGGCCAGCGTTCGTGAGCGGGCCGAGGTTCACCGTGAGCAGCGGGTGAGCGACGTTGACGTTAGCCGCGGTGGGCAGGGTGACGGGACCGCTCAGGCTGAGGGCCGCCACCGCGTTGGTGAGATTGTAGAACGTCGCGTTGCCCGCGAAGGTCGAGGGATTGAAGATCTGTTGCGTGCCAGTGGCGACGATCCAGGTATTCGCATCCATCGTCAGCGCCCCGGTGCCGATCGGGCCGGAGGTGAAGGTGGGAACGAGCGGGGTCGAACTCGCGCCGAGGAGCAGGCCGCCCTCGGCGATTTCGACGCCGCCGCTGAAGGTGCTCTGCGAGCTGAGTTGCAGCACGCCAGCGCCGGTCTTCACCAACGCCGCGGTGCCGGTGAGGACGGAGGTGACGTTGAGCGAAGGCGTGAGGTTGGTAACCGCCTGGCCGAGCACCTGGATGGCGCCGATGTCGAAGGTCTTCGCCGAGGAGCCGAGGTCGATCGTGCCCGTGCCGAGCGTCGCGGTGTTGGCGACATTGCTCGAGGTAACCACCACCGGGGTCGAAGAGGTCAGGGTGAGAATGCCGGTCGGGGTGACCGTCGGAGCCGCTTCGCCACCATTGTTATTGATGGTGATCTTGTTGAGCGTGTTGTTGCCCGCGAGCGTGAGGGTGGCACGACCATTCAACGTCACGTTGCTGGTGGCAGCGATCTGCCCCGCGTTGGTGTTCATCGTGACGGTGGCGCCCGTGCCTTGCACGCCTCCGTTGATGGTGAGGTCGCCCGGAATCACCACGGCATTGCCGATGAGGTTCAGCGTGCCCTGATCGACGATGGTGGCGCCGCTGTAGGTGTTCGGAGCCGAGAGGTTCAGGATGCCGGCGCCCGATTTGACGAGCGTGAGCGGATTGCCAATCGCGTTGTCGGCGATGACCGAGTTGACGATGAAGTTGCTCGTGCCGGCGGTGAAGGTGAGACTGCCCGAGGTCGCGGTCGCTTTCTGGCTGATCTGCGCCCTCGTTCCATCGACGATCTGCACGATGTAGGTGCCGGCGGGAATGTTGGTGCCCGTGACGGTCATCCCCGCGCTCAAGCCGGTCGTGGACGTCATCGAGATGATGTCCACATCCTGCGTGGTGGAGCCGCCGGTGAAGGCCGTCGTTCCGGTCGCGGCGCTATAGGCGACGAGTTCGTGCGGTCCGGGCGCGGAGCCGCCTGCGGTAAGGATACCGCGCACCGACGTAGTGCCGATGCTCGAAGCGTTGGCGTTGTTGCTGCGCAGCAGGCCGCCGGTTTCGAGATTCAGGATGTTGCCCGCGTTGCTGAAGACGATGTCGTTCGTCGCCGGCCCGCCGAGTTTCAGCGCCGAGGTGGTCGTCACCGGATCGCTGAGGGTGGTGGACTGCGTGGCACCGGCGAAGACTTGAGTGATCTTGCCCGGGCCGAACACGGAGTCGTAACCGACAAAGCCAGGGCCGCCGACCGCGCCGAGGCCGAGGACCGGGTGATAGGTCGCGAAGTCGGTCGAGTTCACGAAGGCCCACCCACCCATGAGATAGCTGTTGGTGAGCGCGGGCTGGCTGGTGAGGAAGATGCGGGAGTGATTTCCCTGGCTGCCGAGAATCTGGCCGCTGGTGAAGTTCACCGTGGTGCCGAGGCCACGAGCCACGCTGGCGATGGTGACATCGGCAGAGCTGGCGAAGCCGAGCACGGTCGCCGAGACGGTAATGGTGTTGGCGCCTTCGGCCGAGGTGATCGCTCCCAGGGTTTCCGTGGAGGCAGCCAGCGGGCGGCCGGTGAAGGTGACGTTGCCGCCGCGGAGGGTGATGGGCGTCGTATCGCCGACGCGGTTGTTCAGATCGGTCTGGAAGCCGGCGTTGTTGTCGAGCGTGAGCGTCGCGTAGTTGATCTCGATGCCCGAGGTATTGAGCAGCGTTGCGTTGTCGCGCAGCGTGGTGACGCCGCCGGTTAGAATCGTAGCGCCGGTGTGGGCGAGGGGGCTTTCGAGCGTGAGCGTGTTGCCGTTTTCGCGGACGAAATGGAGACCGCCTGTCGTCGTCCCGGCGTAGGTGGTGCTGCCCGTCATGTTCGTGAGGAACAGACCGCTACCGGAGATGGTGCCGCCTGCACCGGGAATGCTGCCGCTGCCGCTGCTCAAGGCGCCGGCGAATTGCGTGGTGCCGTTGAGGTCGAGCGTGCCGCCAGCGCTCACCACGATGCCCTGGCCTTGGAACAGCGTATTGGTTCCGCCCGCGAGCTGGAGTTTGCCTCCGTTGACCCATGTGGTGCCGGTGTAGATCTGGGGGGCAGAGAGGACGAGATCGCCGCCGAGGGTCTTGGTGAGGCCGGCGGTGCCGGTGATCGCGGAGCTGACGTTCAGGCTTCCATCCTTGACGTGGAAGACTCCTTCCGCGCCACCGAACGCGAGCGAGCGGACGCCGATGGAGTTCGCGCCGCCGCTGGAGATCAGACCGCCGGAGGTCAGCGTGAGGATGTTCCCATTGCCACCGGTGATGGCGATGCCGTTACCGGTGAGAACGAGGCCGTTGCGAGTCACCGGAGCGGAACTGACGGCGGTCGAACCAGTCAGCTTGACGGCGTCGGTGAGGTTGCCGGTGACCAGGCTCGACGAGTAGCCGGTGAAGGCGACGAGTCCGTTGAGCGGGCTGTAAGTGGCGAAATCAGTCCCGGCGACGGTGGCACGTGGGAAGACGCCTGAACCCGAAGGCGTGAGCGCAGGAAACGCCGTGAAGAGGACCTGGTTCGTGCCGCCGAGGCCGGTGATATTGAGATCGGTGCTCGAGCCCGCATTGAACGTGAGCGAAGCGAAGCTGAGCGCGTTCGATCCGGCACCGCTCAGGTTCACGGTCGAGGCACCCACGCTGAACGCGAGACCCGCGGGTTCGGTGAGCGTGGAGCCTGCGTCCGCGCCGATGAAGTTGAACGTGCCGCCGGAAAGCGTCAGCGTCTTGCCCGAGGTGGTGCGGGTGATGGCCGGACTGGCGCCGCTGTTGTCGAGTGTGAACGTGCCGCCGGGGTTGACGGTGACCGAGGAGGCCAGCGTGCCTGCGCCAGACACCGCAGTGGTGCCCGCATTGACGGTCAGCACGTTGGAGAAGGTATTGGCGGCGGTGAGGCTCAGCACGCCATTGCCCGAGAAGGTGAGGCTGGAGGCCGTGGTGGAGCCGTTGGCGATCACGCCGGAGATGGCCGTATTGCCGGAGCCGAGAATCGTGAGCACGCGGGCGTTGGTGTCGTTCGAGAGATTGACCGTGCCGGAGAGACTCATCGTGGCCCCGCCCGAGAGATTATTCACGAGCAGGCGATTGCCGCCGTTGTTGGTGAACGTGCCGCCGAACTCGACCGAGTTGCTGCCGGCCACGATGGCTGGAGCGGCCGCGTTGATGATGGTGGGATTGACGAGCCGATCGGCGCCCGTGAGCGGGATCTCGGCGATCAACATGCCGCCGTTGAAGTTGAACGTGCCAGACGGGCCAAACGGAGTCGTCTTGGCAATGCGCAGATTGCCTTGCGTGAACGTCGTCGCCCCGGTGTAGGTGTTCGTGTTGGTGAGATTGTCGCCCGAAATGCGGAAGGTGCCCGGCGTGCTGATCGTCACCGAAGTGGCGGATCCGGCGGTGCTGTTGGTGATCGATCCGATCCACTCGGTGTTCATCCCGGGACCGGTCAGCGTCAGCGTGCGGGCGGTCGCATCGGTCTGGCCGTTGACGAACTTCTTGTTAAAAGTCAGCGCGGCGTTTCCGGTGAGCGCGTTGTGGAAGGTCCAGTTGTTTCCGCTCGTGCCGGTGACGTCCGCGTCGAAGGTGATCGAATTGCTGCCCGTGACTTCGCTCGTGGTATTCTGAACGAACTGCGTCGGATTGGTGATGGTCAGCGGAGCAAAAGCGAAGAGACCACCGTTCGAGAAGATGAGCGTGCCGGTGCCGAGATTGCTGTTCGAGCTGATCCCGAGCAGACCGGCGGAAAGGGTGACGTTGCCGGTGAACGTATTGGTGCCGGAGAGAATCCACGTGCCGCCATCGGTCTTCGAGATGGAGAGCGCATTGGTGCCGTTGTTGGCGAGGTTGGCCCGGACTTCGTTCACGTCCGAGTTGTTGCCGCGGAGGGTGAGAGTCTTGGCGCCAGCGCCGGTGTTGGCGAGGTTCTTGATGATGAGCGGACCCGTGCCACCGGCATCGAAGGTCGCGCCGCCCGTGGTGCCGGCGAGGTTGATCTGGCGTTCGACGATTTCACCCGCGCCGTAGTAGAGCAGGGTGGCGCCGGTTCCGCCCGAGCCGATGTTCAAGGCTCCGCCGCCGACATTGGTGCCGAGATTAGTCGTCGTGGCACCGGCTGCACCGATTGAAGTAACTCCGAGGGTGCCGGCGTTGAGATTGGTCGCGCCTGCATAGGTGTTTGCGCCGGTGAGGAAAAGCAAACCGCCGTTGGTCTTGGTCAGTGCACCGCCCGAGTTGCCACTGATCACGCCGCTGATGGTGGCGTAATCCATGTTCGTCGTTGCATTGTCGTCCACCTGGATGGTGCGCGCGGCATTCCCAAGTTCGAGCGGATTCAACAGCGTCGTGTCGAAGAGCGCGGCGGTGGAACTGAGAATGAGGGCGCCGCTGGTAAAGGGCGCGGTGCCGAAGGTCAGCGTGTTGCCGAGGTCGAGATTGACGAGCAGCGGCGCGGTCCAGGCAGAGAAACCGCCACCGCCGGTCCACTGCAACTGCCCGCCCCCCGTGCCGAGGGAGCGGTTGAAGAGGCCGGATGTCTCGAGCACACCGCCGTTCAGCGTGAGGTTGCTATTGCCGGAAAGGCCAACGCCATCCACCGCGCGTAGCGCACCACCAGTGATGGTGGTGGGGCCGCTGTAGGTATTCGGAGTGGCGGGATCGAGGAGCCAGACGCCTGCGCCAGCCTTCGTCAGACCGACGGTGGTGCTGAAACCGCCGTCGTCGATGAGATGACTGCGCAGCGTGTTGTCGCCTGTGGAACTGCCGGTGAGCGTGAGGGTGCGGGTGGTCGCACTGGGCGTGACGACGATGTCGCCCGTATTGCGGAGGACGAGGGTGGCGTTGTTGGCGACACCCGTGGCGAGAACGGCATTGCCGAAAGTTCCCGAAGAATCGATCGCGCCATTCCCGGCGAGGGTGAAGAGGCGGTCGATGGAGACCGATGGCGCGGCGGTGGCCTGCTGGAAGTTCGCGTTCGAACCGGTGTATTGGAGCGTGCCGCCATTGAAGACGAGGCTCGCGGCATTCGTCGCGTCGCTGGCAGCGTCGCCGCGCCCGATGCTGCTGGGTTGGCCGATATCGCTGAGTTGATTGACGGCGAGCACGAGGTTGCCAGCGGTCGTCTTCGCGAGCACCGTCGGGCCGCTGTAAGTATTGGTGCCGACGAAGGAGAACGTGGTGGTCTGGCCCGCGGTGTTGTTGGCGGTAGTCAGCGAGACGCCCAGCTTGCTGGACGGGCCACCATCCTGGATGAGGCCTGAGAACACTCCGGCGCTGCCATTGGTGGTGAGGGTATTGCCGATCGACAGCGTGGAAAAGGCTCCGCTGTTGGTGACGGTGCCCGCGCCGGCAAACTGACCCACGCCGATGCTGTTGCCGTTGAGGTCGAGGGTGCCGTTCTGGCGGATCGTGAGGGTGTTTCCGTTGGTCGCGCTGGCGCCGCCCAGACGACCGCTGGGGCCGAGACGAATCGTGCCTTCGTTGATCGTGGTGGCACCAGTGTAGGATTGAGCGCCGCTGAGCGTGAGCGTGCCGGCGCCGTTTTTGGTGAGGCCACCGGTGGTGGTGTTCGTGATGGTCGATTCCAGCGTGAGCGAATCGCTCGCGCCGTTCACCCGAATGACGAGGTCCTGGTTGTTTCCGGTGGTGAGGTTGCCACCGGTGATTAACGAAACGCCGCCCGTGGCGAGAATCGCGCCGCCCATGCCGGTGCCGGCATTCAACGTCAGAGTCTGCGTGGGATTGATCGTCAGCGTCTGGCTGCCGTTGATCTTCAAGCTGCTGATCGTGGTCGTGTCGGTGGCCACGCTGCCGGTGATCTCATTGTGCGCCCCCGCGGTGAGTGCAGTGGAACTGGTCACGAAGCCCGCGTCCGTGCCATAGACCGGTGCGGCGAGCACGTTGCTCGATACCCGCACAAAATCCGATCCGTTCAGGTAAGTGTGCGTGTTGAGGAATCCATTCGCGGCGGACAGAATCAGCACATTCGTATCGGTCGAAGTGACGAAGTTCAGACCGGTGCCGATCGAAGGCGCCAGGAGGGCGCCGAAGAGGAGAGTCGTATTGCTGCCGGCGGAGGGCGTCACCTTCAGTGTGCTGGCTCCCGCGGAAACCTGCAGGCCGCCGATGCTCTCGATCACGCCGCCGGGCAGGCCGACGTATTCGAAGGTGCCACCGGCCCCGGCGCGGCCGGTGAGGGGATCAACGTTGAACGACAGCAGGGCTGCGTCGTCGATGAGATTGGCTCCGTCGCCGCTGTTGGTGGTGGGACGCATTTTCAGCGTGCCTCCGGCAACGGTGACCGTGCCGGTGAAACTCGCCACCTGGCCGAAGGTGATGGTATTGCCACCGCCGATGCTGTTAGTGATGTTCGTGCTGATCGTGACGGTATTCGTCGCCGGATTGATCTGCGTGACGACCGCGCCCGCGGGCACATTGGTGCCGCTGACGGACTGGCCGACGACGATGCCGGCGAGGCTTGAGACGACAAACGAGGTGTTGTTCACGGTGCTGCCAAAGGTCAGCGGCGTGCCCGGTGCGACCCCGACGGTGGCGGTAATATTTCCGCTGAGCGTGATCGTGTTCGTGCTCGAATCGATCGCCGTCACCGTGGTGTTGGCCGGGATGTTGGTGCCCGTGACGAGGTGTCCGACAAGGACCCCGTTGAGCGAATCCACGACGATCGTGTTGGTATTGACGGCACCGCCGCCGGTCGAATTGCCGAGCGCGCCCGTGGTGGGTGTCGCACCGAAGCTGTAGCCCGCCGCGTTGGGAGAATAGACCCACGTGTTCGAGCCCACCTTGGTGAGCGAAGTGACATTGGTGGCCGGAAGGTTGTCCTGAATGACGCCGAGGATCGAGTTCTCGATGTCGGACCGGCTCGTGCCGCCGAGGATCAGCGTTTTGCTGCCGGCATTGCCCGCGCCGACGTTGTTGGTGAAAACGAGGGCGGAAGGATTGGTGCCCGCTTGATTGGCCAGCACGATGCCGTTGCCGCCGGCGGCGTTGCCCTGGAGGGTGAGAACTTTTTCGGTGGTTTCACCCACGCCGGTGCCTGCGGCGCCGAGGTAGCTGAGCGCGCCCGCCACGGTGGTGTTGCCGAGCGCGAGAGCGCCACCCTGGACACCGTTCAGCGCGCCGCCCGAGGCTCCGCCGATGGTGTTGATGGCCAGCGTGCCTTGCTGGACGAACGTGCTGCCGCGATAGGTTGAGGCATTGCCGAGGAAATTGAACGTGCCGGTGCCCGTCTTGGTGAGGCTTACCGGACCCGCGCCCGTCTGCACGAGGCTGCCGGTGAGGTTGATTTCGCCACTCGAGGAAAGCGTGAAGTTGCGCGCGGTGCCTTCGCTCAGGCGATTGATGCTCGCGAGCAGCGAGAGCTGGCCGCTGCTTGTATTGGCGATGGTCAGCGTGCCGCCATTGGTCCAGTTCATCGTGCCCGAGGCACCGGTGAACGTGGCATTGTAACCGTCGCGTCCGGTGAGGGTGAAGTTGGCGTTGGCGTCGAAGACGAGATTGCCCCACGCCTGCGTCACGTTCAGCCCGCTGCCGCCGATGCCGCGATCGACGAGGATCGTGTTCGAGTTGCCGCGGATGCGCACGTTGCGGGTGTTGAAGTCCGGGGTGTCGGTGCGCGCTTCGAGACCGATGCCAGCGCCGGCCCCGTTCAAGTCGAGCGCCTGCGCCAGCGTGCTCGCGCCGAGGGCGCTGTTGGTGGACACCCGCACGCTGCCCGAATCGATGCGGAGGCTGCTGATGAAGTTGTTGTTCGGATTGGCCAGCACCAGCGTGCCGCCGACAGCGGTGCCGGTCTTGATGAAACGATCGATCGCGGCGTCGCCACCGCGGATGAGACCGGTGACGATGGTGTTGCCCGAGCCGTAGATCACGGTGCCCTGCGCGGCGGAGGCGAGGTTGAGCGTGCCGGAGTAAATCGTGTTGCCGGCGATCGAGGAAAGGCGCGTCTCCGTGGCGGACGAAGTGGTGACGTTGCCGGAGATGGTGTTGCCGCCGACGCTCATGAACGCGGCATTGCCACCACCCGTCTGCGAACCGCGCCCGGAGAGGCTCAGGTTGCGGCTGAAGGTGGTGCCGCCCCCCACGAGGAGCTGGCCGGCTGGATTGCCCGCGCCCGCGATGCCCACGACCGAAATGGTGGAATCCGACGTGCCGAGCGCGGCGGGATCGGTCACGGCGAGTGAGCCGTTGATGATCGTCGTGTAGCCGCTGTAACTGTTGGCGGGACTGGTGAGGAGCAGGGAACCGTTGCCCGTTTTGGTGAGGCTGAGCGAACCGCCTCCGACGCCATCCTGCACGATGCCATCGAACCGGCTCGAGCTGCCGATGGATTTGTTGACGGTCAGGGTGGCGGGAGTTGCGCTGGCGTTTTCGACGACGGAGGTGAAATCGCCATCGAGGCCGGTGACGGTCGTGTTGTTGCCGTTGAGCTGGAGCGAGCCTCCGGAAAATGTCCCGAAGGAAACCGCGTTGCCGGTTCCGAGGGCATTGGATGCACCGAGGCGCACCTTGCCGCCGTTGATCGCCAATCCGCCCGTCCACGAGCCATTCGCGCCGCCGAGCACGAGATCGCCGGAGCCGCTTTTGGTGAGGCTGCGCGAGCCGCCCGTCTCGCCGAGCGGGCCGAGGGTGACGGTGCCCGTGGCCACGCCGTTATTGCCGACATCGAGCGTAGCATTCGCGGTCAGCGTGGTATTGCCGAACTGCACGCCGTAAGCGGAATCCGTGGCGACGTTGGAACCCGGCGCAATGCCGAGGGCACCGCCGAGATCGAGCGAACCGAGAGTGTGCGTGACGCCGTTGCCCGCCGTTGCCCGTCCGGACAGAATCGAAGTGGTGCCGCCGACGTTGACGTTGAACGCGGGCAGGCCGGAATCGAGGGCGATGTCCAGCGAACCGCCATTCAGTTGCAGCGTATTCGCTACGTTGCCGAGCGCGGCCGCATTCGCGATGCGGAGCGTGCCCGCGGTCAGAGTTGTGGTGCCCGTGTAGAGGTTGGCCCCACCCAGCGTGAGCGTCCCCAAGCCGATTTTTTCGAAGCCCGTTCCGTTGAGAATCGAGGTGATCGTCGCCGATGTCGCCGCGCCACTCACATCCACCTGCGAGCCCGGCGCAAGGGTAAGGGTGTTGCTTTGGATCGTGTAGCCCGGGACCGTGAAGATCAGCCCACCGGCGGTGATGGCCTGGCCGAGTGTGACGGCACCGCCCGTGCCGCCAAACTGAGCGAGGTCGTTGTTGCTGTTGTTCCAGGCGACGTCGGCTGCGCTGCTATTCCAGAACAGGCTGCTCGTGTTCCACACACCGGCACCGCCGCTGTTCGACAAGTTGCCCGCCGGGTCCCAGACGAGGGTGGCGGATTTGACAGCCTGCGGAAGAAACAGCGCAAAAGCGGTGGTGAGAATAAACCGTGGAACTCGGTTTTTCCGCTTGGACCGGATGGACGAACGGCGGACGCGAGGTGACTGGCGCATAGGTATGAACGGGAGGGCTGAGGGCGGACGAGGGCGGAACGAATCTTCAGCCACGGTGTAACACCGGGGCAGAAAATGATGTCACCAAAATCGGTAGTAGCGCGCCAAGGATTTCTTTACGCCCTACCTGAAATTTCTTACCTCAGCCGACTGATAAACTTCTTGACTGCGCTCTGGATCTCGTCCGCTACTTTTGCCTCTGGGGTCGCGAATTTTGGCTGAAACCACGGGAAAAGTCCGATTAGGTCATGAATGACCAGGACTTGCCCATCACAGTCTGGGCCGGAACCGATGCCGATCGTGGGGATGGAAACGGTGGCGCTCAACCGGGCGGCGGTATCTGCCTGAACCAACTCCACCAGCAGCGCAAAAGCCCCCGCTTCCTGCGCGGCTCGCGCATCGGCCAGGAGCGACTCCGCCTCCTCGGGGGTTTTGCCTTTTTTCCGGTAGCCTCCCTCGATTCGCACCCGTTGTGGTTGCATGCCGATATGGGCGACGATCGGGATGCCCGCCGAGGCGATGGCGGCGATCTGCGCGACGTGCGACGCGCCTCCTTCGAGCTTTACCGCATGGGCGCCCGCTTCGATGAGCCGACGGGCGTTTGCCAAGGCTTGCCCGGGTGTTTCGTAGGTGGCGATGGGAAGGTCGGCCACGATCGGAGCGCGCTTTGTTCCACGCGCTACGGCCCGGGTGTGGTGAAGCATCTCGTCGAGCGTCACCAGCGTGGTGTCCGGGTAGCCCAGCACGACCATGCCGAGCGAATCGCCCACGAGCAGCAAGTCCACCCCTGCTTCATCGAGCAATCGGGCTATCGGGTAATCGTAGGCCGTGAGCATGGCGAATTTCTCGCCGCGCTGTTTCATGGAGCTGAGCTGCGCGAGGCCGGGGTGCATGGATATGCTTAGCAAGGGACGGAGTGAAACGCTACCACTCCGCGCTCCACAGCTCGACTGCCGCTTCATCGTGCAGCGAGGCGAGCAGTTCCGCAATGGAGTGGACCTGCCCCGGCAGCACCAGCTCCGGGCGGATGTCCGCGAGTGGCGTGAGCACGAAGCGCCGCAGGTGCAGCCGTGGATGGGGAATCACGACCTCCTCGTTGGAGAGCACCCGATTCCCAACGTAGAGGATATCTAGATCGAGTGTCCGCGGCGCGTTCCGCGGCCGTTTCGAAGGCCGCCCGTGTTCCGCCTCGATCTGCTGCAAACCCTCCAGCAATTCGATCGGCTGCCCGTCGAATTCCACCTCGATCACCGCATTCAAATACGGTCCCGCTTCGGGGCCGCTGCCCACGGGTTCCGTTTCGTAAATGCGCGATGAAAGCGTGGGTGAAGAAACGCCTGCGACGTTCTGCACCCGCTCACGCCCGCTGCGCAGGTTCGCCAGGCGGTCGCCGAGATTTGAGCCGAGGGCGATGCCAGCCCTCACGTGAAGCTCGAATGGCGAAGCTCGAAGTGTTCAGCGTCCAAGCGTGAGCGGACTCGCGTGGAGAGCTTTCGGATTTCGCCCTGCAAACTGGAAGCTCCCTTCGTCATTCGGACTTCGTCATTCGAGCTTTCACTTCAGGCCCAGAACGTCCTGCATGTCGTAAAGCCCCGCTGCTTTGCCATGTGCCCACTGCGCGGCCCGCAGAGCTCCACGGGCAAAGGTTTCGCGGCTGGAAGCCTTGTGCGTGAGTTCCACGCGTTCACCGGGCGTGGCGAAGATGACGGTATGATCGCCGACCACGTCGCCACCGCGGACCGCGTGCATGCCGATTTCCGTGTTGGTGCGCTCGCCAACGATGCCGTGCCGGCCGTGCTTTACGTGCTCGTTGTATTGGAGGTTTCGCACTTCGGCGAGAATCTCCGCGAGACGTTTCGCCGTGCCGCTGGGCGAATCCTTCTTCAGCCGATGATGCATCTCGACCACTTCGAGATCGAATTGCGGCCCGAGAATTTCGGTGGCCTTGCGCGTGAGCCAGAAAAGGGTGTTCACGCCGACGCTGTAGTTTGGCGCGAAGACGATCGGGATCTGCCCGGATGCGTGGCGGATCGACGCGACTTCCACATCGGAATGGCCGGTCGTGCCGATGACGAGCGTCTTCTTGTGCTCCACGCAGCGTGCAAGCACTCGTCCAATCGTGCTGTGGTCCGAGAAGTCGATGACGGCGTCGCACTTGGTCACAGCGGCGGCGAAATCGTCACCGACATCGACCGGCGCGGTGACCTCCAGGGTGGGATCGTCCTTGGCGCAGGTGATGAGCATCTGGCCCATGCGGCCCCGGGCGCCGTTGATGAGAAGGCGGAGTGGTGCGGCCATGATTTACGGGACGAGGTTGAGTTTGCGCAGCGTCGCGGTAAGGCGCGTCTTGCTGGTGTCGCCCATTTCGCAGAGCGGCAGACGCACGTCCGGCGTCATGCGGCCTTGCAGCGAGAGGGCGTATTTGATCGGCACCGGGTTCGGTTCGATGAACAGGTCCTTATACAGCGGGAAGAAGCGCTCGTGCAGCGCCGTCGCTTCGCGAAGATTTCCAGCGAGGGCCGCGCGGGTCATGTCGCTGACTTCCTTCGGCACGATATTCGAGGCCACGCTGACGACGCCGTGCGCGCCGGCGGAGATGAAGGGCACCGTGAGCGAATCGTCGCCCGAGAGAATCGTAAATGAATTCGGCAGCGCCTGGCGCAACTGGCCCACGCGATCGACCGCGCCGCCCGCTTCCTTGATGCAGACGATCGTGGGGCACGCACTGGCGAGCCGCTGCACGGTCTCGACGGCGATCTCGATGCCGCAACGGCCGGGGATCGAATAAAGCATGATCGGCAGCTTCGACGCTGCGGCGATCTTCGAGAAGTGGCGGAAAAGCCCTTCTTGCGAGGGCTTGTTGTAATACGGCGCCACGAGTAGCGCGCCATCGCAGCCGACTTGCTCGGCTTCCACGGTCATGGCTACCGCTTCGCTGGTCGCATTCGAGCCGGTGCCGCCGATCACCTTGCAACGCCCCTTGGCGATTTCGACCGCCCGTTTGATCACATGAAGATGTTCTTCGTGGTCGAGGGTGGGGGATTCGCCAGTCGTGCCGACGGGCACGATTCCATCGACGCCGCCCGCGATCTGCGCCTCAATGAGCGCCTCAAAAGCGGCTTCGTCGAACTGGTCATTGCGAAACGGCGTCACAAGCGCCGTGTAAGTGCCGGAAAACATAGGGGGGCGCTTCTAAGCGAGGTGAGCCGGGCGGGCAAGTGCGGGGAGTGCCGGTTCTTCATTTCGGAAAGACGCCGCGTGGCGCTCATCGCGCTTGTCGTGAAGGCGGTTGCGAGGTGATATCCGCATCATGAGCACACCGTTCCTCCTCGCCAAAGGCACTGCCGAAGTCTTTTTCGATCCGCAAATGGCCAATCGCCACGGTCTCGTCGCCGGCGCCACGGGCACGGGAAAAACGGTGACTCTACAGGCGATTGCGGAGCAGTTCAGCGCGCTCGGCGTGCCGGTTTTTATGGCCGACGTGAAGGGGGATTTAAGCGGGGTGGCGAAGGCTGGTGGCACCAGTCCGAAGATCGCGGAGCGCGTGAAGCAGTTGGGCATCACCGATCATCAACCTACGGCATTTCCCGTCGTCTGCTGGGACGTTTTCGGCCAGAGCGGCCATCCCATTCGCGCGACGGTGAGCGAGATGGGGCCGCTGCTGCTGGGGCGGTTGCTCAATCTCAACGACACCCAGGAAGGTGTGCTCGCGCTGGCGTTCAAAATCGCCGATGAAAACAAGCTGCTCCTGCTCGATCTCAAGGATCTGTCGGCTCTGCTGCAATGGATCGGCGACAACGCGGCGCAGTTCACCACGCAGTATGGGAACGTGTCGAAGGCGAGCGTGGGGGCGATTCAGCGCAATCTCCTCGCGCTCGAACAACAGGGGGGCGACAAGTTTTTCGGCGAGCCCGCGCTGAACCTGGAAGACTTCCTTCAAACCGATGTGAACGGTCGCGGGAACATCAACATCCTGGCCGCCGACCGGCTCATGCAGAGCCCGCGTGCCTATGCGGCGATGCTGCTGTGGATGCTGAGCGAACTGTTCGAGCGCCTGCCCGAAGTGGGCGACCTGCCCAAGCCGAAGCTCGTTTTCTTTTTCGACGAAGCGCATCTGCTCTTCAACGACATCTCGCCGACGTTGCGGGAGAAGATCGAGCAGGTCGTGCGGCTCATTCGATCAAAAGGCGTGGGAGTTTATTTCGTGAGCCAGAACCCGCTCGACATTCCGGATACGGTCCTCGCGCAGCTCGGCAATCGGGTGCAGCACGCGCTGCGCGCCTTCACCCCGCGCGATCAAAAAGCGGTGAAAGCGAGTGCGGAAACCTTCCGGACAAATCCGAAGCTCAACACGGAGCAGGTGATCACCGAGCTGGCGGTGGGCGAGGCGCTGGTGTCGCTGCTCGATGAGCGCGGACAGCCGGGAATCGTCGAGCGTGCTTTCATCGTGCCGCCGCGCGGCCAGATTGGGCCGATCACCCCGGAGGAGCGGCAGGCGATCATCAAAGGTAGCGTGATTTACGGGACCTACGAAAACGCGGTCGATCGCGAGAGTGCCGCGGAGATTCTCGCGCAACGCACCGCGCAGGCGGTGGGGGCTGCGCCGGTGCCGGGTGCCGTCGGTGCGCCCGGAGCGAGCAGCGGGGGATTGCTGGGCACGATCGGCGGTGTGGTCTTTGGCACGACCGGTCCGCGTGGCGGGCGCCATGAAGGTCTGCTTGAAAAGATGACTTCCAGCGCTGTGCGCAGCATCGGCAGCGGCCTCGGCCGGGAGATCATGCGCGGGGTGCTCGGCGGCATCTTCGGCGGCGGCCGGCGGTAGGCATGGAGCGCCGGCGCTCCACGATTACGGCGTCGCGAACTCGTGTTTCAGCTTCTCGATGAGCGCGGCGACTTTTGGTTTGCGGCGCTCTTCCATTTCCCTGCGAAGTTCTTCCTCGATCTTTTTGCGCTCTTCCATGTAGCGCTCGGTAAACTTCTTTTTCTGCTCCTCGGAAAGATTCAGACCGGACTCCTTGACCGCCGTCTCGATGTCCTCGGCGATCTTTTTGCGCAGGTATTCGCTGCGCTGGAAAATTTCCATCTTCTTCTCGGGCGGCAGTTCGGCGAACTGTTTGAAGCCGGCGATGAAACGCTCCCGCTGCTCGGGGCTCATCTGCTGAAACATCTGGCGGGATTTCTCTGCTTCAGGCCCGCCAAAGAAGCCTGGGCGGCGCTGGCCGAACCCTTCGCCTTCACGGCGGCCCTCAAAGCGCGATGGCCCTCCCGGTGTGGCTTTGGCCGCAGGTGCCGGAGCCGGCGTGGCGGGAGCGAGCGGGTCAACTGGGGGACGCTCCTGCGCGAAGAGGAGGGCGGGCGCGCAGAGGGCGATCAGGGTCGGGAAAGGTCGAGCCATGCGTTATTGTCTTCGAGAGCGAGTAAAACGTCCACACTGCTGACGACTTGAAGTGTGGATTCCACCGCAGCGGGGTCAGCGGGAGCGGGATTCACTACCGCCATGTCGTGTGAGACGGGACGCGGAGAGTTCCCCGCCGCGATGATCAACACGACCGCTGCCGCACCGGCAAAGGCGAGCCAGTTCCAGCCGTGACGCAACCACTCGAAGAACCCCGGTTCGCGTTCCGGCTGCGACATGCGGACGGCGCGCAGGACGTTCTGCACAAAGGCAGGCTGGGCCGGGGCCGGTTTGGCCTTCCCAAGAAGCTCCCAGAGCTCGTCTCGTTCGTTGTTGGCGTCGTCGTGTTTCATGGCTGCGGAGAAGAAACCCCTGACGAAGGCAGAAGTTGCAGACAAATCACGCGAGCCGTGGCGTTTTTACTTTTCGTGCGCTTCGAGGAAGCCCTCGAGCTGCCGGATGCGGGTAGGATGACGCATTTTCCGCAGCGCCTTTGCTTCGATCTGCCGAATGCGTTCGCGGGTGACGCGGAACTGGCGGCCGACCTCTTCGAGGGTGCGGCTGTAGCCGTCCACCAGGCCGAAACGCTGCTCCAACACCGCGCGCTCGCGGTCGGTCAGTGTGTCCAGCACGTCGCGAATTTTCTCTTTTAGCAGCGATACGGCGGTGACATCGCTCGGGTCTTCGGCGGCGCCATCGGGGATGAAATCGCCAAAACTCGTGTCATCGCTGTCGCCGACGGGAGCCTGGAGGCTGATCGGCTGCTGGGCCATCTTGAGCACGGCGCGGACGCGTTCGACGGGGAGGTTGATCTCCTCGGCCACCTCCTCCGGGGTGGGTTCGCGACCGTAGTCTTGCACGAGCTGTTTCTGCACGCGCATGAGCTTGTTGATCGTCTCGATCATGTGCACCGGGATGCGGATGGTGCGGGCCTGATCGGCGATCGAGCGGGTGATGGCCTGGCGAATCCACCAGGTGGCGTAAGTGGAGAACTTGTAGCCGCGGCGGTATTCGAATTTTTCGACCGCCTTCATGAGGCCCATGTTGCCTTCCTGAATGAGGTCGAGGAAGGAGAGGCCTCGATTGGTGTATTTCTTGGCGATGGAAATGACGAGGCGCAGGTTGGCCTCCACCATTTCGGTCTTGGCCTTGAGCGCCTTGCGGAGCCAGTGCTTGAGGGTTTTGTATTCCTCGAGGAATTCCTCGGCGCTCATCCAGGCGAGGCTCTGGAGCTTGCGCAGTTCCTCGGTGTGCGTGGCCTTGGTCGCTTTCGCAGCCTTGGCATCGGCCTTCGGCTTGGCCAGCTCGTCCAGGTGGAATTTCACCCGGCGGTGGTGCTCGTCGCACAGGGCCACAAGTTCCTCGGTGACCTTCTGTTTGTAGTAAAAGCTGGGGTAGAGCTTCTGGATGGCGCGGTGCGCCTTGCCGAACTCGGCGTAGCTCTTGGTGGTGTGATTCGTGCCGCCGTGGGCCACATAGTGCTTGAAGGCCGTCGCGCACTTCTCGGCCGCTTTTTCGACCGTCTTCACCAGTTTCGGCAGTGTTTTCATGTAGCGATCGCGGCTCTCGATCTTTTTGTCGAGAATGACGCGGTCGAACCGCTCGCGGCCTTCGAGAAGCTTCACCGCGATGTCGAGATGCGCGCGAGGGATGAAACCGAAGCGATTGGTGCACTCCTGCACCTTGAGTTCGGCTTCCTCGATGCGCTTGCTGATCTCCACTTCCTGCTCGCGGGTGAGCAACGGCACCTGGCCCATCTGCTTCAGATACATGCGGACCGGATCGTCGAGAATGTCGAGCTTTTGCTCCGCCGGACGCTCTTCTTCCTGCTCGTCCTGCTGCGGCTCTTCCTGCTTCTTGCCATCCTTGACGCGGTCCACTTCGGAGGCATCGACGATCTCGATCTCCATCTGGCGGAGGCGATTCATGATCGTCTCCATCTCGTCCGGATCGCTCATGTTGTCCGGGAGCGATTCGTTGACGTCGTCGTAAGTGAGGTAGCCCTGTTCCTTGGCGAGCCGGACGAGTTCGCGCAGCTTGTCCTGCACGTCCGGTTGATCGATCACGCTGATCGCCTGGAGGAAGGCTTTGCGGTCGGTTTTCGCGGCGGGCGCGGTGTTGGGCGCCGAAGCACCGTTGGGGCCGTGAACGCCATTTGCTCCGCTGAGGGGGGCTTTGGCGCCCTTGGTGGCCTTGGTGGCCTTGGTGGTTTTGGGCTTCGCTTCGCGCTTGGGCGTTTCCGGCGGCTTGGCAGCCTTGGCCGGTTTAGAGGCCTTGGGTGCTTTAGCCTTGCTCTTGGCGGAAACTGGCTTGGCCGCTTTCGGCTTCTCCTTCTTTGGGGCCGGCTTGCGAGCGGCTGCTTTGGGCTTGACCTTTTTTCCGGCCCGCTGGGGGGGGCGGCCTGCCGAGCGGCTCGAGGGTTTCTTCCTTGGGCTGGTCCGGGAGGGCTTGGAGGGACGTTTGGGCGACTTGGAAGCGGCTTTCTTGGTTGGTTTGGGCATACCCGAGTGGAGTGGGTGCTCCTCCTTCCGCAGCCGACACGGCGGCGTGACGGACAGAAAAGCCCGCCAACGTTTGCGAGGCCCCCGGTCAAATCAAGCGATACTTTCGGTAGTTTCCAGTTCAAACCTGCCATGGACGCAGTTGCACCACGTGGGCTTGCAAGGACTTGATCTCGAGCTGGATTCGCAGCACTTCGTCGGCTTCCAAGCCGGGCTGCCGCAGGCGCACCGCACAGGCGTCGAGCCGACGTTTGATGCGGCGCCGGTCCAGTTCACGCCAGGCATCGTTTGTGACAACTTGAGGATCGTTCGGCATCTTTTCCGCCAGGAGATCTGCCACCGCCGCCTCCTCCGCTGCACTCAGCGTGGTCAGGAAGTAGCCGATCGAGGACTGGTCGTTGGGCCGGATTTCAGAGGCGAGGATTTTTGCCAGCAATTCGCCGTTCGGCTCGTCGTCGAGCATTTCAGTCCACGATTCCTCCAGCAGCCACGCCCGCGCGGTTTCGTCGCGCAGGGCCACGATGCAGAGCAGGCGCATGGTGGGATCGAGCTGGATCGGCTGTGCGACATCGGGTGAGAGGATAACCTCGTCGGGGGCTTCCGGTTTTGGGGCGCTCAGCAGTCGCGCGAATTCTTCGGGCCGCATGGCGAGGCGCATCGCGGTGTTGTTGATGATGGTGTCCCGGAGCATGGCATCGGTCACGAGGCTGATCGCGCCCGCCAGCTTGCGCGCCGCCGCGACGTGACCGCGCGGCGTTTTGAACTCGGGTTTGGCTGCTTCCCGATCGAGCACGAAGTCGAAATAATCCTTCGCTGCCGCGATGCGTTCGCGGAAGGCGTCCGCGCCCTGGCCACGGATGAGTGAATCGGGATCTTCCCCCGCGGGCATGGTGGCGACGCGCACGGAGACATTCGCGGCGAGCAGCGCAGCGAGCGAACGTTCGGCGGCTTTTTCCCCGGCGGCATCGGCGTCGAAGCAGAGCACCACTTCGTCGCAGTATTGCTTGAGCTTGCGCGCCTGCATCTCGGTGAAAGCAGTGCCTTGCGGAGCCACGACGTTTTGCACGCCGGCCTCGAAAGCGGTGATCAAATCGAGCTGCCCCTCGCAGACGATGGCGGCTTTTTGATCAATGAGCGCCCGCTTCGAGCGGTTGAGGCCAAAGAGCACCTTGCCCTTGGTGAACAGAATCGTCTCGGGCGAGTTCACATACTTCGCCGCCTTTGCTTCCGGGTCGAGCACCCGGCCGGAAAAGGCAATGACTTCGCCGGTGTCGGGGCTGCAAATCGGGAACATGACGCGGTCGCGAAAGCGGTCGTAGAACTCGCCGTTGGGACGTTCTTCATCGCGCAGTTTCACGAGGCCGCTCTGGACCAGTTCCTCGTCGGAAAATCCGCGCTGGTGACCGAACGTGGAGAACGCGTCCCACGAATCCGGCGCATAGCCGAGCTTCCACGACTTCGCTACTTCGCTGCCGATGCCGCGGCTCTTGAGGTAATCCCGCGCCCGCTGTGATGATGGGTATTTCATCAGCCGCTGATGGAAAAAATCCGCCGCTTCCGCGTGCAAAGCCAGCAGGCGGCGCCGCATGGAAACCTTCGCTTCATCCTCCGCCGACATCATGCCTTCCTCGAGGCGCAGCCCCGCGCGTTCGGCGAGCTTTCGCGCTGCCGAGAGGAAATCGAGGTTCTCGTATTGCATGACGAACCGGATCGGCCCGCCGCCCGCGTTGCAGCCGAAGCATTTGTAGATCTGCCGCGCCGGATTCACCGTGAAAGACGGCGTCTTTTCCTGGTGAAACGGGCAGAGCGCTTTCCACACCGCGCCCGCTCGCTTCAGCGGAAAATAACCGCCGACCACGTCCACGATATCATTCGCGGCATTGATCTGGTCGATGGTTTGTTCGGAGAGACGCGGCACGTGCGCACCATCGCGGCACGGGGCGGGCCTGTCGAGTCGGCGGAGATGAAACGAGCGCAGTCCTAGTCCGGCACCGTCTCGCCGGTGATCGATAGATCGATGGCAGCGTAGTCTTTCCAGTCTCGCGCGCAGAAATGCCACCACTCGTCCCTCACGACGAGGAAGCCGGCCTGGCTCAGCGAAGCCTGCAGCCAGTAGAGGTTCTGTTTCACCTCCTTGTCGGAGCCTTTATAATAGGTCTTCGATTTCGGGCCGATGGCATCGAAGTCCGTGGGCATCTTGAGGTCTTTGCCGGTGACATCCACGAGCGTGGCATCGACGCAGACGCCCCAAGAGTGGAGCGAGCCGCCGTCGTTCGGATCACCGAGGTATTCGCGATTCGGCAGGACGCTCCAGAGTTGTTGCTGAGCCCACGCGGGCCGCCAGGCGTCCCAGATTTTCAACCGGGTGCCGCGAGGGGCGTGCGTATCGAGCCACTCTTGCGCGTCGAGGAGCCGTTGCGCGACCCCTTTGCGCAAGTAGGCGCGGGCATTTTTCGGGTAGATCGAGCGTTTGGCGAGATTGTGCCAGGTCGCATAACGCAGTTCGACCACGATGCGCGGCGCGAATTTTTTCAGCTCCACCATTTCCTCATCCGCCTTGCTGCCATCGGCTGCGCAGAGCAGTGCAGGAAAGAGCAGAGAGAAAACAAATCGAAAGTGCATCGGGTTGGGCGGGGCGGGGTGTAACAGGCGGATTTCATCCCGACGACAAGAAATCCGATTAAGGATTGTCATTCCGGAGGATTTCGTGTCGGAACTCCTCCGATTCGATGAATTACTCCCGCCGCTCCTTCCTCCAGCAACTCGCCGCCGGTGCCGTCGTGGCTCCGTGGGTGACCACCGGCCTTCGCGCCCAATCCGCCAACTCCATCGTCCATCATGCCAGCTTTGGTTGCGCGGGCATGGCGATGAGCGATCTGAAATCGCTCTCGAAACATCCCGCGCTCAAAGTCGTCGCCGGGTGCGACGTCGATGAAAAGCGCACGGTCGAGTTTCGCAAAATGTTTCCCGAAGCCCGGGTCTATCGCGACTTCCGCGAGTTGCTGGCAAAGGAAAAGGACCTGCAAACTGTGAACGTTTCCACGCCTGACCACATGCATGCACCGATTGGCATGTCGGCGCTCCAGCGCGGCTTGCATGTCTATGGGCAGAAGCCGCTCACGCACGATCTCTACGAAACGCGCCGGCTCACCGAAGCCGCGCGGGCGAAGAAGATCGTGACGCAGATGGGCATCCAGATTCACTCCAACAAGGAATACCGCACCGCGGTGAAGCTCATCCAGGAAGGCGCGATCGGGAAGGTGAAGGAAGTCCACACCTGGTCGAGCAAGGCATGGAGCGACAACAAACCGATGCCGCCCGCCGGCGATCCGGTGCCCGAGGGGCTCGACTGGAATCTTTGGCTCGGGGTTTGCGCCGAGCGTCCGTTTATCGGCAACGGGTTTTATCATCCCGGCCAGTGGCGCAAGCGGCTCGACTTCGGCACGGGCACCTTTGGCGACATGGGCTGCCACATTTACGATCCCGTCTTCAAGGCGCTCGCCCTCACCGCGCCGACTTCCGTGCGGAGCGAAGGCGACAAGCCGAACGAACATTCGTGGGCGGCAGACGCGGTCGTGCATTACGTTTTCCCCGGCACGAAATTCAGCGCCGGCAAGACCGTCGCTGTGACGTGGTATGACGGGGTGAAGCGCCCGTCGGATGAAGTGAAGGCGAAAGCCGTCGCAAGCGACCTGGACGAAAAGGCGAACAAGATTCCCGACCAAGGGAGCATCTTCCTCGGCACGGATGGCGTCATGGTTCTGCCACACGTCGGCATGCCCCGCGTGATCGATGCTACCGGCAAGTCGAAGCCGGTTGAAGCCGTCGAAGGTGGTAACCACTGGGAGCAGTTCATCAACGCCGCGCGCGGTGAGGGGAAGACGAGCGCGAACTGGGACTACTCCGGGCCGCTCACCGAAGCCGTGCTCCTCGGCAGCGTGGCTTCGCGGTTTCCGAAGCAGGAGCTGAAGTGGAACGCCAAGGCGCTCAAGTTTACCAACGTCGCCGAGGCGAACCAATTCGTGCGCCGGGCGTATCGGAAGGGCTTCGAAGTCGAGGGGCTGTGATGAACACGCGTCTCATTCTTCCCGGCTGCGTTGCGGCGTTGCTCACGCTGAGCCGCGCGAATGCCGTTGATCTCAAACCCTCCGGTGCTGACGACACCGCGACCATTCAAAAGGCCGCCGATGCTGGCGGCGCGCTGCATTTCGGTGATGGCGTCTATCGCCTGACGCAGCCCATCACGATTGATCTCGCGAAGACCGGCTACACGTCGCTCGTGGCCGACGGCACGGCCCGCATCGTCATGGCGGGGCCGGGGCCGGCGTTTCGCTTCATTGGCACGCATGGTGGCTCGGCTGATCCGAAGACCATCAAGCCACCGGTGCTCGAGAAAGAGCGTTTCCCGACGGTCGATGGACTCGAGATCGTTGGTGAACACGCGGAGGCCGATGGCGTCGAAGCGAAGGGCACGTTGCAGATTACGATCACACGCACACGGATGAGCCATCTGCGCCACGGTGTGCACCTCATCGAACGCAATCGCAACGTCCTCATCTCCGCCTGTCAGATCTACGACAATTCGGGCGTCGGCGTGTATCTCGACGACGTCAATCTGCACCAGACGAACATCGCTGGATCGCACATCAGCTATTGCCGCGGTGGCGGAGTCGTCACGCGCGGCGGCGAGGTTCGCAACCTGCACATTTCCGGCAGCGATATCGAGTCGAACATGGGGCCGGACACGCCGCCCACCGCCAATGTCCTGATCGACAATACCGGTGGCTCCACGGCGGAAGTTGCGATCACCGGGTGCACGCTTCAGCACAATCACGTCTCGCCCGAGTCCGCGAACATCCGCGTGATCGGACCGGGCAAGGATTACAAAGCCGGCGAGCGCGAAAGGAAATCGCCCGAGTGGGGGCACATCACCATTTCGGCGAATGTGTTCAGCGACGTGCGCACGAACATCCACCTCATCCACGCGCGTGGGGTGGTCATCACGGGCAATACGTTCTGGGAAGGCTTCGACCAGGATGTGCTCGTCGAGTCTTGCCGCAACGTGGTCGTGACCGGGAATAACTTCGAGCGCAACCCCGGTTACGAACTGTGGCAGAAGGAAGTTCCGAAGCAGGGAATCATTTTCCGCGATTGCGCCGACTGCACCCTCACCGGCCTGCATGTCAACGGCGTGCGCCAGCAGCCCGCGGCAGTCGTCATCGAAAAATCGAGCCGCTTTCATGTGAGCGATTGCACCATTCTCGATAGCGACAATGCAGGCCTGCTCCTGCGCGGAGTGAACGACAGCATGGTGCACGGCAATTTCATTCGCGACGACCGAACGGAGAAACCGGCCTTCAAGCCGCTCGTCACCGAGGGCGGCGAAGGAAACCGGATCACCGAGTAGCTTGGCACCGGGCGTGCGGCGAAGTTAAAACGCATCGCGTGAAACGCCGTTTCAAATACTCCCGCCCGCTCACCCGCCGCGATTTCCTCAAACGCGCTGGCGGTGGTGTGGCTGCCGCGGCGACGCTCAAACTGCCGGCGCGGGGTCAGGTGCCTGCGCCGGCCCCGGCCATCCCGCCGCACACCGCGATCGATGTGCCGGGCGTTCATGCTTATGCCCTCGAACATTCGGTGGCGGCGGGCGGCAAGCTCGAACTATGCGTGAGCGCGAGCGGGCCGTATCGGCTCTCGATCTTCCGGCTCGGTTTGCAGGTCGATGATCCCGCCGGTGACACCGTGCTGAAGCGCTACGACGAAGCGCCCGCGAACCCGCAGCCGATTCATCCCGGCTCCTACGTGCACATCGAAAATCGGCTGAAAGGGCCGATGCACGCGATCACCCTGGAGTGCTGGGTGAGGCCTTGGGATATTGCGAAATTGCAGGGGCTGATCAGCCAGGAAGACAAGGGCTCATCCGAGGGCCTCGCGCTGGGCATCGGCAAGGACGGCTACATCGGCTTTTATCTTGGCGACAACGTTTCGCCCGATGAAGCGCTCGTGCATCGAACCCCCAGCGGAGTCGTCCAGCGGGGCAAATGGTATCACATCGTGGCGACGTGGGATGGGAAGGAAAAGCGCGTCTATGTGAACGGCGAGGAAAAGGGCGTTTGGAATTTCGCCGGGCCGCTGCTGCCCGGGCCGCATCCGCTGAGGCTCGGCGCGATGTCGCAGGCCTTGCTCGCGAACCATTTCCTCGACGGCGATCTCGCGCGACCCGCGATCTACAATCGCGCGCTGACGCCCGCGGAAATCCGCGCGCACTTCGAGCAAAAAGGGGGGGCGGCGGAGTTCGAGAAAGGGCTCATCGCAGCGTGGCCCTTGAACGAGGAACGTGGCGACCTCGTCGCCAGCGTGGGCGGCGCTCGACGGCCGGGACGAATTATCAATCACGCGACGTGGATGATCGGCGGTCCGGCGTTCGAGGCCGACGTGCCGCGCTTTGGCCCTTACGATCCGGCGAAGGATGCGACGCGCGATCACGCCCTGCGTTTCGCGTCGGACGATCTCTACGATTGCCGCTGGAAAGTGACGCACCGCTGGCCCGTGCCGGCGGAGGCGCGTCCGGGCATCTACGTCGCGCGTATCGAATTCACCTACGAGGACAAACCGCGTGTTTACCACAGCACCTTCATCGTGCGCCGGGCTCAGCGGCCGAAAGCGAAGCGGCCCGTGCTGCTGATCTGTGCGACGAATACGTGGAGGGCCTACAGCGCGACCCCGTTTGCGCTGACGCCGCCGAACCTCGCGCAGGTGTGGAGCACGCAGGGAATCGAGAAGGATTCGCGCGGGTTGCCTGCCTATTGTTTGTATCGCGGCCATGCGGCCGGGCAGGGGACTTATCAAGTCGGCCTGCGCATGCCGTGGCCGGCGGCGGGGCCGTATGTGCTCTATGGCGGCCAGACGAGCTACAGCCATCTCGCTCGCGCCGATCGCTGGACGCAAACCTGGCTGGAAGCGCAAGGCTACGACTACGATGTGGTCAGCGATCTGGATGTGCATCGAGACCCGGCCTTGCTGCGCTCTTACAAGGCCGTCTTCATCGTCGGCCACAACGAATACTGGTCGGTGCCGATGTATCGCGGGGTGGAGGATTATCTGCGCGCGGGAGGCAATCTCGTCGTCCTTAGCGGCAATTCCATGGGCTGGCGCGTGAGCTTCGACGAGGCTGGCTCGGTCATGGAATGCCGCAAGGTGGATTGCCCCGGCTTTCAGATGCCGCCCACTCGGCGCGGCGAAGCCTGGCACAGCCACGACGGTCAACGCGGCGGGGCGATGCGCGAGTGTGGATTTCCCGGGTATCGGCTCATCGGGCTCGACATCATCGGTTGGAACCAGCAATCGAATCCGAAGAATTTCGGGCCCTATGTGGTCGAGAACGAGGAGCATTTTTTATTTAATCGGCCAGAGCCGAGCGGTTTGAAAAAGGGCGACAAATTTGGCTGGGCCGATGGTCAATTACCCATGGCCAACGGGCACGAGATGGACATCCGTCCCTCGACCTTCGCCGCCTTGCAGGAAGAGCCCACGCCGGATGGCGCGGTGATGCCCCAGGATCCGGCCGGCATGGAGCGGATCGCCAACGGCATCCTCCCGTGGGCCGAGGGTGGCACGCCGATGGACTACTTTTTCCGCAAGATCAAACCGAAGACCGACCAGGGCGCGGAGATGATCTATTGGGAGCGCCCCGAGGGCGGGCGTGTTTTCAACGCCGGTGCGATCGGCTCTGGCTGGGTGCTGCACGTGGACGAACGCTGGGCCAAAGTCCTGCGCAATGTGCTCGCGCATTTCGGCGTCCGGAAGCCGGCGTAAGCCAGCAGCCTGCCAGAGCGTCTAAAGCTGGTCTTCGAGCAGATCTAGATACGCCGTGATGGCGGCGTCGTTGGCGCTGGGCGGGAGCTGTTCCTCGGCGGCACGGGCGGCACGCAGGTAATCGTCGAAGGCGCCGCTGGAACTGCCCATCTGCGTGGCCTCATACCAGTTCAGGTAATCGGCGATGTCGTTCTTTCGCTGCAAAACGGCGGTGCGGTAGAGTTCAGCCCGGTGGATGCGCTCGGCCACTCCGCGAGTGCGGCCTTTGGAAAGCAGCGCGAAGACTTGCTGGTAGTCGGAAAGCACTGGACGCAGCAGCACATTGGCCTTGGTGCTCAGCGAAATGATGGCTTTCTGCTGATCCGCGGCGGCGGTGCGGGCACCGCGTAGTTTTATAAATTCCTTGAACTGGCCGATGGAGAAACGCTGCATTTTTCCGCCTTTATCCACCACGACATCGAACTCGAGGAGTTGTTGCAGTTCTTCGTCGGTATCGTTGGCGGAAAGTCCGCGATACCGATCTGCGGCACCAAAGCGGGCGAGATTGAGCGTCCACCATTTTTGCAGGCTGGTGGCGTCCGGACCCAGAGCGGGAAAGGCCCGGGTGAGAGCACCGACCGCATCGCCGTTGGCATCCGGCCAGTGGCGCACCAGTTGGGCAAGGCGTGCTTTGCCTTCGGGTTGCTCGACCAGGAGCTGGAGAAAGGCGTGTGCACAGGCGTTGTCGAATGCCGCCGCGCTTCCACCGATATCCTGGCCGTGCCCGTTGAGGAAAGTGGCGATGTCCGGCAGTTTATTGATCTCGATGAGCCGCTGGAACACCTCGGAATTGACGCCGACATCGCGCTGCCGGAGTTTTTCGATCGCCCCGGACACAAGCCACCACGGCGCTTCGACGTAAGAGTCGCCGCCCTCGGGCGGGTGATCCCGATAAATGTAGTCGAGCAGCACCGCGCGGATGATGTGCTTTTGCAGATGCACCGCGGCGGGGTCGGTGCCGATGGCCACCGCGAGCTGAATGGTGGGACCTTGCGGCGTCTGGTTGAGACGCAGATTCACGGGCTCCTGCCACGTGCTGCTTTGGGCCGCCTCGATGGAAACGACGATCGGGATCTGCCAACGGTCGCGTTCCCCGAGCAGGTCGAGCACGTCGCGTTTGACCTCTTCCACAAAGCCGGTCACGCGCCCACGCAGGGCAGTGTCGGCACAATAGACGATAAACTGGCGACTGGAACTCGTGGACTTCGCGCGCAGGTCCACCGCTCGCGTAGGCACCGCCGCGGCAAGGAGCGCGGTCGCCAGCAGCACGCCCGCTTTCACCGGGGAGCAGCGGCCGCTGGGCCGGCAGGCTTCAAGGCGATTACCACCCGATCTTTCGTGATATTGATCTGCTGGATGCGATCGAGGAGCGGTTTTTCGCGTTTCATCGAAGCCCAGAGCGGCTGGAAGATGCCGTCCACTTTCGGAATGCGCGGATCGAAGCCGAGGCGTCCAAAACGCTGTCCTACTTTGGTCGCCACAAACTGGCCGTCGATGACCTTCAGTTGATAATCCACGCTCGAGCAGATCGTGGTAAGGCCAAACAGGTCTTGCTCGACGCCGACCGTGATCTGGCCGTCGCTCAGGCGGGCGTAAGCGCGCTTGAACTCCAGCAGCGGGATGACTTCGACCGCCTTCACCCGCGTGCGCATGTGCTGGCTGAGGTCCGCTTCCGTGAATTGGAGCACGGACCCGGCCGGCGATTGCAACGCGTCATCGATCACTACCGAAATGAGGTTCGCGCCGGCTTCCTTCTCGCGGGGAAGCGGGCCGAGTTCCGGCGGGGAGAAAATGAGATAGAGCGCCGCCACCAGCACGGCCCACACGAGCGTATTGATGGCCGTTTTGAACTCGGCCATGCCCTTGCCGGGGTTGGTCATCTTTTTGATCCGCTTGCGCGCCGCGGCGAGATTGTCCTCGGGGCTGGTCGTGTCCTTGGGCAGGAGCGACCGGTCGAGCTTGGTGCCGCAGTTGTGGCAATAGACGCGCTCGGGCTCGTTCTCGAATCCGCACTGACTGCACGTGAGCTTTTGCGGGGCGGGCTGGGGCATGATGAATGGGGAAGGGTTAGTCGGCGTGTTTGAGCCCGGGCGCTAGTCCGATTTGGTGGACTTGGCCGGTTTGGATTTTTCGGCCGGTTTGCTCTCGGATTTTTTGCTGCCGGAATCGGAGGCTTTCGCGCTATCGCCTCCGCCACTCCCGCCGGTATCGCTTTTGGCGGCCGATTTGTAGCCTTCGCTGCGGTAATCGGTGATGTAAAAACCGCTGCCTTTGAAGATGAGTCCCGCGCCGGTGCCGAGGCAGCGTTGCACCTTGCCTTTGCCCCAGGTCTTCTGGCGGCAGAGTTCCTTGGGGCAGGTCGTCAGCGCGGGATCTTTCATCGATTGGAAGATCTCGAAGGACTTTTTGCACTTGGAGCACTCGTATTCGTAGGTGGGCATGATGACTGGTCGGTCCCGCGAGGTATAGCAAAGCCGGTGCCCGTGGGCAAACGGCGCGATGCAGAGGAGGCGAAATGGGTGAGAGCGAAGGGGAAAAGGAGCCCAAAACCTAAAGGAGCCAAAGATGCGCCTGCGCTTTTGGGTTGGTAGCTCGCCGATTGACGCACCCCGCGACCACTCCCTAGCCTCCGCTCCCCACATGTCCCATACCCTTCGCCTGCTTCCCGCTCTCCTCGGTCTCACGGCTGCCACGGCCATGGCCGACGTCGCCGTCAAAAAACTCGACGATCGCGTCCGCGTGGAAATCGACGGCAAGCTCTTCACCGAACTGCGCTATACCGGCTTCGACCACGTATGTTACTGGCCGCTGATCGGCCCAGGCGGCGTGAAGCTGACTCGTTCCTGGCCGCTGGAAGACGTGCCCGGTGAGGAGCACGACCACCCGCATCACAAGTCGATGTGGTTCGCGCACGGGTTGCTCAATGGCGACGATTACTGGAGCGAACTCGCGACCTACGGCGGTAAGCCGCCGAAAATTCCGATCGGCAAAATCGTGCACGACCAGATCATCAAAGCTGAGGGTGGCGCGAAATCCGGCGAAGTCGTCACGTCGCAGAAATGGATCGCGTCCGATGGCAAGACGCAGACGGCGACGAGCACGCAGCGCCTCGTCGTTTACGCGACGCCGGACGGCGAGCGGAAGTTCGACTTCGAAGTCACCCTGACCGCGGGCGACAAGGACGTGGTGATTGGCGAGACGAAGGAAGGCACCATGGCATTGCGCATTGCGGAGACCATGCGGACCAAAGCCGCCAAAGGTTCGAAGACGCCCGCCCAAGGTCATATTCTCAACAGCACTGGCGCGAAGGATGAGGACGTATGGGGCAAGGAAGCGAACTGGGTCGCGATGAACGGGCCGATCGATGGCAAGCCCTTTACGATCTCCATGTTCGATCACCCCTCGAATCTCCGCCACCCCACCCGCTGGCATGCGCGCGATTACGGTCTGTTTGCGGCCAATCCTTTCGGCGGTTCGCTGATGGAGAAAACGCTGCCGAAGGGCGCGGGCGATCATCCGCTGCCGGCCGGCAAGACTCTCACTTTCAAATATCGCATTGTCGTCCAGCAGGGCGAACCCGATGCGGCCAAAATCAGCGCGCTCTACGACAGCTACACCAAGGAAATCAAATAACCCAACCCTCACTTCTCTTCCACCTCCCACATTATCATGAGCAAACTCAATCGTCGTTCCTTCCTCAAGGGCAGCTTCGCCGCCGGTGCGGCTCTCTCGCTCCCAGCCAGGATCTATTCGCAAGCCGCGGGCGCGAATTCCGATATCCGGATTGCCACCATCGGCTTCAATGGCCGCGGTAATTCCCACATTTCGGCGTGGACCAGCCTGCCGGGCGTTCGCCTCGTGGGCCTGTGCGATGTCGATTACGCCGTGCTCGAAAAGGGCAAGGCTGCGATGGCCAAGAAGAACATCACCGTCGAGGGCTTCACCGATGTCCGCAAGCTGCTCGAAAGCAAGGAAATCGACGCGATCAGCACCGCGACGCCGAATCACTGGCACTCGCTCATCGCCATCTGGGCCATGCAGGCGGGCAAGGATGTGTATGTGGAAAAGCCCGTCTCGCACAACGTCTGGGAAGGCAGTCAGGCCGTCGCCGCCGCGCGCAAATACAACAAGATCTGCCAGACCGGCACGCAAAGCCGTTCGTCTGCCGGTCTGCGCCAGGCGCAGGAGTGGATGAAGACGAATCCGCTCGGCAAGATCAAGTGGGCGCGTGGCCTGTGCTACAAGCGCCGCCCGAGTATCGGCAAAGCCGAGAAGCCGCTCGAATGGCCGCAGACCGTGGATAAGGATCTGTGGTTTGGCCCCGCGCCGGTGAAGGATCTCATGCGGCTCAAGCTGCACTACGATTGGCACTGGATCTGGGACACCGGCAACGGCGACCTTGGCAACCAAGGCATCCATCAAATGGACATCGCCCGCTGGTTCCTCGGTGAAGACGCGCTCTCGCCGAACGTCTTCTCCGTCGGTGGCCGCCTTGGCTACATCGATGACGGTGAGACGGCGAACACGCAGTTCATCTATCACGGTTACGAGAAGGCACCGCTCATCTTCGAAGTGCGCGGCTTGCCGGAGAAGACCGACTCGAAGAACATGGACGAGTATCGCGGCGCTAGCATCGGCGTCGTGGTGGAGTGCGAGAATGGCTACCTCGTGATCCCGAGCTACACGGGAGCGGGCGCGTTCGACAAGAGCGGCAAACTCGTGAAGCGCTTCGGCAGCTTCAAGGTGCCGGAAGGCCAGACCGATCCCGGCGCTCCCGAAAAAAGCTCGGGCGAATCGAAAGAGAGCGATCACTTCGCCAACTTCCTCCAGGCCGTCCGCAGCCGGAAAAAGGAGGACCTGCACGCTGACATTCACGAAGGCCACCTCTCCAGCGCGCTCTGCCACACGGGCAACATCTCGTATCGGCTCGGCGCAAAGACCGAGCAGGGCGCGATTCACGAGAAGATCAAAGCGAACAAGGAAGCGACCGATTCGCTCGACCGCATGATCGAGCATCTCGGCAAAAACGGTGTCGAAGTGAGGAAGGACGAGCTGACGCTCGGCGAGTTCCTCAAGTTCGACCCGAAAAAAGAGAAGTTCGTGAAGAACGAAAAAGCCGACGCGATGCTGAAGCGGGATTACCGCAAGCCTTACGTCGTTCCGGAAAAGGTGTAACCTTAACTGCCACCGGTCATGGGATTCTCAGGGAAAGCTGCTGCCTGCGGCGTCGAACGTTCAACGTCCAGCGTTCAACTTCCAACGTCCAAGTGGCGTTGGTTGCTGCTGCTCTTCGTTGGATGTTTGGCGTTGAGCGTCGCTTCGGCGGCGCTCGCCGCTCAGCCGAACGTCCTCCTCATCATCACGGACGACCAGGGCTACGGCGATTTCGGCTTTACCGGCAACGACAAGATCGAGACGCCTACTCTCGACAAACTCGCTGCCCAGTCGATCCGCTTCGAGCGCTTCTACGTCACCCCGTTTTGCGCGCCGACTCGGGCCGCGCTGCTCACCGGACGCTACCCGCTGCAGGGTGGCGTCCACGGGGTGGCGCGTGGCGAGGAGACGATGCGCAGCGAGGAAACAACCCTTGCCGAAATTCTGAAGAAGGCTGGCTATCATACCGGCCTCTTCGGCAAGTGGCACAACGGCGAAAACTATCCCTACACCCCGAACGGCCAGGGATTCGAGGAAGCGCTCGGATTCAATCTCGGCCATTGGAACAACTACTTCGACCCACGCCTGCGTCACAATGCCGAGTGGACGAAGGAGCAGGGATGGATCAGCGATGTCCTGAGCGATCATGCGCTCGCGTTCATCGAACAGAACAAGGCGCAGCCGTGGTTCTGCTACCTCGCTTACAACGCGCCGCATTCGCCGTTCCAGTGCCCGGACAAGGAGTTCCAGAAATACAAAGCCAAGGGCCTCGATGACACCACCGCGTGCGTCTATGGTATGTGCGAAAATCTCGATACCAACATCGCGCGGGTGCTCGGGAAGCTCGACGAGTGGCAACTCACCGAGAACACCATCGTGCTCTTCATGACTGACAACGGCCCAAATACGGAGCGCTTCGTCTCCGGCCTGCGCGGAAAGAAAGGCAGCCTCTACGAAGGTGGTTCGCGCACGCCGCTGCTCGTGCGCTGGCCGGCGCGCTTGAAGGAGCCGCGCGTGGTGCCCACCCTCGCGCATGCCATCGACATCCTGCCGACGCTTTGCGCTCTGACTGGCGTGAAACCGAAGACGAATTTCCCGCTCGACGGTCGCAGTCTGGTGCCGCTGCTCGAAGGCAGCTCCGAGCCCTGGCCTGAGCGCGAGATCTTCATCCAGAATCGCGCTCGCACCGATCTTCAGCGCACCCAGGGCACGGTCGTCACGCAGCGTTTCTCCGCGGTGAACAATGGCCGGGGCTGGGAACTCTACGACTTGCAGAAAGATCCCGGGCAGAAAGACGACCTCGCAAAGAACGCCGATGCGCGGATGATCGTGGACGACCTTTCCTCGAAGTTCGAGCGTTGGTGGAGCCTTACTTCCGCGGGCGTGATTCGCGATCGTCCGCCCGTGCCAGTGGGTCATCGCGCCGAGCCGATCGTCGAAGCCAGCGCCGCGCAGGCTGAATTGATCGGTGGCATCGCCTACAGCACCAATGCGCCGAACAATGCCTGGATCAAAGGCTGGGCGATGCCGGAAGCGCGTGCGGAGTGGACGATCTCGGCGGCGCAGCCCGGCACCTACGAACTCGGCATCGCCTTTAACCGCGAGAACAACACGCCGGAGTTGAAGGTTCGCGCTGAGACTGGCGGCCAGGCTATCGAAGCGGTCGTGCCGCAGGCGCTGACCAAAGTCATCCCCATGCCAGACCGCGCCCCGCGCAAAGGCGAGTCGGATGATCACGAGTGGCACGACCTCGTCATTGGGCAGGTCAAACTTACGCCTGGCGAACAGACCGTGTCGGTTCGCCTGTCTCTTCCCGATCCCTCGTTCACGCTGAAGCATCTCTCGCTGCGGCGGGTGGAGTAGAGCGGGGGACTAGTTACCCAATCTTCCCATGCGTTACCTCGCCCTCTTCGCCGTCGCTTTCGTTACCGCTGCCGCTTTCGCTGCGCCGCTCGATCCTATCCTGCTCTGGCCTGACAAGGCCCCCGGTGCACTCGGGGACGCCGACCAGGACAAACCAAGCATCACGCCTTATCTGCCGGCTCCGGAGAAGGCGACGGGCGCGGCCATCGTCATCTGCCCCGGTGGCGGTTATGGCGGGCTCGCGCCACACGAAGGGCCCGGCTACGCGGAATATCTCGTGGACCAAGGCATCGCGTGTTTCGTGCTGAAGTATCGCCTGGGCTCGAAGGGCTATCGCCATCCCATCATGCTCGGTGACGCGGCGCGGGCGGTGCGCCTGGTGCGTTCGCGTGCCGCGGAGTGGAAGATCGATCCGGCGCGCGTCGGCATCATGGGCAGCAGTGCGGGCGGCCACCTCACCACGACGCTCCTCACCCACTTCGACGCGGGCAAAGCCGACGCCCCCGATCCAATCGACCGCCAGAGTTCCCGGCCGGACATCGGCATCGTCTGCTACGGTGTCATCACGATGGGCGAGTTCACGCACCAGGGTTCCAAGAAAAATCTGCTCGGCGAAAATCCCGACCCCGCCCTCGTCGAGAATCTCTCGAATGAAAAGCAGGTCACCAAGGACACGCCGCCGTGCTTCGTCTGGAGCACCGGCGAAGACAAAGCCGTGCCGGTGGAAAACTCGCTCCAGTTCGTCGCTGCGTTGCGCAAGAACGGCGTGCCGTTCGATTTCCACGTTTACGAAAAGGGCCCGCACGGTATCGGCCTGAGCCAGGGAAAGAACGGCATCCCCGCTAACGACGTGCACCCGTGGGCGAAAGATCTTCTCTTCTGGCTGAAGATCCGCGGCTTCGTCCGCTAAGTTAGCTAATATCGATCTTCGACTAATTCGGATCGCTGATCCGCAGTGAGCGCAATTCGCCAATAAGTAATCGCAAGCCGCGGGAAGCGGCCGTGGGTGGGGCTTTGCGAGGTTGGAACTCTAATGAGCTACTCCAACCATCCCATTCCTCTCCATGCTTCATTGCCGACTCGGCACGGGGCTTTCTTCCAGGGCGCAGTTCGCTCCCGGGTCAAGCCTCTGAAGGTTCGTCGGCTGATCCAGACGGCGGCTGCCGCGTTAATGGTCGTCTCCGCCAGTGCGGTCGAGCAAGTCGTTCTTCAGCCGAACGAGTCCACCAGCAAGGACGCGAAGGTATATGGCTTTCTGCCGACTAATAACTTCCAGTCCAACCTCGGCATCGTCGGCACGGACGCGGCGCCGCATTTCTTCAGCTCGTTGCTGCAGTTTACCGAGGTGAATGCCATGTGGGTTCCTCCGTCGCTGCTGGATAACGCCACGCTGGAGCTCTGGGTTTCAGCGGTCAATGCCCCCGGAGGCCCCCATCAGGTGAACCTCCACGACGTCACCAGTGCCTGGACGGAAACCGGCGCGACGGTGAATAATTTCCCCACCTATCAAACGACCGCGACGGCTTCGGCGGACGTGACGGCAGTGGGGGCGATCACCCTGGATGTGACCGCCAGTCTGATCGCCTGGTTGACCTCGCCGGCTTCAAATAATGGCTGGGCGCTGATCGGAGGTGCTGCGACGAACCTGACCATTGCCGATGCCGATGGGATCGCCGGCGACCCCACCAAGGCTCCGAAGCTGACGCTGAACCTGGATGACTTTACCGACACGAAGGCGCCGGTGGTGAAGATCACCGCTCCGACGACCGGAGCGGTGGCCGGAACGTTCAACCTGACCGGCACGGTGAACGAGGATGTGGCGTTGAAGAGCTTCACGGTGACACTCAATGGTGCGCTGCTGGCCCTGGATGCGCAGGGGACTTTTGTGCCGAAAACGAATATGCCGTGGGCTGCCTCGAACGTGGCGCCGGAGAATGGCCCGAACACGATCGTCGTGACGGCGATTGATTTCGAGGGCCGCACGACGACTGCCAGGAAGACCGTGTCGTATGTGAACAACCGTCCGGAATTGGCGGGCACCTACAACGCGGTGCTGCTGCCCAATACCGCCATCCTCCCGGCGGAAAACGACACCACCGGTCTGGTGACGGTGACGGTCGCGAATAGTGGTTCTTTCACTGGTAAAGTGACGCTCGGCGGCCTGGCGATCCCGATCGCCGGAGTGATCGAGAACAATGGCGTCGCGCGTTTCAAGCCGACGCTGGCGACGACCTTCGACCTCATCGACCGGACGGAGTTTGACAGCCATTTCGGCGTGCTCTCACTCACCGTGGCGAGCCCGGCGGGATTGACCGGCAGCCTCTCCACGGCGGCGACCGGTGGCGTCGCGCTCGCGACCTTTAGCGGCAAGGTGGCACCCTATACCACGGCGAACCCGGTGGATGGCGGGTTGCTGAACCAGCCGGTTACCTCGACGTTCACTCGGGGCGTTTACAATATCGCCTTCCCGAGCAAGACGCAGTCGCCTTCGATGGATTCCGCCAATTATCCGCAGGGCGATGGCTACGCGGCGCTGACGCTGTCAAAGAACGGAAATATCACCTTCACCGGCTATCTCGCCGACGGCAGCAAATACGCCGGCTCGACCAGGCTGCGGGCCGACGGCTCCGCGCCGCTCTACGTCCAGCTCTACCGCAAGCAAGGTGCGATGGCCGGTGCGGTCACGTTTAGTGACCTTGCGAACACCGACGTGGCCGGCACGAATTTCCTCTGGCTGCGCCCGGCCCAGCCACGCGCCCGCGTCTATCCGCTTGGCTGGCCGAATGGCGTGAAAGTGGACGCCAGCGGCACCAAATACGCGAGCCCGGCCTCGCTCGACTTCGGCCAGGGCGCCGTTGATCTCACGAATGGCAACAGCACGATCACCTTTGCCGACGGTGGCCTCGCCAGTTCGCTCGACAAGGTGGTGAGCATCAACCCCGGCCCGGTCGCGGCCGGTCAGGTGAAATTGATCCCGGCCACGAACCTGACCTACAAGCTGAGCCTCTCGCCCGGCACCGGCGTGTTCAGTGGCACGGTCGTGCTGCCGAGCGGCACGGAGACCTATCGCGGCATCCTGCTCAACAAGGGCGCCAACAAGGGGGGCTTCGGCTACTTCCTGACCACCCCTGCCGCCAGCTACGGCGCGGTCGGCCTGGGTGGCGGCGTGTCGATCACGCCGGGTGTGGTGACGGGGTCGTAATCTGGAAGCGGAACTTAGTTTGTTAAACGAGCGGGGCGGCCGTGTAAACGACCGCCCTGCTGCGTTCATGGAGCGCCGTCGCTCCATGGTTAGCTTGCTCGCTGCGGGAGCGGGAGAGCGCGCACGGCGTCGCACAGCGAAGCGACCTGCTGCGTCGTGTGCTTTGCGCACAGCGTCACGCGCAGGCGGGCGGACTCCTTGGGCACCGTGGGGTAGCGGATGGCGGGGACGAAGAAGCCCTTGTCCACGAGGGTCTGCGCGGCGCTCAGGGCGGTGTCCGAGGCGCCGAGGATCACGGGGATGATGGCGCTCTGCACTTTGCGCTCGGCAAAAATCTGCGGCAGGGCGTCGGCGAACTGCGCGAGGTTTTTGCGCAGGCGTTGGCGGCGAAGTTCGCCGGAGGGGGAAAGCAGCAGATCCAGCGCGGCGTGAGCGGTGGCGGCGATGGAGGGGGAGGGAGCGGTGGAGTAGATGAAGCTGCGCGCGCGGTTGATGAGCAGATCGATGAGCGAGCGGGAACCGCAGATATAACCGCCCGTGCAGCCCAGCGCCTTGCTCAGCGTGCCCATCTGCACATCGATGCGTGAGGCGACGCCGAGGTGATCGGCGAGGCCACGCCCGTGGTCGCCGATCACGCCGACGGCGTGGGCTTCATCGAGCAGGAGCATCGCGCCGAAGCGTTCCTTCAGCGCCACGATCTCCGTCAGCGGGCACCAGTCGCCATCCATGCTGAAGACCGATTCGGTGACGACGACGATGCGGGCCTGCGGGAAATTTTCGCGCGCCCACTCGAGATGGCTCTCGAGCTTGCCGAGGTGATTGTGCGGGAAGACGCGCACCACCGCGCCACTGAGCTTGGCGCCGTCGATGAGCGAAGCGTGCGCGAGTTTGTCGAGGATCACCACGTCATCGCGCCCGCACAGCGCTCCCAGCGCGCCGACCGCCGCGGTGTAGCCGCTGGAGAAAACCAGCGCCGCTTCGGTGCGCTTGAACTCCGCCAGCTTCTCCTCCAGCCGCAGGTGCGGCGACATCGTCCCGCAGATGAGCCGCGAGGCTCCGGCGCCGACGCCATACCGATCGATCGCCGCCTTCGCCGCCTCGCGCAGGATCGGGTCCGACGCGAAGCCGAGATAATCGTTCGACGCGAAGTTCACCAGCTTCATCCCGCCGAGCGACACTTCCGTGCCGGCCGGCGAATCGAACTCGCGTAGCCGGCGCAGGAGCGACCGGGAGCGGAGTTCGTCGAGCTGGGAATCGAGGGAAGGCATGGGTGGTTGATGGTTGATTGTTGATCGTTGATGGAGGCCAAGGAGTGTCGCCCGTCATCCATCAACCATCCACCATCAACCTACGACGAAAGCGCCCAGTTCAGGAGGCGGTAGGAGTCGTTCCAGATGGCTTTGGAATCGCCAAGGGCGACGACGATGACGTCCTTGCCGCCGTAGCTGGCGCTGGAGATGAGGCAATGGCCAGCCGCTTCGGTGTAGCCGGTTTTCATGCCGTTGCAGAGCGCCCAATTGCGCAGGACTTGGTTCGTCGATTCGAAGGTGCGCGTGCGACCGTCGTTGTAGGTCCACGTGATGCCCTTCATCTTCACAATACCACGCAGGACCGGGTTGCGATACGCGGCCATCGCGACTTTCGACATGTCGCGCGCGGTCGAATACTGGCCCGGGGCCGGCAGCCCATTCGGGTTCACGAAGTTCGAGCTGTTCATCCCCAGCGAACGCGCCTTCGCATTCATCTTCGCGGCAAACATCTCGATGCTCCCCGCGTTGTCGCGCGCGAGGCAGCGGGCCACGTCGTTCATGCTCTTGACCAGCAGCACCTGCAGCAGCTTGAAGCGTTGATACACCTCGCCCGCCTTGAAATAGAGCTTCGACGGCTCGGCCAGTGTGTCCGTCGGCTTCACCGTCACACTCTCGTCGAGATTGCCGCTCTCGGCCACGAGCAGCCCCGTGAGAAGCTTTTGCGTGCTGGCCACGGGCCGCTGCGCATCGGCATTCTTTTCGTGCAGCACCTTGCCCGTCTTCGCATCGAGCACGATGAACGACGAAGCCGACACGGCCGGCGGACGATCATCGCTCGGGGCGGCAAAGGGCTCGGCCACTCCCGGGCTCTTGGTGGTGGAGGATGAACTGGTGCTCGGCGTGCGCCGCGCGGTTGAAGCCGTCGAGGACTTCTTCGGAGCCGCAAAGGCCGGAGTCAGCGCAAGCGAGCAGGCAATGAGGAAAGCGAAGGATCGGCGAATCATCGCGCGTTTTTTAGTCAGAGATGCGGACAGTGCAAGGCTGCGTGCTGGGGTGGCTCACGGAATGCCACGGTTGGGGAATAGTGTGTTTATTGTGTCTGTTTGGGGGGAGGGTGGATGGTTGATCGGTAATGCTTTTCAGATGCACGCCGCGCGTGGACGGGAATGGGGCGGATTGGTGGATCTTTTTTTGCCGAACGTTTCGAGTGCTGGGGATCCGAGGAGGCCGCGCCAGCCGAAGGACTGCCAGACCGCGTGAGTAATTTCATAGCGACCCAATTTCGGGCCCGGCGCGAATTCGCGCGAGCGGTCCATTCCGTCCATTCCGTGGGTCCCTATTTTTGGTTGCCGGGAGGCAGCGTATTGGAATCGCCAGGGCGCCAGAGGGGGGGCTTTGACCGGGCCCTGGCGGCGTTGCGTCATGGCGGTTCATTTCGTGTGTTCGTGGAGAGGCGAGGTGGGAGGGAATGGCTCCGGGGATGGGGAAAGGGCGCCTTCGGTCTGGCGGAGTTCAGCTTCGCTTCACCGGGGCGTTAACGAGGGGAACGAAGAGGCGTTAAACGACGTTGACCTTGGAGGCGCGGTGATACAGCGTGTGTATCACGATGAAGACGGCGACCGTGCGCGACCTCCGAAACAACTTTGCTGATGTGGCGAAGTGGATTGAGCACGGCGAACCCGTGACCATCACCCGCAACGGCGCGGCTTTCGCCACGCTCGCACCGGCCAAAGCCTCCAAGCCGCGCAAGGTCGATTGGGCGGCACGGCTGGCGAAACGGAAACCGCTTGGCCGCAAGTTGTCAGCGGAAGAAACCGCCGCGTTCTGGTCGCGGTTGCGGGACTGAAGCATGGGTGCGGACGCTTACGCGGACTCGTCTTTCATCGTTTCTCTGCATCGCGCGGACTCGCTGCACGAGGCGGCCAACGCGTTCATGGGGAAAGCGGCGCTTTCCCTCGCCTTCACGCCTTTGCATCGCATCGAAGTGCGCAATGCGCTTCGTAACGCGATGGCCAGTGGGGACATGACTGCCGCCGAGTGCCGGCTGGCGTTCCGCCAGATGGATGAGGACCTGCGCGACGAGTTGCTGATTCACACGCCGGTCGATTGGCCGGACGTGTTTCGCCGCGCCGATGAATTGAGCGAAAAGCACGCGGCGAAGGACGGGGTGCGCACAATCGATCTCTTGCACGTTGCCATGGCCCTCGAATGCGGGGCGAAGATCTTTCTCTCGTTCGACAAGCGGCAGCGGAAGCTGGCTAAAGCGGTTGGGTTGAAAGTGAAACCGTAGCTGGACCAGATGGTCGAGAGTAGCCTGCGGTTACGCGAAGCTCAGCTTTGCTCCAAAAGGGCGTTACCAAGTGCAACTTGGTAACGAGGAAATGGGCGGAATGAGGCGGTTGAAAGCGCCACCGTTACCACGACGGAGATTAGCGACCTGATCCGCGCCGAGGTTCCGACCGAGACGAACTACAACCTGCCGATGCCCGGCGACGACGAGCTGAGGTCGCCCTCGTCATAGGGAGGAGAAAAGCGAAAAGCCGAAGCCGGTGAGCCTTATCTAACGGTTAAGGGTCAAAGCAACTCATGCTCCGCGAGAGCATCAACCCAGATCGCATCCTTGTTCTCGCGAAAGTATTTCCGCAAGACGGTTTCCACCTCCGCGCTCGCGAGCTCACCACGAACAATCGCACTGAGAAGCAAACGCGAGTCGACTGAACTCATCTTCGTGGTAGACGTGCCCACGTGGCAACAGCCATAGCCATCGAATGAAATCCGACGAAGGGAAATGATGTCGGCTGCGTCGGTGTCGAAGTCGGCGAAGACACTGCCTCCCTGCAATGAAAGACAGAAGCTACAGGGCCGGGTGGGCATCACCGAAGATGTTTCGACTGTCATATTCTCACGGCAAACGGAGCGTGGAGTCACCCGGCGCGTTATTGAGCGGGGAAACAGTGAAGCAGAAGAAGATGGAGAAGGAGAAGCGGAGGGTGCTCACTTCGCCTCCAGCTTCTTCTCGATGTCGCGGTCCGGGGCGCCGCCGAGGTCGAGGCTCTTGTAGTAGTGGCGGCGGGCGAGTTCGAGGGCGGGGGGCTTTCGTTCGAGGTAGAAGACGGCGAGGTTGTAGTGGGCTTCGGCGTAGCCGGGTTCGAGCTCGATGGCTTTGCGCATCTCTTCCTCGGCGGCGGAATACCAGCCTTTGCTGCCGACGACGATGCCTAGGTAATGATGGGTGCGAGCGTCCTTGGGGTCGAGGTAGGCGGCCATCGCGAGGGAGGCGAGGGCGGCGTCGAGTTTGTTTTGCTCGTATTGCACCATGCCGAGGGCAAGCCACGGCAAGCCGCTGTCGGGCGCGCTCTTCACGGCGGATTTCAGCAACGTCTCGGCGTCGGCATATTTCTTCTCGCGATATTCGATGAGGCTGAGGTTGATGAGCGTGGGGGCGTTGCCGGGGGCGAGGGTGAGGACTTTTTGGTAGAGCTTTTTGGCGCCGGCGATGTCGCCGCGGTCGAGCGTGGCGAGGGCGTCTTTGGAGGCTTGCTGGGCTTCGTCGGAGACTTTCTTTTTGCCCTGCTCCTGGATGTCCGCGGAGGGGCCGACGCGGAAGCGTGGCGCCTGTGCGTCCGCGGAAACGACGAGGAGGAATCCGCAGATGGCGCCGATTAGCGCAGATTTAGGGAACAGGACCGGAATTGCATTTCTTCTGCGAAGAGTGTTCAAGGGCAAGCTAAGCAAGTTGATTCAACCCCGTTGGGGTTGGATCGTTTTTGAATTGGATTCCCAGGGTAGCTCGTGCCTCGCAACCCTGGGCTGAATGATCGAACACCTTCGGCGTTCGTGCTCCGTTCGAGCAGACACCGCAGAAATCAGATGAGACAAGGGCACGGCACATCATTTCTTCTGCGAAAATCTGCGAAATCTGCGGATAACAATGTTCCTGCGGAGATCGGCGGATTATTTGACCTCGCCGAGTTCGAAGGAGCGTTCGGTGGCGGCGCGGACGGCGCTGATGAGGGCGGCGCGGAGGCCGCCGTGTTCGAGGGCTTCGAGGCCGGCGATGGTGGTGCCGCCGGGGCTGGTGACGTGGTCGCGCAGGACGGCGGGGTGTTCGTGCGTTTCGCGGACCATGGAGGCGGCGCCGCAGACGGTCTGGGTGGCGAGCTTGAGGGCGAGGTCGCGCGGGAGGCCCATGAGGACGCCACCATCGGCGAGGGCTTCGATGACGGTGTAGATGAAGGCGGGGCCGCTGCCGCTCAGGCCGGTGACCACGTTGAGCAACTCTTCCTTCACGCGGACAATGAGGCCGACGGAGCCGAAGATTTTTTCGGTGAGGGCGGCGTCGTCCTCGGTGGCGGCGCGGCCGAGGGCGTAAGCGGCGGCGCCGTGGCCGACGAGAGCGGGCGTGTTGGGCATCACGCGCACGACGCGGGCGGCGGCGACGGTGGCTTCCTCGAGGCGATGGATGGGCAGGCCGGCGACGATGGAGATGATGAGCTTGCCGGCGCAGGGGACACACGCGTCCTTGAGCGCATGGATGGAGTCGGCGGGCTTCACGCAGAGGAGGAGCACGTCGCAGTTGTTGGCGAGTTCGCGATTGTTGGCGGCGACGTGGCCTTCGACGCTTTTCGCCAGCTTGGAGGCGGCGGATTTATGGACGTCGCTGACGATAATCTGGTCGCCCTTGAAGACGCCGCTTTTGACGACGCCATGCGCGAGAGCGGAGGCCATTTTGCCGGAACCGAGGAAGCCGAGTTTCATGAGAAGTTATTGAGCAGTGATCTTGAGGTTGCGATAGGCGACCGGGCCGTGATCGCCTTGGAGGCGGATGGGGCCGGTGGGTTTTTCGTCGGGGAAAAGCGAGCCGCGGGTGGGGCCGTGGCACTCGACGTTTTCGTGAATGACCTGGCCGTTGTGGACGACTTTCACAAAGACGGCATCGGCGGTTTTCTTGCCGTCGGCGTCGAACTTCGGCGCGCGGAAGGTGATGTCGAAGCTCTGCCATTCGCCGGGCGGTTTGCTGGCGTTCACCTTTGGCGCGTGGCCTTCGTAGCCTTCCTTGCCCTTGCCGCGGGCGGGATCCCAGCGCTGGTAGATGGCGCCGCAATCGTGCTCGGCGAAATCCTTTTTGCCGTAGCTGTCCATGACCTGCACTTCATAGCGGCCCTGGAGGTAGATGCCGGAGTTGGAGCCCTTCGGGACGCAGAACTCGACGTGCAATTCGCAGTCGCCGAAGACGGCGCTGCTGACGATATCGACGGTCTTGCCGCCGTTGCTATTGAGAAGCACGCCGGTGCCGGGTTCGGAGAGAAACGCCTTTTCGTTGGCGGGATCGACCTTGACCTCTTTCACCGCGGTCCAGGTGCCGGTGGGGGGCTTCCAGCCGGTGACATCCTTGCCGTTGAAAAGGTCCACGGGGTCGGCTGCCAGAGCCGGCGCGACGAGCGCGAGGAGGAGAGGGAGAGATTTCATGTGCGTGGGTTTATCGACGGTCCACAGAACGGTGACAACTGCGGAGTCGTGCAGCGTTGGAATGGGCGGAGCCCGTCTGATTCTCTTTCTCTTTCTTCATCTGCTTCTGCTTCTGCTCCGGGGAGGCGGAATGGGAAGGAGAGGGAGATGGAGAAGCAGAAGAGAGTTGCTGGAAAGCGGCTTGGGGCGCTCTGCCGCAGGGCCGCGAACTACGCCGCTTTCTTCAGCTTGGCGGCTTCTTCCATGATGCTGCGCGGGACCGGCTTGAGGTCCCACACGAGGCCGACCCACGACATCATCTTGAGCAGGTAGTAGGTGATGTCCACTTCCCACCAGTAGAAGCCCTGGCGGGTGGAGCCCATGAAGCGATGATGATTGTTGTGCCAGCCTTCACCGAGGGTGATGAGGGCGAGCCAGAAGTTGTTGCGGCTGGCGTCGGTCGTGTTGAAGCGGCGCCCGCCCCAGCAGTGCGAGAGCGAATTGATGAAGAGCGTGCCGTGGAGCAGGAAGGTGCTGCTGACGAAAAAGCCCCAGATGAAGATCTGCGCGCCCGAGGTGCCGAGGCCGGGGAAGAAATGATTCAGCACGGCGCCGAAGACCCACAGCAGCGCGCCGTAGATGATCGGCACGATCATGTCGAAACGGTTCAGGAAGACGAGTTCGGGGAACTGCGCGAGGTCGCGCACGGCCTTGTAGTTGGTCGGGAAGTTGTTGCTGCTCGTCATCCAGCCGATGTGCGACCAGACGAAACCCTTGAGCAGGGCGGAGTGGACGTCTTCATCCGTGTCGGAGTAGCGATGATGATGGCGATGCACCGAGGCCCACCAGAGGGCGCCGCGCTGGATGGCGGTATTTCCCCACACGGCGAGCACGAACTGGAACCAGCGCGAGGTCTTGAAGGTGCGGTGGGAGAAGTAGCGGTGATAGAAGCCGGTGATGGCAAACATCCGCAGGAAATAAAGTGCCGCGGCGACGGCGACGGCCGTCCAACTCCAGCCCACCCAGATCACGCCGATGCAACCGATATGGATGAACACGAAGGGCAGACAACGGCGCCACTCGAACCGCTCGGGACGATTCGCTACGGCTTCGGCCCCTTCCGGGAAGTAATCGGAGTCAAACCACTGACGAATGGTGACGGCGAGACGTTGCAGGAGAGACGGACGAAAAGGAACGGTAGCGGACACGAGGATTTGGTTTTCTGCGATAGGGAGCGCGCCGGATAGCCCATTTGGGTGGTTCTGGGAAGTGAACTTTTGTTCTTTTTTCCGTCACTTCTCGCCGCGCAGATGTCGCAAAGCTTCCCGAATTGCCGGCACCACCAGAGGCAGGCATTCCCCGATGGCCTTCGGGTTGCCGGGCAGATTCACGATCAGGCTCTTCCCGCGGGTGCCGGCGGTGGCGCGAGAGAGGATGGAGGTGGGCACCTTCGCGAAGGACTGCACGCGCATGATTTCCCCAAACCCGGGCAGCTCGCGCTGGAGGACGGCGCGGGTCGCTTCGGGGGTCACGTCGCGGGGGGCGGGACCGGTGCCGCCGGTGGTGAGGACCAGTTCGCAGGCTTCATCGTCGCAGAGCCGGCAGAGCATCTCTTCGATGCGCCCGCGTTCGTCGGGGATGATGAGGCGGAACCATTGCAGATCGGTGAACCCGCAGGCCACGAGGATGCGTTCGATCTCGGGGCCGCTGAGGTCGTCGTATTCGCCGGAGCTGGCCCGGTCGCTGAGAGTAAGGCGGGCGACTTTCATTCCTTGATCTTCTCCGTCACGCGGATGCCTTCGATGGTCATGGTCTTATCCACGGCTTTGCACATGTCGTAAATGGTGAGGGCCGCCACGCTGACGGCGGTGAGCGCTTCCATCTCCACGCCGGTCCTGGCGGTGGTCGAGACGCTGGCGCGGATCTGCACGGCGTCGTCCTCGACGGTGAAGGTCACGTCCACGGCATCGACGGGCAGGGAGTGGCAGAGGGGGATGAGTTCGTCGGTGCGCTTGGCGGCTTGGATGGCGGCAATCTGGGCGATGGTGAGCACGTCGCCTTTCGGCAGCGCTTTCTCGCGCAGGGCGGTGATGGTTTCCCGCTGGCAGCGCACCCGGCCTTCGGCGCGGGCGATCCGGCGCTGGGGCGGTTTGTGCCCGACATCGACCATCCGGACGGCGCCGGACGCATCGAGATGGGAAAATTCGCGGGATGGATTCATCGGGGCGGAGAGTGGCACCGGTGAGTGGAGGCGTCGAGGGCGGCGTTGGTGTCCAACGATCGGGTGGGTGAGGGAAGATTGCGCTCGAAGGACGGACGGCTATCGGGTTGAACCCTTTCCATGAAGCCCCTCTTCCTCCGCCTGTTTGTCTTGCTCGCTATCGCTGTTTCGTCCGCATTGGCGAAACCAAATGTTGTCGTAGTCGTCGCCGATCAATGGCGCGCGCAGGCGTTTGGATTTACCGGCGATCCGAATGTGAAGACGCCGCACTTCGACGCTCTGGCCGCACGCAGCGTTCATTTCTCGAACGCTGTCTCCGGAGTGCCGGTGTGCACGCCGTTTCGCGGCTCGCTGCTCACGGGGCAACGTCCGCTGACAAATGGTCTGTTTCTCAACGATGTGCCGCTCGATCCCGGTGCGACGACGATCGCCAAGGTGATGAAAGGAGCCGGCTACGACACGGGCGTGATCGGCAAGTGGCACGTTGATGGGCACGGCCGTTCGGCGTTTATCCCGGTCGAGCGCCGGCAGGGATTCGACTACTGGAAGGTGCTCGAATGCACGCACAACTACAACCGCTCGCCCTATTATGGGAACACGGACGAGAAGCTCTTCTGGGATGGTTACGACGCGGCGGCGCAGACGGCCGACGCGTGCAATTATCTCCGCGACCATGGCAAAAGCGGGAAGCCATTCATGCTCCTGCTGACCTGGGGGCCGCCGCACAATCCTTACGAAGAAGCGGCGGCGAAATATCGCGCGATGTATGATCCGGCAAAGCTCCAGCTTCGCCCGAATGTGCCGGCGCAGAACGAAGCCGAAGCCCGTCGCGCGCTGGCCGGTTATTACGCGCACTGCACCGCGCTGGACGATTGCATGGCGCAGATCCTCGATGCGCTGAAGGCGTCCGGGCTCGAAGAGGACACGATCCTGCTCTTCACCGCTGATCACGGAGACATGATCTTTTCGCAGGGGCAGATTCGCAAACAACGGCCGTGGGATGAATCGATCCGCACTCCGATGCTCATCCACTGGCCGAAGGGGCTCGGCACGAAGGGGCGGGTGGTCGATGCGCTGATCAATTCCGAGGACCTCATGCCGACGCTGCTCGGTCTGAGCGGGGTGAAGATTCCCTCGACGGTGGAAGGCCTCGATTACACGGCGTATCTGCGAAACGGAGCGCCCGATCCGTCAGGCGGCTCAACGGTCATCGCGTGCCCGTCCCCCTTCGGCGAATACACCCGCGCGAAAGGCGGACGCGAATACCGTGGCGTGCGCACGACGCGCTACACCTATGTGCGCGATTTGAATGGCCCGTGGTTGCTCTTCGACAACGAGACCGATCCGTATCAACTGAAGAACCTGGTCAACACGCCCGAAAACGCGGCGTTGCAAAAGACACTGGAAGACCTGCTCACCCAAAAGCTCAAGGACCGGCACGACGAATTCAAACCCGGCCCCGATTACATCGCGAAGTGGGGATACCAGGTCGATGCCAACGGGACGATGCCGTATAAGAACTGAAGGTGGAAGTAGCGCGGGCACTCCGGCCCGCGCAAATTTCCCAAGCGGACAAGATAGTCCGCGTGACTCGGCTTAGCTCAGCGAAGCATCCAGCGCGGCGAGGAGGGCGCGCATGGTGTCGGGGGTTTCGTCGCCCATGTTCGAAATGCGGAAGGTCTTGCCCTTGAGTTTGCCGTAGCCGCCGTCGAGGACGATGTCGTGCTTGTCCTTGAGGGTCTTGAGCATCGCGGGGACGTCGATCTCCTTGTTGTTCGCGACGCAGGTGAGGGACTTGGAGCGGTAGCCCTCGGGCGCGAAGAACTCGAAGCCTTTCGCCTTCACCCAGTCGTGGACGAGGGCGTTGTTCTCGGCGTGGCGGGCGTGGCGCTGCTCGACGCCCTCGGTGAAAATGTCGTCGAGCTTCGATTCGAGCGCATAGATGTGGCTGATCGACGGCGTGCTCGGCGTCATGAACTCGGCGGCGTTTTTCTGGAACTCGAGGAAGTCGAAGTAGTAGCCGCGGCCTTTGACCTGGGCGGCGCGCGCGAGGGCGCGTTCGCTGGCGCTGAAGAGGGCAAGGCCGGGCGGCATCGCGAGGGCCTTCTGCGAACCGGTGAGCAGCACGTCGATGCCGAGCTGATCCATCGGGAGCGGCACCACGCTGAAAGAGGACACGGTATCGACGATCAGCATCACCTCGGGAAATTCGCGCACCACGGCGGCGATTTCTTCGATCGGGCTCATCACGCCGGTCGAGGTTTCATTGTGGATGAGGGTGACGGCATCAAACCCGCCGGCGCTGAGCGCGGCGCGGACCTGCTCGCCGCGGATCGGCTGGCCCCACTCGACCTGAAGCGCCACGGCTTCCTTGCCGCACTTCTTCGAGACGTCGAACCACTTGTCGGAAAAGGCGCCGCACATGCAGTTCAGCACCTTGCCGGAGCCGACGAGGTTACGGATCGAACCTTCCATCACCCCCCAAGCGCTGGAGGTGGAGAGGAAGACGGGCTGTTTCGTGCCGAAGAGCGTCTGCAGGCGGCCGTAAATGCGCTCGTAGAGCTTTTTGAAGTCACCGCTGCGGTGGCCGATCATCGGCTGGCAGAAGGCGCGGAAGGTCTTTTCGCTGACTTGGACGGGACCGGGAATGAAGAGCTTGGGCATCGTAGAAAAGGAAAGGGTGGTTGGTTTCCCGCAGCGCGGGGGGAGGGATGTAGCAGCACGGGGGAGGGCGCTCAAGAGGAAGCAGAGGCTACCTGAAACGCCGGGGCATTCATCGGCGGTGGGGAATTGCCCAGTTTCTCACGATGTAGTCACCTGACGACAAAAAGGGCGTTCGGGAGCCTGGGAATCCTCATTTTTGAGGCAAATTGTCCGGAATTCACCTGATTGAGATAAGGAAAATCCCCGGTTTGCACCTCGTGGCACCCGGGCTGCTTATAAAATTTATAACCCATGACTGCAATTCCACAATCGCCCGCGTTTCCTTCGCCCGAGGCGGCCATTGCCTACGGGGCGTTGGTGTCCGCCAATCAGGGCGCCGTGCGTCCCGTTGCCTCGGCACGGGTGAATTTCCGAGTGCTCCTTTTGGAGGCTGAAACTGGCGCCGACTCCCTCCTGGTCGAGGCGGTCCGGGCGGAAATTCCCGATGCCGATATCCTCCGCACCGCCGGAGCAATGGGTGCGCTGGCCTTGGCAGAACTCTACGATTTCGATCTTCTCCTCGTCGCCTCGCCGCTGCCGCCGGACCTCGGCCGTGAGGTGCTGGTCGCCTTTATCGAGCACAATCCCGAGGCGGAGGTGCTGATCGCCAGCGGGGGAGCCCCTGCGGATCTGCCTCAAGGCTTGCGTGTGCGCATGATCGAGTCGTTCGACAATCCCTTCGAATTCATCGAAGCCGTTCGTTCCTGCCGCGATGAGGTGCTCGGCACGGAGACGCCGCAGGAAGCCGATGGCCATTTCGTGGTGGTGCTGAGCCGCCATTCACCGATGGAAGTGATCCAACTGAAGTGCCTCGCCGCTGCCACCACCGCTCTGGATTTCATCCGCACGCGCGGACCGGGCGGTCGGGTGTGGTTTCGCAAAGGAGAAATCGTCCATGCGGAAACCGGGGCGTTCCATGGGGAAGCCGCGCTGGTCGAGATGATGAACTGGCCGGGAGGCAGTATCGTGGAGGTCGAGGTGGCGCCTGCTGAAAACGAGACGATCGATATCCCATGGCAATCGCTGCTGATGCGCGTGGCGCAGGCGGCCGACGAGCGCAGCGTGCTCGGGGCGGCGTAGCGAAGAAATTCGCGTCGCTTTTACCTGCCGCTTCGGTCCTGCTCCTGTTCCTGCACCGCGACCGGCGCATGCAGGTGGGCGAGTGCATGCAGCACCAGGTAAACCAGCACAGAGAACAGGAAAAACGTCGCGCAGAAGGCCATCGCTTCGATCAAGGTCGAAGGATGGCTGAACCTGGCCAGATCGCGCAGCGGTTTCCACGGGCGCAGCACCACGTCCCAGCTATTCCAGCGGAAGAACCGGCCCACATAAATGCCGAAGGAACCGGCGGCGAGCATGCCAGTGACAAAAGTCCAGCCGGCTAAATGGCCTCTCCACTGATGCACCCGGACATGAAGTAACCGGAGCGAGACGTAGCACAGAAACAAGCCCGTCCACGCGTAGGAGGTAATGAGAATGAAGTCGAACCACCGCGGCACCCGCTTCTGCTTGTCGAGGTGAATCAGATCGGTGACGATGTAGGCGGCGTTCGGAAAAAAGAGAATCCAACCCACAAACAGTCCGCCCAAAAGCCAGCGCCGGCGCCCCGGACGATCCAACTCGCCGCAGAGCAGGATGGAGAAGATGAGCGGAATCCAAGCGAGGAGCAGGTTTCCAAAGAACCCTGTCCACCGCACTTCATGAGTGAGAAGCGCACGGACAATCAGCAGAAGAAGGCAGATACCTGAGGCGGTAATCAATGCGCGGGTGACGGCCTGGGTGCGAGGTGCGGGGATCGGCGCGGCGTCTGGCATGGCGCGGGGATTATCGCGGAACGGGAGACGGTGTCCAGAGACCACTGCCGGCCCGTGGAGAACCACCGACTTGCAGCCACGACGGTATAAGTCATCGCTTCTTTCCTGGAAGGAAAAGACACGCGGCGTGTGCGGTTGTCGTGGCCGGCGGTGCGCCGGTGCGCCGTGAGATTTACAGCACCCGCAAGTTGGGCGGGGGAGTCACGCGGGGGCGAACCTGCGGGCGGATGCCGCCGCTGGCGGGATCGGGTTCGCCGGGCTGAAGGACTTCGGCTTCGCTGATGTCGATGACGTTCGTGGCCGGAGTCGGTTCCGGCTTCTGCACCACATCGGTCGGGAGCGGCTTGGCCGTCTTGGTCGCCTGCAGGCCGATTTCCTTGACCAGACGCTGCTGCGCGTCGGCCATGCTGGCGATGCGGTCGCGATATTCGTCCCGCTGTTCGACGAGCTGATCGCGCTCCCGCTTCATGCGCGTGACTTCGCGCTCCAGGCGGCCGAGCCGCTCGGCGGCGAGACGTTCGGCCTGGGCGCGGGACTCATCGGCGCCAGTCGTGCGAGTCTTCATTTCCTGTTCGGCGCGGGCGGCGGCGGCGACGGCTTTGTCGCGCTGCTCGGTCACGGTCTTCAGCTCGCGGACGAAAGCGGCGCTCTGCTGCTCGGTCTTCTCCTGCGCCTTGGCGGATTCGGCGGAGAGTTTGTCGAACTGCCCCTTGAGCTGCTCGATGTCGCGCTGGTGCTGGGCCGCTTTCTGATCCAGCTCGACGCGCAACTCGGCAAGGCGCTGGGCTACGGAGAGGCTTTCGCGGCGGGCGGCATCGCGTTCCTCGGCCATGGCGGCGAGGGCGGCGCGATGTTCCTTCGCGTTATTGCTGATCAGCGCCTTGGAACGTTCGCGGGTGGCGGCGAGTTCGGAGAGAAGCTGGTCGCGCTCCTGCCGCATTGCCTCGGTCGCGGCGTCGATTTCGCTGCGGGCGCTGGAGACGGATTTCTCCATCTCGGCCCGGATGTGGGCCAGTTCAGCCTCCCGCGCGGCGACGGTGGCCTCGGCGGCTTGCAGGCGGTCGTTGATGGTCCGAGCCCGCATGATGGCGGTGTCGCGGTCGCGAACCACGCCCGCGAGGTTTTCCTGCAAGGAAGTGTGAGCGCTCTCGGCCTTGCCGTGCTGCTGGCGAAGCTGCTCGATGATCTCGGCGGCGGCCACGGCCTCCTCCTTCAGACGGGCCACTTCGCGGCTGTGCTGGTCGCGCTGGGTGCTGGCGGTTTCGGCGTGCCGGGTGGTTTCGGCAAGCTGTTGTTTGGTGGCCTCGAAGGCGGCGGCCACGGAGGGATCGACGGCCGGGCGCTGGAGCAGTTCGTCCACTTCGGACTGGAGTTTCTCGACGCGCTTGCGGGCGGCGTCGCGCTGCTGGGCAAGATCGGTGAGGGTATTTTCAATGGTGGCTTTCGCCTGCTCGAAATCGTTCAATTGAGCGGCTGCCTTGCGACGTTGTTCCTCGAGTTCAGCCGCGAGGGCTTCGCCTTTCTGGCGCGCTTCAGCGAGTTCGCTCCTGGTGCGCTCGAGTTCTGCCGCCACCGCCGGATCGACGCTCGGACGCTGCTGCAGCTCATCCAGTTCGGCTTGAAGTTTCTCGATACGCTTGCGAGCAGTTTCGCGGTGCTGACCGGCCTCGGCGGCAAGCGCTTCGATCTTCTGGCGAGCTTCGGCGAGTTCAGTCTTGGTGCGCTCGAGTTCGGTCGCAACAGCGGGATCGGCGGCCGGACGCTGATGAAGCTCGTCCACTTCTGCCTGCAGCTTCTCGAGGCGCTTGCGCGCGGCATCGCGCTGCTGGCCGAGTTCGGTGGTGAGGCCATCGATTTTTTGGCGAGCCTCGGCGAGTTCACTCCTGGTCCGATCGAGGTCGGCCGTGACCGAGGGATCGATGTTCGGGCGGTTCCGCAGCTGATCCGCCTCGGCCTTCAAAGCCTCGTGCTGCTGGCGCAGGGCGGCGAACTGCTGATCGAGATCGGCGCGCCCTTTCTCGGCGGCGGCGAGCCGGTCGCCGAGGGTGCGTGAAGTGAGGTTGGCCTCGTTGCGGGCGCGTTGCAGTTCCTCGGCATGCGCTTCGCGCAAGGCAGCGATCTGGCGCTCCGCTTCGGCTTTCAGTTTGTCGAGCTCCGCTGTGCCGCTACCGTGGCGCTCCTCGGCCGCAGCGAGGGCGGTCTTGGTGCGATCAAGTTCGGCGGTTAGCGCCGGATTAGCCGGCGGATTGGCGAGCACTTCGTCGAGTTCGCGCTGCAGGCGTTCGACCCGCTTGCGAGCGGCGTCGCGCTGCTGGGTGAGATCGGCGACCTGCTGATCCAGCGTGGACTTGCCGGCTTCGAGACCGCCCACATGCTCGCGCAGTCTGGCGGCGACGGCGGCTTCTTCGCGAGCCTGGGCCAGCTCGCGCACGTGGGTCTCGCGATCGGCCTGCTGCTGCTGCTGCTCGTGTTCGAGCTGGCGTTTGACGTTCTCCAGCTCGGTGGCGGCCTGCTGCTGCTGCGCGGCGATCTTTTCCTCCGCCGCGGTCAGGCGGCCCTGCAGTTCGTTAAGCTGCGTAGAAAGGCGATTGCGCTCCTCGCGCAGGGTGCCGGCTTCGGACGAGATGGCTTCGTGCCCGGCTTTCAGCGAGGTGAACTCGGCGGTGCCGGTCTGGTGCGCGGTGGCAAAGTGGTCGCGCTCCGTAGCGAGGGCGTCGCGCTCGATCTTGAGCTTCTCGTAGGACGCGAGCTGAGCGTCGAGTTTCTCCTGCAGCTCCTTTTGCGAGCGGGCAAACTCGGCTTCGCGCTTGCGCACGGCGGTCTCGAGATCACGCCTGGCGTCGTTGCGAGTCGATTCGACGAGCGCGGCGGCTTCGGTGCGGGCGCGGTCGGCTTGAGCGGCGTTACGTTCCGCCTTGATCTTCGCTTCGCGCTCGCGCGTCAGTTCCTGCGCGACTTCCCGCTGGGTGGTTTCGAGCGCGATGATGCGGCGCTGGAGTTCCTCGGCCTGCCGCTGCTGCTCGCGTTGCGAACGTTCACCTTCCGCGCGGTGGGCTTCCCCACGGCTGGCATCGGCATTCTGGAGCGTGTCGATCTGCTCGGTGAGTTGCTGCTTCTGCTGCGTGAGCGAATCGCGTTCGGCCGTGAGCGCCTGCAACGCGGAGGTGTGATTTTGCTTGAGCGTCTCCAGCTCGTGGCGGACGCCCGTGAGGTCCTTGACCACCGTTTCGTGCTCAGTGCGGAGACGGTCGCGCTCGGCGTCGCTCTCGGCGAGTTCGGCTTTGGCGGCCTGGGAAAATTGCTCGATCCGCTTTTGCAGTGCGGCGATCTCGCCACCGCGCCCGGCCGATTCGGCCCGAGCCTGATCGCGCTCGGCAGTGAGAGAGGCCAGCGCGGCCTCAACCGTTTTCTGGAGCTGATTGAAATGAGATTTTTCCTGCTCGAGCTGTCGGTCGTAGCGGGCGGCGTCGCTGTAGAGGGCCTCGATTTCCTTGGCGTTTTCCGCCAGTTTAGCGTTCTGCGCTTCGCGTTCCTGGTTGGCGAGGCGGGCCGCTTCCTCGGCTTGTTTGAGCCTGTCCTGCAACGCCGTCAGCTCGGTGGCTTTCTGGCTCGTCTCCGTGCGGAGCTGATCGCGCTCCGAAGTGATCGAGGCCGCAATGGCCGACGCGTCGCCGTGGTGGCGCTCGAGTTCGGCGACCTTCGCGCGTGTCTGTTCGAGGTTCTGCGCCAGCGAATCGCGCTCGGCCTTCAGACTCGCGAGTTCCTTCGTCGAGGTGTCGAGCGTGGCGCGATGAGTATCGTGTTGTGCCGCGGCGGTCTGCGCAGCTTGCTGAGCGGCGGCGAGCTTTTCCTGAAGTGCGGTCAGTTCCTGCTGGCGGGCTTCCGCGGTGCTGCGGAGCTGGTCGCGCTCTTTGCTGAGACTGGCGACAGCGCTTTCCGATCCCCGCTGAAGCTGGGCGAGGCTGGCTTGCGCCTGAGCCAGTTCGCGCGCCCGGTTTTCGGCTTCAGTCCTGAGTGCGGTGAGTTCCTGGGCAGCCTCGGCCGTCTGCTCGGCGGCGGCGAGCTTTTGTTGAAGAGCCGTGAGTTCCTTCTGGCGAGCTTCTGCTGCGGCGCGAAGTTCATCGCGCTCTTTGGCGATCGCGACAACGGCGCCCTCGGAGCCCTGCTGTGCCTGCAAGAGGGCGGCCTGCATCTGAGCGAGTTCGCGGGCGCGGTTGTCGGCCTCGGCTTTGAGCGCGGAGTATTCCTTCGCGGTGGCATCGAGCGTGAGGCGCTGGGAGTCCCGTTCCTGCGCCGCCGCCTGCGCCGTCTCTTCGACCTTGGACAGACGGTCGCGCAGGGTATTGAGTTCGCGGTCGCGGGCGTCAGCCTCGGCGCGGAGCGCGGCGAGTTCCTGTTCGCGAGCTTCGCGGGTCTGGCGGTGCTCGTCACGTTCCTGCGCGATGGAAGCGACTTCGGTGCCGGTGAGGAGCTGATGCTCGTCGAGTTGCGCTTGCAGCGCTTTGAGTTCGCGATCCTTGGCCTGGGCCGCCGCTTTCAAGGCCTCCAGTTCGCGCTTCAGCGCGGCGACATCCGCCTCCTCGGCGGGCGACGAAGCGGGCGGAGCCGACTGGAGCCGGTCGCGAACCTCGTCCCGCTCGGCTTTGATGGCAGCCAACTCTTCCTTGAGCTGGCCGATCGTTTGCTCGTAACCGAAGCGCAGTCGTTCGACTTCCTTTTCCGTCTCACGGGTAATCCGTTCAATCTCGGCACCGATGGCAGGTTCAGCGGCCGCGGGAAGCGGCTCGGACGCAGCGGTCGCCACCGGAGCAACAGCCGTCGGAAGAGGACTGGCCGGTGGAACCGGCAGTGGGGCCGGGGTGAGGCCGGGCAAGGGCGCGGCGCGCGGCGGAACGGGCGTCAGTGAACCGCTCGGCGCGAGCGTTCCTGCCGCCGCGGTTTGGGCCGGTTCGGCGGTCTTGGCATCGGCTGCAAGTGGAGCCGTGGGCACCGCCACGGGGGTCGGGCGGCTGAACCAGGTGGGCTGCCGCTGCGGGGCTGCAGGGGCCTTGGCTGCTTCGCTCGCAGGGGCGGACGCCGCCTCGCCGGAGGCGCCGCGTTTCCGTCCGCGAAGCTTCTGCGCCAACGCTTCGGCAGCCGCTTCGCTGATCCGCGGTTGAGCGCCGGTTGGCTCGGATGTCTTCACCATCTCGAGCAGCTTCTGCCATGGGAAACGGATTTCGATGTTGTCCGACTCACGGATCTCACCGCGAAAAACCTTCGGGGCGCGCTTATAAATCTCGGCGAGGGAAATCGTCGTCTGGCCGCGGGCGATGCGGTTCGAGAGCTCTCCCGCGTCGAAGGTCAGCGGCATGGAGGCATCGTGCTCGGTGGCGGTCAGCAACTGAGTCGGGATGCGGGGAAGGAAGTCGCCAAGGGTGAACGTGATTGTTTCATCCCGGGGTTGGGCCGGGTCGCTCGAAGCCACCGGCTCGGATTTCGTGCCGGCGACCGGCGCTTGCGGAGTTCCGGGAGTCGCCGGGGTGGCGGGAACGTCCGACTTTTGCCCGGCCTGAGCCCGTTTTTTGAGAGCTTCGGCAGCAAGGTCGCGGGCCGACTCGGTGAGCCGAGGCTCTTCCTCTTCCGGGCCTTTTCGTCGAAATTTATCCAAAAATGATTTCATCGCGCGCGCACAAAGTCAGTTACGCAGGTTTTAGACCGCGGACACTGGTGAGATAGTTTGAGCGTTACCAATTTGATCATTCTCGGAACCAGAAGGGCTTAATCCATCCGATACTTCGGCGTCGATAATAAACTCACTAAAAATCGGCCACAGCTTCCGCGGCAGGCTGGCGACAATGCGTGCTTCGTCTCCCTGATATTCGATGCGGCGGACCTGCCCTTCGCGGTGCAGACGCGCAATCAGCGCCCCGGCGCTGGCTGGGACGCGCAGTTCCCGGGTCTGAGTCGTGTTGGCCGCCCATTCTTCGAGCCGGTCGATGAGGCTGTCGATTCCTTGCCCGCTGTGGACAGAAATGAACAAAGCCGAGGGGAAATGCCGACGCAGCCCGGCGAGCACTTCGGGGTCGGTGACTCGATCGACTTTGTTGAAAGCGATGACTTTCGGTTTTTCCCCCACGCCGAGTTCGGCGAGCACGCGCTCGGTCGTGTTGTAGAAATCGACCGCTCGCGGTTGTGACGCATCCACGACATGGATGAGAAAATCGGCAAAGACCGATTCTTCGAGCGTGGCGTTGAATGACTCCACGAGGTGGTGTGGCAATCGGCGGACAAAGCCGACGGTGTCGGTGAGCAGGAGCGGTTGTTTGCTCGGGAGATCGATCCGGCGGGTGGTGGTGTCGAGCGTCGCGAAGAGTTTGTCCTCCACCAGCACGTCGGCGCCAGTCAGGCGGCGGAGGAGGGAAGACTTGCCGGCATTCGTATAGCCGACGATAGCCGCATTCGGCACCGGGGTGCGCTGGCGGTCTTTACGCTGAGTGGCGCGGGCGCCGCGGACTTCGGCCAGTTCGCGCTTGAGGCGATCAATCTGCCCGCGCAGGCGGCGTTTGTCCTGCTCGAGCTGGCTTTCACCTTCACCGCGTCCGCCGATGCCACCACCCTGACGCACCAGGTGTCCCCAGGCGCGGGTGAGACGGGGCAGGGAATACTCGGCGCGGGCCAGTTCGATCTGCAGGCGCGCTTCGCGGGTCTGCGCGCGGCGGGCGAAGATATCGAGAATCACTTCCTCGCGATCGATCACGGGAAAGCCCGCGAGCTTCTCCCAGTTGCGCTGCTGCGATGGGGTCAGGTCGTTATCGATCACGATGAGATTCAACTCTCGCTCGCGAGCGTGCGCGACGATCTCCTCGGCTTTGCCCGAACCGATGAGCAGCCGCGCGTGGGCTTCGCGATGGAAGACGACCATCTTTTCGCCGACCGGAACGCCGAGGGTGGTCACCAGCTCTTCCAATTCGTCGAGGAGACTCTCCGCTTCCTCGCGCTGCGAAGCATCGCGATACGCGCCAACCAGCAGCGCGCGAGTCGTGCGTTGTGGGGCAGCGTTAGGTTCGGACATCCTTCAGGATTCGCAACATAGGCCGCGATCCGTTGCATCGCAAGATTCCCACGCGTCACCGCTTCAGTTTAGAATGCGAGCCCGCAGTTCATGAAAAACCTCAAAGTCTGGCAAAAGCTCGCGCTGATCGCGCTCGTTTTCCTCGCGCCCCTGGTGCCGGCGATTTCGATTCTCGCGCACCAGGCACATGGAGTGTCGGAGCTTTCGCTGGTGCTGGTGCTGTCCGCCGTCGGGTTGCTTGGGGCGATCGGGGCAGGAGTGCTTCTCATGCGCGATATCACGCGTTCCATCGGTGCGCTCGCGGAGACGGCCCGTCAGATCGCGGCCGGTGCCCCGGACGCCAAAGTGGACCTGCCGCCGCGGCTGGATGAAATCGGCGAACTGGCGGGCGCCTTGCAGCGGATGATCCGCGGACAACGCGATCAGCAGGCGCAGTTGGTGGCGCGCAATGTGGAGATGCTGGCCGCGAAGGAACGTGCCGAGGAGGCGGATTCGGCGAAGCGCGATTTCCTCGCCGTGATGAGCCACGAAATGCGCACGCCGCTTAATGGCATTCTCCCCGTGGCGGACCTGCTGGCCGATACGGAGCTCGATCGCATGCAGCGCGAGCATCTGCGCACGATTCGCGCGAGCGCCGACCATCTGCTGACGCTCGTGAACGACGTGCTCGATTTTTCCAAGATCGAAGCGGGCAAGCTCGAACTGGAAAGCGCGCCTTTCGAACTGCGCGAATTGCTTGGCGAGACGATTCAGACCCTTGCAGGACGGGCCGCGGAACTTGGGCTCGAGTTGAATTTTCACGTGAAGCCCGAGGTGCCCGACGGGCTGATCGGCGACTCGGTGCGCGTGCGGCAGGTCATCATGAATCTCGTCGGCAACGCGTTGAAGTTCACGCACGAGGGCGAGGTTTCCGTGCTGGTGTCGATTGCATCCGAAGATGACCAGGGTGTGGTGCTGGAATTTCGGGTGCGTGACACCGGCATCGGCATCGCGCCGCAGACGATGGAAAAACTGTTCACGGCCTTTTCGCAGGCCGACCAGAGCACGACGCGCCGCTATGGCGGGAGCGGCCTCGGTCTGGCGATCACCAAGCGGCTGGTGGAAGCGATGGGTGGAAACATTCGAGTGGAAAGCGTGGTGAGTGAGGGGAGCACTTTTATTTTCACCGCGCGTTTCGCCCTGGCCGAGGTCGATTACGAGCTGACGGTGTGGAACGATCTGCCCCGGGCTCGCGTGCTGGCGGTGGATGACAATGCGACGAATCGGATGATCCTCCGCGACTTGTTGCAATCGTGGCGCATGAAAGTGGACGAAGCCGATCGCGGCAGCTCCGGGCTGGCGGCCTTGCGTGCCGCCGTGGACGAAGGTGAGCCGTTCGATCTGCTCATCACCGACATGATGATGCCCGACCTCGACGGGTTCGGCCTGGCACAGCAGGTTCGCGACGATCCGAGACTGCGGGACTTGAAGATCGTGATGCTGACCTCCGCGCTCCGGCCCGGCGACGTGCAGGCAGCCCAGTCGCTTGGTTTTGCCGCGTTGCTGGCGAAACCCATCCGGCAGGCGATCCTGATGGATACGATCGCGGAGGCCTTCGGCATGCGGCGTCGCTCGAAACACACGCAGCATATCGACGCGGCCAACATCCCCGCGCAGCGTCCGCTCCAGATTCTCCTCGCGGAGGACAACGCGACCAACCAGCGCGTGGCGCGGCTCAACCTGGAGTCGTGGGGACACACCGTGATCGTCGCGAATAACGGGGTGGAAGCGCTCGATCGGCTCGGCGACGCTCGATTCGATCTCATCCTGATGGATTCGCAAATGCCGACCATGAACGGGCTCGAAGCAACCGAAGCCATCCGCCGCCGCGAGGGACCCTCGCAGCGCGTCCCAATCATCGCCATGACCGCCAATGTGGTGAAAGGTTTCCGTGAAGAATGCCTCGCTGCCGGCATGAACGGCTACGTGAGCAAACCGATCCGTCGTGACGAACTTGTTCGCGAAATGGTGCGTGTGATTCCCGATTTGCTGGATGTCACCACCCGCCGGCTGCCGCCGCGGGAGCCGGAGCCGCGGCCGATGCGGGTGGTGGAAAGCGTGCCACCCTCAGCGGAAGCGAAAACGAAAGGGCCGGTGGATGCCGAGGCGCTTTTGTCGAGTGTGGGCGGTGATCGATCGGTGCTCGTGCAGATTATCGGCCTTGCGCTCGACGAGGACGCCCCCCGTCTCGTGGCCCAACTCGATGCCGCTGCGGAGAAGGGCGACCTCACCGAACTCCACGCCGCCGCGCACGGATTGAAGGGGCTGGTCGGCGAGTTGAAAGCGGAGCCGTGCCGCGCCGCGGCCGCTGCTCTGGAAGCCGCCAGTCACGAAAGCCGCGCCGCGGATTGCCCGGCGCTCGTCGCCGAGCTGCGTGCCCGCTGGGGCGAGCTGGTCGAGGCGTTGCGGGTGCTGGGAAAAGTCTGAGCAGTCGGACCTCTTATAGCAGGTGCCCCATCTTGAGGCGCTTCGTTTCGAGATACCGCGCATTGTGCGGATTCGGCGGCGCTTTCACCGGCACCAGCTCGACGATCTTCAATCCATAGGCTTCCAGCCCTACGACTTTCTTCGGATTGTTCGTCAGGAAACGCATTTTCCGCACGCCGAGGTCGGCGAGAATCTGTGCGCCAATGCCGTAGTCGCGCAACTCCGCCGGGAAGCCCAGCTTCAGGTTTGCTTCGATCGTGTCGAGTCCCTCTTCCTGCAGCTTGTAAGCGTGAATCTTGGCGGGCAGGCCGATGCCGCGCCCTTCGTGGTGCCGCATGTAAAGCAGCACGCCGCCCTGTTTATTGATCATCTCCATGGCGCGGTGGAGCTGGTGTCCGCAATCGCAGCGCTGGCTGCCGAAGATGTCCCCCGTCAGACACTCGCTGTGCACGCGCACGAGCGTCGCCTTGCGGGGAGAGATGTCACCTTTCACCAGCGCGAGGTGATGCACGCCATCGACCACGCTGCGATAGAGATGCAGATCGAAATCACCGTAATCGGTCGGCATTTTGACGACTTGCTCGCGCTCGATGAGCCGTTCTTCCTTGCGGCGATAGGCGATGAGGTCCTGGATGGAGCAGATCCGCAGCTTGTGCTGTTTCTTGAACTTGAGCAACTCGGGCAGGCGCATGGCGGTGCCGTCGTTGCTGAGGATTTCGCAGATCACGCCCGCAGCCTGAAGGCCGGCCAGTCGTGCGAGATCAATGCTCGCCTCGGTATGCCCGGCCCGCCTCAGCACGCCACCCGGCTTGGCGCGGAGCGGGAAAACGTGACCCGGCTGCACCAGATCGGCCGGCGTGGCCTTCGGATTCACGAGCACCTCGATGGTGCGCGAGCGATCCTGCGCGCTGATGCCCGTGGTCACGCCGAGGGTGGCGTCCACCGATACGGTGAAATCCGTGCGATACGTCTCGCGATTTTCCACCACCATCCGCTGCAAGCCGAGCTGCTCGGCGCGTTCTTCGGTGATCGGCGCGCAGATGAGGCCGCGCCCGTGCATGGCCATGAAGTTCACCGCCGCGGGGGTGCATTTTTCCGCGGCCATCACGAGGTCGCCTTCGTTTTCGCGGTCCGCATCATCGGTGACGATGACCATTTTCCCCGCGCGGATATCGCGGAGAACATCGTCGATGGAGTCGAAAGGCGTGGCGGACATGGCGCCACGATACACACGCTTGCCGCTTAGCGACAAGCGGCGGCGTTCGTTCAGGACCGGCGCGCGATTGCGGCGGTCAAGGCGAGCAGGGGGGAGGATGCGCCGCGGGGGAGACACTCCTTCAACCCGGTCTGGCCAAATGCGGACACCGTGATCGTTTTCAGAACACCTTGATCGGGTTCGACCCACTTGGAGCGCTCTCCCGCACCAATGCCAGCAATGGAGGGGGGAGTGACATAAGCAGGCGGGGGCATCGCCGACAAAGTGCGTCGATTTTCGCTAGGGGAGGGACAAAGTGACGCAATTTATGGTAAAATGGGATGTTTTATAACGGCAAATCCGTTATAAAGATTCGCAGTCAGGCCGCCGCCGCAAAAATTCAGGGAATCAAGCATTGACGGGCATTGGCAGCTCACTTAGCCTCGGCCCCCATCACAAATTTTCATTAGTTTACTCACCACTCGAATCACGAAAGAAAGGAAGGGAAATATAATGCCAGAAGTCATCGTTAAAAAAGGCGAACCGATCGACCGCGCGCTCAAACGCTTGAAGAGCAAGCTCGACGCCGAAGGGATCATGGATGAAGTGCGCCGCTTGCGCGCTTTCGAGACGCCGATGCAGCGCACCAAGCGCAAAGCGAAGATCAACGCTCGCCGCGCGAAGAACAAGACGCGCTTCAACTTCAACGCCTAGGGCGAGGAGTCTTCCTCTCAGCCCATCGTTATTTCAGACAGCCAGTCTGCCGAGTGCAGACTGGCTGTTTGCTTTTCTGGGAAAGTGCCCGGAGCCGCGAGCCACGAGCCACGAGCCAGGTGGCTCCGTAGCGTGAGCGTGCACGACAACTGAAAGTTGCGCAGGCAGTCGATAGTCTTCTCCCATCCGGGAAAGAGAACGAAGTCGATAGCCCCCCACTTGGCTCTTGGCTCCTGGCTCCTGGCTCTCTCATAACCCCTCTCGTGCTGCTCCTCCAAGTCTTCGCCCAAGTCCTCCTGCCGATTCTCGCGATGTTCGCGTGCGGATGGCTGCTCGATCGAAAGTTTCATCTCGATCTGAACACGGTGGTGAAGCTGAACGTGAACATCTTCGTGCCGGCGTTCATCTTCGCGAAGCTGGTCGAGGCCGAACTCGATGGCCCGGAGGCAGCGAAGGTGATGATGTTCACCATCTGCATCTCGGCGTCGATGTTCATCATCGGCGGAATCGTGGGGTGGTTCATGCGCTACACGCCCGCGCAGACGCGCGGCCTGCAGATCGCCGCGATGTTTTACAATTCCGCCAACTACGGCATCCCGCTCATGGCGCTCGCGTTTCACGGCAAGAAAGCGGAGACGCTGCAGGTGTTCGTGATTCTCGTGCAGAACATCGGCAATTTCACCGTCGGCATCTTCCTCGCGTCGTCGGCGAAACATAACGGCCTGCGCGCATTGCTGCCCGCCCTGCGGCAGATTTCCATTTATGCCGTCAGCGCCGCGCTGCTGGTGCGCACGTTCCACATTCCGGTGAAGGACTGGCCTGCGTTGTGGATGCCGCTGCACTTTTTCTCCGAGGGCCTCGTGGCGATGGCCCTCGTCACTCTCGGCGTGCAACTCTCCCAGACCGAACACAACCAGCGCATCTCACAACTCACCTGGGCGCTCGCGTTGCGCCTCCTCGGTGGCCCGCTCATCGGCCTCGGCATGGTCAAACTCTTCGGCTTCACCGGCGAGACCGCGCTGGTGATGCTCCTCGGCACCGCTTTCCCCACCGCCGTGAACACCGCTCTCATCGCCCACGAAATGGGCGCCGACCATCACTTTGCCGCCGCCTCGGTCTTCTGGTCCACCGTGCTGAGCATGGTCAGCGTCACCCTGCTGGTGACCCTGCTCAAGATGCCAGCGGTGGCGGCGATGTTTTGAGGATGATGATTTCCACGGGACCGGGCGCCACGGCACCTCGGACCCGTCCAACTCCGCCTGGCCGGAAGCTAATCCTCCTTGGCGTTTTGGCCGTTCCAATGCCCCGCCCCACGGCAAACCTAAAATAAGCTCAAAACCCACGGAATGGAGAGAATGGACGGTTCGCCCGAATTCGCACCGGGGCCGATAGGAGGCGCCTATGAAATTACTCACGCGGTCTGGAAGTCCTTCGGAAGGCGCGGCGCCCTCGGCTCCGCGGCGCTCGAAACGTTCGGTGAAAAAACATCCACCTGATTCACCGCATCCGCTTGGGCTGGCTGCGGACGCCGGGAGCATCGGGCTGCTCACGGGCCGCAAAGTCCGCTCCGATTGCGTCCTCAAAAATCTGCCTCGCGCCAGACAGGAAGAAATCATGGCCTGGTGCGAAGCTGGGCGCGACGGCTCCGGCTCGGGCCGCGGCGGGGTCGCCTTTGCCCGGGAACAACTCGCCACCGAAGGCATCGAGGTCGCGATCACTTCCCTGCGCCGGTTCTGCGCGTGGTTTCACCTGCGCGAACTCCTCGAGCAGGCCCGCGACAGCGAAGACCTCATCGACCTCGACCCCGTCGAAATCGCCCGCACCCACGCCTGTGCCCAGAAGCTGCTCCTCGACCTCGCCCTGGCCGAGCGCAACGCCCGCCTGCTCGCCCTGGCCACCGCCGCCGTGGACCGCCAGCGCCGCCTCGATCTGCAATCCGCCCGCGACACCTGGCGCCAGCGCCAGCGCGAACGCCAATGGACTCAAACGGTCGCCCTGCGCGAGAAGTCCCTCCAACTCGCTCGCGACCGCTTCAAGGATTCCAAGCTGCGCTACGAACGCGCCCATCAACCCCCGCCCAAACCCACCGGCCTCACCCCCGAAGTCCTCCGCCAGATCGAGGAGGCGGCGAAGCTCCTATGAACCATGGAGCGCCGGCGTCCCCGCCGGCCACGCCCCCCACCCACGCGCAGCGTGCATCCCAAAAACTCTCAACCCTCAACGCTCAACTCTCAACTCGTTCCCCCAAACAGACACAATAAACACACTATCCGGCAGCGCTGGCATCCGGATTTTCACGTTCTTTGATATTCAAACCACGCAGCCTATAGCGCCACCGTGCCGTCGAAGACGAAGTCGGCGGGACCGGTGAGGGTCACATCGGTGAAGGTGTCGCCGGTTTTGGTGAAGCCGACGCTGAGCGTTTCGCCGCCTTTGACGCGGACTTCGACCGGCGAGGCCGCGCCGGTGAGGGCGCTGTGGATGAGGGCGGCCGCGCAGACGCCGGTGCCGCAGGCGAGCGTTTCCCCCTCGACCCCGCGCTCGTAGGTGCGGATGGCGAGCAGGCGCGGGCCTTGCACTTCGACGAAGTTCGCATTCGTGCCCTTGGGCGAAAAGTGATCGTGATAACGCAGAGCCGAGCCGGTGCGGACGACATCCACCTTGTCGTTGTCTTCGACGACGACAACGGCATGCGGGACGCCGGTATTCACAAAATGAACGGTGAGTTGTTCGCCGTGCACGGGGAGTTCCTTGCCGATGGCGAGGTCCTTCGGCTGGCTCATCTTGAGGCGCACATTTTCGCCGAGCAGTTCCGCGCCGACGACGCCGGCCATCGTTTCGAAAGAGATCGCGCCGTCCTTGTTCGCGATGCGGCTGGCGAACCGCGCGAAGCAACGTGCGCCATTGCCGCACATCTCGGCTTCACCACCGTCGGCGTTGTAATAGCGCATCTTGAAATCCGCGCCGTTTTCCGCCGGCTCCACCGCGATGAGGCCATCCGCGCCCACGCCACGATGGCGGTCGCACAGGCGGGCGATCTGGTCGCGAGTGAGCGAATGGGCAAGCTTGCGGTTATCGACCATTACAAAGTCGTTCCCGGCGCCGTTCATCTTGGTGAAATTGAGCATGGTCCGTCGGATGTAGCACGACTACGCCGGACCTGCTAGCACCGCTCGCATGCGCGCGATCCTCTGCTTCTGCTTCTCCCTCTTCATCTCCTTCGCCGTCGCAGGAGAACCCGAGGTGCACACCTTCTCCATCGTGGCCTTCGATCCGAAGACCGGCGACCTCGGTGTGGCGGTGGAGAGCAAATACTTCGGCGTGGGCAGCGTGGTGCCGTGGGCAAAAGCAGGCGTCGGTGCCGTGGCTACACAGTCTCTCGCCAAGGTCGGCTATGGCCCCGGGGGCCTCGCGCTGATGGAGCAAGGGAAGTCCGCTCCCGACGCGCTCGCCGAACTGCTCGCGAAGGACGAGCGCCGCGAACTCCGCCAGGTCGGCATGGTCGATGCCAAAGGTCGCGCCGCCTCCCACACTGGCGCCGAATGCATCGCCTGGGCTGGAAATCGCGTGGGCGAAAACTTCACGGTGCAGGGAAATCTCCTCGCCGGCGAAGACGTCGTGAAAGCCATGGCCGACGCGTTCGAAAAAGCCCGCGCCAGCGGCGAAGGCGAACTGGCCGAATGGCTCATGCTCGCCCTCGAAGCCGGTCAGGCCGCCGGGGGGGATCGCCGCGGCCAGCAAAGCGCCGCCCTCCTCGTCGTCCGCGCCAACGGCGGCCCCGGCGGAGACAACGACCGCTACGTCGATCTCCGCGTGGAGGATCACGCTGAGCCGATCGTCGAACTCGCGCGTCTCCTCCGCCTGCACCGGGTTTTTTACCGGCGCTAGGAATGAAAACGGCGAGCCGGCCCCAGCCGACCGATCTTGCCAGCAGCGCCTTGGCGGCGGCATGGTCGCGGCATCATGTGCCATACCGTTTCATCCCTTGAACCGCTCGAAGCCCGGATCGCCCCAGCCACGCTGTTGCCCGGTGGAAAAGTCGCCACGTTCACGGACATCGACGGCGACGTCGTGACGGTGAAGTTTTCCAAGCCCGTCCTGACGGCTGCAAATGTCGGCACCATTTTCGCGTTTACCGGCAGTATTTTCGCGGCTTCGGGACCGCAGAAACTCGCTACCCTCCAGCTCGCCAATCTCGGCGCTGACGCGAACGGTGTGAACATTACTATCTCCGCCAAACGCAGCCCGGTGACGGGTGGCAACGGCTTCGTCGATCTTGTCGGCATCAATGCCAGCGATCTCAATCCCGGCACCGGAATGGGCAGCGGCATCGACCTGGGCAAAGTCATCGTGAAGGGCAATATTGATTTCATCGATGCCGGCGATGCTGATTTGAATACCCCCGCCCTGAAATCCGCCGACCTGCTCACGCTCGGCGCGGTCGGTCCGGGGTTGACGAGTGCGATTTATGGCCGGGCCGGGACGTTCAAGGTGCGCGGCACGCTGCTGGGCAATCTCATCGTCGATGCTTTCGCTGCCACGGCGGCGCAGGAAAGTGTCGCTTCGCTGATCGTCGGTGGTTCGGTCGGCTCGGGTTTCGATGCCGCGCTCGGTGGCCGGGTGGAAATCTTCGGCAACCTGGGCTCTGCCCGTGTCGGGCACGATCTCCACGGCGGCACTTACCCGAGCACCGGCTATGTCAAAGTCTATGGGAACCTCGGCAAGCTGACGGTGGGTGGCTCAGTCATTGGCGGCACCTCGTTGAACACCGGCGTGGTAGAGGTCATCGGGCGGCTGGGGGCCTGTGCGATTCGCGGTGATGTGGCTGGCGACGACGGTGTCGGGTCCGGTTACATCCGGGCGGGATCGATCGGCAATCTCGTCATCGGCGGCGACCTGCGCGGTTTCCACGGCACCGCTCTCGGCGCCCAGAATGGTAACGCCACTATCTTCGCGCAGCAGACTATCGACAGCGTGACGATCGGTGGCAGCCTCATCGCGGGAAATATCGTCGCGGGGATCGCCGACGGGGGAGACAATCTCTTTGGCAACGGCAACGATTCCGACCAGAGCGGGGCCACCGTATCGAAGATCGCCAAAGTGATCATCAAAGGGAATGTGCAGGGCAGCAGTAATGGAGGAGACGCCTTTGGGATCGAGGCCAACCAGATCGGGATGGTGAAGGTCGGCGCCGTTATTTATCGTCCGACCGATCCGTTGCTCTCTTTTTCCACGGGCGTGAGTCTTTCACCCAGCACCGCCGACGTGAAGCTGCGCACGTTGTAAGTCCGACACCGAGACGTGCTGTCAGCTCCCGCCCTCGTGGTAGAGTTGGGCGAGTTTGAGCAGGAGTGTTTCGAGTGCGGCGAAGTATTCGTCTTCCTTCATCTCGGCCTTGCGCTCGCGGAGCGCGGCCAGGTCGCGTTCGAGGGCGTCGCGTTGTTCGCGGAGCTTCGGCGAGAGAGCGCGCTCGGCAGCGCTGGGGACGAGGCAGAGTTGTCCGGCGCGAAGTCCGTCGGCGAGGCCTTTGCCTTGCGCCTTTTTTACTGCACGCGTGCCTTTGAACCAATCGGCAGGCGTGCCAAGACCGTCGCCGTTATCTTCGAGCAGGGAATGCTCGGTGGCCAGGCGGCCTTCATTTTTATAGAACTCGGCGGTTTCGCGAGCGGCGGTGAGCCACGCTTCGAGCAGTGAGGTCTGGCCGTCCTTGTCGAGATCGGCGCCTTTGGCAAAGGCCGCGGCGAGCCGGCCTCCGAAACGTGCGTAGTTGTTTTCCGAACCGCTCTTCGTGGCGGTGACAATCACGCGACCGGGTGCGGCGAGTGGTTTGAGCCACGCGCCGCTGGTCGAGAATGCCGCGATCACGACGACGGTGCGTTCAAACGGCTTCAGCCACGCCGCGAGTTCATCGAAGCTCACATCGTCGTCGCGCAGGTTGAATTTCCCGACCCGCCCGTCGAACGTGCCGTGCCCGAAGAGCACGAGCCAGAGCGGTTCGCCGCTCTTCGGCTCGGCTTCCAGTGCGCGTTGCAAGGCTTCGCGGCTTTTGGGCTCGGAGCCGAGCGTGGTGGTGCGCACCTGGCCGGTGGTGCACGCTTTCTGCCAGTCCGCTTCCCAGCGGACGAAGGCTTCGTCGTATTCTTTTTCGCCGCCCGCTCCGCGCACGAGAATCGCGGAAGGCGTTTCCGCCGCCATCAGCGAGAAAGATCCCAGCCAGAGGAACAGCAGCAGCCAGCGGTTGGACGTTGAATGTTTCATGCGAGCCCCCTCCATCGGCGCAACCCCCACTCTCCAACAAAGCATCCGACGACGAACGCCAGCACCCAAGGCGTGTGCCAGATGGGCTGCGTCCATGTTTCCGTTACCGGCGCGTGTTTCGAGGGTAGATCGCGGGTGAACGCTGCGACTTGTTCAGGCGAAAGCACGGTGCCGCCCGTCTTGTGTGCGATGGTTTCCATGAGTGCGCGATTTGGGGTAAGTGATTGAAATTCCGCTGCCGCCAGATCGGTCGTCCATCCCGCCGCCGCCGTGCCTGCCGCCGCGCCGTTCTCGTCAGTGACGGTGGCGTCCACCCGATAGCCGCCGTTCTCGCGCGGGATATAAGTCGCCTCATACACTCCCGCTTCGGTGGCGGATGGCTCCGCCGTGAGGGTGACGGGCTGCGCGCTTCCGGCGGCCTGCACTTTGAGGGCGACGCCGGCGTTGTCGATCGGCTGGAATTTCGGATCGTGAGCGCGCACTTGCAGCTTCACGCTCAGGGCATCCGGAGCGGGTTCGGCGCGGAGCTCGATGCGAGTGGGGACGTCGGCCACCAGCCAGCGCACGAGCTGGCGCCAGGCTTTGCCGAGGTCCTTTTGGCGCGCTTCGTCGCCGAGACCGCTCTGCCACAAATCGCCGAGGAGAAGCGCGGCGGAGCGTCCGCGGCCGAAGCGTTGCGCAACGAGGGCCGGGTATTCGCGTTTTCCATCCGATGCGGTGGCGATCACGGTGGCAGCGGGTTTGGCGCTGCCGCTCTGGTTGAGCGAATCGAACGCGGGCAACTCGTCGAGCCGGGCGCGTTCTTCACCTTCGCTCGAACGCAGGCGTGCCCAGGGTTGGAGCCAGCCCTCGCGGGTGAGGTGCAGCTTCAGTTCGCTGTCGTGAGGCGTTTTGCCGTCGAGATAAACGGGCAGCAGATCGCCGATCGCGGTGCGCTGGTATTTCCCATCGGCAAACGATTCCATGCCGCCCAGCATGAGCAGTCCTCCGCCACGCTCGCTCACGAAGCGCTGCACGAGCGACATCTGATCAGCGGAAAAAAACTCGGCTTCGAGATCGTCGAGCACGACGGCCTCGTATTTGAACAACTCCTCCGGCGTCTTCGGGAAACCGTCGCGCAGCTCGAATTCGTCCTGCGTGTTCAGGCGCACGAGGACGGGTTGATCGTAACGCTCGACCTCTTCCTTCGATTGATTGCCGAAGCCACGAAAAAGTGGATTGCTCGACTCGCCTGCACGTCCCTTGAACTCGAACTTTGGTTCCCGTTTCGCCACCCGGATCAGCCCAACAAGCTGCGTCTGGTCATCGCCGGTGATGGCGCGCTGGAGGAATTTGTATTCCCAATTCGGCCGCCCGCTGACGTAAAGGATGCGGTGGGGGCCAGAGCCACGATCGACCGTGACGACCGTTTCGTTATTGGCGAGAGTGGCTTCGTTGGCCGGGTCGTTTTTTGCGGCGATGCGCAAGCGATAGAAGAGGACGCCACTTTTTTCGGGCCGAAGCTGGAAGCGGAACACGAGCTTGGCGCCTTCGCGCGGCACCGTGAGCCTTTGCTCGGCCACGGGTTTGGCGTCGGCTTTGGCCTCGACCGCAAAGAGGGAGCCGATGACCTCCTCGCCCACACAGCCGATGGCGTTCACCTCTGCCTGCACGGTCACGGGCGCGTCTTCAAACGAGGTTTGCGTGACGGCAGTGCTGGCGATGGCGAGGTCGCGCGGCGGGAGATCGTTGCCAAAGACGACGGGATAGATCGGGGGCAGGCCGGTGAGGTCGGCACCGTCGAGGTCCGCAGCCACGCCATCCGTGAAGAGCATGACGCCCGAGAGCGGCTGGCCGCGGTAGCGGTCGGCGATGGTTTTCAATGCCGCGCCGAGCGCGGAAGAGCGCCCGCTGAAATCGAGTTCTCGAAAATCCTGCGTTGGCACGAGGCGGGTGTCGGCGAGAAAATTCCGCACCTCGAAGTTCTCGCCAAGTGGCCGCCGCCATTCACTGGCTTCGCCAGCGACGAGGCGAGTGAGGTTTTCGCCGCGGGAGGCCGTTTCCCCACGGCCGTGCAGCTTCATGCTCAGGCTGTTATCGGCCACGAGAGCGAGCAGATTGGCGCCGGGTTTGGCGCGCTGGCCGGTCCACATGGGTTCGAGAAGACAGGCGAGCAGCGCGCCAATGCCGAGGAGCTTGAGTGCGGCGCCGGCGAAGCGAACCCCTGCCGGGCCGGGCGTGCGGCGGTAGGACACCGCGACGAGAAGCAGCGCGACGCCGAAAGCGACGAGCGCCGGCCAGAGCCAGGATTGTCCTGCGAGATAGAGGCTGCGCGATTCGATCACGACCAGACAGCCGCGAACGAGACGCGCGAAATGCCCGGAGGGGCGGGGGAGTGTTGAAATGGTTTAACCAAACCGTGGGGGGAAAAGGGGTTCATCGACTGCGGCCCAGGTCCTCGTAATACCGACGCACGCCTTCGGCATATCGCGACGGCACCGGGTCGCGATCGATCGGGACCAGGTTTTCCTTCGACTCGCGGCGCGCGAGTTCTTCGGTGAGACGGTTACGCAGTTCGGTCAAAGGTTTACTGATGCGAGTCTGCACCATTTCCCAATTGGGCGGCAGGCTGTGGCGCTTGAACTCTTCGCGCACACCGCGAGCGGTTTCGCGCACGCGGGCGACTTCATTGCGGAGCGCAGGGTCGTCCACCATCTCCTCGACGTTTCGAAGCCGGTCGGACCATTCGACGAACTTGTCGCCGGTGAGCGGGCCGGCCTGTTCGCCGTCCGTCGCGCCGCCCCAGCGACCGCCGCTGTCGTTTCCACCGCCGCGGACGCCGCCCCGCTGTTTCGGAGCCTTGGCGATATCAGTCAAACGGGAAGGGGAGCGCTGTTCGCTCGGACGTCCGGTCTGCTCGGACGAATTCGGCCCACCATTTTCCTGGCCGCCTGGCGTCTGCCCGCTCTGACCTTTGCCACCTTGGGCAAGTTGTCCCGGCTGCTTGCCCTCGCCGGGTTGCTTGCCCTCGCCGGGCTGCTTGCCCTCGCCAGGCTGCTTGCCCTCGCCGGGTTGCTTGCCCTCGCCAGGTTGCTTGCCCTCGCCAGGTTGCTTGCCCTCGCCAGGTTGCTTGCCCTCGCCAGGTTGCTTGCCCTCGCCAGGTTGCTTGCCCTCGCCAGGTTGCTTGCCCTCGCCGGGTTGCTTGCTGTTGATCGACTCGTCTGGGTGGTCGGACCTGTCGGACGCCTCCGCGAGGTCGGGGCGGTTTTGCGCGATCTCCCGGTTGAGCTGGCGAGTGAGGTTGTCGAGGTTCGCACGGGCCTGGCGCAAGGCTTCGGCTTCGTCGCCCAGCACGCTCTCCGCCGCTTTTTCCACGCCAGTCTTGATCTCGTCGATTTCCTGCCGGGCTTTTTCCTCGAACTTCCGAGCCTGTTCACCGTAGCCGCGCTGGTTAAGCGCCTTGGTCATCTCCAAAGTCTTCGCAGTGTCGTTCTGCGTGGTCTTGCGTAGCGTGTCGTAGAGCTCGCGCGCGAGCAGCGGCTCGGCGGCCTCGGCCTGCTCGCTGACCCGTTTCATATCTTCGGTGATGCCGCCCAGCTTTTCCTGCTGATCGTCGAACTTCTTCGCGAGCTGCTCGCGCTCGCTGCTGCCATCGAGCGTGCGTCGCTGCGGTTTGTCGGGTGTCGCGGAAAGTTTTTCCGCGATTTCCTGCTGGTTTTGAGCGAGTTCGCGGGCTTCGCGCCGCATCTCGCGCATCTTGTCGTTGAACTGGCCGCTGGTCTTCTTACGGAAATCGTCGCGCAACTGCTGGAGTTGCCGCTGCGCGCGGGTGCCGCTTGCGAGGGCCTGTGATGCCTGGTTCTTCTCCATCGACTCGGTGGCCTGCTGCGCGTCGCTGCGGGTTTGCTCGAGCTGCTGGCGCTGTTCGGCGAGCTGGGACTGCTGCGAAGACTGCTCCATCTTCTGCTTCGTCTCATCAAGGTCGCTGAGAAGCTGCTGCTCCTCCTCGCGCAGGCGCTTGAGCTGCCGGCGGATGTCTTCCTTCTCCGGCTCGGTCTTCGCGGCCTGGAGCGCGGTTTGCAGTTCCTTGAGCCGTTCGTTGATGTCCTGCTGGCGTTGCGCGAGCTCTTTCAACCGGTTGAGGATGGCGAGCTGGTCGCGCTGTTGTTCGTTCTGCTGCTCCTCGGCTTCGCTTTTGTTTTCGTAGCGCTTTTTCTCGTCCTTCATCTCCAACTCGTCGAGCTGCGCCTGCATCTGCCGCTGGCGGCCAGATTCCCCTTTCTCGCTGCGCTGGCTGCGTGTGATGCGAAACTCGTGCGCGGCGAGCTTGAGCACGGCGTTGTAAGCATTCTGCTCGGCAGTGAGCGCCTCGTTTAGCGGGGTGGCCGTTTTCTCCGCGGCCTTCAAATGATCGAGCGCGCCCTGCATCTGCCTGGTGACTTCCTCGATCAACTCCTGCGAGCGCGGCTCCTCGGCACTCTGCGCAAGCTGCTGAGCGGCGGAGAGCGCCTCGGCCTGCGAATCGCGCACCACGGGCTCGTCTTCGAGGTATTTCGCCGCGGGCTTCTGCTCGGTGAGGTTTCCGTCTTCGCCGCGCTTGAGGTTCCACGTGGCAGAAATGATCTGCTTTTGCAGCTCGGCGAGTTTTGTCGCGTCGCCGCCAGCACCTTTTTCTTTTTTGCCGCCTTCGCCGCTGTCACCAGGGCGATAGATTTCTTCAAACGGCCGCACTTCAGCGAAGAACATGTCGGTCGTGGTGCGGCGTGGTTTGGCATCGGGTCCGGTGTCGTCCGCCCAGGCGAAGTAGGAGATGAGTTCATCCGGCTTTACACCGAGCGCTTCAAGTTTGAGCAGATGCTCGGCTTGCGAGCGTTCGTCGGCCTTGGTGGCCCGACCCAGCTCCACCTCGACCGGTTTCTGGCCCGCGACGGCGTAGGTGATCCCGTAGCGCGCGAGGCCGAAGTCGTCCCACGCTTCCGTGCGGAAGGCGATCTCTTCCAGCGGTGAAACGCGCACGTCGCCGCGTGGAGTCAGGAGTTTGAGCTCCGGTTTGCGATTCGGCAGCGCATCGACCACGAACTGCGCGGGGAGCTTGTTCGCGCGACCATCGGCATCTTCGAGCTTCAGCTCATAAGTCTGGCTGCCGGTGATCGAAAAATCTTTGAGCGACGCGCCCGGCTTGGCGGGATCGACAACGAGGGGAACGCTGCGGCCATCGCGCGAAATGAGCTGAGCGGATTTGACTGGCTTGTTGAGCTGGAAGGAAACGTCAAGCTTCGAGCCCTCCACTGCGCTGACGCGGCGAGTATCCGGCAAAGTCTTATCGGGCAGGCCGGTATAAGCGGGGAAGTGAGTCGTGGCATCAGCCCGCTCCAGCCGCGGATGCTCGAACACCTTCACGGTGAAATCCCGCGTGGCTTCACCGGCGTATTCGATGCGGTAGGTGAGCGCGCCATCCACTTCCGGCAGGCCGCCGCCGAAGACCGGATCGTCGAGATTTTTGACCAGCGGGATGCGTTGCGCGGGTTGGTTCTGCGGCTGGACCACCAGCACCGCTTCGCTGGGGACGCGGTGGCCGAACTTTGCGAGGACCACGAGCCCGCTGCCCCGTTCGATTTCGGTATCGCCAGGTGTGACTTCCACGCCATCGGTCTGCGGCGTTGCGACCGCGGCAACTGCCGCTTTTTTATCGGCCCGCTGCGGTTTCCCCTGGAAGGCAAAATAGACCGCGATTACCGCCACCGCCACGCCTGCGAAACTCGCCGCCAGCCGCCACCTCGGGGCGGCATCGATCCACGGCTTGGCCCGGGCGAGACAGAGCACGTCGGCGAGGACGCGCTGTTGGAGAAAGTGCAGCTGGCCGGTGGCAGGATCGGGCCGCTGTTCGATGGCGGTGAGCAGCGCGGCGTGCAGTTCGGGGTGTTTCGCTTCGATGTCGCGCGCGATGGCGACGTAGTCCGGCGACCATCGATCGGCGAGTTTCCGCGCGCATACGGCGGCCACGTAAGCGAGCACCACGATCATCGCCACCGGCATCCGATGCCCAGCGTTCTTCCCCGCCCAGATGCCTGCCGCCAGCGCCAGCAGGAGAAGAGTCAGCCATACGGCTCGCCGCACGAGACGATGGCGCGAGACGATCGGTTCAAAAGCGAGTTTGAGCGTGGAAATGATCATCGCGACGACCGCAGTGTGAACGCTTTCCGCCGCGAAAGGTAGCAGGACTTTTCGGCGGGTGACCGAGGGCCGCCCTATGTCCTTTTCTTGGGTTGCAGCCCCATTTCCTGACGTGCCCGATCTTCGCAATCGGGACAAAAACCGTGGGAAAAGCGCAGATCGGTGTGATTGGCGAGGTAGTCTTCGACGCCTTCCCAATAGTTCGCATCGTTGCGCACTTTCCGGCAGTAGCAGCACATGGGGAGAATTCGCTGTAGATCGTCGATCTCCTTTCTGGCCGCAGCGACCTCGATCAACGCGGTTTGGAGGGCATTGACGGTGCGTCGCAATTCCATCGTGCGCATGACCTGCCGGGCGAGTGCGGCGAGTGCGTCCGTTTGCTCGGGCGTGAGCTGACGCGGCACCCGGTCGATGGCGCAAAGGGTGCCGATCGACACGCCTTCCGGCGAGACCAGTGGCGAGCCGGCATAAAACCGAATGTGAGGAGCCCCCGTCACGTTTGGGTAATTCTTGAAATGTTCTTCCTTCGAGGCGTCATGAACCGTGAAGACCCCGTCCTGTTTGACCGCTTCAGCGCAGAATGATTGTTCGATGGGGCTCTCCGTGTCTTCGATGCCGATTTTCGATTTGAACCACTGCCGCCGAGTGTCCAGCAGGCTCACCATGGCGATTGGGGTATTGCAGATGAAACTTGTGAGTTTGGTCAGGTCGTCGAACGCCTGTTCCGGTGCGGTATCCATGATGTCATACTGGCGCAGGGTCGCTTCGCGCTTGGAAGGATCGCAGGTCATGCAGAGAGGTAGCTTGAAAAAATTTGGGCAGAGAGAAGCAGAAGGCCTGCGGGAATTACTGAGACATCGTAACGGAAAGGTAAGTGGGCGCCTGAGGTGGTGTTACTACCAAGGCATCTCCATGCGGATGCGAGCCGATCAGGCTGCGGGCGCGGGTTTCGGGCGGGACAGGCGTCCCGCCACGAGCGTTTCCATCAGAATGAGGGCGAGCCCGGCCAAGAGAGCCCACCGCCACAGTTTTTGGCGATTTTCCAGTTCCACGGCGGCGGCGCGAGCTTCGCGTTTGGCTCCTTCGGCGGGCGACGCCTTCTCATGAGTGAGCGGCACCGAGAGCGCGGTGAAACGGTCGCTGCCAAGCGGCGAAGTGCGGCTCTCCTCCGGGGCGAGGTTCACGACGAAACGCATCGCACCCGACGTGACTTGATAGAGGCCCGGCAGATCGGTTTGCGCGAACTTTGTGCCGGATGGGGCGGTGATTTCCTTGCCGTCGGGTTTCTGGATCGTCAGTGGGGTCGTGCCGGGCGGCAGCGGCACTTCTTCACCCACGAAGTATTGCGCCTGCACCGGAGGCAGGCGGCTGGATTGGTCAAGCAGCGCGTGGAGCAGCGGGAGGAATTTCGAGGAAAGCGCGAGCTGGCTGTCGGCGGGCCGCCACGTAGTGGCGAGCAACACGATGCTACCCTGGCCGAGCGGCACCTGCACGAAGGCAGGATCGCCGTTGTCGAATTTCGCGAGGATCCGCGCGTCCTTGAGTCTGCTCACGTCGAGCCGGCGGTGTTTCCAGAAATGGATCTTCGTGAAGTCGCTGAACCGCGGATCGGCAAACGCGGAGAAGAGCGGGTGCTGGAAATCGATCGCTGCGAGCATGGCGTAATCGCGCGTGGCCGCCTCCCCCGCGGCGAGTGAAGGGATGCCGAGCAGGTGTGCGGCGGCCTGGGCCGAAGCCGGGTCGCTGATCGGGACAAGTGCGATTTTTCCTTCGCGCACGAACGGGATGGCGCTCTCCAGCGCGGTCTCAGTTGGCGAATCCCCGAGCACAAGCAACTGCGCGCGTTGGAGCTGGAAGGCGGGAATCGCTTCGGCGCTGCGATGCGCGATGATCTCGACATTCTGCCGCGCGGTGCGCGGGAAGGCACGGCGCAGGTAGTAGAGCGAGCCGTGCGTGTCTTCTTCCACGTCGCTGCCGAGAAAAAGGATGGGCAACTGCGCCGTCTGCGGTGGTAGGAGGAAGACGGTGTTGTCGAAGTCCGAATCGTCCTCGGTAAGCACGATGCGCTCGGCCCCGGCGGGTGGTTTCGGCGCGCGGACGACGCGTGATTTGCCCGCGGGCACGTAGGCGTCGAACTCGGGTGCATTCGGCCAGCGCAGCTTGAACTGCTCGCGCTTCGCTTCAGCCGCATTCGTCACCCGCAGGCGAAAAACCGGCTCGGTGGTGGGCAGCGCGGCCTCGTTGTTCTCGGGCAGCCAGGCGAGGCCGGCGTTTTCGTGCTGCTTCGCGATCACGGCGTCCAAGGTCACGGTCGTATTCTTCGGCCACCCGAATCCCTGCAGCGCATCGAGCCTGGCGCCTTCCTGCAAATCGCTGAGCACGACGATTTCGGAATGCGCCGGAGCATCGGCGGGCATGGGTTGATCGATCAACTCGGCGGCGTGGATGAGCGCGGAGTCGAGGTGGGTGGCGCTCCAGGTCGGAGCCAGGGCGGCGAGCCGCTGCTGCGCGAGCGCGACCCGTTCTTCCGGACGCGCTTTGTTCCATTCCTCGAACGTCAGGACGTCGCGCGGTGCACGGTCGAAGGCGACGAGCGCAAGGGCATCGACGGGACGGGCGTCGTGCAGACGAGCGGCTGCCTTGGTGCGCAGGTCGTCCCACAACTTCTCCCGCCGCAGGCTGGCACTGGTGTCGAGCAGGAGCACGATGCGCTTTCCTTCGCCGGCGGGTGGCAGGGGCGATTGCGCCGATTCACGGAAAAAGGGCCGGCCAAACGCGAGGGCGAGCAGCGCCAGCGCGAGGCAGCGCAGCAGGAGCAGCCAGAAATTTTCCAATCGGCTGCGCTTGGTGATGCGCGGCGGCGACGGCTGTAAAAACATGAGCGTGCTGAACGGCGTGACCTCCCGCGTGGTGCGTCGAATCAAGTGGAAAACGATCGGTCCAACCACCGCCAGCGCGCCGAGGAGGAAGAGTGGAGCGAGAAAGGTCATGCTATCGCTGGTTCAACGTTCCACGTCCGACTCATGCCGCCACCCTCCGGCGCACGATCTTCGCGCGGTTCGCCCGTGCTTTCAGAAAGTCGAACAGCGACAGTTCGAGAGGCTGTGTGGTCGAGAGCTGCACGTGCGTGACGCCGAGGCGCTGGCAGATGGCCTGCACGGCTTCCAGATGCGTGCTGAGTTTCTGCTGATAGTCGCGACGCGCGGTGGCGGGATCGAGAAAGAGATCGCGGCCGGTTTCGAGATCCTCGAAGCGCGCGGCCTGCTCGAAAGGGAAGTCGAGTTCTGCCGGGTCGAGGACTTGAAATACGACGACTTCGTGGCCGCTCGCCGTCAGCAGGCCGAGCGGCGCTTCGAGCTCGGAGATCGGCGCGAGCAGATCGCTGATGAGCACCACTAGTCCGCGTTTTCGCACCAGTTCCACGATGCGCCGCAGCGGGGTGGCGAGATCGGTGGCGCGGCCGTCCATCGGCTTCTCCAACGCGAGCATAAGCTGGCGCAGATGTCCGGCGCGGTGGCGCGGGGGGAGGTATTCGCGGATGGCACCGTCGAAGGTCAGCAAACCCGTGGCATCGCCCTGATGATGGAGAAACCACGCCAGCGTGGCCGCGAGCGTGCGGGCGTAGTCGGCCTTGGTGTAGCCGCGCGAGCCGTAGGTCATCGAGCGGCTGCCATCGACGAGGAGATGGCAGCGCAGATTCGTTTCGTCCTCGAACTTCTTGATGAAATAACGGTCGGTGCGCCCGACCAGCTTCCAGTCGAGATATCGCGGGTCATCCCCCGGTGCATACGGCCGATACTCGGTGAACTCCACGCTGAACCCGTGATATGGCGAGCGATGCAGCCCGTGCCAGAACCCCTCGACGACGGTCCTTGCCCGCAATTCCAGACTACGGATCGCCATCAGGGCGGCAGGATCGAGAAACGTGGTGCTCAACGTGATGCGCAGAGTGCGAATCGCCGCGGACGAGTCAAGCTACGCGAACGGGCAATCAAATCGCAGTATGTCGGAGGCGAAGGGCGTTCGTGATCACCGAGACGGAGCTGAGGCTCATGGCAAGGCCGGCAAACATCGGGCTGAGGAGCAGACCGAAGGCGGGGTAGAGCAGGCCGGCGGCGAGGGGGATGCCGAGGGTATTGTAGAGGAATGCGAACGCGAGGTTTTGCCGGATGTTTCGCAGCGTGGCGCGACTGAGATGAATGGCGCGGGCGATGCCGCGCAGGTCGCCTTTGACGAGCGTGACGCCGGCGGTCTGCATGGCGACATCGGTGCCGGTGCCCATGGCGATGCCGACGTCGGCTTCGGCGAGTGCGGGGGCGTCGTTCACGCCGTCGCCGGCCATCGCAACGCGGGCACCGGATTGCCGGAGCGATTTGATGCGGTTGATTTTGGAATCGGGCGTGGCCTCGGCTTCCACCTGATCGAGACCGAGTTCGCGGGCGACGGCCCGGGCGGTGCGGGCGTTGTCGCCGGTGAGCACGACGATTTTCAAGCCAAGGGCGTGAAGATCGGCGATCGCTTCACGCGTGCTTGGTTTGATGGGATCGGAAACGGCGAGAAGGCCGGCTGCTTGCTGATCGATGGCGAGAAGAATGGCTGTCTGGCCGCGTTGTTGGGCGGCTTCGGCTTTCTCGACGAGAACTTCCACTCCGGTAGCTTGTTGTTCCTGGAGGAAGCGGGCGTTGCCGACGGCAACGTTCTTTCCATCGACCGTGCCGAGGACGCCGCCGCCCGTGGTGGAGGAGAACGATTCGACGGACTCGATCTTCACGTTTCGCTCCCGCGCTGCTTCGACCAGAGCATTGGCGAGTGGGTGTTCGCTGGCGCGTTCCACGCTGGCAGCGAAGCGGAGCAGATCGTCTTCGGTGAAGGCGCCGACAGGCAGGATTTCGACGAGGCGCGGGTGGCCTTCGGTCAACGTGCCGGTTTTGTCCACCACGACGGTATCCACCGTGGCGAGGCGTTCGAGAGCTTCGGCGTCTTTCACCAGCACGCCACCCGTCGCCCCGCGGCCGACGCCAACCATGATCGACATCGGTGTCGCGAGCCCGAGTGCGCATGGGCAGGCGATAATGAGGACGGCGACGGCATTGATGAGCGCGTGGGCGAGCTTCGGCTCCGGGCCGAGCATCCACCAGAGCCCGAACGTGATGAGCGCTGCGGCCAGCACGGCAGGCACGAAAATGCTGGCGACGCGATCGGCGAGCGCCTGGATCGGGGCGCGGCTGCGCTGGGCTTCGCTCACCGATTGCACAATGCGGGCGAGCAGGGTGTCGCTCCCCACTTTGCTCGCGCGCATGGTGAAGCCGCCGGTGCCGTTGAGCGTGCCTCCCGTCACGGCAGCGCCGGAGGTCTTTTCCACCGGAATGGGCTCGCCGGTGATCATCGATTCATCGACCGATGAGCGGCCTTCCACGACTTCGCCATCGACGGGCACTTTCTCGCCGGGCCGCACGCGGAGGAGGTCGCCGACCTGCACCTGCTCCAGCGGAATCTCTTCATCGTGCCCCTCCCGCACGCGACGTGCCACGGGTGGCGCGAGGTCGAGCAGCGCTTTGATGGCGCTCCCGGTGCGCTGACGAGCGCGCAGCTCGAGCACCTGCCCGGCCAGCACCAGCACGATGATGACGGCGGCGGCTTCGAAGTAGATCGGCACCGCCCCGTGTTGTTTCACACTGTCGGGAAAGAGCCCTGGGGCGAGCATCCCTGCGGTGCTGAAGACCCACGCCGTGCCGACGCCGATCGAGATCAGCGTCCACATATTGAAATGCCGCGAGAGCAACGACCGCCAGCCACGCCGGAAAAAGGGCGCGCCCGCCCAGAGAACGACGGGCGTCGAAAGCACGAACTGAATCCATCGCGCCGTCCCGCTTTCCAGCCACGCGGCGTGGGCGAGCGACGGCACCAGATGCCCCATGGCCAGAACGAAGACCGGCAAGGCGAGGGCGGTCGCGCTCCAAAGACGGCGGGTCATGTCGCGCAATTCGGCGTCGTCTTCCTCCGCTGTGGGCGAGGCGGTCTGCGGCTCCAGCGCCATGCCGCACTTGGGACAATCGCCCTGGTGATCCTGCTGCACTTCAGGGTGCATCGGGCAGGTATAAATCGTCCGCGCCGCCGACTTCCACGCCGGGTTGCGTTCGAGGGCCATGCCGCATTTTGGGCAGTCACCCGGTGAACCCGACTCCACCCCGGGGCACATCGGGCAGAAGTATTTCGCCGACGCGGGCGGTTTCACTTCGGCGTGATGATCGTGATGTCCACAGCACGAAGACTCGGCTTTCGCTGGCTTCGGAGCGTGGCAGCTATCGTGCGGGTGATCCATGGCGTAGGACAGGAAACGTGCGCGCGGGTGACGGGGGGGCAACAGACAAGTTCCGCTGACAGGGAAAAGTTTGGCGCGATCGTCGCTTGCCATGCGAACGGAAGTTTCCAAAAGACTCCAGCATCCATGCGTCCTGTCCTTTTGTTACTTTGCCTTTCGCTGCCGTTCGCCGTGGCGGGCGACCCGGCTCGCTTTGAGCCGGGGCTGATTCTGCGGCTGAGTGCCGGCGGGAAAACCGATACGCGGGTGGCGAGCATGGTTTCGCTCGATGTGCCGGTAGGAAAGGCCGTGTCGCCTGTTCTGGCGCCGGGGCCATTTGTGGCCAGATGGGAAGGGGAGATCTGGTCCGAACGAGAGACGGAATACAGCTTCGGCGCCGCTATGCGGGGGGTCTTCACGCTCACGCTCAACGGCGAACAGGTGCTCGAGGGGGCGGGGGATAACACCGTCCAGACGATGGATAAATCCTTTCGACTCCGAAAGGGGGCCAACCAGTTCGTCGCGGAACTGCAAAGCGATGGAACTCAGGACGCTTCGATCCGGCTGAGCTGGCGGATGCAGAATGGCCCGGCCGAACTTCTGCCCCCCGCCGCCTTCCGGCACGATGCCAACGATCCGTGCCTCCGTGGTAGCGCGCAGAAGCAGAAGCCGTAGCCGCTGCCCACCGATGCTTTTTCCCGAACTCATACGCACCCCCAGGCTTCGGATGCGCAAGCCGCATATCGAAGATGCGGACGAGGTGTTTCGAAACTACGGCAGTGACCCCGAAGTGACACGCTATCTCACCTGGCCGACGCATCGAAAGGTCGAGGACGCTTTCGAGGCGATGCTTTCGCGGCTGGCGCACTGGGAGCAGGGGACGGAATTTTCGTGGTCGATCACGCCGCCCGGGGACAGCCCGCGCGTGATGGGCATGATCTCGCTCGTGCCCGATCCTCAATACGCCTGGCGTTGTCGCGTCGGCTACGTGCTCGGCCAGGAGTGGTGGGGCCAGGGCTACATGACGGAAGCGTTGCGCGCCGTGGTGGGGCTCGCTTTTTCGCAGCCGGGCATCCTCCGCATCTGGTCGTGGGTCGACGAACAAAACTTCGCCTCCATGCGCGTGCTGGAGAAAGCCGGCTTCACGCGCGAAGGCCTCCTCCGACGGTGGGCAATTCACCCGCAGGTGAGCGCCCGCCCGCGCGATTGCTGGGCGTTTTCGCTGGTAAAGTAAGGCAGGCATTTGATCCTGAGCGCGGGGGATGGTCGCCTGCTAAGTTTGCTTGCCAGCCGGGGACGGTTTCACTCTCTTGCCGCGATGAAGAGCAACCCTCCCCCTTTGGCGGAAAATTCGGGAACATTCTATCGAGGGGCTGCGACCCTCTCGTGGGCGTCAGTCATCTTGTCGATTCTCACGAATGTGTTCTTGGAAAGCGCGCACCTTCCGCCATCGCGCGAATCGAGTCTCACGAGAGCGCTCATCCTTTTGGTCATTATGCTAGCGGGAGTGGTCTCTGGAATCGTCGCCCTATGCGGCATTCCCCAGCACGGGCGGCGAGGGCTGCTCTGGCCTGTCGTGACGGGTCTGGGGATTTGGGCGCTGCTGTTGGCGATCGCCATTCCCCCATTCATGAACGCACGACGCAAAGCGCTGGCCATCGCCTCCCAAAAGCCGACAACTTTGAGCCTAGTGGAGCGGATTCCTAATGCGCAGAGAATCGAGGATGGCGAACTTCGCGTGGCCTTTGATATGCCGAAAGGATACGAAAGCCTGCCTGTGGAAAATCGACCGAAGGGTTATCAACACGCTTTCGTGAAACCCGCCGCCAGCGGCCCCAGTCATGTGCTCCTCGTGCGCGGCTTGGGCGGGACCCTGCCTCGTGAACATCTCAAGGCGAAGGATGTGCCAGCCGGTCAGTCCGCTTCCTTGGAGTTGGTCGACTGGCGTGGTCTGCAGGGGGATGCAATCCGGAGCGTGGCAGCCGCTCCGGGGGACGTGAAGTTTGTTTCCCTGACCGTGCAGATACCGCTTCAGGGGCAGGCAGTGCAAATGGAGTTTGGCGGTCCGCTGCAGCAGGAGGCTGAGATGCGCTCCACCGTCGCGAAGGTGCTGGCCAGCTTCGACGGCGCGACGAATTGGTAAAGCTTACTGACTCGGTTGACAGGGCCGCTCTATGCCCCGAACCTGCGCGCCCTTTTTCCCGCACCTGCAATGAGTCTTATCGTCCAAAAATACGGCGGCACGTCCGTTGGCAATCCCGAGCGCATTTTGAATGTCGCCCGGCGCGTCATCGCGACCCAGGATGCCGGCCATAAAGTCGTCGTTGTCGTCAGCGCGATGAGCGGAGTGACGGATTCGCTCATCAAGCTCGCCAAAGATGTCTCGGCCGCACCGACCGAACGCGAGATGGATGTGCTCCTTGCGACCGGCGAACAAACGACGATCGCGCTCACGGCCATGGCCATCAACGGCCTCGGGCGCAAAGCGATTTCGCTCACCGGCGCCCAGGCAGGCATCATCACCGACGGCGTGCACACCAAGGCGAAGATCGCCAACCTCACGCCCCGCAAGCTGAACGGTTATCTCAACGACGGCTACATCTGCATCGTCGCCGGTTTCCAGGGCGAGACGACCGATGGCCGCATCACCACACTCGGCCGCGGCGGCAGCGATCTCACCGCCATCGCCATTGCCTCCGCGATCAAGGCGGATGTCTGCCAGATCTACACCGATGTGGACGGCGTCTATACCTGCGACCCCCGCATCGTGAAAGACGCGCGCAAGATCAACGAGATCAGCTACGACGAGATGCTCGAAATGGCCTCCAGCGGCAGCAAGGTCATGCAGAGCCGCTCGGTGGAATTTGCCAAGAAGTTCGGCGTCGTCTTCGAAGTGCGCTCGAGCTTCAACACCAATCCCGGAACCATCGTGAAAGAAGAAACTGCCGATATGGAAAACGTCGTCATCCGAGGTGTGAGCCTCGAAAAAAACCAGGCCAAAGTTACCGTGCGCGGAGTGCCGGACCGGCCGGGCACCGCCGCTGCCATTTTCAACGCCATCGCCGCGCAGAGCGTGATCATCGACATGATCGTGCAGAGTGCTTCGACGGGCAGCAGCAACGACATTTCCTTCACGATGAACCGCGACGAATTCGCCCGCGCCAGGTCGGTGCTCGCCGACGTGGTGAAAGAGATTGGCGCGGCCGGCCTCGAAACGAACGAAGGCGTTGCCAAGCTGTCCATCATCGGCGTCGGCATGCGCAGCCACGGCGGTGTGGCTGCGAAGATGTTCGAGGCGCTCTCCCGCGGCGGCATCAATATCGACATGATCTCGACCAGCGAGATCAAGACCGCCGTCATCATCGACGAAGCGAAGATCAACGACGCCGCGAACCTCGTGCACGAGGCCTTCGGGTTGAGCGGCACGGCGGCTTAAAGCGAGCCACCACGAACCTATAGGCGGAGCGGCGGTCGTGAGCGCCGGCGTCCCGTCGGCCACGAACCGTCACGCGTGGTGTGATTCTTCCACCTGCGTGGGGCAGGACCGGTGTCTGGTTGCGTCCTCTCGTAACTCCCAGCGGAAATGCCGCGCTCGCGGGCTTGGCTAGAACCGCAGCAGGCAGCAGCCGTAATCGACCAGCTTCACCCCGGGGGCGACACCCTCCCGGGTCCAGGCCGGAACCTCGTAGTGCGATTTGCGCCGGTCTTCGCCGGCGATCTCCCGAATGGTAACGGCTCCGCTCAGGCGGAGAGGGCGCATGTGCTTGGAGACGAGATTGGCATCGCGCTTCAGCCGCCGGGCTAGATCAAGCACCGTCATCGCCGAACCGTCGGCCAGCTCGCGGATGATCTTCCAGCGGAGGGGATCGCCGAGTGCCCACATGAGTTTCTCCGCATCGGGCACCGAAGGCCCTGCATAGGGCTTGGCTATGGGCAGAAGTTCAAGTTGGGCAGAATCCATACGACACCAGTAGCGGCGGAATCAGGCGAGACAATAAGGGAGTATAACTTCCTTAATAAGCGGGATGGGTCCTACATTGAAGGAATGTAAATTCTTTTATTACGAGAGGGATCGGGCCTTGGGGTCTCTCATTGAGAAGATATGGCGGGGACGTGCGCTCTCGGTGATCCTAAAGGGGAATGAATGGTCTCCTAAGTATCCCACAGCCTACGAGCAGCTGATCATTTAAAGGATTTTTATTTCCTCCACCTGGGTGCAAATGACCCGTTCAGCTCAATCAATGTCGAGCGCGACCGGGCGGGGTGAGAACCCGGCCTGCTATCGCCCCGCCCGAGACGGTTTCTCGAACAGGGTGATGGTGGTGATGGCGTCGAGCGCGCGCTGGAGGACGATGTCGCGCAGCACCGGGGAGTTCGGTTTCCCCTGCTGCTGCTGCTGACGGGCGCGGGCGGCGTCGAGCTCGGGATTAGTGCCGGCGACGAGCGCGGCTTCGTTCAGGCGCGGGCGTTCGGTTTCGGAGATTAGCGGGGCCACGCCGCCGTCGAGCGCGGCTTTGAGCACGCGTTCGGTTTCATCGGCGGAAACTTCGACGTTCACATCGGGGGCGACGCCGCCGGGGAAGACGCGGATATTTTCCGGCAGGGCGACTTCGGCGACCGCGATGCGGAGTTTGCGCCCGCTCGGCAGGGGAAGCTCGCCATACTCGACGGCTTCGCCACGGGTAGGCTGGCCGATAATGAGCGCCTTGGCCTGCGTGCGCAGCACTGCGGCGATCACTTCGCCGGCGCCGGCGGTGTCGGCATCGGTAAGCACGACGAGGACGCCAGTGAAAGCAGGATCCTGCTTCGAAGTTTGAATGAGTTCCTGCTGCGCGCTGGGCCGGCGGACGGTGAAGAGCACGCGACCCTTGGGGCAGAAGCGTTCGCTGATCCTGGCGGCGAGTTCGAATTCGCTGCCTTCCGGCACGGCGCGCAAGTCGAGCACGGCAGAGCGGATGTAGGAGGCGCGGAAGGTTTTCAGGATGGCGTCGAGTTCGGCGAGGGTGCCGTCGGCAAGTGTGCCAAGACGGATGTAACCGACGCGGTTGTCGATGACCTCGGAACGAAACGGGCTGTCGAGCCGAGGTTTCGCGCCGTCGAGCGGCAGGATGAGGCCGGGGGAGAAGCGTTCGATGATGCCCTGCACGGTGGCGCGCAGGACGGCCGTGTCGTCGAGCTTCTCGGGAGCGAGATAATTTTCGCGCGCGATGTTCAGGAACTCCTTCAGGTCTGCCTCGGGGAGGGCATCGACGGTCTCGCGGAGGGTCTTTTCACCGGGCTGAGTCTGGCGAAACTCGGGAGCCTTCGTTTCCACGCGCGGCAGCGGCTCCTGCGCGAAAAGGCAGAGCGGTGCGGTGAGCACGAGGAGAAGAGGGCGGGTCATGTCGTAGCGGATGTTAGCAGTAAAAACGACTGGAGGGCAACCGAGGGAATTGGACTGCTGGACTGCCGGACGGGTTGGACTAATGGGAAAAGCTGCCATCGCGGCCTGTTCCCTTTCCGTTCGTCCAACCGTCCACTCATCCCGCCTTACCGCAGCCCTTTGGCGCCGATGTCGCGGCGGTAGTGGGCGCCTTCGAAATGAATCTGACCGACGGCTTCGTAAGCGCGGTCACGGGCCGCGGCGAGAGTGGGGCCGAGTGCGGTGACGCCGAGGACACGTCCGCCGGAGGTGAGAAAGCGGCCGTTTTCCTGACGAGTGCCGGCGTGGAAGACGACGGCGCCGGCGGTGGAGAGACCGTCGATAGAGAGGCCGGTGGGATATTTGCCGGGATAACCACCGGAGGCCATGACGACGCAGACGGCGGCGTCGGATTTCCACCGAGCGGTCACTTCGCCGAGGCGCCGATCGATCGTGGCTTCGAGCAGATCGACGAGATCGCTTTCGAGTCGCGTCAAGAGCACCTGCGTTTCCGGGTCGCCAAAGCGGCAGTTGAACTCGAGAACCCTGAGTCCATCCCGCGTGATCATGAGGCCGGGGAAAAGCATGCCGCGGAAATCGAGTCCATCCCTGGCGAGACCGGCGACGAAACGGTCAAGCACTTCGGTGCGGACCTGCTGTTCGAGTTCCGGAGTGAGCAGGTGAGCCGGCGGGCTGAACGTGCCCATGCCGCCGGTGTTGAGGCCTTTGTCGCCATCGAGAGCGCGCTTGTGGTCCTGCGCTCCGGGGAACAGGACATAGCTGTGGCCATCGACGAGGGCGTGGATGGAGCACTCCTCGCCCTGGAGAAATTCCTCAATGACCACCCGCCTGCCTGCTTCGCCGAACAGGCGGCGCTCCATGATATCGTAGATGGCCAGGGCCGCTTCGCGCTGGTTGTGGCAGATGAGCACGCCTTTGCCGAGGGCGAGTCCGTCGGCTTTCACCACCATGGGCGTGCTGATTTTCTGCGCGTAAGCCTGCGCGGCGATGGGATCGTCGAAGCTGCCCGAGCGGGCGCAAGGGATGCCATGGCGGAGCATGAAATCCTTCGCAAAGACCTTCGAGCTTTCGAGCTGCGCCGCCCGTTGTGTCGGGCCGAAAATCCGGAATCCTTCGGCTTGGAAACGGTCGGCGAGCCCAGCGGCAAGCGCATCATCGGGTCCCACCACGGTGAGGCCGATGCCTTCGCGCCTGGCGAATTCAACCAATTGGTCGTGTTCGGTGATTTTGATTGGCACACAGGTGGCATCCTGCGCGATGCCGCCATTGCCGGGCGCGCAGAAGACCTCTGTGACGCGGGGCGATTGCTTAAGTTTCCAGACGAGCGCGTGTTCGCGCCCGCCGCTGCCGATGACGAGGATTTTCATGTGAAAAGGGCGCGGAGCTAAGCGCGCGGAGCGAAGTGATGCAACGCGTCGGTGTTTCCCCAGCGAAGGAAATTTGCAATGGCGCGTGAGACGAACTGTTTCGCCTCGGCGACGGCTTGGGGAAGGTCGCGTCCACGCGCGAGCCCCGTCGCGATGGCGGCGGAGGTGGTGCAGCCGGTGCCGTGCGTGGAGACCCCGGGGACGAAGGGGGAGGTGAATTCGTGCACGGCGCCATCGCGCAGGAAGAGAACATCGGTAGCGTCATGGCCCTTGAGGTGACCTCCTTTGAGGAGAAAGGCGCATCCATATTTCTGCACGAGGGCTGGCCCGGCGGTGCGCATGGCGGCGAGGTCCGGAATCGGGGTGCCGAGGAGCACGCGGGCTTCGTCGAGATTGGGCGTGGCGACAGTGGCCCGGGGGAGCAGGCGTTCGCGGTAGAGGGCGATGGCGTCGTCGCGGAGCAGGGGATCGCCGCTGGTGGCGATCATCACCGGATCGATGACGAGCGGGATGGCGGGGGAGCGATGGCCGGTGGCAGAATCGAGCGCGGCGAGGGCAGCTTCGATGATCTTGCGGGAATAAAGCATGCCGGTTTTCACGGCAGCGACAGGAAAAGCTTCGAAGCTGAGGCGGATTTGCTCGGCGACGATCTGTGGTGTCATCGGCTGGATGGCGGAGACTTTGCCGGGGACTTCGGCGACGACACAGGTGATTGCGGTGAGGCCGTAGCCGCCGAGGACGCTGATAGTCTTGAGATCGGCTTGGGCACCGGCGCCGGCGCTACTATCGGAGCCGGCGATGGTGAGGACGATGGGAAGGGACATGAGGATGGCAAATGGCAAATGGCAAAGGCCCAATGGAAAAGCGCTAAATTGCGCGTATTGCCCCATCCGCAATCAGCACTGCCGACGGCAGGTCGAGGTGGAAACATGGCGACAATCGGGCAATCGGTCATTACTTTCCCGTATGTCCGAATCGATCACCGAACTCAATGGCCTGCGCGCCACGGTGGATCGTGTCGTGCACGTGCCGCACCTGGACGCGACGCCGGATCGGCCGCATCCATTTGTGTATTTCATCACCATTCACAACGACTCCGACCAGACGGTAACGATCCGCGGCCGAAAATGGGTCGTGACCGATGTGAACGATCAGCGGCTGGTGGTGGAAGGGGACGGTGTGGTCGGGCAATTTCCGAGGCTCGAACCGGGGGAACATTTTTCCTACAACAGCTACCACACGATCGGTGCGGACAGCGTGGCCGAGGGAGCGTTCTTCGGTGTGACAGATGAGGGCGTCCGAGTGTTCACACGGATCCCGCCCTTCGAACTCAGGGTGCCCGGGAAGGGGCAGGGAGTGGACTAGTGGACGAGTGGGGCGGGGACGAGTCGGCAGGAGCGCTACTTCCCAACAGTCCCACAGTCCCGACGCCCTCACGCGTTCGGCTTGCCGGCCTTGACGAAATCGGGGCGCTGGAGCCAGCCACTTTCGGTAACCACGCGGTGGACGCGCTGGTCGTGCGGCTCAAGCGGAAGCGAGTCGAGCACCTGGCGGTCGAAGCAGACGCCAACCTTGAATGCGCGGAAACCGGGCGAGGCGAGGAGGCGATCATAGAAACCACCTCCGCGTCCGAGGCGTTCGCCATTGGCCGTGAAGGCGGAACCCGGAACGAGCACGAGATCGAAGGTGTCGGGCGGAATGACGCGGGACTGATCGAAGACCGGTTCGCGGATGCCGAACTGTCCGACGGTGACCGATTCAGGACCGCCGACGCTCATGAAATCGAGCCCACCCATGCGGATGGTCGGATAGCACACCGTTTTGCCCTCGGCGTATTTCCAAAGCAGCTCAACGTCGGGTTCCGCTTCCATCGGAGCGAAGATGGCGACGATGACTGAGCGACGCCACGACGGGTGCTCGACGATGGCCTGGCAGATGTCCTTCGAACGCCGCGCCCGCTCGCGCATTCTGGCGAGCGATTCCTTCATCTCCCGGCGCAGCGCGATTTTCTTTTCGCGCAGGCTGAGCGGCGCAGTGGCTGCCACCGGCACGGGAGCGGGCGAGGGTTTCTTTTTTGGGGGGGCTTTGACACGGACCTTGGCGGTCGGCTCGGGGGTGAGTTTTGCTTTCGGCGCAGGTCTTGCCGGAGTTTTCGCCTTGGGCGCGGAAGCGGGCCGCTTGGAGATCGGGGCCGGCGCCATGGGTTTTGCCTTCGTTGGACGAGCAGCCTTGGAGCTTTGGGCCGCCTTCACCGGCTTCTTCGATGTCTTCTCCGCTTTGACGGGTTTCGCGCTTTTCGTGATGGGCGCTTTCTTCGCCGGCTTTTTAGGCAGCTTAGGGGTCGGCTGGCGAACGGGCTGGGATTTCCGGGAAGGCATTGGTGACATCAAAAGAACTCAAAAAACCTTCTAATGGCAAGTGTAGTGCTCGAAAATACCAAGGGTTCTTGACGAAAGCGGCTCCGCCGTTTAATGCGCCCGACTCCTTTTCGCCCAACCAACGCGATATGTTTCGAACCAAGGCCTGCTTTGCAATTTTTGTTCTCTCCGCTGTCGTGCTGACCGGTTGCCGCATGGGCGGCAGCCACTTCCGCGACGACACGCTTTATATCGGCGGTTTCCGCCGCACCAAACCGCAGCAGCAGGCGCGTGCTCCGCATGACGACGTGTCCTACTGGGATGGCGATGGTGTCTCTGGGGCACCATCCATTCGCATCGATCTCGGGGAGCAAAAAGCTTACTTTTACAAGAGTGGCCAGCTCGTCGGGGTGTCGATCCTCTCGACCGGGCGCGAAGGTTTCAACACGCCCACCGGTTCGTTCCGCATTCAGCAAAAGGATAAGGACCATGTGTCCTCGCTCTACGGTGACTACGTCGATGCCGCGACCGGGGCCGTGGTGCAAAAAGACATCGACCGCTCGAAGGACAAGATGCCGAAGGGCGCAAAATACGATGGGGCGCGGATGCCGTGGTTCATGCGCATCTCCGGTGGTGTCGGCATGCACGAAGGATTCCTGCCGGGGTATCCCGCCAGCCACGGGTGCATTCGGATGCCCGGGTTCATGGCGGAGCATTTCTTCAATAGCGTAAGCGTCGGCACGCCGGTGACGATCACGCACTGACCGAGCGAATCGTTCACAAACGCTGGTCCGAGGATTCTGTGAATCGGCCGGGTGGTGACTGCCACGAAATCATGGTTGGAAAGCGATCGTGCCCGGCAGCGGGGCCGGCACCTTGATGGGCTTTCTTCCGCCCGACGTTCGAGGTTGGGGCCGAACGGCGATGGAGTCTGGCGTCACCGATTGATTTCGATCGCCCTTTTCGAGGCGAAGAATTCGGTCGGCGCTAGTCACGAGCCGCTCTAACCCCTCAGCGAGACGATTTTGTTTCGCGCCGAGCTGAGTCAGGCGCGGAGGCTTTGCTCCACTTCGTCCGCACGATCGGTTCCGCCGCGATCGTCGTCGGTGTAGTCGCGGTCGTCTTCGTTTTCGATTCCATCGCCATCGATGTCGTCATCCTCGTCGTTGGGCAGACCGTCGCCATCGATATCGGTTTCATCGGGATCGTCGTTGGCGAAACCGTCACCGTCGATATCGGTCTCGTCGGGATCGTCATCATTGAGACCGTCGCCATCGATGTCCTTTTCCTTGGCCGCGTCGTCATCCAGACCATCGCCATCGATATCCTCCTCGGCGTCGTCCGCATTTGAAAGACCGTCGCCGTCGATGTCCTGTTCGTCCGGATCGTCGTCGTCCAGCCCATCGCCATCGATGTCGTCTTCGGCTGCGGAATTGTCGAGACGACCATCCCCGTCGATATCGCGCTCAGCCGCCGCGTCGTCGAGCCGGCGATCACCATCGATGTCGAGTTCATCGGCAGAGTCGTCCGCGAGACCGTCGCCATCGATATCCTTTTCGGCGAGGGCGTCATCGGCCATGCGATCACCATCGATATCTTTTTCCGCAGGCGAATCGTTCGCGAGGCGATCACCGACCCAGCGACCGCGCTTAGGACCGCTCTTGGCAATGCCGCCGTCGATGTTTTTGTCGAGCGAATTGGGAATCCCATCGCCGTCCACATCCGGGTCCACGATGTTGGGAATGCCGTCGCCGTCGATATCATTGATCGTCGCAGCCGCGTGCATGCTTCCGGCACCGGCGAAAAGAGCCAGCGCCGCGAAGGCGAGAAGCTTTAAAAATGGAACGGGGCGAAGCTGCAAAAGACGGCTCGTTTGTGCTGCACAAGCCGCACGCAGCCAACGGTGGAAATGTAACAGCTTGTTAGGAAAGCCGCCGGGGCGCTGTGGTCGTCAATGCGTCACTCGGATTCGCAGGAATCGGCTCGGGGCATCGGCAATATTGACGGTGTCGCGGATTTCGACGGTCTTGATCCCGGCCAGTAAGGAATCGCCGGAGACATAACCCGGGCCGACGAAAGGGGCGCCAAGGGTGCTGGTGGCGACGGCGGTCCAAGGTCCGCCGGGGCTGCTGGCGGTGAGGACTTCGAGGGTGATGTCGTTGCGGGCCGGATCACGCTGGATGGTGAGGGAAAGCCGGGCGCCTTCGGCATAGGTGCGGACGACCGGACTGGGAGCGTAGCCGGATTCGCAAACGATCGGCGAGGTTAGCAGGGCATACTCCACGAGATTGGGAAGGCCATCGCAGTCGGGATCGGCGGAATCGGAGACGCTCGTGGTGCCGAAACAACCCAGTGCCCAACCGCTCATGGGAGCCGGCACCAGATAGCTGCGCGTGAGACCGATGGAGGTGCCGCTCGGGTTCGTCGCGATGGCCCGATAAAAAATGGTGGAGCCGGGTGTGATTCCCGAGGTCGAAACCTGAGTGGAAAATGAAGCGGGAGAGTTGCTGGCCCCGGCGACGGCGGGAGTGGTGCTTTGTCCCAGCAGGGGCAGGACGCCGTATTCGAACGAAACCGTGGTATTTTCGCCGCCGGTCTGGGCGCGGCCTTGGAAGGTGATGATGCCGGGGCCGAAGATCGGTTCATCGGTGGCAGCGTGAGGGCCGAGTTTTTTCAGCCGGAAGACGTGGCCCCCGCCGAGAGTGCCTCCCGAGGCGCTGGTGCCGTAGAGATAGCCATCCGGTGCAAAAGTCAGGCCGAGTCCAGAGGATTCGCCGGAACTGTCCGATCCTCGCAGGCTGGTGAGCGACGTAAAAGAGCCGCTCGGAGAAATCCGGAAGATCGTTCCCTTGTCGTCGCTGCCGCCGTGAGCGGTGATGCCATACAGCGTGCCGTCGAGAGCGACTGTGAGCGGGCCGGAAGGCTCGGAGCCGGGGTAGGCGCCGCTTCCGTCGGTGAAATTGGCGAACGTGGTCACGACGCCCAGCGGCGAGACTTTGATGACGGCTCCCGCGTTGCTGAGGGTTCCACTGCTGGTGGTGCCGTAGAAGTTTCCGTCCGCCCCGGCAACCAGTCCCGCGTGCGGTTGATTCGGAAGCGGTGAGAGACCAAAGCTGGAAAGGGTGGTGAGGACGCCGCTGGTCGTGACCTTGAAGGCCGTCCCGACGTTATTGGCGCCGCCAGTCTGGGTGACGCCGTAGAGGTTTCCATCGGCACCGACAGCGAGCGGACCCCGCGGCTCGGCGCCCTGAGTCGTTCCACCGGCGAAGGTGGCGATTTTCTGGATGCTGCCGTCGGTTCCCAAACGAAGAATCGAGCCCTTCATGCTGCCTCCGCCATGCTTGCGGGCGACCGTGTAGAAATAGCCGTCCGGTCCGAGGACTGGCGGTCCTTCCGGGGTATCGCCCGTCGAACTGGAACAACTGGCGAGCAGCGTGGCGCCAAAGCCGGGCGTGTAACGATAGAAGGCGCCCGCGTCGTTGGCCCCGCCGCTGTCGAGCAGGCCGTAGTAATCCGCGCCGACTTTGAGCAGACCGCCGGCCGGCTCTCCGTTCAGAGGGCTTAGGAAGGCGGTTTCCACGGTGGTCACACCGTTGGTTTGCACTCGCCGGAGCGTGCCAAAGCCCGCAGCCCCCCCTTCGTTCAGTGGGACCAGCATGGCCCCGGTATCGTCGAGCGCGGGCCCGCCTGCCGGGCTCCAGCCGGCGGCAGTGCTGAAATGGAGAAAGTTGGTAAACGTGCCGCCCGTCGTGAACTTGAAACACGTGCCGAGATTGCCGATGCCGCCGGACGAAGTGGTGCCGAGTAAATCGCCGCCGGGGGTGACGATCATGCCCCCGGTGGGCTCCGAGCCGGGCACCACGCCACCGCGGCCAGTGAAATTGACCAATCGCTGATGATTGTCGCTGGTGATCCGGTAGATGGTCCCGTCGTCGTAATTCGAATCGTTGCCGCCGGTGCGAGTGGTGCCGTAGAGAGTTCCTGAAATTTCCACCAGTGTTCCGGCGGGATTGGCGCCGGTCGTCTGGTCGAACTGTTTGATGGTCGCGAAATTCGTCCCATCCGGCTTGATCTTGAAAATCGTGCCCACATCGGACGCACCGCCAAACTCCGTGGTGCCGTAGAGATAACCATTGGAGTGCAGGCAGAGGCCGCCGTTCGGATACCGCCCAGCCCGTCCGCCGAGGAGTTCGAGCAACGCCGAGTCGCCGGTGAACGTGGCCATCATGGTGAAGGTGTTCGTCGAGACCGCGTATCGAAAAACGGTCCCATCATCGAGGAGGCCGAGTCCGGCCAGGCTGCCGCCTGTTTGCGTCACGCCATATAGGGTGATGCTGCTGGTGCCGGTCGCCACCAGCGTGCCGACCGGTGCGCCGCCATGTTTCGCGCCGAGATTGAGCAGGCTCAGATTCGACCCGGTGAACTCGACCAAGGTGGTGAGTGCGCCAGCGGGAGTGAGCCGAAAAAGGGTGCCTTCGCCGCTCATGCCGCCGCCTTGAGTCGTGCCGTAGAAGTTTCCGTCGCCGGCGAGAGTGAGGCCATTGGGGCCGGTGCCTTTGATGGTGGTGTCGTTGAACTGGACGAGAGTTGTGAAGACCCCCGCAGTGGTGACTTTGAAAATCGTCCCGCAATCCTCGGAGCCACCTGCGGTCGTCGCTCCATAGAGCGCTCCGTCGGCGCCGAGGACGAGCGCGCCGATAGGGTATGCACCTTTGAAACTGCCGCCTTCGTCGGTGAAGGAGACGACTGTGCTGCTTGCGCCGCCGGGAGTCAGGCGAAAGATTGCGCCATGCCCCGTGGCGCCTCCTTCCGGAGCGGTCCCGTAGTAGTTTCCATCGGAAGCCACGTAGAGCAGGCGGGAGGCGGGATGTTGAGGCGGGAGTTCAAACGGGGCTACTTCCTCGAACTCCACCGCAGCCGCGGCCCTCGTGCCGGTGCCCAGCCAGTCTGAAGCTACCGGGACCATCCCGAGGACGGTCAGGAGCAGCAGGACGGAGAAACGGAAAGGCATGAAAAGGGAGCCTTCTCTGTAGCCGCACCTGAGCCTGGTCGCGAAAGCGGGTTGGTAACTGTGCGGTTAGGAAAAATGAGTTCCACTTGCCAGGCGGGGGGCGCAAGCGTCACCGTCGCGGTCATGCCCGCCTCTTCGCCGCGAAGTTTGCTTCAGCCGATCCTGCTGGTGGCTGCTGGGCTGGTTGGCGGGATCCTGCTCATGTGGTGGATCAACCGAGGCGGGGACGGGGCGCCGCGCCCGCCCCTGACAGCCAGCACCGCGCAGCCCGACAAGGCCGAACGGTCGGGCCAATCCGACTCGTCCAGCCAGTCCGACCACGCCGCCACCCCTCGCGACCCTTTCTCCGTCCTCAACGACGCCCTTACCACCGCCAACCGCGACGCCCGTGCCGAGGCGTTGCACCATCTCGCCGAGCGACTAGTCGAGGAAGACCCCATGAAGGCGCTCGAGGTCGGTAACCGCATCCCCGATGCGAACGACAAACTCGAGTTCATGCGGGCGCTCTTCGCCGCGTGGGCGGGCAAAGATCCCAGGAAAGCGGTCGATTACCTCAAAGCCAATTTCAAACCCGGCCTGCTGCAAAGTGAGACACTCGATGCGGCGTTGGAGAAGTGGGCTGGAGCGCACTCGCAAGATGCGTGGAAATGGCTCGATGAAAACATCTCCGGCCCACTGAAAGAGCAGGGGATGGCCGCGCTGGTGACGGGTTGGACGCGCAATGACCCGCAAGGGGCCGCGAAGTGGTTTGTGAGCACCGGCAGCACGTCGCAGACGGTGCTCGATTCGCTCGTGACCACCTGGGCGGACCTCGATCCCCGCTCCGCGGCGGCGTGGATCGAGACGCTGACGAATGAAGAAAACAAGATCGTCGGGCGCGTGACCCTTGCGAGCGAATGGGTGGGACAGGATCCTGCCGCAGCCGCCGAGTATTTCACCCCCATGATCGACAGCGGTCGACAGGGACTCGATCTCGCCAGTGCGCTGGTCAATGCCTGGGGGGCGGCCGATCCCACGTCGGCGGCGAAATGGATCGATCAACTTCCGCCCGGCTCGGCGCGGCGCGAGGCGGCGGGTGTGCTGGCCACGATCTGGACCGCGAATGACATTCACGCGGCGATTGCCTGGACGCAAAAGCTCGAGGTGTCGGAGATGAAAGCTTCGGCGATCGATCATATCGGCACGACCTGGGGCGCGATCGAACCGAGGAAAGCGCTCGCGTGGCTGGATACGCTGCCCTCCGACAGCACCCGCACCGAGGCGACCCGCGGCGCGCTCGATTCGTGGGCCGGCACCGACCCGGCAGCGATGAAAGCGTGGATCGCGGCGCAGCCTGCAAGCGTTACCAACGACCTGGCACGAGTGAGCCTCGGCGAAGTGTATGCCGATAGCGATCCCGCCGCGGCCATGCAGATGGCCCTTGGCATCACCGAACACGACCAGCGTGGTGATTCGGTCGCCAAGTTTTTTCACCACTGGCGCAAGACCGACGATGCTGCGGCGCAGCAATGGCTCCAGACAAACTGGGGCTCGCTCGCGCCCGACCTGCAGGCGCGGATTTCCAAAGAGCAGGCCCGGCGGTTGCCGCCGAAGTAGAGCCTACGCCGCGGAAAAGCTGTCCAGGAGTTCGTCGCGATGCACCACGGCGGTGCCGAGTTTGCCGACCACGATGCCACTGGCGTGGTTCGCAATCTCGGCTGCTTCCCGGGCATCGGCGCCGCCGGCGAGGGCGGCGGTGAAGACCGCGATGGCGGTATCGCCCGCGCCGCTGACATCGAAAACTTCCACCGCCCGGGTGGGGATGTGATACGGCTCCGAGCCAGGTTGAAAAAGCATCATGCCTTGCTCGCTCAAGGTTACGAGCACGAAGGTGCAGCGCCACTTTTCCAGCAGCCTCCTGCCGACTTCGAGCAAGGCGGGGTCTTGCGTCGGTGGATCGACCGGATCACGCAGCGGCACCCCGGCACAGCGGAAGGCTTCAGGGCGGTTTGGAGTGATGCAGGTCACATCGCTCCACTGCACAGGATTGCTTGGCTTCGGGTCCACGCAGACGATCTTTCCCGCGGCTCGTGCGCGCCGGGTGAGTTCGTTGGCGACCGTCTGGTCGAGCAGGCCCTTGTCGTAGTCCTCGATGACGATGGCATCGATCTGCGGCAGGAGGGAATCGAATCGCGCCAGCGCTTCCGCGCGTTGCGCATCGCTGAAGCTCGCCCGCTGCTCGCGATCGACGCGCACGACCTGCTGGGTGCGAGCGATGATGCGGGTTTTGCGGATGGTGCGATACGCGGGATCGGTCAGGACGCCGTCGAGCCGGATGCCTTGTTTTTCGAGAAGTCCGCGCAGCACGCCCGCATCGGGATCGGTGCCGCCGATGCTGAAGAGATGAACCTCGTCGCAAAACTCGCGCACGTTGCGGGCGACATTGGCGGCGCCGCCGGCGCACCAGCTTTCTTTCGCCACTTCGACCACGGGCACGGGGGCCTCCGGGGAAATGCGCGAGACTTTCCCCCAGATGAATTCATCCAAGATCATCTCGCCAACGACGAGGATGCGTTTACGGGAATCGAGGATCTGATCGACGCGGGAGCGAAGCATGGAATGGTGATCAAAGCAGGAATGCCCCGCCGGCGTCACTCGAAAATCCAAGTTTGGGCTCGATCAAGGCAGCGGCGCGAGATCGACCCGACCGTGGCCGGTGGCAGCATTGAAGAACCCGGCGCCGCGGTTTTGCGACTGGAGGAGCGCGCCGGAGAAGGCCTGCCGCCGCCCGGTGACAGGGGCGGGGAAGTAACCGGAGAACAGACCGGTGCGGGCATTCATCTTGATCGTGGCGTTGGCGGGCATGCCGGTGAAAATGCTCTTGGTGGTGTCGAGCGTGAGGATGGGATCGTCCGGGTCTACTGCCGCGTCGCGATGACTAAAGGTGAGTTGCACTTGTTTCGTGGTGGCATTCACGTCGAGCAGCGGGAGCGTCGGGGTGGGCTTGAAAAAGAAGGCGCCGGTGAGCGCGACATTTTCGCCGAAGGTCCCGGTGATCATGTTTTCCACCCGCCAGCGCAGGCTGCCGGTGAAGTTATCGGCCGCCACAGGATCGAAGAGGACGTCGCCGGCCATGGTTCCGGTTCCTTTCGGATAGGCAAAAAAGACGGGCCACACATTGCCGAACGTGAGCGCTCCGCCTTGCTGGGCTTTCTGTCCATCGCCGAGCGCACCAGTGAACCTCACGTCGCCTCGGCGCGAGACGACAGCGCGTCCAGCGCCGGTGCCATAAGCGACGTTCGTGCCGTCGTCCGGCGGCTCAAGGAGAACATTGTAAGCGCCTGCGGCGAGGATGGGAAGATCGACCGCCGCGATGCGACGACGAGCCGCGAAGTGATACCCCTGGCCACCCGTCGTCAGGGAGCCATTCACCGTGCTGTCGCCATTGGCGAGATCGGTGGTGAAAGTGAAGTCGAGCGGAAAGGCGCCGTTCTTCCGCGCGACCGTGGATACGGCGGAGCCGGTCGCGAGGGAACCGCGGAAGGAATAGCGCGATCCTCCGAAGGTGACGGTGCCGGTATAGGCGAGGGCTTCCGTTACGCTGAGTTGAATCAGCCCGGCCATTTTGTCCGCGCCGGAGTCGGGTTGGATGATGCCGAGATAGGTTCCGCGCCCGGCGTAATGGATGTCGAAATCAATGGCCCCGTTTGCATTCCCAAATCCGCCGACGGTGATGAAATAAGTCTGTCCGCCCACCGCCTTGAAGGTGGTCCGGCTGGTGGGATCGCGTCGGGACACATCGTCGCTGCCCGCGAGGAGGTGAAGATCGCTCAGTGAAGTGCCGCGGTAGATGGCGAGGATCGTGTCGAATTTGCTCCCGATGGTCGAGGCGATGACGGTGCCGGTTTCCGGTGCCGTCCAAGTCCACCAGAGCGAATGGCCGTAGCTGGCACCGTAGGGTCCGAGTTCGCCGGGTTCGGTCGTCGCCTGGACGTCGTTGGTGGCGAGTTCGACATGCGTGCCGGTGAGCGCCTGCGCGCCGACAAAGCTGTCGCTGCCAGGCAATCCCTCGCGAGGAAACACCGAGACCTGGTCGATCCACGCTCCGTTCAGCCCTTCGGAGCCACTGCCGTCGCGCCGATAACGGAAGGTGATCTGGTGCACGCCCGCCGGGATGGGATAGCTCTTGAGTTCCCAATCGACTTCTCCGCTGATGCGCCAGTGCTCCTCGCCGTCGATGCTGAAGGAGAGATAGTCGTAGGCGCGCTCCGACGAAACCTTCCAGAAAAAGCGCAGCGACGACGGACCTTCGACCGTGGTTTCCAAGGTGGCGGTCTGGTTGTCGGCGACATTGAGTGCGGCCGCAGCATCCACGGCGTCGTGGGTGACATCTGTTTCAGGTGTCCACGGCGCGGTGCCTGTGTTGACCCAGGCGAGATTGAGCTGATCGAGCGCTCCCGTGAGGTCGAGCACGCCCGACTCTACGTTGATGGTCAGTTCCCGGATTCCCGTGCCGCCGCCGTTGCTGGCGCTGATCGTGACGGTGAAGACGCCGCCTTCAGTCGGAGTGCCGGAGATCAGGCCGGTGTTGTCGGTCGCGAAATTCACTCCGGCTGGCAGGGTGCCCGCCAGGCCGAACTCGTTCGGCGAGTTGGTGCCCGTGATCTGATAACTGAACGGCACATTCACCCGTGCCGACGCGAAGTTGGGACTGGTGATGACGGGGGCGGTCGCGCTGGTGATTCCCAAGGCATCGACCCACGCCGCATCCGCGCCGGCGGAGCCGGAACCGTCCTTGCTGTAAGTCCAGCGCAGGCGGTGATTGCCCGCGGGAACGGCGGTGGAATACAGTGTCCAATCGACGAAGCCGGACACGTTCAGTTGCGAGATGCTGTCGATCGAAAAATCGAGCTTGTCGAAATTCTGCTGGCTATCGATTCGGTAGCGGAAGGAAATGGTGACCGGCCCAGTCACGGTCGTTTCCATCGTGGTGATGCCGTCGTGAGCGATCGGAGCGCTTTGTGCGGCGTCCACGCCATCGAAGGTGATTGCATTCTGCCCGCTCCACGCTGCGCCATCTGGATTGCTGAAGGCCCGCCCCGGCACATCCAGAGCTTGATTCAGCGGAATGACCGCGTTGACGATGGTGATCGTGAGCGGAGCGGTGCCGGTGCCGTTCGCATTGCTGGCACTGACCGTCACGAGGAATTTACCGGCCTGCGTGGTTGAGCCGCTGACAAGTCCTGTGTCGGGGTTGAGCGAGATGCCGGTCGGTAAGGTGCCTGTGACACCAAATTGCGAAGGTGTGTGTGTGGCCGTGAGTTGAAAGCCGAAGTTCAGGCCGACAAATCCTTGCGCTGAACTGGCGCTCGTGAGAGCGGGCGTGCCGGCGGCTTGAATCGTGAGGACGAACGGCTTGCTGCCGGTGCCGTCTCCATTCGTAGCCTGAAGGGTCAGGTTGAAGGCGCCGGTAGCGGTCGGGGTGCCAGCCAGCAGACCGGTGTCGGAATCCAAAGTGAGCCCGGTGGGCAAGGTGCCGAGGATGCCGTAACTGGTCGGCGAATGCGTGGCCAGGATTTGATACGAGAATGGCAGCCCCTGCTCGCCCTCGGCGGACCCGGCACTGGTGATTTTCGGTTCCGGTGTCGCGGCCGGGATGGTGCCGGCAATCGTATATTCGCCAATCGATCCGTAGGGCGTGTAGCCAGTCGTGAGCACGTTACCCGCACCCGTGCCGCGAATTCGCAGATAGTAAGTCCCGGCGGTCACGCTCGTGCTGATCGACGCAGGCAGGCTGGAGACGGGATTGTTTGTCACCAGCACGGCGCCGCTTTCGTCGAGCAGGTCGAGGACGATGTCGAGATTGGGCGAAAGAGGGGCTGGACTCGCGTTGACCGAAACTGTGCCCGCGCCGCAGGCGAAGACGTAAACGTCCTTATCGTTCGCGGAGGTGATGATACCCGGCTGGTTGACGTCGGTGTCATCGACCGCGAGCGAAGCGGCGGTGGCGGTTGTGTCGCCAGCTTCATCGGCCACATAACCGAATCCGTTGGCGGTGCGGCTGATGATGGCGAGATCGTCCTCGGTGCGGTTGGCGTTGAGGTATTCCCCTTTGCTCCATTGGACGAGCGACTTGTAGTAACCCACGCCCATGATGGGCGCCCAACCGGTCGCGCCGGTGCCCTGGCCGGCATAATACTCCTCCGACGGACTGGTTCTCCCGTCGTGATGTAGCCCGAGCGTGTGCCCGACCTCGTGAGAAATAGCCTCGCTGATGCCGGTGACGCTCGTGTTGAAGACCCAGCACGGAATGGTGCTCGAGGTTCCTGGGGTTCCCGCGTCGGAGAATGAGTCCACGTAAGCGACACCGCCCGCACCGGGGGCAGCCGTCTCCGTGGGGGTGATGATGCAGCGCATGCGCTTCCCGACCTCCGCATTGTCGTAGCGGCTCAGGTCTGTGGTGATGTCGATATCGAAAGGCCAGAAATCTTCCTTCACCCGCCGCCAGATCTGAGTGATGTCGGTGCTCGTGACGTTCGGCGCGGTGGCCTCGATCGGGCGACCGTTATTCCACGATGGATCGGTGACCCTCTGGCCATCGAAGTCGAGATAGATGACCGCCGCCGCGGTCGGCCGACTGCTCAAAAGAGGAATCGCCGCTGCCGCGCCACGCGCGAGAGACGGTGCCTTCTCCGGTTCGAAGTTCGGTTTCGGCAAAGGCAGGCAAACGACGTCGTCGAGCGGGCGCTGCTGAAAGGAGAGCTGCCCCGCCGCATCCTGCTTCAACGTAAAGGCACGGCGGCGTGAGGGAATTTGCACCAGACCGCCGGTCGTGCGGCCATCGGTGCCGAAAACGAAGGAGCCGCTGGCCGGCATTTCCAGCGAGCCGCCGACTCGATATACGCCACCGGTATCGTGCTGCACGAGATTCACCGTGCCTGACGCGGCGCGACCTCCCGGCAAGGAAAAGCGAATCGTATCGCCTTCGTGAAGAGACGTCAGAACGGGGAACCCGGTAGCGTCAGCGACCGGCACACTCTTTTGGCCCAGGTTGGATGAGAGGGCTGGAGCGGGGGAGCGATTGTCCGTTGATGGGGTGGCGGTCGCCGGGACAGTAGCGATTGGAGTCGTTTCAGGAGATCGGCTGCCGAGCCACATCCCGACCGCCATTGCGATAAATACGAGCACCACCAACCAGCGCACTGTGGCCATTCCCGCTCGGCCAGCCGGTCGAAGGGGGCGTAAACAGAGCAACGCGGAAGGCGTTCCCGAAGGGAAAAAGCGAGAGGACAGGAGTAGTGGTCCCACCAGATTTGACGGAGAATAGGCCAAACCGAAAAATCTTCGAGGGGTTTGTGATCGATCCGTGTGAGGGAAAGCGAAGGCGCGGTTCGCTCCTTCTTCACGAACAGGCCGATCCCGGAACGGCGGTGAGGGCAGATGCCCGGTCAGGTGGCTGCTCCGCGTGCTTCCAGCCAAGCCAGCGCCTTCTGGAAGCTCCCCCCGTGCAAATAGTGCGCGAGATCGCGTGGGATGGGCGGGGGGAGGGAGGCCGCGGCGGCGTCGATTCGCGCCGAGGCCTGCTTGAGTTTTTCGAGGTGTGCCGCCGGGTCGCGCTGGTAAAGCTCACGGTCGGCGATGACCGCCAGCCGCTCTCGCAACGCCGCCGCGAGTTCGGCGTAAGGATCCGCGTTCATATCGAAAAGAGGAGTCGGTTTAACTCGCGAGCTCGGCGCGAAGCTGGCGTTCCGCTTCCAGCCAATCGCCCTCGGGCGTGCCCCACTCACCAGTCTGCTGGCGCTTTTCGGCGATGAAATAAGCCCGCAACGCGATGTCTTCGCCGGTGAACTGTGCCGCCGTGGCCGCAACCTTCTTCACCTTGCTGCGAGGCGCTTTCGGAGTGGCCAGCTTTTTCTTCGCCGCCGTGGCCGGCTTGGCGGCTGGCTTCGCAGTTTTCACCGCTTTGGGTTTGGTCACTGTCGCTGGAGCGGGAGCCGGGGTTTCGTTGATCGTGACGGCTTCCGGCGCGACTTTGGCCGCCGCGCGTTTGGCCGGAGTGGTTTTCTTGGTGGTGGTCGTTTTGCCCATATCTTCGTATTTGGAGGGAAGATTTCGCCTGGGGACACACCGCCATGAGGCGGTCTGATTCGAACTCGGCACGAAGCGTAACGGTTTCTCCCCGGGGCGTAAATGCAAAAATTTGGCTAATATCGCGAGCCTTCGTGGAAACGTTGGGGGCGCCCGCATGAAATTCTTCCCCATCTGCCTTCTCCTCACCTTTGCCGCTTCTGCCGCCGAACCCGAGTATCCGCTCACCGAAGACTCCAAGCCGCACGAGGGAGTGCCGAAGGGGGAGGTGCTCAAATTCACCTTCGAGAAATCGAAAATCTTTCCCGGCACCTTTCGCGATTACGCCATCTACGTGCCGAAACAATACGACCCGGCCAAGCCCGCGTGCCTGATGGTGTTTCAGGATGGGAACGGGAAGAACTACGAATCGCCCGCGGTCTTCGATAACCTGATCGCGCGAAAGGAACTGCCGGTGACGATCGGCGTTTACGTGATGCACGGCCGCGTGAAGGCGCTCGATCCCAACCACGCGCTCGACCGTTTCAATCGCAGCCTCGAATACGACGGCCTCGGCGATAGCTACGTGCGGTTCCTCCTTGAGGAATTGCTGCCCGATGCCGAGACAAAAACGACCAGCGATGGCCGCGCGATTCACTTTTCCAAAGCCGCGACGGATCGCGGGATTTGCGGTTCGTCGAGCGGAGGCGTCGCTTCCTTCACTGCTGCGTGGGAGCGGCCCGATTCCTTCAGCCGCGTCTTTACGACCGTGGGCACGTATGTGGGCCTGCGCGGCGCGGACGTTTTCCCCACGCTCGTGCGAAAGTTCGCGCCAAAGCCCCTCCGCGTTTATCTCCAGGATGGATCGAACGATAACAACATCTACGCCGGCGATTGGTGGATGATGAATCAGGCGATGGAACGCGCGCTGACGTGGGCGGGTTACGAGGTCAATCACACCTGGGGCGAAGGCAGCCACAATGGCAAACACGGCACCATGCTCTTCCCCGAGGCGATGCGGTGGCTGTGGAAAGACTGGCCGAAAGCACCGGAAAACCACGGTTCGCAGAACCGGATGCTCGCCGAAATCGTCGATCCTGCCAGCCCGTGGCAAATCGTGGGCGAAGGTTACAAGTTTACCGAAGGCCCCGCGGTGAATGCGAAGGGTGAGGTATTCTTCAACGACATCCCGAACAGCAAAACTTACAAGGTGGGCCTCGATGGGAAGGTGAGCGAATACTTCGCCGACTCGAAGCGCGCGAACGGCCAGCACTTCGGTCCGGATGGACGCCTCTATGTCGTCTCCACGGGGGGAGCAAAAGATCCTCGCTTACGACGCCGAGGGTAAGGTGACCACGCTGGCGGACGAGATCGCCGGCAACGATCTCGTCGTCGCGCACAACGGCAATGTCTATGTGACGCATCCGCTCGCGAACAAAGGTGAGACGAGCAAGATCTGGCTCATTCGTCCCGGCGGCACGAAGCAGGAGGTCGATAGCGGAGGCATCCGCTTCGCGAACGGCATCACGCTTTCGCCCGACCAGTCGCTGCTCTACGTGGGCGACGCTCGCTCGCACTGGATCTACAGCTATCAGGTCCAGCCCGATGGCACGCTCAAGCATAAGCAGCGTTATTATTGGCTCCATATGCCCGATGATGCGGACCAGAGCAGCGCCGATGGCATGCGCGCCGATCGGGATGGACGTCTCTTCGTCGCGACGAGGATGGGCATCCAGGTCTGCGATCAGGCCGGCCGGGTGAATTGCATCCTGCCCACGCCGAACCGTCGCGTCAGCAATCTTTGCTTCGGCGGCCCGAACTTCGACGTTCTCTACGCGACCTGCGGCGACAAAGTCTTCAGGCGCCAGCTCAAGGTTTCCGGCCCGCCGAGTTGGTCCGCGCCGGTCAAACCCGCCGCCCCGAAACTTTAGGCGGGCGCGGCGTTATTCGCCCGCCAGTTGCGAGTTTTTGTAAACCGGATCGTTCGTCACTTCGGGACCAAACCAACCCAGCGGCATGAATGCGGCGCACTGCTCCTCGGAATCGAACTCAATTTCCGCGACCATCAGTCCTTCGCGTGCGCCGTGGAAAAGATCGACTTCGATGACGCGATCGCCGTGGGGAATCCGGTAGCGCGTCTTGTGGAGACGGCGTCCCGCCGTGAGCGGCCACAGTTTCTCGAAGTCCTCCCTTGAAATGGCGAGGTTCACCTCATCCCGCACCGTGCCTTCGCGTTTTTTAACCGTGAGTTGATGTCGGTCGCTTTCCGGGCCTCCATCGCGGCGCCGGCGAATGCGGACCTGGGCATGCCCGGTCTCGATCGCGAGGTAGCCTTGAATGATATCGCTGTGAGGATAGCTCGTCAGATCGCTGGGAGGTGTCTGGATGAGGAATTTGCGTTCGATTTCGAGCATCGTTCACCAGCATGGGGCAGCGAGCGTGAAAAGTGCGATGCCGGAACTGTGACATTTTCGAGTCATCCCATGCTGTCTTCCTCATTGTTTCGGTCCCGCCGGTTCGTTATCTTAAGCCATGCCGTCTCCCACTCCATCCACCGAACTCGAAGATCTCGACCGCCGGCATCACCTGCACCCGTTTACCACCCACGAGGAACTTCACGCGCAGGGCACGCATATCATCACGCGCGGTGAAGGCTGTTGGCTGTGGGACGCTCAGGGACGAAAGCTGTTCGATGGCCTCGCCGGGCTCTGGTGCGTCAACGTTGGCTATTCCTGTCCCGAGATCATCGATGCGGTCCATGCGCAGATGAAGCAGGTGCCGTATTACTGCTCGTTCTTCAATAGCACCACCGAACCCGCCATCCGCCTTGCCGATCGCCTCGCCTCGCTCGCGCCGAAGGGCATGACGCACGTCATGTTCAGCAATTCCGGGAGTGAAGCGAACGAAACCGCGCTAAAGCTCATTCGAGCCTATCACAAACTGCGCGGCCAGCCGCAGCGCACGAAGATTCTGTCCCGCGAATTTTCTTACCACGGCGTCACTCTCGCCACCACGAGCATGACCGGCCTGCCCGGCTGCTACAAACCGTTCGACCTGCCGCTGCCCGGCTTCATCCATGTGCCGGGACCTAATGCTTACGCGGCGAATCGCGAGAGCGATCCCGTCGCCTACGGCAAATGGTGCCTCGAAGAAACCGCCCGCATCATCGAGCGCGAGGGTGCGGATACCATCGGAGCGTTTTTCGCCGAGCCGATCCAAGGCGCTGGTGGCGTCATTGTGCCGCCTGAAGGTTATCTCCGTGGTCTGCGTGAACTCTGCCGCCAGCACGGCATTCTTTTTGTGGCCGATGAAGTCATCACCGCCTTTGGGCGGGTGGGGGATTGGTTTGCCAGCACGCTCTGGGATCTCGAACCCGATTTCATCTCAATCGCGAAAGGACTCACCAGCGGTTATCTCCCGCTCGGCGCGAGCATCGTGCGAAAGGAAGTGGCCGAAGTGCTCGTGCACGGTGGCTACCTCGCGCACGGCTACACCTACAGCGGCCATCCCACGACCTGCGCGGCGGCGCTGGCGAACCTGCACGTGATCGAGCGCGACGGATTGGTCGAGCGCACCCGCGACGATGTTGGCCCTTATTTCCAGCAAAAGCTGCGTTCGTTCGCTGGCCATCCGGCCGTGGGAGAAGTGCGCGGGCACGGCCTCATCGGCGCGATCGAGCTCCTCCCGCGCGAAGGCAAAGCCGCGCTCACCCCGACGACCATGCTCGGTGTAAAAGGGGCAAAGCTCGTTCGCGAAGACGGCGCCATCGTCCGCGGCATCCGCGACCTCATCGCCATGTCGCCGCCACTCATCGTCACCCGCGAAGAGATCGATTTCCTCTTCGCGGCCGTCGGCAAAATGCTCGACCGACTGTGGAATTGAGGGGCGGTTGGTGTCCAGCCTTCGGGTCGTTCTCCCTGCTCCCGCCACCTTTCCGCAGGCTAATGCCTCGACACCAACTACCTCTTCCCGCCGGGGCCGTCGATCTTCAACGTCGCCTGTGCCTTGCCATCATCCTCCGTGACGCCGAGCGTGATGGTGCGTGTCGGTCGGTCCCACGTATCCGTCGCGGTGAGCCCGCCTTTCTGGAGCTGTGCGGCGGCGGGGAAAGGGGCCGATTTGGTGGGCGCTCCAAAGCGCTCGATCGCAGCCGTGCGCAACGCCGTCCAATCTTCCTTGATGAGACTGTCCAGATCGCCCGTGCTCTCCGGCAGCGGCGAAATCGTGAGCCCCTTGAACGTCGGCGCCATCTCGAAATCGAGGTCGAATTTGTGTTCACCGATCATCCAACGATAGCGCGAACTCAGCGCCACCCGAGTTCCGCCTGCCGTGCGGGCAGTCACGAGCTTTGACAGATTCAGCTTCTTGATGACCGTTGCTTCGTCGTCGCCAAATACGAGCCGGTCGAAAACCCACTTCGCTTTCTGCGTTTCCCATTGGCGTTCCATTTCCGCAATCTCAGCGGTGCGCTCTTTTTCCTCCGCCATCTTCGCCTCCTCGGCTTTGGCTTTCTCGGCTGCGGCCATCTCGTCCTTTTTGATCTCCGCCGCCGCCAGCTCTGCGGCCCGCATCGGCCAGTCGGGTTTTTGGAAGAAGCCCGGCTCGGAGCTTTTCTTCTCGGCGACAATGGTAAGGAAGCGCTGATTCAGCGGTGAGCCGGAAGCCGCCAGCGTCGGATGTTTCCGCACCGCCGCTTTCTGCCACTGCTCCACGAGATCGGCCAGCGCGGTGGAACCGAACGCGAGAGTGAGGGCAAGCAGGGCGGGTTTGAAAGTCATGGCTGCAATAGATGGGGAGGAGAAAGAGGGATTCAATGTGTTTACGAAGGGGGGCTGCCCACCCGCGTGGCAAAGATTTGGGAGGATATGGCCGCAAGCGACGTAGCCACGCATGGTGGCTTCCAAGAGCAGCATGATGGACAGCCCGGTGACTGAGGCGAAGCAGGTCCGGCACGAAAGCAGACACAATCGTTCCTTGCCAGTCGGCAGGGACGATGCAAGTAAGCACTTACATGAACGCTGCTCCTGTCCAGAAACCGGTCAAATCCGCTGGGCCTTCCTCTCACGATCGTTTGCTCGAAGCGGCTGCTCGCGTCTTTGCGCGCGACGGACTGCAAGGGGCAACGACGCGCGGGATCGCTCAGGAGGCGGGGGTCAACGAAGTGACGCTCTTCCGGCAGTTTCAAAACAAGGAACGTCTGCTTGCTGCGGTGCTGGAGGGCGCGGTCGCGGCCCAGCAGCATGCACTGGCGGATGAGTCGCTCTGGACAGGCGATCTCGAAAGCGACCTGCGTAGTTACGCGGTGGCCTTCAACACCGTGCTCGAGGACAACGAACTGCTCATTCGCACCTTGATCGGCGAGGCGCGGCGGCATCCCGAGTTTGCGCGTCAGGTCATCATGGAAGCGACGCGGGCTTCGCGGGAGCGGTTCATTTCGTATCTCGAAGGAGCGTGTGAAGCCGGCCGGGTGCGCGGTGATCTCGATCTGGCCGCGTCGGCGGATGCTTTCACCGGCATGCTGCTGTCAGGGATGCTGCGCCGCACCGCCCAAAAGGCATTGCGCTATTCGCGCGACACTTACGTGGCCACCTGTGTGGATCTTTTCGTGCGGGGCATTCGCGCCGAGGGACGCAGGAGCGGGGGGACTCGCCGATGAGCGTCGCCGAACCCTCGCGGCTGTCGCCGCTGGCGGCGCTCGCGGCCCGGCAGGGCTGGCTCAAGTGGGCCATCCTGCTCACGGCCTCGCTGGGAGCAGTGCTGGAAGTGATTGACGTGAGCATCGTCAACGTGGCCCTCACGGACATGAAAGGAAATCTCGGCGCGACGCTGGCGGAAATCGGCTGGGTCGTGACGGGTTATTCGGTGGCCAACGTCATCATCATTCCGCTGACGGCCTGGCTGGGGGATCGCTTCGGGCGCAAAACGTATTTCCTGTTTTCACTCCTCACCTTCATCGCCGCCTCGATGATGTGCGGCATGGCGGTAAATCTCTCGATGTTGATCGTCGCCCGCATTCTGCAAGGGCTCGGTGGTGGGGTGCTGCTGGCCAATGCGCAGTCGGTGATTTTTGAAACATTTCCGCCGTCCGAACGAAGCATCGCGCAGGCGGTGTTCGGCCTCGGGGTAATCGTCGGCCCGGCGATCGGGCCCACGTTGGGCGGCTATCTCACCGACTCGCTCGGCTGGCGGTGGATCTTTTTCATCAACCTGCCCGTTGGGATCATCTCCGTCACGCTGGCGATGATTTTTCTGCCTGCGGACGAGCGGCAGCCCAGGCGCCTTCCTCCGGTGGACTGGCATGGCATCGGCCTGCTCGCGCTCGGGCTCGGCTGTTTGCAGACGCTGCTCGAAGAAGGGCAAAAGGAGGGCTGGTTCGAGTCGCGCTACATCCTGGCGCTGGCCGTCGTGAGCGGTCTGGCGCTGCTTGTTTTTGTGTGGCTGGAGCTGCGCATCGAACACCCGGCGGTGAATCTGCGCGTGTTGCGTCATCGTTCCGTCGCGGCGGGAAGCATCTATTCCATGGTGCTCGGAGCAGGACTCTACGGCGTCATTTTTGCCGTGCCGATTTTCGCCCAAAATTATCTGCACTTCACCGCCACCCAGACGGGAAACCTCCTCGGCCCTGGTGCCATCGCCTCGGCGATCATGATGGTTGTGCTCGCCAAGGTCACTCGCGTGGTCGATCCGCGCATCATTGTGGCGTGCGGCGGATTCTGCACTGCGCTGGTCGCGTTCGACCTCTCTCGTATTACGACCGATACCGGTGTGCACGACCTGTTCTGGCCGTTGATTGGCCGTGGCGCCTCGGCGGTAATGATGTTCCTGCCGCTGAGCCTCGCCACGCTCGGACCGGTGCCGAAAAGCGACATTGCCTCAAGCTCCGGCTTTTACAGCCTGACGCGACAACTGGGTGGCAGTCTGGGAATCGCCATCATCACCGCGCTGGTGGCGCGTCGCGATGCGATTCATCACGCCGTGCTGGCGGAGAAAGTGACACCGTTCTCGCGGGTCGCGACCGAGCGGCTGGCGGAATTGACCGCAGCCTTTCAAATGCAAACCGGCGACCCGCACGCGGCCCATCAACAGGCGCTGACTGCCATCCAGGGAATGATTTCCGCGCAGGCCGGGGTGCTCACGTTTGCCGAGGTGTTTCGCTACGTCGGCGTGGCCTTCATTGTGACGCTGCCTCTGCTGTTCCTGCTTGGCCGCGGTGGATCATCCGGCGCGGACGCTAACGCCCACTGATTTTTCCTATGAGTGATCAAACTGCCCTCTCCGAAGACGATTTCGACGTGAGTATCAATGATGCCCCGAAATCTGCCGCCGTTGCGGCGAAGCCAGGTCGCAGCCCGCTGCGAGTCATGCTGCTCGCAGCTGCAGGTATGGCAGCCCTGGCATGGACCGCACACTTTGTCTGGCACGCGTGGACTCATGAGGTGACCGAGGACGCTTATGTCACCGGGGCGATTCACACCATCAGCCCGCGCATGGCCGGCGTCGTGCAGGAAATTCTGGTGCAGGAAAACAGCAGTGTCACCGCAGGCCAGCCGCTCGTGAAACTGGATAGCCGCGACCAGGAAATTCGTCGCGACCAGGCGCGCAACGCGCTCGAACAAGCGACTGCCCAGCTTGGTCAGACCGCCGCTCAACTGGCCGACGCACAGGCTCAGGAAAAGATGGCCGCGGCGCAATCTGCCGCGGCGTCGGCGCAGATCTCTCGTGATGAAGCCAACGCCACGAAAGCGCGCACCGATCTCGACCGGGCCAATCAACTCTTCTGCCAGCCATCGTCCGGGGCGATCTCGCGCTCCGATCTCGACTCGGCGCGGGCAGGGAGCCAGACGACCAGCGCGAGCGTGGAAGCTTCGCGCGCTTCGTTTGCGGCCGCACAGGCCGCGGGAGAATCCGCGAAAGCCAAAGTGCGTGCAGCTCAGGCGGCTTACGATGCGGCCACTTCCGCGCAGCACATGGCGGAGACGAGCCTGAAAGACGCGGAGCTTCAGCTTTCCTACACGACGATCATCGCTCCGGCGGCAGGCCGAATCAGCCGCAAATTTGTCGAGGTGGGCGATCATCTTCAGCCTGGTCAGGCGCTCTTTTCACTCGTGGAACCAGAGGTGTGGGTGGAGGCCAACTTCAAGGAAACCCAGCTCGCCGGTATGCACCCGGGACAAGCGGTAGAGATGACGGTGGATGCAATTCCCGGTCATTCGTTTCGCGGTGCGATCGACAGCTTCTCGCCCGCCACGGGCTCGCAATTCGCGCTCCTTCCGCCGGACAACGCGACGGGCAACTTCACCAAGGTCGTCCAGCGCGTGCCGGTGAAGATTCTCTTTGCCCCCGAGTCCCTCGGCTCGTGGAGCGAGCAGATTCGTCCGGGCCTCTCGACGGTGGTGAGCGTGCGCTCGCGCTGAAAACCCTACATCCGCCGGAACGCCTCGACGCGATCCGTGTCCGCTATGAACCACATCGCCAAACTTCTCGTCGTCGCTCTCGCTCTCGTGCTCGGTGCCTGCGCGCACGAATCGACCAGCACGCAGACGACGCAATCCACGACGACGACGACCGGTTACTCCAAGTAAGGAGTTCACGCCCGCAGCAGCCGGGCGATGGCGTTCGCGTTGAGCGTCGCCTTGGGGACAAAGGATTCTGCGTCCACCCATTCCTGCTGCTTGCTACCATCGGCGGAATGTTCCGAGCAGTGGGAGTTTTCACCGCGCGGTCCGAGTCCGTCGATGGTGGGCCAGAGGTCCCACAGCACGTTGCCATCGCTGAGCCCGCCGCGATCTTCCGATCGGAGCCGGCAGGCGAGTGTCGTGGCCGACTCAGCCCAGAGGGCGAAGAGAGAATCCGTCCCGGCATTGCGTGGCCAGGGACACGTTTCGTCCTCTACCTCCACGCGGACCCGAGGCAGCGCGTCATCGCGCCGGAGCGCGAGAATGCGGGCTTTCGTGTGCTCGAACATGACGGGATCGAACGCGCGCATTTCAAGGTCGGCGTGGGCTTCGTGTGGCACTCGATTGATCACCGTGCCGCCGCCGATTGCGCCGACATTGACAGTAACGCCGGTCGCATAGTCGGTCTCCGCCTCCAAGGCGGTCACCAGTCGGGCGAGGTGGGTGATGGCGTTGATTCCATCGCGATGCTGCGAGCCCGCATGCGAGGCGCGGCCTTCGACGCTGACACGAAAGACGGCGCGGCCTTTGCGGGACGAAACCAGCGAAAAGTCATCGGCCTCTCCGCCGTCGGCTTCGAAAATGAGACAAGCGCGGGTGTCGCGGGGGAGACGGTCGAGGCACAGCGCGCGGAAGTCGGTGGAGATGATTTCTTCGCAGGCATTGTGGAGCACGAACCAGTTGGTTTGCTCGAACAGATCCGGGGAAACCGTGCGTATGAGTTGCAGGGTAAGCCAGATCATGGTGGTTCCGCCCTTGATGTCGTTCGTGCCAGGGCCGTAGATGCGCCGGCCGTCCTCGCGGTAGCGGAAGTCGAAGCAGGCCTCCTCTTCGGCGGTGAAGACCGTGTCGAGATGAGAAATGAGCGCGATACTTGGAGCCGAGGCGTCAACGAAACGACGTAACGCCAGATGCGGGCCGTGGCTCGGATTCGAGGGGGGGCAGTATTCTGCGCTGAATCCCATCGGCGCGAATTGGGCAGCGATGCATTCTGCCGTTTTTTGCACCCCCAGTTGGTTGGTGGTGAAGCTGTTGATCCCCACCATCGATCGCAGAAAGGAAAGTGTCGCCGGGAGAAGACGTTGAGCTTCGAGAAAGGCTGGTGAATTCATGTCGTGCGGACTATCGCTCTCGTAGCGCGGAATGGTGGCGGTTGCATGTGCATACGGCCATGCAGGTGGTATATTGCGATGCTGGAATACTCCTATGTATCACGTGCCTGAACTGCCCAGGGTTCCATTGGATCTCGCTGTTCGCATCGGTTGCAAACTGCAATTCCAGACGGTGGCGGAAACGCCGATGCTGCTCAACGTGCGGCCGCGCCAGGATGCGTATCAATTTGTCGCCGAGGAACGGATGGTCCTGTCGCCCGCCGCGCCGGCTTCCGAATTCGAGGATGAGCATCGCAACTCCGTCTCCCGCCTCACATTGCCACCGGGGCCGAACACGTTGAGCTACGATGCCATCGTGCACGTGCCTTCGGTCAGCGAAGACTTTGCGTATCTCGATGCTCCGCTGCCGCCGCAACGCCTTTCGCCGAACCTGCTCCGCTACACGCTGCCGTCGCGCTACTGCGATAGCGACAAGCTGCGCGATTTTGCTTGGGAGCATTTTGGGCAGTATCAGCAAGGACTCGAACGAGTTCGGGCGATCTGCGATTGGCTGCATCATCATATCGAATACCGCACCGGCTCGGGCAGCCCGGAATTGTCCGCCTCCGATGTCGTTGCGCGTCGTTACGGGGTCTGCCGCGACTTTGCGCATTGTGGGGTCGCGCTGTGCCGCACCTTCAATCTCCCGACGCGATATGTCAGCGGTTACGTGCCCGACATCGGTTGTGAAGACCCCGGGACGCCAATGGATTTTCACGCCTACTTCGAGGTCTTCATGGGCGACCGCTGGCAGGTGTTCGATGCGCGTTTCAACAGGCCGCGCACCGGGCGGATTCGCATTTCGACTGGCTACGATGCGGCGACGTGCGCCTTCTCGACCTGCTACGGAGCGGCGGCATTGAACTGGTTCGAGGTGTGGTCTTACCAGGTCGATCCAAGCGAGGTGCGCGTCGGCGATCCGGTCGATCTCTCGAAGCGGCTGTGCGGCACGCCGGAGATTCGATTCCCCGAAAGCGTGAGGGCCGAACTGGATGCGCAGTTGCAGCCGATTGCCGCCTAGGACCGGATATTGAAATTGCGCACCGGTCGGGTCCTGTGCGTCAATCGCCTGGTGATCAAGAAATCGTTCGGGCTGTTTTCGTCGCTCCTCTTTTCGTTGCTGGTCGTCGGCTGTAGTCCGAAACCGAAGACCACCGAGGCCCCGACTCCGCAGCCCCAGGCCGAAGTGTCCGCCCCGCAGGCGACTCCGGTTCCGGCCACGCCCGCGCCAGCCCCAGAGCCCACACTGCCGAAGTCCATCCGCATCGTGGCGTGGAATCTCGAGTGGTTCCCCGGGCATAAGCCAGATGCGGCCCCCGATGCGGAGTCGCTGCACATGGAGGTGGCCAAGGCGGCATTGGTCGAGCTGAATCCGGATGTGCTCCTGCTCGAGGAAGTGCGCGATTGGGAGAAGGCCGAAGAGTTGTGCAAGGCGGTGCCCGGCTTGGAAGTGCAGGTGGCGAGCAAGTTCGAGTCGCGCCCGCAGAACCAAGTCGTGGCCAGCAAGTTTCCCGCCGACTCGGGTTGGTCCGATGTCTGGCATCCGGACATCGTTTCGCCGCCGCGCGGTTATGCCTTTGCGGCGATCGAACTGCCGGGGCAGCATGTCCTGCTCACCTACGCGCTGCATTTGAAGAGCAATCTCGGCGATCTGCCCGTCAACGTGTCGCTGCGTGAGGCCTCGGCGAAGCAGCTCCTCGAGCACGTTCCCGAGATGGTGCAGCTTTACAGCCGCCGGGCGCATGTGGCGGTGGTGGTAGGGGGCGATATGAATACGTCGCTGGACGATCCGACTTTCTCGTCCGACCACACGCTGGCGGCGCTGAAAGCGTCCGGTTTTCATTGGACCCACGAAGGGGTTCCCTTTGGCGAACGCACGACGATTCCGGGCAAGGGCGGTTTTCCGGACAACTGCTTCGACCACATTTTCACCGCTGGCCTCGGCGCTCCCACGGCCAGCGTGAAAGCTTACAACGGGATCAGCGACCATAATCCGGTCGTGCTCGACGTGGATCTTTCCAAGGCCGATTTCAAACCGAAGATCGACGCGGCTCGTGGAGTCGCGTTGCTGAAGGAAATCGTGGTGCCGCCGGCGCCGGTTGTGTCCGAAATCTTCGACGCCAACGACCTCGATGCCATCAAGGGAGCGGTGGGCAAAGTGGCCGCGGTCAAAGGGCGGGTGCAGAAGGTCGCTTCGACCTCGAACAACAGCATCTACTTCATCGACTTCGCGGGCGTTTCGCGCGGTGGATTCGTTGGAATCGTCCGGCGCGACCACTACGAGGCGGTCGCGGCGGCCTTTGGCGGCGACCTGGTGGCCGGATTGGCGGGCAAGACCGTCCAGCTTCGCGGCACGGTCACCCTCTACAAGGACAAGCCGCAAATCGTCGTCACCTCGGCGGAACAGATCAAGGCGGAGTAGGGCAGCGGATTGGCTGAAAAAATTGGCGGTGTAAAATAGTAGCGACGGCGGCGCGGCGCTGCTAAAGCCGCCGCCCTTATGCGTCTCCTCGTCACCGGCGGCTGCGGCTTTATCGGCAGCAATTTCATCCGTTTCGTGCTCCAGCACTACGGACCGGAATTTATCACCAACGTTGATGCGCTGACTTATGCGGGCAATCCGGCCAATCTTGCGGGCGTCGCGGAGGAATACACCGAGCGCTACGAATTCGTGAAGGCCGACATCGCCGACGCGAAGGCGATCGACGCCGTTTTCGCCAGGCACCATTATTTCGCCGTGGTGAACTTTGCCGCGGAATCGCATGTGGATCGCTCCATCGATTCGCCGGAGAATTTCATCCATACGAATGTCGTCGGCACGAGTGTGTTGCTGAATGCGGCGCGGCGGCATGGGGTGCGGCGTTTTCTCCAGGTGAGCACGGATGAGGTGTATGGCTCGCTCGGCGAGACCGGGCGTTTTACCGAAAGTTCGCCCATCCAACCGTCGTCGCCTTACTCCGCCAGCAAAGCCTCGGCGGACCTGCTCGCGCTGGCGCACCATCACACGTTCAAGCAGGAGGTCATCGTCACGCGCTGCTCGAACAACTACGGGCCCTATCAGTTTCCCGAGAAGCTCATCCCTCTCATGATCACCAACGCGCTCAACGACCAGCCGCTGCCGGTGTATGGCGACGGACGGAATGTGCGCGATTGGATTCAGGTGGAAGATCACTGCTCGGGCCTGTTCGCTGCGTTGCTCGAGGGCAAACCGGGCGAGGTGTATAACTTCGGGGGCGATGGCGAACTGCGGAATATCGACGTGGTGAAGCTCATCCTCGATCATCTGAAAAAACCGGAGAGCCTCATCAAATACGTCACCGATCGGCTCGGGCACGACTGGCGGTATGCGATCGATTCGTCGAAGGCGCAGCGGGACCTCGGCTGGAAGCCGCGGCATCGGCCGGAGCAGGGGATTCGGGAGACGGTGGATTGGTATCTGGCGAATCGGGCATGGTGGGAGCCGCTGCGGAAGAGCAAATGAAGGTTGTCATCATCGGCAGCGGCGGGCGGCTGGGGGCAGCGCTCGCGCGCGAGTGGGCGCAGCAGGGAGATGGAATCATCGGATTCAACCACGCGGCGCTCGATCTGGGCGATGCGGATGCGCTTCGTTCGGCGCTGGAGCCGCTGGAGTTCGACGCGCTGGTGAACTGCGCGGCGCTGACCAATGTGGACTACTGTGAGTCGCACGTGGAGGAAGCTCAGCGGATCAATGCCGATGCGGTCGCCGTGCTCGGGGAAATCTGCGCCCGCAAATCCGCGCGCTGCCTGCACATCAGCACGGATTACGTTTTCGATGGGGAAAAGCGGACGCCTTACGTCGAGACCGACGAAGCGCGTCCACTCGGGGTGTATGCGGCGTCGAAGCTCGCCGGGGAATACGCTCTTGCGGCGGCCAATCCGGATGCGCTCTCGGTCCGGGTTTCATGGGTGTTTGGCCCGGATCGACCAAGCTTTGTGGATCAAATCCTCAAGCGAGCGCACGAGACGGAGGACCTCAGCGCCATCGCCGACAAATGGGCGGTGCCGACTTACACGCTCGATGTCGCCCAATGGCTTCGCCCGTTCTTGAGCCATGTCCGCGAAAGGGGGCTGCTCCACCTTTGCAACGCGGGCTTCTGCACCTGGCAGGAATACGGGCAGTTTGCGCTCGATGTCGCCGCCCGGTTCGGGGCGCCGCTCAAAGGCCGCACGGTGGCACCGCTGGCCATGGCCGATCTGAAGGCCTTCGTGGCGAAACGCCCCGTCTATACCGTCATGTCCACGGCGAAGCTCAGCGCCTTGACCGGCGCCGAACCGCGATCCTGGCAGGAAGCGGTCGAAGCTCACGTGCGCGCCACGCTGAAGCAATAGCGGACACGACCGTCTTGAAACGGGACACGATGGCTGACAGGGTGAAAGGGCGGAAGTTGAGGGCCATAGAGGGTTTGCGTTAGTTCCAGATGCCGCGCAGGTCCGGGTCGGCCTTCGCGTTTTTGCGCATCGCTTCGTTCATCTGGATCGCTACGTTGATGCACTGCTTGGCGGTCTTTTTGTCGCCGAGCTGCGCTTCGTAGCAGGCCAGGTTGTAGTGCAGAATGCCCGTGCGGCGGATCCATTCCGGAGCCTTGTCGAGCACGTCGAGCGCTTCCGCGCCCTTCTTCATCTTGTGCAGCGCAAAGGCGCGCTGGACGGTGAATTCATCGCGCTCAGGGTGCTTTTCGATGGCGTTGGCGGCGAGCGCTTCGACCTCTTTCCAACGGCGCAGGTGCAGGAGCACCCGGTTGCGCGCGAGCTGGATTTCGGGCTCCTCGCCCTCTTCTGCTGGCACTTCATCGATCTCGGCCAGCGCTTCATCCGCGAGGCCGAGGTAGAGATACCCATCGGCGGCACGGAGCGCCCTTTGAACCGCGGGGCTGTGTGCGTGTTGCTGGTGATTTAGATAGAGCATTTACGTATGATTTGATTATTATCAAAGCACCGCATGTGCCACGCCGCCAGTGGCCTGAAGTTGCCGGACTGTTACCTGCGGAAGAGGAACTCTTTCGAGTTCAGAAGCGCCCAGGCGATGTCTTCGCACCCCCGTCGCTTGTCGGTAACAGTATTGAGATAGCCGTAGAACTTCTCCCGCTCCGCTGCCCCCGGCGGGCGGGTGAGGATCGCCCAGGAAAGTTCATCGATGATTTCCCCATCCGCCTTGCCTCCGGAAAGGAGCTTCCCGATCCGGTTATTCCCTTGGGAGAGAGCGCGTTGCACCAAGGTTCCGCTGGTGAGCTGGAAGACCTGGGGAAGGGCGACTTCGTTGCTTCGCTCGCACTCGCTGGCGACCAGCCGGGGCGGCTTGCCAAAGGTGGCGGAGAAGCGGTCCACGTCGCTCCGGAGCGGCTTGTAATGTTTGCGGCCCTCGGGCACTTGCGCGAGGCGGGTGCCGGCAGGGAATTCATCGATTTCCAGCGGCACCGTGAGGGCCTGACTCATCGAGTCGAGAAGCTGTTCCGCGCCAAGGCGTCGCACTGTGCCGCGCGAGAAGAGGGTCTCGTCGTCGCGATTGGTGTCGTTTGGCTCGGAGGAGGTCTGGTAGGTCCGCGAAGCCGCGATGGTGCGGATGGTGTGGCGCAGGTCGTAGCCGTGCTCGACGAAATCGCGCGTGAGTGCCTCCAGCAGCTCCGGATGGGATGGGGGATTACTCGCGCGGAAATCGTCCACCGGGTCCACGAGACCACGACCGAGCAGGTGAAACCAGATCCGGTTCGCCTGCATGCGCGCGAACATGGGTGAGTGCGACAGCCAGTCGGCCAGCGAGACGAGTTCGCTGCTGCGCGGCGTCACGACCGGTTTGCCGCCGCCGAGAAACCGCATCATGGCCGGCTGCCCACTGCGCGGATTGGTGATACTGGCCACGGCTTTGAGCGTCACGCTCTGGTCGCCCTTGAACTCGTTTTTGTCGCTCTTGTCGGTGCGTTTGTTGTCCTTCAGCACGTAGTCGATGCGGGCGAAAAGCGCGGCCCAGTCGTAGTAATCGTCCTGCGTCCAGCGCTCGAAAGGGTGATTATGGCACTGCGCGCAGTTGAGCTGAGTGCCCAGGAAAACGCGCGCCGTATTCTCCGCGCGCTGCACCGGGTCGCGGTTGGCGCGATACCAGTTGGCGGGCGGGTTTTCGTAGGTCGAGCCGCGCGCCATCACGATCTCGGCAGCAAACTGATCGAGCGGTTTGTTTTCCGCGATGGCCCGGCGAATCCAGTCGTGGAAGACCTTCATGCCGTTTTTGTCGAGCTGACGCTCTTCGATCTTCAGCAAATCGCACCATTTCAGCGCCCAGAAATCGGCGAATTCCTCGCGCTGCATGAGGCGGTCGATCAGCCTCGGGCGCTTGTCGGCGGCGGTGTCGGCCACAAACTGCCGCGCTTCATCCGCCGTCGGCACAAGACCGATCAGGTCGAGAAACGCGCGCCGGACGAAGACTTCATCGCTGCACACGTCGGAGGGATTGATCCGCAGGCGCTGGAGCTTTTTGAAGACGATCTCGTCCACGAAGTTGTTCGGTGCCGGGTTCGACCACGTGAAGGTCCGGTTTGGCACGAAATCGATCGTCACCGGCACCTGCTGGCCGAGGTAACGCACCAGCACGGTGGTCTCGCCAAATTGTGCGCGCTTCACCTTGCCGTCGATGGTGATGGAGGCGCCCTGGTTGTTCGGATCGAAAACCGCCAGCCGGGTCACGTCGCGCGTGGTGCCGTCGGAGAATGTGGCCGTCGCTTTGATCTGCACGGAATCCTCCGGCTCGATCAGCACTTGATTCCCCGGCGTTACGTCCAGTTTCGTGAGCTGCAAGTCGGCCCCGGTATCGGCCGCGCCGTCGCGAATCCAGCCGAGCAGGATTCGATACTCCGGCGAATCCACCGCGAAGCGTTTCCCGCCCTCGTGTGCGAGCTGGGCCGTGGCTTTCTGGAGGAGCAGACTGCGCTCCGGTTCGAGCAGATTCACCCGCCGGCCGCCTTGCTCGCGGACCAGCGAAAGCCAGTCGAGATCCGGGTCCTGCCCGCGGAGGGAAATCTTGAACCCGCCCTTGCCCTGTCCGTTCCCGTGGCACCCGCCGAGGTTGCAGCCGCTCTTCGAGAGCACAGCCATCACATCCCGCCGGTAGAGCACGTCTTCGCCCTGGGCGGTGAGCGCCAGGAGGGTGAGAAGGAGGCAGAGGTGGGAACGCATGCGGTGGGACAACTCAGGTGGAACAGTTTTGCTAGGGGAGGGCTATGCCAGGATCGAACGAACGGACCGTGCCACGAATGAGTTTTGTGTGTTTATTGTGTCTGTTGAGTCGCCGTGTTTCCACCTCGACCTGCAGGATGAGCCTCCGGCTGGGTTAGGAAGCGCGTTCGCGCGGGCAGTGCGCCTCGACCTGCCTTCGGCAGTGTGTCTGTTTGCGCCGGGCTTACAGAGGGAGGGGCCGTTCAGGGGGACGAAAATAGTGTGTCTGTTCGGCGCTGATGAATCGGGGACCATGGTGCAATCCGGCCCGGACGTTGCGGACATGGGGCACGCTGGTCGGCATGATGTCGATGGCTTGAATTACCTTGATTTGGTTTGATTGGCCTTGATGCGAACCAACCGCTCCGGTTGGGAGATGGTTTCCACACCGTTTGCCGCAGCGAAACGGCTGCGAATGCTCTGAGCGATCTTTGCCATGAGTTCCTCCCGGTTCCTAAAGTGATGAAGTCCACCACCATACACCGGTTTCGTCCTATTTCAATGCGGTCGTGCCGAGCGTTTCCGCCTCGGCGCACGAAGAACAGGCTTCCTCTCGGTTCAGGGACTTGCTACACAAATTTCCTGCCATTCCGAGAGCCCCAGAGATCATGCCTGAACCCGCCCCTGAACAGCTAGCGCGCGAGAAGATCGACGCGATGTTGGCCGAGGTGGAGCACCGCCTGTCGGTGATCGAGGAACTGGAAGCCTTGGTCGCCGCCAACCTCCAGCGCGCCACCCGCCTTCGGCAGGCAATTTTGCATCGCACTTTTAGCGGAAAACCAAACAGAACGTAATATGTCCAGCGAAGCTTCGGTAGCCGCAGCACAGCCAGAACAGCCTGCACCCGCGGAGATTGCCGCGAGATGCCACGAAATTCAAACGGGCCTCGGAATGGCCGAGGTGCCCGAATTTGAAAACCTCAGAAGGGTGGGCATGGCGGTTCGACTGTCGCTTCATATTCGCGGCCTCCCGAAGGTCAACTACGAGACGTTGCGACTCGTCGCAACCCACTATCTTGGCATTCCCTCGGTAGCAGTGAAAAGTATCTTGGAGCTCCTCGCCGAGGTTGAATTCGTAAAGCTTGAAACCGAAGGAAAAACCATCAAAGCGGTCCTTCCGAACGTTCCTTATTACGAAACCCTATACGACACTTTGGGAACTTATGCGGGCGACGAGGGTTTCAACGAAGCAGAGGAACTCAGTGTTGACCTGCTCTGCCGACTTTCGAAGGCACCCGAAAAAGTGGACACACTTCGGGCCAAACTCGGCGCGGAAACCAAGCTAATCACACGGGCATTTGAGTTGGGTAAGGAGGGCGCCTATTTGCGCGTTCATCGAAGCCGGGGACGCGACATTGCACTCAGTCCAACCTACTTTTCAGAGAATGCCGAAATTTATGCGGATATGGTTGCCGGAGTTGGATCGCCTCAGGTGCAGAAGCTTCTTAAAGCGGTGAAATCAATTCAGGGTGTTCCCCTTTCTCTCATTCAAAAGACGAAGGAAATTGCGGGAATAAAGCTCTCGGACGCCGAGATGAACCTCCTGCTCCGACTCGCTCAAGACGGTGCCGTTAAACCGCCAAGTATTACGACACAGCATGCAGGTGAGCAGTTTTTCCTTTTTACTCCGACTCCCGCAGGAGCCGCCCTAGCGCCGACAAAACGCGACATTTACGAACGTGCCATGGCTATTGTTGCCGCCATTCGCCAAGGGCAATTCCTGCCAGCTCATATCAAAATCCGTTCACCAGGGGCAGTCCTCTTCACGCTCGTGAGGGATATGAAACTCGGAAAAGCGACGACGGAAGCGACGCAGCAATATCGCAAACTCGTTCACTTGCGGGTCGCCCGGTTGATTGATTCCGGGAACGGCTATAGCGAACTTCATATAATCGACACACAGGAAAACCGTGAGGCGCTAAAAATGGCCTACAATTTAGTCGATGCGGGTGTTGCTTCCGGCACTGAGGTTGATCAAGCCGCTCGGGACGCACTTCAGCAGGATCATACCTTCGTGGAATCCTTGGTTTCGTCGGGTGAATTGCAGCGGCGCCACAATGTGCCAATCACCCAAGAACAACAACTTGAGATGGAAACGCTCTTCCTGAAATAGATTATGATGCAAGATCGTGCTCAGAAACAGAAGGCCCTAAAGCTGTCGGTCGGTCACCGCTGGTTTCCTCAACTCGAAGTGGACGTCCACCCTGGACGTGATGTCGCGGAGAAAGTTCAATTAGTCACTGATCTAGACGTTCTGTCGTCGGTCCCGGATGAGTTCAAAGGGTTCAGAGCGATTGTGTTCGATTGTAAGACCAAGGCCAAGGAATCCGCTGTGAATCGAGCGCTTTGGTTGACCGGCATCCTTCAACGCATGAAATGCGATCAAGGGTTCTGCATTTTGAAAAAGGACGCTATCGACATGGATCACGTTATGATGGCAAATCGGCTCGGGGTGATTTTGCTCTCGGAGGATGAGTTTGATCTTTACGCAAATGCAACTTGTCGGAACTACGCGGGTGACTGCGGAAATATTGGCAACATGGATGCTTGGGATCAGTTCTTCAGCGTGGCGAGTCGTTTTCCGAAGCTGGACATAGGATTGCGCTTTATCAGGTCCGGATTTTGGATGATCGACGATTCGGCGGAAGCGTGTCGAAAGACGCTAGCCAGCTTAAAAAGCCTGTCGCCCGAATTGGACCCCGCGAGGACAGAACATGTGTCTTTGTTCTTAGACTACTGTGCTCTCTTCAGTCGCGCATTGGCTGTTCTCGTTTGCCAAATCTTCAAATCCTATCTGCATCCAAAGAGCCAAGCTGACCTTTCGGAGGCATTACTTGTGACGCTATATGGGGGACGCGAAGCCTATCAGCATCGAAATGATTTGTTCAGGTTATTAGCAACCAAAAAGTCGGAGTCACAGGCGCCGGATTTGGCGCTGCCAGAGTGGGAGCGGTTCCTCCAGCTAACGCGCCAACTGCTAGACGCCCCGCTTGAGGTTCAGAATGTGCCACTCATTCTACGGGAAGCAGCGTTTTCAGTCTTGGCAGCAGACACCACACGGGCTTTTGCCAAAACACTATGCACCGAGTCACCGCAGGGCGGTCGCTTTGCCGTTTTGATTCCGACCTATCTCTGCAGGGCGGCGAAGTTGCCTCCTGAATTCTCTAAGATTGCGGATGACGTTCTTCTCCCGTTACTGCCGACGAAATGAGCCGCCCGCTGTAGATAGTCCAACAGCTCTGCAACATCCTGCGGGATGACGGGCTGTCGTATGGCGATTACGTCGAGCGACAGACCTTTGACTCAGTCGCTCCCGCTTCTTTGGCCTTTGGCTCGTGCTGCGCACGATCTGTCTCGCTCGCCTCCCGGCGGCTCGGCTCTCCTTTTCCTCAAGATGGCGGATGAGCGGAGCCGACCGCCGTTTAACCGGGCGTCGCCGATTCCGAAGGGGTTTGGCTGGGACGTGCTGGTGAAGCGGGATGGCGACGATCTTGAACCGCATTACCGCCACACGCTGGAGGAACTCGGCAAGCGGCTGGGGTGATCGGCGTCAGCTTTCGCGAGGCGCAGAACAAGATTCAGGATCCGACGAAGCTGCGGTGCGAGGTTCCGCTTGACGAGGGGGATGTTTACCCGTATCTGCGGCGTGTTCATGCAGCTCCTCTCTGCCGCTCATCTTATCGCCGCCTCGCTTTCGAGCATTGTCTCGAAGCGGGTCGTCGTGATTGCGGTCGTTATTAGCGACCGACGCGGTGGGCTGAGTTCATGAACTGACAAATCAAATCGAACTCAAAAAGCAAACCCACCGCCGGCCAGACCGCGGTGGGCTTTTTGTTCCCACCGTTTTCCGGCCAGCGGCTCCACAAACCAAACGAGCCAATGAATGCCACCGAAACCAAACCTTGTCGCCCCGAGCAGCGTCTGTCCATGGACCCGCGTGAAGACCGCGTGCTGCTGCTGAGCCTGGCCTACCTGCGCACCGGGATGGATGCCGAAGATGCGCTGGACTCCGCGCTGGCGGACTTCGAGTCCGCTTATGCCGAGCCTGCGTGAGGTTTAACGCAGAGGCGCAGAGAGCGCAAAGATCGCAGAGAACTTTAAGGCTGAACCTGCCAAGTCCTTGGCGAGGCGGCACCCGTTGATTTGCGCTTGATACGATCTCTCCGGACTGATGGCTGGAAGGAGGTGGGGTTCAACCCGCTTCGGGGTTGGTGCATGATGGAACCGGAGACCCAGGGTAGCTCGTGCCTCGCAACCCTGGGCTGGTGGATCGAACACCTTCGGCGTTCGCGCTCGGTTCGAGCAAACCAACCGCAGAAATCGTATTGGTGCGAACCGACGGGGCTGGGCTGCGCGCAGGAGCAGCCGTGGAGCAGCCGCTCTGGCCGCTTGCTCCGCGAGATCGCCGTTCGTCAGGCTGCCGAACGGGGCAGGCTGGCAGCCTGCGCTCCCCTGGGAGGGGGCTTTCCGGAATGGCTGCGCAATCCAGAAGCCAAAACTTTTTCCTCGCCGGTGGCGCGATGCTCGCGATGGTGCGAGCCCATTTTTCCCAATGAGCCAGGAAACTCGTCAACTTCGTCTCGGTCTGCCTTCGGGCAGTTTGCAGGAACCGACCTTCGCGCTTTTTGCCAAGGCCGGGTTCAACATTTCGGGCGCCAGCCGTTCGTATAAGCCGACGGTCGATGACCCCGAACTGGTCATCCGTCTGCTGCGGGCGCAGGAAATTTCGCGTTATGTGGAGCAGGGCTTCCTCGATGGCGGCATCACCGGCAAGGACTGGATCGCGAACAATCAGTCGGATGTCGAAGTGCTTACGGAGATGACCTTTTCCAAGGTGAGCAAGAACCCGACGCGCTGGGTCATCGCGGTGCCGGAAGATTCGCCGATTCGCACCGTGAAGGACCTCGAAGGCAAACGCATCGCCACCGAAGCGCAGCCGCTGACCGAGCGTTTCCTTGCCGAGCACGGGGTGAAGGCGAAGGTGGAATTTTCGTGGGGTGCGACCGAAGTGAAGGTGCCGGACCTGGTGGATGCGATCGTGGATGTGACCGAGACGGGCTCTTCGCTGCGGGCGAACAAGCTGCGCATTCTCACCACCATCATGGAATCGTCGCCGCAGTTCATCGCGAACAAAGGGGCGCTCGAAGATGCGTGGAAGCGGCAGAAGCTCGACAAGATCGTGCTGCTGCTGAAGGGCGCCTTCGCCGCGCGGGACAAGGTCGGTCTGAAAATGAACCTGCCGGAATCGAAGCTCGCCGAACTGCTGAAGGAACTGCCGGCGCTGCGGAATCCCACGGTGGCGCATCTCGCCAATCCGGAGTGGGTGGCCGTGGAGACGATCATCGACGAGTCCGTGGTGCGCGAAATCATCCCGCAACTGAAGGCGCTGGGCGCCGAGGGGATCATCGAGTATTCGCTGAACAAGCTGGTGTATTGAGCGGATCGAAAGGGCTGGGGCAAAAATCTGACGTCATTTCAGAAGAAAGATAAAAACCCGATTGCTCTGATGGGGAGGCCGTGCTTCTCTCCCGGCCCCCAATTCAAAAACCTTTCCCAAACATGGGTTCCATCAAGAAGAAGAGAAAAGCCAAAATCGCCAACCACAAACGCCGTAAGCGCCGTCGTGAAAACCGGCACAAGAAGCGTTTGCGCTACAAGAGCTAACACGTAGGCTGTTGGCCGATGAAACTGCTCCCAGCTGGATCTTTCCAACGCACCGGAGCAGTCGTCGTCGCGTTTTTCTCCCTCTCGATTGCGCGCGGGGCCACCAAGCCGGCCACGCCTGCACCGACGCCGCCTAAAAAGGCTGTCACTACGACCAAGGCGGCGAAGCCGGCTCCTGCCAGGCCCGCTGCATCGGCGGCGGCGCCCACTGTGGCGCGGCCGGATGAGTTTGCGGATATCTACCCAGGGGGCAACAGTGTCGTCTCGACCGATCTCGCACTGACCGAGGAGGGCGCCCGCAAAGCTGAGGCGCTGGCCACGTTTGCGCGTGGACTCGTGGCGGAAGACAACGCGGAAACCGAGCTTTCGCTCGATGCCTATAAACGTGCCCTCGCGCTTGATCCGGGTTATACCGATCTTGCGGTGAAGGTCGCTTATGAGCTGGCGAAGAAAAACGACGTGCCCGGTGGCATTCAGGTGCTGAAGGACGCAGCCAAAGCGGCGCCGAAGGATCCGCGTCCGCTGGTTTATCTGTCGCAGCTCTACGCGAAGCATCTCAAGAAGCCGGACTTCGCTTTCAAGTTTGCGGAGCAGGCCATCACGGTCGATCCGCAGCAGTTCAGCGGTTACCTTGCGCTGTTCGAACTGCACGTCGCCGCTGGCCAGATGAAGAAGGCCGAGGAAGTGGTCGATCGAGCGGAGAAGGCGAAGAGCCAGGATGCGAAATTCTGGGCGCAACTGGGCGATCTTGCCACGCGGCTTTACCTGCATGAGGACGGCTCGTCGGAGCCAGCGCACATCGAGCGGATGAACGCGCTCTTCCATCGTGCGGCGGATCTCGGGCGCGACGATGCTGCCATTCAGGCGAAGGTGGGCGACTACTTCGTGCTGAGCCGGCAGGTGAAGGAAGCCATCCCGTATTATCTCGCCGCCTTGAGCAAGGATGGCAGCGGCGAAGATCCGGCGCTGTCGAACCTGCGCGAAAAGCTGGCCCGCGCCTTTTTGGTAACCGAGGATAAGGACCGCGCCATTGAAATGCTCGAAGCCGTGATCGCGGAGCATCCGACGCGGTTCGAAACCTACGAACTGCTCGGCGAGCTTTATCAGCAAAAAGGGGACAACGAGAAGGCGCTGATGAACTTCGAGCAGACGCTGCTGCTCGATGGTTCAAGCGCGGAGAATTACCTGCGGCTGACCAAGCTCTATCTCGACCTGGAGCGGGTGGACAAGGCGGTGGACACGATGCGACAGGCGCGGGCGAAATTCCCCGACGTGCCGAAGATCGGCATGACGCTCGCGATTGCGCTGCGCATTGCCAAGCGGCACACCGAGGCCATGACGGCTTTTGCCGAGGTGAAAGCCGATGCGGAACAGAATCACGCCGAAGTGCTCGATGCTTCATTCTATCGTGAATACGGCGCGGCGGCTGAACAGGCGGGCCTGATCGGACGTGCGGCGGAGTTGCTGAAGGAGAGCATCCGGCTTGATCCCGCCAATGCCGCCGAGGCACGCAATTACCTCGGCTACATGTGGGTGGACCACGACATGAATCTCGATGAAGCGGGAGAACTCATCACCAAAGCGCTGGAGTCCGATCCCGACAACGGGGCCTATCTCGACAGCCTGGGCTGGTATTATTTCAAGAAGGGCGAATACGAGCGCGCGCTAAAGGAAATCACGCGCGCGATGGAGAACCTGAAGAAGGAAGACTCCGTCATTTGCGATCACCTCGGGGATTGTTACCAGGCGCTGGGCAAAGCGCCGGAAGCGATGACTTACTGGCAAAAATCCCTCGCGCTCGAGGCGAATCCCAAGGTGAAGGAAAAGATCGAAAGCGCGAAGCAGCAGATGACCAAGACGAGCCCGCCAAAAGCGGCGCCGGCGGAAGAGAAATAGAGGCTCTCGCCCTCTCCTCTGAATTTCGTAGGACAGGCGCTCCGCCGGATGAGAGGAAGCGCGAACGCGGCGTGCAACTTACGTCGCGACACTCATTTGGCGGGAAAAGCCAAAGCGGCCCGCCTCTCGAACGAACCGGCTTGTCAGCGACGCGGTGCGAAGACCGGGCGCGGGCTGGTCGGGCTCGGCGAGGAACGCGGCGTGGGACGCGGAGTCGGAGCGATTACCGTGTTGTCCTGCTTCTTCTCTTCCATCTTCGTCTCCTTCTTCGTCGGATTGAACAACTCCTGGGAGCTGGGCGAATTCTGCAGCCGGTCGGGCATTTCCAAGTCGTGCATGATGTCGCGCACGATGGTGCCTGGCGGCACGGTGAAAAGATTGGTGTCGAACTCGGCGATCGGTCCGCCAAACTCCATCAGCTTGCCGGCCAGAGCGGAAGACGGATCGAACGGTGCCACCGTGATGGAGCCATCCGGATTTTTCACCGCGAAATAACCTGCGCCGACTTTTTGCCCGCCGGGAACGAGGGTCACTTCGCCTTCGAGAATGGCGATCATGTTGTCGGCGACTTTGCCGATCGTGCCGGTGATCGATGCGGTGAGGGAAGCCGTGCGGACGGTGCCGCCGCCGCGGCCTTTCGGGATGTAAAAGATGAGCGAGCCGTGATCGAGGGTGAGCGTGCGCGAGTCGGCTTCGAAAGTGAAGACGGTGTTCTGCCCGATGCGCACCAGCGAGCCATCCGCGTATTTCAGCTCCGCGCGCGAGTCGGTATCGGTGAGGAGATAATTCGAGGCCTTGATGACATCGCCCGCCTGTGCGGGGCGTCGGGCGCGATCGGCGGAGCTGCCGTAGCTGACGCTGTTCTGAAGCCGTGTCACGGTGGCTTGTGAATACGGCACACCTTCGGCAAAAGCGCCGGGCAGAGTGACGGTGAGCAGCGCGGCAAAAGCGAACGAGAGCGGCTTCGGCATAGGTCGAGGGTGCTTCTTTGCGGGAAGGCGTCCCGCGCGTCAAGAAGCCATCGCAGCGTCAGGCTTCTAGACCATGGGCCTGTGGTCAGGGTTTCGGCTGACTCTTTATGGCAGGCGAATGCGAAGCACCCCGCTGCGACCGTCGGTGAGCTTTACCTTGGCCGTCACGAATCCATCGGCATCGGTGCTCCGCCCCTGGCCCCGGCTGGTGGGCGGTGCTTGGAGGCTGGTGAAGGTTCGCACCTGGGCGGGCGTGCCGCCGACGGTGAGCGGTTGGTTCGTGCGGAGAATCAGGCGCACGTTTCCGGTGGCATCCACGTTCCAGAGGCCTTGTTTGTTCATGGGCGTCACACCCGAACCGGAGAGCAGGCCGGTGAAGACGATCTGGCCGGCTTCGCTATCGGTCACCTGCATGGACTGGAAGCGCTGGAAAACGACGCCGTCGTCGGCGCCGGGGGCGGGATTGCCGAGGCGTGCGACGGGTGTGCTCGTGCCGCCGCGATGCTGCATGATGACCTGCCGATTTTTCGGCGTGACGCCCGGACCACCGAGCGCGGCGATGAAGGCCACCATGCCGCTCTGGCCGAGCAGGGGATGGCCGAGCTGGGCAAAGCGCAGGTCCTGATTGCCCGGGTAGATCTGGCCGCGGCGTTGCACCTGGCGCATTTGATTTCCGAGCCGGGCAAAGATGGCCTGGTTGTTGTAGGCGGCGACACCGCCCCGGCCGCTACGCAGGGTGGCGCGAAAAGCGAACCGCCGGCCGTTGGCGGTAGCGGGCGCTTCGATCACTTTGAATTCCGCTTCGGGCACATCCGGCACTGCGGTGCTCGATTCCACCAGAACCTCGCGCTGGCCTTCACCCGAGACGGAGACGATGCCCTGATGCCCGTCCGTGAATGTCGCGGCAGCCATCACGCCACCATCCGGCGCGAAGCTCCGGCGCTGATCGCTCGCCATATCTACGGGAATCATGAGCTGAGCTTTTTTGATGATGTCGTTCGGCAACGAGCCGCGTTCGCTGGGGATGGCGTTGCCGAAAAAGCTGCGCCCGTGGCCGAAGAGAAAATCGGGATTGCCGCCTGTCCCACGCTCACGCCAGACGCCGAAGTCGTTGTTGGGTGTCACGCCTCCACCACGACGGAGGAAGGCCATGAACATCATTCCGGCGCGTCCGCGCGGGAGGCCGAAGCCGGAGAAGCGAGCGTAGCGGCCACCGGTCTGCGCGGCGTTGCCGCCGACGGAAGCGAGCGAGCGAAGACCCGCTGCCACGGAAAGTCGCGAGTAGAGCGCCTGAATCCGTCGCCGCATGGGCGACGCAGCCCGGGTATGATCATTCGCGGCCATCGCGGGCGGCGCTTCCAATTCCGCCCCGTAAAAACCAAAGCCTTCGCCGGCGAACACGGGATCGCCAAGCGTCACAAAGGTGCCGCCGTCCGGCGACGGACCACCCGTGCGGGCGACCACGGCGCCATCCGGGATACCATAGATCACCGTTTCGATCTTCCCATCCGGTTTGCGGATGGTGGCGAGTCCGCCGACGTTGCCGCCATCGATGGCGGGAGAACCGAATTCGACGAACGTGGTGCCGACCGGTTCACCCGTGACTTGGCCGTTGGAACTGGCCGGCGACTCCGGCCCCGGAAATTCGGCGAGGGCGATTCCGTTGGTGACTGCCTGCACATCGTCATTCCACCCGCTGCCGACGAGGCGCACGTAATTCTGCCCCGGTTCACCGCTGGGCTGGCTGCTGGCCCAATTCGTATAAATGACCGGCTCGCCACTGGCCCAGACGAAGGTGCCTTCCTGCGCGGCATCGTTCAGGCCGATCCACGGCGGCGTCGTGCTGCCGAACGAGGCGCGGAGAAAGGTTTCCTCGAGCGCGTCGTTGATCGTCACCAGATGCCCGCCGAGTTTTTGGGCGATGGCTTCGCAAGCTGTCCAGCTATCGGCGATGATGGTGCAATAGTAGTGGCCGTTCGCCGGGTTGTAGGAGAACCCGGGAATGGCTCCTTCGCGCACGGGTTCCTCCAGCACGTAGCGGAGCGTAAAGGCGTCCGAATCGGAGCCGATCGCCTGTTCCCCGGTGGCGACGATTTTGCCGTCGCCGGTCAGCGCGAGACCGTAAATGAGGCCGCCATCGGGAGTGACCGGCGTTTTGACGACGCCATTGGTGCCGAAGGCCACATCGAGCGCGCCGTTCGCATCGTAGCGAGTGACCACAGGCACTCCGGCCGCAACGCCGCCGGCGATCAAGTGGCCATCCGCCTGCCGCACGAGTGCCTCGCCCTTGTCTGCATCCGGGCTCAAGTCCGCGAGGACCAGGCCCGAGTTGCCGAAAGTGAGATCGGTCGTGCCGCCGGGCAGCAGCCGCATGAGCAGCAATTTGCCATCGAAGACACCGCCGCTGGCGACCGTCGGCTCATCGTAACGGCCGCAGAGGACGATCTTGCCATCCGGCTGAACGAGGACGGATTGGAAGTCGTCGTTGTGCGAGGAGAGGGGAAAGATGATTTTCCCGCCGGTGCCGAAGTTCGTGTCGAGTGTGCCGTCTGCATTGAGGCGGAAAAGGAGCGCGTCGCGTTCGTTCGGCGAAGTCCGGGTGTCGCCCGCGACGAGAATTTTTCCATCCGTCTGCAAGGCCACGGCTCGCCCGAAATCCGAGGAAACCGCGAGATCGAGCACGCCTGTCGTGGAGCCAGCGAAATCCGGATCAATCGTTCCATCCGGCAGGAAACGCAGGATCATGGCGTCGTCGTCGCCGCTGGCGCCGGTGTATTTGCCGACCACGAGGAGTTTGCCGTCCGGTTGGAGCAGCGAGCGGAACGCGAAGGCATTGCCGGTGCCGATGGGGTAGAGGACGGAGCCATTGGTGCCGAAGCTGGTATCGACGGCTCCGGTAGGAAGATAGCGAACCAGAAAGACGGCCAGCTTCCCACCGGTGAAGGCATAGCCGGCCACGAGCAGGCGTCCGTCGCCCAGAATGGTCACACTCGTGCCGATTTCATCGGAGCCGACGAGGTCGCCGCTGGCCTGCCCGTTGGTGCCGAAGGGCAGGTCGAGGCTCCCGTCGGCCAGGTAGCGGCGGAGCGCGACGTTGAAGTTCCCACTCGCATTGGACCACCCGACCGAAAGAATTTTCCCATCGCCCTGCACCGCGACACCGATGCTCGAGTCGGTGCTGCCGACGCTGCCGGTCACCACCCTGCCGGTGCCGCCGCCAAACGTGAGATCGAGATCGCCCGGCAAACCGAAGGCCGAAGCCGCGCCGAGGAAAAGAGCAGGAGCCAAAATCCGAATAATGTTCATAAATGCACCGGCCACACCTGAGTAGCCGCGCCCGGAGTGCCGGACCGTGCGCCTTCTGTCAAGGCACGCGCGGGTAACCAAGCCGTGACACGCACTCCACTTCCCACTTGCACTTGCCGCCCTCCGCCTTCCAGTTGTCGTTCGCATGAAACCCGTCCCCGTTACCATTCTCACCGGCTTCCTCGGCGCCGGGAAGACCACGCTGCTCAATTACATCCTCAAGCAGGATCACGGCTACAAATTTGCCCTCATCATCAATGAAGTAGGCAAGATCGGCATCGATGGCGCGCTGGTCGAGACGCAGAAGGACGAGGTGATCGAACTGAGCAACGGTTGCATGTGCTGCACCGTGCGCAGCGACCTCATCAAGGGCGTGCAGAACCTGCTCAAGAAGGGCGGGTTCGACTACCTCCTCATCGAGACGACCGGCATCGCCGAGCCCGGTCCGATCGCGCAGACCTTCCTCAATATCCCGCAGCTCCAGCAATACGTGCGGCTCGACGCGATCATCACCGTCGTCGATGCGGAGCAGATCGAGAAGCAGATCAAGGAGACGGAAACCGCGCGCGAGCAGATTGCGATGGCGGATTATCTTCTCATCAACAAGACCGACCTCGTGGCGCCCGAGCAACTGGAGAAGGTCGAAGCGAAGTGCCGCGAACTGAATCCGCACGCGCAGCAATTCCGCACGAACCACTCGCAAGTCGGCCTCAAGGCGCTGCTCGACGTCCACGCTTTCGATCTCGACCGCAAACTCGAAGCCGACCCCGATTTCCTCGATGAGCTAAAGGCGCGGCATCATCACGACATCGTCAGCTTCAGCTTCACCTTCGACCGACCGATCATCATCGAGAAGTTCGAGCAGCTCGTAGCCGAGGTGAGCGAGAAGGAGAAGGTCTATCGTTCGAAAGGTTTCCTCTGGCTCCAGGGCAACCCGCGCCGCGCCGTCTTCCACGGCGTGAACAATCGTTTTACGCTCATGTGGGATCGCCTCTGGGAAAAAGGCGAGACCCGCACCAGCCAGATCGTCTTCATCGGCAGGAATCTCGACGAAGCGAAACTGCGCAAACAGATCGAGACCTGCCTGGCGTAAGCAGCGCTGATTTACTTCGCGGAAGTGGCGGGTTGAGCGACTTCGGATCGATCCGAAGCCGCCAGAAGTTCGTCCAGATAAAGCCGCAGGACGGCGGACTCGTCCTCGCCGCCGTGATAACGTTCGCGGGTTCGCGCGATCTCTCCCTCCAGCGCGGAAGGGCCGGCTTCCGACCACTTGCAAGCGATTCCGCGAAGCAGAGAGATCAGCATTCGCCAAAGCGCGCAGCGCCGCGGCCCGGCTTCGGGATCTTCGCCGGCTTCGGCGAGACTGGCGATTTCATCCTGAACGATTTCGCTGGCGGCTTGGAGTTCTTCGGCGCTGATCTGACTCCAATCCGGGTTTTTCTGCGCGAGGATGGCGTAAATGACGAGCGGGATTTCGGGTGCTTCTGAGGACATAAGGAGCTTCTGGCGGACCATGGGCGATCCATGCACCACGTCTATCGGAGCGCGTCCTGATTTTGGGGTCTCCAATCCGGTAACAAAATGGCCAGATCCCACGGAATGGGGAAGAAAGAAACGCAGACAACGGCTTGCCATCCGATCATCCGGCAGTCCACGAATACCAGTCCGCATGCGTCCGTCCCTCTTCCTCTTCCTATCCCTCTTCATCTGCATCGCTTCCGCGCAGGAAAAACCGGCGGAGCCGCCGAAGGAAGCCAAGCCAGCCGAGAAAAAGCCCGAGGAAAAACCGAAAGAAGAAAAGCCCAAGGAGAGCAAAGGCTCCGTCACGATCGCTGGCCGGGAGATTAAATACGCGGCGCGCACCGGCACATTGCCTTTGCTGAAGGAAGACGGTTCCGGGGAGCGTGCCCGGGTGTTCTTTGTTTATTACGCGGCGCTGGGTGAAGACGGCCAGCCGCTGGCAGCGAAGGATCCGACGACGCGTCCGATCACGTATTGCTTTAATGGCGGTCCCGGGAGCGCCTCGGTGTGGCTGCACTACGGCGGACTCGGCCCGAAGAAAGTCGCGTTCGATGCGGAAGGGCTTCAGCCCGCGGTGCGTGGACCGGTCGTGGCGAATCCCAATTCGATCCTCGATGTGACCGACCTCGTCTTCATCGATCCCGTTGGCACCGGCGCGAGCCGTCCGAGCAAGGGTGAGAAGGCGGAGCAGTTCTGGAGTGTGAAGCAGGACATCGAAAGTGTGGGCGAATTCATCCGCTTCTTCACCACGCGCGAGCAACGCTGGTCGTCGCCGAAATATCTCTGCGGCGAAAGCTACGGTGGCATTCGGGGGTCCGGCCTCGCGAACTTTCTCCAGAACCGCCATGGGCTTTATCTCGATGGGTTCATTTCCGTCAGCGGCGTGGTGAATTTCGAGTGCCTCAGCGGCGACCTGCTCAGCTACGCGATCTTTCTCCCGGCCTTCGCCGCGACGGCGCACTATCACCACAAGTTGCCGCCCGAACTTCAGGCGGACCGGGAAAAAGCGATCACCGAAGCGCGGGCTTTTGCGCAAGGGGCCTATGCGCATGCGTTGCTCGCCGGCAACACGCTTTCAGCTTCGGAACGTGCGACCACGTTGGACCAACTCGCCCGCTTTACCGGTCTGGATCGTGACCTCATCGACCGAGCGCATCTGCGCGTTTCGCCGGGGCTCTTCTTCGAAAACCTGCTGCGCAAGGAAGGCAAGATCATCGGCCGTTTCGATGGCCGCGTGACGTCCGAGGACTACGATCAGTTGCGCAACAGCCCCGAGTTCGATCCGAGCTATACCAACGTTTATGGACCCTTTGCCGCGGCGGCCAATGCCAGCATTCGCAGCGATCTCGGCTACGAATTCGACCTGCCCTACGTGGTGCTGGGCGGCGTCCGCTGGAGCTGGAACGACTTCGCCAACCAATACGTGAACCTCGAGGACGACCTCGGTGAAGCGCTCAAGAGCAATCCGCGCCTGCGGGTGCTGTTCTGCTGTAGCTGGCGCGACCTCGCCGTGCCTCCCGACAGCGCGCTCTACAGCATCGCTCATCTTCCCATTCCCGAGAGCCTGCGCAAAAACATCGGGGTCGAATATTACGAGAGCGGCCACATGATGTATCTCCACCAGCCCGACGCGGACAAGCTGCGGCGGGATCTGGTGAAGTTCATCGCGCCGTAACCGAGGCCGTGAAGCTGGGTCTTTCGATTCGGCGTTGCTTCGACGACCACCTTCGGGCATGTTTCCGAGCATGATCGCAGCGCCGATTCGCCGTCTCACGGTCGAGGAATACCATACCCTCGCCGAGGTCGGCGTGCTGCACGAGGACGACCGGGTCGAACTCATTAACGGACAGCTCATCGACATGCTCCCCATCGGTCCTTTTCATAGCGGTTCCACCAAGCGGCTGTTGCGCCTCTTTGAACGATCGAGTCGCGATCGCTGGATTACAAGTATCCAAGACCCCGTTGCGCTCGGCCCGCACGATGAGCCGCAGCCGGATCTGATGCTCTTGCGACCGGAGCCGGATTTTTATTCCACGCGTCATCCCGGGGCGGCGGATGTTTTTCTGCTGGTCGAGATTTCCGATTCCACCCTGATCGTTGATCGCCAGGAAAAGCTGCCGCTTTACGCTCGCTCCGGCATTCCGGAAGTCTGGATCGTCAATTTGCCGGAGCACGTCATCGAAGTTTATCGACAGCCCGCGCCGTCCGGCAGCTACTCGGAGCAGCAAAAAGTGCATCCCGGCGAATCGCTGGCACCCGCCGCATTTCCGGACGCAGTGATCGATACCGCAGCTCTGCTGAAAGTCCCGCCGCGCTAGGTCAGCGATTTAGCGCCGGCCATTCACTGCGATCCAGCGTTTTCCCGGCGAGATCCTTGATCTCGACGGCGAACGTCTTCGCGCCGCGCTGAAAACGGAGCAGAAGATAGCTGGCTTCGCTGGCGAAGAACTTCGACTGCGGGTCGGGATATTTTGCACCGGTGCCGAGGGCCGTATTGAAATAGGGAAAGCCATCGACTTCGGCGCGCTCGGCGAAGTAGCCGAAGCCACTGATGACCGCACTGCCTTGCTGAAACATCCGCGCCCAGGCGCCTTTTTCGTAGCCCCGCATGGTGGCGTTTCGCTCGTTGATGAGCGTGATGACGAAGCCCCGGTCGCGTTGCGCGATCTGCTCCGCATACCATTCAAACTGCGGCGAACCCGCGTGGAAATCGTGGCCCGTCTGCCAGGTCGTGGCGAAGTCGCTGGTGTGCTGGAGGTCGAGCGCGAGGAGACGCACGTCGAAGCCCGGCACCTCGAAGCGCCATTTCCAGCCGTCGTCGGGCAGGGGATAGAACGAGCGCCAGGCGGTGGCGTCGATGTCATAGACCGGCTCGGTGGGCGGCTTGGGTCCGCGCGGCCGAATCTCGCGGTCGTGATTGCCGAGGGCGGGCATGACGGGTGTGGTGGCGAAGAGCGCGGGATATCGGCCGATGAGCGCGGCGAAGGGTTTGACGCAATCTTTCACGCCCGGGCCGCACAGTTCGTGCAGGCTGTTTGGTTGATCGCCGGCGATGCAGAGCAGATGGGGAGCGTCGGCCAGCAAGCCGGGCAGGTCGGGGCGAGCCTGCCAGTCCGCGACGACGGCGACGCGCAACTCGGCCCCGCCATAGGATTTGACCACCGCGACTTCGGATCTCACTCCATTCGTCTCGACCGCGTAGTGAAGCGGCGTGTCCTGCTCGCCGAAGGGAATCTCGACGTGATGCAGGGTGACGCTTGCGGCGATTCGGGCGGTTTCGGAGAGAGAGGCACTCCCGCCATAGTGCACGATCGAATCTCCTGGCTGGTCGGTCAGCCAATTGACGCACAGCCTGCCCGGGTCGTTCGTGCGGTGGGTGAGCCAGATCTGCCGCACCTGGGCGTGAGCGAATGCGGCGAGCAAAAGGAAGAGCAGGGGGCTGAGCCATTTCATGACGCGCTGAGAGAAACAGTCGCCGGTCTTCGGCACAATGCTTCCATTCGTTACGAAAACATCCGTTGTGAGGCCGCTCGGCATGAAGTAGGTGCGCAGCTTTTGATGGTTCCCTGCCACTCCAGTCTTTGCCTGATTTTTGTCCTCGTCCTGAGGATGGCTGGGGTTCTCCCGGCGCAGACGGCGCCCACGCCGCAGAGTCTGCCTTATGCGCAGGACTTCGGCGCAGTGGGATTTTCCGCTCAACCCACTGGGATGCAGGCGTGGGGCGGGCTGAATGGAGGCAGCATTTCAAGTGCATCCGCTGCGGCAGCCAGCGTGCCTTCGGCGGACGCGGCCATCGCCAGTGCGACCGGTGCGCAATCTACCGGCGGTTGTTACGGCTACGTGAACGGAGGCAACGCGCGTTTTTATACCCAGACGAGCAGCAACGCGACAGCGGGCTCCAATCAACTCGCCCTCGCGTTGAATACGACGGGCTGGGCAGCCGTGATTCTCAGCTACGATGTGGAGATCATCAGCGCGCAACCGCGCACCGTAGGGGTGCTCTGCCAGTATCGTATCGGCACGAGTGGGGGCTGGACGACTCTAACCCCGACGACGGGCATCAATCCTTATAGTCAGGCCGCCGGGACGACCGGCGTGAAAACGTCCCCGCAAATCGCCTTGCCGGTGACGGCAGAAAATCAACCGGTGGTGCAAATCCGCTGGGCGACCTGGCGTGGCACCGAGACCGGAACCAGTTCCGGCGTGGCGATCGACAATGTGACGGTGACGGGTTCGATGACCACCACGACGCTTTCAGCTTCCGTCACTCCGAGTTCCGTCGGCGAAAGCGCGGGCGCCAATGCCGCCATGTTGACGGTGACTCGGGATGGGGATCTCGGGGCGGCACTTCCGGTGACCCTTGCGATCAGCGATGCGACGGAGGCGGCCTACGATGGCCCGAATCCGCTGAACATCCCAGCGGGGCAGGCGAGCGTCTCCTTTCCTATTCGGGCAGTGGATGATGATGGGTTTGATGGCACCCAGACTGTGACGCTGACCGCCTCGGCGCCTGCTGCAGTCACCGCCGTCGCGACCCTTTCAGTGCTCGACGATGAGGATTCGTATTCGCCACCTCCGGGGCATTACCAATCCGCCACGGGTCTTGCCGGGACCGCACTCAAAGCCGTTCTGAAGGTCATTGCGTCACCCGCGAACTACAACGCCTACGCCTACGGAGATACGTATGGTCCGATCCGTGCGATTCACGAAGATCCCGACAACAGTTCCAATGTTCTGCTTATCTATTCGGGCACATCCATCGGGAAACTCGTCAACTACTACCCCGGCGGTCCGAGTCCCGACGTGAGCTGGAGCCGTGAGCACGTCTGGCCGGAGTCCTACGGCCTCGACCCGGATAACGTGAACCCGGGTTCGACGGGGGGTGATGCGGGAGCGGACTTTACGGATCTGTTCAACCTCTGGCCCTGCTTCCAGACGGTGAACGGCCAGCGCAGCAACCGTTACTACGATAACACCAGCGGCACGGGGACCGCTCCGGCGCTCGCGCCTTTGTGCAGCTATGATACCGATTCGTGGCAGCCGCGGGCGGTGGAAAAGGGCGACCTGGCCCGCGTGATCTTCTACATGGCGATGCGTTACGACGGCACCGATCCGAACACGATGGATCTCGAGATTGGCAATACAGGGGTCACCACGCAGGGCCAGTTCGCCCGGCTCTCGACGCTGCTGCGCTGGAATGAAGAGGACCCTGTGAGCCAGGATGAACGCCGCCGGAATCAGCTCATTTTTGCCAACTACCAGCACAACCGGAATCCTTTTGTCGATCACCCGGAATACGTCGCCCTGGTCTGGGGCGGAGTGCGCCAGAGCAAGGTCGCCGCGGCGGTCACCGAAGGCGGCGCGACCGATAGTTATGCAGTCACTCTGGCGAGCCCGCCCGCGGACGATGTCACGATCACACTATCTGCCACACCGGCTGGGCAGGTCACCGCAACCCCTTCGAGCCTGACGTTTACGGCCGCAAATTGGGATGTGCCACACACCGTCACGATTACGGCGGTGAACGACACGGTGTATGAATCCACCTCCACGGCGACGATCCAGCATGTCGTCGGCAGCGCCGATCCTCGCTACGCGGCGCTCGCCATGCAAGACGTCGCCGTGACGGTGCAGGATGACGATCCGCTCAATCCGCCGACGACCCTGCCCATCAGCTATGGCGGACCGTGGAGCCCGCTTCCGACCGGCTTCGTCGGCAGCGGGATGGGCACGCCTTATACCTCCAACCTCGGCGGAGTGAGTGATACCTCCGGCTCCGCAAAGTTCGACGACACGGGAGACCGGCTCACGCTCACTTTCAATTCAGCGCCGGCGCTCCTGAGCTACCGCCTGAGAGGAAATGGCGGCACCGCCACCGTGGGCACCTTTCTCGTTCTCCAATCGACCGACGGCGTGAACTTCACCACCCTTCGCACGGTGACGAATAAGGACAACAGCGACCAAGTCTTCAGCGATTCGCTCTCCTCTGCGACTCGGTCCGTGTCATTTCTCTACAGCACGAAGACCAGCGGCAACATTCAGCTCGATCAGCTCGCGATCACGGCGGCGGCGTCGCTGGTGACATGGGCGTCCAGCTTCGGAGTGAACGACGCGAATGCCGGCCCGCTGGTGGACTACGACAATGATGGCTGGGCCAACCTCCTCGAATACGCCCTCGGCGGTTCGCCGGTCGTCGCGGATTCAGCCAGCCTCAAGCCTGTCCTGCAGTATGCCGCCGGCACGTTGCAAATGACCATCGTCGTCCGAATCCACGATCCTTCTCTGAGCATGACGGTGGAAACCACGAACAATCTTCAACAACCCGCGAGTTGGTCCGCTGCGGGGGTAACTGAACTGACTCCGGTCGATCAAACGGGCGTCGCAGCCGGGTTTGTGCGCCGGGTCTTTCAAGTCCTCACACCAAGCCCCTCCGGCCAGTTCATGCACGCGGTCTTCGGGCTGAACTGAATCGTTTTCGCTGGCGAAATTTGCCGAGCACAGCCACATCCTCGGCGTGACGCCTCTCGTCCCCACTCACGACTACCGCCGGACCGGTTTCAAGGCGCCGTCGTCCCTGCTCCGGGGGATCGATGCGGTGGTCAACTCGGCCATCGGCCGGTATCGGCGTCGCGGGAAGGTCTTTGCCGATCTCAAGGCGGAGGCGGAAGAAGTGGAGAAGATGGGGGTGGAGTTCTCCGGGCTGGGAACGGGAAAGCTGCGAGCGCGGCTGGCGGAGTTCCGGGAAAAATTCCGCCGGGGTGGTCGGGAAGCGGAGGCTTGCCTGGTGCCGGCGCTGGCGGCGATCCGCGAAGCCTCCGAGCGCGAACTCGGCATGCGACCGTTTTTCGTGCAGATCATTGGCGCACTCACCATGCATCGCGGCTGTCTGGCAGAAATGGCGACCGGCGAGGGGAAGACCTTGACGGCCGGGCTGACTGCAGTGCTCGCCGGTTGGACCAAGCGCCCGTGTCATGTGGTCACAGTCAACGACTACCTCGTCGAGCGTGACGCGAAACGGCTTTCCCCCCTCTACGACCTCTGCGGGGCCAGCGTGGGGTTTGTGACCGGAGCAATGGAGCCGGCGGCTCGCCAAAAGGGTTATGCGGCCGACATCACTTACACGACCTCGAAGGAAATGCTGGCCGACTTCTTGCGCGACCGGCTCCGGCTGGGCAAATTGCACCAGCCGACCCGCCGCCTCATCCGCCGTTTGCTGGGTGGCAAGGAGTTGGATGGGCTGGTGATGCGCGGCCTGCACACCGCCATCATCGACGAAGCCGATAGCGTCCTGATCGACGAAGCGGTCACCCCCCTGATCATTTCGACCACCCGAGAGAACGCCCTCCTGAAAGAGGCTGGGGCGACTGCCCAGAAGATCATCGCCGGGTTGGAGGAGGGAGTGCATTACCAGCGAAACCTCCGATTCAAGGAAATCGAGCTTACAGAGGCGGGCCTGCTGCACATTGAAAAAAGCGCGTCTGACCTGCCGGGGGTCTGGCGGGGTGACTCGCGCCGGATGGAACTCGCCATCCAAGCGTTGGTCGCCCGGGAGTTTTTCCATCGGGACAAGCAGTATATCATCGAGAAGGGGAAGGTGGTCATCGTCGATGAGTTCACCGGGCGCCCCATGCCCCAGCGGACGTGGCGGGAAGGGATGCATCAGGCCATCGAGGCAAAAGAGGATCTGGAGATCTCCGATCCCTCCGAGACCATCGCTCGGCTAAGCTTCCAACGGTTCTTCCGGTGCTTCCACAAATTGGCTGGGATGAGCGGCACGGCACGGGAAGCTTCGGCGGAGTTCTGGCAGGTCTACCGCCTTCCGGTAGTCACGATTCCGACAAATCGGCCTTGCGTGAGGGAACATTGGCCGGATCAGGTTTTTTCCACTGAAGAGGCCAAATGGGAGGCCATTGCATGGGAAATCGAGCGCATCCATGCGACCGGGCGACCGATCCTGATCGGCACCCGAAGCGTCGCGGCCAGCGAGCGGCTGGGACGGATTCTGTCCTCTAAGCTGCTCAACTACTCCCTCCTGAACGCGGTCCGAATCGCCGAGGAGTCGGCCATCATTGCCATGGCGGGGGACCCGGGCCGAATCACCATCGCGACCAATATGGCAGGTCGCGGCACTGACATTTTGCTCGGCAAGGGGGTGGCGGCACGAGGGGGCCTGCATGTCATTGCAACCGAGCGCCACGAATCCGGCCGGGTGGACCGGCAGCTTTTCGGACGAGCCGGAAGGCAAGGGGATCCGGGGAGTGCGCAGGCGTTTGTGAGCGTCGAGGATGAACTCATTCGGCGGTATCTTCGGCCCTCGATTCAGCGGCTTTTGAGTGAGGCCGTGACGCGGCGGGTCGCAGGGTGGGGGGGGATCGCAAGGGCGGGTTTCGCGGAAGCTCAAAGGCGGTCCCAGCAGCTTGCTTATAAACAACGGCAAGGGGTCATGCGAGCCGACCTCTGGCTTGGCGAAGCCTTGTCTTTTGCTGGCGAGGAAGTGGTGTAGAAATTGCGGAACAAAATGTTCTACGCGCGAGCGTTGCGGTATTTCTAAAAATATATAACGGGGCATCCGTGATATCGTGCGTAAGTTGTGTGTAATGATATCGGACGGTGGTGGATTTGTTTTGAATGCTGACATGCTGACACTGCCCGACTGGGTAGAAAATTTTCACGGATTGTCAGTTGACGAATCTTCCGGCTTCCGCTGTCTTGCCGTTCGCGCCTTGCGCACCCCAGGACCACTCCACCCTTTCCGACCACGTTGAGTTTTAACCGTCAGGCTAACGGCAATCCGTTCGAGCTCCAAGCGCTCGAGCCTCGTGTGCTGTTGTCGGCAGACCTTTTTGCCGCGGCGGTCGCGCATGGTCAGGAGAAGGAGACGGTCAAGACGGCGGACGAGGTGGTCTTGAGCGACGCCGAAAAGGCTTCTCTTCCGACCAAGGAAAACGTGGTTGCTTACGATCCGGCCAGCCAGATCGACGACATCTTTAATGGATTGGATACGGCCTCGAACTCCGGGGCGGGAGCGGATTCGGCGGACGCCACCGCGCCTGCGACCGGGATGTCGCCGGATGAAATCGGAGTTGATAAAACTTTCAATACGCCTTCGCCGGGTGAGGCGAAAGCGAGTGCCGATTTGGGCTCGCAAGCGGACCAGATTTTGGAAGAGGCGACCGCTTCTGCGGATTCGACCACACCCGCGGCGGAGGAGATCTCGACGCCTCAATCGCTCACGGCCGCCTCGGCGGACCAGGCAACTGGCGCCCCCGAAACCCCGGCGGCTGACACCGACTTGCAGTCACCTGTCGGCGAGCAGGCGGTCACTTCGACGCTTGATCCTCTGCCGAAAGCCACCGCCGAGATGACCTCGGAAATGGCGCCTGACCCGGCCGGGTCGCTAGACGCGGGCCCGACCAATCCAATCACAGACCAGCTAGTCGAAACGCTGCATGCCGCGAACGGCCCGCCCGCTTCGGAAGACACTGCTTCTGTAGATCAGCCTTCGCAAACGAATCCAGCCGCAGGGGAGGATTCGGCGGAGGCTTCCGTGCTTGTTCAGATGGGGCCTCCGCCCGTCGATTACACTGGAAATTCGGCTTCCACGACAGCCGCGAGCGGGAACATCCTCCCAGGCGACGTGCATCTGACGAAGGACCAACCGCTGGTCACTCTAGACCCGCTTACCATTGAGGCCGGCAACAAACTTTCGGGCAGTGGGACGGTTTATGGCGACGTGGTGATCCGGGGCACGCTGAGCCCGGGCAACTCGCCTGGCGTGGATAACTTCGCGAACCTGAACCTCGCTCACAATGCGGTGACGGTGATCGAAATCGCCGGCAACGGGCTGGCCGGTGCGGCGGATGGTTATGATTTGATAAACGTTTCAGGGAGTGCGGAACTGGGTGGCACGTTGCAGGTCTCGTTGTTGGGCGGATTCACCCCTGCGCTCGGTAAGTCTTATACGGTCCTGACCTACGGATCGAAGACTGGGGTCTTCGACAATTTTGCGGGCCTGATCCTCGGCAACGGGCTCATGCTCCAGCCGACCTTTACGGACACGAGCCTGACCCTCACGGTGGTTCAGCACAACGCGAATATCACTCGCCCGGTGCTCTTCATCCCGGGCTTCGGCGGCACGTTTGCGGCGGACGATACAACGGGCGGGATCAGCGAATGGCTTCTCAATCGCGGTCTGGCTCCGGCTAAACTGGCTCTCGACCCGCTGACGCAGAGCTACTCGAACATGGTGCAGTCCCTCGTGAATGTGGGCTACACCCTCGGGGTGGATCTTTTCGTCGCGACGTGGGACTGGCGCCTGCCTGTCGCGAAACAAGACGCCACTGCGGACGGCAATTTGACGAACGTGACGGCGGCGGGAATCACCGACACGACCTACGAGACCGGTGTCGACTACCTCGGCTACTGGCTCGACCAGGCCCTCAGTGCCTGGACCGCCCTCGGCAATGCATCGCTCGCAGCGGTGGACTTTGTGACCCATAGCACTGGTGGTCTCATCGCCCGGGCCTATATCGAGAGTGCGGCTTATGGTGGCACCTACGGGGCGGGCGGTTCGAAGACCCTGCCGAAAGTCTTCAACTTCGTGGAATCGGCGGGTCCCAACCAAGGGGTCGCCGGCACCGATCTGATGCTGAACAACGACTTCAGCCAGAAAGCCTCCACCCGGGTGCTGGGTCGGACGATCGAAGCGGCCTTTGTTGCAGTGCAGGGGGGACAGGCACTCCACAATCCGGACGGCACCACGATTACTTCCGGCGACCTGACCGCGCAGGGGGCCAATGCTGAGAAATGGTTCATCGCCAGATACGTCGAGAGCCTGCAGGACCTGCTCGGCACCTACGACATGGTGGACCTCAATAACGACGGGGTTTACGAAAAGGCCACCCTGGCCAATGGCGGATTCGAGAACAAGCTCCTGGCAGACCTGAACGGCGGAGCCGACCCGAACGCCTTCCTTGATCAAGTCCTCGGCACCACCAGCGTGATCTTCAGTGGCGACGTCCAGACCGCCGACCTGATCGTTCAGAAGACGGGCTTCCAGATCTCGCTCGGGGCGAAGAACGAGATCCTGCCCATCAGCCGCTACCTCGGCGACATTCCCGGCTCGACGACGCAGTGGCTGGCCGAGGTGGAAAGCAACGCGAATGGGGCGGAAGGCGACGGCACGGTGCCGACGAACTCCGCAGCGGGTCAATTCCTTAACGAAACTTCCCGGATCGCGAGCGGCAAGCTCAAGCTCATTCAAATTTACGCAGCGGAAGCTGGTGGCCCGGTCGAGCACACCGACTTGGTGAACCTCGTTTATCCCCAGCAGAAGACGATCGAGGCTCTGACTGGCACCCTTCCGGACGCCGGGTTGATGTCCACCACGCTGACGGTGAGTCGCGTGATCGGTGGGCTGAAGCTCATCCAATATAACGTCATCAACCCGATTGCCCTGGCTCAGGAAGTGTATGGCCGGGTGAAGCCGCTGGTGTCCGGGTTGTCCGCCACGAGTCGCCCAGACCTCGAGCAGGTGGTGAGCTTCATCTTCAGCGCGGTCGATGGGCTGACTGGGGGCGCGGGCTTCAACCAACAGTTTACCTCCGGCGGCGCCAATGTCGTCTTCGGGGTCGCTGCGCCGGCGGGTGGGGAGCTTGGTTATGCTTACTTGGGCGCCACGGCGGCCGATCTCCTCGCCGGGACAAACGGCAAGGGGGTGCAGCTTTCGAGTGGCATGCTCGGCTTGGTGATCTTCAGCGACACGACCTATTCGCTGAGTGTCGCGGGCACGGCCTCTATGGTCGGGGTTACGGGCCTGACCCTGACCGGCTCCATCGCCCTTCAGTCGAACAACTCGGGCGCAGTCGATGAGACGATCGACATCGACGGCACGAGTTCAGTTCACCTGAACTTTGCCGCGAATCGCACCTTCGCTCTCGGCGGCTCCCTGACCCTCTCGACTCCAGTGGCCGATCTCTCGGGTGCGTTCGGCGTTGAAGTGAACGGTGGTGAGGTGCTGGTCGGGGCGACCGATGTGAATGCCTTTATCGGCAATGCCGGAACAGGCGTGCAACTGACGGGGGGCACACTGGGGCTACTGATCAAGGCTGACCAGACCTACGCCTTCGACGCCAGCGGCACGGCTTCACTGGTCGGGGTGTCGAATGTGACCCTTACTGGTTCGCTGTCGATTCAGAGGAACATCACCGGTTCGCTGGTTCAGCGGACGCTGGTCATCGGGCCGGTCACCCGCTCGCTCGATCTCGCTGCGGGAGTGTCGAGTGTCTCTGGCAGTGGTGAGTTCGGGGTGGACGGCTTTGCGATGGGTGGCAGCTTCACCTTCACCAAGGTGGCCTCGCCCGCCAAGGTGACGGTGACCGCCAGCAACGTGCATCTGGCGATCGGCGCGCCGACCTTGGCCGAGGTGATCAACGGCAGCGGCAGTTTTGATATTACGGCCACCGGCATCACCGGTAGCGCTTCGGGTCAGGTCATCGTGAACACCCCCGGAGTGTCGTTCTCGGGCAACTTCAGCGTGGCGATCGATGCAGCTCAAAATCTGACCGTGGTGGGCAACCCGGTCACCCTGACCGTTGCAGGTCAGACGCTCAGTGGCAGTTTTGGCATCGAACGCACGACCACCAGCGGCGGCGAGCAGATCCTGAAGATTTCGGCTTCGTCGGTCACCGCGACGCTCGGTTCGCCTGCGGTCGTGACACTGAACGGCGGCGCGGGCGCGATTCTGGTGCGCAGCACGGGGATCGCTGGCCGGGTCAGCGGTGGGGTCACACTGGCGAGTCCGGTTTCGAGCGCGATCGCCTTCGACCTGATCTTTAATACCACCGCCGATGCGGTGAATGAGACGTTTGCGGTTGGCGGCGCACTAACGGTGCCAGCTGGCCCGTATGTGCGCTTTGCGGCGACGGGCGATATTACGATTACGATCAGCGGCGCACCGCAGACGCTGAGCGGCAGCTTCGCCTTTGAGAAAACCACCCGCACCAGCGATGGCACGGCGGTGGTTCGCCTTGCGGCGACGGATGTGACGATCAGCTTTAAGAACGGCTCGACCGATCTGGCCAAGCTGACTGGCGGCGAAGGGTTCTTCCTGTTTGAAGCGACCGGGTTCGCGGGCCGGGTGAGTGGTTCGCTGGCGGTGACGCTTCCGGGCGTGACGGTCGCGGCAACGGCGAGCGCGGAAGTCAGCACCCTGGCCACGGCGACGAGTGATTCGATTGAAGTCGGCGGAAGCATCCTCACGCTGGATGTGCCGGCGGGGCCATTCTTCCGCTTCTCGGCCACCGATGCGGTCGTGCTGGTCGCAGGCCAGAAGATTCACGGTGACTTCACCTTCTCCAAGTCCGGCGCCAATGTGTCAGTGGCGGTGAGCGGTCTGGAAATGGAATTTGGCGACGGTGCCGGGACGTTTGTCACCGCCCGGGCGGCCAGTGCCACGCTGACGCTGGCACCGACCGGGGTGACCGCCACGGTGAGCAGCGCTTCGCTCGACGCGGCACTTCCGGGCGTTGATTTTGGCGGCACCTTCAGCCTGGCGCTCGATAGTGGCGCCGGCACGGTGAGCGTGACCGGCACCGGCACGCTGACGGTGCTCGGCTCGACGCTGGGCGGCTCGTTCACGGTGCAGCAGTTCACGACTGGTGGGAACAAGGTCGTGAAGGTGGGCATCACCGGTGCGACCCTGACCTTCGCCGATGGCGGCACGACCTTTGTGAGCATGACCAACGGCACGGGTGACGTGCTCGTCGATGCCGCCGGTGTTGCAGCGAGTTTCTCTGCCACGGTGAACGTGAACATCCCGGGTGGGGTCAATGCGAATGCCAGCGCGACGGTGCAGGTAAACACGCGGGCGGAAGCGGTCGATTCGCTCTCGCTGCCGGGCGGTCCGTTCCTGCGTGTGCTGGTGAACAACCTGAACGTCAATTTCGCCGGCAGCACGATTGCGGGTAACTTCGCCTTCGATCAGCTCACCCGCGAAGGCGGCTCCAAGATCACTCGCGTGGCGGTCAGCAATGTGACCATCACCACGCCGGATGGCAGTGGCCTGACCAGCGGCGAAGGCGCCTTCGTGCTCCTGCCGCCAGCGGGTTCGGCCACCGGCGGTCTGGCAGGTTTCGCCAATGGCACGCTCACCGGTCCGGGCCTGAGCGGCAACGGTGGCTTCCGCATTAACAAATCCGGCCTCAGCGTCGATGAAACCATCGGCGTGGGCGGTCGCGTGCTTACCATTCGGTTCGACGATGGCGAGACGAATCTCTTCTCATTCTTCGCGGAGAACCTGTCGCTAAACATCGGCGACTTCATCGCGATCCAGGGCAGCATCGGTTTCACGCACACGACGGCGAAAGACACGTTTGCGGGTGAGGGGATCGAGCTGTATTTTGGGCGTGGCCCGCCCCGCCTCCCGAACGGAGATTTGAATCCGCTCGCGCAGGGCATTCTGCTGCGCGACGCGACGATCGGCCTTATTCGCGACAACGCGACTTCCACCTACGCCTTGGTGGCCATGGGCACGATCGAACTGGTGGGGGTAAATGGCGTGACCTTCAGCGGCTCGGCTCTGGTGCGGGTGAATACGATGACCTCGGCGGTAGATGAGGTGCTGACTTTCGGGACGAATCACGAGGTGCCGGTCCTGTTCTCGGATTCGGAAAAAGCGGTGGGTGCGACGCCCTTCGCGAAGTTCACGGCGACAAACATGGTGATCGCCATCGGCGGTCAGTCGCTGACGGGTGATTTCAGCTTTGAAAAAGCCACGCTCGCGGGTGGTCAGGCGATCAAGGTGACGGCGAGCAACGTGACGGCCGCCTTCGGCGACGGCACGAAGGACCTGGTGAAACTGAGCGAAGGCAGCGGAGCGCTCTATCTGACGAATGCCGGAGTCGCCGCTCGCCTGAATGTCCGGGCGCAGATCGATGTGCCGGGAGTGGCTTTCGACGGCACGGTGGCGCTCCAGATCAACAACACCGCCTCCGCCGTCAATGACGCGGGCCTCAGCCTTTCGTTGCCCGCCGGCCCGTATCTCCGTGTGGCCATCGGCGAATCGACTCCGGCCACGTTGACCATCGCTGGCCAGGAGATCAGCGGCAAATTCCTCGTGGAGCAGGCGACGGATAGCACGGGTGCGAAGGTCACCCGCATCGCGGCCAGCCAGGTGACGCTGAAGTTTGGCCCGGCGGGCACGCCGTTCGTCGATGTCTCGAACGGCCACGGCAGCATCATCGTCCGCGCTGCAGGCGTCGCGGCTTCGCTGGCGGCCGATGTGAGCCTGAATGTGCCGGGCGCCTCGCTGAACGGCACCTTCGGCCTCAGTATCAACACGACGAGCGTTGCGGTGCAGGAATCGTTCATGATCGGTGGTGAGACCCTCGATCTCGACCTCCCGGCTGGGCCTTACCTCCGCGTCGAAGCGCGCGGCGTAGAGCTTACCGTCGCCAGCCAGAAGATCTTCGGCGATTTCGCCTTCGAGCAAGTCACTCGCACCACTGGCACGACGCTGACGCGAGTGGTCGTGGCGAATGCCGGCTTCACCCTCACCGATGGCACCACCCCGATCGCTTCGCTAAGCAATGCGAGCGGCGCGTTCGTGCTCGATAACGCCGCGACCGGTCTCGCAGGCCGTCTGACCGGCGACGTGTCGGTGAATATCCCGGGCGTCTCGCTGAGCGGCACACTGAGTCTTGAACTGAACGATACCGCAACGGCGATCAGCGAGAGCTTCACCGTCAACGGCGCGCTGGTCGAGCTGAGCCTGCCGCAGGGCCCGTATCTCCGCATCGCCGGCACGAATGTGAACGCGGCGCTGCCGGGCGCGGTGCTGAGCGGTGACTTCGCCATCGTGAAGGCGAACGCGCATTTGCTGGTGAGTGTGTCGAACGCGTCGGTTTCGCTCGGTGGTGACCTGATCCGTCTCGAAGGTGCTTCGGCGAACTTCTTCGTCAGCACCGCGGGTATCGCGGGCAGCTTCGAGGGAGCAATCGTGATCAACATCCCGAACGTCAGCTTCACCGGTGCGTTCAAAGTCGAGCTGAACACGATCGGAATCGCCATTACCGACACGCTCTCGGTGCCCGGTCTGCCGGATGTCACCTTTAACATTCCGGCCGGTCAGTTTGTCCGTTTCCGCCCGGTCGTGCCGAGCGTTTCGCTCGACATCCTTGGCCAGTCGCTCAGTGGGTTCTTCGACATCAATGTGGATCTCGCCACGGGCGGCGTGCGCATCGCGCTCAGCGGCGTCTCGTTGAAGATCGGCGTGCCGGGCACGACGTTCATCGACATCAGCGGCGCGACCGGGGCCTTCCGGATCAGCGCGGGTGGCGTGGCCGGCAGCATTAGCGCCAGCGGGGTGAGCATCAATATCCCCGGCCTTGACCCAATCACCGCGAGCGTGAGCGTGGAAGTGAACACGACCGGTTTTGCGGTGAAAGAAAGCATCGCTCTCGGCGCGGGCAGCATCGATCTCGACCTGCCGGCGGGTCCGTTCCTCCGGGTGGCAGTGCTGAACCTGACCGCGAACCTCGGCACCGTGGCCCTGACGGGCGACTTCTATTTTGATCAGCTCGTGCAGCCCGATGGCACGAAGATTACCCGGTTCGCAATCTCGAAAGCCTCGCTGACGGTGAGCGGCAATGGCATCATCAACGCCGAAGGTGCGTTCCTCGTGAAGGCCGGCACGACGCCGGGCTTCGCGGGTCTCCTGAGCGGTGATCTCGCGGTGGCCGTGGGCGGCGCCAGTGTGAGCGGCCGTGCCGGCTTCCGCATCAATACCTTCACCACGGCCGTGGACGAAAGCCTCCTGGTGAACGGTCGCGTGATCCCGATCGTCTTCAGCGCGAGCGAAGTCGCCACGACCAGCGCGTTCTTCGGGTTCTTCACCGAGAAACTCTCGCTGAACATCGGCAACTTCGTGACCATCGAAGGCACGGTGAACTTCGTGACCAGCGGCGGTCGCAGCACCTTCGCGGGTGCCAATCTGCTGGTCTTCATGGGCCAGGGTCCGGCGCGGCTGGAGAGTGGTGAACTGAACCCGCTCGCTTCGGGCGTGCTGGTGAGCGATGCGCGTGTCGGGCTGATCCGCACGGCGACTGGTTATGCGTTGAGCGCTACGGGGCTGGTGCAGTTTGTCGGCATCGACGGCGTGACCATTGCAGGCCAGGCCACGGTGCTGGTGAACACGACCGGCGAGATCATCGGCGAAACGCTGACCTTCCCGGGCGATGCGAACGACCCCGGCATCGTGATGAGTTTCCCGACCGTGAATCAGGTCACGAAGCTCGAAGTGCTGAACGGCGAACTGAGCTTTGCCGGGCAGTCGCTCAAGGGTGACTTTACCTTCGATAAGGTCACCAGCGGCGCGGCGAACAGCATCAAGATCGGCCTGAACCACGGCACGCTCGACCTCGGGGGCGGCGCGCTGGTGGTGAGCGACATCAATGGCGCGCTCCTGCTGACCCCCGCGGGGGTGGCCGGGCGGGTGAGCGCGAACGTGGTGCTCAACGTGCCGGGCGTCACGGTTTCCAATGCCCGCTACACCCTCGCATTGAACACCACTTCGGCGGCGGTCAATTCGTCAGTCACGGTCGGCGCCACGACGGTGAGCGTGGATGTGCCCGCCGGTCCGTATCTGCGCATTGATCTGACCGGTGCGGACGGGATCAACCCGGCGGCGCTGTTGATCGCCGGCCAGTCGATCCAAGGTGAATACACCTTTGGGCGCTTCCTGACTGCTGGCGGCGTGCCGGTCGTTCGAGTCGCAGCGACCAACGTGTCGATCGACATCACCGCCGGCTCGACTCCGATTGCCACGGTGCGCAACGGCGAAGGTGCCTTCGTCGTCACGTCGGCGGGCCTCGCGGGGCGCGTGAACGGCACCGTGACGATCACACCGCCAGGCGGCATCTTCACCGGCGACTTCTCGCTCGCGGTGAACAGCACGGCGGTCGCGGTCGATGAAACTTTCCTGATCGGCACGAAGACAGTGAAGCTGACGCTGCCGGCTGGCCCGTATGCGCGGGTGGAAGCACTGAATGCGCGCCTCGTGTTCCAAGGCGTGAGCATCACGGGCGACTTCGCGTTCGAGCAGGCCACGACCGGCTCGGGCCCGACGCTGACCAAGGTGGTGAGCATCGCTCTGACGAATGGCTCGGTGCAACTCGCGGACGGTCTCGTTAGCATTACGAACATCCACGGTGCTTTCCTTATTAATGGTTCGGCGCTCGCCGGCAGTCTGAGCGCTTCCATCGTGCTGAACGTGCCGAACGTGAGCTTCAGCGGCGATGTGAACTTGCTCCTCAACACCGGCACGGCGGCGGTGAACACGACTTTCGCGGTCGGGACTTCCAGTGTGGCCGTGAATGTGACCGGTGGCCCTTATATTCGGTTCGAAGCGACGAACCTTGCGCTGAACGTCGCGGGCCAGACGCTGAACGGTGATTTCTCTTTCGAGCAGCAAACGATTGGGGCGCAGAAGATCGTGCGTATCGCCGCGTCGAATGTGGTGATCGGTCTCGGCGGTCCGCCGGCCATCCTCACTGCGACGGGCGGCGGCAACTTCCTCGTCACCTCCGCCGGATTCGCGGGCGAACTCACGGTCGCCATTTCGGCCAGCCTGCCGGACGTGAGCTTCGGCGGCACGTTCAACCTGCGCATCAACACGACGGCGGCGGCGATCAAGGAAACCTTCAAAGTCGGCTCGACGACCACCACGCTGACGCTGCCGGCCGGGCCGTTCGTCCGCGTCGAAGGCACGGGCGTGAGCCTTACGGTGATGGGACAATTGCTGAGCGGCAATTTTGTCGTCGAGCAGACCACGAGCACCGCCGGTGGCCAGGTCGTGCGGATCGGTCTTTCGGGCGTCACGCTGAACCTCGGCAATCACCTCGTCGATCTGACGAACGGCTCCGGCTTCGTCGTCATCACCACGGCGGGTCTCGCGGCGCGCTTCGGCGGCACGGTGGCCCTGAATGTGCCGGGCGTTTCGTTCGGCGGCTCGTTCACGGTCGAGATCAACAACACGATGACCGCGGTCGATGAGAGCATCGAAGTCGGTGGCGGGGTGCAGACTCTGAGCCTGCCGGCTGGGCCATATCTCAAGGTGACCGGTGAAAACGTCAGCCTCCGCGTGGCGGGCCAGACCCTGAAGGGCACCTTCGCCTTCGAGCAGGTGACTCGGAGCACCGATAAGATCGTCCGCGTTGGCGTCCGCGACGTGAGCCTCGCGCTCGGCGACGGCACGAAGACCTTTGTCCAGGTAAGCAACGTGGAGGGTGTCTTCATCATGACAACCGCCGGATTAGCGGGCCGCGTGAGCGGTGACGCCGTGGTGACGATTCCGAATGTCGATCTCTCTGCGACGATCAGCGTGGCGATCAACAACAGCGCCCTGGCGGTGAATGAGACCTTTGACGTCGCCGGCATCCCGACCACGCTCACATTGCCAGTCGGGCCGTTTGTCCGTGTCGAGGCCACGGGCATCAGTGCGAACATCCTCGGCCAGCGGATCAGCGGCGACTTTAGCTTCGAGCAGTCCGGCGCGTTGCCGAATCGCGTCGTGGCCATCAAGCTCGACAATGTGAGCATGGCGTTCGGCGACGGCACAACCGACTTCGTCACCGTCACGAACGGCAGCGGCGCCTTCGTGATTCGCCAGGCCGGTCTCGGCGGCGAGGTGAGCGGCACGGTAAACGTGAACATCCCGGACGTGACCTTCTCTGCCGGTCTGCGTCTCCAGATCAACACCACCGGTGCCGTGGTGAATCAGACCTTCATGCTGAAGGGTGTCTCGACCACGCTAAATCTGCCCGCGGGGAATTACGTGCAGGTCGCGACGCTCGCCGGCCAGCCCGCGACGTTGACGGTTCTCGGCCTCACGCTCAGCGCCGAATTCACCATCACCAAAACCACCGCCACGGTGGCGAGCGTGGTGCAGACGCAGGTGAGCGTGGCGATCAACAATCTCTCGTTCCAGATCAAGGACGGCGCGACGACCTATGTGAACGTGACCAACGGCACCGGTGCGTTGCTGGTGACTCCGACCGGGGTAGCGGCTTCGTTCACCGTCAGCGCGACCTTGGGGGCGCCGGGGATCTTCACCGTCACCGGTGGCGCGGTTAGCATCCAGATCAATACGTCGACCATACCCGTCGATGAAACCTACGATGTCGGCGGCAGCCCGGTGGTATTGAAGGTGCCGGCGGGGCCGTTCATCCGCGTGGCGGTGATCGGTGCGAACGTGACCATCGGCGATGAAGCCGCCGTGCTGACGGGCGATTTCTTCTTCGACCAGACGACCCGCGCCGACAACAGCAAGGTGACCCGCCTTGCGGTGAACAACGTGCAGGTGACCGTAGCCGGTCAGTCGATCAAGAACGGCGCGGGCGCTTTCGTGATCCTGCCGACCGGATTCGCCGGCTTCATCTCGGGCGATGTAGCGGTGGCAGCGGGCGGTCTCGAAGTCGGCGGCAGTATCGGCCTGCGGGTGAACAAGACCGGCGTGCCGGTGGACGAGACGATCGAACTCAACGGTCGCACGTTCGCGATCCAGTTCCCGACCGGCGACAGCCTTTTCAGCGTGTCGGTCTCGGGCCTCACCATCAAGATCGGTGACTTCGTCGAAATCACGGGAGAGAGCATCTCCTTCACGCAAGTAGCGGGGGTGGATACGCTCATCGCGTCCGGCGTGAATGTGTTCATGGGCCAGGGGCCGGTAAAGTTCGACGCGAACACGCCGAATCCGTCCGCCCAGGGTGTTCTCCTCTCCAATGCTCGCGTCGGTGTGCTACGGTTCGGAGCGGCGGGCTCTTACACCTACGCGGTCTATGCCGAAGGCACGATCGAAGTGCTGGGCTTCTCCGGATTCACCTTCACGGGCATGGCGGCAGTGACGTTCAACAATGCGGGTGCGGACAAGACGGTGACCTTCCCGAAAGCTGACGGCACCAACGACACCATCACCATCACCGGCGGCACAATTGCGGCGCCGACGGCGTTGTTCGAAGGTCAGCTTACGCTGGCGGTCGCCGGTCAGTCGCTCACCGGCAAGTTTGGCTTCTCCCAGACGGTCGAGGGTGGCGTGCGCGTCACGCGAGTCGGCATCAGCGAAGCGAGCCTCAGCATTGGCGACGGCACGACGGAATTCCTCAGCGTCACCAATGGCAACGGTGGCTTCATTATCAAGCCCACGGGTCTGGCGGGCCGATTCTCCGGTCAGGTGACGGTCAACCCGGCGCTTGGCTTCACCTTCTCTGCCGGCCTCTCGGTGGAGATCAACACCACGATGACCGCGATCAGCGATACGGTGCCGGTCGCGGGGGCCGTGACGCTGCCGGCAGGTCCATATCTGCGCCTCGCGGGTGATAACATCACCCTGACCGTCGCGGGCCAGACCTTACAGGCCGACTTCGCCCTCGAACGCTTCACCAAGAGCGACGGCACGGTGCTCTTGAAGGTCGCGGCGACGGACGTGCAGGTCCATATCAAGGCCGACGCGAGCGGTCCGGATGTCGTGACGCTGGCCAATGGCGAAGGTTTCTTTGTGGTGAGCAGCGCGGGTCTGGCAGGCCGCGTGGGCGGCACGGTGTCGGTGAATATTCCGGACGTCGAGTTCACGGGCACCTTCACGCTCGCGATCAACAGCACACTAGCCGCGGTGAACGAATCCATCACCGTCAACGGGAAGACCATCTCGCTGGTGCTGCCGAGCGGTCCGTTCTTCCGCATTGAAGGCCTGGGCGTGAGCTTGCGCGTGGCGGGTCAGACGCTGGGCGGCGACTTCGCGTTCGAGCGCACGCTCACCACCGGCACGGTGCCGGTGCCGATCGTCCGGGTGGTGGTGACGAATGCGCATCTTTCGCTGGGCGATGGCACGAACGAATTCGTGAGCCTGACGAATGGCGAAGGCGCCTTCCTTTCGACCCCGACCGGCCTGGCCGGGTCTGTGGGCGGCACGGTGAAGATCACCGTCCCGAGCGTCGAATTCAGCGGCAGCTTCCGTATCGCGATCAACAGCACTCTCACCGCTGTGCATGAGGTCTTCAAGATTGGCGACCGCACCATCAACCTCGACGTGCAGGGCGGGCCGTTCATGCGGATCGAAGGCACGGGGGTGAACATCGTGGTGGCCGGTCAGGCGATCAGCGGTGACTTTGCTATTGAGCAACTCGTCAAGTCCACCGGCGAACGCATCACCCGCCTCGCGATCCTCAATGGCGTGATCAATCTCGGCGATGGCATGGTGCAGGCGACCGGCCTGAAGGGGGCGTTCGTCTTCTCCCTCTTCGGCGTTGCGGGTGAGATCTCCACCACGCTCCAACTCAACGTCGCCGGCGGCCTGCTCTTCTCGGGCCGGGTGAGCGTGAAGGTGAACAACTCGATCTTTGCGGTGAATGAAACCGTGCCGATTACCACGGCGCCAGGCGTGACCGAAAACGTCGTCCTGACGCTCCCGGCAGGTCCGTATCTGCGCGTGGAAGTCAGCAAGATCGACGACACCCATCCGGCCACGCTGACCGTGGCGGGCCAGACGCTGAGCGCCAACTTCGCCTTTGAGCGCGGTGTTTCCATCGACGGCACGGTGCTTGTTCGCATCGTGGTTACCGACGGCACGCTGAACATCGGCAGTGAAGTTTCAGTGACTGAGGCGAAGGGTTACTTCGTCCTGCGCAACTCCGTCGCCGCCGGCACCCTGAGCGCGAAGGTGAACATCAACGTGCCGGGTGTGACCTTCACCGGCAACTTCTCCATCTCGCTGAATAACTCCAACGCTGCCGTAGACGAAAGCATTGTCCTCGCTGGCGAGACCGTTCGCCTGCAACTCCCGGCTGGTCCCTACTTCCGCGTCGAAGGCCTGAACGTGGCGCTCAATGTCGCGGGCCAGGTCATCAAGGGCGACTTCGCTTTCGAGCAGGTCACCCGTGGACCGCCCGGCGGCCAGATCGTTCGCGTGGCGGCGAAGAACGTGTCCATCCTGCTCGGCGATGGCACCACGACCTTCCTCAGCGTCACGCAAGGCGAGGGCTTGTTCCTCGTGCTGCCTGGCACCGTGGGTGCGGGTGGCGGGCTGGCGGGCCGCATCAGCGGCGTGGCGAGCATCAATCTGCCGGGTGTTTCTCTCAGCGCGACACTGACGGCGGAGATCAATCAGACGGGGATGGCGGTGGATGAGGACTTCATCCTCGGTGGCGAGACGCTGAACCTCACGCTCGATTCGGGCAACTACGTGCGGGTCACCGGTCAGGACATCGCGCTGAACATTGCCGGCCAGGTGCTGACCGGCGACTTTACTTTCGAGAAGGCCACGGTGGCCGGCCAGCAAGTCGTCACGGTCACGGTCAAGGATCTGCACCTCGGCTTTGGCGATGGCACCCGCGAACTGGTGTCGGTCGATGTCGCGACTGGTTCGCTCACGCTGAAACCTACGGGTGTTATCGCCGACTTCCCGAGCGTCGTCGTTACAACCGATATCCCGGGCGTCACCTTCCTCGGCACGTTTGGTATCAAGATCGACACGACCAATCTGGCGAACCGTTACGTCCGGGTGAGCGGCGATAACGTGAAGCTCGGGTTCTCCGGCATGGAACTGCAGGGCAGCTTTGCCTTCGAGCAGATCACGAACGGAGCAGGGGAGAAAGTGGTGCGCGTGGCGGTGAGCAACGTGAAGCTCGAACTCGGACCGAGCGCAAATCCGTTCGTCCGCATCAGCAACGGCCAGGGTTCGCTCTTGATCGATCGCAACGGTGTCGCGGCCGACTTCTCGGTCACCGCTATGTTCCCGGGCCTCGCCGCCGCAGGCCTCACGCTGAGCTTCAACACCGTCCGCGTGCAGGTGAATACGGGCACGGCTGCCGTGCAGCAGACTTTCGCAGTCGGTGGCCAGACGATCACGCTGGAGGTGCCGGCGGGTCCGTTCCTCCGTGTCACGGTCCTCGGTGCGACGCTGAATATCGGCGGTTCGGGCGGCTTCAATCTCGCGGGCGACTTCCTTTTCGACCAGACCGGCACGGGGACGGCGCAGGTGACCCGCATCGGCCTCGCGAATATCTCCGTCACGATTGGTGATCAGGGCATCAAGAACGGCGAAGGCGCCTTCGTCTTGAAGTCCACCGGTGTGGCGGGCATCCTGACCGGTGAAGCGAGCGTCGCCGCCGGTCCGGTGAGCGTGGGCGGCAGCTTCGGCGTTCGCATCAACAGCATGCCGGCCGCCGTCAACGAAACGCTCCAGATCGGCGGCAAGACGATCAATGTCCGCTTTAGCGAGACGGAAGTGGCCGCCGGCGGTAGTTCGTTCTTCCAGTTCTTTGGCGGCGATCTCTCGCTGAACATCGGGAACTTCGTCACGATCGAAGGCAACGTCAGCTTCACCAGTGTCGGCGGGAAACTGATCTTCGCCGGTGAAGGCCTGCGTATCTTCCTCGGCCAGGGGCCGTCCAAACTCTCGAACGGCGAACTCAACCCGCTTGCGACCGGCCTGCTGGTCGATAACGCGTCCATCGGTCTCATCAAATTCCCGAACGGCACCTTTGCCCTCACGGCGGTCGGCTCGGTCGCGGTGGTCGGCCTCGAAGGGTTTACCCTCAACGGCAACGTGCTCGTCCGGTTCAACAACTCCGGTCAGGTGGTAAACCAGACGCTCACCATCCCGAACACCGAGCGTGACGTGCTGCTGAAGTTCGACACCACCGATCTGGTAACCGAGTTCCAGGCGACGCAGCTCGAAGTCTCCCTCGTCGGCCAGACGCTCAAGGGCGACTTCGCCTTCAGCAAGCAGGTCGTGGCCGGTGCGCAGGTCATCAGCGTGGCGGCGCAGAACGTGAGCCTTTCGCTGGGCGACGGCAGCAACACGCTGGTGAGCGTGAGCGAAGCGCAGGGCGCGCTGCTCCTGTCTCCCGCCGGTGTGGCAGGTCAGCTTAGCAACGCCAAGGTCCAGATGAATGTGCCGGGCGTGCAGTTCAGCGGCACCTTCTCGATCGCGGTCAATTCGACGACCCTGCCGGTCGATAAGCAGTTCGCCGTCGGCAACTCCACCGTCGCGCTCAAGCTCCCGGCCGGCCCGTTCCTCAGCGTGAAGGCTGAGGATGTGAACCTCAGTGTCGCCGGCCAGGTGCTGCGTGGCAATTTCGCCCTCGAACAACTCACCCAGACCGGTGGCGGCAAGATTACCCGCGTGGCGGTCAGCGGAGTCACCATCAAGCTGGGCGACGGCACGACTGACTTCGTGAGCGTAACCAATGGCCGCGGCAGCTTCCTCATCAATGCGGCGGGCCTCGCCGGCCGCCTCGACGCCGATGTGGCGCTGAACGTCCCGGGCGTCAGCTTCACCGGCAGCTTCGGTATCGCGGTCAACAACACGACCACCGCAGTGAAGGAGAGCTTCCAGGTCGGCGGCCAGACTATCCTCCTCGACCTTCCGGCCGGACCGTATCTCCGGGTCGATGTGGTCAATGCGGCCCTGACCGTGGCTGGCCAGACCCTGAGCGGCAACTTCGCCTTCGAGAAAGTGACGCGCGCCGGGGTGGGTGCCGCCGTCCGCATCGCCGCCACGAACGTTACCCTGAAGCTCGGCGACGGCTCGACCGATTTGGTTTCGCTCACGAACGGTCAAGGCAGCTTGCTCGTCACCAGCGCCGGTATCGCGGGCCAGTTCAGCGCCGATGTTTCCACGAACATCCCTGGCGTCAGCATCAGTGGTTCGCTCGGTCTCGAGATCAACAACACCAACACTGCGGTCAATGAAACGCTGATCGTCGCCGGCCAGAATGTGAATCTCGTCCTGCCGGCCGGCCCGTTTGTGCGCATCGCGGGCACCGGGGTGAACGTCAACATTCTCGGCCAGACGATCACCGGCGACTTCGCGGTCGAGCGCACACTCAACACCCGCGGCGAGTCGAAACTCCGCGTGGCGATCGCCAATGCCCGCCTTGCGCTGGGCGACGGCACGAACGATCTCGTGGTCATCAGCGGCGCGAATGCCTACTTCGTGGTGACCCCGCTCGGCATGGCCGGTTCGTTCAGCGGCAGCGTCAGCTTCAATATCCCGAACGTCAGCTTCACCGGAACGTTCAGCGCGGAAGTGAACAACACGGCGTCGGGCATTGACGAAAGCTTCGTGGTCGGCGGCCAGACGGTGGATCTCAAGCTGCCTGCCGGCCCGTATCTGCGCGTAAGCGGCACCAACGTGGCGCTCTCCATCGCGGGCCAGACGCTGACCGGTAACTTCGCCTTCTCGCAGCAGATGACCCTCGCCGGGGCGAAGGTCGTGCGCGTGGCGATCACCGGCGTTTCGCTCAGCCTCGGCGACGGCACGAACACCTTCGTCTCGCTCACCAACGGTCAGGGCGCCTTCCTCGTCACGCCGCAAGGGATCGCGGGGAGCCTGAGCGTCAGCGCCGCCTTCAATATCCCGGGCGTCGTGATCAGCGGCGATGTCTCCATCCAGGTGAACAACTCGATGGTGCCTGTGAAGGAGACCTTCCAGGTGGGCGGCACGACCCTGACGCTTGATCTGCCGGCCGGTCCGTTCATCCGCGTCGGGGTGTTCAACACGAACATTTCGGTCGGCGGCGTGATGCTGCACGGCGACTTCCTCTTCGACCAGAGCACCCGTGCCAATGGCACCAAGGTCACGCGCATCGCGCTGGCGAATGTCGAAGTGAGCTTCGGCGGGCAGGGGATCAAGAATGCCACGGGCGCCTTCGTCATCACCCCGACGGGTGTAGCGGGTATCATCAGCGGTGAGATCGCCATCAGTGCGGGCGGCGCCAGCCTCGGCGGTCGCGCCGGCTTCCGGGTGAACAAGAGCGGCGGCGCGGTCGATGAAACGATCGATATCAACGGCCGCACCATCAACGTGAAGTTCGGCGCGAGCGAAGGCGATCTGTTCGCGTTCTTCGCTGAGGACCTCACGCTGAAGATCGGCGACTTCGTCACGATCGAAGGCAGCGTTTCGTTTGTGAACGTCGGCGGCAAGCTGACCTTCGCCGGCACCAACCTTGGCGTCTTCCTAGGCCAGGGCCCGGCGAAGCTCGAGAACGGTGAGATCAATCCGAACGCCACCGGCCTCCTGCTCGAAAACGCCAGCGTTGGCCTGATCAAATATCCGGACGGCACCGTAGCCTTCTTCGCGACCGGCACGGTGCGCGTGATCGGTCTGAGCGGCTTCTCGCTGAGCGGCACGGCGACGGTGCAGGTGAACAATACCGGCAAGGTCGTCGCCGAAACGCTGACCATTCCGAACACGAGCAAGTCCGTGACCCTCGACTTCCCGACCACCGCAAAGGTCACCAAGTTCGAAGCGCTCGATGTCGATGTGAACATCGCGGGCCAGACGCTGCATGGAAACTTCTCCTTCGATCAGGTCACCAGCGGAGCGACACTCGGTTCGCTCCGGATCGCGGCGACGAACGTAAGCGTGGGGCTCGGCGATGGCTCCACCAACTTCCTTAGCCTCACTGAAGGCCAGGGTTCGCTGCTCCTTTCGCCCGCGGGTGTCGCGGGTTCGTTCGAAGTGACGGTCGCGGCGAATATCCCGGGCCTCACCCTCGGCGTCGATAAGCTCCAGCTTCAGATCAACACGACGACCGCGCCGGTGAAGACGACCTTCACAGTCGGCGCCGATACCATCGTGCTCGATGTGCCGGCCGGTCCGTTTGTGAAGGCGACCGCTCTCAGCCTGAACCTCACCATCGCCGGCCAGACGCTGAAGGCCGACATCGCCTTCGAGCAGAGCACTTCCGCCGGCACCGGGGCGAAGATCGTCAAGATCGCCCTGACCAACGTCGAACTCGAACTGAAGAGCGGTCCAGGAGCGAATGACTGGGTGGTCCGCCTCACCAAGGGCGAAGGTCTCTTTATCGTCAAGCCGAGCGGTTTTGCCGGTCGCGTGAGTGGCACGGTGGCGATCAATCCGGCGATGGGCTTCAGCTTCCGCGGCAACTTCGCCCTCGCGATCAACAGTGGCAGCGCTGCCATCAGCGACAGCTTCCAGATCGGCAATCAGACCCTCTCGATCAACCTGCCTGCCGGTCCGTATCTCCGCGTCGAAGCCACCGGGATCGAACTCGACGTCCAAGGCATCACCCTCCGCGGCGACTTTGCCTTCGAGAAGGTGACCACTGCCGGCGCCGGTGCCCAGAGCCGCGTCCGCATCGGGATTGCCAATGTCAGCCTCGCCCTCGGCGACGGCACCACCAACATCGTCGAAATCACCGGCGGCACCGGCTTCTTCCTCGTCACCCCAGCCGGTTTCGCAGGCACGATCAGCGGCACGGTGAAGCTCAACGTTCCCTCGGTCTCGCTCGGCGGCACCTTCTCGGTCGTCATCAACAACACCACGACCGCCATCGATGAAACCTTCCTCGTCGGAGTGACGCCGGTGAAGCTGAAGGTGGATCCGGGTCCATACCTCAAGGTCGCCGGCACCGATGTCAGCATGAATGTCCTGGGCCAGACCCTGAGCGGCAACTTTGAGTTCGAACGCAAGACGGTCGCGGGCACCCCGCGCATTCGGGTGGTGGCGACCAACGTCTCCCTGAGCCTCGGCGGCGGCATTGTGAGCCTCACCAACGGCTCGGCGACCTTCCTCATTACGCCGGCGGGCCTCGCTGGTGAAATCAGCATGAGTCTCGCGGTCAATGTGACGGGCGTGAGCTTCACGGGTGACATCAAGGTGCGCGTCAACAACACCAACGCCGCGGTGAAGCAGACCTTCGTCGTCGGCACGAACACCGTCGTGCTCGATCTGCCGGCCGGTCCGTATCTGCGGGTGGAAATCGGCGGCGCGACTCCGGCCAAGCTGAACGTCCTCGGCCAGGAACTGAGTGCAAACTTCGTCCTCGAACAATCGACCCGCGCCGACGGCACCAAAGTAGTGCGGATCGCGGTGGCCAATGGCACGATTGATCTCGGCGGTGGTGTGGTCAGCGTCACGGGCGGCACGGGCTTCTTTGTGCTCACCCCGGCGGGAATCGCGGGCAGCATTAGCGCCAGCGTCGTCCTCGGTGTGCCGGATGTCTCGCTCAGCGGCACCTTCACCCTCCAGATCAACAACACCACGGCAGCGGTGAAAGATACGATCAATATCGGCAACACTTCGCTCGCCCTCGACCTGCCGGCCGGTCCGTTCCTGCGCGTCGCAGGCGACAACGTGGTGCTGTCGGTCATGGGCCAATCCCTGAGCGGTAACTTCTCCTTCGAGCAGGTGACCCGCGGCACCGGCCCGACCGCGACCAAGATCGTTCGCATCGCCTTCACCGACGTGAAGCTCTCGCTCGGCGACGGCACCAATACCTTCCTCAGCATCACCGACGGCACCGGCTTCTTCGTCATCCGGGCGAAGAACCCGAGTCTCCCGGTCAACCCGACGACCAACCCGAACGGCCTCGCCGGCACGCTCAGCGGCACCGTGGCGTTGAACGTCCCGGGCGTGACCTTGAGCGGCACGCTGGGGCTGAAGATCAACACGCTCGCGACCGACGTGACCGAAACCTTCACGGTTGGCGGCACGGATACGACCATCAGCCTGCCGAGCGGTCCCTATGTCCGCGTGGAAGGCACGAACCTGAACCTCGGCCTGTTCGGCCTCACGCTCAGCGGCAACTTTGCCTTCGAGCAACTCACCACGACCAGTGTGGTGGCGAAGGCGGGAGGCGGCACTGAAACGGTCACCCGCAAGCTCGTCCGCATCTCGCTCTCGAATGTCCGCTTTGCGATCGGTGACGGCACCACCGATTTCGTGACCATCTCGAATGGCAGCGGCGACTTCGTCCTCATCACCGAAGGCACCGGACCGACGGCGAAGAAGGGCCTCGCGGGCCGCCTCAGCGCGACGGTGGCGGTGAATATCCCGGGCGTCACTTTCGATGCCAGCTTCGCCATCCTGGTGAAGACCCTGGATGGTCCCGTGAACGAAGACTTCGGCACCGGCACGCCGCTCGTCATCGCTACGATGGGCCAGTTCTTCAGCATCAAGGCCACCGGCGCGATGTTGAATATCGCTGGCCAGCAACTTGGCGGCGACTTCGAGATTTCGCAGCTCGTGACGCGCGGTCCGGACAATATCGCCGGCACGGCCGACGATGAGAAGGTGCTCAAGATTGCCGTGGCGAACCTCACCCTCAGCATCGGCATCCCCGGTCAGGCAACGCCGATCGTCCAGATCCTCAACGGCCACGGCGCGCTCATCGTGAACAAGTTTGGCGTGGCGGCGAGCCTTTCGATTGATCCGCTCCCGGGCGGGGGCCCTGGTTTTGTATTCAGCCTCCCGGGCGGGCTCGGCATTACGCTGACTTCGCTCTCGCTTCAGATCAATACCGGGTCGCAACCGGTGAAGCAGACCTTCACGGTCGGCTCGACCACCGAGACGCTCGACCTGCCGGCCGGTCCGTTCCTGCGCGTGGCGGTGATCGGGGCGAGCCTCACCATCCCCGGGGTGGTCGATGGCGTGAACGACAAGATCGGCGGCGACTTCTTCTTCGAGCAGGCGGTGAAGTCGGAGTTCAACGGCTCGATCAACATCGGCACCACCAGCGATGCCGTCACCGCCATGGTGATCGGCGATCTGAACGGCGACAAGAAGCCCGACCTCATCGTGGGCCGGAACAACCAGCTTCTCGAGTTCTTCCTGAACAATGGCACGGCGACTCCGTTCAGCGGCGGTGCGACCACCTTTGGCACCACCTCCAATACCACCTCGCTGGCCGTGGGCGATTTCAATGGTGATGGCAAGATCGACCTCCTCGTGGGTCGCAATAACCAGAGCAACCAGATCTATCTGAACACGGGCGTGGCGCCGTTCTTCAGCACTGCGGCGGATCTCCTCGCCACCGGCGACGCGACTAAGGCAACGACCTCAGTGACGGTGGGCGACTTTGACGGCAACGGCCGGCTCGACATCGTCGTGGCGAACAATGGCCGCCCGAGCATGGCTTACCTCAACAACGGCACCGCAACGCCGTTCTCGGGTGTCTCCGGTCTCGCGCTGAATACCGGCACGCCGGCGAGCACGGCCGTGGTGGTTGGCGATGTGAACGGCGATGGCCGCCCGGATGTGGTGATCGGCAACGACGGTTCGGCCAACACGCTCATTATCAACAATGGCATCGCAATCCGCTCGCTCGCCACGGCTCCGCTGAATGGCAAGATTGCCGGCATTGGCGCGACCTACCGGTTCGAGCTGCGCCTCAACAACGCCACGTCCACCACGCCGGTGACGGTCACTTCCACCGCGCAGGCCGACAACAGCACCGCCAAGGCGATCGCCAGCCTCGTGGCTGACTTCAACGCGGCCCTCGCCGCCGCGGGCCTGAGCGCGAAGGTGGTGGCCGAAGTCAACGGCACGAAGATTCAACTGCGCTCGACGGACGGGACCAGCGTCATCGCGCTTACCAGCGAATCGCAGGCCTTCTTCGGCGCAGGCGGTTCGGCTCTGGTGGTCTCGACAAACGACGCCCCGGCGATCGGCTCCTTCGGCACGACCTACAGTGTCAATGTGCAGGTCGGCAGCGATGCGGCCAAGACGATTACCCTCACCGCTGCGGCGCAGGCGGATAACTCGCCGATCATCGACGATCTCAATGCCGCGCTCAGCGCTGCCGGCCTCGGCACGAAAGTTCGCGCGGTGCTCGACGGCGCCTCCATGGCCTTGCAGGTGATCGACCAGAGCGTCTTCAAGATCGAAGTCGCCTCGCAGACGATCTCGCTCTTCAACACGAACGCCGACAGTCTGGTCGGCGGCGACAAATATATCGCCACCATCGTGGCGCCGACCAACGGCCAGCTTGGCGGCACGTTCACCTTTGCCGTCCGCATCAATGGGGCAGCCACCACCACCACGGTGACGGTGGCCGGCAGCGATACGGCTACCAATACCGCGGCGAGCGACCTACTGAACGACTTCATCAACGCCATCGGCAATGCCCCGGGCAACCTCGGCACGAAATTCACGGCGGAGCTGGTGACGTCCGGCGCCGATGCCGGAAAGCTCGCCTTCAAGGTTCTCGACGCGAGCGTCACGAGCTTCGCCATTGAGAGTCAGGCGCTCACGCTGTTCGACCCGGTCAGCCTCAGCTTCGTCAGCACCGGCCTGCTGCCGGCCAATGGCAAGTTCGCCACGGACTTCACCTTCAATGTGAAGCTCAACGGCACCGGCTCGGATATCGCGGTGAACGTCAGTGCGGCGATGCAGTCGAACAACGTGTCGGTGAACAGTCTGGTCACCGACCTCAACGCCGCCTTCGCCACCGCCGGGCTCGATACCCAACTGAAGGCTGCCGTTTCCGGCACGAAGATCGCCCTCAGCGTCATCGATTCATCGCTCATCTCGGTGGCGATCTCCGGTCAGAATCTCCCCGTCTTCGGCGCCACGAATGCCACGCTGTTCATCGGGCCGAGCATCCTCTCCGCCGCCGATGCCCCGGCGGACGGCCAGATCGACAGCCTCGACGGCACCTACAGCTTCCGCCTGAAGCTCAATGGCACCAGCACGCCAACCACGATCACCCTGGCAGCGGTCACGCTCGCGAACAACACCTCGTCCGCCGATCTGGTGGCCGATCTCGTCACCGCCATTGCCGCCGAGCCGGGCACGGGTGGCAAGCTGTTGAAGAACCAGATCAAGGTCGAACTCGATGGCACGAAGATCCGCCTGACGGCTATTGATCCTACGATCACGTCGATCACCTTTGCCAGCCAGTCGGTGGACTTCTTCAGCGAGATTCCAGATAACCTCACCGTCCGCCCCGGCTTCACCGCCACGCTCGATGCGCCGCTCGATGGCCGCCTCGCGGGCGACTTCACCTTCACGCTCAAGGTCAACGGTTCAGCCACCGGCACGACAATCACGGTTCCTTCCACCGCACAAAACAACAATGCGACGCCGGCCGACCTGGCGGCTGATCTCAACGCGGTTCTCAGCAGTCTCGGTCTCGCGTCGAAGTTCAACGCGGTCACCCAGCAGGTAGGGAGTGACTACAAGCTCAACCTCTCCGCGATCGATTCGACCGTCACCTCAGCGACGATCTCCGGCCAGAACCTCGCGGTGTTCGGCCCGGTGGCGAACACGATCTACGCCGGACCGCAATTCCTTGGCAGCGCCGACCTCCCGGCGAATGGCAAACTCGGCGCCGATCTCACCTTCCAGCTCTCGCTCAATGGCGCCGCTCCGGTGACCGTGACGGTCACGAACACGGCCCAGAACGATAATACGACCCGCGACGATCTGCGCCTCGACGTGGCCAATGCCCTCAGTGCGGCCGGTTTCACGGGCAAATTCTCCGTGACCCTGAACGGCAATCGCTTGAGCATCTCCGCGCTCGATTCGGCGGTCAGCTCGGCGGTGTTCTCGGGCTGGTCGTTGCCGCTCTTCGTGGCGACGGGCGTTTCGGTGCCAAGCTACACTTCGGCGATCGCACTTCCGGCCACCGGCAACTTCGGGGCGGATATCACCTTCCAGTTGACCGAGAATGGCACGACCCAGCGGACTGTCACGGTGGCGGGATCGGCGCAGTCCGCCAATGCCACGGCGCAGGACTTCGTGGATGACCTCAAGGCGGTCCTGCCGTCCACGCTCACTGCGTCGCTCTCCGGCGACAAGCTGATGATCCGCGCGAAGGACAACAGCGGCGTGACTGCGCTGACGCTGAACAGCGTCTCGCTCGCCATCTTCGACACGGCACCGGGTGCAATCTTCACCCCCGCCACGAATCAGACCATCGATTCCACCAACCCGAGCAACGCCACTCGCGCACTCGGGCTCGGTGACATCAACGGCGACGGTAAACTCGACCTCGTGGTCGGGAAGAATAATCAGCAGAGCCTTGTTTACCTGAACAACGGCGGCACCACACCGTTCAGCACGGCTGGCGTCGCCATCGGCACAACGAACGCGGCGGTCACGAGTGTGGCCATCGGCGACCTCAACGGCGACGGCAAACTCGACGTGGTCCTCGGCGCGAATGCCGCGCAGACCCGCGTGTTCCTCAACAACAGCAACCCGAACGATCCTTTCGGGAGCGTGGCGCCGACCTTGATCGGCCTCGCCACGGACGCCACCACCACACTGGTGCTGGCAAATGTGGACGGCGATGCCGATCTGGACCTGCTCACGGGCGCGAACGGGCAGGGGGCCAAGTTGTTTGTGAGCGGCATCAAGGTGACGAAGATGGCTTTCGCGAACGTGCAGATCACCTTTGGCGGCCAGGGCGTGAAGAATGTGCAGGGAGCGCTAATCCTCAAGGGAACGGGGATCGCCGGGGTGGTCTCGGGTGAAGTGGACATCAGCGTGGGTGGCGGCAACGGCGTCAGCGCGGGCGGCAATCTGGCGGTGAAGATCAACACCACCGGCGCGGCTGTGAACGAAACGATCGAATTCGGCGGCAACGTGCTGAAGGTGAATCTCCCGGCGACGCCGACCGTTTCAATCAGTGCCTCGAACGTGACGCTCAACATCGGCGGCTTCGTGACGATCGAGAGCAAGACGATCAACCTTTCCGGCAACGATGTGCAGGCGGTCGGCGCGAAGATCTTCATCGGCCAGGGTCCGGCCACGATCGACGGCGAGGAACCCAACCCGAGCGCCCAGGGGCTGCTGATCGACAACGCCAACTTCAGCTTCCACAAGAATGTCGATGGCACGTATGCGCTTTACGCGAATGGCACGGTCTCCGTGGTGGGCATTCCGGGCGTGGTCTTCTCCGGCACGGTGACGGTGTCGTTCAACAACTCAACCGGTCCGGTGACGCTGCCGTTCGGCAGCGGTGCGGTGACGGTCCCGAAGGGTGCGGCCAGCTTCCAGGGCTCACTCACGCTCGAGGTCGCCGGCCAGACGCTGACGGGTGATTTCAGCTTCGAATCGATCACGGTTGGCACGGTGAAGCAACTCAAGGTCGGTGTGGCGAATGTCCACATCGGCATCACCGCGGGTGGCACGGAAGTCGTGAGCGTGAACAACGGTCGCGGCGCCTTCCTCATGGGACCGACCGGTCTGGCGGGCACGCTGAGCGCTGATATCTCGCTGAATGTCCCCGGCGCGGTTGAATTCCTCGGCACCTTCGCGGTGAACATCAATAACGGCACGGCGCCCGTGGCCACGACCGTGATCGTGCCGGTCGCAAGCACGGCGGCCGCGCTCGGCAACATCACCGGCGGCCTGGGCATCGCGACCGCGACGGGGAACGAACTCACCATCACCAAGCGCGACGGCAGCACGATCGGCGTCGATCTCGATAGCGCGGTCACAGTGAGCGACGTGATTTCACGGATCAATACCGCGGGTGGCGGTGTGGTTACTGCTTCGCTGGTGGGCAACACGATCAAGCTCGTCGATACGACCGCGACCAGCACGACTCGCCTCTCGGTCGCCGCGGGTAACAGCTCGAATGCCGCTGCCAAGCTGGGTCTGGCCGGCACGACCGGCCTCGATGCGGCGGATCACCTCAGCGACACGCTCGTCGGCCTGCCGATGACGGCCTCCGTGGCCTTGAGTCTGCCGGCCGGACCTTACCTCAAGGTCGAAGGCACGAACATCGTCCTGAAGGTCGCGGGTCAGGAGTTGAGCGGTAATTTTGCCTTCGAGCAATACACCCAGGCGGTTTCGCCCGGAGCGGCCCCCGGCACGCAGCCGACCAAGATCGTTCGCATCGCGGTCACCAAGCTGCACCTCGGCATCTCGGCGGGTGGTTCGGACCTCGTCACGCTCGATAACGGCACCGGCTTCTTCGTCATCAAACCCACCGGCATGGCGGGTCAGTTCAGTGGCACGGTGGCCATCCCGCTCATCGGCTTCAGCGGCACGCTGAAACTTTCGATCAACAACAGCACGGTGGCGGTGAACGAGCAGTTCACCCTCGCCGGGCAGACGCTGTCGCTGAATATGCCGATCGGTCCGTATCTGCGGTTCGAGGGCACTGGTATCGAGTTGAATCTCGCTGGCCAGAAGATCTCGGGTGACTTCGCCTTTGAAAAGGCCGGCACCGTCATCCGCGTGATCGCGACGAACGTCGTGGTGCGGCTGGGCGACGGCACGACCGATTACATCTCGCTCACCAACGGCTCCGCCGCCCTGCTCCTGACCGATGCGGGCCTGGCCGGCAAGCTCGGCGGCACGGTGAATGTGAACATCCCGAACGTCTCGCTCTCGGGCAAATTCCAGCTCACCATCAATACCACCCCGAACGCCGTGAACACGACGCTGGTGGCCAAACAGCTCGATGGCTCCACCACGCTGGCTTCGCTGCGCGACGGGCAGGGGATCACGGTCGAAACCTTGAGCCCGGCGGATGCGGCCCACCTCCGCATCAAGCTCCGCAACGGCGTGAGCTACGACGTGAGCCTCAAGGGCGCGCTGACCCTGAACGACGTGGTCACCAAGATCAATGGCGCCGTCGGCAGGAACATCGTCCGCCTCGAAAACTCGCAGCTCATCTTCTCCGACAACTCCACGCAGGTCGCCAGCAACCGTCTCACCATCACCGCGCTGAACAGTTCGGTGGTCGCCACGCAGCTCGGCATCCTTCAGACTGCCGTGTTGGTCTCCGGTCAGCCGGATGTGATCACCGGTGCGGTGCTGGCGAACTCCGACGTCACCATCCCGATCAAGGTCGATAAAGGCCCGTATGTGAAGATCGAGGCGATCGACGCAAACCTCACCATTGCCGGCCAGTCGATCGGGGGCGACTTCTCTTTCGAGCAGCTCACCAAGCCGAATGGCCAGCGGGTCGTGAAGGTGGCCGTCGCGAAAGCGCACATCGCGCTCGGCGATCCCGACAGCCCGATTGTGGAGATCAATCAAGCGGACGGCCAGGCGGCGCTCTTCCTGATCACACCGGCCGGGTTTGCGGGCAAGATCGAGGCCAACCCGACGCTGAATCTGGGCAACGCCATCGGCCTGAATAACGCGACCGTCGTGGTGCAGATCAACAACACGACCGGCGCCATCCATGAAAATTTCACCATCGGCACCGACACCTACCAGCTCGACCTGCCGAAGGGTCCGTTCCTGCGCCTCGACCTGAAGGGAGCAGTGGCGAACACCCCGGCGATGCTCACCATCGCGGGCATCGACCTGAGCGGTAACTTCAGCTTCGAGCAGGTCACTACGGCGACGGGTTCCAAGCGCGTGAAACTGGCGGTGAGCCAGGTGTCCCTGAATCTTGCGGACATCGTGCTGATCAGCGAAGGGCAGGGCGCGTTCCTCATGACCCCGTCTGGATTGGCGGGTTCGATTAGCGCGACGGTGCAACTCCAGAATCTCCCGGCGGGGGTGGACTTCCAAGGCACCTTCGGCCTGAGCATCAATAACACGGCGCTGCCGGTGAATGAGACCTTCACCGCTGGTGATCAGACGATCGAGGTTCATCTCCCGGCTGGCCCGTATGTCCGTGTCGAGGGCCTCGGCGTGCGGTTGAGCGTGATGGGCCAGACGCTGAGCGGTGACTTCGCCTTCGAGCAGATCACACAGACGAATCCGTCCACCGGCGCGGTGAGCAAGCAAACCCGGATCAAGCTCGACCACGTCAATCTGGCCATCGGCGACGGCACGACGGCCATCGTCACGCTCACCGAAGGCACCGGCTTCTTCATCCTGCTGCCGCCGCAACCGGCTGCGGGCAGCCTCCCGGCGGCGCCGGCCTCCATGGCGGGCAAGCTCAGTGGCACCGTGACGCTGAACGTGCCGGGAGTGACGTTCTCGGGCGACTTCGGCCTGACGATCAACACCGGCAGCCGCGAGGTGCACGAACAGCTCACCTTCTCGACCATCGACGGCGCGACAGTGCTCACCCTGCTCAACAACGGCACTGGCGTGGGCAATCAGATCCGCCTGACCAGCCTCGTCCCGGTGCCCGCGAGCGGCCGTTTCCTCGATCCGCTGACCGGCACCGCTGTCCCGGATGTGCTCCTGCTCGTTCGCCTCAACGGCACCGTGAAGAAGGTGACGATCACCGCCCTGGCGCAGGGGGATAATGCGAGCGCGACCGACAAGGCGGGCGCCCTGATCATCGATATCAACGCCGCCCTGGCCGATGCGGGCCTCGGGTCGCTCATCACCGCTTCGCTCGACAATGGCGCGGTGGTCTTCACCGCGACCGATCCGAGCGTGCGCAGCCTGAGCATCAACGGCCTGTTCAGCCTGGGCCTCAGTGCGCGCGTGCTCACCGCCACCACGAACATGCCGGCCAGCGGCAGCTATACCGCCGGCACTTCCAGCGTGACTCTGACGCTCAACGGCTCGCCCGTCGTGGTGACGGTGCTGGCGACGGCTCAAGCGGGTAACGCCACCGCGAGCGACAAGGTCCAGGCTCTGCTCGACGATTGGAATCAGGCGCTGAGCGACAAGGGGCTGGGCAGCAAGGTCGTGGCCGAGCTGGCCGATGGTAAACTACGCTTCCGCCTGCTCGATGACACGGTCCCGACCTTCGGGATGAGCGCCTCGACGACGGAAGGCTTCACGATTTCCACGACCCCGCTGGCTGCGACCTTTGTGCAGAAGATCGATGCGCTGCCGGCGAACGGCAAGTGGGGCACCGGCGCGGCGGTGACCTTCAGCTTCACGCTGAACGGGGTCACCACCCTCGTTCCGCTGGGCAGTCAGGCCTCGAACACGACGCTGACGCAACTCCAGAACAACCTCAGCAGCGCGCTCAGCACGAACGGGCTCGCGTCGAAGATCAGCGTGGCTTTGGACGGCCAGGCGATCGAATTCCGCGTGATCGACACGGCAGTGACCACCTTCACCGCAGGCCTCGTCGGAGGCGCTGGCTTCACCGCCGAGCAGCAGAGCGACACCCACCTCAAGGTCACCCGCAGTGGCACCCTGGGCAGCTTCGAGGTGAACCTCGGCGGCGCCCTCTCGCTCAACGACATCATCACCGCCATCAATGCCGCGGCGACCGCGGCCAGCATGCCGGTCGTGGCGAGCCTGACGCCGGATGGCCGTATCAAGCTCGTGGATAACGGGGCTGGTGCGACCGCTCCGACGATCACCAACCTGCACGGTTACACCACGGCGGATAAACTCATGCTCACCAGCCAGAGCACCGCCAACGGCAATGCGCGTATCGGTGGCCTGCTGGTGACCACGCCCGCCAAGTCGTTCGACCTGGTCGCTGGTCCGTATCTCAAGATCACCGGCGACAATGTCAGCCTGTCCGTCGCGGGCCAGACTCTGACCGGCAACTTCGCCTTCGAGCAGATCACCCTCCCGGCCTCCGGTGGTCAGCCGGCGAAAAAGCTCGTCCGCCTTGGTTTCGACAGCGTCAGCCTGAAGATCAGTGCCGACGGCAACGATTACCTCACCATCACGGGCGGCACGGGTGGCTTCCTCGTGACCCCGGCGGGCCTGGCCGGCAAGTTCAGCGCGAATGTGTCGATCGCCATCCCAGGCATTGCGAGCTTCAGCGGCTCGATTTCGGTATCGATCAACAACACCACGGCGGCGATCAACACCGTGCTGCCGACCGGCGGCACAAGCACGATCCCGCTGGTTCTCCCGGCGGGTCCGTTCCTGCGGGTGGATCTCGGCGGCGCGGCCGGTATCGATCTCGAAATCGCCGGTCAGACCATCCACGGCAGCTTCAGCTTCGAACAGGTGGCGGTGACGCCGACGGCGAAGATCCTGCGCATCGCCGCCTCGAACGTGAGCCTGAAGTTCAGCGACGGCACGACCGACTTCCTCACCCTGACCGATGGCAGCGCGCTCTTTGTGGTGCGTCCGGCCATTCCGGCTCAGGTGGCCACGGCCACGACTCCGGCGAAGCCCGCGGTTGCCGGTGGCATTGCGGGCCAGGTGAGTGGCACCGTGACGATCGATGCGGACGGCGACCCGTCGAACGCGCCGCTCTTCCAGGGCACGCTGGCGCTCTCGCTCAACAACACCACCGCCGCCGTCGATGAACGCTTCGTGGTGGGTGGCAGGACCGAGGTGCTGCAACTCCCGGCCGGTCCGTATCTCCGCGTCGATGCCGCGAACATTTCCGTCAACATCGCCGGCCAGCAGCTCACGGGCGACTTCAGCTTTGCCAAGCAGAACATCGGCACCGTGGCGGCGCCGGTGAACGTCATGACCATCGCGCTGGCGAACGTCGGTCTCCGCCTCGGCAACGGCACGCAGGACTTTGTGGTGGTGACGCGGGGGCGCGGCGGCTTGGTGGTGAAAAAGACCGGCGCGGTGACCGTCCTCGCGGGCAGTTTCAGCGCTTCGGTCGCCCTGAATGTGCCAGGCGTTGATTTCGAAGGCAGCTTCTCCGTCCAGGTGAACACCGGCGCGACCGGCGTGACACAGACCTTCACGGTCGGCGTGGTGAACAGCGACTCGGTTCTGTCCGGCCTGCGTGGCGGCCAAGGCATCCCGGTCGAAACGAGCGGGCCGCATCTCCGCATCACCCGCCGCAATGGCACCAGCTTTGATGTGAACCTCGTCGGCGCGACCACCGTCAACGACATCATCACGAAGATCAACGCCGCCGCCGGCAGCGAAATGGCGGTGCTCGACGGCGATCACTTCAAGCTCACCGATACGACGACCGGCTCCGGCCAGTTCGCGGTCACCGCACTGAACAACTCGAAGACCGCTGCGGCGCTCGGCTTGGTCCAGAGCAACACGACCGGCACGATTACCGGCAGCGTGTTGAATGAGTTCAGTATCACGGTGCCGGCTGGACCTTATGTGAAGGTGACGGGCACGAACGTGAACATGATTGTGGGCGGCCAGACGCTCGGCGGTGACTTCTCGTTCGAGAAGGTCGGCACCGCGCCGAATCAGGTCGTCCGCATCATGGCCTCGAACGTCCACCTGGGCCTTGGCGACGGCACGACCGACTTCGTGAGCCTCACGAACGGCCACGGCTCGTTCATCATCACCGCCGGCGGCATCGCGGGTGAACTCGGCGCCGATGTGGCGGTGCAAAACATCACGGACTTCAGCCTCAGCGGCACGTTCACCCTGCGCATCAATACGACGAGAGCCGCGGTCAACCTCCCGCTGCCTGCGCAGTCGCCGGTGACGGCTGCCACCCCGCTGGTGCAGCTCAAGGGCGGCGATGGCCTGCCGATCGAACTGACCGTGACCTCGACGATCGAGGCGCCGGCTACGGGCAAGTATTCCAGCAACGCGAGCGTCACTCTCAATGTTGGCGGCACCAGTGGCGTGGTCAGCGTGACCACGGCGATGACCGCCGACAACACGACCCGGGCAAACCTCGTGACCGACTTTAACGCGGCTCTCGCGACGGCGGGCCTCGGCTCGAAGGTGCGGGCCGAACTCGCGGGCAACAACATCCGCTTCCGCGTGATCGATCCGACGGTCACCTCGATTTCGGTGACCGCTTCGAGCGTCCCGACGGTGACCGGCTTTGCCTCGACACAGGCGAATGATGCGCACCTCAAGATCACCCGCCGCGATGGCGTCAGCTTCAATGTGAACCTCGCCGGGGTCACCACGGTGCAGGGCATCCTCGACAAGATTAACAACAACACGGGCAACACCGGCACGAACAAGGTCGTAGCGACGCTCTTGGGCGATCAGATCAAGCTGACCGACACCTCGGCCGCTGCTGCCGGCAAGCGCCTGACCGTCGCGGGCCTGAACGGGCTCGGTGCGGCTGGCCTGCTCGGCCTGAGCGGCAGCGCCACTGGTCAGACGACGCAGCCCGACGTCATCCTCGGGGCCGGCCTGAATACCCTCGCGCTCCCGGCTGGTCCGTTCCTCCGCGTGGAAGCCAAGGACGTGATGGTGACCGTCGCGGGCATCACCTTGAACGGCAACTTCGCTTTCGAGCGTGTCACCAATCCGCAGGGCCAGCAGATCGTCAGCGTGGTCGCTACCAACGTGTCCCTTGCGATTACCGACGACAGCGGTGCGGCGCTCATCTCGCTGACCGAAGGGAACGGGGCGATGATCATCACCCCGGGTGGCATCGCGGCGCAGTTCTCGGTCAAGGCCGCCTTCAATCTGCAAGGTTTCGCTCCGATCGGCACCGTGGGCTTCGCCATTAACACGCTCATGACCCCGGTCGATCAGAGCTTCACGCTCAACGGAGTTACGACTCGCATCAACCTGCCCGCCGGTCCGTATGTCCGCGTGACGCTCTACGATGCGTCGGTAACCCTCGGCGACGTGACCATCAGGGGCGACTTCTTCTTCGATCAGAAACGCCGGGCCGACGGCACGAAGATCACCCGCATCGCGCTCCAGAACCTCAGCATCGACCTCGGCACCAACCCCGACTCGCAGGGGCTCGCCAAGCTGAAGAATGCGGGCGGCGCGCTGGTCATCCTGCCGGGCCCGACTGGTGGCGTCGCGGGTGTGTTCACCGGTCAGGTCGATGTGAGCCTCGGCTCAAGCTTCAATGTCGGCGTCACTGCCGGCCTCCGCATCAATACTTCTCAGCAGCCAGTCGATGAAGTAATCGACGTGAACGGTCGCGTGGTGACGGTGAAGTTCACCCCGACCGAAGTGAAGCAGGGGACCAAGATCTTCCTCGAACCAATCGTCGAAGCCGATCTCTCGCTCCAGCTCGGCGATTTCGTCAGCATCGAGGGCACGATCCGGTTCACTGGCGACGTCATCGCCGCGACCGGCATCACCATCTTCCTCGGCGCCGGACCTTATACGCTCGAAGACGGCACGGTGAATCCGGACGCCGCTGGGGTGCTGCTGACCAACGCGAAGTTTGTCGTGAAGCGCTACACCAGCGGCAGCATCACAACCTACGCCGCTTATGCCAAGGGCACGGTGCAGCTCGTGGGTCTCGACGGTCTGATCGTCACCGCTACGGCCACGCTCGAATTCAATAACACCGGTCAGGCCGTCACCCTGGCGCCGATGCAGGTGGGCGACGAGATGATCGGGCTCAACTTCCCGGGCACCGACAACGTGGCGCGCTTCACCGCGGATGACTTCAAGATTTCCGTCGGTGGCATGTTCGAACTGCGTGGCAAGGTGTCCTTCACCAAGAAACCAAACGGTTCGGTGCAGGTGATCCTGACCGGCAGCGATAACGGCACCCCGGGCAACACGGCCGACGACTTCCCGGCCTCGATCAAGATCCGGGTTTCGGGTGAGGAAGCCTTTGCCATCAACGGCACGGCGATCTTCTCGATCGGTGGCATCGAAGGCTTCCAGCTCCAGACGCTGAACGTCAGTGGCGTCACCATCTACGGCCAGACGCTCACCATCCCGGGTGTGCCGGTGGCCGTGCTGCCGCCGACAGCCGATCTCTACGACCCGGTGGCCGGCTCGCTCCTCGACCGCGCCACACTGAACCGCCGCCACTACATCGACGTGGTCTTCAACGACCCGAATCGCGCCGGCCTGAACGTCGATTCGATCGAAGACACCACCGCCGAGTTCGTCCTGCGCGTCAACGGCATCGCTCCGTCGAACGTCGTCATCAACGGCAAGCCGACCCGTCTCGGCACGACCAACGTGTGGCGTTACAGCTTCACCGGCGACGTTCCGGAAGGCGTGGTCACGATCGAGTTCCTCGCCCAGTCCTGGCGCGACCGGCAGAACATCACGAACCAGGGCGAAACGCAGTCCTTCACCGCGGGCACGAAGTTCGTCGATGTGGATGATCTCAACTCGGCCACCAAGCACTACATCGACGTCGAGCTACAATCGCCGACCGGCGCGGCCATCAAGACGAGCACGGTCAATGGCGACGAATTCACCGTCACGGTGGATGGCGGCGCCTCGGGCATCACCCTCGGCACGCCGACCCAGCCGACCGAGTTCGTGGGCACCAACAAGTGGCGTTATCCCTACACCGGCACCCTCAACGCCGGCAGCGTCACGCTCGCTTACAAGGTCAACGGCTTCACCGATGTAAACAATGTGGGTTCGCTGGCTCGCACCGAGACGTTCATCGCCACCTCGAAGTTCCTCAAGGCTTCGGCGATCGATACCGGGGCGAAGACCATCACTCTCAAGCTGTTCCAGTTCGGCACGGCCATCGTCCCGAGTTCCGTCACCGACGCGGCGGCGGAGTTCGTCCTGAAGGTCAATGGCCAGGCGATCTCCGGCGTGACCGTGAGTGGCGCTGCGACACAGGTCGATCCGACGAATAACCCAAATCTCTATCGCTGGAGCTACACCGGCACCCTGCCGACCACGGGCAATATCGAAGTCGTCTATCTGCCGTTCGCCTTCCGTGACTCCGCGGGCACCACGAGCCCGGGCACCGTGGCGGGCGCGACCGCGCAGCTCGTCAATCCGGTCGGCTCGGCCCAGCTCCAGTCGCTCAATGGCCGCCAGTGGATCGATGTCACCTTTATCTCACAGGATGGAAGCGCGATCGATCCAAACACCATCAACGGCGATGAATTCAAGCTCTCCGGTTCGGGCGTGGCGCAGGTGAAGGTCAATGCGAACGGCTTCCCTGAGATCGTCGGCACTCCGCTGCTCATCTCCGGCACGACCTATCGTTATTACCTCAAGGACTCGACCCCGGGCGACGCCGTCGGCCTCTTCCGCGGCAGCACCACCGGCGATCCCGCCGAAGTCTTCGTGGAGTTTGTCGCGCCCACGATCGCGGCTCCGTTCCAGGGCTTTGCCACGCTGAGCGGTGCGACGAATGCGCCCAAGACCGAGCGCTTCACTATCGACGCCACGCCGCAGACCGGCCCGGTGGAAGGCGCTCCGATCAACCTCGGCCCGCTCACGCTGCAAGGCCCGGCCATCGGCATCGACAAGCTCGGATTCAAGGACGGCAAACTCGTCATCACCGTCGGCATCGGGGTGGATCGCGCTTCGCTGGCCTTCGGCGGCTCGGCTCCCACGACGGCAGGCGCCGCCACGGCCACGACTTCGACTCAGCAGAGCAGCAGCGGGATTACGGCTGACCTCCTCGGCGTCCACGGGTCGTTCGATGTCGCGGTCGATGTCTTCGGCCTGCTCAGCGGCAAGTTCGATATCAACGTGCCCGGCAAGTTTAGCTTCGCGGTTTCCTCGCTGAACGTCACCGTCCCGAATGTCCTCACCATCACGGCGCAGGGGATTCGCATCGCCTACGATCCGGCCGGGCCGCGCACCCAGGAAATCCTGCGCATCTACCAGGCGGACATCACGATCATTCCGCTGAACATCACCGGCAAGCTCCGTCCATTCAACACGGCCACGCAGCAGAACATCAGCGCTACCAGCGACCAGATGGCGTCCGACCCGACCCCGCTTGGCAAGACCACCACGACCGGTCCGCCCACCATCATTCCGGGTCTCGTGGTCCGGCAGAATGGCTTCACGATTGGCCAGGCCATCCTGCAATACGGCGGTGTGCCGCCGACGACGGGCACGATGACCACGCCTGCTCAACCGGTTTCCGGCACCCTGCCGGCAACGGGCAAGATCCGGTTCGGCAGCATCCTCGAGTTCGACGATATCCGCGTCGGCGTCACGAATCTCTCGGTCAATTTCGACGCGGAAAATCCGCTGGTCTTCAATGGTTCCATCTTCATCGCGTCCGGCGGCGCGAAACTCTTCCCGAACGGCGGCGTCTTCACGGCGAGCATCACGGACAGCCTCGCGGCCGAGCCGGGCAAGGATCTGCCGAACGCGCCCGACACCGAAGCTCTGCGGGCGACGCTCCAGTTCAAGGATGGCAAGATCGATTCGTTCAAGTTCGATCTCGACACGCTGCGGGTGGAAATCGGCGGCGTTCTCACGCTGATCGCCAATAACATCCGCCTCGACACCGGCGCGACGGGCACCCAGGAAATGCTGCACGTCGGTGCGGTGGGCGCCGAGGTGAAGATCGGCAGTGTCGTGATCGGCGGTGAAGCGCGGAATTTCGCCATCCTTGGCGACGGTTCCTTCAAGCCGCTGCTCGGCTTCGGCGTGGTGCTCAGCATCGGCTCGGCGACGGGCGATACCTTCATGTGGCCGAAGTGGCTGCCGATCAAGATCACCGAACTCGGCATCTCCTGGCCGAATGGCATCGAGCAACATCCGGATCAGTTCGTCCTGACACTCTCCGCCAGCGTTACCGGCCTGCACGGCCTGAAGGGCCTCACTTTCAGCGGCACGATCGATGGCGTGAAGATCGACGTCGCCAAGCTGCTGCGCGGCGAATTCCCGATCACCGATATCGCCAGCCTCGGCGTGGGGGTCAGCGGTCAGATGTTCGGCGGCGAAATCAGCGCCCAGCTCATCGGCGGCATCCTGAAGATGAGCAGTTCCGGGCAGATGATCGCCAACACCGACACGGTGACGCCCGTGGCGGATCGCGTCTTCTTCCTCGGTCTGGAGGGCGGCTTCAAGTTCCCGGGTATCGGTGGCCTCACCATTCGTCTCGCGCTGTCCGAACTCGGCCCGCTCGGAGTGCTCATCAATGTGTCCGTGCCCGGCGGCATCGTGCTCGAGCCGAACACCGGCCTCGCCATCAACGACTTCGTGGCCGGCGTCGAGTTCTTCAAGTCGCTCCCGTCAATCGAAGATCCGCTTGAACTGCGCAACCCGGCCTTCAGCGCCGTGCCGAACCTCCCGGCCGACCAGTGGCTCGACGACGTGAAGAATCAGGTCGTCCGCCAATACAACGCGATCAAGTCCGGCACGATCAAGAATGGCTTCGCGGCCGCGTTCACCGCGCCGATGACCATCACCGGCAGCGCGAAGATCTTCACCATCTACACCTCGGAACAGGTCTTCAACGGCCGTGTCACGATCAAGTTCAGCACGGATGGCAAGTTCCTCATCGGTGGCCAGCTCAACTTCGCCGCCGACCAGATCAGCCTCAGCGCCAAACTCTATGCCGACCTGTCGAAGGTGGCGACCGGCAGCGTCACGGTTCTCTTCCTCGCTGATATCCCGGATCAGTTCCGCCTGCTCACCATCCAGGGCAAACTGAAGATGGGCTTCCGCCAGGCCGGTGGTGCCGCGCTGGTGGTCGAGCCGATGGCCAGCACGGGCACCAGCATTGCCCCGGCGGTGAACCCGACCGTGATGCTCATCGACCCGAGCGGCGGCCGCATCGATATCGGCAAGATCAATGGCCGCCTCACCGACTCGATGACGGCGGTGGCCAGTGGCTCCGCCCCCGCGAAGACCTTCACTGCGAATGCGCCTTACGTGGATGTCGTCTTCCAGGCAGCGCCAGGCCAGAAACTCGACTACGCCTCGATCCTCGACACCGGCAGCGAAATCACCGTGTCGATGGGCAACGCGACCTACGGCACCTACGGAGTGCCGGTGCCGCTCGCCACGACGGTCAATGCCGACGGCTCGGTTTCGGTTACGCCGATCACCGGCTCGACGGTGGACGAGGTCATTGCCGAAATTCAGCGCCAGGGCGTTTCCCGCTTCCGTTATTTCCTCGACTCGACCTTCACCGGGTTCACCACCGGCGAAGTGACGGTGAACGTCAGCTCCTATAGTTCGAGCGGCGACGGCTTCAAGAACGCCGACGTCACCGACGCCAACGGCACCACCACGCCCGGCAACGGCAACCTTGCCACCCCGCTCGTCTTCGTGGTTGAAGGCGCCACGGCGACCATCATCAACCCGGGCGTCGGTGGCTTCATCGATCTCAACCAGATCAACCGCCGCAACTACATTGACGTGGCTTTCCCGGGTGCGGTGGCCGGGGATGATGCCAGCATCACCGACGCGGACGCGGAGTTCAGCATCTCCGGCGGCGGCGTGATCCTCGATACCGCCCAGGCGCCGGTTTACGTCGGCACGGTGGGCGGCGACCGGGTGTATCGTTACTGGCTCACCGGCCGCTCGACTTCGCCGGTTTCGCTCACTTTCAACACCGGCAGTTGGAACGTCGCTGGTTCGCCCGCCACCTCGCGCGGCTCGGAGAGCATCTCGCCGGCGAATCGCAGCTACCTCGACGTCTCCTTCAGTCCGACCGATGGGAAGAGCATCGACGCCAGCAGCATCCTCGATAGCGGCAATGAGTTCACGCTCGAAGGCCTCGGCGCTACGACCAACGGTGTCACCGTGGACGGCGCACCGGTGAAGATCGGCAGTGCCACGTCGAACACCTATCGCTACTTCCTCACCAACGACTTCACCGTCGGCGAGGTCACGGCGCACTTCGGCGCCTTCAGTGGCGAAGTCGGCTTTACCGACGGGACTTACGGCAACCTCGACACGCTCCAAATCTTCACGGTGACGGGGAGCACGGCGGATCTGACCATGCCGGTGGCCGGCGGTGGCATCGGGCGCGACATCATCAACAACCCGACCACCGGGCACTACATCGAGATCACCTTCCGCGCCCCGAGTGGCAGCACGCTGGATGCGAACAGCATCAACGGCGATGAAGTTGTGCTCAAGGATAGCGCCGGCAATGTGGTGCCGTTCACCGGCACGCCAGAGCGGGTGATGAACGACGGGCAGGGGACTAATACGTGGCGTTATCGCTTCAGTTCAAACCTCGCGGAAGGGACTTACACGGTTGATTTCGTGGCGAATACGTTCCGCGATCTCGACGGCATCAGTAACCTCGCGGAGACCGAGAGCTTCATGGTGCAGGTCGGCCATGCCACGCTGTCGAATCCGGTCGTCGGCCAGACCGCCGATCGCGAGTCGCTCAATAACCAGAAATATATCGACATCACGTTCACGCCGACCGGCACGAACACCCTTGATGCTTCGTCCATCACCGACAGCGCGCCTGAATTCACCCTGACCGGCGCGAATGGCGAGAACGTGACCGTCAATGGCACGCCGACTCAGCCGGGTTCGCTCGCGGGGACCAACACCTGGCGCTACTCGTTCGCCGGCACCTTTAACACCGGCACTCTCACGGTCACCTTCACCGACGGCTCATGGCAGGATTCCGGTGGGGTAAAGGGCGCGACTTCGTCCGAGCAGGTCCGCATCATCACGCAGGCGCAATCGTTCTACATCGAAATCAAGGGCGCCATCACCCTTACGCTGCCGGGCCTGAGCGAACCGCTGCTCGAAGCCAAGGCGCAGGCGACCATCGAGATCGACACCGCTCGCAAGGTGCTGATGCTCGACTTCAGCGGCTCGCTTTCGATCATCAAGCTCGGCACGGTCGGGGCCACCGCAGGTCGCTTCGTGCTCGACCTGAGCGGCACGACTGGGCCGGCGCCGCAGTTGTGGGGCGTCGCCACGCTCCAGAGTAACTTCTCCAAGCTGGAGCAGTTCGGCATCTACCTCGACGTCGGCGGCACCCTGCAGATCAATACCACCGGCCAGGCGAAGACCGAGAAGATCAGCCTGCCGGGCATCGGGCCGAACGGTGGCCCGCTTGAGCGCACCTACGTGCTGCCGGCCAATTCGTTCTCGCTCGAGCTGTTCGGCTCCGCCGTCATTCGCCCGCCGGGCAGCGACACCGATCTCTTCCGCCTGCGTGGTCTGTTCTACATGCGGATCACGAACGAACGGTTCGAGATCTTCGTGGACGCCGAGCTGTCGTTCGGCATTGGTGACAGCCAGATCACCTACAGCAAGGTTACCGGTCTGCTCGAAGTGATCGGGGTGCCGACCCGTCCGGGTGAAATTCCGGGTGTCGCTGGCTACTTCAAGGTCAGCAGCAGCGCCGGCATCGGCCTGCCGAATATCGGCGATATCTTCTCCGTCAGCGGTTCGGTGTCGCTGATGTTCAATACCACGCTGGCCGACCAGAGCTTCACGCTCCCGGATTCCTTCCTGCCGCTGCTTTCGCCGGGCGATCCGACGACCATCAATGTGTTCGCGTCGCCGCCGGGCCTCGACGGCCAGCCGCAGGCGGGCGCCAACCCGGCCATCTACTTCGTCGTCACAATCGAGGCGCAGCTCACTATCGGTGGCGTCATCTCGCTGAACGGCTTCATCCAGATTTCCGCCGCAGTCGATCCGCAAGGCCAGGCGGTCCTCAAGGTCACGGGCGCGCTCGGCGGTAGCATCCCGGTGCTTGGCGCGGTGTCCGCGACGGTGAACCTGAACGTTTATCTGGGTTCCGAAAACGGCATCGTGGGCCGCATCTACATCATTCTGGTGGCCAACGGCATTCCTGGGGTCCGCTTCGATGGAGAGTTCCTGCTCGAACTGAATACGTTCGGCACGGAACGCACGGTGGAAACCTTCATGATCGATCCGGGCACGGGCCGGTTCGTGCGTGACGAAGCCAACCATCTCGTGCCGGGCACGGTGACTCTCGACGCCGGGCCGGGCTTCAAGCTGCGTCTGCGCGGTTCGTTGAACATCGCCAACACCATCACGCTGGACGGCGAATTCGAATTCATCGTCAACGCCAGCGAACTACAGGTTACGGCGATCGCGACCGCGCAGATTGGACCGTTAGGCCAGGTGGATGTCCGGGGTGGATTCCGGATCGACAGCAAGGGCCTCGTCGCGGCTCTCAGTCTCTCGCTCGGTGCCGACTTTGGTGGCGGCGTCGGCCTCAAGTTCTCCGTCGGGGCCACGTTCCAGATCAATACCACGAGCGAAGCCGTGACGCTGGCCGGCCTCACCATCCAACCAGGCCTGCTCATCAGCATCAGCGGCTCGGTCGAGTTCCTCGGCTTTGCCCGGGGCGATGGTTCGATTTCCATCTTCATTGGCGCCGATGGCCTCCGGATTCAGTTCGATGTGTCCTTCTACCTCGGCGGCCTGAGCTTCGAGGCCCATGGCCTGGCTGCGGTGTATAGCAGTGGCATCGTGCTCGACGTGGGCGTGAGCGTGAACGCCAACGTGGCCGTCTTCGAAATCTCCGCCTCTGGCCGCCTGCAACTCAATACCACGGGTGCGCTCCGCGACAACGTCCAGCCTGGCTTCTTCCTCGCGCTGAGCGGCCATGTCGAAATCCTCAAGGTCCTCAAGTTCGACGCAAGCTTCACTATCCGGGTCACCTCGTTCGATAACTGGCGCTTCGACTTCGACGCGGGAGTGGATCTGTTTGGCTTTGCCGGCCTGCATGTGAACGGCTGGCTCGATTCGAACGGCAACTTCAGCGTCACCGTCGATGGTCACCTGAAGATCGGGAATGACTTCTTCGGCATCGAAGGCGGCGTCCATTTCAACATCACCTCCGTCGTCACAAAGGATAACATCGGAAACGACTACTATATCTTCAACCTCGAGCTGACCGGCTATGTGCGGGCCTACATCTTCGGCTTCCCGCTCGGCGTCAGCCTCGGCGCCCGCTTCCATGTCGAGGGCAACGGCACCGTGCCGATTACGCTGAGCCTCTCGGTCACGATCGACTTCTTCTTCTTCAGCATCACCTTCTCGCACGACTTCACCATCGGTTACCTCCAGTTGCCGAAGCCGGTTTATCTCGCGGGCGACGAAAGCGGCACGCGTAACTGGAATGGCGGCAAGCTGGTTCTCAACACCGGCTCGCGGAATTACAACCGAGGCATTGGCGAAAACGGCAAGGCGGAGAGCTACACCATCGAACACCTCGGCGGCGTCGCGGGCGACGAAACCATCCGCATCACCAGCATGGGCCGCAGCAACGTCTTCCAGCACGTCTCCGAAATCGTGGGCGACGCGGGGCAGGGAACGCAGGCGGGTGACGACGATTTCGTCATCGGGCCCGGCGTGCTCTCGCCGGTGACCCTCCGCACTTATGGCGGCAATGACGTCATCCTCAGTCAGAGCAGCGGCAACGTGACCATCGATGCCGGCGACGGCAACGATGTGATCCAGAACGTCGGCCAGGCTCCGCTGGTGACCATCTACGGCGGCAATGGCGACGACTACATCTTCCAGACCGGCGACGGCAAACTGGTTGCTTTCGGCGGCGTGGGCAAAGACCAGATCACCGGCGGCATCAATGCCGACGAAATCGACGGCGGCGACGGCGACGACCTCATCATCGGCAATGGCGGCGCCGACAAGCTAACCGGCGGCGCGGGCGACGACACCTTCCGTGTGAATATCAATGGTGGCGGCACCGAGATCTTTGGCGCCGGTTCGACCGATAACGACACGCTCGAGTTCACTGCCAGCGCCAGCAACGACAAGATCACCGTCGATCGCAGCGCGGCCGGCCAGTTCAGTATCACCACGTCTCCGGCCACCGGTCCGCCTTCGATCATCAAGAGCAACAGCGTCGAGAACCTGAAGATCGACGCTGGCCTGGGTGCGGATTCCATCACCGTCAACAGCCTGATCGGCGCGGGCGTTTCGCGAGTGATGGTGGACTTTGGGAAACAGGCGACTCAGCAGGGGACTCGCACGCGGACGCTGAACGACAATGGCACGCCGAATAACACGAATGACGACCTGACCATCACCGAGCCGGTGTATGTGTTCTCGGACGATCGGAAGACCGACAGTCTGACCATTCGCGGCGACGATGGCAGCACTTCGATCAACGACACGTTTGGTGTTTCGACGGATGACACCGCCACCGTCCTGAGCGTTGTCCGTCAGGCCGCTTACACCGTGGACGTCGTGAACAGCGTCCGCGGCGAGGGCGACTCGGTGACGATCGATTCTCTCCAGGGCGATGACCGAATTGACGCGAGCGGCGTCGTGGACGATCTCGCCATTCTGAACCTTGTGGCTGGCTCGGATAACGACGTGGTCGTTGGTTCGCCGTTCAACGACATCATCGATAGCGGCCTGGGCAATGACCGCGTGACGGGTGGCCAGGGACGCGACACCTTCAAGGATGCGGGCGGCGACGATACCCTCGTCGAGCAGCAGGACGCCGACATCGGCCTCTTCGGCAATTATCTCGTGATCGGCAAGGTGGTGGGCGACGGCCGTATCACGATCACCGGCAAGACGCACTACGAGGCGAACCAGGTGCAACTCATCTCGGTCACGCCGGGTTCCGCACCGTTTACGCTGAGCTTCAATCACGTCTCGACCACCAGCATCAGCGCCTCGGCGACAGCCGCCACCTTGGAAGCGGCCTTGGAAGCCCTGCCGGAGATCGATGACGTCACCGTGACCGGCAACGGCACACCGGAAAGCCCATGGGTGGTCACGTTCCTCGACATTTCGTCGGCGATCAATGGCATCCCGGTGATCGAAGGCCCGGCCGATAGCGTCTCCATCGCCACGAAGACGCTGCGCATCATGAACCCGGTGCAGGTCATCCAGCACAATGCGACCGGCGGCAGCTTCACCCTGAGTTATCGCGGCCAGACCACCAGCGCGATCGCTTGGAACGCCCCGGCGCTGACCGTGCAGAATGCGTTGCGTGCCATCGCGGGCAACAGCGTCACCGTCGGCGGCGCTCCGGGCAACTGGACCGTCACTTTCGCGCTCACCGGCGACAACTTCGACATGCCGCCGATTACGGCAGACAGCTCGAAGATGGTCGGTGGCGGCATCTTCTATAAGGCGAGCACCATCGAAGAGCAGGCCGAGGAAGATCGCCTCAAGGCCGCGGAAGATCCCGATTATCTTGCGCTCGGCGCCCCGGTGAGCTTCCCGCTGCGCGACGGTGGCGATACCTGGAATGGGCTGTCGATCATCGAGAGCACCCTGAACCCGGGGAATAACGCCCGTATCTTCGAACACGCCGAACTCAGCGGCGGCACTGGCAACAACGTGATGGTCGTTAACGACGTGGACGGCATCATCCGCGTCGGCGCTACGACGTTCAACGTCACGCCGTTCACCGGCACCGTCACGCTGGATAACCGGGGCAATTCGACCGGCGCCGAAGGCGGCGTGAATGAATACTACATCATCAATCTCACCGGCTCGAACTCCGCCCGCGTGACGATCGACGACAGCGGCGGCACCTCGGGCCGCGACGAATTGGTCGTCAACGGCACTAACGGCCCCGACCAGATCAAGCTCGATGCCTTCGGCGTGGGCGCGCTCCGCGTAGGCACCGTCACCGTGGGTGATCCGACCAAGGCGACGAGTGACATCGTCAGCTATCGCGGCATTGATCGCGTCCGAGTGAGCGGCCTCGCCGGCTCCGACTCCTTCCTCTCGAACGACACGGTCGTTTACACGGTCATCGATATGGGCAGCGGCGACGATGATATCTCGGTCGCCACGGTCCCGCTCAAACCCGACACCGGCAACCGCACCCTCGAATATCCGGATGGCGTGCCGGTTGTCGATACGGACAACCTCACCAACGGCAACAGCGCCCCGCTCACCATCCTCGGTGGCGACCAGAACGACCGGTTCGAGATCAACCACAACCGAGCCAAACTCTATCTCGACGGCGGCGACGGCAACGATCGCTTCCTGCTCAAGACCTTCCTCGTCCTGCGCGAAAATCCGGAAGACGAAAACGAGATCACCAACCTCACCACGCTCTTCGGCGGTGGCGGCGAGAACCGTTACGACTACCTGCAGAACGCTCCGGTGAAGATCAACGGCGGCGCCGGTATCGATACCATCGTCATCGTTGGCACGCCGATTGGCGACACCTTCATTGTCACGGATACCTATATCGCTGGCGCGGGCCGCATCGTGAACTTCACGAACATCGAAGCGATCGAAGTGGATGGCGGCGGCGGCAACGACAATATCTACGTCCTCGCCACCAGCCCGCTGTTCGAAACCACCCTCGTCGGTGGCTCAGGCGACGACACTATCCACATCGGTGGCGAGCCGCCGACCCTCGTGTTCGATCCGCCGGCTTTTGAATACCAGCCGCCGGCCTTCCGCATCCAGCTCCCGCCGGAAGTCGTTTACACCCCGCGCACCGATAACCTGCACGGCCTCACCATCCGCGTGAGCCTGCTTGGCGCGGTCTTCAGCGGCAGCACGGTGCAGTCCCTCACCGCCAACTTCCTCGCTACCTACATCAACGCCCTCAAGACGGCGGCGCGCGCGGCGAACCCCTATGTGCAGTTCGACGCCAACAACGCGAACGTGCTCACCTACAACCCGGCGCTCCTCCAGGCCCGACTCGAACTGGGTTCCTTCTTCATCTTCGACGCCAAGCTGGTCATCACCATCCCGGATCTCGAATTCAACTATCAGGTCGGCAAACTCGTCTCGCGCGAGCAGGTCGTGCAGCCGGAGAAAGTCACCGTCGATCCGCCGCCGTTCGCCTTTAAGGCCACGGGTATTTACGACGTATCGCGCATCCGCGGCCGCCTGGTGGTGGTCGGTGGCGATCAGTTCGAGACAAATGGCGACCGCCTCGTGGTGCACAACCAGCAGGGTCTCTCCGCCGCCGGCCAGATTCGCATCCGCACGAATATCCCACGCCTCGTCCAGGTCGGCATCGCCAATGACGGCACGCCGGTCTTCCAGCAGGACCGCGACGAAACTGGCAAGCTGCTCTTCGACGAATACCAGAGCATCGAAGGCATCGGCCTGCCGACCGGCCTCGGCGCGAATGGCCTGCCGTTCTATGGCGTCGATGCGCAGGGCTTTGAAACCCTCGAACTGCGCCTCGCCGATGGCGACGACACCTTTACCGTGGTCCGCACTTACGCGGCCACGGTCGATCAGCCCGGCCAGAACGTGGTCATCGACGCCGGCGGCGGCAACGACACCATCAACCTTGGCCAGGTCGGCGGCCTCGCGCTGATCTACGGCGCCGCGGGCAACGACACCGTCAACGTCGGCGACCGCCTCATGCAGAGCGTCTGGGTCACCGGCAGCAGCGACTTCACGCTCACCTTCGCCGGCCAGACCACGGCGTCGATTCACGCCAACGCGACCGCGCAGGATGTGAAGAATGCCCTCCAGGCGCTCTCGAATATCCCGGATGAAGGCGCCATCGACGTGACCGGCTCCGGCACGCTGGCCGACCCGTGGATCGTAAACTTCCTCAGCTTCTCGAGCGCAGTCATGGGCACGCCGTCTCTCACCGGCAGCGCCTCGGTCACCATCAAGACCGGCTCACTGCTCGGCATAGCGAACCGCGTGTTCTTCGACGGCGACGCCCACATCCGGGAGAGCGTCGTCAACGTCGCCACCGCCAACCCTGACTTCACCGAACTCCTCCGCAACGCGCCGCTCGTTTACACCAACACGGTGCGCCAGATGAACGTCTCGACGACGCAGACGAGCGGGACGTTTGTCCTGAGCTTCGCGGGTCAGACGACCTCGGCGATCGCCTACAACGCCAGCGCCGCCACGGTCCAAGCCGCTCTCGCCGCGCTCTCGAACGTGCCGGACCTCGGCGGGGTCTCCGTCACCGGCGCCGGCACGGCAGGCAGTCCGTGGGTCATCAGCTTCCTCAGCCCGACGCTCTTCACCGGTGCGACGCCGGATCTCACTAGCTCGACCAGTGGCGTGACGGTGTCCCTCGGCCAGTATGCCGCGGCAAACCTGCAGCAGATCGTCTTCGATCAGAACGGCAAGTTCGCGGCTTTCGTCGTGATCCTCGATAAACGCGGGAACATTATCGAAGATCAGGTCCAGCTCGTGAATGGCAGCGGCCAGCGCCTCTACTACGACGCCGCGGGCAACCAGACCACGACGGTCACGCCGAACCCGGTCCTGCTGCCCGTGCCGCGTGTCGTGCCGGTCCTCGTGACCCGGTCGGTCGATACCATCGAAAGCACCGCCGGTTACGACACGCTGAACATCGACAACAGTGCCAACAACACCGGCGACACGGCTTACTTCGATTCCTTCCTTACCGCGGTGGATCGCATCGTCGGCGGCACCACTCAGACGCATGGTGGCGACAAGTTCCTCGCCGATCCGAGCGTGCCGGCTTCGCTGACTTACCACCTGCGCCCGGGCACCACGATCAACGACGTGCATCTGCAAGTCGTCATCGCGGGCGTGACGCGTGGCTTGTTCCCGAGCGACTACACCTACGACAGTGGCGCAAACACCATCACCATCGTCGGCAGCAAGCTGTTGGATACGAACAACAACTCGGCTCCGGGCGTCGTCGAGATCAGCTACATCAATTACTACACGGTCGCCGACGGTCAGTATTACTTCGGCGGCGAGCCGATGATCGATCCCTACACGGGCGAAGTGATGCGCTTCACCGGCGGTGAACTCGTTTACGACATTTACACCCGCCAGCCGGTTCTCAATGCCGCCGGCCAGCAACTTACACATGCCGCGGGCGAGATCGTGCCACATTTCTACGGCGATCGCGTCGTGCGCAATGCGGGCGACATGGTCCGCTACCTCGGCGGCGAAGCCACTCTCGACGAGCAGGGCCTGCCGGTCACCAACCCGGCCAACCGCGAGAGCTTCAAGGGCATCCCGCTCGCCGGCAACGTCACCAAGGATCTGTCGACCGATATCACCACGCGCGACGCCATCGCCGTGTCGGTGGTGCTGGGCAACGGCACGCGCGTCTCGCTGAACTCCTCCGAGTTCTCCATCAACTACGCCACCAATCAGGTCACCGTCTTCACCGCGTTCACGGGTTCGGTGCGGCTGGATGTGGATATCACCAGTCCGTTCCTGCATCAGGCCGGCCAGGTGGCGATCCACAACCGTGGCGACCGCGTCACCGAACCGTTCAACAAGGTCTTCGGCCCGCTCTCGCTCACGCAATCGCTCACCCTCGATCTCGGCATTCAGAACCTGAGCAAGAACGACATCGTCTCCGTGGTCGTGACCACTCCGGCGGCCACGTTTACGCTGCCGCGCGACGAGTTCGGATTCAGCGGCACCAGCGTGACGTTCGCGCCCGATGCCGCCCACGGCGTCGCAGGCCTGCAAGCGGGCAACCAGGTTACCGGGGCGACCGTGAAGATCACTATCGCGAAGACCTTTGCCTGGAGCACGGGTCCGTCCTTCACGCTGACGGGCTTTGGCACCCTCGCCGCCGGTTCGGTGATCGCGACGATCTACGACGGCACGAACGTCTATAACTATACCCCGACCGCGGGCCAGATCAGCGGCAACACGATCACGTTGCCGGCCAGCCTGGCGACCAACGCGGGCGCCATGGTTCGCTTCACCGTCATCGTGCAGGCCGTGCATCGGGCAGGGGACCTCAAATACTACAACGGCAGTGAAGCGGTGCAGCTCGGTCAGCCGATCGTCACGAAGGACGGCACGGAGTGGGTCATCTCGCTTGATGACCAGGGCAATGCGAAGACTTACACCGCCGATACGCTGACCGGTCAGGCCCCGAATGGTGGCGCGGTCACGATTGGCAACGGCGCGACCTCGCTGATCAAGACCATCACCTTCAGTGGCGCGGTCAACGCGGGCGATACGTGGTCAGTCACGCTCAACGGCAACAAGATCGAGATCAAACTCAGCACCGGCCAGACGCTGAATGATCTCGCCACGCTCTTCGCCGCACAGCTCGACGCGGTTGCCGGTTACGAAGCGACGGCCAGCGGCGGAGTGGTGACCCTGACCAAGGCGCAGATCTTCCACGCACGCGGTGAGCCGGTTTACATCCTCGCGGGTGGCCAGTTCGTCATCGACACTTACGGTGGCGGCGAAGCGGCCTTCTACCTTGGCAATGAGCCCGTCACCTACATCGGCGGTGAAGCGGCCTTCTACGCTGCCACCGACAAGGTGCAGGACGTCGTCGCCCAGAACCGCGTGGACGGCACGCTGCTGCCGGAGAACGGGCAATTCAACTTCACCCTCGTCGAAGATCTGTCGATCAGCTCCGGCAACGGCGCGAACCACTACACTATGACCCCGGGCCTGCCGCCGATCACGGTGCCGGGTAGCGTGACGCTCGATGCGGCGGTGCCGCGCAACCTGCTGGCGAATCCGTTCTACTACTTCGGCAGCACCACCCTGAACACCGGTGCCGGTGCCGACACCTTCGATATCCGCCGCCTCGCGGGTGCGACCACGTTGAACAGCGGCGCGGGCGATGATGTGATCTACATCGGCACCCAGGCCGGCTTGAATAACAACACGCAGGGCACCCTTAACGAGATCACCGCTACGATCACGGTGAATGGCCAGGGCACGCTCGATAACGACGTCATCAATCTCGACGACACGCACGACACCGCCAACAACGTCGGCTTCATCACCGGCAACTCGGTCTTCGGTGTATTTGGCACAAACGCGATCAGCGGTGGCCAGGGTCGCCTGATCTATCTCACCGTCGAAACGCTGAACCTCTACATGGGCAGCGGCAGCGATTCGCTCTACATCGGCAGCGGCGCGGAGGATCTGAATCCGGCCCTCAATAGCACGCTCAACGCCTTCCCGGCCCGCATCAATGTGGTCGGTAACGCCGATAGCGGCACGGGCGACGCCATCCGCATCTACGACAGCGGCGATAACGCCCCGAACATCGGTGAACTGCACGCCACCGAAGTGATCGGTTTCGGCATGACGCAGGGCATCGGCTATCTCGGCTTCGAAATCCTGAACCTCTCCCTCGGCACGAATGCCGATACCCTCTACGTCGCCTCGACTCATACCGGTTCGGTGGTCATCGATACCGGCAGCGAACCGGCCGTCGCGAACATCATCAGCGATGTGGTTAATATCGACACCATCGCCGGCCCGACCACGGTGCGCACGCAGGGCGGCAACGACCGCATTCGCGTCAACTTCAACCGCGATGGCCGCCAAACCTTCGGTTATGGCATCCGTGCCCCGCTGACGCTCGAAGGCGGCACGGATGACGACATCTACGAGATCGGCCTGTCGGGTCTCGGGTCGTCGCTGATCAACATCAACGACACGACGCTCGGCACCGCCAATGACGCCCTGCGCATCTACGGCACGAACAACGACGACTTCTTCCTGTTCCGGCCGAATGTCATCGCCGCGATTCAGGTCGATCAGAATCGTCTACCGGTGCCGAATGGCGTGATCGAGCGGGTGAATTACTTCGGCATCTTCGGTGCCGGAGTGCAGGTCTTCGGCCGCGATGGCAACGATACCTTCGTGCTCGACGACACCAACTCGCCGCTCGAGATCTTCGGCGATGCGGGCAACGACGTGTTCCAGGTGGCCCAGCTCTTCAAGTCGCCCCGCGATCTCACCAATCCGTTCAACGGCCTCGGAATCAACGACACCTTCCAGACGACGCCGACCACCAAGGGTTACCTCAGCAACGGCATCAGCCAGCAGGCCACCCTGCACGGCGGCACCGGTTCGGATAGCTTCACCGTTTACCACAACCTCGCTTCCCTGCTGCTGCTCGGCGACGAAGACGATGACGTCTTCCAGGTGCGTGCGTTCGTCCGGGTCGATCCGAACGATCCGAAGGCGCCGTTTACCACCATCAACGGTGGCCAGGGCGCCGACTTCATCGCCTTCACCGTGAACGCCCCGGTGCGCACGGAAGGTGGCGATGGTTTCGATACGCTCACGGTCGTCGGCTCGGAATTTGGCGACGACTTCGTCATTACCGACAAGGGCGTCTTCGGTGCCGGCCTCTTCGTGACTTACGCCACAATCGAGCGCTTGGTGGTCGATGCGCTCGAAGGCAACGACCGCTTCTTCATCGTCAGCACGCCGGAGAACGTCGTGGTGGAACTCGTCGGCGGGCTTGGCAGCGACACCTTCAACGTTGGCGGCGGTAACAATGGCCAGCCGATCACGGTCGTCAGCAAGAGCCTCGACGGCCACAGCGGCCTGATTGATCACAGCATCTTCGGGCTCGATCCGGGCTACGCGAACGTCTTCCTGCCGGGTCTCTCCACCAAGGTGCAGGACAACGACGCGCCGGGTGTGGCCATCTCGATGGCGAACCCGATCCGCGTGTTCGAGTCGGCGAGCGGCGCGCCCGATCTCACCAGCCGCTTCTACAGCGTGGTGCTGACGCGTTCGCCCGAGGAAACCGTCCGGGTGACCGCGACGCCGGGGGCGCAGACCGAGAGCGATCTCCGCGCGGGTGCGCTGGGCATCGAACTCGGCGTTTACGATCCGGCTCACCCGGCGGCCACCACGTTCAGCGTCGCGGGCGTGACGCTCACCTTCGACCGCAACAACTGGTTCATCCCGCAGATCATCGAGGTGAAGGCGGACGACGACACCTTCGCGGAAGGTCTCCGCTCGATCCTGATCCAGCACTCCGTCACGCAGGGCGGCAATCCGGACGATGGTGGTGCTTACGACCGCCTCGCCGTGGCCAGCGTGGTGGCGCAGGTCGTGGACGACGATGCCGCCAACGTGCTCATCGCGCCGACCGGCAACGACAACTTCGTCCTCGAAGACGCGCCGCAGACCAGCGTGCTCTACAATGATACCTACTCGGTGGTGCTGGCCAAACAGCCGACCGGCAATGTGCGCATTCTGGTCCACAGCGATAACCAGACGACCATCAGTTCGGGCGCCGATCCGCATACCGTCGAGCTGCTCTTTACCCCATCGAACTGGAACACGCCGCAGCTCGTCACGGTCATCGCCGCCACCGACACGACCCGCGAAGGCACGCACTACTCGCGCATCACCCATACCATCAACACGGCCGACATCGGCAACTACCTCGGCCTGACCGAGAACGATGTGCTCACCGGGCTGAAGGCGAAGATCAGCGGAGACATCGACCGTGGTTTCCTGGCCGTGGTGAATGGCAGCCAGATCACGGTCAGCAACGACGTCGCCTTCACCGCTTCGGCTGGCCTGCATGTCGGCCCGCTCGCCGGCACCTTCGCCTACACCTCGGCGCGCCTCCGCATGGCCTACCTCACCGGCAGCAGCGCGGTCGAACCCGGCCAGATCTGGGCCGTGCGCCTGAACGGCGTGCTCTTCACTTACCAGGCCAAACCGACCGATACCACGCTGGATCAGATCGCGGCGGGCCTCGCCCTGGCCATCGCTCCGAGCACCGACAGCGTTTACACCGCGACGGTGAACGGCGACGCCATCACTGTGGCAGCCCGTTCGGGCGGCGCGGCGTTTACCGTGGCGCTCAGCGCTCAGTTCGCCGGCTCGGCCGGTTTCGTCGCGGGCGAGGGGAGCAGCATCGAGGAAGCCGGCAGCACCCACAGCACGACCTACTATTCCTCAATCGACATCACCGTCACCGATACCGCCGCGATCAATCTCAACGACAAGTGGGAAGTCGTGCTCAATGGCAAGACCTTCCGCTACATCGCGGGTGCAAACGGCGAGATTCTCCTGCTCTCGCCGCTCGATGTGCGCATCGCCGACAACGACGTGCCCGGTCTCATCGTCATTGAAACGAACGGTGGCACGAATGTGACCGAACCCACCGACCTCGTGACGCTCGGCACCGGCTTCGTCACCACCTTCCAGTCGAGCGGCGGCGGCGTCATTCAGTTCATCGGCGATTTCGGCGCTTCCGTCCTCTACGAGACGCAGACGCACACCACCTTCGGCAACGCGCAGAATCTCGACCTCGGCCGCTGGAACCGGAACTCGAACCCGGAAGTCGAACTGCCGACCACCCTGCCACACCTCACCGTCAAGGCCAGCGCCACGGGCGGGGAGAGCGAATTCTACCGTTTCGATGTGACCCCGGCCATGCTGGCCGACACGAACAACGCCACCCCGGGCCACGTCCGTGCCATCTTCGACCTCGACCACGGCTTTGAGGCGACCGACCCGATCTTCTGGCGCAACCGCATCAAGCTCTACAATCAGGACCATCAGCTCATCGCCGCGGGCTTCGGCTATTCGCCGCCGTTCTTCGGCGCCGGCGGCAGCAGCACCTGGCTCGACGACTACCTGGCCTACGACTTCACCCAGCCGGGCACCTATTACATCGAAATCGAGAACTACGTGGATAGCGCGCAGGCCGTCATGGTCGATTACGACCTGCAGGTCTCGATCGAGAGCCATCGCGTGGACGGCTTCGTCTTCGCCACCGAACCGGTGAGCGAAAACGAAAACGGCAACAACGACTTCCCGGGCCAGGACGTGGACAACGCCAACAACTGGTTCGTCTTCTACGACCCGAACGTCGGCAACCAGGCGTTCGGCGGCACGACCGACTTCACCACGCCTTATGTCCGCATCCAGGGCGCGGGCGATGGCACCTTCGACATCTACAAATTCCAGATCACGCCGGAAATGCTGGTGCCGCCGAATGCCGGTGTTATCCCCGATCCGGGCGCGAACACCTTGAAGGACACCGCGGCCTACTTCACCAGCGTCTCGCTGGCGCTGAGCGGCACGGTGCGCACGGGCGATACCTGGACGCTGAACATCCGCTATCGCACCTACTCCTACATCGCACAGGCGGGCGATACGCTGGTCGATGTGGCCAACGGTCTCGCCGCCGCGCTCGCCGGCGAAGTCCGCACCGACGGTTACAACCCGCCGCAGCGCTACACCACCTCGGTCCAGACCATCGCCGGAGTCGTGACCCTGAGCATTTCCGACCCGAGCGGCTTCAACCTCACGACCACCTTCCGCGACCTGTCGCAGCGGATCATCGCCGCGGGTGCGGTGACCCGCTCGGCCCAGGCGCTCACCACCGGTGCCCAGCCGATCCAGTTCACCACCGCCTCGGTGCAGCTCATCAATACCGGCGTGCAGACCAACCCGGTGCATGCCGGTGAAACCTATTCGATCACCCTCGGCGGCGTGGATCTCTATCAGCACGTCGCGACCGCCACCGACACGCTGCCGACCGTTCTCCAGGCGCTGATCGACCAGATCAATCTCTCCACCGCGACCGACGGTTACACCGCCACGCTCAACGGCGATTCGCTTGTGGTGACCCGCAGCGACACCACGACCTTCTCGGTGCGCTTCGCGGTGAGCGGCGCGAATCCGGAAACGGCGGCGGTGATCAGCGGCACGCCGATCGCCAGCCAGCTCTCCGCCATCAACTGGAACACGGTCAACTTCACTCCGAGCGGCCCGATCCGTTCCGGCGAAACCTGGCGCCTGACCATCAACGGCGTGAAGCACGACTACAAGGCGGGCTCAAACGGAGACCCGCTCACGCTCGCCGCCGTGCTGGCCGGTCTGGATGGCGTGCTCCCGCTCACCTTCAACGGCACCATCGCAGGTAACACGATCGCGATCAGCAATGGTGGTTCCTTCACTGCCACTCTCGACGTGCTGCCCGCCGGTTCGGAATCCGTGCTGAACCCGTCGCCGACCCTGACCAGCCAGCGACTCACCCTGACTGGGCCGGCTTACGGTGGTGAGAAATGGGTGGTCACGCTGACCGTGAACGGAACCGCCCAGCCCGCGCAGACCTTCACCGTGCCCGGCACGGGTTCGGTGAGCGTGGACACGGTGGCGACGGGCCTCGCCGCTCTCCTCAACGCCGGCAACTTCCGTGCGCTGTCCGATGGCAGCACCATCACTCTGGTGAACCTGAACAACGACACCTTCAGTGCCAGCCTCGCGGTCACGCCGGCGGGCACGGCGACGGTGGATGGCACGACGGAGGCTCGCATCGTCACCCTCAGCGGGACGGTCTTCGTGGGCGACGTCTGGACGCTTACCGTGCAGGATGGGGCAGCGAGCACCACCGTGACCTACCCGGTGACCACCGCCGGCACCACCACCGCGGACGTCGCGGCGCAACTCGCCACTCTGCTCAACGTGAAGGCTGGCTACACCGCGTTTGCCGCGACCGGCAGCAGCGACATCACCATCGCCAGGCTCGCCCCGGGACCGTTCAGCGCCGTGCTGACAACTTCCTTCACCTCGACCACCGAAACGCTGACCATCAACACGGCGAACAATACGCAGAACTGGTCGGTCGAGTTGCGCGATGGCGCGACCGTCCTCGGCACCGGCACCTTCTCGCCGACCAATACCGACACCACGCTGGTGGCCGGCGATCTGGCTACCGACTTCAACAACATCGGCGGCGTCATCGCCTACCGCGTCGGCACCACGTCCACCATCCGCATCATCCGCCTGCACGGTCCGTTCACGATCAATGTCGATACGACCGGCACCAACGTGGCCGTGGCGCACTTCACCATCGATGCCGTGCCGAGCATCCTGACGCGCGGCGCCGGTATCGTTGGCCCGGTCATCGCTGGCAATGCCTGGCAGCTTACCGTGAAGGACGCCGGTGGCGCCGTGCTTGGAACGGCTCTCTACGTCACCAGCAGCACTTCCGCTAACGCGGTCGCGAATGGCCTCGCCGTCGCGTTCAACGCTCTGGGCGTGGCTGGCTTCACCGCGGGCTTCGATGGGTCCGCAGTCGCCATCACCCGAGACACGAACACGGCCTTCACCATCGAAGTCGGTCTCACCGAAGGCCGCCAAGTCGTCGTGAGCGGCACGGTCAGCGTGGGCGATACGTGGACCATCAGCCTGCGCGGGGGCACCACCACCCTGGCCGTGACTTATCCGGTGACGACGGCTGGCCTCACCGTCCAGCAGGTCGCGCAGAATCTGGCCGCAGCCGTCTTCACCCAGACGAGTGGCGCTTACACGGCCACGGCGGTGAACGACACGATCCGGATCGCCAAGGTCACGCCGGGCAACTTCACCGCGACGCTCACCAACATCACCACCGCGACGACAGCCACCATCACCATCAACACGGCCTCCACTTCGCAGCACTGGATCGTGGCGATGAAGGACGGCGCGACCACGCTGGCGACCGCCGATTATAACTCGAACACCAACAGCGAAACCACGGTCGCTAACAATCTGGCGACCGACTTTGACGCCGCAACCGGCATCATCGCCTACCGCGTCGGCACCAGCACCGTGCTCCGCGTCATCCGCCTCCAAGGCGGAGCGTTTACCTTCGACTTCAGCGCCAGCACCGGTGTCGCGGCGGGCGATCGCACGGTCAACCTTGCCCCGTCGCTTCTCACCCAAGGCGTGAAGTTGGTTGGCCCGCAGAACACCGGCGACATCTGGACCCTCATCCTGCGGTCGGGCGCCACGGTGCTGGCCACGATCAACTCCACGATCGGCGCGACCGATGACCTCGGCGATGTCGCCAGTGACTTCGTCACCGGGTTGAGCGCGGTCACCGGGTTCACCGCTCGTCGCGACGGCACCGGCGCCAACAGCGACTTCACCGTCACCCGGGACACCACGACGGCCTTTACCATCGAGACCTTCATCACTCCAGCGGGCGCAGCCTCCGGCACGCAGCAGGCCACGACCATCGCGCTGGCCGGATCGGAGCCGGTCAGCCAGGGCGATATTTACCAGGTCGTGGTGAAAAACGGTGGCGGCACGACGCTGGCCACCATCAATTACCCGGTCACCGCCGGCCAGACCCGCGCCGACGTGGCGCTGGCAATCCAAGGGCTGCTCGACGCCTCCAGCGCACTGAACAACTTCGTCTTCGGTGTGGAAAGCGATGCGATCACCGCCACTCGGACCGACGGGGCAAACTTCTCGATCACCGCTTCGGTCCAGACCAGCGCCAGCTCCACCACCGGCACGGTGAAGAGCCAGACCCTGGCGCTCGATGGCGAGTTCAATCTCAACGACATCTGGCGCCTGACCGTCGCCGGCCAGCCTTACGACCACCCGGTCACCGCCGCCGACACGTCGCTTGTGGGGATCGCGACCGATCTGGCCAACCAAGTGCATGCCGTCAGCGGCTTCACCGCATCAGTCATCGGCACCTCCACCGTGCTGATCACCAGCACGTCGAACACTGTTTTCACCGCCACCTTCCTCGTGGTGCCGGCGGCGAGCCACGCCACGGTGGCCACCGATGGCACGCCGGCCCTGACATGGCGGCAGAACCTCGTGATCGCCACCGACAACGTCCTGCAGACCGGCGACGAGTGGACGCTCACCATCAACGGTATCACGCACACCTTCACCTCCACCTCCGGCACGTTGGCCAACGTGGCCAATGGCGTGCGCAACCTTTTCACCGGGGCGAACGCCATCACCGGCGTCACCGTGACCGTCGAGACTGACAACTCGATCACGGTTCAATCCACCGACGGCACGCCGGTGAACATCGGCCCGCTGGGCCGCTTCCGTCCGGATGCCGCTGACCGCTCTTCGACGAGCAGCGATACGCTCAATCACTTCTTCAAGGCCGAGTTCCAGCTCAGCGGCACCTACACCAACGGGGAACTGTGGAGCATCACGCTCGATAACCGCATCTACACCTTCGTCGCACCGACCTACACCGGCGCCGACGCCGACAAGCGCACACTCAAGACGATTGCCGAAGGCCTCGCCCAGGCGATCCGGGACGGCAGCGGCGGCCGCTACACCGTGGATACGATCCATACGGCCACCATCGACAGCGTTCTCATCACCGATACCGACTACACGCTCGGCGATTCGACCAAGGATCCGTTTACCGCGATCCTGCGCCGCGGCGGTGGCAAGATCCATGGCCTCTTCGACATCGACAAGAGCAACCCGATCTTCGGTCAGGACTTCGATCCGTTCCTCTACAACTACTTCGGCCTGACCGGCACCTACACGATCAGCGCAGCCATCGAGATCTATCGTGAGGTGTCGCCGGGCAATTACGCTCTCGTCGCGATCGATCATTACGGCGGCCCGAACCATCAGAATGTGATCGATGCCGGCAGCACCAGCGACCGCGATCCGTTCCTCGAGTTCGACTTCACCCAGCCGGGCAACTACTACGTGCGCGTCGGCTCCTTCAAGGACTACGACGAGAGCAACACCGAGTTTGGCCAGTATTTCTATCCCGACCAGTTCCTGCCGGGTGTGGCGCCGGGCCTCGGTTACGAGCTGAACATGTCCATCCAGCGCCATGACACCAACCCCGGTGCCATCTCGCTGGTCGGCAAGCTCATCACCATCATCGAAGGTCCGGGCAAGGGGCAGACGGGCACCATCACCGGATACGATCCCGAGACGCGCCAGTTCACGGTGCAGGCCGCCAGCGGCAGCAGTTGGACCACGCCGCTGACCGGCGAGAGCCGCTTCGAGATCTCCTATCATGCCGCCGATGAACTCGCGGGCGGCGGTTCGACCGATCCGAACTCCTACCAGAACAACACGCCGGTCACGGACAGCTACCAGCTCATGCTCACGGTGAAGCCGACCGACACGGTCATCGTGAATGTCACACCGAAGCCGACGCGCACTTACAACTCGGCCTTCGCCTTCGACCCGTCGCAGGGCTTCGGGGCGAACGAAGCGGTGCAGGTCCGCGTGGCCACGGCCCGCGCCTTCTTCGGTCTCAGCGGCACGCCGAAGGCCGGTGAAGTGTGGATGATCAATCTCACCCCGGCCTCGATCTCCGGCCACCAGTTCAACCCTGATCTGCCGTTCAGCCCGACGCTCACACCGCTCACCACCTTCGCTTATACGGTGCAGGATGGCGACACGCTGGCGGACATCGCTACCGCGCTTGCTGCCGCCATCAATGGCGCGACCAGCACGATCAACGGCAGCACCGGCACCTACCTCGCCGTTCCCGCCGGCGACACGCTGCTCGTCACGAACGACACCAACCTCTTTGTCGCCCAGATCGCCATCACCCCGAACACCCAGGGTCGCGGCATCATCGAAGGCGTCCACGGCACGGGCGTGAACATTGCCAAGTGGACCAAGGCCTCCGTCGAACTCGCCGGTGAAGTGACGCCGGGCGAGAAGTGGGCGCTGAACATCGACGGCACGTCGGTCGAATACACCGCGCAGTTCGGCGATTCCCTCGCCCTCATCGCCCGCAAGCTCAAGGAAGCCTTCAGCGATCCGGACTTCATCGTCACGGTGATCGGCCGTATCATCTCCATTGCCCCGGCCACGGCAGGCACGGCCTTCACCGTCGGCCTCTCCATCACGCCGGACAGCCTCGGCGATATCGAAATCATCCCGCAGGTCGCCTTCACGCCGGACAACTGGGATACGCCCCAGACCGTGGTGGTCTTCGCCATCGACGACAAGGTGGCCGACGGCAGCGATGCCCTCGTCTTCCCGGCCATCGAAGAGCGCGTCAATGCCATCCGCGGTCCGCTCATCATCGACGGCGCCGTCCGCAATGGCGAAGAACGCTTCCTGAACAATCCGTTCCTGCTCCCGGGCGAGACGAATCTCCCGCTCGCCGACGGCACGGTTCAGACCGTGACCACGGTCAACGGCGTCACCGTCATCACCGACCACAACGCCATCCATACCAACCCGCTCCTCGGCTCCCGCCCGGGCTTCGACGAGCGCATCAACGACTACCTCTACACGCTCACCGCGCTCAGCGGCGGTGCGACCGGCGGCGTCTTCGACATCGGCACGGTCTCTCGCAACATCCTCTCCGTTGGGGCGCAGAATCCGTTCTTCTTCAACTACAGCCACACCGGCAGCAGCACGATGACCTTCAGCGGCGTGCCAGAAGTCGGCAGCCTCGGCGCGATCAACTGGCTCGATATGGCGGTCAGCCTCTCCGGCGTCGTCAGCGCGAACGAGTCCTGGACCGTGACCCTCGACGGCACGCCTTACACCGTCAGCGTGACTGAACCGACCATGCTGAAGATGGTGACGGAACTCAAACGCCTGATCCCGGCGGCTTACAACGTGGAGTTCCAGAGCAGCGTCTTCGGCAGCCGCCTGATCTTTAGCAAGAACGACGGCACCGCCTTCAGCTTCAACTTTAACGTGAACGTGACGGGCGCCGTGCAGGTCGCCTTCCGCGGCACGCCGGTGCAATCTCAGGTGGGCGCCATTCGCTGGACACAGGCTTCGCTCCGCGTCGATGGCACCGTGGCGGCTGGCGATCAGTGGGATATCAGCATCAACGATGGCACCGCCCACAACTTCAGCTTCATCCAGCCGGCTACGCTGCCGAACGGCGAAACCGATCCGATCGCGGTCTTCACCACCGGCCTGCTCGCCGCCATTCAGCGCGACTCGAACGATACCTGGCTGCCGGGCGTCTCGGGCGATTCCATCACGCTGGCACATCCGCTCGCTACGCAGTTCACCATCGGCACGGTGAATAACGGCACCACCTTCACCAGCACGCCGGGCAACACCGCGGGCACCTATCGCTCCGCCACCTTCTCGTTCACCGGCGCGGTGACGGTAGGAAAGGTGTGGACGATTACCCTCGATGGCGTGGCTTACAGCTACACCGCGGGTCCGGGCGATCGCATTGCCGATGTGGCCGCCGGTCTGGCCGCCCTGCTGCCGGCACAATATCAGCCCAACACCGATCACAATACGTTGACCCTCAAAGCGATTGCCGCGGGCGACTCGTATTTCTATGCCCCGGTCAACCTCAACGAGCGCGTCAACGAAGCCGATCAGGTCGATGTCCTGAATATCTTCAACGGCGACAGTCCGGTGGACGACATCGGCACCCTCACCGAAGACCGCATCACCGGCCTCGGCATGGGTGGCGATACGAACATTGGCGGTCGCCCGATCGCTGGCGGCATCGCTTACTCGAACCTCGAAGTGGTGAACGTCGAACTCGGCTTCGGCAACGATCACTTCACCGTCGAGTCCACACACGCCGGCCTCACCACCATCAGCAGCGGCCGCGGCGACGACATCATCGACCTCAAGACCATCGGTGGCCACACCCTCGTGACCACCGGCGACGGTGCCGACACGGTCAATCTCGGCAGCGACGATCTCGTCGTCGATCAGCTCACCGGTCTGCTCACCCTCGACTCCGGCGCCGGTTCCGATGTCCTGAACCTCAACGACAGCGGTGATCAGAACGACAACGAGATGACGCTGACCGGCACGACCATCACCGGGCTCGACATGTTCACCGTGCCGGAAGTGCAGCGCCTCTTCGTCCAGGCGGCCAGCGGCAACTACGTCCTGCGCTTCCTCGGCCTCGGCATCGAAACCGGCCTGCCGGGCACCGCGAACATTCTCCGCTACTCCGGTTACGCCGAGGTCACGCTCAACTACGCGATGACCGACGCCGATGTGCAGGCGCTCTACCGCACCCTCTACGGCACGCAGGATATCAACGTCACCGCCATTCGCACCGCCACCGACGTGACCTACACCATCACCTTTGTGCGCTCGCAGGCCGGCAAGAACATGGTTCAGCCCACGTGGGCGAGGGGATTCTTCTCGCTCGGCGATATCGTCGATCTGGCCGGGCTGGCGACCAAGCTGAAGAGCACCGATCCGGTCGCCGCTTACCTCTATTCGCGTCTCGCCCCGTCCACGCGCGCCCTCCTGACTGCCTTCGATGGCACCACCGGTGCCGCCGCACTGGAGGATGCGCTCGTGCGCGACTTCAACCGCATCATCGCCACCTCCGCTTCACTCGACACGCTGGCCGACTTTAGCGGCGTGACTCTCTCGCAGACTACGAGCGACCTCCTCGCCCAGAGCCCGAGCGGCGATAGCCTCGCGTTCCTCAACAGCCTGCTCATCGCCGACGCCTTCAGCACCGAGATCGATCGCGCCATCCTCACGCCGAACGAAGACGCCTCCGCTTTCGTCGCCACCAGCACAATCCGCGACGGCACCACCACGCCGGCCTACAATCGTCAGCAACTTCTCACCATCGACGCCACGAGCGGCACCTTCCGCATTGGCTTCCGCGTCACGGCCAAGGCGCTCGACGGCATCGTGAAGGGCACCCCGGCCATCGCCGCCGAATATCGTCCGACGGTCGTCAGTGATATCGCCTGGACCGCGCCGATCGCTTACAACGCCACGGCGGACGAACTGCGTAAGGCCCTCGACCCGATCCTCAACCCGAACAACTCGAACACTGCGCTGCCTTACACCGACAACTTTGCCCTCACCCAGATCGGCAACGTGTTCGTCCTCACGCTCCAGGGTCAGTATCGCGACTACTCGCTCTACCAATCCGACATCGACGTCTCTGGCTTGAACCCGGGCGGCACGGTCCTGCTCCCGACGCAGACCCTCACGGTCAACGCCGTCAGCGGCACCTTCCGCATTGGCCTGCCGGTCGGCACAAATGGCGCCCTCGTTTACACCCCGGTCATCAATTACAACGCCAGCGCCGACGAAGTCCTCGCCGCACTCGACACGCTGCTCAATGCCGGCAACGCCACGACGCCGCTGACCGACGCGCCGCACACCGCCAACGTCGCCGTCACGAAGCGGAACAACCAATACATCATCACCTTCCAAGGGGCTTACAGCACTCTACGGATGACCGCGGCGGGCCTCGATAACTCGCTGCTTACCCAGCTTGTAAACGGTGAGCAAGTCCGCGGCTCGATCACTCTCTCCAGCCGCATCGATGGCATCAACTACTTCAACTTCGAGACGATCAACATCGACCTCGGCAGCGGCAATGACGTGGTCAATGTCCGCGGCAGCGACGTGGATGCCGTCACGAACATCCGCACGCACGACGGCGACGACCGCTTCTACCTCTCCTCGCAGGCCGATCGCCGTCCGGACAACCTCGCCGGTTACGATTACCTCAACGGCAACCTCGACGACATCCGCGGCACGTTGAACCTCGACGGCGGCGCCGGTCGCCACGTCCTCATGATCAGCGACGAAGCCGCGACCGCGGGTGATCCGGCGGTGCTCATCACCGATCAGCCGATCGGCGGCGTGGTCGAACTGCCGTCCGCCGAGATTCGCATCGCCGGCCTCGCTCCGGGCGTCATCACCTTCGGCGCCGACCGCATCAACGGCAACTTCGCCGACGGCATCACCATCTGGAGCGGCTTCGGCAATGACACGATCACCATCGACGGCACGCTCCGCCACGACGGTCTCAGCACGCTCACCACGCTGAACACGGGCCTCGGCGACGACACCGTTACCGTCACACTCACCGCCGGTCAGGACGACTTCTTTGTCCTCAACACGCAGGGCGCCTATCACAACCAGCCGAACAGCTCCGACAAGGACACCGTCGATGCCAGCACCTCGACCCTGCCGCTCATCATCTTCGGCGGTCAGGACAACGACGACATCACTGGCGGCCAGGCGAACGACCTCATCTTCGGCGACCGCGGCCTCGTGACCTTCCTCAATGGCGGCAACATCGTCACCACCGTCGGGCGCGCTGGTCCGGGTGACTACACCGATGGCGTCATCCGCCCGGTTAGCTACGCCTTCACCACCTACGCTGCGGTCGGCGGCAACGATACCATCCGCGGGCGCGAAGGCCGCGACGTGATCTTCGGCGGCGCGGGCAACGACGCCATCTTCGGCAGCGACCCTGGCCTCCTTGACGTGAACGCCGACGTGCTGGTGGGCGACGACGGGATCGCGACTTATCGCAACGGCGTGCTCGTCGAAGTCCGCACGACTGACCCGGCCCTCGGCGGCAACGACACGCTCAACGCCAGCATCGGCGCGAATGTCCTCCTTGGTGGCGCGGGCGACGACACGATCCACGCCGGCACGAACGACGAGTTCGACGTGGTCCTAGGCGACAACGGACGCATCACCTACGACGCGACCACCGGCCTCCGCCTGCGCGCCGAAACCACCGATCCGTCGATCGGCGGCAGCGATACCATCACCGGCGGCGACAGCGCCAACGTTATCCTCGGCGGTGCCGCGGGCGATACCATCACCACGAATAACCCGACCGCCCGCAACTACATCCTCGGCGACAACGGCGAAGCGAACTTCACGCTCGGCGGCCTGACGATCCGCTTCCAGACCACCGACCCGAGCATCGGTGGCAACGACAACATCACCACTGGCGAGGCATCGGACCTGATCGCTGGCGGTGCGTTCAACGACACCATTCATGCCGGTGCGGGCGACGACTTCATCCTCGGCGATAACGGCGTGTTCGACTTCCCGACCGCCGGCACGCTCTCCACGATGACGAGCACCGATCCGACCATCGGCGGCAACGACCTTATCTTCGGCGAGGACGACGAAGACATGATCTTCGGCGGCACGGGCGACGACACGATTTCCGGCGGCAACGGCCATGACGTGATCCTCGGCGATGCCGGCAGCTACGACATCTCCCGCCCGGCGAACCAGAACTTCCTCTCCATCTTCACCGGCGCCAACCAGGGCGGCGGCAATGACATCATCCTCGGCGATGCCGGCGACGACTTCCTCCTCGGCCAGCAGGGCAATGACCGCATCTTCGGCGGGGCGGGCAACGACGACATCACCGGCGGCCACAACGTGCTCTTCGGAGCCGATGGTGACGACTGGATCGACGGCGGCAGCGAAGCCGACGTGGTCCTCGGCGACAATGGCCTGATCTCGCGCGAAGTCCTCGCCGGTTATCCGTCTGCCTGGCGCACCTACCTGGCGCCGTTCGCCGACGTGGTCATCCGCACGGTGGTTCGCTTCGACGACATCGACTTCGTGGCTGGCAACGACACGATTCTCGGCGGCGACGGCCAGGACATCCTCCATGGTCAGCGCGGCAGCGACGTGATCGATGGCGGGGCTGGGGACGACGAAGTTTATGGCGAACTCGGCGCCGACACCGTCAGCGGTGGCGATGGCAACGACGTGGTCCTTGGGGACGTGGGCCTGGCCTATCGCGCCTTCAACACCGACGGCACGCCGAAGCTCAACGCCAACGGTTCGTGGCACCGCGACATCTTCCTCGAAGACGTGGGCCGTATCACCTCCGTCATCAAGATGGACGAGTATCCGCAGCGCCTGAACGACCCGGCTCTCGCCGCGAAGCTCCTCGGCGCCGACCTCGCCATCCTCGGTGGCACCTACCTGCCGGGCGGCGCGAAGTATATCAACAGCGACAGCGGTGCCTGGAACACCGAACTGATCCTTATCGACCTCCTGCCGGCCGATAACGACACCATCAACGGCGGCTCGGGCGACGACCTGCTCTTCGGCCAGCGCGGCAGCGACATCATCAACGGCAACGACGGCGCCGACCTCATCTTCGCCGATGGCGCCTTCAACTCGCTGCCGTTTGGCACGAACCTGCCGCAGATCGTCAGTGGCGTGCGCATCATCGGGGTCGATGCGGGTGTGCCTTACGAGATTGCCGCCGGCGGTTCGGTCATCGTCCCGAACATGGCCATGCAGCCGCTCGAGCTCAACAGCACCGCGCCGCAGATCACCTTCGTGCCGAATATCGCCTTCGGTGATCTGGTTAACGCCGATGCGCTCCGCCGCACCGACGGTGCGAACACCGTGCCGCTCGTCTCGTTCGTGCCGGATCTCATCCACCACGCCGATGTGCTCCCGGGCAACGACATCATCGACGGTGGCGCGGGTGCCGATACCATCTTCGCCGACGACATGGTCGTGAGTTCGCCGATCTTCAGCGGCCTCGCCACCATCGACACGGCGACCGAGATGGTGCGCCAGAGCGTCTTCACCGCCCTCGCCAGCCTGCACTACCTGTCGCTCGACTTCGACCTGCTCGAACAGCTCTCCGGCACGGCCAGCACACCGCACAATATCCGCATCGGCAACGACACCATCTTTGGCGGGGCTGATGACGACATGATCTTCGGCGACAACGCGCTCCTGCCGGTGCCGTGGTCCGCGGGCAGCCCGGTGCCCGGGCCGGACTTCACCACCGCCGCGCTGCGTTACCACAGCTTCCTGCGCGACCTCGAATACGTCGTCACCGACTTCCAGAACCTCATCCAGGAAGCCCACGTTGGCGTGCTCTTCGACCTCGTGGATAAGGAACTCGCGCTCAATCCGACCCGCAACCCGCTGCTCAAGCCGAAGGCGATCGATCCGAACTATCACCAGCTCTTCCTCGGCAACGACATCATCGACGGCGGCCTCGGCAACGACGTGATCGTCGGCGATCAGGGTGCGCTCATCGCGCCGGTCATCACCAACCGCGTTTACGCCCAGCCGGCCACGATCTTCAACATCACCCCGCAGGTGCTGAAGGACACGCAGACCGCGCTCGCCGCGCAGCAGACGCTCCGCAACACCGAGCTGGCTTACCACCTCAGCACGAACGTGGCCGACTGGAATACGCGGAAGCCCGCCGCCGCCGATCTGAAGCTCGTTCGCTCGGTCTTCGAATACGACCTCGACAGTGGCAACGACACCATTCAGGGCGGCCTCGGCAACGACATGCTCATCGGCGACCAATCCGTCGTGGTTCTGCCGATCGTCACCAACCCGGCGCTGACCCAGATCGAAATCCAGTCGCAGATCGGGCGCCTGCTCAACGACCTCGACCTCATGCTCGGCGGCCAGAGCTACAGCACGGCCTACCGCTTCTCGCCGGCTACCTTGCTGCGCGCCGGGGGCACTAAGGGTGTGGTGTTGAAGTTCGACATCGACACCATCAAGGGTGACTCCGGCAACGACGTCCTCTTCTCCGGCAACGCTGCGGTGGTGGTGCCGTTCGGCAGCACGACTCCGACGCAGTCGCTCGCGCTCACCTACGGCTTCAGCCACGTGGCGACCGACCTCGCCTTCCTCAACACGAAGCCGATGCTTGCCGCCGGCCGCACGCTCTCCACCGCGAAGGATGTGATGCAGGGTAACACCGGCACGAACGTCCTCGCCAAGGAAACCGGCAACCTCCCGCGTAAGACCTCCTTCCTCGTCCGCGACCTCATCTTCGCCGCCCTCACACCGCCCGTTCGCCAGCTCCTCGTCGATGTCGGCGCGACCGCGGGCGTCATCGCCCCGGCCAGCGACAGCTCGGTTCTCCCGCCGTCGGGCACCTCGATCCAACTGCCGACGCTCCAAGTTTCGATCATTGCCGAGCAGCCGATCGCCAATGGCCGCACCTTCAACTTCAGCGCGCTGCTCGATGGCCTCATCCTGACCTCGCGCTACGCGGCAGTCTGGCAGGTGTTCGATAGTCTCGGCGCGGTCGTGGCCAGCGGCACCGGCGCCGACTACACCTTCACCACCGCCAAGGCCGGCACCTATCGGGTCGAACTCGTGGTGGTCGATTTGACGAGTGGTGCGTTTGGCAAGTCCACCACCACACTCCAGTTCAACAACTCGGTTGGCGCCATCCATGCCGCGACCAATGGCCCGGCCAGCATCCTTCTCGGCGAAACCGCAAATTTCACCGCGCTCCTCGATGGCACGACTGAACCGCCGGTTTCCTACACCGCGACCTGGACCGTCCTCGACAGCGCCAGCACCACGATCTTCACCGGCAGCGGCCACCAATTCAGCTTCGTGCCGACGCTGCCGGGCACCTACACCGTGCAGCTTCTCCTCACCGATCCGAACACGCCGCCCTCCGGCACGAACCGCACCGGTGTTGTTTCGGCTACGCTGACGGTTACCGCGACGGTGCCGACGCTCGATGTGAGCATCTCCGGTCCGCTGCAAGGTGTCCGCGGCACGCTGCTCACCTTCGGCGGTCTGCTGAACGGCGCTGGTTATACCTCGAACTACCAGGCCACCTGGACCGTCCTCGATGAGAAAAATGTGGTGGTCGCTACCGGCAACGGCTCGCAGTTCATCCACCTGCCGAACGCCGTCGGCCACTACACGGTGCAGCTCCAGATCGTTGATCCCGACAACGGCACCTTCGGTGTGGCGACCGCTTCCCTGAATGTCGTCCCGCCGGCCGCCACCTTCTCTGGCGGTTTCAGCGGCCCGTTCACCGGCACCCGCGGCCAGACCCGCACCTTTGTGGCACTGGTCGATGGCGGCGCGCTCCCCGCCGATTACACCGCCGCCTGGCAGATCAAGAATACGACCGGCACCGTGATCGCTACCGGCTACGGCGCCACCTTCACCTACGTGCCCGGCACGGTGGGCGACTTCACCGTTCACCTCGTCCTGACCGACACGACGACGGGCGGCCAGAGCACCTCGGTTTCCACGCTGCATATCGACCAGCCGACCGTGGGCCTGACGGTCGGTATCACCGGCTCGACACCCGGCCTCGCAGGCACGCCGATCACCTTCGCCGGCCTGCTGAACGGCGCGGCCTTCGCCGGCAACTACGCGACCTCCTGGACCGTGACCGGTCCCGGCACGCCGATCACGGCCACCGGACGCGAGTTCACCTTCACTCCGACAGTCTCGGGCAATTACACCGTTTCCTTTACGCTCACCGATTCGGTGACGGGTGCGCTGGGTGAAGCGCAGTTGTTCTTCACCGTTGAGGCTGCGTTCACCAGCCGGTTCAGCGGCCCGATAACTGGCACCGCCGGAACTCCGATTGTCCTCACTGCCTTGGTGAACGAACTCCCGATCACCGCCGACTACGCCGCTTCGTGGGTCGTGACCGACTCCACCAACGCGGTCGTTTCCTCCGGCCCCGGCAATGGCGCCGACTACACCTTCACGCCGAGCACGGCGGGCGATCTTACCGTTCAGCTCGTGCTGACTGATCTCGCCACCGGTGGCCAGAGCACCACGATCTCCACCATTCACATCGATCAACCGGCCATCGGTCTTACCGCTGGGCTCAACGCAGCCACGCCCGGCTTCACCAATCTCCTCGTCACCCTCACCGGTTTGCTCGACGGCGACGCTTATACCGGCACGAATTACACTACGGCCTGGACCGTCACCGCGCCGGATTCTTCCACGCTCGCCGGCACCGATCGCGTGTTCAGCTTCACGCCGATCCAGCCCGGCACTTACACCGCAGCGCTCATGGTCACCGACACCGTCAGTGGCTCGGTCGGCAATGTGCAGTATGTCTTCACCGTCGCGGCGGCGGAAGGTGTGCACACCCTCGGCATCACCGGCCCGGTCGTGGGCGGCGTGGTGCAGACACTGAACACCGTGACGGTGCCTGGCCAGGCGCTCGACTTCAGCGCGCTGACCGACGGCCTTACCGGCTTCACGCTCACGTGGCAGGTCTTCAACGGCACCACACCGATCGGCTCCGCGGTGAACGGCGCGGACTTCCACTACGAACCGGCCACGGCGGGTGACTATACCGTGCGGCTGACCCTGACCGAAGGCGCCCGCACCGTTGGTCAGGTCGAAACCCCGCTGCACGTGGTCGATGCCGCGACGATTCTCGGCGGCGGCATCGGCGGCCCGCTTACCGGTGTGGCGGGCCAGATCCGCACCTTCCACGCTCTCGGCAATCTGCCCGCTGGCTTCACCGCCACGTGGCAGCTCATCGACTCCACGAACACCGTCGTCACCACCGGCAGCGGCGCGAACTTCACCTTCACGCCCGCGGTCACCGGCACCTACACCGTTCGCTTCACCGTCTCGAACGGCACCGCCTCGAACTCCACCACGACGCTTTACACCGTCACCGGCATCGCCCCGGCGCTGGCCGTCACCTTCAGCGGCCCGCTCGTCGCCACCAGCGGCCAGACGGTGAACTTCGCCGCTCTGCTCGATGGAGTCGCCTGGCCCGCTACCTACGTGTCGAGCTGGAAAGTGCTGAGTGGCTCGACCGTCGTAGCCAGCGGCAGTGGGGCAAACTTCACCTTCACGCCTGCGACCGCCGGCCAATTTGTCGTCCGCTTCGACCTCGCCGACGCCGCCACCGGCGCGGTCGGCACCACCAGCGCGCCGCTCGCCGTCAGCGCCGCCACGCCGACCCTGAGCCTCGGCATCAACGGACCGCTCACCGGCCTGCGTGGTCAGCCGCTCACCTTCGACGGCTTGCTGAACGCCGCCACACCGGCGCCCGACACCTACACGATGTTCTGGAACGTGACCGACGAGCACAACACCATCGTCGCCCAGGGCACCGGCGCGCAGCTCATCTTCGCGCCCGTCACGGCCGGCCACTTCGCCGTCCGCTTCACGCTGGTCGATCCGGTCAATGGCACCTTCGGCACCACCGACCTCGCGCTCGAAGTGGCCGCCCTCACCACCGTGCCCGCCGCTTCCACCGGCCTCGGCATCACCGGCCCGGTGCAAGCCGTGCGCGGCCAGACCCTGAACTTCACCGGCCTGCTCGATGGCAACGCGATTGTCGGCAACTTCGAGGCGACCTGGCTCGTCCTCAGCGCCGCCGGCAAAGTCGTGGCCGACGGCACGGGCCATCACCTCGCCTTCACCCCCGATATGGAAGGCGCCTACACCGTCCAGTTCACCCTCGCCGACCGCACCACCGGCGCGCTCTTCACCACCACGCTCTCCATCGACGTTCAGCGCGTCCTGCTCCTCGCCGACCCGGCCAACCCGGGCAAGAGCATCCTCCTCGTCGGCGGCAGCCGCGGCGCCGACAAGATCGACTTCACCAAGTCCCGCACCCTCGACACGCTCACTCTCACCATCGACGAGAAGGAACTGAAGACCGAGAAGTTCACGCAGGACTTCACCTTCTCGCTCCTCAGCCGCATCGAAGTCTATGGCGGCCTCGGCGATGACCAGATCACCGTCGCTGCCACCCTCGACGCCATCCCGACGCTGCTCGACGGCGGCGCGGGCAAAGACATCCTCACCGGTGGCAAGGGCAACGACACACTCCTTGGCGGTTTCGGCGACGACACGCTCATCGGTGGCGATGGCGCCGATCTGCTCGACGGTGGGAAGGGGAATGACATCGTTCGCGGCGGTCTCGGCAACGACACCATCCTCTCCACCGAAGGCAGCGACCAGCTCTTCGGCGACGCGGGTGACGACACCTTCACTCTCGCGCCGACCGGGAAGGGGACCCGTGTCACCGTCGATGGCGGGGCCGGCAACGACACCGTGAACATCCCCGCCAGCGGCGTCGGCACCCTCATCACCATCAAGGGCGCCGCCACTTCCACCTCCGGCACCCCGGTGAACATCGGCGTGAACACCATCAACATCGGCAGCGCCGCCGGCATCCTGCCGAATACCGGCGGTCTGCTCGACGGCGTAAATGGCCGCATTGACGTGAGCGGTGGAAAGAAGGACACGCTGAATGTGGACGACAGCGCCGCGATTGCCGGGAAGTCCCTCACGCTCACCGCCAGCGAGCTGAACGGCTTCGGCACCGGATCGATCGTTTACCACGGCGTCGGCAACTTCAACATCGCTCTGGGTTCCGGCAACGACACCGTGGCCCTCGCTGGCCTCGGCGCCAGCACCCTGCTGAACCTCCAGCTCGGCGCGGGCACCAACACCGTCAACGCTGGCGGCAGCGTCCACACGCTCAACGCCATCAAGGGCGGCGTCACGATCACCGGCAGCGGCGCCGACGTGCTGAACCTCGACGATTCCGCCGACAAGGTTGTGAACACCGGGCGCCTCACCAGCAACGCCGTCTTCGGCCTTGGCCTCGGCCCGCTCGGCCTGACGTTCTCCGGCATGGCCGCGCTGCATCTCCAGCTCGGCGCCGGGGCCGATACGTTCATCGTCGAAACCACGCCCGCCATCCCGACCACCCTTGCGACCGGTGCCGGCAACGACATCGTCCACGTCCGCGCCACCACCGGCCAGCTCGATATCGATACCGGCCTCGGCACCGACAAGGTCACCCTCGGCAGCAAACAGCCGCTCGCGGGTGGTAACCTCGCCGGCATCCTCGGCGCCGTGAACCTCAACGGCGGCACGAATCCGAAGGACAGGGACTCCCTCGTCGTCGATGACACGGGCACCACCACCGGCAGCACCGGCGTCCTGACCCTGACCGCCCTCACGGGCCTCGGCCTCACCAACGCCGTCAACTACACTGCCTTTGAAGCCGTCTTCATCAACCTTGGCTCCGGCAACGACGACCTCACCATCGACCCCGCCGCCAAGCCCTACACCAAGGTCAACGCCGGCCGCGGCACGAACAACATTCACTAACCCGGCGAGCCGCCGCCTCGGCGATCGACAAAAACCGGAATGGACGGAAGGGATGGAATGGAGCGTTTGTCGATCCGCGCCCAGCAGACGAGAAGAGAAGTGTCGTGAACCCACGTTCATTTCGTTCAGCCGAAGGCCTTGGACTGCTGCAATCCATTGCCCCTCTCCAGTGTCGGCGTTGCACGTCGCTCACGCCTCCACCGCAAGTCTCGTCATCACCGCAAAGCTGCGGACGATCGCCGCAGCCCAAAGCGGCTGCGCCGCTACATCGACGAGCGCGCCCTACAGAGAAAATCCAACTTAATCCAAGTTGATCCAACCTTCGAAAAGCCCATCAACGATCAGCCATCCCCCATCACCCTCCCCCCAACAGACACAATAAACACACTATTTGCCGACCGTGGCATCCACACCTTGGTCTCCTCATCCAACCCACCCGTTAAGAGATAATCCAAACTAATCAAACCTCGCCGCGTCACGGTTTCACCGTCTCATTCAGGTAGATTTTCACGTTCTTCGTCGCCCGTCCGCTGGCCACCACATCGAGCTTCCCATCCCCATTCAGGTCCGCCAGCACGAGGTCTTCGCAGGCCATCTCGTTGTCGTCGATCAAACTCTCGCGCCACTGCTCGCCCTTCCCGTCCGGCGGTGTGAACAGCTTGATCCCCACAGGCTTCGGCTGTGCCGGATTGCCCCGCCAGCCGACCACGATCTGGTCGCTTCCCGCGCCGAGCACATCCCCGCAAGCCAGCGCGTGGCCGTCGGCGAGTTTGTCGGTCAAGACACGGTGGCTCATGCGGTGTAAATCAGCGGCGTAAACGACGAGCTGGTTGCCGTGCATCGGTTCAATTGCCACAATCCACGTTCCGCGTCCGTAACTATATTCCCGAACTTCACCGGCGCCAAAGTTTCGGTCGTCCTTTCGGAAGGCCGGAGTGATGTCCCCTTCGAGCGTCCATTTCCCTTCCTCGTATTTGCGGATCACGAAACCCTCTTTGCCGCCGATAGTAATCTCGCTGCGGTCCCTCCGGCTAATGTCAAAGTTGTGCGTCATGTGCATCGACTCATCGACGACCTCCGCCTTCCACTCGCCGCGCACGTCGGCGGGCTTGTGATAGCAGAGGACTTTGACGGGCGCGCCTTCGCCGGTCTTGGCGTTGTTGCCGCGGCCGTGGAGCGGGGCGACGACGAGGCCCCACTCCTTCTCGCCGAGCTTGATCCACTTCATCCGATGCGTGGTCGGCTCGACGCTGGGGAATTTCACCGGCTCCCACCGCTGTGTGCGGTCGGCGGGCGGGATGAGGTAGAAGACGGCGCCGCTCTTTTCGGTGTCGCTGGGGTTCCACTCCGCGCCGACGGCGAGTTCGCATTTGCCGTCGCCGTCAAGATCCTGCGCGGCGAGGCAGACGTTGTCTTTCTCCGTGAGATTTTCGGCGATGATGAACTTCGACCACGCGGCGGGATCGGCCGCCTTGTCCGCGCCCGGGTTGCGATACCAGACGTATTGCTTTTTGTCAGCGAGGAGGATGTCCGGCTGGCCGTCGCCATCGACATCCGCCACGGCCACGCCGTAGCCGATCTGGATTTTGTCGTCGATGGTCAGTGCCTTGAACTTCGGCTCCGGGGGCGCGGCGAAGAGGGTGCCGGTGAGGATGAGCAGCGGAAGGGCGCGGGAGGTCATGAGGGAGTTTTATTGGTTTGTGCGAGGTCTGGCGAGGGCGTAGCTCGGCTCTCCAGAGCCGAGTTCTTGTGGTGCATGGTCGAGGAAGCTCGGCTCTGGAGAGCCGAGCTACGGCGCGACCGGCTTCACCGCGGGCGGCGCGGTCGCGAGGCCCTGCGCGGCGAGCTGGCGCTTGATGTCGTCGATCTTTGGCTTCGCCGTGGGCAGCGGCCAGCCGATGGAGTCGCCATTCGGCGTGAAACCGCCGCCGTCGGCATCGACGAAGATGGGGTTGTTGTAAGCCGTGGGGTGAATGCCCGCCTGGCCCGACGTGCCGAAGCCGGTCGCGAGCGTGCTATTCTCGCCGCGCGCGACGACGATGAGGTGCGCATCCTGCGAGAGCGGCACGAAGATCTCGCGCTCGAACTTCACCACGCCCTGGCCGAACATCTCGGGGTTCTTCTCGCGGGTGAAATTGAGGTCGGCCGGCTGACGGCCATTCACCAGCACCTGCACGCGGTCGATATCGATCCAGTCGGTGCACTGCACCTTCACGCGCAGCTTCACGCCGCCGCTCTGTGCACGAGTGGTGCCGCCGGGGAGCGTGCCGTCGCTCGTCTCCACGGTGAGGAACGGGCCGCTGCTCAGGATGCTGCGGCCGGCCTTGGCGTGGCGCGAATTTTCCCGCCAGTCGATCTTGGCCGGTTCGTCGCTCGCGCTCGGCAGATACATGCGCCAGCCGCCCACGCCATTGCCCCAGACGGTGTGCGCGTCGCACACGGCCATGCCGGCGTAGCGATGGCCCCGGTTCAGCATTTGGAGCCACACAAACTCGCGCACTTCGCTCGCGTTTTCCTTGCCTTCCTTGTTCCGCCCGATCTTCCACGGCGCGGGGTGGAGGATGTTGCTGTCGCTGTAGTTCTGAGTCTCGACGCCGTCGATGAGCGACGCGAGCCCGATGAACCCACCATCCGGCCGCCCGTCGCTATCCGCGTCGATGAAGTCCTTCGACATGTCGGGGTGATTGATCTGCACCCAGCGATCCGGCTCCGCACCCTGCCAGTCCCGCAGCGTGATGGCGGTGATGCGAGGGTCTTTGTTCCAGGTCGGCGCGCCATTGTCCTGCCGACGCGGCTCGGGCTTGAAAGGGAACGAATTGAAATGCGCCGCGCTGCCGGTGAGTTCCATGCCCGGGACCGTCTGGAGGAAATCGCCGAGCCCGAGCCGGTCGATATGCGGGCGCCAGTCGTAGAGGCGATTGTGCTCGGTGGTCGGCGCAAATTCCACCTGCTCGGCGGCGAGGTTGATGAGGCGATCGTCGGTGCCGCAGACATTGTCGCCGCTGGGCGTGGAGTGGTTGTGATAATCCGCGCTGACCCAGCCGGTGGTATCGACGAGCCGCTTCAGCGTGCCCGCGAAGCTAAAGGTCGCGCCGGGCTTCAACTCCACGATCTGCTCCAGGTGGCTGAACTCGATCCCGTGCGTAACGACGACGCGATATTTCCCCGGCGGAAGCTGCACGCGGAATTCGCCGCGTTCGCTGAAATACTGGTCGCGGCACCCATGCGCACGCATCTCCGGTCCGAGATTCACCAACTCCGTGCCGTCCTCCGCGAGAAACTGCGCCTTGCACGGGATGGAGCGCTTCGCTTCGTCGCGAATATCGAACTGGACCGCTGCTGCCGCCGCCAGCTTGGTATCGATCTTCACCGCGGCTCCGGCACCGACTTGAATAGGCAGAGTTGCCGAGGGACGCCCGAGGTCGTTGATCTCCGCCGTATATTTCCCGGGTGGCAACGCGAAGGCCACACGCCCTTGCCCATCCGTCTGCGCGACGCCGGCCACGCCGTTGTCATCGCTCACGATCACCTGCGCCGTGGTCACTGGCTTGCCCCCCGCTTCGGTGATCGCCCCACTGACACGCCCCACGTCTCCCCGCTTCTCTGCCACGAGTCCGACCGCCTCCAGTGGCGATTGCCCGATGGCAAGGAACCGCGAAAAGGTGATCGTTTCGCCCGGCTTGAGCGTCGCCGCCTTCGTCGGCACAAACCCCGCCGGTGCTTCGGTGATCCCATACGCGTAACCGGCGCGATCGGCCGGATCGACGGACTCCGCCCAAGCGATGCCGCTCGTCGCGCCCATGCGTTTGAAGTTGGTCCACCTGTCTGCGACCGGCACGGTCTTCGGCTCGGCGCTTTCATTCGTCACCGTGGTCGTCACGAGCACGCCCTGCCAGCCGTCGCGCAGCTTGTATTCATGCCGCTTCGCGATGCCGCCGTTCGAAGGCCCGGTCACCACGCACTCGATACTCGCTTCGCCTTCTTTGCCATCCCTCGCCACGCGCACCCACGACACGCGGCCCTGTTGCGACGCGGGGCCAAAGTAGGTGATCTGATCGTTGTTCGTCCCGCGCAGCGTGAGATCGTAGAGTGCGCCGGGCGTGATGCCGTCGTCGCCGTAGAACGTGCTCATGTTCGCACGCCGCAGGGTCAGATTCGCCGAAATGACCGCTTCGACCTTGTCGTTGCGCAGCAGGAAATCGCCGATGATCCCATCGGCTTCCCGTCCGTTGGGCAGTTGATCGACCTTATCCGCGCTGACCTCGAAAGCCTCCGGCGCGGCATGAAGGGAAATGGCGAGACAAGCGAGCGTGAGGAAGAAGCGAAGGGGTGAATTCATGGTCGGTGAACGATGGGGAGTCTCTTACAACCCGCCAGTCCAGCGCCACATTAGTCCACTTGTCCCGGCTCCAGCCTTGACGCACCGCGCCCCTCGCGGCGAAGGCAGGCGTTTCCCGATGCTCCGCTCCCTCAAAGTCCGCCACTTTCGCTGCTTCGACTCGTTCGAAACGGAATTTGGCGAGGGGTTGAACTTCATCGTGGGGCCAAATGCGCGTGGGAAAACTTCGCTGTTGGAATCCGCGTGTATTCTGCTCCGCCTGCAAAGTGCGCGCGTCACCCGACTTGCTTCGGTGGTGCAGCACGGACGGCGCGGGTTTGTCGTCGATGGCTACGTAGACGAGCGGCATCTGCAGTTTTACTTCAGCAAGGAGCGGAAGAAGCTCGCGCTTGATTCCGTCGCGCAGACCACCGCGCATGAATATCTCCAGCTTGGGCGGGTGGTTTGGTTCTCGAATGCGGATATCGACCTGGTGCGCGGAGGAGGGGAGTTGCGTCGGCGGTTCCTCGACTTCGTGTGTGTGCAGCGTGAGCCGGGCTATCGCACCGTGCTCCGCGAATACGAGCGGGCTCTGCGCTCACGCAATCTGTTGCTGAAACAATCTTCGCCGCGCTGGCGGGAGATCGCCGCGTTTGATGCGCCGCTCCTGGCGGCGGGCAATCGCCTCATTGAGGCGCGCCGGAGATTTGCCTCCGAACTTCAGGCTCCCGCTGCGTCGATGCATGCCGGGATCAGCGAAGCGCACGAGCATCTGCACGTAGAGTATCAGTGCGGCGGCGGGGAAGACTTCGCGGCAGAACTCGCCGAGGCTCGCACGAACGATGCACGCCTGCGGCAGACGACTGTCGGCCCGCACCGGGATGACCTTGCCTTCTCGCTCAACAATGTCTCCGCCGACCTCGCCAGCGAGGGCCAGCAGCGCACCCTAGTGCTGGCGTTAAAGCTCGGCGCGGCCCACCTGCTCGCCGCTCACTTTGCCGCCCCGCCCCTGCTGCTCATCGACGACGTTTTCGGCGAGCTCGACCTGCGCCGCCGCAACGCGCTCCTCGCCGCCCTGCCGAAGACTTCGCAGAAGATCGTCACGACAACTCATCTCGACTGGCTGGGCGAATCGCACGCCCATCACGTCCTGTGTTTGTAACGAAAATTTCCCGATGCAATCCCGGCAGGGCGCTTTAACCTCCGCGCCTTTCCGATGAATACTGCCAGCACCACGCGCGAACTTTTCGATCGCTACGTCATTCCGACCTACGGCCGGTTCGACCTGCGATTGGCGCGCGGGCAGGGGACGGAAGTGTGGGACGAGGCGGGTAAACGTTACCTCGATTTCGGGGCCGGCATCGCCGTCACGTCGATCGGACATTGCCACCCGCGGGTGATCGCCACGATGCAGCGGCAGATTGCCACGCTGGTCCACACTTCGAATCTTTATTACACACGCCCGCAGGGCGAACTCGCGGAGCGCCTCGTGCGCTTGGTCGGAAAACCCGGCAAGGTTTTCTTCTGCAACAGCGGCGCCGAAGCCAACGAAGCGCTCTACAAGCTCGCGCGGAAATACGGCCACGACAGTGCGCCCCCGCCGCCGAAACACACCATTGGCGAAACCATCACGCAGGATGCGGAGCGGTTTCATGTCGTCACCATGCTCGGCTCCTTCCACGGCCGCACGCTCGCGGGCATCGCCGCGACCGGGCAGGAAAAGGTGAAGAAAGGTTTCGAGCCGCCCGTCGCCGGATTCCACCATGTGCCCTTCAACGACGAGGAAGCGCTCGCGGCCGCGGTAGAAGAGCCGCATACCGTCGCGGTGTTGCTCGAGCCCGTGCAGGGTGAGATCGGTATCAACCCGGCCAGCGCCAGTTTTCTGCGCCGCGCGCGGAAACTGTGCGACGCAAATCATCTGCTCCTCATGTTCGACGAAGTGCAGTGCGGTCTCGGCCGCACGGGCGACTGGGTCGGTGGACGGACCCTCGCGCCCGATGTGATGCCCGATGCCATGTCGTGGGCCAAAGGCATCGCCGGCGGTTTTCCGCTGGGCGCAATTTGGGTGAGTGATCGCCCGGTGAAGCTCGCCGATGGCAGCACCAAACCACTCTGCGATTTGCTCGGCCCCGGCACGCACGGCACGACCTTTGGTGGCACACCGCTCGTGTCGTCCGGGGCGCTGGAAGTGCTCTCCGTTATCGAGGAAGAAGGCATGCTCGAAAACGCGCGCGCCGTTGGCGCCCACGCGTTGCAAAAGCTCTCGTCCCTCGGCTCGCCGCTCATCAAGGACGCACGCGGCGTCGGCCTCATGCTCGCCTTCGAACTCGTGTCCGATTTTGCGGATCGCGTCCCGTCCTGCCACGAGGGCAAGGCGCCGTCGTTGTTCGTGGTCGAGCGCCTGCACGAAGCGGGTCTGCTCACCATCCCGTCCGGCACTCACGCCGTCCGCTGGCTTCCGCCGCTCAATGTCACGCGCGGCCAGATCGACGAAGCCGCCACCATTCTCCAAACCTTCCTGAACTCCCTGGTATGAAGCACCTGCTCTCCATCGAATCGCTCACCACCGAAGAAATCGTCCGCATCCTCGAACTGGCCGCGGAAATGAAAGTGATGCGCGGGCGTCACGAAGAGCATCCGCTGCGGCATCAGTGCTGGGCGATGATGTTCTCGAAATCCTCCACGCGCACTCGCGTGAGTTTTGAAGTCGGCATCCGCGAACTTGGCGGCGACGTCATCTTCCTGGCCAAAGAAGACATTCAACTCGGCCGCGGCGAACCGATCAAGGATACCGCCCGCGTCATCGGTCGCATGTGCCACGGCGCCGTCATCCGCACCTTCGCGCAGAGTGACGTCACCGAGTTTGCCGAATATGGCGGCATCCCCACCATTAACGCGCTAACCGACGACGAACATCCGTGTCAGATCATCGCCGATATCCAGACGATCCGCGAAAAACTCGGCAGCATCGAAGGCAAGGTCGTGACCTTCGTCGGCGATGGCGCGTGCAATGTGCCGATCTCCTGGATGTGGGCCGCGGCACGCCTCGGCTTCACCCTCCGCGTCGCCGCTCCCGCACCGTTTCAGCCCCCGGCTGAACTCGTCGCCCGCGTGGGCAAAAACGTCGTCGTGACCGACGACATCCAAGGCGCCGCCGCCGGGGCCGACGTGCTTTACACCGATGTGTGGGTGAGCATGGGCAAGGAAGACGAAGCCGCCTATCGCATGGCTCAGCTTGGCAACTACCAGATCAACGCCGACCTCGTCGCTCTCGCCAAACCCGGCGCGCTGGTGATGCATTGCCTGCCCGCCTATCGCGGCAAGGAAATCACCGAGGAAGTCTTCGAGCAACACGCCCAGACCATCTTCGACGAAGCCGAAAACCGCCTCCACGCGCAGAAGGCCATCCTGAGCCTCGTCGCCAAACGCTAAGCGGACAAGGGTCGCACGTTACCGTTTCTTCTGCCGTTCCCACTCCGCGCGGAAGGCCTGTTCGCGGTCGGTGACGTAGCGGTGATAGCCGGCGGGATCGATGAAGGGATTCGGGTCGGTGCCGAGTTGGGCGTGTTTCTTTTCCAAACCGTAATAGCCACCGTGCGCGCCAAGGAACAGATCGACGGGGAGAGAATTCAGCACGCGGAAGCACTTCTCGTAATCGGTCGCGATGTCGGGATACGTCTTGTTGTTCACGAGGATGTAGCCGGGGTTCACGTTCGGGCTGCCGATGATGACGGCGTCGAGCTGCCTCTCACCGTCGCGCACTTTCATCGTCCACGTGGTGCAGCCGCGGGTGTGACCGGGCGTAAGATGGGCGACGAGCACCGCGTCGCCGAGTCTCACTTCGTCGCCATCGTGCAGCACGCGATCCACTTTGGCAGGCGGGAATTGCAGGTATTCCGCGAGTTTTCGCGGAGCACCGCCACTTTCCACGGCGGCCACATCGCCTTCCATCACCATGTAGCGTGCGCCAGTCTGTTTGATGATCTCCGCGCTGCCGGCGCAGTGGTCAGAATGCGCGTGGCTGATGAGGAGGATCTTCACATCGGCAAACTTGAACCCGAGCTTCTCCACGCTGGCGCGGATAAGCGGCACGGATACCTCCAGGCTGCTATTGATGAGGATATGGCCTTCGCCGGTGATGATAAGATAGGAGGCGAGATCGCGCGAGCCGACGTAGTAAAGATTCCCCACGATGGTATGCGGAGGAAAGGGCTCGGTCCAGCTCGCGGGAATCTCGGCGCGACCGACGGTGCCAAGGTGCAGACCGGCGGCAAGGAGGAGGCTCTTGAACGGCAGGGAGTTCATGCCGTGTTTAATGTCTTGGAAACAGCGCGGACGGAACCCTGAAATGGGGGTAACCGGAAGCAGCGATGTTTTCCCCACGCGGGGAGGTGAATCCCGGTGCGCGGGTGAACGGGAGCAGGAAAGCTAGAGCTTGCCCCAGTGGCGGAGCAGCGTCTCGGCCATGACTGAAGGCGTTTCGGCGACGGCAATGCCTGCCGCTTTCATCGCGTCGATCTTGCCCTGCGCGGTGCCTTTGCCGCCGCTCACGATCGCGCCGGCGTGACCCATGCGGCGCCCCGGAGGCGCGGTCGCACCGGCGATGAACCCGGCAATCGGCTTCTTGCAGTTCGCCGCCGCCCACGCCGCTGCTTCCTCTTCCTTATCGCCGCCGATTTCACCGATCATAATGATGGCTTCGGTCTCCGGATCGTCGTTGAACATCTTCAGCACGTCGAGGTGGCTGGTGCCATTGACGGGGTCGCCGCCGATGCCGACGCAGGTGCTCTGGCCAAAACCACGCGAGGTCAGCTGCCACACCGCCTCGTAAGTGAGGGTGCCGCTGCGCGAGACCACGCCCACGTTGCCGCGCTTGTGAATGTAACCGGGCGCGATGCCGATGCGACAGCCGCCGTGTGAATCCTTGCCAGTGCCGGGTGTCACGATGCCGGGGCAATTCGGACCGATGAGTCGGGTCTTCGAGTGCGCCATGCCAACCTTTACCTTGATCATGTCATTGACCGGAATGCCTTCGGTGATGGCCACGACGAGTTCGAGTCCGGCGTCCACGCCTTCGAGAATGGCGTCGCCTGCGAATGGCGGCGGCACGAACACCGCACTGGCTGTCGCCCCCGTTTCGCGCACCGCTTCAGCCACCGTGTCAAAGATCGGCACCTTGTGCGAACCGTGATCGAACGTCTGTCCGCCTTTGCCCGGCGTCACCCCGGCGACGACCTGCGTGCCGTAGTCGAGCGAGAGTTGCGCGTGGCGTGCTCCGAAGCTGCCGGTGATGCCTTGGACGAGAACTTTGGTTTGTGGAGTGACGAGGATGGCCATGTGAGGAGCGTGTGGTATTGGCAAGAATCTTCCCGCTGTCCAGCGCGCGAATGCTTACTTTGCGAACTTGAAGCCGACGTAGGCGGTCGAACTGATCCCAAGCAGCGTCATGAGGGTCGCGTCGAAGGTCGGCATCGTCCATGTCGCCACCGTTTGCCAGGCAAAGACAAGCCCCAGCACACCGTTCCAGACGAGCATTTGCATCCGCGAGGCCTCTGGCTCGCCACCTTCGGAGATCAAGTCGAGGAGGAACCCTCTGCTCGCGAGTGGCGGACTCGCCGGTGGCGGAGGTGTGCCAGGTGTGGCTGAAACGGAGGGGGAGGACTGGCGTGCCGTCGCGAAAAGCAGGGTGGCGCCGTTGATACCCAGCAGGATCGCGGCTGAGCCGGAGAGGTTGTTTACGTTGTCGGTCATGGCCCAGACGTAGAGGTAGCTGGCGGTGCAAAGCATGAGCCACCAGGCCAGCGTGACGCGGGACAGACTCCAAGGCGCCGCCTGACCAAGGGCGAGTGCGGCGGATGGAGCATCTCGCAGGACGCTGGTGCAGTGCGCAAAGACCAGCACCAGCATGAGCACCTGCAACGCGGCGCCTACGGCCAAAGCCTGCATCGCTGCCGGGCGCAGCCAGAGCGTGAATTGCTGGCTTGCCGACACTGCGGACGAAGTCTGCTCGGTCGATCCCGTTTTCGCTTTGGGATCGAGCAGACTGGAGTCGCTTGAATTCACCGAGGACGACATACGCGCCCAATCCTCTCCCACCTGCATGGCGATCGAGATCTTCGCATGACATCTCGCGTTGACCATCCGCACGAGCTTGTTCCAATCCTCTCTCTCCTCCTCACTCGGCTGCACTTTGAACACGAATAAATTCCATGAATCCGCGCCTGCTCCGTTCACCGTCGGCGAGGTGACATCGAAGGGTTCGATCGATTGAAATACGTGCCCGGCAATCATGAGGCGCACCTGTGCCCGCATTGCCAAGTTCCACGCGTTGTAACGATTGCGGACCAGGGGATAATAACCGGCGAGGCGCTTCTTTTCCGCTTCCAAGGCGCTCTTCTTCGCAGCGGCTTCGACGGCATCGAGATGCTGCTTCCATTGCTCGGACGCCTGGTTCTGGACGTTGCCCTTTTTCTCCTCTTCCTGCCGCGCGGCCTTGCCGGTCTTCGTCGCTGAAAGCTCGGAATATTCTTCGATGCCGCGACTGAGGCCGCCGTCAAACTCCTGCAACTCCTGCAGCGTGAGCATTTCGCCCATCAGCTTGGGGTTCGCATAGGCCGCGTCCATGATCCAGCGATCGAAGTTTTGCACTGCGAGCGTCACCATGGGCCAGCGAAAGGAACGAGCCGACGATATGGCGACGAGTTCGCCTTGAGAATTGATCGTTGCCCACCCTTCCAGCGCTCGGGCGACTTTTGTTTTGGTTCCGTCGCTCTTGGGATTTTGCGGCAACTTGACGGGCTGGACCGGCCAGAACGTATCCGCGACGCAGAAGACCGCGGCGCAGATCAGAGGGAGGAAAAACAGCACAGCTTTGGCAACCTTGTTCATGGGTGGGAACAAAGCCAAGCCGAGCAGCCCGGTTATTTCAAGCGTTCCGCTTGTGAATGCAGATGACGTTGCCGTCCGGGTCGAAAATGAACGCCATGCGACATACCGGAGTGGGGAAGGGCTCCATCTTGAAACGCACGTTCCTTTCTTTCAACGCCGCGATCGCCGCATCGAAATCTTCCACCTCCAGCGCCACACACGCCCCTTCGGAACTCGGGTTCCAGCCCGGCGCCGAACCGATGCTCAGTGTGTTTGGACCGAGGTAATATTCGATCCATTGCCCACCCGCCATGACTGTAGGCTCCAAGCCGAGCACGCCTTCGTAAAAATCACGGGCACGGGCGAGGTCAGTGACCGGATAGGCGGAGAAGGCAACTTCGGTGGCGCGGATCATAGGCTTTATTGGATTGAACGATTGGCGTCGCGAAGAGCTCGTAATTGTTGCGCGGTGCGAAGATCGTGTGGGCGCCCCATGGCGAGTTTGGCTTGGATGAGGGTGTCGATATCCAGCACGCGGCACGTCCCAAACGAAAAGTCCATAGCGGTGCTGTGAGCACGAACTTCTTCAAAACCGCCGACTCCGAGGACCTCGCTCAGGCAATCGATCACGCCGAGATCGGTGCGGAGATAGAGATTGCGCCACCAGCCCATCTTTTCGGGAGGCAACTCCAGCGGAGCATCATGCATCGTCATGCGATGCTTTGGATTCAATCCGGCGAGGGCCGACTGTAGCTTCAGGAGGTTCGCCTCATTGAAAGCCATGCAAACATCGACATCGCGGGTGACGTCGGCACCGCCATGGGCTACGGCGGCGAATCCGCCTACGACAACATAGTCGATCCCGGCGTCGGACAAGCGATGCAGGAGCTTTTCAAGATCTTGCATGTTGCTGGAGCATCGCCGTGCGGAGGGTCAACGCCAGCGATAGTGCGGAGGCATGTTCGCGAAGACGCTGCGCCGGGGTGAGGCGAAGATTGTGCCACAGCAGACTAATATCGACGCCGTCCTCCTCGAGAGCACGCCAACTGGGAAGGCTCCTGAGTTCTTCCAAGGAACGAGGCGTGACGGAGTCTGGGCTGGAGTTCATGCCGCTTTCACCGCAGCGACCACTTTCTTCGCCGCATCGGCGAGATCGTCGGCGCTGGTGAGGGCGAGGCCGCTTTCGGCGAGGGTCTTCTTGCCGGCTGCGACGTTGTTGCCTTCGAGGCGGACGACGAGCGGGATGTTGATGCTCACTTCTTTCGCTGCGGCGACAATGCCAGTGGCGATGACGTTGCAGTCCATGATGCCACCGAAAATATTCACCAGGATGCCCTTCACCTGCGGGTCGCTAAGGATGATCTTGAAGGCGGCCGTGACCTGTTCCTTCGAGGCGCCGCCGCCGACGTCGAGGAAGTTCGCGGGTTCACCACCGGCGTATTTGATGATGTCCATCGTCGCCATGGCGAGGCCCGCGCCGTTCACGAGGCAGGCGATATTCCCATCCAGGCCGATGTAATTGAGCGAGAACTCGGACGCGGCGACTTCGCGCGGGTCTTCCTCGGTTTTGTCGCGCATGGCGACGATCTCCGGGTGGCGGAAAAGCGCGTTGTCATCGAAGTTGAACTTCGCATCGAGCGCCATGAGGCGACCGTCGGTTGTGACGACGAGCGGATTGATTTCGACCATCGAGCAATCGCACGAGAGAAAGAGTTTGAAGAGCGCGGAGAAAAGCTTCGTCGCCTGCGTCATGAGCGGTCCGCGCAAACCGAGCGCTGCGGCGAGGTTACGGGTCTGGTAACCTTGGAGGCCGAGCGTGGGATGCACCTTCACCTTATGAATCTTTTCCGGCGTCTTTTCCGCCACATCTTCGATGTTCACGCCACCTTCGGTGCTGGCGATGATGCTGAACGCGCTCGTTGCACGGTCCTGAAGGATCGCGAAATAAAGCTCGCGCGCGATATCGACCGCCTCGCCGACGAACACTTTGTTCACCTGCTTGCCGTCCGGGCCGGTCTGGTGCGTGACGAGTGTTTCACCGAGCATGCTGCCCGCGAGTTTGCCCGCTTCCGCCGGCGACGAGGCGAGATGCACGCCGCCTTTGAAGCCGCTCTTGAACGTTCCCTTGCCGCGACCGCCCGCATGAATTTGCGCCTTCACCACCACTTTCGGCACGCCGAGCGACGTGGCCACCGAGGTCGCTTCCTCGGCGCTCGCCGCCACTTTGCCGGGCTGCGTGGCAACGCCAAATTTCTCAAACAATTCGCGGGCTTGGTATTCGTGGATGTTCATTAAAAAGTCGGGAGTGGGAAAATGGGATGTCGGAAGTAGGGAAAGTCAGAGCCCGCGCAACGATTTGTTCCGCGTTTCCACTTTCATGAGGTGCGGTCGGCTAGCTGCCCGTGCCGACGTATTCGGCCGCGTAGGTTTCGAATTTCGCCGTCTGGCCGATCGGCGGCGTGCTCTCAACGTCGTAAACGTTGTTGCCGACGATCTGCTGGCTTTCGACGTCCCAGATCATGACGTCCGCTTTTGCCTGGGGCACCGTGCGTTCGTCCTTCTCGGTCTTCACGGCGATGTAGCGGACCTTTTTCTTTTTCATCTCCGCCCTTTTCGCGGGGGTGAGCTTCGCTTGGAAGGCCTTCGCCCGCTCTTCGGCAATCTTGCGCTGGCGTTCGCTGGCCTGGCGCTTGGCGAGGACGACAACCGTCGCGGCGCCTACGCTGTGCACGTCGCTACTGGCCGTCATGCCGCCGCCGCCGGTTGCGCCCGTGAAGCCGCGTGCCAGCGAGCTGCCTGCCGCCGCACCATTCTGTGAGTAGATGCCTTCTTCACCTGTGCTCTCACAGCCAGTGAAGGCCACGGGGATGATGGCGGCGATGGACAGGGAGAGGATGGCGCGCGGAGTCATGACCCATGATTAAAGGAAGCCGCCACGACCGCGCAAGGACTTCGCGGAGGAATGTGCGCGGGCTTCGGAGGCTGATCCCTCCCATCCTTTCCGTCCCTCCCATGGGGAGGAAAGGGGGGAATGCGAAGAACAGGCTCCAATTTTTCTCAAAGGGATGCCCCTTGCCAGGGTTGTCGATTGTCAACAGTCCACAATCATGCGCCTCGACGAACCGCTCCCAGCCGCATCGCCTTCCCGTCGCCTCGTCCGCCAGAGCCTTTCCGAAGGCGTCGCCGATGAGCTTCGCCGTGCCCTGATCGCCGGCGAACTCGCCGACGGTGCGCCCATCCCGGAAGTGCACGTGGCCACCAGCCTGGGCGTCAGTCGCGGCCCGGTGCGCGAGGCTTTGATTGAGCTGGAGCGCGATGGGGTGGTGGAATTCGACTCCCGTGGGCGCAGTCTGGTCCGCCCGCTCACCGAGGAAGATTTCGAAGAAATCTACCAGCTTCGGCTCGCACTGGAGCCGCTGGCGGCGCGTCTCGCCGCCCAGCGGATGACTCCCGAGGACCGCGCCGGCTTCGAGCGCCGCCTCGCCCAGCTCGATCACATTACCACCTGGGAAGCCTTCCACGCCTGGGATATCGAATTCCACGAAGCCGTCCTCCTCGCCGCCCACCAGCGCCGGCTCCATGCCGCCTGGCGCACCTTGAAGCTGCAAATGGCGCGCTGGCTGGTGCGACTCCAACTCGATCGCGCGGCAGCCAGTGGACACCAGCTTCCCGATACCATCGAACCGCATCGGCGCCTGATTGGCCTGCTCCTCACGGGCAAAGCCAAAGCCGCCGAGACAGAAATGCGTTGGCACATCGGCGTCTGGGCTGAATGGCTTCCGGTCGTGAAAGCCAAAGCCTGAGCCATCCCTCACATGCGTCTCTTCGTTGTCCTCCCGCTTCTCCTTGCCGCTGCCTCGGCCGCCGATCTGCCCGCGGATCAGCTTCATTTTTTCGAGCAGAAAGTCCGGCCAGTGCTCGTCGAACACTGTTACTCCTGCCATAGCGCACAGGCGAAGAAGCTCAAAGGCGGTCTCTATCTCGATTCGAAAGCCGGCTGGCAGAAAGGGGGCGACAGCGGCGCCGCCGTGATCGTTCCCGGCAAGCCCGACGAGAGTCTGTTCCTGCGCAGCATTCAGCACGTCGAGCCCGATCTCGAAATGCCGCCCAAAAAACCGAAATTGCCTGACGCGGCCATCGCCGATTTCGTCGCCTGGGTGAAAATGGGGGCGCCCGATCCCCGCGATACCGCGACTGCGGAAGCAAAACGGGGAGACAAATCGTGGTGGTCGCTCCAGCCGGTGGCGAAAGTGCAGGTTCCTGCGATCCGCGACTCACTGGCTACCGTCGAAGGTGATGCCGCCCCGCCGCCGCCGGGCAACGTCGACGCCTTTATCCGCCAGAAGCTGGACGAAAAGAAGCTGGTGATGAACCCCCCCGCCGATCCGCGAGCGCTCATCCGCCGGATGACTTACGACCTGCACGGTCTCTCTCCGACGCCCGAGGAAGTGGAGGCCTTCGTGTCCGCGTGTGCCGCCGACCGTCGCAAGGCGGTCGAAGCACTGGTCGATCGCCTGCTCGCCTCGCCGCGCTACGGCGAGCAGTGGGGCCGGCATTGGCTCGACGTCGTCCGTTTTGGCGAAAGTAACGGCTTCGAGCGTAACTTCGTCATCGATGACCTGTATCCCTTCCGCGACTACGTCATCAAATCTTTCAACGACGACAAGCCGTTCAACCGCTTCATCACCGAGCATCTGGCCGGGGACATCATCGGGAAGGACGATCCGGCGGTCGAAGTCGGCAGTGCATTCCTCGTCGCCGGGCCTTACGACGACGTGGGGAATCAGGACCCGGTGGCCAAGGCCAACATCCGCGCAGCCACGCTCGACGACCTCATCACCGCTACCGGCAGCGCTTTCCTCGGTCTTACGGTGAATTGCGCGCGCTGCCACAACCATAAGTTCGACCCGATCCCGACGGAGGACTATTATCGCCTCCGCGCCGCCTTCGAAGGCACCGAACACGGGCGCCGCGTGGTGACGACGAAGGAGGACCGCGCCGCCTTTGAGCAAGCCATGAAGCCGCTCGACGAGCAAACAGCCGAGCTAGAGAAAGAGAAGCAAGTTCTCGACAGCACGATCGATCAGCGGGCGAAGGAATTCCTGGCGACCCATCCAGCGACGCGACCGAAGATCGACGTGCACGGGACGACCGAAACCTTTCCGCCAACGGTGGCGAGGTATGTGAAGTTCGTCATTCATGCCCTGACGGGTGAAGGCAAGGCGCGGGTGCCGGGCAGCGGCCGCTTGAACGAGTTTGAAGTGTGGACCGGGGAAGAAACACCGCGCAACGTGGCGCTCGCGAGCACTGGGGCCAAGGCCGACGGCGCAAAAAGCGCGACAGCGGAGGATTTTCCCGAGGCCTACGGTCCGCAGCTCTGCATCGACGGTAAACTCGGCGAGCAATGGTTCATCGGCAGCCCCTCGGTGCTCACCATCACCCTGGCACGATCGGAGAAGATTGACCGCATCACCTTCCGCAACTCCAAGGGACGCGATGTCGATGAGAGCAAGGTGCGCGGCGCGACGCCTTGCGAATACGACATTCAGGTCTCGATGGACGGCAAAACCTGGCAGACGGTCGCGAGCGACGACGGTCGCGAACCATGGACGCCCGAGCACGGCGTCGCCAAGGCGCGGCGCGACGTCATCACAGCCGACGAACAAACGCAACTCGCCGCGCTCGACAAAAAGCTCGCGGAACTCAAACGGCAAATCAACGCCGTGCCGAAGCTCCGCGAAATGTGGGTCGGCAAACACGTGCAGCCGACGGAGCGCACCTTCGTTCACAAAGGCGGCGATCCTATGAAGCCCGCTGACGCGGTGGTGCCAGCCAGCCTCGATGTGCTCGACCGCGTGACCAAGCCCTTCGAACTCCAAGCCGACGCCCCTGAAGGTGAGCGGCGCCTCGCCCTCGCACGATGGATCACCAGCGACGACAACCCGCTCACCCCGCGCGTGCTCGTGAATCGCCTGTGGCACTACCACTTTGGCACCGGTCTTGTGGATACCCCGAGCGATTTTGGCTTCCTCGGTAGCAAACCCACGCATCCCGAATTGCTCGACTATCTTGCCTGGCAACTCATCGCGAACGGCTGGAAGATCAAGCCGCTGCATCGCGAGATTCTTCTCTCGCAGGCCTACCAGCAAAGCGCAGCCTACCGGCCTGAGTCAGCGCGCGAAGACAAGGACGCTCGTTTCCTTTGGCGATTCCCGCCGCGCCGGCTCAGCGCGGAAGAAGTCCGCGATACGATGCTGGCCGTCGGCGGCGTGATGAAACTCGAACCGATGGGCGGTCCAGGGTTCCGCCTCTACAAGTTCACGCAAAACAACGTCTGCACTTATTTTCCGCTCGATGCCCACGGACCCGAAACCTATCGCCGCGCCGTTTATCATCAGAACGCCCGCGCCAGCGTCGTTGATGTGCTGAACGACTTCGACCTGCCCGATATCGCCTTCGCCGCGCCGAAGCGCGCCAACACCACCACTCCGCTCCAGGCGCTCACGCTGCTCAATCACAGTTTCACCCTCGACATGGCCAAGACCTTCGCCGCGCGGCTCGGAGCAGGGGACCCGGTGAACGCCGCCTACGCCATCGCCTTTCAACGTTCACCCAATGCGGAGGAACACGAAGCTGCCACGAAACTCATCGCCGCGCACGGACGCGAAGCCTTCTGCCGCGCCCTGCTCAACGCTAACGAACTGCTCTACCTCGAATAAATGAACCTCCCCGATCTTACCCGCCGCCGGTTCCTCGGCCACATGAGCACTGGCATGACCGGTGTGGCCCTTACGCGCCTGCTCCAACAGGACATCGCCGCCGTGCCGATCGGCACGCACTTCGCGCCGAAAGCCCGGCAGGTGCTGCAAATCTTCTGCCCCGGTGCGGCCTCGCACGTGGACCTGTGGGACCACAAGCCGCAGCTCGAAAAGTTCGACGGCACGCCACTCCCGGGCGGCGAAAACGAAGTCAGCTTCCAGGGGAAGAACGGCCCACTCATGAAATCACCGTGGGCGTTCCAGCCCGCCGGCCAGAGCGGCAAGATGATCTCCTCGCTCCTCCCGCACATGGCGCGGCATGTGGACGACATTGCCTTCATCCACTCGATGACCTCGCGCACGAATACCCACGGCCCTGGCTGCATCGCCATGAATACGTGCTTCACCCGCGAAGGGTATCCCAGCGCCGGCTCGTGGGTCAGTTATGCTCTTGGCAGCATGAACCAGAACCTGCCGACCTACATCGCCGTGCAGGATCTTCGCGGCGAGCCGCCGAATGGGAAGGCAAACTGGAGCAATGGCTTCCTGCCCGCGCAGTATCAGGCCGTCGCCATGGCCGCGCAACAACCGCTGCGCAATCTCGCGCGTCCCGCTTCCATCAGCGCGCAGGACGAAGCCGCCACCCGCGATTTCCTCAAGCTCATCGACACCCGCCACGCCCAGGCCCACCCCGGCAACGACGAACTCCGCGCGCGCATGGCCGCCTACGAACTCGCGGCCAAGATGCAGCTCGCCGCCCCCGAAGTGAGCGATCTCTCTCACGAACCGCAGCACGTTCACGCCCTCTACGGCACCGACGATCCCAACAAACTCAAAGCTGCTTACGCCCGCAATTGCCTCCTCGCTCGACGCTTCCTCGAACAAGGCGTCCGCTACGTCAGCCTCTACTGCGCCTCCCGCGCGAGCGCCGTCGATGGCCTGCTCAATTGGGACGCTCACAAAACCCTCAAGGCCGACTACGAACGGCACGGCCCCATCTTCGACCAACCCACCGCTGCCCTCCTCACCGACCTCAAGCAGCGCGGCATGCTCGATGATGTGCTCGTCCTCTGGTGCACCGAATTCGGCCGCATGCCCACACACCAGGTCGGCACTTCGGGCCGCGACCACAACCCTGACGCTTTCACCGCTTGGATGATGGGCGCCGGCGTCAAAGGCGGCGTCAGCTACGGCGCCACCGACGATTTCGGCCGCCGCAGCGTGCAGGATGTCGCCACCGTTTACGACTTCTACGCCACCGTCCTGAACCTTCTCGGCCTAGACCACGAAAAGCTGACCTACTACCACAACGGCGCCAACCGCCGCCTCACCGACGTCCACGGCCACGTCCTCGCGCCGCTGCTGGCTTAAGTCGAGAAGCCTCCATTTTACGGATGGAAGCGGTTCGGAAGGCCTCCGCGGTGGCGTCGCCCCTAAGAAGACTGGCGCAGTTTCGTTTGTTGCTCTTCAACTTCAGCCATGCCGACCCGTCCGCTCCCTCTGTTTGCCACCGTTGCCTTCGCGATAGCTCCCTTCGCGTGGGCTGAATTTCCCGCACCCTTCAATACTGAGAAAACGCCCGGCGGACCGATGCCGGCGGAAGAGGCGGCGCGGACAATGGAGCTGCCGCCGGGGTTCAAGTGCCAGGTGTTCGCGGCCGAGCCGGATGTGCAGCAGCCGATCGCGATGACGTGGGATGCGCGTGGGCGGCTGTGGGTGGCGGAGTGCTACACCTATGCGGAGAACCCGATGCGCTGGAATACGGACCTGCGAGATCGCATCCTGATTTTCGAGGACACTGACGGCGACGGGCATTTCGATAAGCGGACTGTCTTTTGGGACCAGGGCGTGCGGCTCACGAGCATCGAGATCGGACAGGGCGGCGTCTATGCACTGTGCGCGCCGAACCTCCTTTTCATTCCCGACGCCAATGGCGACGACAAACCGGACGGCGAACCGCAGGTGCTCCTCGATGGCTTCAACTACAAGACCATCGGACACAATGTGGTGAATGGTCTCAAGTGGGGGCCGGATGGCTGGCTCTACGGGCGCCACGGCATCACGGACACGAGTGCCATCGGCGCGCCGGGCACGCCGGACAAAGAGCGCGTGCGAATCAACTGCGGACTCTTCCGCTATCATCCCGTGAAGCACACCTTCGAGGTGGTGCTGCAAGGGGGGACGAATTCGTGGGGGCACGACTGGGACGCGAGCGGGGAGCTCTTTTGGATCAATACGGTGATCGGCCACGTGTGGCACGGCATCCCCGGCAGCTACACGGACCGGATGTTTGGCGCGCACCTGAATCCGCACGTCTATGAAACGATGCCGATGATCGGGGATCACTGGCATTTCGATCACGACAACGAGAAGTGGGCCGACGCGAAGAAGGGAATCAGCACGAAAACCGACGACCTTGGTGGTGGGCACGCGCACGTGGGCTGCGTGATTTATAACGGCGGCACGTGGCCGCAGGAATACGCTGGGAAAATCTTCATGGGGAATCTCCACGGACATCGCATCAACATGGATATCCTCGGGCGCCAGGGGTGCGGCTTCGTCGCGAAGCACGGAAAGGACTTCATGCGCGCGAAGGATCAGTGGTTCCGTGCAATCGACCTGAGCACGGGGCCGGATGGAAATGTCTTCGTGATCGACTGGAGCGACGCGGGTGAGTGCCACGACAACGATGGTGTGCATCGGACGAGCGGACGCATTTACAAGATCAGCTACGACGGACCGAGGAAGGGGAAAGCAACGTGGCAGCGTTTCGCCGGGCGTCCCGTGGAGGAGCCGAAACTCCCGCGGATCGAAGACGCAGCGTCGAAGGATGGGCTGACACGTCTACACGTGGCGAGTGGAATGCAACAGCTTCCGCTGGAGGAGCGCTTCGCCTTTGCCGCCGCGCTCGCGGCCCACGCGGAGGATGCGACCGATCGCGATCAGCCACTGATGATCTGGTATGGCATCGAGCCGGCCGTGATGGCGCACCCGCAGAAGTCGATCGCGCTCGCGTCGGAATCGAAGATCCCGACGGTGACACGCTTGATCGCGCGGCGCCTGACCGAAGAGATCGATAGCAAGCCGGAAAATGTGGATACGCTTGTAATCGCTGCGCTGAAAAACGAAGGTTCGCGCGGGGACATCGTGCGCGGCATGAGCGAGGCGTTGCGCGGCTTCAGCCGGGCCAAAAAGCCGGCGCGATGGGACGACCTCGCGAAGGCGCCGGGCCTTCCCGCGGATGCGGTGCGGGACGTGTCGCTTGTCTTCGGCAGCGGTCGCGCGGTGGATGAACTGGTCGCGCTCGTGAAGCAGACCGAAGGCGATTCCGCGGCGCGGCGGAGTGCCTTCGCGTCGCTCGTGCGCAACGCGAAGCCGGAGCAATTTGAACTCGTGCGCGGTATGATCAACGACAAGGTGCTCGGCGGCGCCGCGCGGCTCGGGTGCGCGAAGTTTCCCGACGCCGATGTGCCGAAGGCGCTGCTCAACAACTGGCCCGACCGCAGCGAAGAATGGCGTGCGGCCAATGTAAGCACGCTTGTCTCCCGCGCCGCGTGGGCGAAGGCGCTGCTCGCCTACGTGGAGAAGCATCCGAGCGTGCGTGCGGATATCACGCCATTTCACGCGCGGCAGATTCGCAGCCTGGGCGACGAGGCCCTGAATACGCAACTCGCCCAGGTCTGGGGCGAACTGCACGACACGCCCGAAGCAAAGAAGCAGGAACTCGCGAAGTGGCAGGCCATGCTGACCCCGGCGGTGATTGCCAAGGCCGATGCCTTGAAGGGCAAGCAAGTCTTCATGGGCCTGTGCGGCGCGTGCCATAAACTTTACGGCGAAGGCGGCGCCATCGCACCCGACCTCACAGGCAGCGATCGACGGAACATCAACTACCTCCTCGAAAATATCATCGACCCGAGCGCGGTGGTGCCGGCAGATTATCGGGTGAGCGTGATCAAGCTGAGGGATGGCCGCGTGCTCTCGGGCGTGATTCCCGAGCAAAACGACAAGCTCATCACCGTGCAGACCCCGACTGAACGCCTCGTGATCCAGCGCAGCGACATCGCCGAGCAGCAACAGCTCCCGCAAAGTCTCATGCCCGAGGGCCTGCTCCAGGCGCTCGGCGAGGAAAACGTTCGCAATCTTGTGTCCTACTTGATGAAGTAGGCCGCAGCTCGGCTCTGGAGTAGCCGACCGAGCTACGTTCTAAGGACTACCCGTTTGCGGGGTTTTCAGGGACAATGCGTGGCTCCCGACCGCTGCCCCTACAATATATTGTGTGTTTCCTCGTCCTGCTGACTGTCGTTGGCGGGGCCGGTTGTGCTCGCAGTGTTTATCGCCAGCAGGCTGATCACGAGGCCTACGACCTTATCAAGCTTCAGGCGCAACGCCTCGATCAACCCGCGAACGAAAATTGGAATCTTGATCGCGGAGAAGACTCGCGTCTGCACGATTCCGAAAATCCCGATCATCCGCCGATGCCGGAAGATGATCCCGTTTCGCATGAACTGATGCGTGCGCATCGCAACAATCCGGACGCGCAGGCTTTCAAACAGCCCGAGACGTGGCGGTTGGCACTGCCCGGCAGCGGAAAAGAGCCGGTGACGCTGGGCATGAATCAGGTCGTGGAAGTAGCAGCCCGCAACTCGCGTGATTTTCAAAGTGCGCGCGAGGAACTTTACCTTTCCGCGCTCGATCTCAGTGAACAGAAATATGCTTTCGAGCCACACCTCTCGCTCGGCAGCACCGCGTCGCGAACAGAACTGGGCGCGGGCAACCCCAAACGCAACGCGCGGGTCGATACCGCTGGGGCCATGAGCCTCCTTGGAGGGTGGGGGACGCAGCTCATCACCGAGTTCGCGAATGCGTTCATCTGGGACTTCAACCACAGCAAAATCAGCACAGCCTCGACCTTGCTGAGCTTTGCTGTGGTGCAGCCACTGATGCGTTTTGGCGGCCGGGCGCGAGTGCTCGAACCGCTTACGCAATCGGAACGGCACCTCCTTGCGAACGTGCGGCGCATGGAGCAATACCAGCAGGGCTTCTACCTCAGCATCGTCGCCGGGCGCGACGTTTCAAACGGCCCTGCCCGCAATGTGAACTCCACGAGCGACGCGTCCGGTTCCGTGGCTGGCACGCCTTCCGGGGTCGGCGGCGTGCCGCGCTCGGCGGGTTATCTCGGTCTGTTGGAAGAGCAGCAACGCATCCGGAACCTGGAAAGTAACGTCGCCGGATTGCGCTCCAGTCTTGCGCAGTTGCAGGCTGCATTCGACGCCGGTCGCGCGTCGAGTCTGCTCCAGGTGCTCCAGGCGCGGTCGGCTTTGCAGAGTGCACAGAGTTCACTGCTCACCTCCCGGGCCGCCTATGAAACCCGGCTCGATTCGTTCAAGACTGACCTCGGTCTGCCGCCACGGCTGCCACTCGTGATTCGCGATTCGATCCTGAACCGCTTCGCCGTCTTCGACCCTGCCACCACCGAGTTGCAGAATCGCATCAACGACATCGCCAGTCGCTTGCAGGAAGGCGCGCAGGTCACGCCAGAGGCATTGCGGGCTTCGCTCGCCGAACTGCGCGGGACGCGCGCCGCCTACACGAAACGATTTGCGGCGGCCCGCATCGACATGGTCGCCTTCAGCGAGGTGCTGCCGGAGCGCGAGGCGCAGTTTGCCAGACTCAGCCAGCGTCCCGACACGAAATCACTCAGCTTGGAACCCCAGCGGTTCGATCCGAAATCGCTCAAGGCCAAAGCCGTCTCTGCCGACCAGAATCTGGCGACGCTCCAGCGCAACGTGGAAACACTCTTTGCCGAAGTAAGCGCGATCGAAGACCAATTGCCGACGCTGGAACTCGGCGCCGCCCGCGCGCGCGCCAGTGTGGCGGCTGCGGCGCTCTCGGGTTCGGTGCTCGAACTGGCGCTGGCCCACGCCGGAGCGCGCATCGAGTCGGTTACGCTTCCGCCGGTCGAGCTCATGGAGCAAGGCGCACTCGACGTCGCCAAGGCCAATCGCCTCGACTGGATGAATGCGCGCGCCGAGTTGGTCGATGCTTGGCGCAAGATCGATTACAACGCCAACCCTCTGATGAGCGGCCTCGACCTGAAGCTCAATGGCGCGCTCGGAACGACGCAGGACGAGGCCACCCATTTCGATGCTCGGGCTGGCCGCCTCACCGGCGCGATCGAATTCGACACGCCGCTCGATCGCCTGCGGGAGCGCAACGATTATCGCGAATCGCTCGTCGCCTATCAGCGCGCCCGCCGTGATTACATGCTCTTCGAGGACCGTGTCTCGCAAAGTCTCCGCAATACCCTCCGCCTGATGGATCTGGCCCAGCTTAACTTCGAACTGCGCCGGGCCGCCGTGCAGAGCGCGCTCGCGCAGGTCGATCTCGCTCGGCTCAAGCTCGACGAGCCACCACGCCCCGGCCAGGCCGCCACGCAGATCGGCGCGACCGCCGCACGTGACCTCGTGAGCGCCTTGAGCGATCTGCTCAGCGCGCAGAACGAATTCGTCTCGCTCTGGGTCGGTAACGAAGTGCTTCGCATGGAACTCGATTACGAGCTGGGCCTCATGCAGGTAGACCCGCGCGGCAACTGGGTCGAGCCGGGTCCCTTCACCAGTGACCATCTTTCGCAGCGCCTCGCGCAGCGCCGCCCCGATGAGCAGACGCTCGCCGCCGCTTTGAATACGAAATCCAAAACCGCCACCCGATGACGACGAAAATTCGCATTCCCAAACTGACTCGCCGCCAATGGAGTATCACCGCTGGCAGCACCGCCGCGCTGATCGTCGCCATGCTGGCGTTCTCGCCCAAAAAGCAGGCCGGCCGGGCCATGGTGAAGCTCGATGGCAGCGGCGAGCCGCTCATTGCGACCGTTTCCTCGGGGCCGTTCATTCAGGAGGTCCTGGAGCGCGGTGAAGTGCAGAGCTCGCACAGCACGGAGGTTCGCTGCGAAGTTGCCTCGCGTGGCAGCAACGGCATCACGATTATCGAAATCGTCCCCGAAGGCACCTACGTGAAGAAGGGTGACTTTCTCGTGAAGCTCGACGACTCGGCACTGCAAGCCGATCTGAACCAGCAACAGATCGCCTGTAACACCAGCCGGGCGTTTGCGGTGGAGGCGCAGGCCGACTACGACGGCGCCAAGCTCGCGCTGAACGAATACGTGAATGGCCCGTTCCGGCAGGACGAGCAATCGCTGGAGAGTGATGAGTTCGTCGGGCAGGAAGACGTGCGCCGCGCGGAGGAATACTATCGCTACAGTCAGAAGCTCGCCGCCCGCGGTTACGCCACCGAGGTGCAGCTCGAGGCGGATCGTTTCGCCGTCGAGAAAGCGCGCAAGAGCCTTGCGGTGGTGCGCACGAAACTCGAGGTGCTGCGCAATTTCACCAAGGTGAAAACGATGAAGCAGCTTCAAGCCTCGGTGGAAACCTCCGAAGCCCGCCTGCGCACGCGCGAAAATAGCCATAATCTCGATACCGAACGGCTTGAGAAGATCAAGGACTACATCGCCAAGTGCAACATCACCGCCCCTTCCGATGGCCAGGTCATCTACGCGAATGACGGACCGTCCGCTTCGAGCGGGGATCCGCTCATCGCCGAAGGCAAGCTGGTGCGTGAGCGCCAGATCCTCATCCGCCTGCCCGACCCGAAACAAATGCGCGTGCTGGCCCGCGTGAACGAAGCTCGTATCGATCAGGTGAAAAAGGGGATGCGCACGCACATCGTCGTAGATGCCTTCCCCGACGTGCAGCTCGAAGGCATCGTGCAGAGTGTGGGTGAGTATCCGCTGCCAAACGTGATCCCTTACAGCACGGTGAAGGAGTATTCCGCCGAGGTGGAAATTACAAGCCCGCCCGAAGCCTTGCGTTCGGGCATGACCGCGAAGGTCGCCATTCAGGTTTCGTCGCTCGATCAGGCTGTGCAGGTGCCGCTGCAAGCCGTGCTCGAACGCGAAGATCGCCACTTCTGCTTCGTCACCGGCAATACCGGACACATGGAAGCGCGCGAAGTCGAACTTGGGCCGTCGAACGACTCGATGGTCGTGGTGAAGAAAGGTCTTGAGCCGGATGAACAGGTGATGCTTGCGCCGCAAAATTACGAAAGCCAGATCGAACTGCCGCCGGCCAATCCCAGCGCGGGCAAGGTAGCTGTCGTGAGCCCCGGCGCGTGACCTGCGAGCCCGCCAACATCATGTTGGATGAAGTGCCGGTCGTTCCTTCGTCTGAACGATCGGACGTAAAGCTGGCGCTGCGCCTGGTCGGCTTGCGGAAGGAATATCCCCTTGGCCAGGAATCGGTGCTCGTGCTCAAGGGCATCGACCTTGAAGTGCCCGAGGGCGATTACGTCGCCATCATGGGGCCGTCCGGCTCCGGCAAAAGCACGCTGCTGAATATCCTCGGCTGCCTCGACCGTCCGACCGAGGGCGAGTTTTTCCTCGGTGGCGATAACGTGGCCCACCTCGACGACGATCGACTTGCGTCAGTTCGCGCATCGCGTCTCGGTTTCGTGTTCCAGTCCTACAATCTCATTCCGCAGCTCACGGTGTATGAGAACATCGAGGTGCCGCTCTTTTATCAGGGGCAAATCAGGGCGGAAGACCACGCGCGATGCCACGAACTGGCCCATACCGTCGGCCTTGGGCAAAGGCTCGATCATCGCCCCACCCAGCTTTCCGGTGGTCAGCAACAGCGTGCCGGCATCGCACGCAGCCTGATCAATAATCCAAGCTACATCCTGGCCGACGAGCCGACGGGAAATCTCGATTCGGTGACGACCGAAGAGATTCTGAATCTGCTCGATCGGCTGAACAAGGAGGGGAAGACCATTGTCCTCGTAACGCACGAAGACGAAGTCGCCCGCCACGCGCGGCGTGTGGTCCGCCTGCGCGACGGACTCATTCAATCCGACGAGCGCGTTCGCCCTCCAGCGACGCCTGACAACGCGGAAAATCCTGCTCGCGAGAGTGCCGGCCCGGAGCAGGATAGCCAGCGTGACGACTTCGCGCCGAAGACCGAAAAATCAGCGGTTCTGTTTCAGATCTGGCGCACGCTCCAGATGGGTTTCAAAAGTCTGCGCCTGCATCCACTGCGCTCCGCGCTCACCATGCTCGGCATTTTTATCGGGGTCGCGAGTGTCATCTGGCTGCTGGCGATCGGAGAGGGGATCAGCGCCAAGGCGCAGGAACAGATCGCCCAACTCGGAGCTAACAATCTCATCCTTACCTCGATCCAGCCACCGCAACAGGGCAATAGCCGCCAGTCCAACCGCTTCGGCGTGACGCAGCGCGATTTCGATGTCCTTGAGTCCACCCTGCCCGCACTGGAAGGCGTCGTGGCAACGCGGGAACTGGAGCGGCGTGAACTCGGTTACGGTGGCAAACGATTGCAGGGCCGCGTTGTCGGCACAGTGCCGAACTTCGCCGAACTGAAGCACCTCGAACTGGCGCGCGGACGTTTCCTGACCAGCACCGATGTCGCCACTCGCGCCAAGACCTGCGTGCTCACGCCGGACCTCGCGATGGAACTCTTCGGTTACCAGGACCCCATCGACGATGCCATCCATCTCGCCGGGGATTATTTCCGCGTCGTCGGTGTCCTCAAGGCACCGCCTTTCGCGACCGCGCTTCCCGGCAGCAAAGCCCCGCAGGATGCGAGCAAGGACGTCTATGTGCCGCTGACCACGATGCAGCAAATGGTCTACGATTACTACGGTCGCACCGAAGGGGGCGTGCCGATCCTCAGCAGCGTCACGCTCTCGCTCAGAGATACGCGCCAGGTCCTCGACGCTGCCGCCGCCGTTCGCAAAACGCTCGAACGCACGCATCGCTTGGAAGATTACCAACTGACTGTCCCGCTGGAGCTTCTCCGCCAGGCTCGCAATACGCGGCTGCTCTTCATCTCGCTGATGGGAATGATCGCGGCTATCTCGTTGCTCGTCGGCGGGATCGGCATCATGAATATCATGCTCGCCACGGTCACCGAGCGCACTCGCGAGATCGGCATTCGTCGCGCCATCGGGGCACGGAGAGCGGATATCATCCGGCAGTTTCTCGTCGAAACGATCGTGCTCTCGACTGCTGGCGGCCTCATCGGTGTGCTTGGCGGCCTGACGTGTGCGCCGGCGTTCAAACTGCTGATGTTCTTCATCACCACCGCGTTCCCCGCTGCCGTCGCCGCCATGCCCGACTCGATCCGCGGCATGTCGCCTATCATCGTCTCATGGTCTCTGCCGCTGGCTTTCGCGATCTCTGTTGGTATCGGCGTGGTCTTCGGCATCTACCCCGCGAAACGCGCGGCGGCGATGAACCCGATCGAAGCTCTGCGCCACGTAAGTTAGGCTCAAGTCGGGGGCAGGGTCCCATCAAGCATCAAGGCCGTTTGCTCCGGGTGTCCGACTTCGCATAAAGATTGTCTGCCCGCTGGAGACCCGCCTGCGTTATGAATCGCTTCCTTCTCCCACATGAAAAAACCACGTATCGCCATCGTTGGCCTCGGCTTCGGCGCAGAGTTTATCCCGATCTATCAGCGGCATCCGAATGCCGAGCTTTACGCCCTCTGCCAGCGCGATCCGAAAAAGCTCGATGCCATCGGGGATGCCTTCGGGGTGAAGCAGCGCTACACCGATTTCAAACAACTGCTCAAGGATCCCAGCATCGATGCGGTGCACATCAATTCGCCCATCCCGGATCATGGCTGGATGAGCATCGCCGCGCTGAAGGCCGGCAAGCACGTAAGCTGCACGGTGCCGATGGCCACCAGCATCGACGAATGCAAACAGATCGTGCAGCTCGTGAAAAAGACCGGCCTCAAATATACCATGGCTGAAACCGTGGTGTATGCGCGCGAGTATCTTTACATGAAGTCGCTGCTCGACGCGGGCAAACTTGGCAGACTCCAGTTCGTGCAGGCCAGCCATCAGCAGGACATGGATGGCTGGCCGAACTACTGGCCTGGTCTTCCGCCGATGTGGTATGCGACGCACTGCGTCGGGCCGGTTTCCGGCCTCATCGGCAAGCCGGCGGAATACGTGAGCTGCTTCGGCTCCGGCACCATCCGCAAGGAACTCGTCAAATGCTACGGCTCACCGTTTGCGGTCGAAACGGCGCACATCAAATACAAGGACAGCGACGTGAGCGCCCGCATCATCCGTTCGCTCTTCGACACGGCGCGGCAGTATCGTGAAAGCATCGATGTTTACGGCAGCAAGGCTTCCGTTGAATGGCCGCTGGTCGAGCACGAACCGCTCATCCTGCATACCGCGAAATTGCCGGAGCCGAAAATCCCCAAGGCGGTCAAAGCGCCCGATTTCGCCAAGCGCCTGCCGAAGCCGATCCAGCTTTTCACCACGGGCGGCGTCTATGGCGGCAAAGGCAAAAAGTCGCACCTCAGCTTTACGCAAGGCGCCGGCCATGGCGGCTCGCATCCGCATCTCGTGCATGAATTTGTGAGTTCACTCGTCGAAGATCGCGACCCGTTCCCGAACGCGAAACAATCCGCCAACTGGACCTGCGTCGGCCTCTGCGCCCACGAATCCGCCACCAAAGGCGGGGCGATCGTGAGACTGCCGGCCTTCACGCAGTAGCGGGCGCTGTTCCTGTAGCCATGGCGCGCCGCGCCTTCGTGCGCATCCTGATATTCGGCCTCTTCGCCCTTGATACGCGGCGGTTCGCTTTCGCGGAACTCGATGCAGGCGCTATGTTCGTGATTTCCGTGCGGGAAGGTCAGAACCACATCGAACTCGTGTGGTTCGTGAATAAAGCGCAGCACTTCCAAACGAGCACGCTGCGGCAGCCACGAAACGCATTTGCCCCCGCTGGAGCCGGCTGCGGGACTCGAACCCGCGACCTGCTGATTACAAATTGGTGAGTAAGGGGTTTGTTGGTGTTTTGATGTGTTCCGATTTGAATCCCGTAAGTATCTGTGCTACAGTAAGTAACACGATGAAAAACCAGCACACAACGGAACACGACGGCACCCGTAAGAACAAAAAAAGTGGCGGAGAAGTGGCGGAGCAAAAGGGTCGCTTCGGAAAGTCAGATTCGCGTTATTGGCACGATCGAGTTGAGCCGCTCGCCTACACGCGAGACGGAGAGCGAGTTAAAACCGCAATCCTGTCTGTGCGGTTGATGCACCAAGGCCGTCGGGAATACTTTTCCCTCGATACGGCGAACAAAGCGTCAGCCGCCCGAAAAGCCGTGGAGATTTGGATGTTCCTTCGCGCGAACGGGTGGGAACAAACGCTCGCCAAATTCAAACCGGAACCCGAGAAGCCCAACCGCGTTGCGACCGTCGGTGAGTTCCTTGCCGCTGTTGAAATGAACGGCAAATTGAAGCCGAAAACTTTTGCCGACTATGCGCGGGCGCTGCGACTCATCGCGGGGACAATCGCAGAAATACCGAATGAACGCGGTCGTTTCGGTGCGAAAGGCGAGGCTCGACTGCGTTGGTTGAAGGCGGTGAACGATGTGTCTCTTTCCGAATTGAGTCCCGAGGCCGTCCACCGATGGAAACTCGGGTTCCTCGCAGTGGCGGGCAGCAATCCCGCCAAGCAACAAACGCGCAAACGGTCCGCCAACTCTCTCGTCCTTCAAGCGAAGAGCCTCTTCGCGCCACGGCAGTTGAAATTTCTCAACCTGATTCTTCCGAATCCGCTTCCGTTTACTGGCTATGAGCGAGAGAAGGAGGGAAGCTACCGATACGTTTCTCGGTTCAACGTTAAGGATGTGCTCGCCGCCGCGCAGAAAGAGTTGGCGCAAACTCACCCGGAGGAGTTCAAGATTCTTCTGCTGGCGGTCGGCATCGGTCTGCGCCGCAAGGAGATCGACAACTTGGAATGGAGCGCCTTCGATTTTGCGACCAACACCCTTCACGTGGAGTTGACGGAGTTCCTTTCGACGAAGTCCGCCGACAGTGTCGGCGAAGTCAGCTTCGACTCGTCCTTTGCTGCGATTTTCCGGTCGTATTATAAACGCGCCAAGGGGCAATTTGTCGTCAACTCGAATCAGCCTGCGCGCCCTGATGTGGCGTATTCCTACTATCGGTGTAACTCGCACTTCGCGTCCTTACTCGCGTGGCTGCGGATGAAAGGCGTTAGCGACCGGAAGCCTCTGCATGCGCTTCGCAAGGAGTTCGGTTCCCTCATTAACGAGCAGTATGACATTCATGCAGCCAGCCGCGCGCTGCGGCACGCCGACATTGCTATCACAGCGCGGCACTATCTGGATCTTCGGAAACGAGTGACATTGAAGTTCTCAGGCTTGATGGGTGACGACGCAAAGACTGCACCTGTTCCTTCCGGGGAAGAGCTTCCCTTGACCGTGACGGACTCCGCTACGGTGAATGAAGAAAGTCGAGATGTAGCCGCATGATTCTGCGATGGCTTCACAAATAGCTGTGTTGGAGTTGCTCCCCGGATTCCCCGGATTCCCCTCCATCTTGGGAGCCGGCGCTTTCCTTCGCCCGCTCAAGGCACGCTACTTTTTGGGCAGATACTTCTCCGGCTTTTTCAAGAAGGCGTCGCGGCAGTCGGTGCTGCAAAAGAACCACGTCTGTCCGGCATAGACCAGCTTTGGTGTCTCGGGCTTCATGCGGAAGTGCACGCAGGCAAGATCGTTGTTGTATTTGCAGACGTAGCAGGTGCCACGTTCGGTCTTGTCCGCAGGAGGTTGTTTCGCGGTGGCGAGATTGGCGACGAAGAAGAGAGCCGAAAGGATGACCGTTTTCATGGTGCGGGCGGGCTGGTGCAACACTTCACGCTGCACCAGCCCGGTTCGACTTCAAAAGGTTAGATTGAAGGATGCGAGCACGCGGAAGTCCGTTTCGAGCTGTTCGCCGTTGAGGTCCTGAACAACGGGGAGCTGTGGCGCGACCGTAAACGTCGCTTGTTTGCTGAAGCCGACCCGCACGCCGGGGCTGACGAATAGCGCGGTGCCTCCGGTGTTTGGGTCGTTTGCACCCGCATCCTCACTCTTCGCGAGATGGCGGACGTTGGCTTCCACAAAAACGCCGAACTGCGGGTAGTGCTCAATGTCCTCAGTGAAACGGTAGGCGAGGGCGACGCCAGCGTCGAAGCGATCGCCGAGACGGAAATCGTCGTGCTCTGTGCGGATGGTATAGAGCGCACTGACATCCATCGTAAGCTGCGGTGTAAGGTAGCGCGACCATGCGGCGCCCGCGACGAAATCCCACGAGCCGCTGCCGGCGGTCGCTGACGGCTCAAGCTGTTCGCCGAGGTTGTTGCGGACATCATGGCGCCCGGTCGGGATTTTCACTCCGCCGATAAGAGCGATCTGCCCGATCGGCCCCCGATACACCCGATACTTACCGGTCAGAAGCAGGTCGGTCAGACCATCTGGGTTGGAATGCGAATACTCAGGACCGTGGTGTGTCTCACCGCCTTCAACCTCTTCGGCGCCACCTGTTTCACCGGGCTCACCAGGTTCAGCCGGTTCGACCTCGGCCTCCCGTGAACCAACGGCGTTGTAGTAGCCGATGCTGAGACCGAGCTGGAAATTTTCAGCAACGCCGTAGGCGATGCTGAGGCCGTAAACTGAGCTTCGATTAAGCAGATCGATGCTGCCCGCGCGCTCAGCTTTGCGGGCGATTTCTTCCGATGAAAGATGCTCGAACTCGGTGAAGTCCCATCGGGTATCGAGTGAGAGCTTCCCCGGTTTAAGAGTTTCGCCGGAGAGTGTGGAAGCACCGCCTCCTGAGGTGCCGGGACCATGGTCGGCAAGTGCACTGGTGATGCCAGCGGCGGTGATGAGAGTAGCGAGGATGAGGTTTTTCATGTGAGGTTTGCCCGCGAAAGGCGGGCGCGCAGTCTTGAGATAGGGTTTGGATGACGGGTTGAAATTAGGTGCGGGCTCCGTGGATTGCGGAGGGACTGCCCGCGTGTCCCACGGGACGATTCGTCGTTTTACGCAGACAACGCGTCGCCGCCGGGCTCTCACGGCTTACCCAAGTGTGGCCGATGTAACGTCCTGCAAAGCAGAGCAGCGCCGAGGGCGCCGTATCTCCGAACCGACATGCGCCCAAAGCGGCGCAAGCCGCGTGGGCGTCGGCAATCAGACAAACTGCTCCACTCTGCTGCCGTTAAATCCGTGGCGGCGGCGTGGGTGGTCGATCAACCCGCGAGAGGGAATGAATGACCGCACCCGGATAAGAACACTCCTGTTCGTGAAGAGATAACAAAGGTGCACCGGACGGAATAACGGCTTCCCATTTAACGAGTCGATGCGCGTAGTCGTTGTGCTGCTGCTGCTCGGTCTGCCCCTTTTTTACAATGTGGCAGAGACTACAGGGATGATCGCCGTCGAACGTCATCTTCACCGCCGCAGCGATCGTCGTATGCCTCGAAAAGTTCACGAGCATCTGCGACCATGCCAAGGTCTGCAACGCAACCCAGTGCAGGCCGAGGGAGGCGCACATAGCGAGCACGAGCAGTGTTCGCCCCAGTCGGGCTATCGGCATAGCGGCTCGCGAACCGCTTGGCGGCAGGTCGCGAGCGAATCGCATCTGAGGACTGGTCGCGGGGAACATTTAGAGTTTCGCCTCGAACTCGATGAGGCGTGCCAGTGCTTCCGTGAAATCTTTGAGCGCGCCGGCTGGAATAATAATGGTGTTGCGTCGCCCCTTCACGTCCTCGGTGACCTTCAGAAAGCGACCTCGATCGTTCTCCTTCAAGTCGAGGTAGAAGGCTTTACGGTCTGAGTAGAGTTTTTCGGACGCGATGGGTGGAGCGTTCGTCCGCTCGCCAGGATAGTGGTTCATCGGGAATCTATCGATAGGAGGTGGCTGCCGCGATCAGGGCGAAAGGGTTGGGCCTTGATCTGCCTTCAAGAAGCGTTCGCCGTCTTCTGGGTTCATGATGGAAGCCATTGCGCGATGATGAGCCTCTTTGTCTCCGCTGCTGTGGTTCGGCGTGAAGAATGGGTCTCCACTTCCATGGTAATCCCGCTCCATTTTACGAATCTGAAGGCATTGGCCCTCGTTGAGATGGTAGGCATTGCGCCATAGTTCGATGTTGCTCTCGATCGCGTTTCGCTGCTTGAGCGCCGCCTCAAAGTGGATGAAGACGCCGACAAGGCCGAACGCCCCAACGATCCAGCCGAACATCTTCATTTTCTCCATCAGTGGCATTGGAGGCGGCGCGGCGGATTTCCGCTTTTTCTTTCTGCGAGCGAACGAGTGACGCATCGAATCGTTAGGGAGTGGACGGCGCGCGAAGCAGTCGCAGCGCATTAGCCACCACGAGGAGGGTTGCGCCTGTATCAGCGAGAATCGCGAGCCAGAGGCTGGTGTGACCGAGTAGAGCGAGAACGAGAAAGACGGCTTTGAGCGCGAGCGCGAAACCAATGTTGAACTGGATGATGCGCACGGTGCGCCGCCCGAGAGCAATGGCCTCCGCCACCTTGCTGAGGTCATCTTGCATCAGGGCCATATCCGCAGTTTCGATGGCGGTGTCGGTGCCCGCTCCTCCCATCGCGATGCCGACGCTGGCCGCAGCCATAGCGGGTGCGTCGTTCACGCCGTCTCCGATCATGCCGACATATTGGTCTTCTGCGAGCATCGCCTTTACGCGCTCGATCTTTTGGTCGGGGAGCAGGTCGCCGTGGGCTTCATCGATGCCCGCCTGGGTCGCGATGGCGGTGGCTGTCCGCTGATTGTCCCCGCTGAGCATCACGACTCGACGAATGCCCGCTTCATGCAGAGCCGTGATCGCCTCGGCGGCATTGGCTCGAATCGCGTCCCCCACGGCGAGAATTCCCAAAACTTCACCCGCGCAACTCGCGTGTGGTTTATGCCCGACGACAACAACGGACTGGGCCGACGCCTCGATCTCTCCGAGCTGCTGTTCGAGGTCCGGCGAGCAGACACCAAGTTCGTGAGCGAACCGATGATTGCCCACGAAATATCGATGCCCACCTATCGTGGCCTCGGCGCCGCGCCCATTGACCGCCACATAGTCCGTTCCCCGTTCAAAGATCACCTTCCGTCCCTGCGCCTCCTGAGTCACGGCCAGAGCGAGCGGATGGTCGGAATGGGTATCGATGCCTGCTGCGATGCGGAGGATCTCATCTTCGCTAGTCGAGGTCAGCGCCACGACCTTGGTGACGCGGGGACGGCCTTCCGTGATCGTGCCGGTCTTATCGACCGCGAGAGAACGCAGTTTCCCCACCGCTTCGAGCACCGCACCGCCTTTGATGAGCACGCCTCGCCGCGCCATCGCGGTCAGACCAGAAACGACTGAGACTGGCGTAGAGATCACCAGCGCGCACGGGCACGCGATTACCAGAAGCACCAGGCCACGGTAAAACCATGTGAGCCACGCTCCGCCACCAACGAGCGGCGGCACCAGCATGACCGCGAGAGCCGCGACCATGACTGACGGCGTATAATAACGGGCGAAGACATCTACGAACCGCTGCGAGGGAGCTTTCTGCGACTGCGCCTCCTCGACGAGATGAATGATCTTGGCGAGAGTGGTGTCAGCGAAGCCCTTACTGGTGCGAATCTCCAGCGAACCCTCGCCGTTGATGCTCCCCGCGAAAACCGAATCGCCCGGCTTCTTTTCCACAGGCATCGACTCTCCGGTGATTGGAGCCTGATTCACCGCTGACTCTCCACTCGTGACCTCGCCATCGAGCGGGATGCGTGCGCCGGATTTTACGGCAACGGTCGAACCAATCGCCACTTCCTTAACCGGCACCTCTCGGAATTCCTCCCCGTCCTTCAGGAGGGCCGTTTCGGGAGTGAGCTGCATGAGTGCCTGCACCGCCTTGCGTGCTCGTTGGAGGCTCAACGCTTCGAGCAGTTCCGAAAGGGCGAAAAGGAAGGTAACAGCCGCTCCTTCCGACCATTCGTGAATCGTCAGCGCACCGACCACTGCGACCGTCATCAGAACGTTCATGTCGAGGGCGAAACGCTGTAGCGCGCGCCACGCTTTCGGCACTACGAACCAGCCGCCCGCGATGATCGCAACGCCGAAGAACACGTCGGCGATCCAACCTGGCGCGAACTTCACCCACTGAACCAGCAACCCAAACCCAGTTAACGCCCCGGACATCACCACCGCGATCTGGCGCGGCTTTCGGGCATCTTCGACCGAGTGTTCGTCTGCGCCCTCGCGTGAGGCTTTCAGTCCCGTTGATTCGACGGCAGCGATGAGCTGGTCCTCTGTAACCGTATCGTCGTGCAGCAAGGTAACTTTGCCGCCCATCAAGTTTACTCGCACCTCGCGCAGCCCTTTGAGCGGACGCAACACTTGCTCGATCGCCTCGACTTCGTCGGCGCAATCCATCCCTACCACCTGCAACGTTGTCTCGCGATTACCTTTCGCGTCAGGGTTTAAAGCGATATTTTTTGGGGCCTCGTCGTGGTCGTGTTCGTGGTCGTGATGATGTGTCTGGCTCATGATTCTGGCGCGGCTGGATTCTTCAGTTGGCACACGGCCCGACTTTCACCGTGGAAGGAAACTCGAACGGTCGCTCCAGCCGGCGGAAGGGCACGTAGCCGGGTTGTGAAGTGTGAACGCGGCGCTGCTCCCCGTCGTCCGTGGGGAATTTCCCGGGGCAAATAGTTGTCGGCGACCGCCTCGACCGTGCGACCGCGTTGGTCGATCACGGAAATGTCCACGTGCGAGCCCATCGGTGGATCAATAACGGACACTCTTTCAACAAAACCTGTGACGTAGGACTGCCCACCTCCCGTGCGGACCTGTGCGCGCACGATACACCTGTTGCCTGCATCGGTGCGCACGGGGATACCGGCTTCGTCGGAGCTACCCGAAACGAAGTCGAATAGCCCTGTCGCTTGCTCCGCACGCTTCCATGCCGGCGACGAACACCCACCGAGGAGCAGTGCACCGCACCCCCATAAGAGAACCGGAAAATAGGAGAGGTGGAAAACCTTCATGCCGCACGTTCGACCGCGTGCGCGGCACATTGGTTCGCACACTGCTCGCAGGCTTCCTGGCATTTGAGGCAGTGCGCGTGCGTGTCGGCGTGTTTTGCGCATTGAGCTTCACACTCACGGCAGATTTGTGCGCACAGCTCGCAGAAGCGGGCGTGTAGCCTGGAACCACGCAGCATCGCTGCCGCCGTGGCCCGACAGATGTCCGCGCAGTCCAGACACGCGAGAGCACACTCGACCATCTCAGGTGAGGCGTGTCGAATGTCTGCTGCTGCACACTCGTCACAGGCCATTGAACAGAGCACGCACGCTTGAATGGCGCCCTGCATATCGTGTTTAGTTTCTTCGCTCATGGTGTTGTTTGGTTCATTGTCTGAATCGGACGAGCAGCGTTGACCGCGCGGCCAACCGAACTAACGCGTGGTGGATCAGCGTGATCGGATGGACCACCGCCGCGCTCATATTCGTGGTCTAAGTGCATGGCGGTTTTCTCAGGCCGGGAAAAATCGCCCTCTGCAAAAGACTGTCCCGCAACTGGCGAAGCTGCGTCTCAATTCTCGAAATTTCGTCGCTGGATAACTTAGAGTTAGCGGACCGCAACGCTTCCATGAGTTCATCGATCTGCTGTGCTGTCCGCGCAGTGTTCCGAGTTCGTTGACGCTGCAACCTCCAGACGACAGCCAGCATCACAAGGGCAGTCATGCCGTTCGTGAGGTAATGCCATTTTGGGCCGAGTCTGAAAACGATCCCTGCTGCCACGGTCGCAAGCACTGCTACAGCGCCTGCTATGCTGATCCAAAGATCGTCTTCGGTCCCCGACGGTTGCCCGACCTTCATTTCACGGCCCTCTCTAATCCCGGTGGGTCGGCCCATTGCCCTACAACGGTCGAGCCATCCTTGATCGTCACGATGTAGCCGGCGAACTTCTTGCCTTCGCCTTCTACCTTCTTTGCGGTGGTGCGCCGGCTCCGGCTGCTTCCCGTCGTCGAGACGACTGAGTGGTCAGGCGTAAACGTGGTTTCGATTTTCTTCGACTCCACTTTTTGTGAGCCCGCGCTCAGATCGACTTTGAACTCACCGCTTTCCAACACTGCCAAGTCATTGGTTTTCACGTCTCTGGCGTAGGCGATCCATTTCCCGACTCGGGTCTCCGGGGATCTGGCCTTTCCGCTCAGCGTGATGAAGAGCGATCTGCTCTGCTCGACTGTATCCGCGCTGGTTCCCTTGATATCCTTTCGGTGCTGATCGCTCTGGACGCGCACTTCAACTCGCACAGCGTCGCTGCCGGCGATCATTTGCGCCGGCAGCCAATTGCTAGCGGCTGTGAGCAGGATAAATCCAAGAAGAACAAGTCGGCTCATCGCTTTCCGGTCTTCGCTTGGAGTTCCAGCAGTTTGATTTCTTGCAGCTTCGCTTGAATCTGCGCCTGCTTCGCCTGCGACTGTTGTTGATACGCGGTAGCCTGCGCGGTGTTGCCCACTTGTGTCGCCTGGAGTTGACTGATGGCGAGTTTGCTCTTGTCGATCGTGAGCTGCTGAATCTGCACCTGGATGCCCGCGATGACCGTGTTGTCCGACAGCTTCTGATTCGCGAGCGACAACTGCTGCTGATACATAGCGAGCTGCATTTGCCGCACCGCTAGAAGGTTTTGCTTCTGCTTCAGCGTGGCGTCATACGCCGCTGCTGAACGAAGATCCTTCTTGGCTTTCGCCTGCAACGAAAGCAGCCGCTGCTTTTCGATGTCCACTTTAATCTGATCGATCTGGGCATTGATGGCGCCAATGTTCTGTTCGATCACGCTCTGTGCGCCTGCGGACCAAGTCAGTAGAGTGCTGACTCCAACGGCGATGAATAAACGGAAGAGATTCATGGTGGGTTCGATGTTATTTACCCACCTGCTGTTTCATGAGCTTCAGCGCCCCTTGTATCTGAGCGAGCCTTTTGCCTGCGTCATCCCAGTGCCCCTCTTCAGCTTCTTCATGTAAGCCGTCGAGAGTTCGAGCGACGTTCTTGGCCATGCCTTCCACGCGCTTCTTTTTGTCTGCCGCGAGGTCTCCGTGTTTGGCTGGAACTGCGGCGACAAGAGCCTCGATCGTTTCGGCAGTCGCAGGGACGCCATCACCCTTCTTCGCGGTGATGAGATCAGCGAGTTCCTTCGCCTTGGCGTCGATCTCGGCCCAGAGCGCATCGGCAGACTCGGGAATCTTCACCTCGGTTTTTGGGTGATCCTTGTGTTTGTCGCCATGCTTGTGCTCGTCGGCGGCGAGTGCCGGGATCGCGAGAGCGGCGAGAATGGCGGGGACGGTGATACGAATGTGTTTCATTCTTCTGGGTGTTAGTTTGTGTGGCTGTTGTGGATGGAGGAGGGGAGATGGGTTTGACGCGCGCACATCGGGTTAGTGCGCTGGTTGAGGCTCGTCGCACGGCTCATCCGGGCCGTGGTCGTGACCTTCGTGGAAGTCGTCCGCCTTGAGGTCACCGTGACGATGGAAGATGCGATAAAGCGCCGGCAGCACGAGTAGCGTGAGCGCGGTGCTGCTCAGGATTCCGCCGATGACCACGGTGGCGAGCGGCTTTTGCACCTCTGCACCACGGCCATGTGCGAGCGCCATCGGAACGAAGCCAAGTGCGGCGACAGCGGCAGTCATCAGCACGGGTCGAAGCCGCGTCATTGCGCCTTCCTGCACGGCCTCATCGAGTGGTTTGCCCGCTTTTCGGAGCTGGTTAATGAAGCTCACCATGACGACGCCGTTCAGCACGGCGACGCCGCTCAAGGCGATGAAGCCAACCCCTGCGCTGATCGAGAGGGAGATGTCGCGTAGCCACAGCGCGACGATGCCGCCGGTGAGTGCAAGAGGAACGCCACTGAAGATGAGCAGCGAATCCTTCACTGTCCCAAATGCGGTGAAGAGCAGAATGAAGATGAGTAGTAGTGCGACCGGCACTACGATTTCGAGTCGCTTGGTTGCGCTCTGGAGTTGCTCGAACTGCCCGCCCCATACGACCCAATAGCCGGCGGGGATCTTCGCTCCTTCTCGCATTTTGGCCTGCGCCTCGTTCACGAACGAGCCGAGGTCACGTCCACGGACGTTGCAGGTCACGACGATGCGGCGTTTGCCATTTTCGCGGCTGATCTGATTTGGACCGGGCTTCTCCTCGAAGTCCGCCACCTCGCTCAGAGGAACAAACTGAGAGTCGGTGTGGGCCGAAACTTTGCGATACTCATTGCCCTTATCCTCGGCCGAGTCCGGCAGTTTGATGGGGATGCGGCGCAGCGCATCAAGGTCGTTCCGCAGGTTCTCGGGGAGGCGAACGACGAGTGCGAAACGACGGTCGCCTTCGAAAATGCTGCCAGCCTCGGCACCGCCAATGGCAGCTTCGATGACTTCCTGAACCTCCTGAACGCTGAGGCCAAAGCGTGCCATCACTTCGCGCTTCAGCCGTATGGTGAGCATCGGCAAGCCGCCAACTTGCTCCACCTTGATGTCTTCCGCGCCCGACACACGCCCGAGAACTCCGGCGATCTGCTGCCCGGTGCGCAGCAACGTATCCATATCGTCGCCGAATATCTTCACGCCGATGTCACTGCGGACGCCGCTGATGAGTTCGTTGAACCGAAGCTGAATCGGCTGCGACAGCTCGTAATTGTTGCCGGGAATTTCTGCTACCGCCTTGGTGATCTCTTCGATGAGTTCGTCCTTGGACTTATTGGGGTTCGGCCAGTCCTTCTGAGGTTTGAGCATCACGTATCCGTCCGCAATGCTTGGCGGCATGGGGTCGCTCGCTACTTCGGCGGTGCCGACACGTGCGAAAACTTCCTTCACTTCCGGGAACTGCATGACGCGTTTTTCGAGTTGGCGCTGCATCTCAGTGGATTGAGCGAGGCCGGTTCCCGGCATCCTCAGTGCTTGAAGGGCGATATCGCCTTCATCCAGCGAGGGAATGAACTCGCTGCCCATCCGCGAACCGATCAAGCCGCAGAGGAACATGAGGGCCACGGCGATGGTTACCACGGTGGCTCGATTCGTGAGCGAGAACGCCAGGAGTGGACGATATACGGCTTTCGCTGCGCGAATAATGAAGTTCTCCTCTTCGCTCACTTTGCCGGAGAGAAAGATCGCGATGCTTGCAGGAACGAATGTGAGCGCGAATATCATCGCGCCGAAAAGCGCGATTAGCACCGTGAGCGCCATCGGGATGAACATCTTACCTTCCACGCCGGTGAGTGTGAGGATCGGCAGATACACGACCATGATGATGATCGAGCCGAAGATGCTCGGCGTGATGACTTCCTTGGTTGCTGCGAACACGACCCGGAACCGTTCCCGGCGGGTGAGCAGGCGTCCGTGGTGGTGCTGCGCTTCCGCCAGGCAACGAATGCAATTCTCTACGATGATGACCGCGCCATCGACAATAATGCCAAAATCGAGAGCGCCGAGCGACATGAGGTTGCCGCTGATTTTGTTCTGCACCATGCCCGTGATGGTGAACATCATGGAGAGAGGGATGACTGCGGCGGCGATGAGAGCGGCGCGAAAGTTACCCAAGACGACGAAGAGAATGACGATGACCAGCAGAGCGCCTTCGAGCAGGTTTTTCTGCACCGTTGCGATCGTGGCATCGACCAGGTTCGTTCGGTTATAGACGGTGTTGGCCACAACCCCTTCCGGGAGCGATCGATTCACCTCCTCCATTTTCGCCGCGACGCGATGCGAAACGGTGCGGGAATTTTCGCCCATGAGCATGAACGTGGTGCCTAGCACGACCTCCTCACCGTTGTGTGTCGCGGAACCAGTGCGGAGTTCCTGCCCGAGTCCAACGCTGGCTACGTCGCGAATCCGCACAGGCAGTCCTTCCCGCGTGCCAACGACGATGTTTAGGATGTCTTTCGTGTCGGCTACCTGCCCCGGCGCCCGGATAAGATACTGCTCGCCGTTGCGCTCGATGTAGCCGGCTCCGACGTTGGCATTGTTGCGCGCGAGGGCTTCCATGATGTCACGGAATCCCAAGCCGTAGGCGATGAGTTTCGCCGGATGTGGCGTAATGTGATACTGCTTCTCGAAACCGCCGATAGTATTCACCTCGACGACCCCCGGCACATTGCGGAGCTGCGGTTTGATGACCCAATCCTGCAACTCCCGCAGGTCGGTCGGGGTGTAATCGGTGCCGTCGGGTTTCTTCGCTCCCGGCTTGGCATCTACCGTCCACATGTAGATTTCGCCCAGACCGGTCGAGATTGGACCCATCTCGGCACTTATTCCCTCTGGCAGTTGCTCCTTCGCCTGTGCCAGGCGTTCAGCGATTTGTTGACGGCCCCAGTAGATGTCGGTGCCGTCCTTGAAGATTACCGTGACCTGCGAGAGGCCGTAGCGCGAGAGCGAGCGGGTCTGCTCCAGGTTGGGAATGCCAGCCATCGCCGTCTCGATGGGAAACGTGATGCGCTGTTCAACTTCGAGTGGGGAATACCCCGGAGCCCCCGTGTTGATTTGCACCTGCACGTTCGTGATGTCCGGCACGGCATCAATGGGTAGGCGCTGATAATTGTAGACGCCGAGCGCGCCGATCGCGAGCACGGCAAGCACCACGAGCCAGCGGTGCTTGATGGAGAAGTCGATGAGTTTGTCGATCATGGTGGGCCTTCGGTTAGTGCTCGTGCTCCGCTTCCTCTTTCCCGATCTCGGCCTTGAGGATGAAGCTGTTGTCCGACACGTATTTGTCGCCCGGCAGGAGACCGCTCAGAACTTCGACGTTGGCATTGTCTCGCGTGCCGAGTTCCACCTCGCGCGCTTCAAAGGCGTCACCCTCAGCCACGAAAACGACATTTTTTTCCTTCAGCGTCTGAATGGCGGACAACCGCACTGCCACGGGGGCATCCACTTCGCCGGTGGCGATCTCTGCGGTTACGAATAGGCCGGGCCGCAGGTCCCCGTTGGGGTTAGGCACGACGCATCGTGCAAGCATCGACTGTGTTCCTTCCGTGCCAAACGGGGAGATGTAGGCGACCTTGTCCTGAATCGCTTCCTCACCCGCTCCCGGATGAATCTCGACGGGCTGGCCGACCTTCAGTTTGCGAAAATCCTGCCGAAACACCGCGAGGTCTACCCACACCGTCGTGAGGTCCGCGATGGTGTAGATGGTGTCTTCGTTCTTCACGAACTCGCCGAGCGTGATGTCCTTCTGAATTACCGTGCCGCTAACCTCGCTTTTGATCTCGTAGGACCGTAGCGAGTCGTTGCTCTCCACTACTGCCAGAAGATCGCCTTTCACCACCGAATCACCGAGCCGTTTGCGCACCTCCTTCACCACACCGGGAAAGCGTGGCTGCACGTGCGCGAGGGTTTCTTCGTTGCCGGCGATTTTCCCATAGAGCGGGAGAAGCACTTGGATCTTCGTGCTTCCTGCTTCTTCGATCTTCAGGTTGGCATTCTTGCGCGCTTCGGGCGTCAACGCGACGTGGCCTTCTTCACCATGTTCGTGCTCGTGCTCGCCACCCTTGGCTTCCCCATGACCTCCATGATCGTGCCCGCCGTGCTCGCCGTGTCCGCCTTCGTGCTCCTCGCCTTTCGGTTCAGGCGGTTTTGTGTTGATAATCTTGACCGCTCCGAACGCGGCAAGAGCGGCGATGATTGGGATGAATACGAGCTGCTTCTTCATGTAATAGAATTGGGTGTGCTTACTTGTGCTGGGCGGATGCCGATTTGCGGGCGACAGAAGCGGCACGTGGCAGCTCTGCTGGCTGCGCAGTGAGCGCGTCGATTTCCGCGCGGGACTTTTGGAAGTCCGAGAGAGCGCGGAGGAGTTGCACTCGGGACGCGTTCAGCGTTCGGCGTGCGTCGAGCACTTCGAATTGTGTGAACCGGCCTGCGCTGTAGCCCTCCGAGAGTTGCTTCTCCGCGTCCTTCGCCCCCGGAATAACGCTGCCTTCGAGAATCGCGATCTCCTCCGTGGCGCTCATCAGTCGCTGATACGATTCGTTCAGCGCGGCAAAGGCACGCGCTTCCGCCGCGCGTTTTTCTTCATCGAGTTTCGCGAGGTTGGCGCGAGCTTCTGCGATGTTTCCTTGGTTGCGGTTGTTGACGGGGAGGGGGATCGAGAAGCCGGCGACGAATGTCGCGTCCTCGCCTTTACCAATCATACGCGGGCCAGCCATGAAGGTCACGTCTGGTCGGGCAAGCGTCTGCTCTTTCGTGAGCGTGGCTGCACGTTTCTCTCGCTCTGCCGTCCATCGGGCGAGATCGGGATTGCCGAGGAGGCGCTGCCGCAGGGTTTCCAGAGTCGACCCGGCAGTGTGTTTATCCAGGTCGCCTTTCACCGAACCGAAATCAGCCTGCCGCGCACCCCATTGCGACGCCAGTTTTCCGCGTGCCGCAGCGCCCTCACGCCGAGCCTGTTCGATTTCGATTTGCGCCGACGACACCGCCACCTTTGCGCGGATCGCTTCCACTGCGCTGACTTTGCCGACGCCTACTCGCTGTTCCGTCAGCTTCACTGCCTCTTCTGCGACGTTTACGATTTCGCCAGCAAGTTCGAGTCGGCGTTGCGCCGTGAGTGCATCGATAAACGCGACGGTGGCCGCTTTCAGCACCTCTACCCGTTTCACTTGGTATTCCCACTCTACGGCTGCACGACCTGCTTCCGCTTCGTAGATGCGCGCAGGCCGTTTTCCTCCGAGTTCGATGAGCTGACTCAGCGTCAGCGTGTTTTCCATCTCGTCACCATTCTTCAGCGGTCCCGAGCCAGTCGGGTTCTCGATCTGCAAGCTCACCTCGGGATTGGGGCGTAGTCCCGCTTGGAGAACGCGCGCCTCCGCTGCCCGGATATCCCAGTTGTAGGCCGCTAGTTCAGGGCTGCCGCGTAAGGTGCGCGCAAGCGCCTCGGCAAGAGTGATTGAGCCTTTCGGCTCCGCTGCGAATGCGGCTGCCGAGAGAAGGAAAAGAGCGAGAATTTGAACGGATCGTCTGAGCATGATGATGGGTGAAAGTGAGTGGGTGCTAAGCCACGCGAAATGCGGGCACGAAAAACCCCGACGAGATGTCGGGGTTAAGAGACCTGACGCGGTTCAATGGCGCCGTGCCACCATGGCACGACGATACGCGTCAGGCGTTAGGCGAGCTGAGGCGGATACTCGATGCCGATTGGCACCGCATCTGGGGCAACTTCGTTCGAGGAAGCGAAAACGTTGGCTCCGACCGGCGATCCACTCACGCAGACCGGTCCGATCGTCATTGGCGTAACGGAATGATGGCAGATGCACTGGCAGCCATCCTCTTTACTCGGAGCCTGTTTGTGAGGAGCGGTCTTGCCATGCTCAACCTGCGTCTGCTCTCTGTGCGAGCAGCAGTCGCCGAAAAGATCGGCGCCGTATCCCATGAAAACGAACAGGGACACGATAGCAATTAGAAGGCTAGAGCGAAGAAAGCTCACGGGCGTGACAGGTAGACGGCAGCGAGCGCGTGTCAAGTGGGGCGATGCGTTTAAGCAGCAACTCGTCACACCAGTCGACTCATCCCTAACCCCATTCCAACCTGCACCGTTGATTCCCCGGCGCCCCCGGAGTGGAACATCGGCGTAACTAGGCGATTTTGGGGAATCCAGGGAATCAAGGTTTGGTCAATGAAGCGTCGCTAGCCCGCGCCAGCCGGTCCATGCCATATAGCTGGCGAGCACGACGAGCAGTGCGCACGAGAAGTAAGGTGCTCGTCGCATCACGTCGCCGAAACCGCGAAATTTGCGTTGTGCGTGTTGGACGCTGATCGCGGCCAGCGCACCGGTCGTGACCATCGTCAGCGCGAGGCCGAAGCTGAATGCCGCAACCATGACGAAGCCGAGAGTGACTCGCTTGAGTTGGAGGCAGACGAGGAGAACCGTGAATGCCGCAGGGCACGGCATCAGTCCGCCAGTGATGCCGAACATAATGATTTGAGGCGTCGTAACAGTGCGGCCCTCGAAACGGTTCGCGATGTCGAGCGCATGAGCACGCTCGTGGGCATCCTGAAATTCCCGTCCGTCGTCTTCCATCCGGGGCGCTTCGCCTTCGCGAAACAGCACACGGGCGGTGTGCTCGTGTCCGCCGTGGCGAAGCGTAAACACCACGTCGAATTCGTGTGGCTCGGGAATGTCACTAATCGATTCGAGGAAGCCATCTTTCTCGGCAAATATGAAAGCCTGTGCGCTGCCGTCCGTGCGTTTGGTTTCGACCAGCACGTTGGCAGCCGCGTGCTTCCCGCCTTGGAATGCGATGCGGAAAACGGGAGGCGAGTCCTTCTCAAAAATCGAAAGCTCCGCTGTGCCATGCCCCGTTGGGATGAGGACACGCTCATCGTGTTCGTGATGGTGATGATGGCCATGATCGTCGTGGTCATGATCGTGACGATGATTATGCGAGTGCCCATGATGGTGGTGGCGTGCTTCGTGAAGCTCGCGGCGCGTGCGGAAGAACATCCACAACGCCAGCGCGAGAATGCACACTGCTGAACCTAGCTGGAGATATGGCTCGACGCTTTCGGCATTCCATTGGCTGCCAAAGTGCAGCGCCAGTGCCGCGAGGAGCCATATGATGAGCGAGTGTGAAACAGCCGCCGATAGTCCGAGCAGCACCGCCTGCAAAATAGTTCCGCGAATCGCAACGATGAATGCCGCCATCATTGTCTTTGAGTGGCCAGGTTCAAGGCCGTGCAGCGCGCCGAGCAGAATCGCCGTCGGGATGAAGAGCCACAAGTTAGTGGCGCCAGATTGAAGGGCGTGGGTTAGGTCGTTCATAGATTTAGAGTTTCATTCCGAAAGCGCCGAGCACCCGCGTTTCGATGAAGTATAAGCAGACCGTGAATGCGCTGCTCGCGAGCAATGAGGGGTAGAATGTCCAGCCGTGTCGCAGGAGCCATGGCATCACGACGAAGAACGCCAGCGACGGCAGCACATACCAGAAGGTGAGAGCCAAATAGTCAGCCAGTTGTGCGGGAGTCGCGTGCTCTTGATGCTGCCGCCAAAAGAGCACGAGTAGAGTCGTGATTGGCAGGGCGGTGATAAGAGCGGCAAACGCGGTGTGTCGCTTGGCCGCTTCCGTAATGAGTGTGAAGACCGCTGCGGAGAGCAGGACTTTGAATATGTAGAGTGGCATGGTGTGAATGGTTCAGGTGGTGGCGCTCTTTTCCGGGGTGCGGTTTTCGAACCAGAAGTAGAGCACCGGCAGGACGATAAGTGTGAGCAGCGTTGAGCTGACGATGCCGCCGATGACAACCGTCGCGAGGGGGCGCTGGACTTCGGCACCTGCTCCGGTTGCGATGGCCATCGGGACGAAGCCTAATGACGCAACCAGCGCGGTCATCAACACGGGGCGCAAGCGTGTGAGTGATCCTTCGATCACTGCGTCGCGAGTGTTGTGACCGTGTTCGCGGAGCTGGTTGAAGTAGGTCACCAGCACGAGCCCATTCAGCACGGCCACACCGCTCAACGCGATGAAGCCAACCGCTGCGGTAATGCTGAACGGCATGTCGCGAAGCCAAAGAGCGGCGACGCCACCCGTGACGGCAAGCGGTATGCCGGAGTATACGATGAGGGCCTGCCGCAGACTTCCGAAGGCGAGGAAGATGAGCACGAAGATGAGGGCAAGCGCCGATGGCACAACCACCGCAAGTCGTGCCCTCGCTTCCTGCAAGTTTTTGAACTGTCCGCCGAATTCAACGAGGTAGTTTTCCGGCAGTTGCACCTGCTCCTTGATGCGTTGTTCGGCCTCCCGCACGTAGCCTTCCACGTCGCGAACGCTTAGGTTCACCATGAGGGCCGCGCGACGTTGCCCGTCGTCCCGGTTGATCGGCTCCACTGTCTTCAGCGTTTTGAAGTCAACGACCTGACCGAGTCGAATCAGGCCGACCTGACCGACTCGCAGCGGGAGCTTTTTCATCTGCTCATCATCCGCGCGCAGGTTCTCAGGCATTCGCACCACGATGTCTCGACGGCGATTGCCTTCGACCGCAGTGCCGACACTCTCGCCCGCGAGAGCCGCGTTCACCGCCTTATTCACTTCACTGGCCTGAAGGCTGTAGCGTTGCAGTGCCTCTCGCTTGGCGTCGATCTGAAGCTGTGGCGTGCGGCCTTCGGTTTCGTATTCGACCTGCGAAGCGCCCGGTGTCTTTTCGAGGATGTCTTTGACCTGCTCCGCAAGTTTTTCGAGCACGTCGTAATCGTCCCCAAAAATCTTTACCGCGAGCTGCGCCTTGGTGCCTTCGAGCATTTCGTTGAAACGCATCTCGATCGGCTGCGCGAAGAGGATGTCGTAGTCGGGGTTCATCTTCTTCAGCCGTGCCTCGATGTGTTCGCGCAGCTCCGCTTTGTTGCGCGGGCGTCCCACTGTCTTCGGCCATTCTTCCATCGGCTTGTAGAAGATATACACATCGCTCTCGTTCGGCGGCATGGGGTCGGAGGCGATGGCACTCGTGCCGATGCGGGAGAAAATGCGCGTCAGTTCGGGGAACTCTTTGAGTAACACAGTCTCCACCTCGATGTCCGTCTTCATGGATTCCTCCATGCTCATGCCCACCGGTTTATAGAGCATTGAGGTGATCGATCCTTCATCGAGCGTGGGCACAAACTCCGCGCCAAGCCGACCAAACAGCCAGAGCGATCCAGCGAAGAGGGCGACGGCTCCGAACGCAACCAGCCAGCGCAGCTTTAGCGAAAGCTGGAGAGCCGGTGCATAGACACTCTTCGCCGCGTGAATGACGAAGTTGTCGCCTTCGTGAATTTTTCCACGCAGCAAGAACGAGCACAGCACTGGCATGAGCGTCAAAGCCAGTAGCAGCGCACCACCCAGCGCGAGCATCACCGTGATGGCCATCGGGTGGAACATTTTTCCTTCGATGCCCGTGAGCGCGAGGATGGGGATGTAGACGATGGTGATGATGACGACCCCGAAGAACATCGGCGCGCCGACCTGCTTGCTGGCTGCAAGGACACACTGCGATCGTTCTGTGTCATTGAGCGGGCGGCCGAGTTTGTGCTGACGCTCGCCAAGCTGGCGCACGATGTTCTCCACGATGACTACCGCACCATCGATGATGAGGCCGAAATCCACGGCCCCAAGGCTCATCAGGTTGCCGGAGACGCCGCCCTTAAACATGCCGGTGAGAGCGAACAAAAACGAAAGCGGAATTGCTGCTGCGACGATGAGTGCCGCCCGCCAGTTTCCAAGCAGGGCGAGTAGAACAACCACGACCAGGATTGCTCCCTCGAAGAGATTCCTTTTTACCGTATGGATTGTTCGGTCGATCAGAATGGAGCGGTCGTATTGTGCGACGATCTCCACGCCTTCTGGGATTTTCGTTTGGATCTCCGCGATGCGCTTCTTTACCCGTTCGGCCACCTCTCGGCTGTTTTCCCCCGCCAGCATCAGGGTTGTGCCGATTACCGTCTCCCGCCCGTTCAGTGTTGCCGCGCCCGTGCGGAATTTCACCCCGAACGAAACATTGGCTACGTCCTTTACCAGGAGCGGACGAACCGCCGCGCCAAACTTGATGGGCAGGTTCCCGATTTCCTCAGGTGTCGTTACGCGGCTGACGGCGCGAATTGTGAGTTGTTCCCCACCACGGCTGATGATCCCGCCACCCGCGTTCTCCACGTTCTGCCTCACGATCTCCGCCAACTCGCTAAATGTGAGGTTCGCGTTTTCTAATGCCTCCGGTTTGGGCTGAATCACAAACTGTTTTTCGTAACCTCCGGTGCCGTTGATTTCCGCGATGCCGGGCACCGTGCGCAGCAGCGGCTTGATCGTATATTCCTGAATCTCGCTCAGCTCGATGAGCTGTTCGAGTTCCGTCGGTGGCTTGTGCTTCGCCTCCGGTTTATACTGGACGTTGTAGTAGAAGATTTCGCCGAGGCCGGTGCTGATGGGGGCGAGCTTCGGCGAAGTGCCGGGTGGCAGTTGTTCTAGCGCATTTTGGAGGCGCTCGGTGACAAGTTGCCGAGCGCGGTAGATGTCTGTGCCATCGACGAATTGCAGCGTGACTTGCGAGAGGCCAAACTTCGTTAGCGAGCGCATCTCCTCGACACCCGGCAGGCCCGCGAGTTCCAGCTCGATGGGCCGGGTCACGAGTTTTTCGGACTCTTCTCCCGCGAGCGCGGGCACTTCGGTATTTACCTGCACCTGCACACTCGTGATGTCCGGCACGGCATCGATCGGCAGATGCACCGCCGACCACATGCCTGCGCCCAGCAGCCCCACCGCAAACAACAGCACGAACGCGCGCTGCCGCATCGCAAACTCAAGAATTTTGTCGATCATTTGCGGGCGGGAAGAACTGCGGGCTTGTCGTTGCCTGGCTTGGCCGGCGCGAGCGCGGCGTCGCCAAGATTCACGCCGGTTAGCAGTTCGAGCTGCTGCCGCGCTTCAAGCGCATCGGCCTGCGTTGATAGCAGAGCGTCAACGCTGTCGAGGTATTGCTTTTGCAGCTCGGTGTAGGTGGAGACGGGTAGCGCACCTAGCCGATAGTTTTCGTCACCCTTCCCAGCAGCATCGCGAAACTTTTCCGCCACGTTCGCAGGCCATTTCGCCATCTCAGCGAGAAACGTTTCGTAGGTAGCGCGCGCCCCCGCGACCTTTCGTTCGACTTCGCGCAGAGCCACATTGAGGGAGACCTCCGCTTGAAGCTGCCGTGCCTTCGCGGTCTCGATGTTGCCGGCATTACGATTGAGCAAGGGTAGGGGGACCGTCACGCCCAAGCCAAATTCACGCTCCCGGTCGCTCGCCTTTTCGCCGGAGATGTAGGGGGCGATGGTCACAGACGGCCACCGTTCATTTTGGTTGAGCTTTACCCGCAGTCCTTGCTGCTCCAGCTCGGCGACGCGGGCGCGGATGTCGAAGTTTCGCTCCCGAGCCATCGCCATCAGCACCTCGATCGATGGTGCTGTCTTGAGCGGGATATTGGTCCGCGCCACCTCTACCGGGGTTGCTACCGGCAGCCCGCGTAGTTGATTCAATTCAAACTGCGCGTTTCGCGCCGCGATCGTGGCTTCACTGGCGCGTCGAGTCAGTGTGAAGGCACTGGCCTCGATGATGCGAGTTTCCAGCATCGGCGCGACGCCCGCTGCGTCTCGTTGCACGAGCACAGCGAGCAGGTCTTGAAATCGCTTGGCGACTTCCTGCGCCGCCTCGGCGCGTTGCTGCGCGGCGAGAACTTGGTAGCCAAGTGTTCGAGCGCGCACAGCCAACGACGAGCGGAATTGTTCCAGCCCAAGTTGAGCCAGCTCGATTTGTCGATTCGCGATCGCCTTCCGCAGGCTCACACGCCCCGGAAATTCAAACGTTTGCGAGAGCGATACGGACCAAACCGGTCCGTCGCCGATTTTATTGCCGCCGAGGTCGCGCACCCGCTTGTTGCCGAGTTCGGCGCTCAGCTCGGGATTCGCCCATTCGCCAGCGGTAGTCCGGCCTCCTTTGGCGGCGGCGATTTCGGCTTCGTAGAATTTCAGTTCGGGATTATTGGCGACTGTCTCGGAGACGAGAGAATCAAGCGGTGTTGGGGCCGCTGTCGCCAAGTTGAAGGAACAACAGAGGGTGGTGAGTAGCGCGAAATGACGCGCGATTTTGAAAGAGGATCGTGGCATAATTGGGGAAGTGGTGGTTGGAGTCGAGTGAGAGCCGGGCACGCGAAGGCGTGCGCGGGATTGGCGCAGGCGCGACGGCGCCATGCGGGTATGGGAAGGGAGCCAGAACCCGAGCGGGCCTGACCTTAAACGAGCGAAGGACCGCGCACCGGGAGCGCGGTCTTAACCACCAGAAGCCAGCCAAATCTTCGCATGTCGGGTGGCGATTCTACGATCCATGAAGGGCCGCTGTGATCCTCAACCGAACGGAGGGCTGAGACGTAATCGGCCAGCAATATTTCGTAGAGAGGGAACAACGTCGGCGCCGGAAGCTCATCAGGTGACTTCGCCGGCTGAGCGGTCGTAATGCCGAGCTCGTGATGGTGTCCATCATCGTTCGGAGCTGAGCCGTGGTGATGATGGTGATGGTGCCCGTGTTTCGCCTCTACCACCTGTTCGCCAAAACCATTTCCGCCGTGCTCCATCGCCACGTGCACGCCTGCGCACGCCCATGCGAGCAGGATGAGAGCAGCGACTATGCGGCGAAAAGAGATCACGTCGCGCACTTATCCGCGTCGTTCTGCCGGATAGTCAAGTGTCTTTGGCCGGCGAGCTTCACATCCATCGCCGACACGATTCGTTCCCGAACGCTACTCCCCGGAGCCCCCGAATCGAGCGCCGACGAAGCGCAGTGACTGCGGAGCAGCCACTAGCTACGAGGATGGCGCGAGCAGCGTGAGCACCCTGTCAGTGTAACCGAGAGGAAACGCCTCCTCCCACAGTTGGGCGGAGTTGCGGCTGTTCGGAAACCAAAGGTCGCTTGTGGTCGCCGCGCCAGAAATTTCTAACGGTGCCCCCGGCGCCGTTGCTTTAAACGTCATCGAGGAGCCAGGGATGTTTGCGACCCAACGCCAGCCTCTCACTTCGGCCTCTTGAGAAGGGACGGAGCAGAGAACCTCCCCTGCGCGATTTGAGAGGACTGCTACACACGCCTCTTCGGCAAACTTGGTGTAGCGAATCGCGCTGCTAGTTGCCGAGGTCGCGCAGTCGGCAGCAAGTTTGAGGATTCCAGCGAAGTCGAGAAAGCCACGTCGTCCACAGCGGTCTTTTAGGACACGTTCGGGCATTAGGAGTGCCCCTGAGAAATGGTCCGCCTCGCGCTCTAGTGCGTCGTCGCACACAAAGTCCGGTTGCGAGTCGTGAAATCGTCCTGCTCGCAGCAGATCCGCATGTTCGGGCAGGTAGTAGTGAGCCAATTCGTGGCCGACAGAAAAGCGGACGGCAGCCGGATAGCGACTGGTCGCGATGGTCGGGTGAAAAAGAATGAAGCCCCCTTCCGTGGGGTGATACTCAATGCGACCAAAGAAATCCGCACCGTAGTCTCCTTCGGCTAGTTCGATGCCTTCTTCTCTAGCAATTGCACAGGGGTCGATTGGCAGTTTTCGTATGCTCAATCCTTCAAGAACTTCGGCGGCGTAGCGTTCGACCGCAGCGAGCCTGCCATAGTTGGTTTTCACGGAGCGGGTCGTCGCTTTTGCTGAAGGCGGTCGAGCGCCTCGCGGCGACGCCGCTTGAGTTCTTCTTCCGTCTCAATCGAGTGCCTATTCTCGGCATTTTTCCGGTTCATTGCCGCGAAAAGCTCAGGAGAGACCTGAGACGTCTCCTCTTCTTTTGTGGCGCACTCAGGTAGCTGGGTGCGGCTGAATAGATCAGGCTGCCAAATGGCAAGTCTCGCCTCCTGTTCGGGGGAGAGTTCGAGTGAATTCTTTAGAAATGCCTGAGCTTCCTCCTCGCTCACATCTTTTTCGGTGAGGTGGAGGCTAGCTGTAATGAGCGCATCCAAAGCCGTGTCTTCTCGGGGGTCAGGAATTGGCATGGCTGGAGTCCAAGTTGAGAATTTTGCGAAATTTTTGTCGGATTTGTGTGCGCGCACTACGCACTGCGACAACGGTCGGTCGCTTGCCGTCGAGCGCGAAAACCCCGTCAGCCAGTTCAGCATCGGTAAGATCGCCAGGTAGCGCATCGGCCATCACCTGAGCTACAAGTTGCTGCACTCGCGGTAGCGTCGCCACGAGACTCCGAAATTGCTCCTGAACCGACCGAGCCTCCTCGCGACTGGCAATGAGCGACCACTCCCGACCGGCGTCGGTTCCGTAGAGGCTCTCGTGAACCCTCATAGCGAGGTGGTCGTCGTCATCGAGTTTTTCCTGAAAATCGCGGATTCGAGTGAAGCGTCGTAGTTGGTCGATTGTCCTACGGAGTGTCAGCGTAAAAAGAAGCCCGGCAAGAGGGCGGTCCAGATCAAACCGACCGGTGCGTGCCATATCGTGAAGGTCTTGTAGAGCCTGCAAGGCGGCCTGTTCGTGGCACTCGAATGAAAGACCCGGCGCGCGCGAAGCAGAATACCTCACCAACTGCTTGCCGTATTTTTGAAATGCGAACGTGATCGCCTCTTCCTGCTCTTCGGCATCGCCATCGAGCAGTAAAGAAATATCCGCGTCGTCAATTCCGGTTTCGGCACTGGGGTTTGCCATGGGTGGATTTGCATTACCTTATACCTCGCAAGAGGAGCGTCTGTCTCACCAAAAAATTTTTCATTTTCTTTGGTCGCTCATCCGGTGACCGCGCGAGGACTCGGATGACACGATGAGCCACAGGTTCGTCGTAACTTCGCTTAACCTACATCTCATACACTCAAATGGACCGCCGAAAAATCGCCCGCAAAGCTCACCTCGTCGATACGCTCGAACTCATCTGCCAAGAATTGGAGCCAACGCCGACGATGTTTAACGAAGTTGAAACCAGCTACGGCGTAGTGAGCGACTGGCTACAACAGGGGCAGCGAATCAAGGTCTTGCAACCGGTGATTTTCCCCCAAGGGTCTTGGGCATTGGAGACTGTCGTGCGCCCATGGGGGCGAAATGAGTTCGATCTCGATTTCATCTGCCACTTTCTTGCTGGCACAGAGCGACACGGTCAGGCCGAGGTGCTCAAAATGATCGGGGATCGTCTCGGGGAGCATGGCACCTACAAGAACATGCGCGAGCCAAAGAATCGCTGCTGGCGGTTAAACTACGCAAACCAGTTTCACATGGACATCACGCCGGCCATCCCAAACCTGCGTTGCCTACGTGGGGGGCTGCTCGTGCCAGATCGGGAGCTGGTGTGTTGGAAACCGACGAACCCCAAAGGATATGTGAGTTGGTTCCGAGAGAAGGCGAATCTCGTGCCGCGAGTGCGCACGCTGGAGGAGTTCGCGGGAGATGACCGGCTTATTAAGGCTGCTGCTGCTGAGCCGCTCCCGCAGCCACGCTTCTCCAAAGGTGTCTTGCGCCGTGCGGTGCAAATAATGAAGCGGCACCGAGATATTTACTTCAGCGGTCAGGATGGCGCGCCAATCTCGATCATTCTTACGACCCTTGCTGCGCGTGCCTATGCTCGGGTTGTGGCCTCGAACACCTACGACAGCGAGTTCGATTTGCTTTTTGACGTGCTCGTTTCGATGCCCGATTTCGTCGAGCGGCGTGTCGAGAATGGCAGGATCGATTTGTGGGTGCCAAATCCGACGACAGACGGCGAAAACTTTGCGGAGAAATGGAATTGCAATCCACGACTGCCACTCGCGTTTTCCCGCTGGTTAAACGCAGCGCAGGCGGACCTTCGCCGACTGGAAGAGGAGGCTGGGGCGGACGCCTTGCAGCAGTTCCTTTCGGAGAAGGTGGGGGAAGGAGTAACGAAGCGGGCGTTTGCCAAACAGGTGGAGGCGGTGAGCACGGCGCGAGAGCGCGGCACCCTTCGCATGGAGCGGACCAGTGGTATCACCGCTCTCGGTGGGCTCACCGTTCCTCGCAATACCTTCTTCGGCGAAGCAGCATGATTTTTCCCTCAGCCTCAACGCTCAATCTTGGTCAGCAACTTCACGCGCTCCGGCGGGACTGGCCAGAAGGCGAAGCCAAGCTTCACGGGCGTGTCCTAGTGTGGACAGGCGTGCTCACGCCGTCACCCGTCGGTCGGAATTATATAACCAAGTTGACGTATTCGGCGGGGCAGCCGCCGAGGGTCTATGTGTTGTCACCATCCCTCCGCAAACTCGCGGATGGCCGACATATCCCGCACCTATACTCGCAAGAAGAGGAGCAGCTTTGCGTCTACCGACCCCGACTCCGGGAGTGGTCGCCTGATCTCTGGATTTCGCGAACAGTGCTACGGTGGGCAGTGCTCTGGCTCTACTATTTTGAAGATTGGCTAACTACGGACGAATGGAAAGGAGGGGGTGAACACCCTCAGGTTCGACGCCGAAAAAAGCCCAGATTCCGAGTAATAACATGACCGCTCACATCACACCAACTACAACGGATTCCAAGAGTATCCGACGTGTTCTATCCATCGACGGAGGGGGTATCAAAGGAGTGTTTCCGGCATCGTTCCTCGCCAGCGTTGAGGAGGTGGTCGGCTGGCGGATTGCTGATTATTTCGATCTCATCGTCGGCACATCTACAGGCGGCATCATTGCGCTCGGTTTGGGCTTGGGACTGTCGGCTAAAGAAATGTTGGAGTTCTACGTTGATCGCGGGCCAGCCATCTTCGGCGGCAACCGCTGGCGGCGGCTATTACGCTCTATTTTTCGGGCGAAATACCAGTCAGAGCCGCTGAGAGATGCACTTCTTGAGGCGTTTGGTGATCGACTTCTTGGCGACAGCGACAAGCGACTTGTGATCCCGTCGTTGAACCTGGAGAACGGTGAGGTGCATCTCTGGAAGACTGCGCACCATCCGCGCTTCACGAGCGACTGGCGAGAGTCCGCCGTCAGTGTGGCGCTCGCGACTGCCGCTGCTCCTACGTATTTTCCTACACACCGTTGTGCAGCGGGGACGCCTCTGGTCGATGGCGGAATGTGGGCAAACAATCCTGTGCTCGTCAGCGTCGTCGAGTGTATCGGGATTCTCGGATGGGCACCAGAAACTCTGCGCGTGCTGAGCCTCGGTTGCACGAGCGCCCCGCTCGATATACTGCGAGCACGGAATCGTTCTGCGGGAGTCGGATATTGGGCGCCACAAATTGCAGAACTCTTTATGGTTGCACAGGCGAGTTCAGCCCTCGGAATGGCGCAACACCTTGTCCCGGATCGTCGGCAAATCTTTCGCATCTCTCCACTAGTGAGTGCGCGGTTCGGTCTCGATCAATGTGCGGAGATTCCGTCCCTAAAAGGACTTGGGAACTCCGAAGCGCGCCGCGAGCTGCCGGCACTCATGGAAACATTCTTCACCAGCCCAACGGTCGAGAAATTTTCACCGTTTCATGGGGTGGGTGTGAAACGGTAGCTGCGGCGTGAACGCTCTTAAGTGCTTCGTTCCCGAAGTGCTGTTCGCCCTTCGCGTTTTACAAGGGACAGATTGGCCGGACGGCTGATAATCCGAAGACGTGCGTGAGCTTGGTGAAATCCACTCCACGATGTTTCTTGGTCAGGGTCGCGCATCGAACGCACCCACTGGTTGTCAGCGTTGTCCACGAGCGGGATGTCCGAAATCGAGAAGTCATTTTCCTGCATCCACCGAGTAGCCAAGGCAAAAAATGTGTCCGGCGGCGTATGGTCCACGTGGGAGGTCGTGATTGTAAGCACCTCCTGCGTGTATGGACAGATTGGACGCGTCGCACAGGAGAGTGCCGCGCGCTGAAACGCAATTACTTGTTCAGCAACGGCGTGTCGCATTGCGTGAAAAACGTCGCGACGATTGTTGCTGCCATCGATGGAAACGTGAAAGCTGAAATCCGTATCAGAACCATCCGTGCGGATGATGACGAAGTGCCTGTTGGTGCGCCAGACCTCGTCGAGCTTAGTAGTGAAATAATCGATGCCGCACCCGATCTTCTTGGTCGCTTCGGGATGGATCGCAACCAGGTCGCGCAGAAAGAGGTCGTCGGTGCCAGAGATGATCTCTCCCTCGGAATACCGCGCGATGATATTTCTGGCGAAGGTTTTTGCCTCCGCCTTGGTAGCGAAGAGCCGGGCACCGATTTGGATGGGGATTTTTGCCATCGTCCGCTTGCTCTACATGAAGAGGTCACGCAATGCGACACAAGGTTCCGAAGTAAAGGGCGATCGGCTTGCCCGTTCTCGCTGCTGAGCTTGCGTGTTTTCGGCGCAAAAGTTTTACGACCCGTCAGTGATGGAGGAGCGGCCTCCATGTGGCGGCTCTCCCGGTCCGACGGGTGGGGGTAGGGGAGGCCCAGGAGATGAAAAAGGATTCTTGTTCTTGCGGTCTCGCTCCCCGGATTTCCCGGCGGGACTTCCCCTCTGCCTGCAACGCCACAAGGGGGCTCCGGGGGCTCAGCGGGTCAGGGTGCGAAGGACGCGACGCACCACCGCTCGATTGGCCCCGCTGGTCAGAGCGTCCGATGTGATGCCAAGCACATCCACGAGTGCGATCATCTCGCAGTCTGACACCATGCGCTCGCCGCTTTCGATGCGCACGTAGGAGGTCCGATCAATGTCCCAGCCGTAGATTTGCAGCTTCGTCGCGATAGCTGTTTGAGACATCCCCTTGGCCTCGCGCGCAGCCCTCAATGCCGCGCCTACGGCGTTTCGAGTTTTCGGCTGACGTTTAGGCGTTTTCGCGGCCACGGAGCCTTGACGCTAGGGGAAGCCGGTGCGTTGATGTGTGAGATCTAGCTCACAGCTTGAAGTTCAATCCGAGCCCCTTCATCTATCCCCCTCCGCATTCGTGTGTTCCACGCTTCTGTTGGAGCTTGGCCGGGGGAACCTTCATTTTCGCAGTGTTTAATGCGAGAAAGGCGACGGGGACCGTGTGTATGAGTGTATGACCACCTACCTCTACGCCCGAGTCTCGACGGAACGCCAAGTCCATGACAGTCAACTGACCGAATTGCGCGACTACTGCCAGCGGCGCGGCTGGGCGATTGATCGCGAGATTATCGACACTGCAAGTGGAGCGAAAACCTCCCGCGTCGGTCTCGACGGGCTGATGAAGCAAGTCCGCGCCGGACGCGTGGACACAGTGGTCTGCTACAAACTCGATCGACTCGGACGGAGCCTCGCCCATCTGGCACAGATCATCGCGGAACTGACCCAGCACCGCGTTGCCTTGGTGATCCCGTCGCAAGGCATCGACACCAGTTCCTCGAATCCTGCGGCCCAACTCCAGTTGAACATCCTGTGCGCAGTGGCCGAGTTCGAGCGTGAGATCATCCGGGAGCGCGTTCGGGCCGGGCTCGTCGCGGCCAGAGCGAGAGGCAAGAAGCTCGGGCCGCCGAACCGCATCAACGCTCTGCTCCCTGCCGCCGCCGATTTGGTTCGTGACGGCAAAAGCATTGCGACTGTGAGCCGCGAATTGAAAATCTCGACGGGCTCCGCGTGGAAACTTGTGCGTGCGGTTCGCGCCGGTATGCCCGCGCCAACGTCCTGATCCCTGATGCAAGAAGACCATCAGCGCCACATCTCGTCATATCGCGACGGCCACGAGTCGTTGCCATTTGGCACTGTCCTCATTGAGTGCGATTCCTATACTGCCACGATTGCTGAGAACGGGAAAATTCTGCTGACGATCGACGGCGCAAAACCCTGCACCGAGCTTCCATCGCAGAGCAACTACCTCACGATCAAGCAGGTTGCCGCGCGCTTGAATGTCTCGGTCCGCACCATTCGCCGCGCAATGGGAGATATACGTGATCCGATCCCACACAATCGCATCGAGCGGTGGCCGCGCTTCGCGGAAAACGCCGTTTTGGAGTGGGCCGACCGTAGAGGGAACCCTATCGCGAAGCGCGCGAGACAGCGGCTAGGCAGGCCGGTGAGCCTTTTCGGAGGGAGACGCTAGTGCCGAACAAAATGGCTCCCCAACCGGACGAGAAGTCACCACGGTCAGCTCCTCTTCGCATCGAATGCGAGTCCTATACCGTCGCGCAGCGGAACGGAAAAATTGTTCTGGTGGTGAAAACGGCGGTGGCCTTGAACGCCCCGACATCGATTCGGAAGTATCTGACGACGGAGCAGGCGGCTCGTTTCCTTCATCTCTCCAGGCGCACTCTCTGCCGCTCAATGAAGAGTGCCAAAAACCCCATACCGCACACCTACATCGGGCGCCACCCGCGATTTGTCGAAAGCGATATCCTAGAATGGATCGAGCAAGGTGCAGACTGTGCGGCGCGTCGCTCGAAGCGTATCCGAAGCGCCGCGCTTGTTCCCGGAAAAGTGCAAGAATGAGTGCCACCGCGAAGAAATGGATTTTCCCCGGCGCGGGCGCCCTCCTGCTTCTCGTCGTCGTGTTCGTATGGCCTACGCTGTATCGCTACACCGAAATGAAGTCGTCGAGCCTGACGCTTCCCGTTCGCGTGAATCGATTCACCGGCAAGGCGGAGATTTTATACCAGGACTGGTTGCCTCTCGGCGGGGACGCCGAACCGCCGCACGAGGACAAGCCGGTCGAGTTGTCGCCCGAGGAGGTGAAACTGTTGCGCCTAACGTGGAAATCGCAAACCCGTGCCTCTGATCGATTTGATGTGACTCTATACAACGGGTCATCCCATGCCCTGAGCGACGTGCTGGTGGAAGTTCCCATTTACTCCGCGCAGGAGCCTGTTCCGTCACCACCTGCCACGTCGCAAAAGCCCACGGAACCCGGCTTGGAGGGCCTCCCTTCGTGGGCTACTGAGGCTGCTCGTCGAACCAAGGAAGCTACGCCGAAATTGGCGGAACGAAGAAAATACAGACTATCTCCAAAGGGTCTTGGCGGGGCGCCTGCACTGCAAGTTTCTGAGTGGGAGTTGAGCCTCGGATTCAACGCGGAAGGTGGCGGTCCGTTTGTGATCGAGGCAGTCAGCGCGACGATAGAGCGACCCTAGGCACCGCTGCATATCTCATCGGGCTTTAGAGCTGCTGATTCTGCGATGAGGGCGATTTATTGTGGCAGTGGTGCCCCGGGTCCGTTGTGATGGAGCTTTCCACCCCGTCCATGGAACCTGCGACTGCATTTCAGCCCGAACATCCGATTGAGCGTCCCGAGGAAGACGAGTTGGGACGCTTTCCGTTCGCGGAGCAGTTCGCCGCCGCAGTGCGGGACCATTTGGGTGACGAGAGTTTGGTCATCGCACTCAACGGCGCGTGGGGTTCCGGCAAAAGTTCGATTTGGAAAATGGCGCAGTTCGCTTTGGAGAAGGACCAAAAGCGCAAAACTCCCGAGATCGTTTATTTTCCGCTCTGGGAGATCAGCGGCGCGGAACCGCTCGCCGCCGAATTTTTCTCCAAGCTGAGTTCGGCTGTTGATCGAGCACTGGTGAATGCCGGGGAGCCTCCGCTGCGTGGCCTCGTCCTGCGTTACGGCGAGCGCGTCGCAGGAGGGCTCGAAACGGTCGGTAAGCTCAGCGAAGCGGCGGGCGAACTTGGTGTGAGTTGGCTTTCATTCGCCGGCAAAGTGACCGGTGTGGTGAGTGGGTGGTTCTCGGCGTCGAAAGAAAAGTTGAAGGCCCGCATCGCCGAGTCGCTTCGACGACTTCCGCAGCCAGTTATTGTGGTGTTTGACGACATCGATCGGTTGACCGCTGAGGAGGTGGCTCTGCTCTTCCGCCTGGTCAAAGCGAACGGCGATTTCCCTCGATTTGTGTATGTCCTGCTGTTCGACCGTGAGTATGCGCAAGCGGCCCTTGATGGAGTAACCGGTGGGCGTGGTGCCGAGTTCATCGAAAAAGTTGTGCAGGTGACCATCGACGTTCCTCCTCCAGACCCTGACCAGCTTCGCGCAGTTCTTGATGGTGAACTACGACGCCTCGCGGGCGAATTGTCCGTGGTCGCTACTGCGTGGCTCGACGAACGGATGAGTATACTTATGGACACCGTGCTTCTTGCTGCTGTCCGGCACATGCGAGACGTGCGGCGTTATATCAACTCGCTGCGATTCCATTTTCGGGCGACCGTGGAGCATGGTGTTTTTCAAGCGAACTTCGTTGACCTTGCTGCACTTGAAGCCGCGCGAGTTTGGGTGCCCAATTTTTACGCGAATTTGCCGCGCAATCGCGAGCGACTAATTCGTGATGCAAGATGGCCGATATGGCCGGATCGCCGACGCGACTATGAAGAGTGGTTCAAGTCGTTGGTGGGCCTTGCGGGCGAGGGCTATCGAAAAATGGCCGAGAGCGTTTTGGAACTCGTATTCTGCCTGAGTGAGAAGGTCACCACGCGGAAATTCGGTGATGAGTTGCTCGCTCATCGCCGGGCGGCTCACAATGATTTCTTCGACCTGTATTTTCGATTTCAACTGCCGTCGATTGCGCTCGGTCAGCATGACGTTAACGCACTCTTGGCGGGGGCGGAGTCGTCAACCGGCTTTGCCGACGTGCTTCGGGGCTTCATCGAAGCCGGACGAACTGCTGTAGTGATCGACTACCTAATCGCGCACAAACCTGAAGACGCCGGGCATCGCCAAAATATCGTCCAGGGTATTGTCGATGTGTCTGACGAATTGATTATGGCCCGTCGCCCAGAACTGCGTGGTAATGCTTTGGCGAGCAATCTTGCGCAGGTGATCGCCGCACAATTACGCGCGGAGCCAGACATTCGAAAGCGGACGGAGACCGCCTTCGCCGTAGTCCGCAACGCCAAGGCACTTTCGGGTGCGGTTGAAGTTGCGTGGACTGAATTGGACGAAGAGCGACGCAAACACTACCGGCCCGACTATTGGCTTATCGCGGAAGACCGGCGTGACGAGCTGCGGGCGATCCTTCTTGCGCACTTTTCGGCATTTCAGGAGACAACTTTGCCCCACCTCGATCGATACGTCGCAATGTATCTCAGGCTTTGGAGGGATTGGGGTGGGGCGGCTGAGGTAGCGGAGTGGATTCGTCGTCGCCTTGCTACAAAGGAAGGTTTCCTACAGTTGGTCGGCATGTTTGAGGCGACCACGGAAGGAGTTGTCCATTTTGAGGCAGGCTACTTGGCTTGGTTCATTCCTTGGGGGGAAGTCGCGACCGCGCGGTTAAAACATTTCGGTTCCGAGCAATCAACTAGCGAGCCGCTCCTCCAGCAATTTGACGAGGGGGTTAAGCGGGATCGCGAAAAGCTCGATGCGCTTGCAGCGACTTCGAAAGCCAAGCCGAAGTCGCGGCGGAAGAAGCGAAGCTGAGAACTTCTTCTCTCCTCCCCGGATTCCCCGGAGTCCATGAACGGAACGCTGTCTGGTGCGCTCCGAGCCGGGGGCTCCGGGGAATTGAGGGCCGAGCGTGGCGCTACTGACAACAAGCGCGCTTGCATGTTCTGCTTGCCGCTTGCGTTTATTTGGCGTCGGCCATCGTCGTGAATTCACGTTTCACAAGTCCTGTGCAGCGTATGACAAGCCTCGTGCGCGGTCTTTTTCCACAAGTCTGCTTGGAACTGATTCCCCGGAGCCCCCGGATAACAGGCACGACCATTTGTGGTATTCGTGTTCTCCGGGGAATCCGGGGGCCAGCTCAAGTGTAGCCGGGCGGTGAAGCAGGTCGAGCGATCTCCGCACGAGGTAGGGTTGATCGTTGGGGCGCGATACCATCGTCTGCTTAAGAGGTCGATCGGTCCATCCAGCTACAAAAACTTCATACACCTCTTGTGGCTTGCGTTTCAGTCGACGGAAGCCGCATCCTGACAACATTTTACGTGGCGCAGAAGGTGGTGGATCGCACCTCCTGTGAACCTTCTGCGGATGTTGACCTGCTGCGGCTTTCCGTCGCGCTGAAACCCTAATTTTGGCCGCTCACGACGAAGGAGATATCCGCCGGCTGAGACACTCGATCTACCCCAACTTGGCCACCGATCGGGGAAAGATCGTCAATGCCGAGGTGCAGCGGTTCAAACGCGTTCGATGCCTCCGCAGTTTGCTTCAACGGCGTGCCACCGGAGTTCGGTGGTGGCTGAGGGCGCGCTGTCACGGAACTCATCCGCTGAAAGGTGTATGTCGATACAATGAAATCTCCGTCGTTCGCCGAGCGGCGGACTTTGACTTCGCCGTGTTTCACTGCGAAGCCGTCGAGATTGACTACCCCTTTCTCGCGTTTGAAGAGGCGACCAAAAATGCCGCCGAGGTAGGAAAGCTCTTCCGTCAGGTTATTGAATAGCCGGGCGTGCTCACCAGGCTTGCGATACGGCTCGAAGCCCGCCGCGTCGCAGATATCCAAGATATCACTCATCTTGAGCGGCTCTCCGACACGCGTGACGCGTTCAACTTCCACGGAGATTTTTTGCAGCCAGCCGAGGCGTGGATCGCCGGCCCGTTGCTGAATCGAGCGATGTCCGTCCAGCATCGGTGCTTCGCCGAACATCTCCTGCACGATGTATTCGCCTTTGCCAGCCCACCAGCGGAAGTCGTGACCTTGGTGGGGAAGCTCAGGGCAACCCCGGCGATACCACTCCTGCACGATGCGAAAGACGCACGCGAGATAGAAACGCTGGTTTTCGGCCAGCCACTGATCCACGAAAACTTTCTTGGGACCATAGCGTTTCCACTCGTAACCATCTGACCGCTTGCGGATGCGGATGACCGATGAACGATTCGCCATGTCCTCCGTAAATTTCAGGTCGTTGGACGAGAGCATGAGGTTGAAGCGGCTCACGTTGATCTCGACCTCCTTCTGGCCGAAACCGCGAGCGCCAATCAGCCCAGATGCAGTCGCAAATGATTCCATGTATGGGGAGTCAAGGGAGCCACGCACGTTATCAATGACGATGAACGGTCGCCCTCGGATTAGCGCCTCCTGAAAACTCTCATCGAGTCCCCCGACGCCGCCCTTCCGTTGCGCAACCATAGACGGTGTCTCGTTGTAGATCGCGCAGATCAGTTTTTGCCGGAATCCTTTCCCTGCCTGACTGCTATCAGCTTCCGCCACATCCATCGGTGGGCGACCGCCGAGCAACCCTGAAAACACGAGTGCCGGCGTAATGAAGCTCATGATAGCGCGGCTACGATGGCTTTGACTTTCGAAATCGAAGTCCTCGACGAGGTCTCGGATGGCCTCGACCGCCTCATTCAGTCCCACCATTGGCAGTTTTTCACCGGTGGGATTCGAGACGAATAATTTCGTGTCGAAGTTGTAGCCGTTGTCGTGAATTAGCAACGACGCGGTCGTTGAGTCCTTATATAAGACAGGACAGGTCACGATTCCCTCCACCTTCGGAAGGATTTTGACCGCGTCAGTGGCGAGAAACCGTGCCGCCTTCGACTCGTCAAGTTCGGTCAAAGTAACTTTGGGCTCTCCGTCCTTGAACGTCTGATTGCCGAATTGGGTGTGGTCCTCCCACGATGCAGCCGCACGCACCTTATCCACCGGTCGAAACACATTGCCCGAATCGGTCGCAACAATTTCGCATACCGCCTGGCCGCGCACGTAATACTTCTTTGTGCTTTTCAGGACCTCGAACAATTGTTCGGAGGCATCCTTCATTTTGGCGTAACCATCCGGCAGAAGAATTACCTCTTGCGAGCGGATATGTTGCCGGAGGTCCTTGTTCATCCGCTCTACCTCCTCGCTGCAACTGGTATGGAAGCAGTAGACCGTAGGCACTCCGTCGAGCGATACCATGCAGTCTTTCGGGCCATCTGAGCCGGTGTGCTTCTCCTTACCGGGACAGGTGCAGAAACCGGTGACGTTGTCGCTCCAGATCACGTCATCAAGGATGGAGGACGCGATCTTTTTCCGACTCTCCAGTAGTGATTCACTCAGAGGCCGTCCCACGGATGGTGCTAGCGGCTTCGCCGATTTCGGTGCAGCGATGTCGGACGGCCACATGATGTCGCCGAAAGAGATTTCGAGAGGTGGAGCGTCGACGATGCGCTTGTAGTCGCTCCCTGAGGGGTGCTTTCCGTGGATGACCGTGTAGTTGCCGGTAGCGCGCCATTCTCCGACCGGAGTGCCTGTCGCGCGGCTCATCAATTTGGCGGGACCCGGAAATTCACCGGTAATCTTGACCCAAACGTTGAAGCCACGTCCTCCCTTCGTTCGCAGGGAAGTTTGCAGCGACGGATTCTTTTCAAGGAACTTCTGGCCTGCGTCCTCGTCATCGAAGTCGAGCGAACACAAGCCAGCGGATGGGGTTCCCAAGCTCACGGCGATATTCCCCTCCAGCAATTTTGACACGAAGGACGGCTCTTGAGTCTTGGCTAAAGTGATCTTCGGCCACTGCGAAAGCGAGCACGCCTTCGTCCCAGACTTAACCGGAAGAAAAACTGCTTCATGGCCGAGTAGCTTTTGAAGGTCGGCGAGAGCGGTAAGCGCCGTAGCGGATGTTGAGGGATTAATCATTCTGTGCCTCCCGTCCCGTGGACGCCTCACGCTCGACGCGAAGCACCTCTTCCAAGGCGTATCGCACCATTCGAGTGCTCAGCCGGAGGCCGTTGAGCACACCGGATTTCTCCCGGCGCTTCAACGTCTCGATCGAGCATCCCCAGCGATCCGCTAGTTCAGTTCGACTGATGAGTGACGAGGGTGTATTTTGGGGGGTGGGGGATGTGCCAGCACGGGAATCACTAAAGGCAATTCCTTGAGTGCGTGGCGTTGAATTTTTTCGTGTTAGTTGCACTGGCGAGTGATGGGTTGACGACACAGCGCGGCACCATTGTGTTGGCCAACGAAGTGTCGTTCGGTTTCTTTGTCCGTTCGGTTTTTCTGTCCCCGCCACCAAGCGGAAACATACACTTCTGCGTGAGACCCCAACACTCGTCTCACTGCGCTTCGCGCGCTCCGGCTATGTGACTGGCCGTGCCCTCTAAACCTCGGGGCGAAGGGGAAAATTCAGATAAGAGGAAAATTTTGCTCCACCGTCAGTCAGCGTGCTGTTCGGGTTTCGCACTTCCGCCGGTTTCGACCTGCCGTGTTTCCGAGCGTCTCACCAAGGCGAGACACCCGAAGCGGGTAGGCAGGGATAGCATACACCAGAACAGGTGCGCCGTCAAATGGCGGCACGTGCTTTCGTGTCGAAACAGAATCAATTTTCACAGCGGAAGCGGCATGTGAACCGAATCGAGGAGGGAAATTTTTGGCGGAGTTTTGGCGGAGCAAATTTTGGCGGGGCTCCCAGAATCTCCGCAAGTCCTTGATGGAGAGAGAGCCGGCTGCGGGACTCGAACCCGCGACCTGCTGATTACAAATCAGCTGCTCTACCAACTGAGCTAAGCCGGCCGAAGCGGGCGCTAGTATGCGCGGCTTCGGCAAATCGGCAAAGGGAATACGTTATAGGGCTGCCAAATCCGGCAGTCGTGCGGAAAGGTTGTTTGCGGGTTAGAAGCAGGCATGGATCCCACCCATTTCTCTCGCTGCGTCATGGTCTGCTGATCGTTTGCGCTCTGGCTGGTGTCAGCGGCCGAGCAGAAGTTGGCTCCGATATTCGATGGCTGGTGCAGTGGGACGGGAAGAGCGTTCCGGTCGCGCCTGCGTGGTCAGCAGAAGGGAGCCCGGAAACGATGGTGATCGATGGTGGGTTGGTCTTGGCGGATTCATCGAAGGAAGAATTCGGTTTTTTCCGCGCGGGATGGGAGCCGGAGGCAGATACTGAAGTGGTGGTCGAGGCGACGCTGCGTGGCGTGAAGACAACGGGCGCGGTTTCAAATAAGCCGACTTCTCAGTCGTTCTGGCCGTGGCGGGATGGGGCGCCCGTCCGCGTGCTGGTAAGCGACGGGGAACACCAGGAAGGGCTCGTCTTCTATGCGGATCGCGTTTCGACGTGGACGGATCGATTTGCGCTCACGGACGTGGCGGAGGGATTTCACACGTATCGCGTGGTAATCCGCGGGACGGAGATGAGCGTAGCAGTCGATGGCGTGGTAAAAATCCGCGGGCAGAATGCGTTTTGGAAACCGGCGGCAGGTCGCGAGGCGTTCATCCAGTTCGGGTCCAACTCCAAACGGGCGCAAGGTGAAGCCGTCTGGCAAACCGTGAGGCTGGGATTGCGCAAGATTTCGGCTCCGGCGGTTCAGCCGGCAATCAAGGTAGTGGTGAGTGAGCCGTGGTCCATCACGCGATCGGATCTAAAAACCAAGCCGACGCGGCCTTATGTGTATCACATTGGCAACGGACGTCTGCTGATGTCGGTCGCAGAGGGGCCGGATGCGTTATTCGAGCCCTATGGAGTGATGCTTTCGACCGATGAGGGCAAAACGTGGACGCCGGTAGAAGGCCACGACCTTACCGAATATGCGCCGCTACCGATTGTGCGGCTGAAAGAAGGCGGCGTCCTTGGTATGTCGCGCTGGACGTGGCCGCTGGCAGGCGAAGGGAAATCGGGCCGCGTCGTGCATTGGGAGCCCGACCTCTCGAAATTCACGAGCTTTGAAAGTCGGCTTCAGCTACCGCCCGAGTTTCATACCGAGACGGTGCCATTCACCTGCGAACGTCACGCGTTCGAACAATCGGATGGCTCGGTGTTGATGGCTGGCTATTCCAAAACCGGCCGAGCACGCCGGAAGGAATCCGAGCCGGGCGACGGTTCTCGCATCTCGTGCGTTCAACGGACGGCGGGAAAACGTAGAATCATTATGCCACCATCGGCGAGCGGTGGGAAGAGCTCTCTCCTCTGCGTCATGTGCGAACCGGATTGCCGCCGACCCTCGTGCTGCATGGGATTCGCGACACCGTTACGCCGGTTGCTGGCGCCCAGGATTTCGTGGGTGAAATGGTGAAGGCGGGCAACCGCTGCGAACTCATCCTGAACCAGCGAGGGAGCCACAGCTACATGATGCGCACCCAGCGGTTGTTCGATGAGGCCATGGAACAGACGCATGCGTTTTTGGCAAAAGCCGGATTCACGGATCCTGTTCCCGCGGCGAATCGATAACGCTGCCCGCGAGGGAAGACGCAAGAAGGGCATGACATCGCGAAGATCGGTCGGTAGTGTCCCGAATTCATATGCCATCTGAAGTGCCGTCTCCGACCAAGGAGGCATCAAATGAACTCGAAATCCGCAGCGTTTTGCTGGTGGAAGACGATGTGGAGGTGTCGATCACGACCAAAGCGTTTCTTGAAGCTGAGGACTTCATGGTGACGACGGTGACCAACGGGGCCGAGGGGTTGCGGGAAGTGATGGCGTTCGATTTCGATGCGATCGTCTGCGACATGATGATGCCGAAGATGCCGGGCGATATGTTCTACGTGGCCGTGAGCCGGGCGAAGCCCTACATGTGCCGGCGGTTTATTTTTGTGACGGGATTTGGCGGCGATCCGCGCGTAGCCGAGTTTATCGAAAAGGTGCATGGCATCGTGCTGAACAAACCAATCTCCGGGCAGGAACTGGTTAAAACCATCCGGCAGGTGATCGGAGCCTCTCGCACCGAGCAGCCATGAACCTGGGGCGTGCGCTGACAGCCATCGCGCTCTTGCTGGCGTTGAGGACTTTCGCGGCGGACACGGGGAAGGAGTTTCGCGGAGCGTGGGTGGCGTCGGTTTATAATCTCGACTGGCCATCGAAGCCGGGTCTTTCTGAAGACCGCCAAAAAGCGGAACTGCGCACCATTCTCGACCGCGCCAAGGGCGTGGGCCTGAATGCGATTCTGCTCCAGGTGCGGCCTGCGGCCGATGCGCTCTATGCGTCGAAGATCGAGCCGTGGTCGGCCTTTCTGTCGGCAAAGCAGGGCGAGTCCCCGGGCTACGATCCGCTGGCTTTTGCGGTGAAGGAAGCGCATGCGCGCGGCATCCAGTTGCACGCGTGGATCAATCCATTCCGCGCGGCGACGAATGCGGGCGCTTCGTTCGCGAAGAGCCACGTGAGCCGCACGCATCCCGAGTGGGTCCGGCGGCACGGCTCGCTGCTGTGGATCGATCCCGGCGTTCCGGCCGCGCGCGGTTACGTGCTCGAAGTGATCATGGATATCGTGCGCCGCTATGACATCGATGGTGTGCACATCGACGATTACTTCTATCCGTATCCGACCAAGGGCGCGGGCGATTTTGCCGACGCGGCCTCGTGGAAGGAATACGGTGGCGCGAGCGGCCTGAGCCGGGCGGACTGGCGCCGGCAGAACATCAATCGCTTCGTGGAAGCGCTCTATCGGCAGGTGAAGGCGGAGAAGGCGACCGTGAAAGTGGGGATCAGTCCGTTCGGGATTTACCGGCCGGGCGTGCCAAGCGGGATCGAAGCGGGGCTCGATGCCTACGCGATGCTTTACTGCGACGCGAAGCTTTGGCTCGAACGCGGCTGGTGCGATTACCTTTCGCCGCAACTTTACTGGTCGATCCAGCCGGCGAAGCAGAGCTTCCCTGCGCTGCTGAACTGGTGGCGCGCGCAGAGCAAAGCAGGCCGGCCGGTGTGGCCGGGCATCGCGACGGATCGCATCGGCGCGGCGCGCCCTGCGAGTGAGATCGCGCGGCAGATTGCCCTCACACGAGAGGGCGCGGACATGCCAGGGCACATTCACTGGAACATGAAAGCGATCATGCAGGACCGCGGCGGAGTGGCCAAGGTGCTGCAGCGCGAAGTTTACGGCGGGGGCAAAAGCGGCGCGGAGTAGTTTTCTCGCGCTTGCCTCTTGGCACTGCTGTCGAGCCGAGGCAGGCTGGACGGAATGTCTTCACTTGGCCAACTTCTCATGACCGGCGTGCCCGGGCCGGAACTCGACGCGGAAACAGCGGCGACGTTTCGCCGGATTCAGCCGGGCGCTTTTATCCTGTTCGGACGCAACATCAAGACGCCCGCGCAACTGCGGAAGTTGATCGATGATTTGCGTGAGGTGAGCGAGGTGGAGCCGATCATTACGATCGATCAGGAAGGCGGGCGCGTGTCGCGGCTGAAACTGATCGGGCAGGAGCCGCCCAATGCGAACCAGCTTCGCGATCGTGGCGATACGGCGCTCATCAGCCGGCACGGCACGATCACGGCGCGGCTGCTGCGGATGTTTGGGTTCAACCTCGATCTCTGTCCGGTGCTCGATATTTCGTTCGACGACGAAGCGGACAACTCCCTGCGCGGACGCTGCTATGGAAACGACGCCCATCAGGTAATCCACAACGTTGGATTCTTCAACGACGCGCTGCGAGCGGGCGGCATTCTTTCGTGCGGCAAACATTTTCCCGGCTACTCGCGTTGCCCGGAGGATGCCCATCACGAGCTGCCCACGGTTTCTGTTTCACGCGAAGAGCTGGAGGCTCAGGAACTGGCGGTGTTCCGGGCGTTTGCGGACCGGATCGACTCGATGATGATCGGGCACGCGTTTTACCCCGCGCTGGAGCAGGGGAAGACGCCGTCGTCGCTGTCACACGTGGTGATTACTGATCTGCTGCGCAATGATCTCGGCTTCCGCGGATTGGTGATGACGGACGATCTCGACATGGGGGCGATCCTGAATCACTTCGGCCTGGAGGAAACGATTCGCCTCGCGCTGACGGCGGGTAACGACATGGCGATGATTTGTCACCGCGTGGAAGTGGTCGAGCAGGCGCTAGGCTTCCTCGAAGGGGTGCCGAAGTCAGACCTCGACCGCGCGCTGGCAAATGTCGCAGCGTGCAAGCAAAAGCTCGCTCCGCCGGAGCCGTGGGATGAAGCGGAGTTCCGTCGCCGCGATGCGGAAGTATGGGACCTGCGAGTGCAGACGCTCGGCGCCGAGCGTGCCGCCCAGCGCAGCCCGGAAGACGGGAAACGCTCTCCGGTCGAGATTTACTGAGCGAAATCAGGCGCGCTTCTGATTCTGCCAGATCGGAGCGCGCCAGAGGATCGCTGCGGCGATGGCACCAGCAGTGTAGGCGACGACGTCCCACGGATCGCCGATGCCGTGATGCAGCCAGCGCGGGCCGATGAACTCGGCGATGGCGGCCCAAACGCCGAGGTGCAACGCGATTTCACCGAGGCTCGGAAACCGGTCGTGAGTGCGCAGACCGGCGCGGCGCTGAATCCAAAGCAGAAGCGGCAGGGCGCACGGGATGAGCAGCAGGTCATTGAAGTGGCCATGCAGGAAAGACGAAGCGACATGGGGCTTCACGATCCAACGGTTCACCGCATAGAGCGCGCAGGCGGCGAGGCACAGCGGCTCGAGCATGTAGCGGAACGGGCGCAACTTAGAGCGCGTAAAGCAGGGCTACTCCGGAAAGGGCGGCGAGGGCGATTTTGAGCAGAGTCGCAGCGGAGATCATGGCGCGGAGAGGCTGAAGCAGACTGCCACGCTTGTCCACCGGGCAGGGTGGAAATCCATGTCGCGTTTTTCCTGTCCGCCGGATGCCGCCCTTTGCACTTGTCCGCCGGGCGAAGGCACGGCAAACACAGATTCCACTCATGTCCGATGTAATACCGCCCGAAGACACGGCCCTCGGCACGCAATCCGCGGCACTCGAGGTAGGCCGGCGCGTTTTTCGTCAGTATGTGCTCAAGCGCTTCCTCGGCCGGGGACCGCTCGGCAGTGCGTGGCTGGTGGTGCACGAAGGTATCGGTCGCGAGCTTTCCATGCGCTTCGTGCCGGAGGCCTGGCTGCACGACGATCAGGTCATCGCTCGCCTGCGCGAGGCGGCGGTGCATGTGCTGGAGATCACGCACCCGGGGCTGGTCGGGATTCTGGATTTTGCGCGCGATCCGCAGGCTGCGGCGATCGTTTCCAAATACGTGGAGGGTGAGTCGGCTCTCGACGCGAAGGCGCAGCGTCCGCAGCGATGCTTCGAGGTGGACATGCTCCGCCCATGGCTCCACCAGGTGTGCGAGGCGCTGGATTTTGCGTGGCGCATGCACAAGGCCATCCACGGCGATCTGAATCCGGCGAACCTGCTCGTGACGCCGCTGAGCGACATGAAGGTTTCGGATTTCGGACTCGCGCGGAATCTGTTTGATCTCACCGGGCCTGGCGGCGGACCGCTCATCGCGGTGTCGCCATCGTATCTGAGCCCGGAGCGGATGCGCGGGGAACCAGTGACGGTGGCCGACGATGTGTATGGCCTGGGGGCTACGATCTACGACTTGCTCACAAGCAAACCGCCTTTCTTCCGCGGTGAAGCCGATGGCAAACCCGCGCCGACCATGGCGGATCGCCGCGTGGAACTCGGCATCGGTGGCGAATTGATCCCCACGGAATGGGAGGAAGTGATCGCGGCCTGTCTCGCGCCACAGCCGGGCGATCGTCCGGTGACGGTGCGTGAAGTGGGCGAACGCTTGCGCGTGCTCAAACCGCTGCCCGCCGGCGTCGAGGTGCCCATGCCCACCGTCCTGCCGCGACCGCATGAAACCGTCGTGGATTATCGGCCGCCCTCCACCCAACCGGGGCCGGCACCGGTGTATCCCAGTTCGGAAGTGACCGCCGACATGGAGCCACCGACCATGCAAGGCCGGGCGGCGGAAAAGAGTGCCGTGCCATCGTTGTTTGTGCCGCCACCGCCTCCCGCGACGGCACCGGATGCGTCGCTGCCCCCGCAGGAAGTCGCGCCAGCGACGATCGATGAGAGTCTCGATTTCGAAGAGACCATGATGGAGACACCGCTCTCGGCCTCATCATCCTCCGGACGCAGTGCGCCCGTGGAAAGCAGCGCACCAAGTCCGACGCCACCGTCGATGTTTGTGCCGCCGCCACCGTCGCAGCCGGCCCCGATGGAAGACGACGCGAATGCGACCATGGTCGGAGCGTCCGCACCGTCTTCCGAGCCCTCTTCGGCAACGCCGTTTTCGCCACCGCCCTCGTCGGCTCCGCAGCCGAGTGAGGACGATACGAACGCCACTTATGCGGCAGAGGAAACACCGCGCCCGGGGCACGTGCCATCGCCTCCGCCGGTGGCGGCGTCGTTCGTCCCGCCGGCACCTCTTCAACCGAGTGAGGATGACGCGAACGCGACCTATGCCGCGGAGGAAACGCCCCCACCGGTGCGAACGCCGGTGCCTGAGCCATCACCCACACCTTCACCTGCGGCCGCATCCGCACAGCCCGGGGACGATGATGTGTCCGCGACTTATGCGGCGGAAGAAACCCCACCGCCGGTGCGCTCCCCGGCGGCCACTCCGCCACCAGCACCATTAATCCCGATGGAGGATCTCGAGCAGACCTTGCTGGAGGTGCCTCCGTCGCCCCCGCCGCCGATTCCCGCAGAAGATTTCGAACAAACGCTGCTGGAGGTCCCGCCTGCGCCGGTCGCTCCGCCACCGCCTCCGCCTGCTGCGCCGCCGGTTCCTCCGCCCATGCCGCCTTCGGTCGCGGCACAGGCGAATCCCAATCTCGAAGATTCGGTGACGATGCCGACTCCCGTCCGGCATCCTTCGCCGCCGATGGAGAGTCGGTTGGAAGAAACGCCGCGCCCACCCGCGCCCACTACGCCATCGCTTCCGCCCTCACCACCTTCAGAAGGAATTCCGAAGTGGCTGTTAGCTGCGGGTGGTGGGTTGATCCTCGTGGTGATCGTCGCAGCGTTGGCATGGCGAAAAGGGGATTCGACTGTTTCCTCCGATCCCGCCCAGCCGACGCCGGAGCAAATCACCCCTGCGCCCGCGACGCCGACGCCCACTCCGGCTACGCCGCCCCCGGCACCCCTCGCTACTCCGCCGCCACCTCCGCAGGCGCGCACGGTTCAAGCTTCGGAAGTCGCGAAGATGATCGGCCCGGTGACCGATGCACGAGTGCTGGTGGGCAGCTTCAAGGTGGGGACGGTCACCACCGCACTCGGCTCCAACCCGGCCAACATCACCATGCGCCCGACCGATCCGGCTTGGTCCGGCAAGATCCGGATAGTCGGCTCGCTGATGTCTTCCGGCACTCTTCCCGCCGAAGGCAGCGTGGTGGAACTCACCGCCGAATCGGGTTACCTCATCCGTCAGGTGCGCGAAGGCGCCGACGGGCAGATTACGGTGTTTACCGAGAAACGCTGAGGCGGGCAGGGAGATCTGCCGTTTTCGGCAAGAAAACGAAGCCGCAGAGATTGTCTGCCTGCCCCCATGCGTTCCCGCCTCGCTCTCACCACTGCCTGCCTGCTGAGTTTGGGGCTGCCATATGGGCGTGGCGTCGAGCCGGGCGACTGGCCTCGTGAGCGACTGATCGGATTTGCCCGCGAATTGACCGAGTTCGTCTTCCGAAATCACGTCGTCACCGATCCACAGCGGAAGACGTTTGGCATGACTTACGAGTTTTGGAGGGACGGGAAAAAGGTGCAGGAGTTTGGGCTGGATTCGATGCACGACGGCGCGTGGCTGATGAGCGCGCTCGTGACCATGCAGCGCGCCGATCCCAACGGGGACTGGCTGGCGCGAGCGCAAAAATACCAGGTGCCGTTTTATACGAACCTGTTGCTGAACTCCGATCGTCTGTTCCCGCAGATGCAGCCGACGAACGAGGACAAGAAGCCCTTCGCCGCGCCCGTGAAAGGCTGGGTGCCGCGCGGGTGGGACGACGGTCTCGGCTTCACAAAAAACGGCGGCAAACCATTAGCCGATTCTTATTTTACCGCGTCGAATCATCTCGCGCAGGACTTGGCTGATACGCTGCTGAACGTCTGGCTGAGCACCCACGACCCGCGGGTAGCGGAGGCGCTCGGTGCGCTGCGCGGTTATCGACGCGAATACCATGGACCAATCACGGGGTTGGAAATCGCCGCAGCGGTGGCACTTGGCGAGCCGCCGGTCTTCGACCGATACAAGCTGCCCGTCTTCACGCCTCAATCACTCCAGCCTTACTACACCGGCGTTTTCGAGAAGAAGAAGCACGGCATTCCGGCCTACAACGACGGTCTGGCGTGGCAATATCGCGAAGCAACCGCACGCGGCGAAGTGCCCGCGGAATTTGCGTGGCACGCGGCGGCGAATGCCTTCGGAGTGGTGGAAGCGATGGAGCTTTTCTCCGCGCCTGACTCCTGGCGTGACGGGCAGTTTTTCTTCGACATCTCGCGACCGCCCGCGTTTGTGGATGGGAGGCTGGACCAGACGGCGGCGGCTTCAAAAATCATCTGGGGTGCTCGCGGGGTGCAGATCGCATGGACCGCCGCGGCGGTGCTGCCGACGATCAAGGCGCATCCCGAAGTGTGGGCGAAATCGGCGCCGAAAGAGCTGGCAGACGAAGCCGTGCCGGCACGGCTCGAGCGGCTGGTGTTGGGTTCGATCGATTACTGGCACGGCGTGTGGAAAGAAGCCGGCATCATTCCGAGCGGCTGGCATCGCGGGGAAAACAAAGCGGGCGGTTGGGCGATCAGCGACGCGGGGAACTACGCCCATCTGCTGCACTGCATCGCTTACGTGCTGATGGCGAAAGAGGGGAAACCAGAATGGCAGATCATCCAGGAACGCGCGCCGAAAGAGCCGCTGCGGGCAGTGGCGCTGCCGGAGTCTGTGCTCAAGGCGCAGGGACTTTTATGAATACACGAAACTCAGGCGCAAACGTTCAACGTCCAGCGTTCAACTTTCTACGATCGGCAGCAGCCGGTTTGGTGGGATGTTGGATGTTGTCGGTCGTGCAGGCGGGAGAGCCGAAGCCCGTGCCGCGCGTCCAGGCCCTCCCGCAGCCGCACGCCCAGGTTTCTTTCCAGCGCGATGGGGTGGAATTCGCTCGTTACCATTACGGCGCGGACGGAAACCGCCCGTTCGTCTTCCCGATCATCGGGCCGAGCGGGCGATCGCTCACGCGGATGGGGCATCCGCACGATGCGCAGACGCACAGCCATCACAACTCCGTGTGGCTCTCGCATCAGTTCGTGAATGGCGCGAATTTCTGGGAGGACGGCCCGGCGCACATCGTGCACCAGCGGATGTTGCGCATCGACGATGGCGACGACTCGGCGCTGATCGAGGTCGAGAATGCGTGGATCGACAAAGCCGGGGTGCCGCAGATGCACGAGCTTCGCCGCACGAAGGTGCAACTGCTCACCGACGGCGAATGGCTGCTCTATATCGACACGCAGCTCGAAGCCCGCAAAGCGCCGGTTGAACTCGGCCAGAGCGCCTTCGGCATGATGGCGGTGCGCATGGCGAAAACCATCGGCGTGCACGACGGTGGCGGCACGATCCGCAACTCCGAGGGCGCCGTGGATGAAAAGGAAGTCTTCCGCAAACCGGCCCGCTGGTGCGACTACTCCGGCCCGATCCTGACCGGCGTGAATGAAGGCATCACGCTGATGGACCATCCCTCGAACCTGAATCATCCCGTGCCTTTCCATGTGCGCGACGACGGTTGGATGGGCGCGTCGCTGACGTTCCCGGGGCCGCACACCATCGCCGTGGGACAGCCGCTCCGCCTGCGCTACGCGCTCTACATTCACCGCGACCTTGCCGCGCGCGAAAAGATCGAAGCCCAGTGGAAAGCCTTCGCCGCGACGGAGTGGGAAGAGATCGGGAAGAAGCGGTAACGCGCTTCTTTACCGCTTCTCAGGCGTCGATGTCGGGCGCGCTGCGGCGCGATTTTGAATGGCAGCCGGCTTCCGCACTTTGAGCGGCGAACCGAGCATCGGAACGCTCGCGGGGTCCACAAACACTTCCGGCGCCGGGCTGGCCGTGACGAGCGTCGGCGGACGCTGGACGGAAGGAGCAGGCAACGCCGCGTCCTCGTTTACGACCGCGACCGTTTCCGGTTGCGGACGCTGATAAGTCGGCTGAGCGGCGACCTTTCCAGGATTCAGGGAAATCACGTTGGGCGCTTCCGGATGAGCGGGGGCGTTTTCGAGGCGAACCGAGAAGCGAGGCTGCGGAGCGGGCGCCGTGGTCTCGGCAACCGGGCGAAGCGAATTCAGGTGCTCGATCTGGAAATAGATCGCGGTGCCGAGCGTCAGAATCACCGAAGCGGCTGCGGAAGCCAAAGCCCAGCCATGCTGCCACCAGCGGGTCTCCTCCACGACGACGGAGGCGGCGAAGATCGCTTCGCGCTGTTCGGGCCGAAGCGGTTGAGCGGGTTCTCGGTCGAATTCCACCCGAAGTGCGGTCGCCAGGCGGCAAATGTCCTCGGCTTCGGCTTGGAGAGCCGCGTCGTGCGAGATGAACTCGGCGCTTTCCGAGTCGGACTCGCCGAGGGCGTGAGCGGTAAGGCGTGGGTCGTTGGCATTCATGCGGTGTGGCGGTTGGCGTAATCGGCGAAATCCGGCTCGGCGCGCACGAGATCGCGCAGTTTCTTCAGCCCCGTGTGGAGAAGAAAGCCCACGTTCGTCTCGGTGAGGCCGGTGATGCTGGAAATCTCGCGATAGCTGAGATCGTTCTGAAACTTGAGCCGGATAACGTCGCGCTGGTTCGGCGTCAGGCCATCGAGCAACCGGAGCAGGGCGCTTTCCGTGTCGTGGCCCTCGGCTTGCGCGTCGGGGCCGGGCGACTCGACCGGGCGGTCTTCGGGAAGCGGCATGGGGATGATGCGGCTGTGCTTGCGCTGGTGATCGATGGCGCGGTGCCGGCACACGGTAAAGAGCCAGGCCTCGATGTGTTTTTCCGAAGCCGGCCCACGTGGAGCCGAAGTGTCGCGCACGTAACGGATGAAGGTGTCCTGCACGGCGTCACGAGCGCTCTCGAGATCGCCGGTCACGCCCATGGCGTAACGCACGAGCGGACGCTCGTAACGGGCAAGGAGCTGGGCGATGTCGGTCGCGTCGGGTGCGGCCATGCGTGTGGTGTTACCCAGCATACGGGCCACAGCCAGCCTTTCTTAGAACCGCAGGCGATTGCTCCTGCCTTGGCTCCCCTTCGGACGAGCAAGAACAGGTTGAAGAGGCTGAGACGTCGCCAGCTACTTGGTCAGATCGTCGATCTCTCTCTGGCGCTCCTCTTTACGGCGGCGCCGCTCCAAGCCCCAGACGATCCAAATGCAAGCCTCATACATAAGGATGATCGGGGTGGCGAGAATCAGAAAGGTAACCGGATCCGGGGTCGGCGCCACCACCGCAGCGAGCACGAAGATGATGACGTAAGCGTAGTTTCGCGTGTTGGAGAGAAACTGGTGATTAACGATGCCGAAACCCGCCAGCAACAGCACGATCAGCGGCACCTCGCACATCAGACCGAAACCGATCGTCAGCCAGGTGAAGAAGCTGATGTAGCTGCTCCACGTCCAGAGCGGGTGCAGACCCATGTCCGCCGTATCGTCCCAGAAGAACTTAATCGTGTGAGGAGTGATGTAAAAATAGGACGCGAGACCACCCGCAGCGAAGAAGAGGACCCCCACCAGAAATCCGGGAAGAAGGATCCGCTTCTCTTTTTTCGTGAGTGCCGGGAGAACAAAGTCCGCAATGAAATAGAGGATGAAGGGAAGACCAATCGCGATGCCAGCGTAGAAGGCCAGCTTGAAGCTGATCATGAACGAAGCGACCACCGTGTCCGTCCGCAGGTTGGAAGCGATCGTGCCGCTCGGATCGGCGATGTAAAGCGGATGCATCAACACCTGCATCAGGTCCTTGCGAAACCAGAAGGAGGCGACCATCAGCGTCACCAGCACGGCTAGCACCTTGATGACGACCCAACGCAGGTCCTCCATATGATCGAGGAACGGCTTCACGATGTCGCCGTTTTCGTCGCGCTGGTCGGCGGGGTGCTGTTCGCGGAGTTTGAAAAGCTTGGTGAGGATGTTGAAAAGCATCTGTCGGACAAAACCGCGCAGAGTCCGGCGGTGTTAGCCATCCGGTGAGGTCGCGGGGGCGGGGATATTGGCGAACGGCGGGCGCGGGGAAAGGGATTTCTGTGACTCCCTTGGGTGGCTGGAGGGCAGACTCTTCGCGTGCCGAGGTTGGCTCGCGAGTATTGATCTGTGGCGGAGCGGCGGGGCGCCGGCCCCTACAGAAGGCCTATTGCTACCATCCGCGCGAAGGCGGCGAGGGTGTTCGCGTCCCGGATTTCTCCGCTCGCAATCATCGCGCGGAGTTCCGCGGGAGTGAAGGCCCGGCATTCCGTGATCGCTTCGTTCGGGTCGAGGTCGTTGCCCTCCGGATGCGGGATCACGGGGCGGGCGAGGAACAGGTGCGAATGTTCGTCCGTGAAACCGGAACTCGGAAAGAAATGGCCGAGCGGGATCAATTCGCCGCCTTCGGCCAGTTCGTAGCCAGCCTCTTCGCGCAACTCACGCAGAGTGGTCTTGCGAATCGCTTCCTCTTCCGCCGCGTCATCGATTTGTCCGGCGGGGAATTCCCAGATGGTCGCTCGAATCGGCACACGCTCCTGGCGCACGAGGAGTAGTTTGCCATCGGTAGTCATGGGCGCGATGACGACGGCACTCTTGCGATGGCACACGAGCCACTTGAACGGCTCGGGCCGTGTCGGGGAACTGACCGTGACGCGGTGGACGCTCAAATGCGGGTTCTCGAGCAGGGACTCCGTTTCGTAGGTCTGCCAGCCGCCGGCGTCTTGGATGAAATCGTGGAAAGGCATGCAGCGCTTCCGTTGCCCGACGAAACGCCGGCACGCAAAACAAAACAGCCCCGCGGTTTCCCGCGAGGCTGTGTGGAAAAACGGCGGAGTGGCGAACTAGAAGTGCAGGCGCACGCCAAGGCCGACGAGGTGCTGGTCGATCCGGTTTTCGAAACCTTCGCCGCCCGTGCCTTCATAGTTCAGATATTTATATTCGAGGAAGAGGCTGAACTTCTCCGTGAAGTAGTAGTCCGCCCCACCGACGATCTGCCAGGCGAAGTCGGTCGTATCGCCGCCATGGCCCTCAAAGGAGCGTCCGCCGATGCGGACGACGGGATCGTTCAACTCGGTGTAGTGAAAGCCGGCCCCCCCTCCGACATAGGGTTGGAAGCGGCCGAAATTGAAACGCAGCAGAAAATTGGCGAGGAACGCTCCGCTGTCGATATCGCCGCCGACCCCGATGTCCCGGCCTGCGCCGCGGATGTGCACATCCGGGTCGAAGTGGTTGTAGAAGGCGTCGAGTTCCACCGCCGGGCGAAGGAAGCCAGTGCCGAAGACGTAGCCGAGTTTGCCGCCGGCAAAGACACCGACGTTGCTGTTGTCTTCGATACTGAAGCGGAAGCCGCCGAGGCGGACATCGCCGTCATCGACGACGTTTTGATGGGCATTGATGCCTGCCTGGATGGCTCCATACCAGCCAGTGCCATACACTGGAGGAGGAAGAGCGACGACCGCCTTCGAGGGCGGAGCAGGAGGGCCGGCGAACGCCGGAATCGCGGCAGCAGCGAGCGCTGTGACGAGGGTCAGGGTCTTCATAGGGCGCGCCGATTTAGCCAGCGGCGCGGCGCAAAACCAAGAAATAAAATACTCGGCCCGTGGGAGGAAAGGCACGGGCGATGCTGCGCCCGGCGGGCATTTAATGGGGCTCCGAAATCTTCAACTGTCCGCTGCCGACGACAGCAGGCGCTTTAGGCCCCTCCAGAGTGAAGATGGACGCGCCCAAGCCACGTCTCCATGCGAGGAGGCGATCGCCGGCGCGATGCACGCTCCACGCGGAACGCTCGTTTTCCGGCGCAGCCCAGACGAGCAATCCGCCGGGTTCGCGCCATTCGCCATCGGCATCGGCAGAGGTGGGGGACTGCGAAGATTTTTCGATGATAGTCGCAGTCCGCGTGGCAGGATCGACGTGATAGCGCAAATCTCCGAGCGAGGCGGTGAGTGGATCATCGGGGTCAACGGCCAACATCGAGCCATCGAGCGGGCCAAAGATTTGCCGCACGAGTTCGCCTTGTTTGCCATTGGTTCTCCAGACGGTGAAACGTCCGAAGTGTTCGTCGCCTTCCGCGATCCAGATCTGCCCGGTGGCATCGACGGTGAGCGCGCGGATATTCTCCAGCGCCTCGGGTTCCCACGGGCCGGTTGCGACGCGACCGCCATTTTTTCCGACGCTGACCTCGAAGCCTTCGACCGTGTCGGCGAGGCGAACTTGCACCTGATGATGCGGTGCTCCCAGTGCGGTGTAAATTTTCAGAACGCTGGTCTTCATCGCGTCGCCCACGAGGCAAAGAGCGGCGACGCGCTCATCCTCCTGAAGCCAGCGCGTGGTGCTCGCCATCACCCACGCCGGGTCGTGTTCCATGAGGAAATAGGCGAGACCGTTGCCCGCGATGGAAGCGACACCGAAGTCGATCACCTTCTCCTCGCCGGTCTGCGGGTCTTTCATCGGCGTGGTAGAAAAGGCCATCGAACCGGGTTGCGGCCCGGTGATAGTGATGACGTAAGCGCCCGTTTTCGCATCGAGGACGGCGGCGAATTGATCCTGTGCGAAGGTGACATAAAGGCGGCCGTTTGCGGCGGCGAGGTAATCGCCGTGGTCCGGCTTCGCCTTCGGATCGCCCCAAAGCGCCGTGAGCGTGAGATCGCGCTCAGTGCGGCCCTCCCACGGCAACGGTTCGCCGGTTTTGGCGTCGAGACGGTAGAGTTTGGTGCCATCGGCGCCGGCCAGCACGAAGACCACGCCTCCGTCCGTGGCCAGTGCACGCACCCCACTCGCTTCGGGGCCGTGATGATGTTTCCACAAAACCCGGCCGTCCGGTTCGCAGGCGATGACCTCATGCCCGTGCCGGGCCTCGCGCCAGCCGAGGAAAACTGCGTTGGCATCGGACGCTACCGCGCACGGGGGGCCCGCGTCGCCACCCTCGGGCAAATCCACACCCAGCGTAACGATGGGTTCGAGCCTCGGTTCGTCGAACGCGACGGCGCGCCACGTCCATGAGCCCGGCTTCAACTCCGGTGAGCGGCAATCAATGTCGTGCATCCCTGCGGCCATCGGCATGGCCATCAGGGGCTGAGCCACCAGCTTGCCGTCCTGGTTGAACAAACCGAGCGACACGCGCTGCGGATGCGAGAGCTTCACGCGCACGTGACCGGGCGGCGGCGAACAGGCGGCAAGGACGATGGCGAAGAAAAGGAAAGCGAGACGCAAGGTGCTCCATTTTCCCGCAAAAACTTTGCCACTCGACCAGCGCAAATGTGCAGGGAAACTCCCCGATTTCGCGGCTCGACAAGCGTCCATCCGCGGCGACTCTCCGCACTCCCTTATGCAACGCCGCACTTTCCTCGCCTCCACCATCGCTGCATTCAGCCTCGCCGGATTCGTCTCCGCGGCCGATGCGCCAAAGCACAAAATCCTCTTCTTTTCGAAGTCCAGCGGCTTCGAGCATTCCGTCATCAGTTACAAGAACGGCCAGCCGTCCTTTGCCGAAAAAGTGCTGTCCGAAATCGGCGCGAAGAAGGGTTGGGAGTTCACCTTCAGCAAGGACGGATCGAAGTTTTCCAAGGATTACCTCAACCAGTTCGATGCCGTGTTCTTTTACACCACGGGCGACCTGACGAGCGAGGGCACCGACAAAAATCCGCCGATGTCGCCCGAGGGTAAACAGGCGCTTTTCGACTACGTGGCGAGCGGGAAGGGCTTCGTCGGCACGCACAGCGCCAGCGACACGTTCCACACGAATAACGAATCGCAAAAGGGTCCGGATCGCTACGCCAACCACGGCGACCAGGCCGATGCGTATGTGCGCTTCCTCGGCGGCGAATTCATCATCCACGGCAAGCAGCAGGACGCGAAGATGCGCTGCGTCGATCCGAAATTCCCCGGCCTCGCAAAGTATGCCGAGGGCTTCTCGTTCCCCGAGGAGTGGTATTCGCTGAAGGACTTCGCCAAGGACATCCATGTGCTGCTCGTGCAGGAGAGCGAGAAGATGGAAGGCTCCATGTATCAGCGCCCGCCGTATCCCGCCACCTGGGCGCGCCCGCACGGCAAAGGTCGTGTTTTTTACACCTCGATGGGCCATCGTGAAGACGTGTGGACCAACCCGATCTTCCAGGACGTCCTCATCGGCGGTCTCTCCTGGGCGCTCGGCGACGTGCAGGCCGACGTGACGCCGAATCTCGACCAGGTCGCGCCGGGTTGGGCGCAGAATCCGCCCTACGTCGCGCCGCCGCCGCCCAAGCCCGCTCCGGCAAAAACGGCCAAGTAATTCCCGTTTCCTCGGTTCCACTTTCCCACTCAATGAAACTCCTCACCACCCTCGCCCTCGTCCTTACCGGCTCGATCGCCTTCGCGGCGGACGCGCCCAAGCCCCTGAAGGTCCTGCTCCTCACCGGTGGCTGCTGCCACGACTACGCGAAGCAGAAAGACATCCTGAAAGCCGGCCTCGAAGCCCGTGCCAATGTGGTCGTCGATCAGATCCACACCGACGACAAGAGCACCAACCCGCCGCTCGCCATCTACGGCAATCCGGACTACGCGAAGGGCTACGACCTCGTCATCCACGACGAGTGCGCCGCCGCCGTGAGCGATCAGCGCATCGTCGAAGGCGTGCTCGCCCCGCATCGCGCCGGCATCCCCGGCGTCAACCTGCACTGCGCCATGCACTGCTACCGCATTGGCGGCGCCAACGACCCGATCACCGATCCTGCGGCGCCGCACGCGTTCTGGTTCAACTACCTCGGCCTCCAGTCGAGCGGCCACGGCCCGCAGGAGCCGATCGCGATTTCTTTCGTCGATCAGAACAGCCCGATCACCAAGGGCCTCGCCGATTGGACCACCATCAAGGAAGAACTCTACAACAACGTCGCCATTATCACCGCCCACGCGCTCGCCAAAGGCAAGCAGACCGTCACCGACAAGAAGACCGGCGAGAAGAAGGACGTGGAAACGGTCGTCGTCTGGACGAACGAATACGGCGATAAGAAGACCCGCGTCTTCTCCACCACCATCGGCCACAACAACGAAACCGTGAGCGACGCGAAGTATCTCGACCTCGTGACCCGCGGCGCCCTGTGGGCCTGCGACAAGCTCGACGCCGACGGCAAGCCCAAGGCGGGCTACGGCAAATAATTCGCCGGCAAATCGAGAAAACTCTTGCGCGTCCGAAGGAAACTTCGGACGCGTTTTGCTTTCCACGGAAGCCGCAGGCGCTGTCAGACGCTTGGTGGCAGTTTGGAGGCCATCATCCTGCGTCGGTCGAGCCTGCGACCATCCACGATGAAAGTGCCATCGCCCACCGCATGAAAGGTCCGCTGTTCCCGGCGTGTGCGGTCGAAGTAAGCGGCCACGGCCTCCAGGACCACAATATTGTGCCGTTCCACGATGTCGGTGACCTTGCACTCGATGTTGGCGAGGCATTCCTTGATCAACGGTGCAGCCACGACCTTTCCACGGACGGCCGTAAGCTTGAACCGGGCGAATTTGTCCGTATCGCTGCCGGAACACGTTCCAATGCCGACTACTTTGTCGAGCAGGTCGACTGGGGGGATGGCGATGACGCACTCCCGGTTCTTCTGCAGCGCCGCAAACGAGTAATTCCACGCGCCCGTGGTGATCGCAAAGGCCGGTGTGAAATCCAAGACCATCGTCCACGAGATCGTCATGATGTTATCCTTTTCGCCATCGCGGGTCGTGACGAGGACCACCGGCCCCGATTCCAACAGGGTCAAGGCTTTGCTGAGTTTTAACGCACGCATCAAGGCGGTTCGCTTTTCGTGCATCGTCTGCCTCGAGTCGCGCCGTTCAATGCAAATTCAGAACTGACGCAAAAAAACGACGCTCCAGCTTGAAAGGCAAGCGTGCCGATGTCTCGTGTCCGCCTTTGCCTCGTTATGGTTCGATTCTCCACCCTTCTATTATTGCTGTGTAGTATCGGTCAGTTCTTTGCTCAGGAGGAGCCGCGGGTCGAAATCCTGCGGAGTTCGAAACTGGATGACTTCGGAGCACAAGCTTTTGGTGAGGGCCGCAATGGCCGCTTCCTGCTTATCGAAAGCGGTCCGAGTCAGAATCGAATCCTTTCGATCGATCGGCGGGGACGGCGGCAGTTGCTAAGGCGGATCGATCGGGGCGCCTTGCCAAACTACAGCGGAATCTTTGCCGCCAGCGAGGACGGCGGCTGGATCGGATCGCATGGGACCGGTCTGATTTCGGTGGATAGGAACGGCACGCCAACGATGCTCGCGGTGCCTCCGGTTGGATTCGGAAGCACGGGGAGCGAATTCGTGGAGGGAGAAGACGGAGCCTACTACGGTTTGAGCGAAGAAAGCGTAAATCAGAGGGCGGCGTTCTACCGTTGGACTTCCGCGGACGGATTCGTGGTTCTGCACTCGTTCCAGCCCTACACGGGGAACAGCCGAGTCATTGTCGGACAGAGAAGTGTGGTGAGTTCGCTGTTTTTAGGACGTGCCGGCGGTTTCTTCGCGATCCGTCGGGAATCCGTCCCGGCTCCGCAGCCCGCTTTTTCGGGGCAGACCGTTCCGGCGTTTGCCTTGGAAAGATTGAGCGCGGCTGGGGATGAGCAACTCGGACCCTACGTGCTCGACGCGTCGGCGAGCGGTTTGAGTGAGTTGCCGGATGGAAGGGTAGTAACGGTGGCTGTCTTCCAATCGGGCACTCCGAGTGAAACGCACGTCGCTTTTGGCGCTTTCGATGCGGCCGGAAACTTCACTGAAATAACGAGTCTCGACTCCTATCTCACGCGACATACGGCTCGTCTGCTCGGGGTGTTACCGAGCAGCGGCTCCAGCGTGGTGGCGTTGGACGATGATGGTGGAACTCCCTCGCGGTTAGCCGCAATCAGCCCCTCAGGCGCGGTCGCCATCCTCCCGCTGGGGACCGGCGGTGACACGTTGTATCCGGGGCTTTTCGTCCTCGCACACGATGGAAATCTTTATGGCACGGCTTATCGTGCCAAACCGGACTTCTCGGCCGATCGAAAATTGTTTCTGCGCGTGGTCGATCTGCAGCCCGCTCCAGTAAACCTGCCTCCGATCGCTCGCGACGACACCATCGAAGCTCCACGTGCCCTCGCTGGTGGGGATGCGGTGGAGGTCACGTTTTCCCCGCTGGGCAACGATTCCGACGCTGATTACGATCCACTCACCATCGAAAACGCTGAGGTGGCCAGCCCCTTGATCGCCACGATTTCGACCGATCGGCGACACATTACCGTGGTCTTTCCATCCGGATCTTTGCCGGTCGCGTCTGTGAAATACCAGATCGGCGATGGCCAAGGCGGCACCGCTACGGCGAATGCGTCGGTGTCGCTGCCGACGAATGCAGGACGTTTCTGCGCGCTGACTCACGCGGCCCCGGAGGCAGCGGATATCCCTCCGCCGCTGCCCGGAGGTTATCTCGATGTGCAGATTTCACGGCTGGGTCGCGTGACAGGTTCATTCTGGTTCGAAGGCATTCGCTATTTCATCAGAGGTCAGTTCGGCGGTGAAGGTGGGCTGGACGTGTTACTGCCGGTGGGCTCGTTGCATTTGCAGCGTGAAGGCAGAACCGTGCATGGAGAGATCCACGCCTTGGGCCATTTCCCGCTCGAACTGACCGCGACCGAGGCTCGGCGTCCGGCACCAGGGCTGGTCGGGCGCTACACTTCCGCGCTCCGGCCCAGCGAACCTTTTGCCGGTCAGGCGGTGGTGGGCATCGGTTGGTCAATTGTGACGGTGAAGTCGTCGGGCCGCGTCGTGATTGCCGGACGCATGGGGGACGGTTCCCGACTCCTCGTCGGCTCCCGGCTCGATGGACTGGGAAGATTCCCCATCTACACCGGTTTGCGGCGGGTCACTCAGCCGAACCAGTTCGGACATCTCTCTGGTAGTATGGCGCTGCAACCGGGCGCCTCCTTGGTGGGAAGCAGCGTGCTGGAGTGGTGGACCGCCAGTTCGGATCTCGAAATTCCGGAAATCTTCCAAGGATCGGTCACCATGCTCGTCTCACGCTACACACCAGCCTCGACTTCCCAGCCTGCGCTGGCGGGACTTGCCGCCGATGGCAAGGCAAACCTGACGCTCGGTGTGACGTTCCTCCCCAACTCGTCCAAAGTTCCGGTTCAGGTTCAAGGCGAGCTCATTACGGGGGAGTTTATCTCGGGTCGAATCTCTCGAACGGATGGGCGGATTTCGATTCGCGTGCCGCACCGTGCGATGGGTGGGATTCTCAAACTGCAAGGCGTTGTGCTTCAAGGGTTCGGTGACGCAGAAGGGCTCTTCATGACGAAGGTCGGCCGGACCACCACGGCCGGCAGCTTCACCTTGGTGCCGAAATAAGCACTGCTTTCGGGCAGGGAGATTGAAGTTTCCGGGGCGAGACGGCGAAGCGTAGCATCCGCACTCTCCCACATGAAACGTCTCCTTCTCGCCCTTCTGGTCGCTGCCACCGCCGCGCACGCGGCCGACAAGCCGAATATCATCTTCATCCTCGCCGACGATCTTGGGATCGGGGATCTGGGCTGCTACGGGCAGGGCAAGATCAAGACGCCGAACATCGATCGCATCGCGGCGGAGGGGATGAAATTCACCGGTTTCTATTCCGGCCATAGCGTGTGCGCGCCCAGCCGCTGCACGCTGATGACCGGGAAGCACACCGGTCATTCGGCGATTCGCAACAACGGCCAGCGCGCTCCAGGCGCGGAGGGGCAGACGCCGATGCCGCCGGGCACAGTCACGGTGGCGCAGCTCTTGAAGAAGGCGGGTTATGCCACGGCGATCGATGGCAAATGGGGCCTCGGCATGCCGGAGGATCAGAGCAGTCCGCTTGAGTTCGGGTTCGATCATCAATATGGCTATCTGTGCCAGAGCTTGGCGCACACGTATTACCCGCCGTATCTGCGCCGGGATAACGAGAAGGAAACGCTGGATGGAAACCCGGACTACGACGTGTCGATGAAGGGCGCGATTCCGCCTTCGGGGAAAACGTATTCGGCTGATCTGATGAGCGAAGACGCGCTGAAATGGGTCCGCGCGCACAAGGATGGACCCTTCTTTTTCTATTACGCGTTCACCATTCCGCATCTCTCGCTCCAGGTGCCCGACGACTCGCTGGCCGAATACAAAGGCAAGTGGCCCGAGACGCCCTTCACGAACACGAAGCATTATTCGAACTGCGAAAATCCCCGCGCGACTTATGCGGCGATGATCACCCGCATGGATCGCGAAATCGGCAAACTCATGGCGCTGCTCAAGGATCTGAAGATCGACGACCACACGCTCGTCTTTTTCTCGAGCGACAATGGCGCGGTCTTCCCACTCTCGGGCACCGATCCGGTTTTCTTCGGCAGCACCGGCGGACTTCGTGGTTATAAGCAGGACCTCTACGAGGGCGGCATCCGCACGCCTTTCCTCGCGCGCTGGCCGGGACATATCAAAGCAGGGAGCACGACCGATCACATGGGCGCGTTCTGGGACATGATGCCGACCTTTTGCGAACTCACCGGTGTCACTGCTCCCGCCGACATTGATGGCATCAGCATCCTGCCTACGCTCCTCGGCCAGCCCGGGCAGAAGCAGCACGATCATTTGTATTGGGAATACCACAGCGGCGGCAGCGCGCAGGCGGTGCGGTTCGGCGATTGGAAAGCGATTCGAAATGGGGTGAAGAAAGCACCCGATTCCACGCCGGAGCTTTACAATCTCAAAGCCGACCCCGCGGAGAAATCGAACGTGGCAGCGCAAAATCCCGAAATAGTCGCCAAGGCTGCCGCCTTGATGAAGGCCGCGCACACCCCGAGCCACATTGCGCAGTGGAATTTCTAGCGCAGCCTCACGCGGCGCTAAGTCGCCGACCGCGTGCGTGACGTGACTTCGCGGAAGCGCTCTTCGTAGCGCTCGTGATTCGTGCGCATGAGCCGGTCCCAGAAGTTGAAATAGAGGCCGTAGTTTCCGCGGAATGTCTCGTGATGCATCGCGTGGTTCGTGGGGGTGTTGATGAATTTTCCGATCCACGAGTCCATCAGCCAGCGCGGCCAGATTTCGTAGCCGGTGTGGCCCACGACATTGAAGGTAATCTGCCACGTCATGAAGATGACGAAAGCGATGGGATGCATCGGCATCAACGTCACGGCCATGGGGAAAATGAGGGCCTGCACGACGGCTTCGAGCGGATCGAAAGCGTAGGCCGCCCACGGCGACGGGTTGATGGAGAGGTGATGTCCGCGATGAAACCAGCGGAACAGGCGCCGGTGATGCATGAGGCGATGCGTCCAGTAAAACCAGGCGTCGTGCACAAAGATGACGATGACGATACTGGCGAAAAACCAACCCCAGCCATACTTGTCGATGCGCATATACATCTGCGTCCATCCGGCCTTCTTCATGCCCCACGTGATCGCTCCGACGGCACCGAAGATGACGAGCGTGATGGCGGAGTAGAGCATTTCCCGGCGCACGTCGGCGGAAAGTGGCTCGCGCTGCACAATCTTGCGATGCCACCAGCGGCGCTTGAAGATCACGTAGGCCAGCAGCCAGGCGAGACCCGCGAAAAAGGTGTAGCGAAACCCGGTCTCGATGGAGATGCCGAAGGTGTGCAGGAAGAAGGTCTGGAGAGCTTGCATAACGGCGCCGGAAATCATGCCCTCAGACGGGCCGAACGCCAGTCTTGTTACAGCCGGCCCTTCGTCTGGCTCGACGCGGGCGGGGGAGTCCTGCTAAGCGGCTCGCATGTCGAAAACTTTCGCCGCCTTTATCTACGCGCTCACCCTCGCGTTTTTCGCGGCGTTCTTTCTCTATCCGATCACCCAGACGCTGAGCGGCGCGTTGCTCGATGCCAATGGACACTTCACGCTGGCGTTCGTCGGCGAGGTTTTTCGCAACGAGATCTACGTCGAGGGGTTGAGAAACGCCTTTTTCCTCGCCGTTTTTTCCACGCTGGCGACCACCGCCATCGCCCTGCCGCTTGCGTTCCTCACGGATCGCTTCGATTTCCCGGGCAAAAAGGCGCTGAGCGCGCTGCTGCTCGTGCCGATGATCCTGCCGCCTTTCGTCGGGGCGATCGGGATTCGAGCAATCCTCGGCGGCTACGGCGCACTGAATTCAGTTCTGCAAAAGATCGGCCTGCTGGGCGCGAACGAAAGCATCGACTGGCTGGGGCATGGGCAGTTCTGGGGAATCGTTGCGCTCAATGCGCTCCACCTGTATCCGATTCTCTACCTCAACGTCACGGCCGCGCTCGCCAACGTGGATCCGGCCATGGAGGAAGCGGCGGAAAATCTGGGCTGCACCGGCTTCCGCAAGTTCCGCCGCATCACGCTCCCGCTTATCATGCCGGGACTGTTCGCGGGCGGCACGATCGCGTTCATCTTCGCCTTCACTGAACTCGGTGTGCCGCTGATTTTCGACTACACGCGCGTCACGAGCGTGCAGATTTTCTATGGGCTCAAGGAAATCGCGGGCAACCCATTCCCGTTCGCGCTTGTGGTGGTGATGCTGGCGATGACCACGCTGGCTTACCTCGCGAGCAAACTGCTCTTCGGTCGCGGAGAACACGCGATGATGGCGAAGGCGACCGTCGCCGGCGGAGCGCGCGTCTTACCGGGGATTTCCGGTTGGTTGTGCGCGGCTTTCTTCGGGGGGATCACCTTGCTGGCGTTGCTGCCGCACCTCGGCGTCGTGTGCGTGAGCTTCTCGGGCGAGTGGTATCGCACGGTGCTGCCGTCTCAGTGGACGCTGGAGCATTACCATACGGCGCTTGGCCATTATCTCACAGTGCCGTCGATCATCAATTCGCTGAAATACGCCAGCGCGGCGACCATCGTCGATATCCTGCTCGGTCTCGCCATCGCCTACGTGATCGTCCGCACCACACTGCCGGGGAGAACCTTGCTCGATGCGATTTCCATGCTCCCGCTAGCCGTTCCCGGGCTGGTGTTGGCTTTCGGCTACCTGTCGATGACGCAGGATGGGAAGCCATTCTCCGCCCTCAGCCCGACCAAGGATCCGACATTTCTACTCATCATCGCGTATTCCGTTCGGCGGCTGCCCTACATTGTCCGCAGCGCGGTCGCCGGCTTGCAACAAACGAGCGTCACGCTGGAAGAAGCTGCGCAGAATCTCGGCTGCCCACCGCTGCGCACACTGCGCCGGATCACGTTCCCGCTCATCATGGCCAATGTCATCGCCGGTGGTCTGCTCGCCTTCAGTTTCGCCATGCTCGAAGTCAGCGACTCTCTCATTCTCGCCACGCGCCAACAGGATTACCCGATCACCAAGGCGATCTACGAACTTTACCAGCTCCTCGGCGAAGGCCGCTACGTGGCGAGCGCCCTCGGCGTTTGGGCCATGATTTTTCTCGGCCTCACCATCTTCACCGCCAGTAAAGTGCTCGGGAAGAAGATGGGCGCGCTGTTCCGGGTCTGATCAGCTGTGGGCCGCGTCGGCGAGCGGCTTGACGAAGGTGGCGAGTTTTTCGGTGAGATCCGGCTGGTTTCCGATTTCGCCGATCTGCCGCACGATGGCGCTGCCGACGACGACTCCATCCGCGACTTTGGCCACGGCGCGGACGTGATCGGGAGTCGAGATGCCGAAGCCAACCGAAATGGGCAGGGAAGTCGTGGCCCGGATGGCGGCGACCCGTTCATCAATGGACGACGCGACTTCGCTGCGTTCACCGGTAACCCCTTCGCGCGATACGTAGTAGATGAAACCGCCAGCGCCTTTGGTCAGTTGGGCGATGCGAGCTTCAGGCGTAGTCGGTGCGATGAGGCGAATGCGTTTAAGCCCGCTGTTTTCCTTGAAGTCCGAGTTCACCGCATCTTCATCCGGCGGCAGGTCGAGGATGAGCAGGCCGTCCACCCCGGCAGCTTCCGCATCGCGATGGAAAGCGTCGAACCCGTAGCGATAGATCGGGTTCAGGTAAGTGTAGAGCACGATGGGAATCTGCGATTCACGCCGGAGTTCACGGATCATTTCCAGCACCCCGCGAGTCGTCGTGCCGGAAGTCAGCGCCCGAGTGGCCGCCATTTGATTGACCACGCCATCGGCGAGCGGATCGGAAAAGGGAACCCCAAGTTCAAGCACATCCACCCCCGCGCGCTCGAAGGCCAGGCAAAGGGCTTTGGTCTGGGCGAGGTTCGGATCGCCGGCGCAGATGTAGGTGATCAGCGCCCGGCGCCCGGCGGCGCGCAGTTCGGCGAACTTGGTATCGATACGATTTGGCATGGGCGGCGGATTGTGCGCGGGGTTGCGCTCATTGACAGTGAAAAGTCTCGCGCGACTCTCCGCCCCGCATGTCTGCCGAAAAACCCCGCACGCTCGTCGTGAACGAGATTTACCAGTCCATCCAGGGCGAAAGCACCTGGGCAGGCTGGCCGTGCACTTTTGTCCGGACGACGGCGTGCGACCTGCGCTGCACCTATTGCGACACGGAATACGCCTTCCACGAGGGCAAGCGCCGCGACTTCGACGAAGTGCTGCGCGAGGTGCTGGCGTTCGATTGCCCATTGGTCGAGATCACCGGGGGCGAGCCTCTCTTGCAAAAAAACGTGCTGCCGCTGATGACGGCGCTGTGCGATGCGGGCAAGACCGTGCTCATCGAAACGAGCGGCGCACACGACATCAGTGGAATCGATCCGCGCGTGCATCGCATCATGGATTTGAAGACGCCCGGCAGCGGCGAGTGCGCGCGCAATCGCTTCGAGAACATCCCGCACCTCACCAAGCGCGACGAGGTGAAGTTTGTCATCGGCAGCCGCGAGGATTACGAATGGAGCCGGGCGCAGGTGCGCGAACACGATCTTCCGGCCCGGGTAAATTGCGTCCTTTTTTCGCCCATTTTCGGCCGGATCGAGCCGCGCCAGATCGTCGAGTGGGTGCTCGAAGACAAGCTTCCCGTCCGTTTTCAGCTCCAGATGCACAAGTTCATCTGGGAACCCCGCGCTCGCGGAGTATAAGGGGCCCATCTCATGAAAGTTCGCCTGACCAAAGATTTCCGTTTCGAATCCGCCCAGACGCTCCCGTGTGTGCCCGAGGGCCACAAATGCCGGCAGATGCACGGGCACAGCTTCAAGGTGGAGATCACCGTGGAAGGCGAAGTCGATCCGGCGACCGGGTGGTTTTACGATCACGCCAAAATCAGCGGCGCGATGAACCCGCTCGTGGACCAGCTCGACCACGGCTACCTCAACGAGGTGCCCGGCTTGGAAAACCCCACGATCGAGAACATGGCCGGCTGGTTCTGGCAGAAACTCGCGCCGCAACTTCCCGGCCTGGCCGAAATCGTCATTCACGAAACACCGACGGCGCGGTGCTCGTATCGCGGGGAGTAATGCAGGCGACTTTTCGGTTGGCAGTGCGCGCGCGCTCGCTAGCCTCCGCGCGCTCTATGACCCGTCTTTTCGTTTTCTCGCTCGCCGCTCTCGCCTTCGCCTTCAGCGCTTGCGAACGCCATCCCTTGCCCGGTCAGGAAACCGTGACCCACACTCACGGCAGTGGCGGCGCGGAAGCCGAAGGTCACGGTGAAAAGGCCGAGGCCAAACACGACGCCGCTAAAGAGGAAAAGAAGGCTCATTAAGCTCTTCCTCCGCGCGACCGGAACGCCGTTCCGCTCGCGAGAGGACTCCACCGTCTGCCCCATGGACGAACGCCCCGCCCGAGCCAAAGGTTCGTGGTGGTCGCGGCGAGCGCGCAGTTTTGTGGATGCAGGTCGGGGGCTGTGGTGGGTTTTCGTGAGCCAGCCCAATGCGCGGATACACGCGTTTGCCACAGTTTGTGTGGTGGGGCTAGGGGTGTGGCTCGGGCTGCTGGTGCTCGAATGGTGCGCAGTGCTTCTGGCCATCGGGCTGGTTTGGGTGGCGGAAGCTCTCAATTCCGCCCTGGAGGCACTGGCCGATCGCGCCGCGCCCGAATGGCATCCGCTGGTCGGGCGGGCGAAAGATGCGGCGGCCGGCGGAGTGCTGGTCGCTGCAATCATCGCGATGCTCGTGGGCCTGCTCGTCTTCGGCCCGAAGCTGCTGGCGTTACTCGGCTAAACGAACGCTTCCGCCACCGCATCGGCCAGAAGCTTCCCTCGCCGGGTGAGCCGCATGCGCCCCGCAGCTTCAGTCAGCAGGCCAATCTCGAGGAAGTGCTCCACGGATTTTTGCCACGGGGCAAGTTCAGCCAAAGGCAACCCCGCCGAAGTCCGCATGGCAAAGGCCACGATTTCGCCCCGGCGCGTTTCCGGCGTCAGATGCTCGGTGAAACCGACGGTGCTTTCGCCCGCGAGAATGCGGCGCGTGTATTCGGCGGTGTCGCGGACATTTTCCCAACGATCGAGCCCAACCGTCGAGAACGCACTGGGGCCGAAGCCGAGGTAATCGCGGCCACGCCAGTAAGCCTCATTGTGGATCGATTCACGTCCGGGGCGCGCGTAGTTGCTGATCTCGTAATGCGCCAGCCCGGCGCCGGTGAGCGTGTCCATGGTCGTCTCGAAGAGGCGCGCGTCGCGTTCGTCGTCCTGCTTGAACTGGCCGCCGGTGAGTTTGCGGAAATACTCGGTGTCCTGCTCGTAGGTGAGGCAATACGACGAGACGTGCTCGGGCCGGAGCGACAGCGTCTTTTCCAAAGTGGTCTGCCACTGGGCTTCGGTCTGGCCGGGCACGGCAAACATCAGGTCGATATTCAGGTTGTCGAAACCGGCTTCGCGCAGAATCCCGAACGTCTTTTCCGCCTGGGCAGCGTTATGCACGCGGCCGAGAATTTTTAGCAGGTCATCGTCCCACGACTGCACGCCGAGACTCAGGCGCGAAACGCCACCGTCCCGCAACACGCGCGCTTTTTCCGGGCGAATGGTCGCGGGGTTCGATTCGAGGGTGAACTCTTTCAGTCCCGAGTAGTCGAGCCGCGCGCGCAACCCATCGAAGAGATACGCGAGTTGATCGGTCAGCAGTGCGCTGGGTGTGCCGCCGCCGAAGTAGATCGTCTCCGGCCTCAGCTCCCAGGAGCGCGCGGCGACTTCCACTTCGCGCAGCAGCGCATCGAGAAAGGCTTGCGTCTTATTCTTCGAGCCGACCTCGACATAGAAGCAGCAGTAAGGGCAGAGCTTCGGGCAGAAAGGGACGTGGAAGTAGAGGTGGCGGATCGGAGTCACGCGATCTCACCTCTGCCACGCTCTGCCTCGATGCGCTAGTGCGCCACCGCGCCTTCGGCTCCCAGACCGGTCTGCGAGCGAACGCTGAGTTCGGCGAACTTTTCCTCCGCCGCGAGATCGCGCGGCGTCAGAATCGTGCCGAGCCACGCGCCGAGGAAACCGAGCGGGATGCTGATGATGCCCGGATTCTTGAGCGGGAAGAGCGGCGTGCCGGTGATGAGCGCTTTGCCAGCTGGGTCCATCACGCTCGGGCTGATGATGATCAGGATGATCGAGCTCGCGAGGCCGACAGCCAGACCGGTGACGGCACCGGCGGTGTTGAAGCGTTTCCAGAACACCGAGAAAATGATCACGGGGAGGTTCGCGCTGGCAGCCACCGCAAAGGCGAGGCCGACGAGGAAGGCGACGTTCAGCGAGCGCAACTGAATGGCGAGGAAGATGGACACCGCGCCCACGACAAACGCCGTGATGCGGGCGACGCGCACTTCCTCACCGGGCTTCTGTTCCTTGCCGTGGTGAATGACGTTGGTGAAGAAATCGTGCGCGAACGAAGTGCTGGCGCTCATCGTGAGGCCGGCGACGACTGCGAGAATGGTCGCAAACGCCACCGCACTGATGAACGCGAAGAACATTTCACCGCCGAGCACCTTCGCCAGGATGGGAGCGACCATGTTGCCATCGGGTTTACCCGCGGCGTCGAGCGGCAGTTCGCTGAGCTTCAGGATCGTCGCCGCACCGAATCCGAAGAACGTGGTCAGAATGTAAAACACACCGATAATCGCCGTCGCCCACACAACCGAAACGCGGGCCGTCTTCGCGTCCGGCACGGTGTAGAAGCGGACGAGAATGTGCGGGAGACCGGCGGTGCCGAGCACCAGGCCGAGCGCGAGGGAAATGAAATCGACCGCACCCCATGGGTTCGCCGCCGTCTTACCGTAAGCGAGGCCAGGATCGAGCAGGTTAGCGGGTGGTTTGGTGCCTCCGTAGGTGGCGGAGGCGACGTCTTCGAAGAATTTGCCGAGGCTGTAGCCGTGTTGCCCCAACACCATCCAGCTCAGCACGAAGGCGCCAGCCATCAGCAGCATCGCCTTGATGATCTGCACCCAGGTGGTGGCCAGCATGCCGCCGAACACCACATAGACGAGCATGAGCGCGCCGACGCCTATGACGGCGGGCACGAAGTCCACGCCGATCAGCACCTTGATGATACCGCCCGCGCCGACCATCTGCGCGATCATGTAGAAAGTCGAAACCGTCAGTGTGCTCAGCGACGCCATGGCGCGCACCGGGCGCTGCTTGAGACGATAGGCGAGCAGGTCCGCCATGGTGTATTTGCCGGCGTTGCGCAGCGGTTCGGCCACGAGGAAAAGCACGGTGAGATAGGCCACGAGGAAGCCGACCGAATACATGAACCCGTCATAGCCCTTGAGGCAGATGATGCCCGAGATGCCGAGGAAGCTGGCAGCGCTCATGTAATCGCCCGCAACAGCGAGCCCATTCTGCCAGCCGGTGATGGAACGACCGGCAGCGAAATAGGCCGCCGAGCCGGTGGCCTTGCGCGCGCTGAAATAAGTGATGACGAGGGTAATCGCCACAAAGGCGATGAACATTCCGAGAGCCGGAGTGAAGACGAAGGCGAGCATGGAGAAAAATTAGCGGCGGGTGATTTTGGCGAGGAGGTCGGCGTTCATGCGGTCCCAGCGTTTGGCCGCGCGGACATAGAGCGCACAGAGCACCCACGTCATGATGAATTGCGAAAGGGCGAAGAGATAAGCCCAGTTCACTTTGCCGAGCACCGGCGCCTTCATCATGGCCGGGAAGAAGCCGACAAGGATCGGCAGCGCCATGTAGAAGGTAAGGAAGAAAATGGTGCCGGGAATGATGAACCGCAGTTTGGCGCGCTTCAATTCGGCGAAGGCAGGGTCGGCGGCAATGGCGGCCCAATCGTAAGGATCGCCGTCCTCGAAGGCGGTGCGTTCGTGGGCGGGTTTCTCACCGCCGCGGCCCAGGGGCGCGACGTCGGTCGGTCCGCCGCTGATTGGCGTGAGGTCTTGATTCTCGGGAGTGCTCATGGAAGCGGGGACCGTAAGCAGCGTGGCTTCCCGATGTCGAGTGCCGACCTGCCGCCGTTTGGTTTGGTGGTTTCCGGGCGGCGAAAATGTTGCCGCACCCGGGCCGGTCGATAGGTTTGTTGAAATGAGCAAAGCCTTCACGCGCGAAACCGATAGCGAAGAAGACGAGCCGTTGGCGCCACCGCCCTCGGCCTCGCTCCCGCCAGGCGCGAAGAACTATCTCACCCCCGATGGGGCCGAACGACTGCGGGCCGAGATGGATCGGTTGATCAACCAGGACCGTCCGGCGCTCGTGACCTCGACGGATGACGAGAATCGAAAGCGCAAGCTCCAGCGCCTCGACCGGCGGATTTTGCAGATCGAGGAATCACTGCGCACCGCTGTGGTCATGCCAGCCCCGGAAGATCGCCAGGAGGTTCGCTTCGGCGCCACCGTCACAGTGCGGCGGGGTGGGCGCGAGATCACCTATCGCATCGTCGGGGTCGATGAAACGGACCTCGACCAGAATTGGGTGAGCTATCTTTCGCCCATCGCGAGAGCGCTGCTGAATGCGCACCTCGGCGAGCGCGTGCGGTTTCGGTTCCCCTCCGGCGAGGAGGAATTGGAAATCGTGTCGATCGACTACGAGTCCTAGAAGTCCGTCTTTGGCTCAGCGAGGTCGAGTTCCTTGATCCACGTATTGCGGTAGCGCACGTCGTGGCCTTCGCACTGGAGCTTGAGGCCTTGCGGAGTGTCCGTGATGCCTTTGCCCCCATCGTTGCCGCCATCGATACCGGAGCGAGCACCACCCCACACCTGATTGATTGCCACGTTGTTGTGGACCTTCTGCCCGTTGAAATACATGGAAACGAGCGGCTTCTCGACGAGCTTGCCGTCCTTGAACCGCGCGGCGCGGAAGACGATGTCGTAGGCATTCCATTGGCCGATGCCTTTGTAGGCCTGGTAGGGCGATTCGGTTTCATTGATCACCGCGCCCATGCCGTGCTTGGTTTTGTCGCCGTCGAAGATCTGAATCTCGTAGCGGTTCTGCAAATAAACGCCGCTGTTCCCACGCGGGTTCGCGATGAAGAACTCGATGTGCAGCCGGAAATCGCGATAGGCTTTCTTCGTGACGATATCCGCCGCGCCGAATTTTCCGCCATCGGCCGCGCGGTCATCGGTCATGAGGCAGGTGCCCCCATCGACGGAGTCGGGAACGATCTTCCACTTGATCGGCATGGCGGATTTGAAACCCGGGCCTTCCCAATAAATCCACTTCGCGTCGAGCGTCTCGCGCGTGCCGTCGATGATGACTTCGGCTCCTGGAATCGGCTTCGCGCCGACGTCGATGTGGTCGGCGGCAAAAGCGGCGAACGTCGTGAGAAGCGAGAGAAGGAGAGCGCGGGGCAGGGGAGTCATGAGTGGTATGAGAAGCGCGGTCTTAACGCACAGGCGGGGGAGGGCGCAAAGGGCGCGAAGGTTTTGTTCGCCTGTTATACCTTGGCGACCCCGGCGTTCTTTGTGCCTTTGCGTTGAAATGATTACTGCGCTGGCGGAGCGACCTCCCGGACGAGCGCGCCGTCTTTTTCGCTCATGACAAGGAGGGAAAGACGCTCGACCTGATCGAGTTCGCCGGGCTTGAGCATTTGCGTATCGAGGGAACCAGCAGGGGCGTTGCCGGGCACGCGCTCCAAAAATGCGATCGGACTGTCGCTGCTGTTCAGGCTGGCATAGTCGAATCGTCCACGCAGATCGGTGTAGCCATCCTTGAAATAGCGGACGGTGCCGTTGCGCAGGCGGGCATAGACTTTCACGTAAGCCTTGCTCACCGGCTTGCCGGCGCCTTGGTCGCGGATTTCGAGACGTCCGTAGTTTTCAGTGAGCTTGAGCTTGAGCGTGTTGGCGTGATAAGCCTGCGTTTTGCGCTGGCCCGCGGCGAGGACTTCCACCAGCACGTTCGCCTGCGCGAACTCAACCGGCAGCGGCACGTCGAGGGCGTCCTTGCCATCCGGCAGAGGAAGCGAGACGACCTTGCTCGGCTTGATGATCGAAAAACGGCCGGCCTCCGCACTCACGAACGGATTGCTGCTGAAGCTGAACTCGGGATCGATGAGGTAATAGTTGAGCGTCGCTTCGTGCAGATTTCTCCAGGTGAGCGCGATGGTGCGGTTCTCCACTTTGAAATCGAAAGTCGGCGCATTGCCGGCAAGTCGAGCAGTGTCGCCTTCACGATCCGGCTGCGTGCCATCTTTCTTCATCCCGTCTGCCTTGCCTTCGATCTCGTCGAGTTGCGCGATCACGTCGCGGAAGAGATTGCGCCAGTGCTCGACGGGATGATCGGCGTATTGATTCGCCACGCCGCGGGCGGAGGCGAGATCACCTTCGTAGAAGGCGGCGTAGCAGCGGAAGTAGTCGTGCTGCAACCGCGTGGGCAAGGCATCGGCGTTGATGGATTTGAACCGCGCGAGCGCTTCCTCCACGCGATCTTGCAGGAAGAGAAAACCGGTCACACTCAGTGAGTCGGCCGCATCGAGTGCCGGCTTGTGCGCGAGTTGGGTGAGCAACGACCGGTATTGCTCGAGGACGACCTGGTTGGCGATGCGATGTTCGGGTCCGAGGCGATGGGCGCGCTGATTCACCAAGGGCGAATAGTCGAGTAGCTCGAAGGTGCGCCGCTCGACCTGATCGAACCGGACGATCGGGCTGTCGAACCACGGCCCGACCAGCCCCAGGAGATCCTCACGATGCCGCAGCCATTCTCGCACCGAGTCGGTGTCGTGTTGCGCGATGCCGTAACGATAGATCGTTTCGTCGAACCGGTGTCGCGCGCCGAGCATCGTCACGAGCTTGCGGAAAAAGTCCGCGCTTTGCCGGCAGCGCCACGCAATTCGCTCGAGGTCGAGCCGTTCGATATTGTGCTGATCGAGATAAGCGAAGACGTCGGCTTCGCTGCCGGATTGCGAAACGAAATCCCACGACGCCTTATCCACCTGCGTGAGCCGTGCGGCGACGGGAAAGGCGAATGGCTTGGCGGACCCGACGATCTTTTCATCCTTCGCCACATTCACCGGATAGTGCAGGAACTTCTCGCCGTTCGCGCCGGGCGCCGGAAAATAGAACGCGTATTCGAAGCTCTGGGTGGTAAAAGGCTCCAGCCGCACGCGGCGGCTGTCCGTCGGCTTGGTGCCCAGCACCGGCAGCGCGCCGCGCGGAATCTGGAGCAGCAAGTCGAGCTTCTGCGGCGAGGAGGTGGGATTGGTGACGACGACATTCGCTCCATACACCGCGCCGGCGAGGAACTCCTCGGTCACGTAGCGGTCGAACTTCTCGTTTCCCTCCATCTGGTAGCGTTCACCGTGGCGGTAGAAATTCTGCGAGACGAGTAACTCCGCCTGCCCCTCAGCCGGAGTGGCGGGCAGCACCTCCTTGTGCACCGCGATGACCGGTCCACCTGCTTTCAGGGTAAAGGCCGGGCCCTCGATTTTCGTCTCGTGCTTCGGCGCATCGAACGGGAGATCGAGCACCGCGAGGGCGAGCATGGTTTCGGCAAAGCTGCGGTGCGCTTCGGCGAAATTCGCGGAGAGGAACGGCGCCTTCGCTCCATCTGCCACCCACACGGCGTAGTCGCGCCAGAATGCATTCACCGGGATGAGTTCCGGCCCCTGCCGCTCGATCGGCAGATGGTAATAATTGTTTTCCGCCCATTCCTTCGTCGGTCCGAGCTTGCGATAGTAAGCCTGCGTTCGAGCGTCCTCGCGCAGCTTCACCACGTCCACCCCCGCAACAAACTCATCGACCGATTTATAGAGCGCTCGTGCCCGCGTCTCATTGTAGGCTGCCTCAGCCATCTCCTTCCCCGCGACTCCCGATTTAGCCTTTCGGCCCATCTCGGCGTCAGCCGCCGGGGCATCGACCGGTTTTGCGGCCATCGCGGGAGCTGGCGATGCCGGTGGTGGCGGTGGCGCGAGCGCGCCGATAGCGCCCCTGTCTCCAAAAGCAGTCGGCGTGGTGGGCGTCATCGCGAGAGCCGCGGGGCGTTCGCCCTCATCCATCGCCCGTCCGCGCAACGCTGTTTCAAAAAAGCGATCCTGTTCTTCAACTTTCGGCGGAAGCAACTCCCACCGTTCTTGCAGGTGCCGGGCGATGTTCCTGGCGTCGGCAGGGAGGCGCGCCGCGAGCAGGGCACGCTCGGCGGCGTTGAGCTGGCCAAAGCACCACGGCTCAAGATAACGCCGCAGGTCCGCGCCGAGCAGGTATTCATCGAGAAAGGTTTTGTCCTTCTTGTTCTGGAGGTAGGGCCGGATGACTTTCGCAAAGAACTCAGGATCTTTGCGGGAGAGGAAGAAGTTCAGTTCGTGGCAGGCAAACTCGCTGTATTTCGCGCGCTTCTCTTCGTCCTTCAGGTTCGGCCATTCAAGGATCCACGCGAAAGTCGCCAGCGTCTGATTCTCACCGAGCGTGCGGTAGAGTCCGAAGACGGAGGCGAGCGTGTCGTAGGTTTCCAGTTCGCTCGAGAGACGATCGGTGAAGGTGAGCGTTTGTCCGGTGGTCAGCAGGCTGAAGCGTTTCTTTTCGGCGAACGATTTGGCGGGATCGAGGCTGCGGGCGAGCCGCAGGTCGCGCACCTGCACCGGCGCTTCCGACAGAGGGAATTCGCGCCAGTCTGCTTCGCTCAGATTCGTGGCGAGCACCTGCACCAGCGTGCGGTCGCCGAGCCTGGCGCGGTCGATGCGCACGATGCCCTTTTCGTCGGGCACGAGATCGGTCAGCACCGGAGCGACCTTGGCGAGGAAGTCGAGATTCGCCGTGCCGCCTGCGTCCACAACGCTCTTCGCTTCCATGTGTTCCCTTTTCTCCAAGCCGGGGACGGGCATCGCTTTGCGGCCCCCGGCGGTGGCTCCCGCCACTCCGCCGGCTTTGAGATCGAGCGCACTTTGTTCGGTGGTGCGCTTTTCCCATGGGTTCAACACCAGCCCGGGGCGTGCGAGCATGTTGCCGGGGAACTTCAGGGCATAACGCCGCTCCAGGATGTAGCGGTATTCGTCGCCAATGTCGCGACCTGCGGCGAAAAGATTCGGAAGACGCGCAGGACTTTCCTCACCGACGCCAAACCGGGTGAATCCACCCAACGAAAAAAGCGTTTTCTCCGGATCGACAAACCGTGTCGCCGCCACGTGGACGCGGGTGAAACGATCCCAATTCGCCAGCGTCACGACGACCTGCGCCGCGTCGCTGGTGATCTGCTCGATGCGCAACGGATTCGCGTTGCTGAGTTGCAGCGAGCGCGCAGGGCCAAAAATCCAGCCGGCTTCGGCGGTGCCGCGCGTGACCTTGATCGATACGCTGCGTCCTTCGTTCGGCAGAAGAAGGGTGTAATCGCCTGGAGCCAGACTGCGAATGTTCAGATGCGGGAGCCGCGCGCCGGCCGGTTGCTCCACACTCTTTGTCCAATCGCCCGCGAAAGTATCGGGACGGTTTTCAAGCAGCGCGAAATGGCCGGCCAGAGTTTGCAGGGAAACCTCGAACGGTTGACCAGCGACGACGTGAATACGGTCATCGGTAGCACGAAGCGCCGTCCGCAGCGGCCAGGTCCGCATGCGATCATCCGGCAGCTTCGCCTCCAATTGCCGAATCTGCCCGAGCGGGCCGAGCGCGATGCGCCCCTTGGCATCCGAGCGAAGTGGGACGGTGATTTCGTGATCGAACCAGTCGTGCGTAAACGAAAACACTACCTGCCGGTCTGCGAGGGGCTCCGCGTTTTTGCCGAGCAACTCAAAGGCATAGCCGGTGTCCAAATGAAGCAGATGTCCGTCGTAAGTGGCTTCGGTGCGGTCGATGGAATTGACCGTCCAGCTATCGCTCGCACTCACCCTGGCCTTGGCGCCATTTTGCGAAAGTTGATCCACTTCCGCCGACAGCGTGGCGTTCACCACTTCAAGCCGCGCCGGCACCGGAAAGCGGAAAGTGAGCAACCCGGTGGCGTCGAGCTTCGGGTCCTTCAACTCGCGCGTGGTTTCGATCCCGTCGAGCGTTTCGGTCGTGATGACGAGCTTCGGGTCTCGCAAAAGAGTGAGCGGGAGCGAGGCGTCGTGCAACCGGAGGGCAGTGCGGACGGAAAGCGTCGCTTCTTTCCCCGCGAGAAGCTGTTCGCGATCCACATAAAACTGCGCATCGAGGGCATACTGCTCCGCGTGATGTTCAAACGTGGTGAGCGTGGCGAAAGTGCCCGCGGCATCGGCCAGAACCACGGATTTGCGACCGGGCTGCGCCGTGAAGGGAACGGGGATTCCGGGAACCGTGGCTCCAGCCGCGGCGGTAAATTTACGTCCATCGAACCACACCGCGGCGTCGGAGACGGGCCGGTGATTTTCATCGAGCACCGTGAGGAGATCGCCCGCGGGACCGGTGCGCTGGACAAGGTGCCACTGGCCTTTGCGAATGAGGGCGCGACTGGAGCGGCCGCCGCCGATGAACTCGACGATCCACGCGCCACGTCGGTCCTTCAACTCGGGGAACTTGAACGTGCGGCGCACGCGGCGCAGCGCGGGCTCGTCGAAGCTATGCGTGGTTTCAGCATTCGCGACGAGGCCGTCGAGCGGCAGATCAGTGTTCAACTCGCGCTTGTTGGTGAGGAAATAATTCAGCGCGTTCAGCTCATAGACCTTCACGATGAGCTTCGGCGCATTCTTCACTTCGAGGTCGAGGCTCACGTCGTCGCCCGGGGCGAAAAACTGCGGATTCGTGGGCCGGAAATCGAGGTCCACCCGCTCGTTGAGCTGGCGGAAAGCGTCGGGAGTGAGCAGCGAAGCAAGTTGCTCGGCGTTGCCGAGACCACGCACGAGCAATGCTTCGGCAAAGACCGGCTTGAGCCAGGTATCCCGCACCCATTCCGCGAAGCGCTCCCAGCCGGCCTTCGGTTTTTCGGCAAAGAGGTGGAGGAAATAATCGCGCACGAGCGACTCGTCGCTGCGGACCGCAGGCAATCCGCCGAGGTTGGGAAAGCTGACATTCAGATCGGCCCAGACGGTGTCGGCGGCCCGGAGCCGCTCCAGCCATGCCGTGGGCGCGTAGCTCGTCCGGCGCGGCAGCTTGAGGTATTCGATGAAACGGGCTTCGTCGTAAACGCCCAGGCGGCGATCGTGTTCGAGCCGATGATACAGCAGCACGGCCTTGAGCGAATTGAACGCCGGAGGCAGCCCTTTCACATAAGCCCACGTGCGATCCAGCCACGCCACGCGAGCCGCGGGATCGAACTCGATATCTTCCTCGGCACTCGGCGACAGGTGGCGCAGGCGGGCGAAAACGAAGGCCTGCACGACGGCGACCTGCGGACGCAGTTTCGCGAGTTGATCGAGCTGCGCGGGAAGCAGGTAGTGATGAATGGGAAATTCGCCAAACCCTTTGCTTTCGCGCGTGCCGAGGTCTTCGGCGATCAACTCGACCAGCCCGGGCACATTCGGCCGCTGAATTCTCGCCAACACCGCGCGGCGCTGTGCGGGGTTCAGCGGCATTTTGGCGGTGACAAGCTGCGCGAGCGCCTCCGGAGTGCATTCGCGCAGGTCTTCATTGCGCTGGGCCTCATGCACGAAGGCATCGAAAGTGATGAGCGCCGGATCGAGCCGCGTGGGCAGGTCCGGCTTCGCATCCGGCTGCTCCTGCACATGGTCGAAGCGCAGTTGGTAGTGCTCGCGGAGGAAGGCGAGCGTGCGCTCCGGGTTCGCATCATAGGCGAGCAAGGCTTCGCGATTCTCGATGAGATCCCGCTGCCCGGACTGCCGCACCCGCTTCTTCCATTGATCGAGAATGGTGGCGAGTCTCGCGGCTTGGCGCGTGTTCTGGTAGTGGAGCGCGTGGAAGAAATAATAGTCTTCAGTGCCGGGGACGAGTTCGCCGAGGACCTTTTCGCGATCCGCCGCGAGAGCAAATCGCTCGATAAAGCCCGTTTCGTTTTCGCCGAGCACGAAGGGCCCAAGAACCACGATGGCAGCCAGCGGGAGGAAGTGACGCACTTTCATAGGGCGAATGCTGCGAGCACTCGGCGGGAGACGCAACGCGACGGTTGCAAAAGAATTGTCACGCGAGACCTCGAGTTGCCCCGCCCCTTCCGGACCACGGCTTCACTTTGCCCTAGACCCTGCGCGCTCCTGCCACGAAAGAAGCAGGCTATGTTCGTCGATCATATTCAGGTTCATGCAGAAGCCGGCAAAGGCGGGCGCGGGTGCGTGGCGTTTCGCCGTGAGACCTTTGTGCCGAAAGGCGGCCCCAGCGGCGGCAATGGAGGCAAGGGCGGTTCCGTCGTGCTGAAGGTGGACCCAAACGTCGATAACCTGACCGACTTTTACTACAACCCGAAGCTGCGCGCGAAACGCGGCGAACACGGGCAGGGGAAGAACTGCTATGGCAAGGCCGCTCCGGACGCCGTCTTCCGCGTCCCCGTCGGGACGATCGTGTGGCGTGTGCCGATTGATGAACCGGCGCCCATGGGCGATTCCGCGCGCAGCGATCGCGCCTATGTCGATTTCTCCACACTCTCCGACGTCGAGGCCGCGACCTTCGACGGGCCGAAGCGCGAGCGGGTGGCCTTCGATCCGACGCAATTTGAAATGGTGGCCGACCTCACCGAGCCCGGCACGGAATTCGTGCTGTGCAAAGGCGGCGACGGCGGGCGGGGGAATACGACCTTCAAGAGCTCGACGAACCGCGTGCCGATGGAATACACCGACGGCGACGATGGCGAAGTCGGCACGTTTTATCTCGAGCTGCGCAAGATCGCCGATGCCGGGCTGGTCGGTTACCCAAATGCCGGCAAATCGACGCTCCTCACGGGCATCTCGAATGCACACCCGAAAATCGCGCCCTATCCCTTCACCACCCTCACCCCGCACGTCGGCATCGTCGAGGTGGGTGATTACCGGCGCGTGACGGTGGCAGACATCCCCGGTCTCATCGAGGGCGCGCACGCCAACGTCGGCCTCGGGCACGACTTCCTCCGCCACATCGTGCGCTGCAAGCTGCTCCTCTTCGTGCTCGACATGGCCGGCAGCGAGGGCCGCGAACCGCTGGCCGACTTGCAGACTCTGCGCAAGGAACTGGACCTCTACGACCCCACGCTGAGCGAGCGTCCGTGGCTCATCATCGCCAACAAGATGGACCTCGAAGGCGCGAAGGAACGGCTCAAGCAAATCAAGACCCGCTTCCGCAAGATCGAGATCATCCCCATGAGCGCCGGATCCGGCGAGGGGATCGAAGTGCTGAAGCGTCGTCTCGGCGAGATCGTCCTCGAAGGGAAGTTCCAGCCCGACGCGCCGGTCAAACGCACGCGAAAATCGGCGGCCTAGCGGCGGCAGGTTAGACTCCAGCGCGCGACCTACCGCCGCCCTTCGTCCGCGTCGATGTAATCGAAGAACGTCTGGATGTCGTCCCGGTCGCTCAGGCCGCTCTCGGCCTTGCGCTGGCGGAGCCGCTCGCTGGCTTCGTCATTCCAGCCCCGTTTGCGCATGAATTCATTCCAAACCAGCGCCTCTTCATCCGACGGCTTGCGCCCCTGCTGATACGCCCACGCCAGCAGTTCGTCATCCGTCCCGCCCGCCTTCACTCGCTCGACCAGGCTCGGGTAATCGATCCACAGAAACCGGCAGCACGACCCGTCGAACCCGCCGCCGAGATTCGCATGGTAATCGCCCGGGAGCCGCCCTGCGGTGTGGAGGCGGATCTTGTCCAGCATCCGCGCGAAATAGACGAGGCCACCGGTTTTGACGTGAGGACTGCGGAGATCGGGAACTTGCATAGCGTGGGCACGTTAAAGGGCGGCTGGCCTTCCGTGCAAGGCGCGGCTTGCCATCATGTGGCGTTTCGCTCTAAACGAACACCGACTTTCCACGTTTGAATACCATCCTGCTGATAGATGACGACGAGGCCTGCCGAAGCCCGATCGCCGAACTGCTGCGCCGCGCGCAGTGGAACGTGATCGAAGCCGAGGACGGCGAGGCTGGCCTCGAGCTGGCCATGAAACACCGGCCCGACGTCATGCTGTGCGATCTCCTGATGCCGCGGGTGAACGGCTACCAAGTCTGCCGTGCCGTCCGGGAGCGGATCGAGCTCCGTCACACGAAGATCCTCGTCGTCACCGGGCGCGACTATGCCTCCGATCGCAAAAGCGCCGAGGAAGCCGGCGCTGATGGTTACCTCGTCAAGCCGCTCGAAATCGCCAAGCTCCTCGCCGCGCTGGAGAAACTCGTGCCCGGCGCCATTCCCGGTTCGGTGAATGGCACTGCTCATGCCGCCCCGCAGCCCGATGGGCAGGGGACCCGGATCAAATTCTGGGGCGTCCGCGGTTCGATCCCTTCGCCCGGTGACGGCACCGTCCACTTCGGCGGCAATACCTCCTGCGTGGAAGTGCGCGCCGGTTCCCAGCTCATCGTGCTCGATGCCGGCAGCGGCATCCGCGCCCTCGGCAATTCGCTCGTCGAGGAGTTCAAAGGCAAACCCGTCGAGGTCACCCTCCTCATCACCCACACGCACTGGGATCACATCCAGGGATTTCCCTTCTTCGTGCCGGCGTATGATTCGCGCAACCGCATCCAGATCTTCGGCTACGAAGGCGCCCTCTCCGGCCTCCGCACCGCGCTCGAAGGCCAGATGGAGAGCCCCTATTTCCCCGTGTCGCTCGATGAACTGCCGGGCAATCTCCGCATCGACGAGCTGCGCGATATGGAGTTCGCCATCGGCCCCGTGCAGGTCGAGGCCTGCTTTACGAACCATCCCGGCGTCTGCGTCGGCTACAAGCTGCGCACCGCCGATGGCTCCATCGTTTACATGCCGGACAACGAGACCAAGCGGCACCAGCCCAGCGTGGTCAACGGGCAGGTCGTCCCCGATCCGGCCGATGAAAAACTGCGCGAATTCATCCGCGGCGCCGACGTCCTCATCATCGACAGCCAATACACGGCCGAGGAATACCAGACCCACGTCAATTGGGGTCACGGCAACCTCGACGAAGTCGTCCGCATGGCCATCGAAGCCGGCGCCAAACGCCTCTACACCTTCCACCACGACCCATCGCACGACGATCAATTCATCACCGGCATGCTCCAGCACGCCCGCCAGATCGCCGAACACGCCGCCAGCCCGCTCATCATCGATGCCGCGCGGGAAGGGCAGGAGATTTTGATGCGCGCCGGAGTGGTGGGGTAGCCCATGGAGCGCCGGCGTCTCGCCGGCCACGAAGTCCTCACACGCACGCGCAGCGCCACTTCTGAGGCGGCGCCTGCAGCAGGCGGTGAATCCTCACTTTTCCAGACAAGTCATCCTGAGGCCCCCCCAGCAAGCAGCCGGGAACCCTCCACAAGCAGGCGGATTTTTGGCGGGATGACGTTCAAACTGAGTTCGCCATTCCGCGTGGGCGGTAGCTGAGGCCTGAAGGGCCTCGACAAGCCAGCCCAGGGCAACGCCCTGGGGCCACCGTCCGATTTCGGTTCCGCCCTGAAAGGGCGGGACAAGCCTGCCAGCGCGTTTTGGCCGCGCAGCCCACCCCGATCCGTAAAGCGACACGAACCCTAAGGCGACTTCAGGTGAAACAACTCGTCCTGCAAATCCTTCAGCCGCTGGTGATAACTGGTCAGCGTCGATTCCTTCCACCCCAGCCGCCGATACTCTGCAATCGTCCGCTGCAAGCTATCGATCTGCCGCTCCAGTTCCTTGCGGCGCTGCTCATAGACCACCTTCGCGTCCTCACGCTGCTTCTCGTCACGTTCCTTCTGCGCCACGTTGTTCATCGTCTGCTGCTGGAGTTCCTGCAGCCGCTGCCGCTCGGCAAACTCCGCTTCCCGCTGCTTCTTGTCCGCCGTCACTTGTCCCCGCACGGCATTGTCCCGCCGCGTCTTGCGCGAAGTGTATTCCGTCCGCTCCGGCGGCGTCAGGACATACTGCCGATCCTGCATCACGATCACCAGTCGCGCCGACGCCCCCAGTTCCGCCAGTGATTGCGCCTGCGCCGGCGAGATCGGGTCCAGAAACCCGCGCTCCGAAATCTGACGCATGACCTCTTCCTCTGGCGTGCTCGTCCGCACCAGCAGGGAAAGGTCCGCAAACGTCATCGCCTCATCCGCGCTCAACCGATCCGACGCCGCCGCGCGCCGGGCCGGTGGCCCCATCGGGGGTGTCGGGGGCGGAGGCGGCTGGATTTTCGGCGGCGGTGGATCACATCCCGCGAAAAGCACGGTGGCGAGCAGGGAAGCGGAAACGATGCGGCGCATGGGCAGGAAGGGCTTGGTCTAGCCAGCCTAACCCGCCGTCCGGCCCGCCGTCGAGCCCCTGAACGGTCCAACTCGCCACCCGAAAATCTCCCGTTTCATTCCTTGCACTCACCCCCCCCCAGATGTTCCCGCCTACGTCGGTGTCCAGCCTTTAGGCTGCTCCGAAAACAAGATCAGCCGCAGGCTGCCGACCTCATTCCTCCTCCTTTCCGCAGCCTAAAGGCTGGACACCAACACCACCCTCCCCCCCGAGGGCTCAATATAAGAATATATATTCGAGGAATATAAGTTCACTTAATTGACGAGACGTCCATTTAAGGCCGTCCGCCCAAGACCCATTTATAGAGTAAATGGCCGAAACTCGTCCAAGCAGACCATGATAAAGGAATATACTTTCCCCAGAATTTAGCGATCGACCGCACTGAGTGAGTGTTCACTCCTCCATATCTGGCGCGGTCTACACTGGTCTTGCCGGGTTGGTTTTCGCTTATCGGAATCGATATTCCGATATCTGGTGATTTTGAGGCTGTTTCCGCTTTCGGGACGATCCGCCGCGCCCACCTTTTTCCGCCCAAACCTACTCGTGCCGCTTCGGTCCGTTTGTCCGCTCCGACAGCACCGGTAGCTTCTCCCGCAGGGCCGCCACCCGTGACGCCTGCGCCGGGTCGCCCGCCAGGTCGTGCAACTCCTGTGGATCGCGCCCCAAATCGTAGAGCCGGACCACCTTCGCCTCCGGATATTCGATCAGCTTCCACCCCTCGGCGATCACCATCCGCTGGAGGTGCATATAAACCGCGTGCACCTCGTCGTAAGCCTTCGCGCCGGGATCGCGGGTAAGAGGACTCAGGCTCTTGAAATCGACCGTCGCCGGCACTGGCACCCCGGCCGCTTCGAGCGCCGTCGGCATGATGTCCTGCATATAGACCCGCTCCTCGACCGTGGCCCCGGCCTTGAACCCCGGGCCTGCCAGGATGAGCGGAGGACGCAAGGCGGACTCATACATGTTCTGCTTCCCGAGAAAGCCGTGGTCGCCACACGCCAGGCCATGATCCGACGTAAACAGGATCAGCGTCCGCTCCGGCCGCCCGTGCTTCGCGATCGCCTCGAGCACCCGGCCAACCTGGGCATCGAGATAACTGATCGCTGCGTAATATTCCCGCCGATGCACCCGCACCGCGTGCGGGGTGCGGGGAAACGGCGCCAGGTTTTCATCCCGGAGCGACGCATCGCAGCCGATCTTCGCCGCATACGGATACTCCGGCTGGAAGGATGCCGGCACATCCACCTGATCCTCCGGATATTGATCGAGATATTCGCGAGGCGCCTGCCGCGGATCGTGCGGCGCATTAAAAGCCAGATACAGGAAATACGGCTCCGCTTTCGCCGCGCCTGCCTTGATCATCTCGATGCCTCGATCCGCCGTCACTTCACTCCAGTGCCGCCCGTCCGGTCGCCAGAACCCGCCCTGCGCCTTGTCATCCGAACGCCACGCATCCGCACTGCCATCCGCCGACGGCCGGCGATAAGCGGCATCTCCACCCGAACTCGGCAAAAAGCCGCCCGACAGATCCTCCGTCTGCTCGAAACAAGCCTTCGGATCCGCCCCGACCACGTGCCATTTACCCGTCATGAAGGTGTGATAACCCGCCTTGGCCAGCAGCTGGCTCCACATCCGCCCATCCTTCACCAGGCCCTTCAAGTCCGCCGCCTTCGCGTGCTGAAATTGCAGCCCCGTCATCAGCATCGTGCGGCTGGCAATACACACCGCCCCATTCCATGCCCCTGAATTGTAAGCATGCGTGAACAGCGTCCCCGACGCCGCCAACCGATCGATATTCGGCGTCCGCACCACCGCGTTCCCACCCGCACCGATCGCATTGAACGCCAGGTCATCGGTCAGAATCAGCACAATATCTGGATGGGAAGATGGCCCCGCCGCCTTCGCAAGGGAGCAGGTGAAAGCGAAGGCGAGAGCGAGCAGGGGACGGAAGGCTTTTCGGAAGGGAGGCATGGCAGCGGAATCCTTCGTCCTTAACGGATCATCCCGCCCACCGCCAGCACCGGAATATCGCGATCAGCCGGGATTCAGCGCCTAAATCCGCCCCAGCAAGCCAACCGAAGGTCCATTTCCGACAATCCAGGAGAAGCGATTTAATGCCCATCGGTGAATCTACCTATACCGATATGACACAACCGTTCCGCACCGTCCGGCTCCTGACTCTGCTGCGACTGGAGCAGATCGTGGCGGAGCGGCTCGACCTGTCCGGCATCCTGAGGGCCAAACTGACCGTCATGCCTCACGAACTGCCCTTCGTGATCGAGGGCTTGACCAACGACGAGAAGACCCAACTCCGAACCGCCCTCACCGAATGGGGCCAGACCGCCCTCTGCACCGGCCAATGCACCTCCGCCGAACTCGCCGACGTTTTCGAGCAGATCACGGTCACCGGCAATTGCTAGGGCAGTTCAAATAAAGGTGCGACTCAAGCCCGGCGCGGGATGATTCGATGCAACAACCTGGAGGTTGAGTAGGTAGGACCGGTCCGTCCAAAGCAGCTCGCGCCTCGCCATAGCTTCCACAATCAATCAGACCCAATACCAATCTATTGGTATTGGTCCCGGTTGGCATTATGGCAGTTATAAGCCTGTCCTGTCCTTGACAGGTATGCTATCGTGCGCCCATGCCACGCCAGCCAGACGACAGCAAACCCGACCCGAGCCAAGCGGCTCTGTATGCGGTCAACGCGGCTACGGCTAGCGAGCCCGTGGAGGATGCTTCCGAGATGATCGGCGACGAGAAGACGCGGGAGTTGTATCGCAAGCTAAAGGCTGAGGCGCAAAAGGAGCAGGAACAGTGACGATAGCTCGCCAAACTATGGCTGCGGGTCGATTGGCCGATGTTGTTTCGGCTTTGCTCGAAGCGCCTGCTCAAGAAATTCCGCTGCCACAGGGTCTGTGTCGCCTATTGTCAGAACGACTGACTCCATCTGCTCCTTTACGGCCACGTCAAACGTCTTCCGAAATGCCGACCGTGATTCCTCTGGAATCGTCGCGGTAATCAGGCATTCGAGAATAACGTTCTGTTTCGCCATCATCTTCAGAACGTTGGCTTGCGTGGTGCGGAGAATCTCCAACAACTCTCCAAGCCTCTGAGTCAATTCTGCGTTGCTTAGCAGCTCGCTCATGCTGCCTTCCCTAGCCAATCGGCCAGCAAACGATCAAGCAACCCTGAGAAGTTGGACGCTACGCGCTTGGCCTTCTCCACGTTCTGACGATCAAGCGTGACGGTCACGCGCTCCTTGTCCTGAGCAGGACGGCCAGGACGACGTTTAGGTGGTTCTTTAGTTTCGTGCATACTTAATGTTGACACGCTCTATTTAGTGCGTATTAAACGGTTCGTCAACTCTGTTATGGCATACCAACGAATTTCCAACGAAAAGCAGGTTTTGATTCTCGCGCTTCTGACGGAAGGCACGCCCATCAACGCCATTTGCCGTGTCACCAAGACCGGGAAAGACGCGGTTTTGAGGCTGATTGCCGAGGCTGGCGAGGCCATGAACGCCTACATGATGCGGACCTTTACGGGCCTGAGCTGCGAGCGGATTGCCTGCGATGAACAGTGGCAGTATGTCGGCTGTCACGGCTCACGCATGGCGCGGCCTGAAAAGAACCGTGGTGATTTCTGGCTGTGGGTAGCGATGGACAGCGATACGAAGCTGGTCATCGCGCACCGCATCGGCGACCGTAAAGCACAGATGGCAGAGGATTTGATGACCGATCTTGCCAAGCGCGTAGTCGGCACGGTCCAGATTGCGACCGATGCACTGGCCAGCTACGAGTTTGCCATCCGTGGCGCATTTGAAGGGCGTGCCACTTACGGGACCGAAACCAAGACCTTTGTGGATGCGTTCAAGCCTGAGGATTGGCCGCGCCGCCGTTATTGGGGCATCCCGAAGATTGCCCAAGCAGAACGCAAGGCGGTCATCGGCCAGCCTCACATGGGCTTGCTCACCACGGCGCACACGGAACGCCTGTTCCTGTCCATCCGGCAGGAAATGACCCGCTTTACCCGCGCCACGCTGGGCTACAGCAAATGCCTGCGAATGCACAAGCTCGCCACGGGCTTGCATCTGGCCGTTTACAACCTTGTGAGGAAGCACAAAGGACTGGCTGGAAAGACACCCGCACAAGCCGCTGGCGTCACAGATCGGGCTTGGACCTTCGAGGATGTTGTCAGCGAGACTCAGGCTTACTGGCAACCGCGTTGGGAAGCAGATCGGCAGGAAGCGGCCCGGAAACGCCGGGAGGCTGAGGATGCGATGTTTGCGGCGGCTCTGGCCGGTCAGTAAAAGCTTTGCCAGCGGTTGAGCAAAAGGGCTCAATCTCGGCATGGCAGACTCCTCAGACGGTTTCCGGCTCAAATTCGCCAAGCCAAAGCAGACGGAATACAGCCGATTTATGAGGCTTTCAGATGATGAACGGGACCGCTTAACGCCGACACAACTAGCTTACTACAAGGCGCGCCTAGAAGGCACTCCGGCCATCACGGTGATTGAAGACATTCTGGCTCGCCGTGGCGCGGGGCCGCAACTGGAAGAGCTAAAGAGGCAGACGACGTGGCTGGAGGAAACGTTTGAACAAAATCAGACTCTACATGAGCAGCGGATGGAGCAAACCGAAAGGCACTCGAAAGAGGCTGGCCAGTGGGCAAGGTGGGCTCTTGGGGTGTCGATTCTGTCAGCGTTTCTTGCCATTGTAGCGACCGTTCAAAGTTGCGCCCATATCGAACCCCAAGCGCAAAAGTCGAAAGTAGAAGTGATACAGCGGACACGGACAGCGCAGCCATCCCGCACGCCTTAGGGCTATTCCAGAAGGCAATAAGGCAGTCGGTCGCTTTCAAGCTTCCTCGCTAAGCTTGGCCGCCTTGGCTGTCAAGTCATTGCCTATGGCTGGCCTCAATCAGGATAGTCAAAACAAATCGCGTTTCCGTTCCTGAATCGTGCCTGCCTCTGTAGAATTGCCATAACGGGAAGCAGGACCAGCACCAATCTATTGGTGTCGGTTTCGGTTCAGTGTGGGAATTATAGGACGCGTTTTTCCGTCCGTAAGTTCCGTAAGGTGCGCAGCGTCTTTGATCCATCAGCGTGACAACGCCACGGTCGCGGCGTGAAAATTCAAATCAGCCTCGATCAGAAAGTCGCCCTCGCACTCCTCGGACTACTCGCCGCTGCTCTCGGCCTGCCGCTGCTGCGGTGATGGCAACATCAAGAGGTGGACCGACTATTCTCCGTGGAGCTCCTTCAAAAACTTGTCCATTTCCGTCTCTTTGTAGTCGGGACTTTCCTTGCAGCTGGCAACGTGCATTCCGAACGCAATGAGGCAAGAAAACTCAGCATTGGGACCTGGCTCTCGCCGATACACCTGCGATTTGCAGAATGGGCAATACGTGACGATGTCTCCGCCTTCGTGCTTGATAATCGGGCTCATGGAGCAACGTAATGATATTGCTGTCGGTTGAATCAAGTGCAATCGTTCGGCCATGCCAGACCGCGAACCGCCGGACGAGAACAGTGAGATTGCGGACGCGCTTGCCCGCGCCACGGGCACGGAGAAGCCGAATGGCGAAGACCTGCTTGGCGATCCTGAGCTACAGCGGCAGCTTCGAGAAGCGAAGGAACGGCTGAAGAAAGCCTGTGGGGAAAATTAGAGTCCGGTTAAGAAAATAGGATTGACTGCCGATTCTGGTTAAGCTCCCATCGCTTAACCAAAGCCGCCAATGGACCCTACAAACATAACCAACCAAGACTGGCCGGAAGGCAACCTTTCGGCTCTCAAAGTGTGTCTTCTAAGCGCTCTTGAAGAGACAGAGAAAATCTGCAATCCGAAAAATAACAGCGTATTTGCAACGCCGAATCAGCCGATGCATACAGGCGTGACGCGGTTCGTGGCAGTGAGCCAGCGCTTGGATCAGGGTTGCAAAAGTGGCCTGTTGCGCGGAATCACGGCACATTGGCGGCAGGCTCAGCAGAAAAACGGTTTTTACATCTTTGAACTGCATGGAGCGAACACCGAGATGATCGTCTGCCATATCTCGGACATGGAGGACTCTCCTCGCGATTGTGCATTTCGATCGGATTGGCGCACGGGGCTTCAGCAGGTCATGAGTTTTATCGCAGAGGGCCAAGGCGAGAGGGAAAAGCTCAAGTTGACGTTGGTTTATGGCGGTAAGCGGGGCGAGGAGTTCGCCTTCATTCGCGGCTACTACGATCCAGCCAAGCCGACTCACTACATCGATCTGACCGGCAACATCATGAATGTGCCGTTCGCCGAGCCGTCGGCGGATCAGGAAGACATCCAAGGTCCAAATCCAGACATCAAAGAACACCTGCGGGACGACGAAGACGAAACCGGGGAGCAAGCCACGTGAGTCGAGTAGTTCCAAAGCGGATCACGCAGGCGAGAGAGCTAGCGGGAATAACGAAAACAGATCTCGCTTCGATGATGAATCTTTCCCCACCCGCAGTTGCGCAGTGGGAAACCGGAGTAAAGCAGCCTACGGCTGAGAACGTCGCGGCGATCTCGGAACGTCTTGGGTTTCCCATGGCGCTTTTGATGAGGCCAATCCCATCGGCTGTTTTCGAGTGTGGCCCGCTCACTTTTCGAGCCTGCTTGAACGCGAATACACGGAAGGCAAATCGGAAAGCCGCTCGCTTGGCGCAGTTGTTTGCTGAGGTGTTTTTGTGGCTCGGCGATCGAATTAACTTTCCTGCTCCCGTGCTTCCGAGCGTGCCTTTCGACAGCGATCCTGAGGAATCAGCCCAACGCTGCCGCACTGCTTGGGGCTTGGGCAATCGTCCGATTCTGAAGCTCGGTGAACTTTTCGAATCGAAAGGCATTGCCCTTGCCACAGCCGCATTTGGAGATGACCGATTTGATGCGTTCTCGCGCTTCATTGGTGGGCGCCCGTTCATTTTCCTTGGCGCTGATAAGAAGGACGCGGCGCGCGCTCGATTCGATGCATGCCATGAACTGGCCCACCTAATACGCCATCAACACTATTCGGATACCGATGTCTGCGATTCAAAAATACTGCCTCAAATTGAGGCTGAAGCGAACGCTTTTGCTGGCGCATTTCTGCTGCCAACGGAGACATTTGCCCCGGATGTTTTGGATACCTCGCTTGATGGTTTCTTGAAACTGAAGTCGAAGTGGGGTGTCTCCGTGCAAGCGATGATATTCCGAGCGCATCAGTTGGAACTCATCACCGATGATAAATATCAGGCCCTATTTCGACAGATGAGCGCGAAGGGCTGGCGCCGCGCTCGCATGGAGCCGCTCGACAACTTGATTCCTCCAATCAAGCGTTCGCTGGGAAAGCGCAGTCTTCAGCTTTTGGAAGAGAACAACGTGATTCACGCCTGGGAAATCCCATCCGAACTGCCGATGCCAAGCAATGTGCTTTGCGATGTATTCGATACCGATCCCGCGCAATTCCAGCCGAAAGAATTCGACAAGGTAATCACCGTCAATTTCGGACAGCCCGCTTCCAGCCAAGAATTCGCATGAAATTAACTCTACAGCGCGGTCTCGACGCCTCCCGGTAGGACCGTCCGCGCAGACACAAAACCGGCCACCCGATGATTCTTTGGCGAGAGGAATCGGGTGGCCGGAATACCGGGCCCTTAACGGCCAGTGCTCTAGCAACCCCCGGTTGGGGGTCTTTCGTGCCACGACACTGGCTCATCCGAGTTCGAGAATCAATCAGAAAACTATGAATAAGACAGTGTCTTGGAGACAGCACGCCTTCACGGTGTGCGATATGGATTCAACGTGGAACGAAGTAGGTGGCGTCTATATTTTCGCCGGCCTAAACGCGCAGGGATTGTGGCGCCCGCACTATATCGGGAAGGCCGAATCCTTCAGTAATCGTCTTCCTGGTCATGAGCGGTGGGAGGAGGCGGTTCAGCTTGGGGCCACCCATGTTCATGCGATGGTGGTTCAGGAAGAGGCCACGCGGGCGGCAATTGAACGGGAGCTAATCTCTGCGTGGAGGCCGTCACTGAACACCCACTTCGCTGGCGGATAGGGGAGGATATCGCGGTGTTCATTTGAGGGATGTATCGCGCCCGCTGTTGCCTTTGGTGGCAACGGGCGCTGATTTCTTCAGCCAATCGGATAGAAGATCATCAAGGAGTCCGGAGAAGTTCTTTTCCTTAGCCTTGGCTTTCTCGACGTTCTCAGCCGTCAGCGTGACGTTGTAGCGAGCCTTTCCTTCGGATGGACGGCCCGCGCCTTCGCGCTTTCCGCCGTGTGAATGCTCGTCTTGATTTTGTGGAGAGTTTTTCATTGACGCCCTCTATTATGTGTGTATCTTTTCAAGAAGTCAATCCCAACTATGGCCAACCAACGCATCAACAAAGCAAAGCGCGCTTTAATCCTCTCAGCACTCGCTGAGGGAACAGCCGTCAATTCGATCTGCCGCATGTTTCGCGTAGGCAAGCCGAACGTGCTGCGCTTCCTGCGCGAAGTGGGGAAGGCTGCGGAGGACTGGCACAACCGGCATTTCCGCAATCTGGACGTGCTGCGCATCGAGTGTGACGAGCAATGGAGCTACGTTCATACGCACAAGGAGCGCATGAGCCGCGAGGACAAGAAGCGTCATCCGATGCGCGGGGATTGCTGGCTGTGGGTGGCGATTGACCCGGAATCTAAAGCCGTGCTGAGCTGGCTGACTGGCAAGCGCACCATGCAAGCCGCCCGGATGTTCGCTGGCGATCTGGCGACGCGCGTCGAGGGCCGGGTGCAAATCACCACGGACCCGCTGAACAGCTACGGGTTTGCCATTCCTGAAGCGTTCGGGGATCGGGTGGACTTCGCACAGGAAACGAAAGTCTTCGCCAGTTCCAAGTGCAAGGCGCACGAATGGCCGAAGTATCGCGTGGACCCTTTAGTTGGTGTGGAGCGGGAGGCCATCATGGGCAACCCGAACCTGCGCACGTCCACGGTCTGCCACGTAGAGCGGTTCAACCTGACGGTGCGCCAGCAGAACAAGCGGTGCGCCCGCAAGACGCTGGCTTACTCGAAGAAGTGGGACAACCACGCGCTCATCGCCAGCGTCCAGACGTTCATTTACAACATGGTTCGCAAACACGAGACGACCGGGAAGACGCCAGCGATGGCGCTGGGGATCGTGACGCGCCGGTGGACTTTAGAAGACGTGGTGCAAATCACGGACGATTATCTGCGCGCCCAAGATGACGCGGCTTTTGAGGCTGCTTTCGCGAGCAAGTTTGCCGAGAAGCCGTCCAGCCGTGTCACGCACACGCCGACGCCCAAGAGCGAATTATTAACCCCGTGGTATCTGGACCCGGAGAGCGGTGGACCGAACCCGCTCGTCAAGAAACCGGGCATCCGCTACGACGAGGACGCCGAAGACCTGAACTATAACAGCTAGAACGAAATGAAACCGACACCACTATTCAGGACGCACGGCTTAGTGGCATCACCGCGCGTTTTAGGATTACCCCAAATTACTTATGCGACCAAGCGCCCTTAGCGAGATGCGACAACTGGACGCCGATCAGAAGGCCGATCAGCCGCTTCAGATCAGACAACTCCTCGGCATGCGAGGAATAATCCAAGAAAAAGGAACCTTCCTGACGATTGAGCGACCGCCAGAATTCACCATCGACATAAATATTCACCCGGTCGGCTTCACTCTCCCCAATCACCCACCCGAACGCTACAGACTTACCGGTCGATACAGTATACGTTCCCATTTCCACGCCCGACGGATCAGCCTCGACATAAAACACATGCTCCTTGCTCGTATTATTCCGCACGCTCACCGCAACGACATCACCGACATCCGCAGCAAACGAAGACAACGCGAGAACCAACAAGCAGAGGAGTGTTTTCATGATTAGTCAGGAAGACCAGCAGCAACCTTGAATCCCGCACGCATTGCTTGAACCCCAAGGGCGGCCCACGACACCAGTAAGCCTAAAATGAATCCCGATGGAATATCAAGGAGGAGGATATCAGTTAGCGACGGCACGCGCCCGTTTTAACAGACCATCCATAACTGTCCTCCGTTTCCGTGTGGAACATTGTGCCACAAACTTTTGGGTTGACAACGACAAAAGACCATCACGGCTGACGCTCGGAATACGAGGGGAACATGCCGGCATGACAGGCGAGACTAACATTCATAGCCAAACCCGCCGTTCACCCTGGAAAACGACAACCGCCCGCGCTCGATGCCCGAGCCCTCCACCTCGCTTTGCCTACCGCTGGCCTTGGTTCGGGGGGAACCTCCCGAGACGGTTCGCCCGGCCCCGAGGCCGCCCGGTCGAAGCTCAGAACGCTAGCCGCGAAGTGTCGAACTGAATGCCAACTAAATGCCTCTGATGAGGCCGATAGACCGCGATCCGAACATACCCCATACGCTCCAAGATCCGACGCGCGCACTCCTGGGCGCGTCTCCAATGACGCACGCAAACCGAGATCTCGCCCCGCAGATCCATCCGCACAGACCGCGCCGCAAATTCCACCGTATACAAGTAGCGCCGTGAACAAGGGTTTCTACGCATCACGAACGGATAAAGCAGGCACCGTGCCGAGCGTGTGATCAAGACATAGTGAACCCTTCAAGCAACCCCGCTCTGTGGTCCGGCACTCCGTGCCGGACCACAGAACCGGGGACCCCATGCGCCATTTCACCGGCGCCATTGTAGCCGTTCTACTGGGTGTCCCCGTTGTCCGCGCGTGTCATGACGCAGACCCCCCACTACTGCGCGCCTCGCAAATACAAGGTCCGCGCCTGACTGTTAGGCAACTTGCAATTACCTAGCTCGATCGGTGCACTCCGCGCTTGTGGGCGATCCAGTTATGCAGCTTTGGCGATAGATACACGTCCTGTGCATCCCCAAACTTTGCAAACTCGTAACGATCCGCGCCGGACCCTGTTCCGCCACGCGCCACTAACGCGCGCGACAAGCCCTTTCCCTCGCTAATCGCTTCACCCTTCAGCACGTAGGCGACCCCAGGCAGAGAGGCATTGTATCGACGCACGCGCGCGTGACCGCCGCCCACCGCACGCCAGAGGTGCATGAGCTTAAAGCAATCCGCTATCGACGCCGACTGACGGCCCGAGCCGAGCAGCCCGTGATAATGATAGCGCCCGGTAAGTTCCCCGAACTCCCCGCGCACCATCCACGGAAGCCCCTTCCAATGCGCTCCTAAAACGGCACCTTGGCCGCGGAGGAAGGCGAATAATGTTTCTCGGCAGCGGACCTGCGTTGGAACCCGTTTTTCGCCTCCACGCCGCACGGGTTTAAACGTGCCGGTAAAGAAAAAACGAAACGGTGCATCCGCTGTAAGATATTCAATTCCTGTCATGCTTGGTCAGAGCGGGATTTCGCAATCCCAAATCAACCGCGCGAGCCCCACACCCGCGCGGCTGAATTGGAACAGCTATTTGCCGGTTTTAATCAACTCGACGGTGCCACGGAGATTCATGAACGAGCCAAAGCCCGGCCGAATCTCATGCACCTCGACCTCGACCCACTTGTCGCGGAACTGGCCAGCTTGCGCCTTCTGATCCTCCGAGAGGTTCAGTTGGAACTGGGTGGCGCACCGCCGCTTATCCGTGCCCATATCCATGAGCGTAAGGCGGTGGGAGGTAACTTGCTCGCCCTTTTTCGACTTATACGAATCGGGACCCTCATCAATGCACAGCAGACTAACTTTCATATCAACGTGGTTTCTTGGTTTCTCCCCAACTTAAGAACGCGCACAGGGTAGGGGAGACTTACCCCGGCGCTTGCCGCAGCAGATGCTGTGGCGAAGATTTCGGCATCGTGAATCTCACACGACGGATAGCCGTCATCGTCCACATACAACGGACGTGATTCCGTGCCCTCGATGACCAAACAATAAGCGTTCATAGCATGCGAGGTCCGAGGGTTTCACGTTCAAGCCCCACAACATAGGCTCGACGAACGAACCCGTTATACTCCAACGCATCAGCTATCACCTTCGCGCCGTCGTATGCCTCGAAACGGGTTGCTTCGCTCGTCTTCGCTACCCACAACGGGAACCCGTTTTTCGCGCGCTTGTAATAGGTGCCGCCCTGACGCCGGATGATGTAACCACTCATGAACACACCCCCTTTTGCGTTGCCGATCTACCAGCCACACTGCTAGGAGCCAACGCATGGCAGACTACAAAGACACCCGCTCCATCTACGCAAAACGCGAGGAAACAACACGGATTGAACCCGCAGCCCCTGAAGTTGACGCGTGGACGATACTCAAACCAGTGACTATTGGATTGCTGCGGTGGCTCAGCCTTGTCTGTGCCATCGCCCTGGGATGCCGAATAGCTCTCCTTTGGTGGAGCCACGACGAAGCCGAATCGATGCGTCGCACGATCAACTCCTTTTCGCCGCCGAGCGTGTTTAGACGCTAACATCACAACAGGCCCTCCCGTTGCATTTCCTCCGCCACAGATAGCCCGAGACGAAACACGACCCGAGCAGCGCTATCGGACCGACCACGCCGAAGCTTGCGAGCAATCGACGCGAGACGTTCCGCGTTCTCATCCGACTCCCGAAACTTAACCTCCGCAGTCAACTTGGACGGGCGGGGAAGGAGATCGACACCGGATGTCATTTCAGGACCTCCGGGAGAAAGCGCATATAATGCGCGTTGGCTGAATCCCATCCCGCATCCAGACCTTGCTGCCATGCACCTTCCGCGACGCCTGCCAACAACATCTGGACGACGCACACTTGCTCGTGCGTCCAACCTGCATCGAGAAACGAGTCGGCGACACGCCTTGCACGCGTCGGCGCAGGACCCGCATCCGTTTCCTCCCACACCTTGCGCCAGTCCGAACTGTTTCTCCACGGCAGCTTGCCCAGCCTTACCGCCTTCATTCCAGTTTTCATCGCTTAGTTGACTTTCTAAGCGACTCCCATAAAGTCCACGCATGTCTCTACCGCCGCTACTACGGCGCAGAGATTTGAAGCGCCGTTTGATTCGTGGAGTCGCAAATTTCCGAATCAGCGGCGCTTCGCTTTTCTCAGCGAAGCACGTGGTCACTGTAAACCGCAGGGGAATACCCGCAACTACCCGATAGTTGAGTTTAATACGACATATATTGTTATATGTTATTAGAGGATGAGGAAACCGGAGTTGAGTCGGCTTCGGGCTGGTCTTCTTCCGCGCTCATCCGGAGGTCGTTGGTGAGCCATATGAGTTCCCTGCAACCGGCGGCGCTACAGCCAGGCCCGGCTTGCCTGACCTCGTCCAGGGCCGAAACAAAAACCGGAACCGATGGAACGGGCCGTTCGCCGACGGGGCTTCTCAGGACGAAAAAACAGGATGCCGAGAAAAGCCGACACCAACTCCAGGAAGCCTGAAACGGCTTTCGCCTTCCGGGCCTCCCGCGAATTTGCGTCAAGAAGACGCCGGGCCGTTCGGCTTCAAGTTCGGACTGTGGGCTTACAGAGGAAATCCAGCTTAATCCAAGTTGATCCAACCCGTGACCCACACTCGCGTTCACATCGCGCTGGACGACCGAACGATCACCAGAGCTTCCGCCGGCGTTTCCGACTTAAAACCAGAGAATCCGGCCGGCGCGCTACACAGGAAATCCAGCTTAATCCAAGTTGATCCAGCCCATGGAAACCGCATCCACCCGCAACCCCGACGATGAGCCCGGGCCTATCGGGGACCCCAGACCCAATGACGTCCCCTCTAAACCGTGAGATGCGGTCTGGAACCCTGAAGGGGTTCTTCTCTCTCAGCCCAAGGTTGCGAGGCACGAGCTACCTTGGGAACTCAAGACCAGAAGGTATCAACCCTGCTGGGGTTGTATCTGCGCCGAGCCCGCTGCCAGTTTGCAACCGGGCAAACCCCGAGAGGGCTCGCTACAGAGGGTGCGACAGCTCGGCGAACTCGGTTCGGGAGAACCGCGCTACAGAGGAAATCCAACTTAATCCGGGTTGATCCAGGCTAATCCGGCTCGCTGAATCTTCCGTTCTTTGAAATCCACACCAAGCCGACGGCGCAACCCCGCCATCAGGCGGATGAATCACCCCTGTTCGGTCAATCGATCAGCTCAGCGATCTCCTGAAGGCTCAGGCCTTCCATCATGGGCTGACCGTCGTCTTCGACGAGCTGGGCGGCCAGGTCGCGCTTGCGAGCCTGCAGAGCGAGGATCTTTTCTTCGACGCTGTCCTTGGTCACCAAGCGGTAAACCGTGACCGGTCGGGTCTGGCCGATACGGTGCGCGCGGTCCGCGGCTTGGGATTCCACAGCGGGATTCCACCACGGATCGAATAAAATCACGGTATCGGCCGCAGTGAGGTTTAAACCGAAGCCGCCGGCCTTCAGGCTGATCAGAAAGATGGGCGCTTTGCCGTTTTGGAACCGGTCCACCTCAGCCTGTCGGTCGCGAGTGGCACCATCCAGGTAACAGGTTTCAATGCCCTCGGCCGTGAGCTCTTCCCGGATAAGTCCGAGCATGGTCGCGAACTGGCTAAAAATGAGCACCCGGTGACCGTCGTCCATGGCTTCGGATACCAGTTCCCGGAGCAGTTCCATTTTGGCCGATTCGCCAACCGGCGGGCGCCGGTCGGCAGCAGCATCACCCCCGCCCGGTTCATCGCCCGGCCCGCCCGAACTGCCGGCATTACCCGCATTGCCCAAAAGGCGCGGATCGCAGCAGACCTGCCGGAGGCGCAGGAGCGCGGTAAAGACAGCCAGTTTGCCGCCACCGGATTGCCCTTTCCCGCCGGGTTTGCCGTTCTGATCCTGCAAGACCTGCCGGGCGGCGGAAAGCACCTTGCTGTAAAGTTGTTTCTGCGTCGTTGTCAGCTCACAATAAGCGACTTGTTCTATTTTTTGCGGCAATTCCGGAGCAACTTGGAGCTTAGTGCGCCGCAGCAGAAACGGCTTCAGGCGCTGCACTAATCGCCGATGCTGAACGCCACCGGGCTGATCGCGGATCGGGACCTCATAACGCTCCCGGAAGATCTCGCGGGAACCCAGATATCCGGGCATCAGGAACTGCATGATCGACCAGATATCCCGGACGCCGTTCTCGATCGGTGTGCCCGTGATCGCCAATCGAGCCTGACCGCGGAGACCATGGGCCGCCTGGGCGGTCTGGCTTTCCGGATTTTTGATCTGCTGCGCTTCGTCCAAAATGACCGCCCCGAAAAGCTGGCTTCGGAGCACCTCGGCATCCCGACGCATAAGGGTGTAACTGGTGATGAAGAGCCGATCTTCCGGGATCAGTCCGGGGATGGTTTTTGGGTCGGCGGTGTTGAGCGTCAGGGGCCGAAGCGACGGAGCAAACCGGTCGGCTTCCCGCTGCCAGTTCACCGTGAGCGACGCCGGGCAAACCACGAGCTTCGGACCCTTCACCGAGGTCAGAAACGCCAAGGCCTGAACGGTCTTTCCTAATCCCATTTCATCCGCAAGAACCCCAGCCATCCCATTCGACAACAGCAGATTAAGCCATGTGACTCCTTCGCGCTGATAGCCACGAAGAAGGTCCCACTCGGGCCCGAGCTTGGGCGGCTCGACTTTGCGGCCGAAGGGCAATTCCCGGCCCCAATCGACGCCGGGCACCCCCACGACGGCCCCGGCCCGTTGCTGGGCAAAATGTCCCAGGTAACCGGCATCGCGGGTATCGAACCGATAGGTGCCGGGGCGGATCTGATTCGGGTTGGTGTCCTTGAGCAGTTCCTCGAAGTCTTCCAGCAGGCCTTCATCGAGGATGGCGGTCTTCTGGTTGGCCAGCTTGACCGTCCGTTTACCACTGGCAAGCAGGCGCCGGAGTTCGGAGGCGGACAGCCGTTCGCCGCTGTCGGTCGCCAACTCAAACCGGGTCTCGAACCAGTTCTGCCCACTGCCCTGCACCTCGAACCGCGGTTGGACCCGCTCGAGGTCCTGAGTGACATGCTCGAACCGCGAGCCGACGGTGACTTCCCACTTCTCCTTCAGAGCCGGAAGACCCCGGGCGAAAAACGTGAGGATCGCCTGTTCACCCCGGAGCGCCCATTCGCCCCGCGGGGTCGGCCCCTCAAATCCGCACCCACGGAGCCGGTTCAGAGCCGCCGCTTCCGCCGGATGCACCGGACGATAACCGGGACTGGTGATGGTCTTGCGCCGGTCCGGCGTCCGGGATTCGAGCTCGGCACCGAGGTAGTTCAGGGAGCCCTCCAACTTCAGGTGGAAAGTTGGCACCGGACCCGAGGCTGCGGACGATGTTAATAACCCCGGTTTTACAGAGGCAGCGCCACTCGTCCCAGGCCCCTGCCCGTGATTGAGGGAATCCTTTTTCCTTAAATGGTCCAACTCCTTCGCCACATCGACCTTGGCCCCTCGGCCGAGGGTTACTCGCGGGCTATTCACAAAGGCTTCCAGCACCTGCTCGGCCTGAGCAGTCTTCAGAGTCAGCGCCCCCGGCAAGGCCCCGCCCGTGAGCTGAAGCAGAACCCGCAAAGCGGCCAGATCCTCCGGCGAGCATTTGAACCGGGCATTCGGCGACAACGCACTGCACAGCTTTCGACCGGTCCGGCCCGAGCATTCCACCCCGAGGCTGATCGCTCCCCTCGTCCACGCATCGGCCAGATTCGGCGGGACAATGAGGTGCAGATCAATCGGTTCCCAGGTGGAGTCGCTCCGGAAAACGGTGCCGTTGCTGGCGCGGACTTCGTCCGTCGGGGCTGGTGCGGGCGTCGGCTGAGATTCCGTCACGGGAGGCAGCACTGGAGCAGCCACCGCAGCGGCAGGTTTCAGCACGGAAAGCCCGACCGCCAGCGAATGGGCGCAGATCAGCCCCCTGCCCCGGCTTTCCCGGCAGGTGCAGAGGTTCTCAATATCCGTCCGGCTGCCGATGCGCAGCCCTGCCCGGTATTGGGTGGTGCCCTCCCGGACGAGCCCCCGGAGCATCCCGCCTTCGTAGCTGGCCTCGCTCACCCGCCCGGCCGCGTGCAGTCCCCTCGCCGCTTTCATGGCCTGCCAGCCGCCGGCGTCGTTGAGGAGTTTTTCGGTGAGTGGGAGCATCGGGATCGTGAGATGTGGAAACCGGGAAGTAGCACGACTTGGGACATGGGCGCCACTGGGTTCGGAGCCCCGGCTTCCGCCGGGCGCCTGAAGGCGAAACTCCAAACCTCAGATGGGCGTCGCCCGAGGGGCGGGCCCAATTCCCCTTTCCAAACCTCTCGCGCTCTCTACTCTGCGCGGCCCTGCATGAAAATCATCGCGGTTGCCAACCAGAAAGGCGGCGTCGGCAAGACGACCACCTCGATCAATCTCGCTGCCTGCCTCGCCGCGAAGGGCAAACGCGTGCTGCTCATCGATCTCGATCCGCAGGCGAATGCGACCAGCGGGCTCGGGCTGGAGCCGATCGATCAGCATAGCATTTACGGTCCCCTGCTCGGCTTGGAAGCGATCAAGAACACCGTGGTGCCGACCCGGTGGGATCACCTCTGGCTGATCCCGGGCGATCTCCAACTGGCTGGCGCGGAAGTGGAAGTGGCCCGGGCGGAGGATCATCTCACCCGGTTGCGGACGGCGCTCCAGCCGTTGCGCGACGACGTGACCTTCGACGTGGTGCTGCTCGATTGCCCCCCTTCCCTTGGCATCCTGATGACGAATGCGCTGGCCGCTGCGGACGAACTGCTCGTGCCGATTCAGTGCGAATACTTCGCCCTCGAAGGGCTTTCGAAGATCGTGCACGTGATCGACCAGATCCGCGCCAGCGGGGCGAACCCGGAGCTGAAGATCGGCGGGATTCTGATGACGATGTTCATGCGGAACAATCTCGCGCAGCAGGTCATCAACGAAGTGCAGACCCACTTCGGCGACGTGATCTTCAAGACGGTGATCCCGCGCACCGTGCGCCTGAGCGAGGCGCCGAGCCATGGCAAGCCGATCATCGAATACGAGCCGCAGGGCCTGGGCTCCACGGCTTACCGGGCGCTGGCGGAAGAGTTCGTCGAGCGGCTGGATGGGGTGGCGGCGACGGCGGGGTAGCCATGGAGCGCCGGCGTCCCGCCGGCCACGAAAGGCTCACGCGTAGCGTGCATGCTCCTCTGCTATGAGAGTATGGGGAAAAGTGATGCTTCGCATGGAGGTGTCGTGGCCGGCGGGACGCCGACGCTCCATGGTCTTACTCTCCCACGTAGAGCGCGTAGAGGCGGGCTTTGCCGCCGGCGGGGAAATTGACACGGAGGGCGACGGCCTTGCCTGTGGGTAGCTGGCTGGAGTTCGTCTTCGGCCAGGTCACCGCAGCGTGAGGCCCGTCTCGTGAAACGACGGCCGCATTTTCGCCAGAGTAATCCTGGAGCGGCTGGTCGCGGTCGTCGAGGACTTCGATCTTGAGCGGGGCGCCAGGGCTAAGGCCTTCGGCATTGATGAATACCTGCCGGTCCGCCTTGTCCGCGGCGATGGCCTTGCTCACGCACTGCGCCGGCGCGGCGGCAACGTGCGGGGTGAGATAGCCGAAGCCATCGCGGCGCCAGGTGGCGAGGCCGATCTCCATATTCCGAAACTGCCCTTCACTATCCCAATGCGAATACCAGACATACGTCTTCTCGCCGACGTTGGCGAAAGCATGCCCCTGCAGCAGCGAGATGCTGTCCCAATCCTTCGCCTCCTCGCCGCGCGGCACGATTTTGAAATCGGCCACCGGTTCGCGGAAGTGGATGCCGTCGTTGCTGACGATGAGGCCGAGGTCGATGCGCAGACCCCAGAAATAGCTCGCGCCTTTCGGTCGCTCCTTTGGGCCGTGATGCCACATGCCGTAAAAGCCGACGAGCACATCGCCGCGGTTCCAGATGCCCGCACCCATGTGGGTCTGTTCGTTTTCGAGGGGCTTGTCGATGCCGCCCACGAGTTGCACCGGGCGTGCGAAGGAGAGCGCTTTCGCGCGGGACCAATGCTCGAAGTCCGGCGAGCGATATGCGAGCATGGAGCGACCGATGTCGCGGCCATCGGGCAGCCACGTCCACGGCGAGATGAGCTGTCCGGTGGCATAGTAGAACTGGCCATAGCGATAGAGCCCGCTCACCTCGAAGCGTTCGCCGGTGGCGTTCACCGGACGATCGCCGACGACCTTCCAGCGCAGTCCATCCGCGCTCGTGGCGGTGACGATCGAGCCCCAGCGTTTTTCATCCGGTCCAATGGCGCTACGCCCGCCTTTCACTTCGTCGAACGGCAGGTGCGCGATGTAGGCGCACTTGTAGCGGCGCTGCGGGTCGGGATCGTTTGGCTCGAAGAGCACGGTGAGAAAGTCGTTCACCCGGCTGAGCGAGAACGGATCGGCTTCGATAAGGCAGATGTTGTTCTTCGTATTGCCATTCAGCTCCACGAGGCCAAGGTCGGGCTTGGTCCAGTGGATGCCATCCGCGCTCTCGGCGTAACACATCGGCCGCCACCAGCGCGCGGTCGCAGCCGGTTTGTTTTCGCGATCGATCGAGCCGAGATACCACATGCGGAACTTGCTGCCGTCGTGCACTACGGTGCCGTAGAGGATGGCGTGCCCGAAATCCGGCGCACCTTCCGGGCCGGTTTTGACGACCGGATTTTCAGGATGCTTGGTGCCCGGGACGAGGTTGAGTTGGAGGTTATCGCGCCACGGCAGCGAGTGGTCGTCGAACGAGAAGAGGACCTGCTCTTCGGCGCGCGTGGTGACGGCGGCGAAGGCAAGCAGCAGCGCGAGGAGGGAACGTCGGATCATGGGGATTTGGGGAATGATGGAACGGTCCGCACCGCGCGGTGCACCATGAGGTGCGGGAGGCGACGGGCGCTACTTCTGGAAGTTCGCGGCGTTGGGATTGCCCGCGCTTTCGAGGTAGGCGAGCAGGTCGAGGATCTCGTCTTTGTTCAGCGAGTAGATGAGGCCGGGCGGCATGAGAGAGACGGGCGACATTTCCTTCGTCTTGAGTTTGCCCTTGGGAAAGTTCTGCTTCGCGCCGGTGAGCGGATCGACGACGAGGGTGAGCAGGTAGTGATTCTCCTCGGCAATCTGGCCGGCGGCGCTGGTGCCATCGGTGAAGGTGAAGAGGTAGCTGGCGTATTGTTCGCTGATCGCCTTGCTCGGATCGAGGATCGCTTCGAGCACATCCTTGCGGCTGAAGCGGCTGCCCACCGCGGTGAGATCGGGACCGACGGCACCGGCCTTGGCGTCGCCGCCGCGTCCGGCGAAAAGATGGCATTGGGAACAGAGCACTTCACCGAAGAGCTTTTCGCCGCGTTTGAAGTCACGGCCCTTCGCCACTTCTTCGAGCGATGGAACGAGTTCATCGAGCGTCCACGCTTTCACGAAAGGACGCGCCGGCATGGCCTGCTGCGGCTTGGGTTTGGCGATTTCTTTTTCGGCGAGCGCAAGCAGCGCGGGACGTTCTTCGGCAGGGACTTTTTCGAGCGCCTGATCGCGGATGCGGAGGATGAATTTGCCGAAAGAATTGCCGCCGCGCCAGGTCTTCGCCTTGGCAAACCACGAGAAGTAGTGTTCGCGCTGGAGCGGGGTCCAGCCCTGGGCTTCGCGCAGGCAGAGCGCATACCAAATCTGCTCGGCGGGGTCCGTTCCCTTCGGGTCGTCCATCAGCGCGAAGGTCTTGTCGATCACGTCCGGCGCGCCGAGATAGACGAGCAACTGGCAGAGTTCGCGATTCAGCGGAAACGTCTTCGCGGGATACTGCCGCGAGAGTTTTTCGATGCCCATTTTCACGAGGTCCGTGCTCGGCCGCCCCTGCCGCGCGAGGGTGACTTCGATGACGCGGAGCTTGTCGAGCTTCAGCTCGTCGCTGAGGGAATCGAGGGGAAACTTGGTGAGGGATTTGAGGATGGCTTCCTGATCGTCCTTCGTGCCGACGCGGGCGAGGGCGAGGAGGGCGGTGAGGGCAATGCGAGCATCCTTCTCGTCGAGAGCGCGCTTGCGCCACTCGTCCGTGGGTGCGACCGGTGACTCGAATAACAGGCGGGCTGCATATCGAAGAAATTGATCGTCACTCCCTAAGGCACTCCAATGGACTTCGTTCCATTCGGATCTCTGATCTCCAAGGATTTTGGCTCCGAAAACTCTCCGAGTGTAATACTGAGATGACAGACGCGGAAGACCTTGGGGTGCGACGGGCGGATTCGTCTTTCCATCCCAGCTCACCCGATACAGACCCGCCTGCGTGCCGCGCCCGCCAATGGTGAAATACATCGCGCCGTCCCTGCCGAACTCGACATCGGTGACCGGCAGGCCTTTGCCCTTCACGAACTCTTCCACATCGTCGCTCTTGAGCGGGCCGGTGAGTTGATACTTCGGCACGTCGTTCTTCGCGGTGTAGGTCGAGCCTTGTGGATGCAAGTGCACGGCGAGGATGCGGCCGAAGGTCCAGTCGAGGATGAAGAAGGCGCTCTTGTATTTTTCGGGGTAGTTCGACTTCGTGCCGAACTTGACGCCGGTGGGGCAGCCGAGGCCGATGTTCACGGCGGCGGGGAGTGAGTCGGGATAATACGCGGGCCATTTGGCGCTGCCTTCGCGGAAGCCGTATTCACCTCCGGGCACGATGTGCAGCACGCGCGTGGGGCGATACCACGGCAGGGCCACGTCCCACTCCATGTCGCTGTCGTAGGTGAAGAGCTCGCCGTCGGGGTTGAAGTCGATGTCGTAGGGATTGCGGAAGCCGCCGGCGAAGAGGTCCCACTTCGTCCCGTTTTCGTCGGTCTTGAGGACGTAGCCGTAGGGCGATTTCACCTTGTCGAAGAAGGTGGCCACCGGGTCCATCACGCGCGGGAGCAGGTCGTCCTCGGCGTAGTTGCGATAGGGCGACTGCGCGTCGGTGCCTTCCACGAGCGGCGTGGAATTGCCGTGGATGACGTAGATCGATTTGCCATCGGGGCCGAGCGCGAGGGCGTGCGCGCCGTGCTCGCCATTGCCACCGGGGACTTTCTTCCACATGGCCCAGCTATCGAGATTGCCGTCGGCGTCGGTATCTTTGAGCCGATAGATCCCCCGCCCTTCTGGCCCATCGCCGCTCACGTAGAGGGAATTGAACGCCCAAAGCATGCCCATGGAATCGCCGACCGGGACGCCGACCTTTTCCCACTGCGCGATGTGGCCTTGAGCATCGAGCGTCACGCGGAAGAGGCCGCCCCATTTGTCTTCCTTTTTGAGACCGGCGCCTTCGGGTTTGCCCTGGCAGGAAATGTAGAGCCGCCCTTGGTCGTCGATCGCCATGCTCACCCACGAGCCTTCTTCCTTGGCGGCGGATTTAAGCAGCTCGACTTTGAAGCCGGGGGCGACGGTCAGTTCTTCGGCAGGCGTGGCGGCGTTGGGTTTGTCGGCGGGCTTTTGCGCGAGGGCCGTGAACGCGGCGAAGAGGGGCAGGAGAAAGATGGGACGCATGAGAGAGCGGCGGACGATGCGAGGGCTGCTGCACGTCAGCAAGAAAGAAGAACGCCTGCGAAGTGCATCACGGCATTGCCCTCGGCGCGAGTTTCTCACATACGGCTGGCATGTCCCTCGCCCTTCCCGCTCGCTGTCGCGTCATCCTCTCGCTCCTGCTGCTCGGTTTCACCGCGCCGATCGTCCGCGCAGGGGATGCAGATACCAACAATCCCGCCTCGGAGGGTGATGGCGAATTCACTGTGGGCCCCGATTTCACCACTGCTCCCGAGCTCACCGATCTCGGCAAGCCGAAAGGAAAGGATTTCGTGTTTTCGATGAAGCTGGCGGACAGCAAAATCTTTCGCGGCGACGACAAGACGCTGGAACCGGACAAAAAGGCGGTGCGCACGGAGCGAAAGATTTTCGTCTATGTGCCGGCGGCTTATCGCGATGGGACGGCAGCGCCTTATCTCATCATCCACGATGGTCCGGGACAGCTAAAGCTCGTGCGTAATGCGCTCGATAATCTCACCATTTCTGCAGACCCAAAGCGACGGCTGCCGGCCTTCATTGCCATCGCGGTGGAGAACGGTGGTAACGACGGCAAGAACAGCGAACGCGGGCTGGAATACGATACGATGTCCGATCGGCTGGCGCGATTCATCACCGAGGAAGTGGTGCCAGCGGTGCTCGCGAATGCAGAAATCAAAGCAGCTTATCCGAAGCTCGCGTTCACGAAAGATCCGTGGGGACACGCGGTGATCGGGTGCAGTTCCGGCGGCGCAGCGGCACTGACGATGGGCTGGTTCCGCCCGGATTTGTTCCGACGCATCGTGGCCTACTCCGGCACGTTTGTGGATCAGCAGGACGACGACGCGCCCGAGGAAGCGAAGTATCCGCTTGGAGCGTGGGAATATCACTCCGGGATGAAGCTGATCGAGACGAGCGAGAAGAAGCCGCTCCGCATCTTCACGCACGTGTCGGAAAACGATAACCGGTCCAACGATCCCGAGGAGACTTATCACAACTGGGTGATGGCCGGAAAGCGCACCTCAGCCGCACTCACCGCGAAGGGCTATCATCACCGCTTCGTCTTCAGCCAGGCCACCAAACACTGCGACGGCAAGGTCTTCAGCCAGACTCTGGCCGATACACTCGTCTGGGTCTGGCAGGGGTATCGCGGCGAGTGACGCCTACTTCCCGACGCGCGGGCGGAAGTATTCGATGGTGGCGCGGATGCCTTCCTCGAAATCAACCTTCGGTTCCCAGCCGAGGATGGTCCGCGCGCGGGTAATGTCGGGCTGGCGGACCTTCGGGTCATCGACCGGCAGCGGCTTGAACTCGAAGCCTTGCTTCGCGCCGGTGATGCGGATGATGTGTTCGCCGAATTCCTTGATGGTCATCTCGCGCGGGTTGCCGATGTTGACCGGTTCGTGGAAATCGGACTTCGACAGGCGGTAGATGCCGTCGATGAGATCGGCGCAATAGCAGAAGGAGCGCGTCTGCGAGCCGTCACCGAAAATGGTGAGCGGTTTGCCTTCAAGCGCCTGACCGATGAAGGCCGGCACCACGCGGCCGTCACGCAAGCGCATGCGGGGGCCGTAGGTGTTGAAGATGCGGACGATGTGCGTGTTCACACCGTGATACCGGTGGTAGGCCATCGTCATGGCCTCGGCGAAACGCTTGGCTTCATCATACACGCCGCGCGGCCCGATGGGGTTCACATTGCCCCAGTAATCTTCCTTCTGCGGGTGCACGAGCGGGTCACCGTAGCACTCGCTGGTGCTGGCGATGAGGTAACCGGCGCCCTTCGCCTTGGCGAGACCGAGAGTATTGTGCGTGCCAAGCGCGCCGACCTTCAGCGTCGGAATCGGGTGCTCGAGATAATCGATCGGCGAAGCGGGCGAGGCGAAGTGGAAGACAAAATCAACGTCGTCGGGCAGGTAGATATAGTTCGAGACGTCGTGCTTGATGAAGCGGTAGCGATCGTTCCCCGCGAGGTGCTCGATATTAGCGGTCGAGCCGGTGATGAAGTTGTCGATGCCGATGACGCGGTGGCCTTCGGCGAGCAGGCGGTCGGTGAGGTGGGAGCCGAGGAAGCCGGCGCCGCCAGTGACGACAGTAATTGGGGAAGCTGAATCGCGGGTGAACATTTGGTGCGCGCTGTGTAAGCTGCCCCGCGCCGCGCGAAAAGGCGAAATCTTCGCGGGATGCGCAAAAATCCCCCCTCGCTTTCGCGATCAACGATGCATGGCCGATTTGAGTTCGAGGGCGTAGCTGGGGTTCACCTCGAATTTTTTCTGGCGAAAGCTCTCCACATCGGTGTGTTCGGCATACGGCACCATTTCCATGAAGCCGACGTCCATAAGCGCGTTGATTACATCCACGAGGTCTTCGGGTTCGAGCTTGGTGTTTTCGAGCAATTCTTCGCCGCTCGAGCCCGTGGCCCAATCCACATAACGCAGAACCGAACGCTCGCGACCGGTGAGTTTGATTTGTTTCATCGGCAGTGCAGGAACAAGCCATTAGCCAAAGCCCTCTTCGCGCATCTGTCACCTTGAAAATTTGCCACAAAAACGAAACGCTTGCTTGCGTCTGGAAAGCAGTAGCGAGACCCTTAGGTCATGAAAGCGCCGCGTCCAAACCCCGCGAAGATCCTTCAACACGCGAACGGAATGGGGGCACCGACGATGGAGGATGTCCGCCGCCGCGCCCGGGAACTCGCTGAGATCGAAGGCTGGCCCGAACCGACCGAAGAGCATTGGCGACAAGCCAAGCGAGAATTGCACGGCGGCCATGAATTCGACAACGGCAGCGATGAACACGACATGCAACTCCTCGTGAGCGAGCACGATTTTGTGTCCGCCGATCCTGGACGCCACACTCCGCGGGTGACCAGCGAGGACGATGAGCACGTCGTCGAGGAACTGATCGCCGAAGGCATGGATGAAGCGCTGCACGAGCAGATGCTCCAGGCGCGGCGGGAGCAAAACGAGGAAGAGGAAGAGGAATGACCGCGGGCCTCCACTTGCCCGGCCTCGCAGCGGAAGTCCCCCACTCCGTCGATTCCTTGTTGCCGTGCGCGGTCAGGCACGCGTTAAACTGTCCACGTGTCCGACCAACCACTTCGCCAACTCGCCGACGCGCCCGATACGCCGTTCGACATCTCGCTGCGCCCGCCGGCGTTCAGTGAATTCGCCGGCCAGGCCAAGGTGTGCGACCAGCTCAATATCATGGTCGAAGCGGCCAAACAGCGCGGCGACGTGCTGGAGCACATTCTGCTCAGCGGGCCACCCGGCCTTGGTAAAACCACGCTCGCGCACATCGTCGCCAATTGCATGGGCGTGGCGATCAAGAACACCAGCGGACCGACGATCGAAAAAGCGGGCGACCTCGCGGGCCTGCTCACGACGCTGGAGCGCGGCGACGTGCTGTTCATCGACGAGATTCACGCGCTTTCGCGCGTCATCGAGGAATACCTCTATCCGGCGATGGAGGACTACAAACTGGACATCATCATCGATCAGGGACCGAACGCGCGCAGCGTGCGGCTGAACCTGCCGAAGTTCACCCTCATCGGCGCCACCACCCGCGCGGGAATGATCAGCGCTCCGTTGCGGTCCCGCTTCGGACTGCCGCTGCGGCTCGACTATTACACCGTGGATGAATTGCAGAGCATCATCCTCCGCAGCGCGGGGCTCATGAACGTGACAATCGACGAACCCGGCGCACTCGAAATCGCCGCCCGCAGCCGCGGCACGCCGCGCATCGCCAACAACCTGCTCCGCTGGACCCGCGATTTCGCCCAGGTGCGCGCCAATGCCAAGGTCACCCGCGAAGTCGCCGACGCCGCGCTGGGGATGCGCGATATCGATTGCGACGGTCTCGACGAGACCGACAAGCGCATCCTCGAGGCCCTTGTGCACAAATTCGGCGGCGGCCCCGTCGGTCTCAATAGCCTCGCCGTGGCCATCGGCGAAGACGCCGGCACGCTCGAAGACGTGAACGAGCCCTACCTCATCATGCAAGGCTACCTCAAGCGCACCCCCCAGGGCCGCGTGGCGATGCAATCGGCCTACAAAAAACTCGGTGTCACCGCGCCGAAGCGCGACGGAGAATTGTTTAGCTAGGCCCGCTGGGAGAATTCGGAGGCATCATGCGGGACGGTCCGTAAGCCTAGGGCGTGTCTTCAAAATGGAAAAAGCTGCAACATTCTGGGCGTCAGCGAGTTGATGGCGTGAATGTTATCACGAGATCGCTATCATCTATTGGACGAGCGCTGGAAGGCGCTTAAAAAATTAAGAAGGTAGAGCC
>JBGAGV010000047.1:0-11552 GCA_044226525.1 Chthoniobacteraceae bacterium | reverse complement strand
GCAGCCTGGGCGAAGCATCAGCTTCAAGCCGATCTGCGTTCTGCAGCATAGATGTCATAGTCCCACGACTACGACATCTACGACTCCCAACCAGGTTTTATGACCTTATCGCGTCAAGAGGTGCTCCAGCGGACGCTTACTCCCCGTCCGCGTGCTCAGACCGGCAGGAGACTGTTCTGGGCGAGTTTTCACTGGGACTGGCCCGACCTTTAGAGAGCAGGCCACCCTCTATTTGAGGCGCTTATCCCGACCCACCCCTCGCGTTACTGCTTCTCCTTCTCCTTGTCTTTTTCTTCGTCCGCGTCGGGATCGGGCGTCGGCGGCTTGGGGGCGTTCGGATCGAGTGGGGCGAGGCTTTCGCCGCCGGCAACGGCCGTCACGGTTACATCGTCGAAATAGATCGCCCCATCGGTCTCGCCCGCTTCTTTCGGCGTTTCCCAGCGGAAGGTAACCTTCATGAAAGCGGCGTCCGCCGGAGTGCGCACGATACGGAAGTATTCGCTCCATTTCCCAGAGACGAAGATCATGCGATCAAGGCGGCCAGGGAGCATCTGCGTGCCATAATCGCTCGGGCCGGTCTGGTTTTCCGTATCAGCGGTGAAGTAGTCGAATTCCAGCTTCATCATCGGTCGCCGCTGATCGAGCGTGAGCGGGCGCTTCGCATCGATGCGGCCCCATAGCGCGATGCGGTAACGATGTCCCGGCGTCACCGGGATGAGATCGGTCATGAGAAAGCCGCTGCGCTGCGCGGTGACCTTCTGAAAGTCCACGAAGATCGATTGTTTGCCGGAGTGCGCGTATTCGTTCGTCATGCCGACGACGAGTTCGCCGCCGGGCAGGTCGCGTGCGCGCATCGGCGCCATGAGATGCGTCCAAATCGTTTTCCCTTCTTCCGTGCGCGACGGGCTGCCGCCCTGGCGCGCATCGGTGCGCGCCTGCACCGCCGGTTCCTCGAAGCTGCTGTTTTTGATCAGGTTCTCATCCTCCGCATACGCGGCGAGCGAGCAGGCGAGGAGCAGGGCGAGGAATCTCATGCCGTGCAGCTAAACCGAAAGTGCCGTGCTGACAAATCGGGGAAACCGCTATTGTGGGAGAATCACCACCCGGCCGGTGTTTGTCGGGCCGGTAAATGCGCCGCGCCCGTCCTGCTTTTTAAACACTCCGCGGAACGAGGTCATCGGCGGTTTGGCGGCGGTCGCGTCGTGGGGATGCACGAATTTGCCGCTGAAAGTGCCGGTGGAGACATTGATGGAGAGCCGCAGTTTTTGCGTATTCAGGGCACGGTTTTGCGGCTCGACGAGCACGGTCGCGGGCAGATTGCCGGCACGACTGATGCGCAGCGGATGAACGATGGGATTCGCCAGGTCGCCTTCGCGCAGTTCGATTTTCGCGTTAAAAACGCTGCCGTTCTGGATGATGCCAGCGGGGAGATTTCCCGGTGGCGGCTTCCCGTATTTGACGGCGTTGAGGGCCGCGACCAAGCCTCGGATGCCGCCGCCGAAGCGAGCGGCCCGGGTATTGGGCAGCCGTTCCCAGTTCAAGGCGGAATCGAACCGCGAGTCGCTGCCCTGGGTGAAGCCGAGGTCGCCACTGACGACGCCGCCGCTCGTCATGCGCCCGCTTGCATTGCGCACCTTGGGGTAGAGGTTATCTACGTAGAGCGGATATTTCACTTTGCCGGCGGCGGCTCGCAGCGCCTTGATCAGTGCCCTGGCGCCGGAGCTGAAGGGCTGGTCGTCGGGCATTCGTCCCACTACGCGCGCGGGACGTGAGCGGCTCGTCTGTTTGCCGGCGACAGTGATTTGGGAAAAGCCCAAACCACGGGGCAATACCAGCGCAGCGCCCGCTTCCGCCGGAGCCGCGCTGACCGTGCCAGGATCGATGTAAGCGGAATAGAGTCCCGGAGTCGGGAGGTCGGCCGCCTCCAGGAGGGCGGTGCCGGTCACTTCGGCATGAGCCACGGTCGCGGGGATGGTCGAGTCGTCGGTCAGGGTGCCGGTCAACACTTTGGTCACGGGATCGAGTTGCAGTCTGAACGTCAGCACCGCGCCGGCGCCATCGATCTTCGGGGTGGACTTGGTCAGCGATCCGTCGCTTTGGAGAGCGCCATCCTTGAAGGAATAGAGCTGGCCTTGCCACTTGAACGAGCCGGACAAAGCGCCGGTTCGTGTGAGCGTCACATCGAGGCGGCCCGAATCGGTCCCGTTTCCGTCCGATGCACCGATCAAGCCCGAATAAGTTCCCGCCACCTGCTGAGTGGAATAGACGTGCACGGTGGCCGTAGCCTGGGCATCGAAGGAATCCTTGATTGTGTAGGTGAAGCTGTCGCCTTGCCCGTCGCCGGAAATCAGGTCGCCGGGACTGTAGAAGATCGTCGCTCCATTCGAGATGGTGGCGGTGCCGAGATGAGCGGCGGTGACGGATTGAATCGAGAGGGTATCGGTGGGGTCGGCGTCGGTGTCGTTCCCCAACACGGCGAGTTGTGTCTCGCTCGGGATGATGAAGATGTCGTCGCGTGCCACCGGAGACTGGTTCTGCGTCGTGAAGGAGAGAGGGACGCCGTAGATGACGAGAGCGCCCACGGTAATCCTGGCCCGAAAATAATAGGTGTGATTATTGGTGAGGCCGGTGAGCGAGGCCGAGACGGCTTGGGCTGCCGTGCCGCTGAACGTGCCGGCGACCTGAGCCACGGAGGGGTTCGCGAGGGTGGGATCTTCGCCATACTCGAACGCTACCGTCACCGTTTTGTTATCGGGCGAAACGCTGCCATTCAGCGTAGCGGTGGTATTGGAAACACTGGTCGCGTCGAGTGTGGTGGTGGTGGACTGCGTTCCCGACGTGACCGCAAACGAGCCCTCGCGATCCACGACCGCCCATGCCACGCGATTGACGGAATCGTAGCCGTAGCGGCCCAGGGTTACATTGCCGTCGAAAGCGCCGATGAAGGGCGCCGGCGTGCCGGTGCTGTTGCCCTCGACCGCTTTCGTCCAGGTTGTGCCGTCGAATCGGGCGAGCACCGGGGCGCCATTGAGCGTCGCGTCGTAGCTGAGCTGCAAGACGACGGTATCGGTGCCCGTGCCGCTGAGCGTGGCGATATCGCTGAAGTATCCGGTCGCGGGTGCCGGGAGGATCGTTTTCGTGTTCTTCATCGCCACCGTCACGGTTTTGAAAGAGCCGGTGTCACCCGTGGTTGCGCCGCCCAGCAGTTCCGCCTCCGTGCCGAAGCCGCCGAGGTGCAGCGTGTGAAAGCCGCTGTAAGTCTCGCCGCTCATGAAGCGGTAGGTGCGCGAGTTGATCTGCGCGATCCACGCCTGCGTGTTGCCGAGCGGATCGATCCCTTCGCCGCCGATCGTGGTCGCGTCGGGCGAGATCGCGTTTGCGCTCGTGAGCGTCCATCCGGAGAAATCCACGCCGTATTCGCCGTATTTCTTGGTGCGATTGTAATCGCCGCCGAGCACGAGCTGGAGCGAACGCAGGCCGCGCGTCTTGTCCCACACGAACGCCGCGGGTCCTCCCGCGGTCGTGCCGGTGCCGACGATGACTTCGCCATCGGCCGAAACGGCGCGGGCGGTCGCGTCGCGTGGACCACCGGGAAGATCGCCGAGGTCCTGCATGCCGCCTGCCTGTGTCCAGCGAAAGGCCGAGCCCCCAGTCGCGTTTTCCGAGCGACCGACGATGGTCCTTCCATCCGCGGAAACCGCATAGCCCGTGCTCGCGGTGTCGCCGGCCAGAAAGCCAAGCCCGCTCACCTGCTCCGAATCGTCCGTGTCCGACCAGCGAAAGGCCTGCTTTGCCCCCGTCGCACCGAACTCGCTCCAGCCGGTGACGACCGACCCGTCGCCGGAAATTCCAAGGCCGGCGGATTTGCCGCCGCCTGTGATGGGCAGCAGCTCGTCGAAGACGTTTCCGGCGCCGTCCCAGCGAACGGCGTGCTGAAAACTCGCGTCCGCTTCACCACTCCATCCGGTCGAAAAGCTGCCATTGGCCGCGATTGCTTTGGCAGTGCCGAAGCTGTGTCCGGGCAGGTTTTTCATGTCGATCGACGTGTTGCTCGTCGTATTCATCCGAAAGGCGCGCCCCGTGACCCCTCGGTAGCCAACCGCGATCAGACCATCGGCGGAAAGACCGCTCGTCTCCGAGTTCGGGACCGCGCCGCTCGCGTTGAAGTCGGGGCCGATCATTTCACCCAGCAGCGTCCAAGTTGTGGCGTCGGGGCCTTTCGTGTTCGTGCCGCGCCCGGCTGCGACGGTGCCACCGTTTGCCACCGCAAGCACGCCGCTGCTCAAGTTTCCACCCGCCAGATCGCCAATCCCGCCGCTGAACTGAGTTCCCAAGCCGCGCGGTGTCAGCACCAAGGCATGGCGATCGCCGCTGGCCACGATTCCCTCGGCGGCGATCTGCCCCCGGGCATTGATGTGATTGCCGATGTTGCTCTCTTCAATGCCCGCCACCAGGGCGCTGTCTGGCACCAGATCGTTCAAGTCGTAGGTTGCGCCGCCCGTATAGACGAAGGCGCGACCAAACCCGCCCACGGCGAACTGCCCCGTCACCTGTCCCGCAGCGTTGATGCCGTAACCGTATGATGCCGTGCCGCCGAGGGCGCCGAGATCGCGCATCCCACCGGGGGCATCATAGACGAAAGCGTGGTTCGCGCCGCTCGCGGTCCGCGCATAGCCGGTGATTTGGGCGGCTCCGTTGATGCCGTAGGCAGTGCCACCACTGCCACCGAGCGTGCCGAGATCGAGCGGCGTCGGTTGGAAAAGATAAGGATTCCCGCTGGCATTGACGCCGGCGATCCATCCGGCGCGGTTGACGGCAAGGGCCTGGGTTCCATTCCCTCCGAGATCGACCACGCTGCCGCTGTAGGAAAATGCCCCGATGGTGCCGCAAAGCGTGCGCCCGGCGTAGCCGACGACTGTGCCATAGTAGTTGATCCCGTAGCTTTGATTTCCGCAATGCCCGCCGAGCGGTTGCCCTAGATCCGACAGCACACCGCCGGAGTATCGATAAGCCCCGGTGACACTCCCATCGCTCGCGGCGATCTGGCCGAAATTATTGATCGAGTAGCCGACGCTCCCGTTGGTGCCGATGTCCTTCAGCCCGCCATTCGCATCCGGGTAGATGAAGGCGCGAGACGAGCCGTCGGCGCGCGTGGCGCGTCCTGTAACCTGCCCGAGGTCGTTGATGCCGTAGGCGCGGCTGTCGGTTCCGCCGGGAAAAGTGCCCAGATCCGTAATGACATACTGCAGCGTTTGCGACTGGGGAACCTGCGCAGGTGCGAAGAACGGCAGCAGCCACAACGCTGCAGCTGGGAAAAAGTGGGAACGGCGTTTCATCGCGGGAGGAGGGAGCCCGCCGCGCACTTTCACAGGGGTGCGGCGGAATTCACGTCGGCGAGCCGCCACATGGCGACCGGTCGAGACCCGCGAGACTAAGGCAGCGCCGTTTCAGTGCAAACCCTGAAATCAGCTCAACGATTTCGCTGCATCGACCACGCTTTGTGCGGTGATGCCGAGCTTTTCCATGACCTTGTTGCCGGGGGCGCTGAGGCCGAAGCGGTCGATCGCGACGATCTTGCCGTCGAGGCCGACGTATTTGTGCCAGGAAGCGCTGACGCCGGCTTCGATCGCCACGCGCTGGCGGCAGCTCGGCGGGAGCACTTCGTCCTTGTAGGCCTGCGGCTGGGCGTCGAAACGCTCAAAGCACGGGACGCTGACCACGCGCACGCCTTCCCCGAGCGCCTTGGCGGCGACGATGGCGTGTTGGAGTTCGCTGCCGCAGCTCAGGAGGATGGTCTTCAGCGCGCCGGTCTCTTTCACGGCAATGTAGCCGCCCTTGAGCACGCCCTGACGGCGCGTCTCGACGGGGATTTCATTGAGGATCGGAACGACCTGGCGGCTGAGCGCGATGAGCGTCGGGCCGGTGACTTTTTGCAGGGCCGCGACGAACGCGCCGGCCGTCTCTTCCGGATCGGCCGGGCGGATGACATCGAGATTCGGGATGACGCGCAGGCCGGCGACGGTCTCGACCGGCTGGTGGGTGGGGCCGTCTTCACCGACGCCGACGGAATCGTGCGTGTAGATGTAGATGACGGGCAGGCGCGAGAGCGCGGCGAGACGCATGGACGGACGCGAATAGTCGGCGAAGACGAGGAAGGTCGCGACGCTCGGGCGGAAGATGCCGTCGTAGGCGAAGCCGTTGGCGATGCCGGCCATGGCGTGCTCGCGGATGCCGAAGCGGATGTTGCGGCCCGCGGGATTCTGGACGTTAAAATCCTTGTCGCAGTTGATGTAATTCAGCGTGGAGCCGTAGAGGTCGGCGCTGCCGCCGATGAGCGTCGGGATCGCCTGCGCGAGGGGCTGGAGCACATCGCTGCCGGCCTTGCGGGTGGCGAGTTTCGCGTCGGCGGGGAAGGCGGGGATGAGGCTGAAGAGATCGGCGGGCAGTTTGTCCTCGAGGGCGTCGGTGAGTTCCTTGTCGCGGACCGGGTGCGCGGCCTGCCAGAGCTGGAACTTATCGTTCCACTCTTCGTAGGCATCGACGAGCTTCTGCTTGCGCGCTTCGAAGTAGGCGCGGGTTTCCGGTGACACATAGAAGTGTTCGCCTTCCGGCAGGCCGAGGCCCTTGCGCGCGGCGTCGATGAATTTCGCACCGCCTTCGCCGTGAGCTTTCGCGGTGCCGGCGACTTCGGCGATGCCTTTGCCGATGAGTGTCTTCGCGATGATGAGCTGCGGCTTGCCGGTGTTGGCTTTCGCCTGGTCGAAGGCGCTGAGGAAGGCGGCGAGATCGTGGCCGTCCACGGTCTGCACGTCCCAGCCGATCGCAGTGAACTTCGCGGCGGTGTCTTCGCTCTGGGTCTTGTCCGCCATGGCGTCGAGCGTCACGTCGTTCGAATCGTAGATGAGGACGAGATTATCGAGCTGGTAGTGCGCGGCGAAGCTGATCGCTTCGAGCGCCACGCCTTCCTGCAAGCAGCCGTCGCCGGCGAGGCAGACGATGTGGTTGTCGAAAATCTTGTAGTCGTCGGTGTTGAAGCGAGCGGCGGCCATCTTCTGCGACATGGCAAAGCCGACCGCATTGCTCACGCCCTGGCCGAGCGGGCCGGTCGTGGCTTCCACGCCTTCGGTTTCAAACTGCTCCGGGTGACCCGGCGTGTGGCTGCCCATCGCGCGGAATTTCTTCACCTGATCGAGTGTCACCAGTGGGTAGCCGGCGAGATGCAGCCAGCCGTAGAGGAACATCGAGCCATGGCCGGCGCTGAGGATGAAGCGGTCGCGGTTGATCCACTTCGGCTGCTCGGGATTGAAGCGGAGCGCGTGTCCGAAAAGCACCGCGCCGATTTCCGCACAGCCGAGAGGCAGGCCGAGGTGGCCGGAAGAGCAGGCGTGGACGGCGTCCATGGCGAGGCCGCGGGCTTCATTGGCGGCGCGAGAGAGAGCGGTGGTATCGAGTGTCATAGGTCGGAAAGCGTGTGAAAAAGGACGGCGAGGGTGAGGGGCGGGCGCGGTGAAGTCAAGGAGCGGGCTGCTTTGGACGGGCGTCGCTTCGTAAACGGAAGAGCAAAATCAGGTAGTCCCGGAATTCGAGACAGCCGTGTGGCAGAAAAATTGCGATGGACAGTCGGTGCCCCGGGAGGCGAAAAGTCTCCCTGCGGCTCCTGGCCGAACCTACCAAAGTCTCGCTGTGCTCAACCCTTTTGAACGACTCGGGAAACCCAAGGCGCAAATCAAAAAGTCCGCCCACGCTCCGAAACATCCGGAGCGGCCACGACCCAAAACCGGGGAGGCCAAGAAAGTAGGGCTCAAGCCGGCCAACGGCTGGCACAAACGAAACTTTTTTACGGAGGTGCTGATCCCTTCGCTGTTCACGAAGCGGGCGGGCAAACATCAGGTGCCGGAGTTTCCCGAGCTGAAAGACGGGGACATCGGGGTGACGTGGATCGGGCATGCTTCATTTCTCCTGCAAGTCTGTGGGCAGAGCCTGCTCATCGATCCAAATTGGGCGAAGTGGCTCAAGGTCATCAAACGGGTGCGCCATCCGGGGATGCATCTGCATGATCTGCCGAACATCGATCTCGTGCTGGTGACGCATGCGCATTTCGATCATCTCGACCGCAAGACGCTGCGCAATGTGGCGGCGGACCAGCCGATCGTGGTGCCATTCGAGGTGGGGAATCTCGTGCACGATCTTGGCTTTCGCAGCGTGCATGAGCTGCACTACTGGGAGAACTTCGAGCATGGTCCGTTGAAGATTACGCTCACGCCGTGCCATCATTGGGGCGCGCGGATGTTGCACGACTCGCATCGCGGCTTTGGCGGGTTCATCGTCGAAGCAGCGGGGCGAACGATTTTTCACTGCGGCGACACGGCGTATTTCGATGGCTTTCGGGAAATCGGGATGCGGCATAAGATCGACGTCGCACTGCTGCCGATCGGCGCTTACGACCCGCCGAGCGGGCGTGAAGTGCACATGAATCCGGAGGAAGCGGTGCAGGCATTTCATGAACTCGGCGCACGCTGGATGGTGCCGATGCACTATGGCAGTTTCCGGCTGAGCTACGAACCGCTGCACGAGCCGGTGGACCGCCTGCGCGCCTGTGCGCGGCATCACGGCATCGAGGATCGTGTCGTGATCGTCCCGGAAGGCGAGCCGCGGGTTTTTTGACGTAGCTCGGCTCTCCGGAGCCGAGTGCGGTTGGCTCAGTGTTTCGCGAGTGCGTAAAACGCGATGAACGCCGCGAGGAGCACGATGGCAGTGATCCACCAGATCGGTTTCATGCCGGCTGGCTTGGGGGAATTGCCGAATTCGCGTTCGACGTATTCGTCGTAGTCGAATTCGCCGTCGCCTTCCGCATCGATCGAGTCGGCGTCTTCCCGCCAGCCCGAGTTGTGATCCGCCCCACATTCGGGGCAGGCAAGTGCGCCGCGAGGAACGTCCTCGCCGCATACCGGGCAGGTCTCTGGCGTCTTTGGTCTCAAATGTCGCAAATGCCGACGGCCTGCCGCAGGGAAGCGATGGCGTCCGGCTTGGCGGGGATGAACTCCTGCGCAACGTGGCCTTTGAAGCCCGTCTCCGCAATGGCGCGCATAATGGCGGGGTATTGGAGCTCCTGCGTCTCATCGATCTCATGCCGGCCGGGCACACCGCCCGTGTGGTAGTGGCCGAACGATTTGTGCTGCTTGCGGATGGTGGCGATGACGTCGCCTTCCATGATCTGCATGTGATAGATGTCGTAGAGGAGCTTGAAATTCGGCGAGCCGATCGTCTTCACCAGTTCGACGCCCCAGGCACTGTGGTCGCACATGTAATCGGGATGATTCACGCGGCTGTTCAGCAGCTCCATGCAGAGGATGACGCCGCGTTTTTCCGCGAGCGGGAGGATCTTCTTCAGTCCGGCGGCGCAATTTTTGAGGCCTGTCTCGTCGTCCAGGCCGTCGCGATTCCCGGAGAAGCAGATGAGGTTTTTGAAGCCGGCATCGGCCACGGCGTTGATCTGCGGCTCATACGCCTGGGCGAGCAGGTCGTGATGTTCGACGCGATTGAACGCGCGCGGAATGGCGCCGAGGTCTTTGCCATCCGGTCCCTTGATGCTCGGATTGCTCGTCATCGCGCAGGAGAGGCCGTGCTTTTTCAGGGTCGCAAAATCGGCAGGTTGAAGCAGCTCGATCGATTGCAGCCCCATCTCCTTGCCCGCCGCGCAAAGATCTTCGAGGGCGATCTTGGGGTAGCACCATTTGCACACGCTGTGATTGATGCGGCCTTTGAGCGCCGCTTCGGCGGCCTGAAGACGAGGAGCGAGAGCAGCGGTGGCTGCGGCAACGCCAGTGGAGCGGAGGAAGGAACGGCGGGAGTTCATGAGCGCAACGCTGGCACAGCCGGCGAGCCTTGGGAAGCCCCACCGTGGCAAAGGCCGGAGGCCTTAAAAGCGAAGCGCGGCGAAGCAGAGGCCGATGATGGTGAGGAAGAGTAGGAAATCCATGGCTTCGGGCGTCGAGCTATGGCTGGCGGCGCGAAAAGGATCGCCTGCCCATCGCGATGCGGATGTATCTGCCGAAGGCGGGTCGTTGATAAAAATCCTCGCCTGCTCCCAAAAGCGTTACGGCCAATCTCCCGAGCTGTGCCGAAGTGCCGAGTGAATGGTTTCGCTTCACTCTCATGCCGCTTCCGCCGACACGCAGACCGCCGCGCCGGGGTCTAAAAACGCACCCCGTATCCTCATCGTTGATGATGATGCAGCCGCCCTGCGTCTGCTCTCGATCGGATTAACTTCTGCGGGTTTCAACGTGCACACGGCGGTCAGCGGGCAGGAGGCGATCGAACTCATCGCCAAATCGCGGCCCGATGCGGTTGTGCTCGACTTCGAATTGCCCGACATGAACGGGGCGGAGATCTGCGGACACATCCGGGGTTCCGAAGAGACGGCGGTGAAGGAACTGCCCGTCATCATGCTCACGGCGCATTCCGGCGAAGCGGAAGAGATTCGCTGTCTCGAAGCGGGCGCGAACGATTTTGTCACGAAGCCGGTCAGTCGCGCCGTATTGCAGGCGCGCATTCAGACACAGCTCCGCCTTCGAGCTTATGCGCGCCAGCTCGAGGAGTGGCGCACGGTGCAGGAGGCCGACCTGGCTTCCGCGCAGGCCACGCAACGCGCGCTGGTGCCCGATGCACCGCTGATTTTTTCTGGTTGGGAGGTCCATTCGCACTATGCGCCGCTCATCCAAGTAGGCGGCGATATATATGGCTGGGAACAACTCGGCAACGGCAACTGGCTGTTTTGGATGTCCGACAGCACCGGCCACGGCGCGGCGGCGGCGCTGACCACGGCGCTGACCGCACACCTTTTTAGCAAGGCTGCCGAGACCACGAATTCGCCCGCCGAAATTCTGACCAGTGTGAATCAGGAATTCCTGCGTGTGCTGGGTGGCAGCGTTTTCATGACCGCTTCCTGCGCGGTGGTCGCGAGCGATGGAACCATGACGCTTTCCAGTGCCGGTCATCCGCCGATTCTGGTGCTGCGGAAAGATGGGAAGGTCGAGACGCATCGACCGGAGCGGACGATCCTAGGCCTTGGCAACCGTCTCTCGCTCGACGAGTCGATGACTATCCTCGAAGACGGCGACATTGCGCTGCTCTACACCGATGGGCTTTACGGGATGAAAGGTCGCGATGGGGAGCGCCTCACGCATTTGATCATCGAGCAAGTGGTCGGGGAGGGGCCGCTCGGCCCCGATCCCGTGGAGGAGATCCTCCGTCGCGTCGGTTCTCATTCGGACGGTGGTGCGACCGACGACGATGTGGCCGTGATCGCGTTGCGGCGGACGAAGTAGAGCGCGTCGCGAGTCGTTGAGCGCGATGGCGTCGGAGTTCTCACTCCGGTGCGCCCCGGAAGTGGATTTGAAGAGCACGTTTGTCCCTTAGGGCGTGTCTTCAAAATGGTTTGAGCCAGTCGAGGACTGCGGTCAGGCAAGCGACGGCGAAAAAACAGGTGGAGGTTTTTTCGTAGCGAGTGGCGAAGCGGCGCATGGCTTTGGCGCGCTGAAAGAAGTTTTCGA
>JBGAGV010000001.1:0-555614 GCA_044226525.1 Chthoniobacteraceae bacterium | reverse complement strand
AGACCTGGCTCAGGCCATCAGCGGTCTTCGTCTCGATGAATTCCTCGACCACCTGCGACACGGTGCGGATCAAATCCGGGCGCACCGCATTGTGGAGGAAGAACTCGATCGCCTGGCGCACCGTCCCGTTCTCCCCGAGCTGCTGCATGAGGTCGGCGTATTCGCCGGCAACGACATGCAGCGGCACATCCACAGGACCGAGCCGACGCTGCGCTTCGCGGAAGGTCTGCGCATCGGTGATCGAGATGGCCGGTGCATGGACCTGCCCGGCGGCGAGCTGTTCGGCCTGCGCCTTGGCGAAGTCCTCGGCCTTGATCGGGTCGGCGAAGAGCTTGCGAAACGGTTTCTCCCCGACGCGCCAATAGACGGTGAAGATGGGGCGCTTCTTAAGGGTGCCCGTGTAGATTTTGAGGTGCACGGACCCTGCCTTGATCGTGCGAATTTTGGCTCGATTTCCGGGGGGCGAAGCGCATGGTTTTTTCATGCTTTCTTCATGCCTGTCAACGGAAGCGACGTAAGTCGTTGGCGTTGTTGGCGACCCTAACGGGATTCGAACCCGTGTTACCGCCGTGAAAGGGCGGTGTCCTAGACCACTGGACGATAGGGTCTCAATGAGCGGGCGCGGAAAGTAGGGAGAGTGGGCGGGTGCGCAAGTGGTTTCTCAACGAATACGGGATTATGCCGTTGCCAAAACAGCCACCGTTTAACGCAACGGCGCGACTGATTTTCTGTGCCAGCCGCTAGGGCTTCTTTTTCTTCACCGCCCGCGAACCCTTGGATTTATCAGCCTTCGCGGGCTTCACCTGCATCGCGCGGCGCAACGCTTCGTCAAAATCCATCGGGAGTTTGAGGGGCTTTGGTCGTGGCATGGAAAGCATTTTAGCACGGCTGAAAAAAGTTTGAAGGGGAACTTGCGGAATCGTGAAATGGGTCTCATTTAGTAGAACTGATAGTGCATCACTGAGAAAACGAAGTCGTTTCGTTAGTCACCATGAGCAAACCAACCGAAGACCCAGTTGCCACCGTCGAACGCTTCCGCGCCGATGCCATTCAGGATTTAGGCGCTGCCATGCGTGAGCTTGAGGCCGTGAAGAGCAAGGTGTCCTGCCTAAAGGAACGGGTGAAGGTGCTCACCGAGCTGGTTGAGAATATGAAACCAGGCGCCACGATCTCGCACCCAGACTTCGCGCAGATGGGGCGCTATCGTCACTTCACGCTCAATGATGCGGTGCTGGACCTTCTGGCCCGCACTGAGGAGCCAATGCGCATTGTCGATATTCGGCAGGAATTGCAGAACAACGGGTTCCCTGTCACTTCACGCAACTTCACCATCGCGATCCACCAAGCTGTCGGACGGCTCGCCGCGCGGGGCAAGGTGGCGACGAGCACGGACGAAAAGGGCGCGAAGCTGGTGCGCGCCGCCAAGACTTTGCAGACTTCCGCCGCATGATCCATTTACCTATGAAAACGAGAACAGCGCGGCACTGAGGGGCACGGCTACGCCTCAGATGCCGGGGAAAAGAACGGCCCCGTTAGAGCTATATTCTTGGCAGAATCTCTAACGGGGCCGGTAGCCACTCTGACTTTCGCCAGCGTAGTTTACGGAAGGTTAAAACACCCGCTTTGGAAGCGGGAGAACCGGGTCCGATCCCCGGCGCTGGCTTCATTCTCGCACGTTTTTTTTGGTCCGCAATGCAATGAACGAAGCAGCCGCTATCAAATTCCTTCGCGCCTTAATTCAAGCCGATCCCGGGACGTTGGATGATGGAAGACTAGACCCCGGTTGGTGTTGCCAAGAGCACGCCGTGATTGCTTCCTTGGCGTTCGCTCTGGCTGGTGGTCGTCCCCAATTCTGTGAAGGGGCTGTAATGCTCGGCCAGCGAACGTCCTTGGAAATAATGGATGTGAACCCTCATTTCTTTTTGCTCATGGAGGAACGGGGGACGGCTTTCGATTCCTCTGTCACGATTGGACCATTCAACGGAATTGCCACAATTCCGCATCGTGAATTGTGCGTTTGGGGCGGAGACGAGCAGCCTTCGCGTGCCACCTTTACAAGCCGTTTATCACGTCAGCGCGAAACCTACCTCGCGTGGTATCACTCTAAAAAAAGGTTCTATCCACCTCCATCCCTTCTGGAATGGGAATCCACTTCGCAGTTTGGGCGTTGGCTATTCAGCCGTTTCCAAAGCCAGATTGGACTGTGGGGAAGGGCGGCCTTCGCCGTTGCTGGAATCTTGAAGGGGCGCCCAACCGGGCGCATTAGCGATAGGGGCGCCCTCTGGGATTCCATCGCGGCGACACCCGACAGAAACGAAGACATAAGGAACGCGCTCGCTAGACTCTGCGATTAGCTCGGATTCAGCTTTGATTCTGGAATGGAGCGTTTGCATGATTTGGGGCGAAAGCTTCGCCCTCGTTTCCGGAAAGTAAAGCTTACTCTTGCGGCTCCTTTCCCTCCGTCATGGCGCTCTTTTTCTTCACCATCGCGCGATAGTAGAGCCTCTTCCCCGGCGCCATTTTGAGCGCGGAAACGGTGCGTTCTCCGTCGGATGCTTTGCGGTGCGTCCAGCGGTGCGAGAACTCCGCGCAATAGAGCGGCAAATGATGCGCGCTCACCTTGTGGAAGGTGCCGACGATCCCGCGCTTTAGCAGGCTGAAGCAGCTTTCGGCGGTGTTGCAGTGCGCGGTGAAAGTGTCCGACACCGGGCGCGCGTATTCCTTCGCGCTGTGCTTCACGGCGTGGTGATCGTATTTGCCCCGCAGGTTGCGATACCCCAAGTGTTCATCGGTGCACACCGCGCTGGTTACGGTCACATTTTGGCGAACAAAGTTTTGCAGCGTGCCAGCGGTCACGTCCTGCAAGACTTGGTAGCGCGCCTCTCCTCCGCGCTGGACGAGCACGCCGACAACGGTCTTCGGAAAGACCTTCGTTTTGATCGTGCCATCCTTGGCGGTGTATGGGCGCGGCTTTGAGCCAACAAAGGTTTCGTCACACTCCACGGGTTTTTCACGCCCTCCCATCATGGGCGCGTTGAACGCTGGATTATCCATCGCGAACCGGATGCGATGCGCCATGAAGAGCGCGCTCTTGTAGCTGCCAAGGTCGAGCATCCGCTGAAGCTGTAGGGCGCTCACGCCTTTCTTGCTCGTGCAGATCAGATACCAAGCCACCAGCCACTTGCGGAGCGGGATATGGGTGGACTCGAAAACGCTGTCAGTCGTGACTGTGAATTGTCGTCGGCAATCTTTGCAGTTGTGGACACCGGGCCGGGTGCTCTTGCATTGCATCCGATAAACGCGCTCCGGGTCATTTCCGCCGCAACGCGGACAGACCGGACCTTGCGGCCAGCGGATGCTCTCCAAGTGCTCACGCGCCTTTTCGTCGGTGCTGAAGTATTCGAGAATCTGAACGAGCGTCAGATCGTCTGGTGTCTTTTTGAACTGCCTCATAATCGTCTCCCTCCGCGCCTAGCAACGGTCATGCCGCGTGTTTTGCCAAGGGCATAATCCCGAACGAATAGCGTTGAGAATCAAATGGGCCGTCCGGGCGGTCGCTCCGACATGGGCTTCGAGAGCGGCTTTGGCGCGGCCGGCCTTGGCGGTGCGTAAGCCAGGGTCGCTGAGGAGCGTGGAGAGGGCGAAGGGCAGGGTTTCGGCGTTTTCGACCTGGGTAACGGCCTCGGCTTGCAGGAGCTGGGAAGTCAGAACGGCGAAGTTTTCCATGTGGGGTCCGAAAATAACGGGGCGTTCGAGCATGGCGGGCTCGGCGGGGTTCTGGCCTCCGACCTCGGCAACTCCAGGCAGGCTCTTCCCGATGAAGACGACGGTGGCGAGGCCATACCATTCGCGGAGTTCGCCGGTCACATCCACGAGGAGGATGTCGGGGGGGGAGCCACCCGCGGCGGGAGGCTGGGTGCGACGAGCGATGCGGAGGTTCAGGGGAGCGAGTTGCTGGAGGATGTCGTTGGCGCGCTCGACGTGCCGGGGAACGAGAATGAGGAAGAGGCCGGGATGTTCGCGGCGCAGTTCGGGAAGAACTCGGGCCAGCGCCATTTCCTCTGGGGCCCACGTGCTGCCGGCGACGACAATGGGGGCGGAAAGGGGAACGCCAAGCGATTGGAGAAGGGCGCGAAACTCCTCCTGCCGCGTGAGCTTACTGCCGGCCTGGTCGAACTTGATGCTACCGGTGCAGATGACGTGCACGCGATCCACGCCGAGCGATTTCCAACGATCGATATCGAGCGACTCGGAGACGAAAATCTGATCGAAGAGCCGGAAAAGGGGGCCGGTGAGAGCACGGAAACGGCGGTAGCGGCGCTCCGAGCGGGGCGAGACCCGGGGGACGATGGAGGTCGGCACTCCGGCTCGAACGGCTTCGGCAAGGAGGTTCGGCCACATGGCTTCGATGAAAACGAGATGCCGCGGTCGCACCACCCTGAGGGTGCGACGAACGATGGAAGGCAGATCGAGTGGATTGTAGATGACCTCCAGCCAGTCGCTCGCGGCTTTGCGCGCTTCGGCGAAGCCGGTGGAGGTCGTCACCGACAACACCATCCCCACTTTTGGATCGATAGCGTGCAGGGCGCGCGCGAGCTTCAAGGCGACGAAGGTTTCTCCCACGCTGATGGAGTGAATCCATAGCCATTCACGCGAGCGCAAGCGGGCGAGATCGGCCTCTGCAAATCGCGCGAGGCGCTGACCAAATTTTTCCTGGTGACCGCCGCGCCGGAACATGCGCAGAAGGAACCCCGGCAGCAGGAGAAGGAAGGCGATCGGGAAAAAGAGATTGTAGATGCGTAGCGAGCGGCAGGCTTCTGCGGAAATCGCGGTAATCATGCGACGTGAAGGAAACGAGCGTTGCATCCAACGCGCAATCCGCAAAAATTTCCGCTTGCCTTTGCGGTATCACGGCGTGCAACGTTCGATATCACTTTGGATGCCACACAAAAAGCGAGCCCCGGGTGCGGTCGCCCCTCCTCGCCGCAGCCAGAAAGTCGTTTATCGGGCGTCCGGTGCCGCTGGTTCAAAAGCATGGGTTGCGTTCTGCGGAGTCGGCATTAGTCTGTAACTCCCCAAGTCCATGGATTCGCTCACCAAACGGCTCGTTCTTCTCAACGCAGAGGAGGACTGGGTCGCCTCGGACCTCAACGAGTTAAGTCCCGACCACGTGGTCTTTCGCCGGTATGCCTTGCGCTTACTCACGATTTTCATCGAAGAGTTTTCAGGAATCTGCGGAGGGTGCATCGCTCTGGCGGGCTTCAGCAGTGGCAAGCTGACTCCGATGGCAGTCTTGCCCGCCACGCTGGCGGGCAGCGCCCATGAGATTCCCCGGAGCGATGCCGATGCCTTTCATGAACTCACGGGGGCGCAAGCCATCAGCATCGCTACCGAGGTGGCACTTTCGCCGTTTCCCGCGGACATCACCCGCTCGTTCGGACATCAACTGGTCATCAAGCTCATCGGCCACGGAGAATACATCGGCCTGCTGTGGTTGCACTCCATGGAACCGGGCTATTTTTTCGACCACGTGGAGAAAGCGATCAGCGAGGCGGAGCCAATCCTGACGCGCAACGTCGCGGAGGCGATCTTCTCCGTGCGGGTGCAGGCGCTCGGCGCGCCTTTTGTCTTCAGAAAAATCGGCCAGCCCACGAAGCAGGAACTCTACGATCAGATTACCGACTTTGCGACACTCGGGTTCGCCTCGGATGGAGCTGTGCTCCGGTTGTATGATGCGAATGAGGACAAGCTCACGGTCGAGTCCCTTAAGGGAGATGCTCGTCACGAACCCGGCAAGGAGGGGTCGGTGGCGGAGCGCATCTGCCGAGCGGTCTTCGATTCGGCGGAGCACTATGGCACGGCCCGCACGATCGGGCGAGAGAACGCGGATCGCGCCTTCGGCGTGTCGATCACCGAAATCGACGAGGCGGAACTGAATCGCGCCGGCGTCGGTTCTTACATGGTCATGCGGCTGCAATCGGACATCGGGCAGGTGCGGGCAAACGCGAGCGAAAACAACGAACTGCCCACCGCCCACCCCGCGCTGCCGGCCAAACTCGGCACGCTCTCCATCTTCCACCACCGCCCGCACGCATTTTCGCTGCGGGATATCCATCTCTTCCGCAGCTACAGCGAACGGGTAGCCGACGATATCGCCCTACTTCAGCATACTCAGGAACTCGAACACCTGAACTTGATGCTGCGAATGCAATTCGGGATGCAGGCACGGGCGGAAATCGTGGCGCTGCTGGCGCACGATCTCGGCCATAAGGCGATCCATACGACCGAGGCGGCGAAGATCCTCAAGCGGACATGTGTCAAGGCATTGCGCGACAAGCGTGGCCCCGATGCCATCGACACCGATTACGGACACTTGCTCACCGCGTGCGAAGCCATGGAACTCGAACTCGGAAAGATCCGGGCGACGACCACACGGGTCGATGAGAAGCCCATCGTTTTCGATGTGGCGACGGCGTTCGTGGAGGTGCGAAACACCCTGATCTCCGCGCTGGAACGCAACAACATGGACATGAGCGTCACCTCCACGGGAAACACGAACTGCTTTGGCGCCAAGGGACTCTTTCAACAAGCCGTCTTCAACCTCGTGATCAATTCGATCGATGCGCAAAAGGAACTCAAGCATCCGCGCAAGAACACGATTCAAGTGCTGGTCCGGGAAGAAATCCAAGGGAGCCAACGGCGGATCATGGTGCAGTTCTGGGACGAAGGGCCGGGTATCAATCAACGCGTCTTTCCCGACCCGAAAGCCATTTTCGAAATCGGGAAAACTTCCAAGCCCGAGGGCAAAGGCAGTGGAACAGGCTTGCCAATCTCCCGAAGTGTGCTTTCCAATTATTACAACGCCGAACTGGATCTGCTGAGACGAGAAGGCGCACATTTTGAGATTCGGATTCCAGGTAACCTCCCACACCGATGAAGCCATGAATAGAACCTATGCCCCGGTAGCTTTAGTAATCGACGACGATCCTGCGGTGATCAACCGAATGAAGACGGGCTTCATCGAGGACACCTCCATGGGAGTGCTTGTCGCCAATAATCTAAAAGACGCGAACAGTTTCCTGCGAGACAAGAGCGTGAAGATCGATGCCTTGATCACCGACCTTAATTTCACGCCGGGAACCCAGGCGGGCCATCTCGTGAGCGGAATCGATATCCTCGAGATTTCCAAAAAGTTTCGGCCAGACATCCCTCAATACGTCCTGTCGGTGGACGCCGAAGAGGAGCGAATCAAGAACGAATGCGACGAAAAGCGCCTCCGCGTGGAGGAATTTTTCCCAAAACTTGGGAGCACACAACCGCGCAAGCCTTGGGAGACGGTCGAGCGGGCCTGCTTGGCAAAGACGGTCAAGACGAACCAGATGGTGCGCGAAAACATGGAGGCGAACGGCATCGATACGCGGAATCTCGTGGACGAGGTCGAAATTTTCGAAGCGATGCGACGATTGCCCATGGCCCGGCTGACTTACCTGCTCGAAGTGCCGGGGTTCCGGGTCAAAAAGCCAATCGAGGTGCTATGCGTGAAGGACGGCGATCTTTACCGGGCCAGTGCCATCCAGATCGGCCTGATCACTGACGGCGAAGGCGCCGATACGGCTGACGCGATTGAAGCGTTGGCGAAGCTGATCGCCGAGGAAGCAGACTTCGATGCCACACAAAAAGGCACGGCGGCGGGTTACGCGGCACACGTCCAAAAAATGCTCCGTCAGTTTATCGAACCCGTCTAGCCCTCTCAAGCCACAAGTGCCCCCCTCGCAACCATGCCGTTGTCGCTTCAGGACCTGCGCAATTATCTCGGCACCCGGAAGCTCAAATTCGAGCTTCACGAGGGTGGAAGGCATCAGCAATTCCATGTTCGACTGCAAAATCGGGACCTCGGTCTTCCCACCGTGCTTTGCGTCTCCCGGGGCGACGGCGAAGCTGACCACCGCAACGTAAAAGGCGTCGCAACGGCACTGGGAATGCGGGAGACCGAGTTGTTGCGATCCGAAGGGTGCCACATCGGCCGAGGCTGTGTGCTTCTGATGTTGTGCAGCCGCTTGCTCGCCTTTATCTGCCAGCGCGCTATGCAACTGGGGGGAAGTGCAGTGGCGAAGGATGGCCTCAAAGCCATGGCAGAATCAATCGGGCTCCTGCTCCAGGAGCCGGAAATCCAAGGGGGCAAACCTTGGAATTCCGACGAGCAGAAGGCTCTTGATCGGATCAAAGCCCAAATCGAGGAAGCCGGTCGTGATCCTGCGCTGGCGCCGGTCGCCAGGCAGGTGCTGGCAGCCATCCGAGCAAGGCAGCATGGCTGATACCCCTTCCCCCCGGCTGCTTCCCAAGCCACTCCGGCAGTTGATCCACAAGGGGCGCTGCGTAGCCTTTGTCGGCGCGGGATTTTCCATGCCGTGCGGGATGCCAAACTGGACCCAACTCCTCCGCCGACTACATCAGCACGCCCGGGATACCGTGGAGTCATGGAGTCCGAAGCTCGCCGACAGCCAAGCCGCCATCGACCGCGACGACCTCCCGACGGCCGCAGGCCTACTCAAGGAGATTCTCGCTGCGGAAGAGATCTCCAGTTTCATGCGCGACCAGTTTTCTCGGCAGAAGTGCATGGATCGCCCCACCCATTCCGATCCGGCGCGCTTGCGCATGCAGGCTAGGATCGACGCCCTGATCCGCACTCCGCTCGCTGGAGTCATCACCACAAACTTCGACGACCTCATTCCGGCCACGGCTTTCGAATGGGTGCTCAGTGGCGACGAAGCACATCTGGGCTTTGTGCTCGCCCGCGGCGAGCGGTTTCTCGTCCGCCTCCACAGCTCCGGCTGGCACACTCAACTCGTGCTCACGCGCGATGACTACGTGCAGGCCTATTTGAACGGAGGCCGGATCAAAACGATCCATCCTTTCCTGAACACGGTGATGATGGCGTTCAACACGATCTTTATAGGCTGCTCGCTCGAGCCATCCATTCTCAATCTCCGCAGGAAACTGCACAAAATTTTCAAAAAACATCTTCCCGTCGCTTACGCCCTCCTTCCAGACACCCCCGCCAACCGCAACCGCAGCATCGAGTTGCTTTCAGATTACGATATTCGCTCCATCCTCTACGAACTGGAGCCGACCGAGAACCCCGACCATATCGGAGTGGATCGGTTTCTCGACGAAATGGCAGCCGCGAGGGATCCGACGGAAAACCTGCTTACCCCCAGCGCGGGCTCGGCTGAACCTTCAAGCGCGACAACTCTCCCCACTGCATCGGCGCCGGATGAGGTCGCCCCTGCGTCTTCCTCGAACCCCGACCTGCCTGCGAAAATCCTGCTGCCAAGCGAACTGAAAACTCGCAAGACCGTCGTTGAACTGGATCTCATCGGCTACAGCACTATTAGCGCTAGTCTCGAAGAAAATGTGGACGTGACCACGGTGGCACAAGTCAACGCGCAGATTCAGGGCTTCGTGGACTGCGGGCTCGAGGCGGTGGGCGCAACTCGCGAAACTGCGGTCATGGTGACGACAGGCGACGGGGCGATCCTCGTTTTCGAGGAGCCAGCGACAGCACACGATTTCGCAGCGGCGGTGCAGCAGGTTACCGCGAAGCACAATCGCACGCGTCAAACGGCGCTGAGCAAGCGCGTCTTCCGCATCGGCGCAGCCACGGGCGAAATCATGATGATTCCACGGCCCGGCGGAGGCTTCGACATCGCTGGAACGACGATCGCTTATGCAGTGCGCCTGGAAGCCAAAGCACGGCCCGGAGAACTGCTGGTGGATCTTGCCACCTACGAGAATCTTCGGCCTGAGCAACGCGCCCTTTATGGCCCCAAGCGGACGGTCGCAGGCAAGCGCGACGAGCAACTGCCGGCACACGGGTGTCTGCTCGACCCCGAAGCCGAATCCCATGCCAGCTTCACCCCTCGCGAAATGCGTGCCAACCGACCGCCCGCAACCGAGGCGGCAAAACCGGCGGCGGACCGGCGCAGGGAAATCATCGAGCGGTTTAAGACCATCCGGGAAAGGCAGCAGTGCATGGAGTTGACTTTCCTGCTGGCTATTCCGGTCGGGCAACGTCCGCCAGAGACAATGGGGCTCGACGATACCAAGTCGCACATTCTTCAATGGGCCAGCGACGCGGATCGGCAACAATCTCTGCTCGAAGAGCTGCGCCGGATGACTGAGAGCAGCGAGCCGAGTTGAGGGGCGGCAAAAATTGGCGCACCCAGAATTGCGCACACCATAAGCTCCTGCGACAATGCTTTTGCCTTCGCGCTCACACTTTACTCCGCCGCGAACCGGAAGAAGGCGACGGCGGTGGCGCCGTAGCGTTTGTCCCGGAAGCAATCAAAGACCTTGGGCACGTTCAGCGAGGCGTCGGGGAGGTGTTCGAGGACGAAAATCCCGTCGGGTGCCAGGGCGCGCCGGAGGGATTCGCAGCCAAGGAGCTCTGCACCGAAATCGCGCTCGCCGGGCGCTTTGGCGTAAGGCGGGTCGGCGAGGATGAGATCGAATGAGCCGGGCGCAGCCAGACGGTCGAGATAGCTGAAGACATCCGCGGAATGCACGTCCGCGGTCATGCGCGCCTTTTCGAGATTGTCCTTAAGCACCTTCACCGCCATGCGGTCACTCTCCACAAAAGTGACACTCTTCGCGCCGCGGCTGAGAGCCTCGATCCCGAGGCTGCCGCTGCCAGCGAAAAGATCGAGCACCCGTGCGCCGGGAGTCAGGTCGTGAAGGCTCGAAAAAATCGCGCCTTTGACCATGTCCATCGTCGGGCGCACGCCGGAGCGCGGCACCTTCAACGTCAATCCACGAGCCGAGCCAGCCATTACTCTCATTGGTTCGCTTCTTCCTGCTTGGGCGCGAGCTTCTCCGCGTCCCTTTTTTTCTCCTCCTTCTTTTTGTCCTCTTTTTTCTTCTCCTCCTTTTTCTCGGGCTTGCTGCCGAAGAGGTTGCCGAGGAGGTCGGCGATCTTGTCCTGCACCTTGCCGCCGATGAGCCGTTTATCGAGGTCGGTTTTGGGCGAACTCGCTTTGCCGTAGATCTTGAAATCGAGCCCGCGCATGCCGTCGTCGATCTTCACAAAATTCTCACGTGCGAGGTCAGGGATGGTGGGCATGAGCCGCTCCGGAACGGCCAGTTGCGCTTCGAGGTCGAGCTTGTCGTCAAAACGGGCTACGCCCTTGGCGCTGATGCGAAGCGTATCGGTCGCGAGCACGAGCGAATCGAAGAAGACCTTCTCATCGCGAAGCTGGAAATCCGCCGTGGTGGTGCGCGGCTGGAAATTGGCGAGTTCACCAAGCCCGACGAGTTGCGCGACGGATTCAAAAACCTCCAGCTTTTTGAATTTGCCATTCTCGATCGCCAGATGTCCCGGTCCTTGGACTCGCTCGATCCGGTTCGTGAGGCCGCTCCACTGCGCTTCGCCGGACAGCCGGCCGGCTACTTCGCCATGCGCCCACCCGGCGGCGGTTGCGAGCGCATCCACATTCACCTGCTTCAGGTTGATGCTGCTCTTGAAGGGTTGCCCGTCCGTTTTCGTGTCGATCTCGTAACGCCCGTGGATCGCTCCGCCGAAAACGGCGGCGTCAAAATCTTCGAGTTTCAGGACATCCTGCGCGTAGCTCACTCGGGTGTTCATCTTTTCAAACACATAGATCTCCAGCCACGCCATCCGCTCCGCGCTCACGGCACCGATCAATTGTTGTTCGTTGATCTCGGAAAATTCCGCCGCCAGGCCGCTCGCGGCCACCACCGGTTGTTGCTTGTTCCCGCGCAGCACGAGCGTGCCGTTGGTGATCTTGACGCCGCGCACGAGCACACCGGCCTTTTTCGACGGCGCCTTCTCCACCTTTGGCTCGAGCTTCTTGAGGTCGCTCTTCACCTTCTCGGGGGAGGGCCATTCCCAGCGTCCTTCGGCGTTCTGCGGCCAATCGACATTCGGCTGATCGAGCGCCACCCCGCGAATCTCAAATGAACCGGAGAGCAGCGCCCCCAAGGCCAGTGTGCCGTGAAGCTTACTGGCGGAAATCTTCGGCTGGCCAGGCGTGCCAGTGTCGGTGGTGCTTAGATTTTCGGCACGCAGCGTGGACGGAAGCTCCAGCGTGATCGCGCCGATTTTCACCGGCACCTTCAGCGCACGGCTGATCGCCTCCTCAGCGCGGGCGCGCCCGGCGGCGCCCTGCACATAGGTGCGCAGCCCGACAACCGCGACGACCGCGGTCACGAGGACGACGGCAAATGCGATGAGAATGACCTTGGAAAGACGCTTCACAACGTGGAAGCTACGAGGATACCCACCTTCTGAAAAGGCCAGAGTCCCAGCTCTGCGAAGGTTCCTTCGCTCTTGCCCGACGACATCCTTATCATCATCAACCCCGCTGCCCGCAGCACCCGTGCCCGTGCGGCCTGGGACAAGATCGGAACGTTTTCCCGCGCCCGGATCGAGCCGACCACCGCTCCCGGCGATGCTCGCCGCATTGCACAACGGGCCGCGGAAGAGGGCTATCGGATCGTCGTCGCAGCAGGTGGCGACGGCACGATCAATGAAGTCGTCAACGGCATCGCCGGCAGCAAAAGTGCGCTCGGGATTCTGCCGGTGGGGACGATGAATGTCTTTGCCAACGAACTCGGCCTTCCCAACGACCTGGAGGAAGCATGGGAAATCATCGAGGCTGGCGCGACGCGCGAGATCGACCTTGCACAAGCGAACGACCAATATTTCGCGCAGCTCGCCGGAGTGGGCTTCGACGCCCAGGTGGTGGCGCGCACAACGAGTGAATTCAAGCGTAACTTCGGCCCGTTCAGCTACCTCATCAATGCCGCGCAGCTCGCCTCGGAGAAACCGCCGCGTCTCATCGTCGAAAGCGACGGCGTAACGCGTGAGGGTGGCTTTGTGCTGATCGGCAATGGTCGATACTACGGCATGCCGATCGCCGTCTTCACCGACGCGAGCCTCGACGATGGCCTGCTCGATGTGATCGTCGCAAAGAACAACGGCCACCTCGATCTGGTGCGGTATTTCACCGGCGCGGTGGCCGGTGGAATGCATCCCGAGTTTGAGGACGTCGACTATTTTCACACCCGCGAGGTGCGCATTACCAGCCCCGACGTCGTGCCCGTGGAAGTGGACGGCGAACTGGCCGGGAATCTCCCGTGCACTTTCCGCATCGCCCCACACCGGTTGCGGGTCGTGGTGGACTACTCGTAACGTATTTCTCACTCGCTCTCCCGCAACCCGATCGCATAAACGCTCGGCGTGCTGCGTCGCTCTACAAACCAACTGGATACTCCCGCGCAGAAAGGCTGCGCCATCGGGTTTTTCGCGATCTTCGCCCTGGTCGGCCTTGCAGTGGGGCTGGGTCTTGGCTACGCGCTCCTCGGGACAGTCCAGCCTTACTTCTGGGCGCCAACCCCATGCACGATCGTCGATTCGCAACGCATCGAACCCGGGGTGGAAAGCACCAAGGGACGAACCTTCGTCATCCGCTACCGCTATCGCTTCAACGGCGGCGACTACACCTCCGATCAATTCAGTGCCGGGATCCAGGAATCGCTGAGCACTTCGAAGATCGAACGGTTGCTGCTGACTCATCCGGTCGGGTCCGAGTCCCGTTGCTATGTGAATCCCAAAAATCCTTCCGAAGCCGTGTTGAACCGCACGGGAGTCTGGGTCGCGTTCTTCCTGCTGATTCCAGGAATCTTTTTCACCATCGGGGTGGGCGGCATCATTAGCACGTTGCGCTCAAAAAAAGGCCCCGCCGCCATTGGGCAACGAACGCCAAAACAATCCTCCGGCCATGCCGCCAGCCTCGTCGTGCTGGGAGTCTTCGGGCTCGTTGGCGGCGCATTGACCTGGTTCTTCGGCGTGTCGCCGGTCCTGACCTGGCAGGCGGCGAAAAGCTGGCCCGCGACACCGTGCGAGATCCTGAGCAGCAGCGTCGGCGTGCACCATAGCTCGGGGAAAAACTCGAGCACCACTTACAGCACGGACATCGTCTATCGTTATCGGATCGGGGGACGCGAATTTCGCTCCGATCGCGTCTCCCTGTTCATGGGTTCTTCGAGCGGGCGCGAGGGCAAGGAAAATACGGTGGCGCGATACCGCGCAGGCAGCGCGGCGACCTGCTATGTGAATCCGCAAGATCCACTCGACACGCTGCTCGACCGCAGCCTGCCGTGGTTCGTCTGGCTCGCACTCATCCCGGCCTTGATCTTTCTCGGCTGCTTGAGCGGGATCTTCAATACCCTGCGAAAGATGATCCGCGAAAGCGGCACCGTTGGTGAGGCAGGCGGAATCGCCCCTCCGTCGCTGCCCGGCGTCCCGCCCACCTTGCCGGGAGCGGCTCCCAGTTTATCCACGACCATCGGCGGGCCCGCAGTGCTGACGCCGCGTCATTCGCCCATGGCCAAATTCATTGGCGCGATTTTCATCACGCTCTTCTGGAACGGGATCGTGAGCGTCTTCGTGGTAATGGCGGTGAAGTCGTGGATGCGCGGCAATCCGGAGATTTTCCTGTCGCTGTTCATGCTCCCCTTCGTCGCGATCGGGCTCGCATTGGCCGGCTTCCTCATGATGACGTTTTTGAATCTGTTCAACCCGCGCATCGCCCTCGCGGTGAATTCGCAGCAAGTCCCGCTCGGCGGCACGCTGGAGGTCCGCTGGAACTTCCGTGGCGCCGTGTCCCGCCTGCAGCGGCTGAAAATCTTCCTCGAAGGGCGCGAAGAGGCGCGTTACCGCCGCGGCACACGCGATTACACCGACCGCGAAGTCTTCGCCCGGCTCCCGATCGTCGAGACGGATGATCCCCAGCGGATTCGCGAAGGACAGACGCAGTTCATCGTGCCACCGACGCTCATGCATTCGTGGGAAAGTGTGGATAACAAGATCGTGTGGGAACTCAAGGTCGCCGGGGAGATCCCCCGCTACCCGGACGTGGACGAAGAGTTCACCTTCACCGTGCTGCCTCGCGCGTTATGATCCAGCTCACACTTGCCGACGACCGCACCGCCTACAGCCCCGGCGAGGAAATTTCCGGCACGGTGCGCTGGCAGTTTTCCGAGCCCCCACCGCTGATCGAGCTTAGCCTCTGCTGGTCCACTCGCGGCAAAGGCAGCGAGGATTTCGCAGTCGCCGCGACTCAGGAAATCACCAGCCCGGGAGCCCAGGGCGAGCGCGCGTTTTCATTCACGGCGCCGCAACAGCCCTACAGCTTTTCGGGCAAACTCATCTCGCTGGTGTGGTCGCTCGAAGCGTCCACCCCTTCAGGCCACGGCGATTACGAAACCGAACTCGTCATCGCGCCCGAGGGACGCGAAGTGGTGCTGCCGCGGCTCGATCTGGACCCTCTCGCGCAACTAAAGGGCGGCTCGTTCTGGCAGAAACTGTTTCAAAAAAAGTCGTGAAGGCACGGGACAACCCCTTCGGCTCGCGGCAGATCGAGCGTCTGGGGTTTCGCTTCCCCACAGGCGACGGCTGGCCGGGCCTGCTCGACCGACTGGAAAAAGCGGGGTGGCGCGGAGCTATCGTTGGCCCGCACGGCACCGGCAAAACGACCCTGCTCGAACAACTCACCCCGCACCTGGTCGCTCGCGGGTTTCGCCCGCGTCTCCTCACGCTCCGCGCGAAAAGCGTCGCCGGCGATAAACAAACGGTTCTGGCTGCAGCCGCGCTACGCGCTCCGGATTTTCTCCTGCTCGATGGCGCCGAGCAACTTTCCGCTCGCGAATGGACCACTCTCGATCGCGCCATGCACGCCGCGGCGGGCTGTGTGATCACTCTCCATCGTCCGGCTCGCCTCCCGGCCGTGCTCGAAACGACTTCTTCCCCTGCCCTGCTCGAAGATCTGACGCGTGAACTCAGCGGTTCATGCGAAGCGAACGCACATCGCCTCTTTACGCAACACGAAGGGAATATCCGCGACTGTCTGCGCGAGCTTTACGACCGCTGGGCACGGTCGCCTTTTTCTGGCCACGCGGTCTCGGTCTCAGCATGATCGCTTTCCCCAACCATGCCTGCTTCCACCCAAATCTCGCTCGACGTTGACACCATCGATGAAGCCCTTCGCCTCGCGGCCATCGCCGATCGCGCCGGCATCGACTGGCTCGAAGCCGGCACGGGGCTCATCGCCAGCGAAGGCACGGCCTGTGTGCGGGCGCTGCGGGAAAAATTCCCGCACCGACTTGTCGTTGCGGATACCAAGGTGGTCGATGGCGGCGCGTATTACGTGGAATTGATGGCGCAGGCCGGTGCGCACTTCGTCGTCCACATGAGCGGCTCACACGAAAATGTCCTGCGCCAGGCCGCCATTGCCGGCCGAAAACTTGGCGTCAAAATCATGGCGGACATCATGCTCGAGTCAGACAAAGCCGCAGCCGCGGCTCGCGCGGAGAAACTTGGCGTGGACTGGATCGTGCATCACCTCGGCTACGACGAGCGCGCACAGGACACGTGGAAAAAACCACTCGATGGCCTCAAGGAAGTCCGCGCCGCTGTAAAAATCCCCGTGCAGGTCGTCGGCGGTCTGACCGTCGAAGAGGCGCACGAAGCCATCCGGCTCGGGGCCGATTCCGTCGTCATCGGCGGCCCCATCGTTCCCGGCGACTGGGGCGCGGAGTTGGAGGCCACTCTGCGTCGCGTCGTCGAAGGCCGCCCTGGCTGATGTTGGAGTTCAGACCCTGACCTGCGGTAACGCGGCGGGAAAATTTCCACCCTTCACTTCTCTACCGAACGGCACCTGGCCAAGAGAGGTTTTCGCGGGTAAAATCACTGAGAAAGGAGAGGGAATGGAGTTGGAAAGAGATGCCGAATTGGACGCCGATGTTTGAACCGATGCGCAAGCTCTGTGGGCGGGCTGAAGGGGGCGTGCGCCAGGCGCTGGAGACCAGGCGTGCGCAGCTTGCCGAGCAGGGAGAATGGAGGGGATGAACGCGTGGCTGGCGGAGTGGATTGAACCGTTCGCGGTAGATCCTCGTTACCGAGTTGCACCTGGTAAGGGTCTCAGGCACGCAGCGGGGTTCACCCTGCCGGCATCGAAAAACCTGCACCCACGGAACGGACGGAAGGGACGGTTTGGAGATTCGCCCCCTCAGGACGAAAATCGGGGCCATGACCAAAGCGACATGTGCGTCGAGCCACTTATGGAGCCCGCATTCGCCCCACAGAGGTAATCCGACTTAATCCAACTTATTCCAGCCACCGGATTCTGCCGAATGTCCCCATTCAAAACATGAAGCAGGAAAACAGGAAAGCCACGCAAATCCCTCCTGCCAGGCGGCGGCTCCTGTTTTCCTGTTTTTCCTGCTTAAGCCTTCAAGCCGCCCGGCGAAACAAATCTCACCAACAGACACAATAAACACACTATTCGCCGATCATGGCATGCGCGGAAACCTTCCGGCGAAAAGGGGCAGTGAAAATGAAAAAGCGGTCGGGAAAAACTCCTCTCCCCTTTACGAAAAAAGCCGCGCCGTTTCCCCGGGTGGCCACATTCGCATTGCCTCACGGCGACTCGTCTGCTTTGACCCGCCATGCGCAAAACGAAAATCATCTGCACCCTTGGGCCGGCGACGGAATCGCCGGAGGTGCTTCGCCAGATGATTCAAGCGGGAGCCAATGTCTTCCGCCTGAACATGAGTCACGCGCCCCATGACTGGGTGCGCGCTATCGTCCCCCGAATCCGAGCCATTGCCACCGAGATGGAAATCGTGGTCGGCATTCTCATGGACACGCAAGGGCCTGCCATTCGCACCGGCGACCTGAGCACCAAACTCGACCTCAAGGTGGGGGACATCTTTGAGTTCACCGTGCGCGGGGGGAAGAGCGAGGAGGAATTCAGTGTCGATGTGAATTACGACGGCCTCATCGACGACATTTCCGTCGGTGACACCGTCCTCGTCGATAACGGTGTCATTCACATGAAGGTGCTCGCCAAGACCGGCAATCACATCCGCTGCGAAGTGCTGACGCCAGGCGTGATGGGCAGCCGCCGCCACATCAATCTGCCTGGCGTGAAGGTGAATCTCCCTCCGCTCACGGAGAAGGATCTCGCCGACATCGCCGTGGGTGCCGAAGTGGGCGTCGATTTCGTGGCACTCAGCTTTTGCCGCGAGCCCAGCGATGTCGATGCCATGCGGCAGGCGCTCCGGGAACATCACAGCAACGCGCGCATCGTCGCGAAAATCGAAGACCAGCTCGCGGTCCGCAATATCAACGAGATCATTCGCCGCACCGACCTCGTCATGGTCGCCCGCGGCGACCTCGGCATCGAGTGCGCCATGGAGGATCTGCCCATCATCCAGCGCCGCATCGTGAAGCGCTGCATCACCCACGGGGTCCCTGTGATCGTGGCTACGCACATGCTGGAGTCGATGATTGGCGCTCCGGTCCCCACCCGCGCCGAAGTGACCGACGTGGCCAATGCGGTGTTCGAAGAAGCCGACGCCATCATGCTCAGCGGCGAAACCACCGTGGGCAAATATCCGGTGAAGTGTGTCGAAACACTCGTAAAGATCGCCCACCGGATCGAACGCAGCGGCGGGCTGGGCTTTGCCAGCGATGCCGTCCTCGAGGACAAACGGCAGAAGACCGTGCGCAGCGCCGTCATGCTCGCCAACAGCATCGAAAACTCCCGCCTCGTCGTTTTCACCCGCCGGGGCACCATGGCGGATTTCGTGGCGAATCTGCGCCCCGATCACGCGCCGATTTTTGCTTTCGCTCCGACGTGGGAATTGTGCCGGCGCCTTATTCTCAATCGCGGCGTGCAGCCTCTTTACATGCCGTTCGAGCTGAACCCCGTGCACACCATCTCCGCGGCCGAGCGGTATCTCATCGAAAACGAGCTGGTCCACAGCGGCCAGCATCTGGTGATCGTGACGGACATCCTCGCCGGGGAGGATCGCTTCGACTCGATCCAGTTGCGCGTCGTTCCGTAGTAAATCGCCGACTTTGCTTGCGCCTACGGCGCTGCTCCACCAATAGCTTCGCAGGGAAAAATGACGAACCAAGACCAGGGAACATCGGTTCCAGATTATGTCGCGCTCGGCTTCGAGCAGATCGACCACCAACTAGCCTTTCTCATGGAGTGCTTCCGCGAAGTGCTCCGGGATCTCGGCCACGAAGATTTCGCCACGCACCTGCCATGGTCCGCTGGGGCCGCCAGCTCGGACAACCTGCCACCGCAGCTTGGGCTCGTGTATGCCGTCGCCTTCCAACTGCTGAACATGGCCGAGGAACAGGCCGCCGCGGCCATGCGCACCTTGCGCGAAGCGCACGAAGGCATCGCCGCCGAACGCGGGCTCTGGGGCGATGAATTCGAGCGGCTTAAGGCGGGCGGTTTTTCCACGGAGGAAATCGGCCGGGCCATGGCCGATGTCAGTGTCGAGCCAGTGCTCACCGCGCATCCCACTGAAGCAAAGCGCTTGTCGGTGCTCGACCAGCATCGCGCGCTGTTCGCTCTCATTGAGGAGCGCAGCCGTGCTGTGGCCACGGTGATCAGCAATGCGGTCAGCAGCCCGAAAAACATCACGGACCTTTCGCTGCGCGCGCGCACCAAATCGGCTCTCGAACGCCTCTGGCGCACCGGCGAAATCCTCATCGAGAAGCCTACGCTGACCGATGAACGCCGCAACGTCCTGCACTACTTGCGCGACGTCTTCCCGAAGGTGCTCTCGCAACTCGACGAACGACTCGCCCTCGCATGGAATGCCAGCGACCTCGAAAAATCCGCCCTGCCTTCGCTTCTCCAGCGACCGCGGTTGCGCTTCGGCACGTGGGTCGGGGGCGACCGCGACGGCCATCCCGGCGTGACCGCGCCCGTCACGGCTGAAACGCTGGAACGCCTCCGGGTGAACTCACTGCTCGTGCTCAACCGCGAACTCACCGGGCTGGCGGAAAAGCTTAGCTTGTCGGTGTGGGTCCAGGCACCGCCCGCCCCACTCACCGAAGCCCGCGATCGCGCCGCGGCCGCCTTGGGCACGGACGCCGCGAAGATCCTGGAAACGCATCGCGAAGAACCGTGGCGACAGTTCATTCAGCTCATGCTGGCACGGCTGCCCGTGGTGCAGGCTCCGCACACCCTGGCGCGCCTGCGCGAAGGCTCGGGCCTCTATCGCCACGCTTCCGAACTCGCCGAGGATCTGGCGGCGCTTCATCAATCACTGGTCGAAGTCGGCGCCCGCCGCCTGGCGGTTTCCGATGTCGAGCCCGTCCAGCGCGCTCTCGAAGTCTTTGGCTTTCATCTCGCCCAGCTCGACATTCGCCAGAACTCGGTCTTCCACGCCAAGGCCCTCGGGCAGCTCATGTCCGCCGCCGGCCTCGATGGCAGCGATTGGGAGGAGTGGAATGAAAACGAGCGCATTCGTTTCCTCGGCAAGGAACTGCAATCGCCACGTCCCTTTCTCCACGCCAGCGCCAGCGCCGGTCCGGAAGCCGATGCGGTCCTTGGCTGTTACCGTGTCATCGCCACACACATCGAAAAATTCGGTGCGGACGGCGTCGGCGCGCTCATCGTGAGCATGACGCGGCGAGTCAGCGACCTGATGGTCGTGTATGTGCTGGCCCGCGAAGCTGGCCTCACGCGCATGTTGCCGGAGGGTCCCGTGTGCGTGCTGCCGGTGGTGCCGCTCTTTGAAACGGGCGACGACCTCGAAGCCGCTCCCGCCATTCTGCGATCGTTCCTGGAGCAGCCATTTACCCGCCGCAGCCTTGATTTCACCGCGTGGAATTGGGGCCGCGAGAAACAACCGCTCTCCCAGCAGGTCATGATCGGCTACAGCGATTCAAACAAGGACGCCGGCATCATTGCCAGCCAGTGGGGACTGCAAAAAGCGCAGACCCGCCTGTCGGAACTTGGGCGCGAAGCCGGGGTGCGGATCAAATTTTTCCACGGTCGCGGCGGCACCATCTCGCGTGGGGCAGGTCCTACTCACCGCTTTCTCGATGCGCTCCCGCAGGGCTCGCTCACCGGCGGCATTCGCCTTACCGAGCAGGGCGAAACGATCGCGCAGAAGTTCGGCAACTTTTCCACGGCCACCTACAACCTCGAGCTCCTGCTCGCGGGTGTGACTGCCACCACGCTCACCCACAGTCGCCCGGCCAACACGGACGACCGTCTCTCGCCAGTCTTCGAGCAGCTCTCGGTCGCCAGCCGCAAGGCGTATCGTGCGCTCGTCGAAGCCGATGGATTCTTCCCTTTCTATCGCCAGGCGACACCCATCGACGCGCTGGAGCACAGTCGCATCGGTTCGCGCCCATCGCGCCGCACCGGCCAGGCCAGCCTCGCCGACCTGCGCGCCATTCCGTGGGTCTTCTCGTGGAATCAAGCGCGCTACTATGTGCCCGGCTGGTATGGCACCGGCAGCGCCCTCGCCTCGCTGGATGAAAGCCAGCGGTCCTTGCTCCGCGAAAACCTGCGCACCCAGCCGTTCCTTCACTACGTCATCACGAATGTGGAATCGAGTCTCGCGAGCAGCGACCTCGATCTCATGAAAGCCTACGCGGACCTGGTCGAAGATACCGCCGTGCGCGACCGCCTCTTCGACCAGATCGAAACAGAATGGCGCCTCACACGAGAGATGATCGATTCACTTCGCGGCGGTGCGATTGCTTCCCGCCGCCCGCGCCTTGCCAAAACGCTGGGCCTCCGCGCCGAGGCGCTCCGCGTGCTGCATCACCAGCAGATCCGCCTGCTCTCCCAATGGCGCGGGCACATCAAGTCCAGCGCCCAAAGCGAAGCCGACGCCATGCTGCCTGACCTGCTGCTTTCGATCAATGCCATCGCCAGCGGCCTCCGCACCACCGGGTAGCCGTCGCTCTTCTACAAATCGAGCACCAGCAGCGCTTCGCCCAACTGGCCGGTCCACTTATCCAGAAAGCTGAGCCGGCTCAATTGTTGCGCGAGGCTGTCGAAATCGGTCGGGGCGAGCTCCCGCACCTGGCCGAGGCCGGAGGTGCGCAATGCGTTCAATTGCGTCTGTAGTGCAGTGGCGCTCTCGCGAGCATTTGCTCCATCCCGTTTGAGTGCCTGGAGTTGCGTGGCCACTCGTGGAAACCATTCCACCAGGTCGGCGGGTGGCGCGGCGTTGCTTTGGAGATCCGGACATTCAAGCAACAGGAAATGCCGCAGCAATGATGTCGGCTCACGCAGCGTTTCGTAAGCGCGCGTTAGTTCGGCAAAATCGCCCGTGTTGCCGCTCCGATCGGGATGCGCCGTCGCCGCCAGAGCCTGAAACCTGGCACGCACCTCATCAGCCGGCAGCCAGGGACGGCGAGGCATCTGAAACACGGAAAACGCATCGAACATGAGATGGGTTCAGACCGTCGAAGCTCGTGCATGTCAAACCCATGTGACTCAATTTAAGGTTTACCCCGAATCTCACTGCCCTTAAAACCGCCGCAGCGTGAAAGCCTTCCGGAACCTCCTCCTTGTTATTGTCGGCGTGGGATTTGTCATCTTCCTGGGCGCGCCTTTCCTTCTCACCCGGCAGCCGACCTCGATCGTCCTCAGTTCGACACCGCCTTCATCCGACGCCACACCGGCTCCAAACCGGGAGCCGGAAAACCAGCCACCAACACCTTCGCCGCAACCGGCCGCACCGGTCCCACTCACTCCCCGGCTCACTCTGCTTCAACCCGTCACGTTCCCGGTGGACCATCAAGGGAATGCAAAGGGCTTCGTGCGGGCGCAAGCCGGCATCAACGTGGACCTCGTCGCCGATCAAGGCCCCGAAGTGGTGGTGCGGCTGGTCAATTCGACTACCACGGTTCCCCGTTCGGTCGTCGCGCCAACCGATGAAGTCCCGCCAACACCTCAGCCGACGGGTGTGGTGGGAATGGCCCGCGCCACCGGACAGAAGATTGTGGATTACTGGTTCCCCGCCGCACCGGCTTCGCTCAGCCTCGAAGCACACGAACGCGGCACCTCCCGAACGACCCAGCATAACTGGGAAACGTGGTGGGGCAGCTACGACCGCGACTACCTTCGGACCAAGACCGTCTATGTGGAAGTGCGCAACGTCAGCCGCCGGGCGAGCGGTCCATGCGAATTGGGCATTTATTGGATCGGAAAGCGCGTCGCCGACGACCACCGGTTTATTCACCATCGCGTGGTGCATTCGTTCACCGTGGCCAATCTCAGCAGCGAATATCGCGACCTCACCTGCCCGCCCATCACGGCCAACACCCAGAACTACGAACTGGCCGGGGTGAAGTATGAGTCCGGCGCGAAAATCGAAGGCTGGATGGTCGTGCTGCGGCGCGACGGCAAGACGATCAACTGCGTAGGGTCCAGCCCGTCGCTGAAAGCCGTCGGTGAAAATGAGCAGGAATATTCCGCGCTGCTCGGCGCCGATAATTCGAACGCGGTGAAGCGCACCTTTAAGTAAGTGGTCGCAACGGCTCCCGGGCCGTTCCGCCGCAGAGCGGCGTGGCTACAGCGCGGCGGGACGCTTGATCGACTTCAGGCGTTCTGCATCCACACCGACTTCGACGGGAGCTTCGCTCGACGAACCCCAGCGTGAACCAGCCTCGCCCGGGAACTGACCGAGGGTGGCCGCCGTAAACTCCGTCCGGTCCCAGTGCAGGGATTGCACATCAAAAAAGTTTCCGTTCCCGCGCCACTTCGCATCCTGCGCGATGATCACTTGCGGCTTGGGCTCACCGGCGACGAGGCAGCGCTCCAATAGCACCTCGCCACCCGCAGCCACGTTTATATTGAGCCCAAGAAACGTGCAACGCTCGGCCACCAACCGTCCATTTTTCCCCACCCGAATTTCCTGCGCCCCTGCCCCTGTGCGACGAATGAGCACATTTTTGAGCACGACAGCCGAGACGCCATTTTGCGGACGATCGGTGTGTTGATCGACGGCGAGCGGGCGCTGGGCGCTGCTCTCGATTACCGCGTTCTCGATGCTATGCGGACTGTCGCCAATGAAGAACACATCAAAGCCCAGGCAGTCCTTGATGAAGACATTTCGGTAATGCGTCACGCTCGACACCGTGTCGCACAGTCCGGTCGAATTTCCGATGCTCACAAATCCATCGATCCGGCACTCGGCATCTTCGTGCGCACTGAAGCCGTCGTCGCCGCACTCGATGGCGGCGATGTTTTCAAAGACACATGCTCGCTCCGATCCGTGGATATTGTAACCGTCGTTATATACGTGCGTCGCAGTGATGTTGCGGACGATGAGATGCGACGCGCCCCCGCTTTCGATCACTCCGCTGCTGCGAAGAGGGTAGCGAATGTTCGCCGCATCGAGATTCTGCCCCGGCGCGAGCCGCAAATAAAAGGCATCCTCCTCCTGCACGTAGGTCCATTCACCCGCCTGCAATTCCGCCGATTTTTTCAATGGCGCGCTGCGTCCTTTCGACGTGCGCCCCATGTGATTCATCTTCCCATCCCACAGGAAAAACCATCGTCCCAGAATCGCCGGGTCCATGCGCGGGATAAGCTTCACCCTGCGGTAGAGATCGCCACCGAGCGATTCCCATTCGCTCGCGCGAACAGGTTCGCTTCCATCGAGCACCGCCCCGTGTCCGTCGAGCACGATCGGGTGCTCCGGCTCCCCATGCTTCCCCGAAAGATCAGCGCTTTCAAAATGCCGGCCCGGCGCGAGGTGCACGGTATCTCCCGGCTGAGCGAGGCGAATCGCGCGTGCGATCGTTTTCACCGGCGCCTCCACCGCGTCCCGCGCGTCGTCACCGCGCACAGGATCGACGTGGAGATCGCGACCCAAGGCCGGGAACGCCAGGGCAAGCAGCAGAGAAAAACGGAGGGACATGGTCTTCACATAATTCACCTCGCGCTGAATTGCTTGCCGGGATCCGTGGGAAAAATTCAATCGCCGCCCCCCCCTGTGGTAGCCTGCTCACATCTACCCGTTGCCCTTCGCGATCCGCTGCGCGGCTCACGGAAGCGCGGGTTGCCAAGTTCACGGTCGGCGAAGATGAGGCCGATGAGCATGTTTTTGTAGTCGAGCGTCTTCGTCACCCCGGACCGGCTCTCTTCCTTGCCCACGCGTGTGCTGCCCTCGAGCGAACCGTTCCGTCCGCATTCACCTTTTGCAGGGAGGGATCGAGGCTTCATAAGCACCGCGAAGTGGCCTGCCAGAGCGCTCCGGTAAAGAAAGACATTTCCCGGCCAAAGCAGGATTCACAGAATGCCCGAACCCGCCTACATCCATTCCATGCTCCGCCCTCGCAAAAAATACACCGTCTTCGATCTGCAACAGCTCAAGGGCAAACGTGTCCTCACTCACATCCACGTGAAATCGCCGGAGGAAGCAGCCGCCGCTGAAGAGGCGGGCATCGACCTCATAAGTTGCAGCTTCGACAGCCCCGAAGCGCAAGCGCGCCTGCCTCGCCTTGTGGCCGCGGCGCCGAATAGCTTTCTGTCCTGCGCCACCCCGCACGGACTCGCCTCACCAGAAGAAGCAATTCGCGTCGCCTTCCGCGCGCTCGAGATCGGAGCTAGCTCGGTCTATTGCTCCGCTAGTCCGTTCATCATCGAAGCCATGGCACGCGAACGCATTCCCGTCGTGGGCCATCTCGGCATGATCCCGCGCCACGTCACGTGGACCGGCTATCGGGCGATTGGTCGCACGGTTGAGGAAGCCACGCAGCTTTACCACCGCATGAAAGAGCTCGAAACCGCCGGCGCCTACGCGGCGGAACTCGAAGTCGTGCCGCACAACCTCGCTCGCTTTCTTTCGTCGCAGACAAGGATGCTCCTCATGTCGCTCGGCTCAGGCACCGGCTGCGACACGCAGTTCCTTTTCTCCGACGACATCCTCGGCGACTACGACGAACGCCTCCCACGCCACGCCAAGGCCTATCGCAATTTCGCCGCCGAACATCGCCGCCTCCAGCAGGAGCGTCTCTGCGCTTTTCGCGAATACATCGAAGATGTGCGCGAAAACCGTTTTCCCGAGCGCAGTCATTTGATCGAAATGGACGCGTCATTGCTGGACCAGGTGGTGCGCACCGTCGGCGGCACCGCGAAATAGCCATTCCTCATGCCCGTGATCGCCGCCGTCATCCCGGCGCTCGACAACCACGCCCTCACCAAACGATGCGTAGAAACATTGCTGGCCACATCCGGCAATCAGGAGCCACTCATCGTCATTGTCGATGACGGCAGTCGTGTCCCCTATACCGTCAGCGATTTCCCCGGTGCGGTGATCGTGCGAAACGAGATCAATCGCGGCTACACCGCAGCCACCAACCGCGGCATCGCTCACGCTCTCGAATACCGTCCCGACGCCATCCTCCTCACCAACAACGACGTCGAATACCGCGACGAGGCTGTCGCGCGATTAGTCCGGGGCCTCAACGACTTCGACCTTATCGGCCCGCTGGCGAGGACCATCGTGTTGCCCGATCATATCCTGACTTCCTTCATCGAATTTTCGTGCGTGCTCGTTCGCGCCGCAGTCTTTCACTCCATCGGAGGGCTCGATGCGCGCTTCACGCAAGGCTACTACAGCGACGACGATTTTTGTGTCCGCTGCCAGATCGCCGGCTTCCGCCTCGGCCATCTTCGAAAGACAAGCCCCTCCGATATCGTTCACGAATCGGGCGCCACTTATGGAGCGGCACGCTTCGAGCGCATCAAGGAGTCGTATCCGATCTTCCTCAAAAAATGGGGTGCCAGCGAGACCCCCTCCGTCCGCGACTATATCCAAAACTACCTATGGAATCCGAATGCCCCGGGCTTCGGAAAAGTCGGCGCCTGATCCGATCTAGTCGTCATCGTTCTCGTCACAATGGCCACCTTTGAAGAGACGGTGGAAAAAACCTTCCTTACTTCGCGGCTCCACTGGCTCCACCACTCCGGTTTTTGACCGAAAAAAACCTGCTCACGCCGCAGCGCCTCCTGCACTGCGGAGATCGGTCCCTGCGCTGCGATCAAACTGTGCGACGTCGTGGTAAGAAACGCCAACCGCAGCCACGCCAGGAACAGCGTCGTCGACAGTCGAACTTGGAAAAACGATTTCATAACGGCCTCCAGCCAAGAGAATCGCCCACCCGCAGGCAGACGGACGCCCTTTTCCGCTGACGGTTGACAGCGCGAAGTCAGGGGGTAGTCTCCGCGCCCTTTCTCCTTATGGCAAAAATCTACACCGACAAAGACGCCGACCTCTCCGTGCTCAAGGGCAAAACTTGCGCCGTGCTGGGCTTCGGTTCGCAAGGACACGCTCACGCCCTCAACCTCAAAGAGAGCGGCGTCAAAGTAATCATCGGCCTCTACAAGGGCTCCAAGTCGGTTCCGGTCGCCAAGGAAAAGGGCTTCGAAGTCTATGAAACCGGCGAAGCGGTGAAGCGCGCCGACGTCATCATGGTCGCCCTGCCGGACACCAAGCAGGCCGCCGCGTTCGACAAGGACATCAAACCGAACCTCGCCAAGGGCAAGACGCTCGTCTTCAGCCACGGTTTCTCCATCCATTTCAAGACGATCATCCCGCCGAAGGATGTGAACATCATCATGGTCGCGCCGAAAGGCCCGGGCCACATCGTTCGCCGCCAATACACCGAAGGTAAAGGCGTGCCGACTCTCATCGCCATCTATCAAGGCGGCAACGCGGCCAAGAAGATTGCCCTCGCCTGGGCGAAGGGCATCGGCGGCACCCGTGCCGGCGTATTCGAGACGGATTTCAAGGAAGAGACTGAGACCGATCTCTTCGGCGAGCAGACCGTCCTCTGCGGCGGTTGCACCGCGCTGGTGCAGGCGGGCTTCGAAGTGCTCGTCGAAGCCGGTTATGCTCCGGAAATGGCCTACTTCGAGTGCTTGCACGAGCTGAAACTCATCGTCGATCTGATGAATGAAAAAGGCATCGCCGGCATGCGCTTCTCGATTTCCGAGACCGCGAAGTGGGGCGACGTGACCGTCGGCCCGAAGATCATCGATGCTTCCGTGAAGAAGCGCATGAAGGCCGCGCTCAAGGACATCCAGACCGGCAAGTTCGCCAAGGACTGGGTGAAGGAATACAAGGGCGGCTACAAGAAATACAACGCCCTCCTCAAAAAGGGCGAACAGCACAAGATCGAAAAGACCGGCGAAAAACTCCGCGCGCTCATGCCGTGGATGCCGAAGCGCTCGATCAAAGGCGTGCAGGCCGCTTACTAAGCTGGCCAAAATCCATCAAACCTCTCGCAAAGGGACGCACTCCGGTGCGTCCCTTTTGCTTTCTGTAAGGCCGAGCCAAAGGCACAGCTCCGACCACCGTTATCGGGTCGAAGCCGTGCGATTCACCGACCAACCGGCGGTGATTTCTGGCGCCGTTTCCCGCAGGATTTCTGCGATCGCCTTCCGCTCTTCGTCCGTCAGGTAAGCATAACGCTTCTCCGGTTTTTCATCCGTCAGCACGTGACCGAGTCGCTCCACAATGCGCGCATGCAGCGGCTTCGGCAGCTTTCGAAACATCTCGCTATAGATCAGCGGACTGCAACGATAGCGCGCGATCCGCGTTTTAAAATCGAGATCGCGCAGACTGCGTCCGTCCTTGGTGCGCGGCCCTTGTGCCTCGTAGGCCTTCACAAATTCCGCCGAGCCATGGATGCCGCCTTCCGGCAGGGCCGCTTCCTCCTTGAAGAGCAGCACATCGAGCAACGCCTGCGTGTGGCTGGCGAACACGCTCTTCACGCTGTCGTAACTCGGCTCTTCGTTCAGCGGCTCCTTGAACGACTCCTGCAAACCGCGCTGATAGTGCAGCATACGCCGGCACTCGAACACCGCCCGTGTGAAGGCTTGATGCGTGGCAACCTGATGCTCGAGCACCATAAGTGCTCCGATGTCGCTCGTGGGCTCCAGGTGCAGGCTCGTGTCGAAGAACTTGTCCAGCGCGTCAAGGTTTGCGCCTTTGTCCAGATCGAGCGTCACTTCCTTGCCGTCGTCGTGAGCAAAGGCATTCCCCCGATGCCGCGCCTCACCATGCTTGCCGGTGACATACCATCCACCCCAGCGTTGCTCGATCGGGGTGGTGTAATCGACGACTTCCGAACCCGCGCTGAAGATCGGCGAACCGGTCGCTTCCGCGAAAACCGAGCGCACAAATACGCCGGGAATGTCGCGCGTGAAATTGGCCGCGTGGCAGGAGAGGCAGTTTTGATCGCGCCGAAAACGCTGCACCTGATCGCTCCCGCGCTCCATCGGATCGAAGGCGTAGAAGATCGGTCCCAGTTCCGGGTCCATCGCCGCCGCCTCGACCAATCCGCCGGGCACGTAACCGATATAGCAGTTGTCGTTGAAATAAAACGCGCGCGGATTTTGCGGCGAGATCCGCATCCGCTGCACGCTGGTTTTCGAGAAGAGAATCACCTGCGTCTTGCGAGACACATTCACCGCCTTGAGGACCTCGGCCACCACCTCCTTCTCCTTCCCATCGAACTTGATTTCATGCCGGTTCAACCGCTCCTGCAACTGGGCGATCGCATCGTGCGGGGTCGAATCCGAATAGCGAATCGGCGCCTCTTCGTATTCGTTCGATTGCGCGAAAACAGCGGCGGAGAGAGCGAGGAGAATGCTGAGGGTTTTCATGCTACGAGAGCGTTAAGGAGAGCGGTGGAATTGCCCGTGAGGTCGGCGAGGGTGACGTCGTCAAGTTCGGCAAAAAATGCGTTCAGCGCCTTTCTCAGGATCCCCTGCAACCGGCAGCGGCCGATGAGACGGCAGCCATTCGTGGGCGGATGAAAACATTCCAGCAACGGTGCGTGGCTCTCCGTCTCGCGCACAATGGCGCCAATCCGGATTTCATTCGCTGGTTTCGCGAGCGAAATGCCCCCGCCTCTTCCTCGCTGGGAATTCAGATAGCCGCTGCGCACGAGATACTGCACCACCTTCGCAACGTGATCCCGCGAAATGCCGTAAGCGGAAGACACGGCATCGAGCGAGAAACGTTCATGACCCGGCAGCGCAGCATACATCAGCACGCGCAGCGAATAATCGGTAAAGAGATTCAGCGTCATGATTTGTAGCGCAGTGGATACCACATTTAACCCGCCGTCCAACCATTGCTTGCTCAAGACCGATGCAGGATTGTGCTCGCACGTTGCCAGCGAGGGCGGATGATGGCGTCCTTTCGCCATGTTCGCCCGCTCTCTCCTCCTGCCCCTTTTGCTTCCGGTGCTCGCTTTCGCCGAACCCGCCAAGCCCGACCGCGTTTTCAAACTCTGGGAAGGCAAGCCCCCCGGCGATTTCAGCGTGGACGGGCCGGAGACTTACTCCCCGCCGAAACCGACGGACAAACTGCCCATCGTGCGCCTTACCAACGTGAGCGAGCCACGGCTCGACCTTTACATCCCCGCCAAACCCAACGGCGTCGCGGTGGTGATCGTCCCTGGCGGCGGCTTCGGCATTCTCGCCTCGGAGCACGAAGGAAGCGAACTCGCAACATGGTTTCGCGACCGCGGCATCACAGCCGGCGTGCTGCAGCATCGCTGCCCAACGAACAAGCTGCCGAAGCCCTGGGAATTGCCCGCGTGGGACACGCAACGCGCCGTCAGTCTCGTGCGAGCAAAAGCCGCCGAGCTCGGCGTGCAGCCCGATAAGATCGGCGTGTTCGGCTTCTCCGCCGGGGGACAGGTCTCGCTCATCGCCACGACAAGTCCGCGCCTCTACCCTGCGGCGGATGCCATCGATCAGGTGAGCCCGCGGCCGGATTTCCTGATGCTCTGCTACGCGTGGCATATTCTCGCCGATGGCTCCACGACCGAGCTAAAGCCCGAGATTCATATCGATGCGCAAACACCACCCGCCTTCATTGCGCAGGCCTACGACGATCCAGGATCGCTTGCCGAGGGCAGCACGCTCGCTTTCCTCGCGCTGCGCAAAGCGAAAGTCCCCGCCGAACTGCACATCTACGCTACTGGCGGCCACGGCTTCGGCATGCGACCGAGCCCGGAAAAGCAAGCGCCCGGCGATTTCCCCGGCCGGCTCGAAGGCTGGCTCAAGGCGCGCGGTCTCCTTGCCAAATAGAGGCCCTATCTCCGGATCTCTCTCGGTGGGGCCACGCGCAGCGTGCTGCGCTTCGCGCTCGCGGGCGTCTTCGCACGCTGGCTCGGTCACGCCTTTCTCGGCACCGCCCTGGTCAACATTACCGGCAGTTTCCTCATTGCCTTCATCGCTACGCTCGGGCCCATCGGGCTCTGGGAGCAATTGCTCATGATTGGCCTGTTGGGCGGCTACACCGCCGTTTCGTCCTTCAGTCTGCCGACGCTCCAGTTCATTCGGGAAGGCCGCTGGACCGTCGCCCTTGCCAACGCCGTAGCTTCGGTTGTTTTCTGCACCGTCTGGCTGGGCCATTTGTCCGGCAGCGCATTTCGCCGGTAATCATCCGTTGCCCACTGGCGGCGAATCGTTCAGCGTCTTCCTCCCATGTCCGACACCCGCACGCTCACGCTTGGCCACAGCCCCGATCCCGATGACGCTTTTATGTTTTACGCGCTCGCCGCGGATAAAATCCCGACCGGTCGCTGGCGCTTCGAGCACATCCTGCAGGATATCCAGACACTGAACGAACGCGCCACCCGCGGCGAACTCCACATCAGCGCAATCAGCATTCACGCTTACGCCTACGTGCTGGACAAATATGCGCTCCTCCCTTGCGGCGCTTCCATGGGCGACGGCTACGGCCCGATGCTCATCACTGCCATGGACACGACGGTGCCGCTCGATGGCACCGAACGCGATTGGCTCCGCAAACGCCGCATCGCCGTGCCAGGCACCATGACGAGCGCTTTTCTCGCGCTCTGCCTTTACCTCGGTGAAAAGCCCGCGCACTTCGAAGTCGTGCCCTTCGACGAGATCTTCGCACACGTCTCCGCAGGCAAGGCCGACGTCGGTCTCATCATTCACGAAGGCCAGCTCACCTACGCCCGCGAAGGTTTTTCCAAGATCCTGGACCTGGGCGAATGGTGGCTGGAAGAGACGGCCCTCCCCCTTCCGCTAGGCGGCAACGTCATTCGCAAGGACCTCACACCTGGCGAGCGCAGCGAGATCAATGTCATTCTGCGCGAAAGCATTCGCTACGGCCTCGAAAATCGCGCCGCCGGAGTGTCGCACGCCATGCCTCTCGCTCGCGGTCTCGACACCGCCGACGCCGACAAGTTTATCGGCATGTATGTCAACGACGTGACGCTCGACTATGGCGACCGCGGCCGTGCCGCAATTCGGGAATTTCTCGCCCGTGGCCATGCCGGCGGGTTCATCCCCGCCCCCGTCGAGTTGGAGTTCGTCGAGGGGTAGCTACCGTCGCTGACAGTCTCCGAGAGACGCGACCGGCAGGCCAGCCCCGATTCCGAGTCATTATGAGCATACCTCCGTTTCTCATCGTAGCCGATCGGGGCAGCGTGAAGACCTTTACGGTTGAGCCAACTGCCAATCGCGGCTTCGCGCCGCGCCTCGTGGATGCCTTCCACGTTTCCTCTGCGCCCGAACGCTACGACGAGCGCTTCTCCGATCAGGCAGGCGCCTTCCCCAGCGGCGGCACGGCCGGACGGGGCAATTCCATCGCCGAGCGAATGACCCTCGATGCTGAACTTCAGGGCCGCGCCTTCCGCGAAGTCGCCGATCACATGCAGATCGAGCTCCTCGAAAAACACCCCGCAGCGTGGGGATTTGCGGCCCCGCCGGAGATCGCCGGTGCGGTGCTGGATCAGGTTCAGCCCGGGTTTAAAAAAACCCTTCGTTGCGTGGTGCACCGCGATCTCGTGAAAGTCGGCGCCGATGAATTGATGGAGCAGTTCGCCGCAGCCCAACCTCTGCACTGATCTGCCTTCGCCAAAGCCATGGTGTGACGAGTCAGCGCCGGAGTAGCCACATCACAAGCGTCAGCAGGGCGCTGAGCAGCAGGCAGGTGACGATTGGAAAGTGGAAGGAGAAGTTTGCCTTCTGCACCGAGATGTCGCCCGGCAAACGCCCCAGCGGTCCGAATCCACCGAATTTCCACAGCACGGCACCGACCAGCGCGAGGATCAGACCGAGCACAACGAGAACTTTGCCAAATTCCTGCATAGCGGCAAAGTAGCGGCGCCCTTCATGCCGATCTACGAATTCTTCTGCCCGAAAAATCAGCGCATCTACAGTTTCTTCGCACGGAGTCTGAGCTACGCGGACAAAGTGCCACGTTGCCCGGAAAACCCGAAGTGGAAGCTGGAAAAGATGGTAAGCGGCTTTGCCATCACCGGTCGGGCGAAAGAAAAGTCCGACCTCCCCGACATGCCGGATGATCCACGAATGGAGCAGGCGATGGCGGAGATGGAGCGCGAGTTCTCGGGCATTACCGACAGCGAACACCCTGATCCGCGTTTGCTCGCTCGCATGATGCGCAAGGTGGCCGATCTCGGCGGCGAAAAAGTCCCGCCGCAAATGCAGGAGATGATCGCCCGGCTCGAAAAAGGCGAAGACCCCGAAAAGCTGGAGGCCGAATTTGGCGACGCCTTCGACGGCATGGACGACGCGCTCGGCGACGTCCCGGAAGCGAAGGCAACGCTGGCGAAACTCCGTCGCCGCAAACCGCGCATCACCCGCGATCCAACCCTCTATGAGATGGCGGATTTCGTGGACGTTTAGGGCTTCGGTATCGCCCCGAGCTTTTCGTCCGTCAGACTGCGCAGGAACGCGGCGATCGCTTTCTGATCTGCGTCGTTGAGGTGCAGGCCATCTGGTGGATGCTTCGCTAAATTCGGATCGAGTGTTCCGCTGCGCGTGAGCCCGTGGTCGTAGTGGGCAACGACTTCCTCCAGCGTCGCAAAGCGCCCATCATGCATGTAGGGCGCGGTCAGCGCGACGTTTCGCAACGATGGCGTGGCCATCCGTCCGGCACCGAGTCCATTGTCGTGAAATTGGTGATCGGTAAAGAGCGCGCCGCCGTGACAGTGGAAACAGTCCGCCCCGACGCGCCCCATGCGAGGCTCGTATTCGGTAAAAAATAGTTCAAACCCGCGGCGCTCGTCTTCGCCCAATTCCCCTGCTCCGCGCATCGCGCGATCAAATTTCGAGTCCCCGCTCACGATGGTGAGGAGGAAATTTTCGATCGCCAGGCCAATGCGCTCCGGCGTGATTTCCGCAGAATCGAACGCCTGGGCAAAGCCCCCCCCGTAACCGGCCGCGCCGAGCTTGGCTACGACGCGATCAAGCCGCTCATCCATCTCAACGTGATCCTGAATCGGCATCAATGCCTGTGCTCGAAGTGAGGGCGCGCGACCGTCCCAGAAAAACGATGACTTCCACGCGAGGTTAAACAGCGGCATCGCGTTGCGCGTGCCGGGCTGGCCGTTCACCCCGGGGCTAAAGCGCCGCGGATCGGAAAAGGCGTGTGCGGAGTCGTGACAGGTCGCGCACGACTGCGAACCATCACGAGAAAGCAACGGTTCGCGAAATAACCGCCGCCCTAATTCGACGCGCTCGACCAGCAGCGGATTATCTCGGGGCAACGCCGGAATGGGAAACTTCGCACTGATCTGAAGCGGATAAGGGGTAAAGCGAACTGGCAGGTAAAGCGGCTTCACCGAAGGCTGCGGAGGGCTCGCACGCGAGGCAATTTCGCGGACTTGAAATGCGCCCGGCAAATTTGCGCGCAATGCGTCCGCCAGTGGATCGTCGTCGCGCGAGTGAGTGGACTCGCCATCCTTCGCCGGCGAAATCGGTCGCGGCACGGTAAAGAGTGGCGCGAGATCGAAGGCAATGCCTAGACCCGCCGTTTCATCTGCCACCAGCTTGAGCGCCATCGGCAGCGTCACAACCGTGCGATTCGGGTCACGCGCAAAGTGGTAGGAATAGCCGCCGGGCGCACCGTTCCCGCTGCGATGACGACCTTCGATCGCCAGGAAAATATAGCCGCCCTGCCACGACCAGTGCAGGCCGTTCAGATTTGGGTTTAGGGGATGATCCGCCGGCCAGCGCGCAGGATCGCCCGCATCGGTCTCGGAATCCACGCCTACTGCAAACCGGATTGAGCGATACTCGCCCGCGGGAACGTCATGCAGACTTGTGTTGAGCCGACGCTGCCCAGCATCGAGCCACGCAAACTGCCGTGGTAGTTCCACCCAGCCACTTTCCTTGCTCTCCAGCGCAAAACCGCTCAGCAAGGCGCTCAGCCGTGTGACGGCAAGCGTCTCCCCTGCCAGCGGATACCGCAGCGAGTCGAGCAGCAAAGGCGAGCCATCCCAACGCGGGCTAAACTCTAGTTCCAGTTCAGCCCCCAGCACAGCGGCTTGCACCAGGAACAGCACCAGCAGAAGCGCTCGCAACCGCATCGCTTATCCTCGCGGAGGCCGCCGTCCGGGGGGGGGACCAAACCCTGGGAACGGCGGTCCCGGCTGCATGCGATGCTTCTGGAAACTCTCGTCCGGCGTGCCGCGCCATTGCCGGCCTACAAAGGGAAACTCATCGAGCACGCAGTAGTGATAGATTCCTTCGGGATACTCCGGCGTCACTCCGAAACGTCCGTTGCAGTCATCTAGATCGCCACTTCCCGCTGCGTATTCAAAATCGGCCGTGAATTTCCCATCATAGGCGCCCCCTGGACCGTCAGGACGCGTGCCCGATTTCAGTCGGAAACTCGAGCGCATCTTGCGAAGCGGACTGTTGGGATCTTTCGGATCGGCGTGATCGAAGTCGGTATAAATCGGAAACCCATCGGCCGCATAACCGATGAACAGCATTTTTTCCCCATTGCCGCCCAGCCGATCCATCAATCCAATCGGCAGGCCGTGATAGTGATACGCGCCCGTCGGCTGAACGTGCGCGTTATGCTCATCGAGCCCGAGGTCGATAAACCCGGTCTTCGCCTCGTAGTTCCAATCCCGGTTGCGCTCCCAAAACTCCGCCGTGCCGGCCTCAAACGGCACCCCATTGATCGCGACACCGAAGAAATCGCCGCGAGCTTCCGTCGGCTTCTCTGCCACGCGCGGGCTTAGCGCTACGCGGAAAGTGTAATCCTGCTCGCTGATCGAATTCGGATTGCCGCGGCGCGGAAACTGCCCCGGCGTGTGATCCGGCAAGCCGTTGCAGCGAATAGTGCGAAAGCCGTCCGCATCGACCGTCGTGACCTTCGAGCCGGGCAAGGCCGCAAAAGCGGTGACGGCGAACAGGAGGGCGAGAAAACGGGGCATGGGAACAGGACGCATTCGTTTAAATCTTCAGGCGGCGCAATCGGCGATCAGGGGGGCGAAGTTCCCAGCGCATGGCGCCGAAGCGGCAACCACCGAGTGCACGATCGATTGCACCCGCTGCACGGTAAACGGCTTGGCCAGCATGGCACTCACGCCAGCGCCATGGAGATCATCATCCGTCAGGTCTTCGAGCCGCGCACTTACGAGCACTACTTTCGTGGCGGGGCTTTCGAGGCGCAGTCGGCGTGCAAATTCCAGCCCATCGAGGCCGGGCATATCGCGATCGGTCAGGACCAGATCGAAGAGTTCACTCCGGGTCCGGGCGTGGGCCTCGCACGAGGACGTGAACCTCTCCACTTCCGCCAGCCCCATGCGACGAAGCACGATCGCTAGCAGGTCAGCGATCTGGCGATCGTCATCGACGATGAGCCAGCGGCGACTGGATGGCGTGGGCAGAGCGTTCATGCACGGGATTCAACTCCACCGATGTAAAGCGGCGATGAGTCCCGCGGCGGAAATTTGTAAAGGAATGGTAAATTCAAGCGTTTCGCCCGTTTTCCCGCACCTTTTAGGGGACCGCGTTCTTCCTCGCGCAGTTTTGTAAAGAGAGGGTAAAAAAAACCAGCCCCGTCCGGATCAGGGTATAATCACTGCCGCCATGACCGCTCCAGCCGTTCCTCCGCGCATTTTGCTCGTCGATGACGATCGCAAGCTGTGCTCGTTGCTGACCGATTATCTCGAGCCGCTCGGCTACGAGGTGCAGGCGGTGCATACCGGGCCAGATGGAGTCGAACGCGCGACCGGTGAAGCGTGGCACGCCATCATTCTCGATGTGATGATGCCCGGGATGGACGGCTTCGAAGTGCTGAAAGCCATCCGCAAAGTAAACTCAGTGCCAGTGCTGATGCTCACCGGTCGCGGCGATGAAACCGATCGCATCGTCGGTCTCGAAGTCGGCGCAGACGACTACCTGCCGAAAACATTTTCGATGCGGGAATTACTCGCGCGGCTCCGCGCCGTCACGCGGCGGGCATCGCAGGTCGTCGCTCCACAAGCTCCCGAGTCCGAGCCCGACATGGTCGTGGGCCCGCTGCACATCAGCCCCTCCACACGTGTCGCCACGCTCAAGGATGAGCCGCTGCCGCTCACGCCGGTCGAGTTCGACATCCTCGCCGCGCTGGCACGGTCGAAAGGCCGGGTCAAATCGCGTGAGCGTCTGCTCCAGGACATCCGCGACCGCGAATGGGAAGTGTTCGATCGTTCAATCGACATGCACATTTCCGCGTTGCGCAAAAAACTGGGCGACGACGTGCGCGCGCCACGCTTTATCCGCACCCTGCGAAGCGCCGGTTACATGTTGCTCGATCCCGAGACATGATGCCCCGCCTGCGCCTCCGTTTTCCGATCGCCGCGAAGATGGCCGTGTGGCTGTTGCTGAACCTCGCGTTTCTCGCCGTAGGCGGCTGGCTTTTTTTCCGCTCTCAGTTCCACAGTGGGTTCGATTCCTTCCTCGCCGCCGCCGCCGCCCCACGAGTGGAAGCGCTCGGCGATACGATCGTGCGCACGCTCCGGATGACGCCTCCTTCGCGCTGGAACGAAACGCTGGCGGACCTTGCGCGGGCACACGGTGTGCCGATGGCCGTCTATTGGAATACCGGCGAATGGATGGCCGGCCCGAAGCTGGACCTGCCCGAACCATTGCTCAAACAGCTCGCCCAGCCAGCCAATCTTCGCCCCCCTCCACAGCGCAATCCTCCACCACCGCTGCGGGAAAATCCGCCCCCTCGCGGCAATCCTCCGCCACGCCCGCCGGGCAACTTTGCCGGGCCCGAGCCCTTGGACGGACCGCCCTTCGTCCGGCCTGATGGACCACCCGGCCGGCCACCACGCCGGGATTTCGGTCCGGATTCCACCGGGGACGATCCTCCGGCCAAAGAATGGCCGAAATTTCTGCTCAGCACAACCAGCCCGACCGCTTACTGGATCGGTTTGCGAGCGCCACTCGTGCAAGGACGGCGAGAAGAGGCCGTCACCTTGCTGATCCGTTGCGACTCGCTCAGCGCCGGCGGGTTGCTGCTGGAAACACGGCCGTTCGTGCTTGCTGGCGGCGGCGCACTGCTCGTTTCCGTGCTGTTCTGGCTGCCTTTTGCCATCGGTCTCACCCGGCATCTTCGGCGGGTCACGGCAGCCACGGTGCAAATCGCGCGCGGCGATTTCGACGTGCGCGTCCCCGCCTACGAACACGACGAACTCGGCCAGCTCGCCCTTTCGGTGAACACAATGGCCGGCCAGCTCGACACGCTGGTGCGGGGGCAAAAACGTTTCCTCGGTGACATCGCGCACGAACTCTGTTCGCCCATCGCCCGCATGCAGGCCGCGCTAGCGATCGTGGAAGCGCGGGCGGTCGATGAAAAGCAGGCTCGTTATGTCGGGACGCTGCGTGAGGAACTCGACGACATCGCCCATCTCGTGGACGAACTGCTGAACTTCTCCCGCGCCACCGCGCAGCGGGAGATCAAGATGCAGGCGGTTTCACTGGACCGACTGGTGGCCGAGACCGTCGCTCGCGAGGCTCCCGGCGCACAGGTAGAATGCGACGTCCCCTCCGGCCTCGTGGCCCAGGGCGAACCGCGGCTGCTCGCCCGCGCGCTCGGCAACGTGGTGCGCAATGCGGTGCGTTACGCCGGCAAGGCCGGTCCCATCGTCATCAGCGCCGCACCGCAAGGCGATCACATCAACCTCGTCGTAGCTGACAGCGGCCCCGGGGTGCCCGTGGAAAGCCTGCCGCGGCTGTTCGACGCCTTCTACCGCCCCGACGTCGCCCGCACGCGCGACACCGGCGGCACCGGGCTGGGCCTCGCGATCGTGAAGACTTGCATCGAGGCCTGCCGCGGCCAGGTCGCCGCGCGACTGGGGGAGCCGCACGGCCTCGAAGTCTGCTTCAAACTGCCGTCGGTAGCGTAAGCTCAGAGCCCCACCAGCGCCCCGGCATAACCGGTGAGTTCGAGGTAGCCCTCACCACGAAGGTCTCTGCCGGCACGTCGCGCGCGAACGTCGATCATCCCTTCCCAATACGCCACCGGCGACAGGACAAGCTCCTGCGAATCCAGCGGCGTGGTCACTTCCGCCGTGAGCGCCAGCGAAGGCACCTCGATCCGCCACGCCACCGGATAACGCCCGCCGGTCACCTTGCTCGTCCACCAGCGAGTCTGTGTCAGCGAATAGGCCTCGCGGTCCAGATGTCGGGTCAAGCCATCGGCGGCGACGAAGGTGCCGCTGCTCTGCGGATCGATCGCGCCATCACGCAAGCGCATCTGGTAAAGCATCAGTTCGGTGCCGTCGTTGAAGTGAATGGAGAACCAGTTCCAGCCGATCTGTTCGGGCGTGAGCGAATTGCTCGCCCACTCATGATCGAACCAACTTGTGCCCGTGACCACGATTTCGCGCTTCCCCAACACGAGACGGCCCGACGACTTCAGCCGCGTGCCGGAGTAGTAGTGCGAGGCATGGCCTTCCCCGGCGGCTTTCTGGCTTACGCCCTTTTCGCCATGAATGGCCCACGGCTTTTCAGGGCGAAGATCGAGCGAGAGCACGGCATCGTCATCAGCGGCCTCGATGTGCCAGGTGTCGTCGCGTGTCGTCGTGAGGCTCCAATTTTCGATCCACGCCAGTTTTCCTGGCATTCCGAACCCCGCCTCACCAAACGCACCACGACTGGTCTTTTGCACCGCACGGAAACGGCCCCCACGGGGATCGCTAATGGCAAAGTGCGCGAACTTCAGGTCATCGATTACAAACCGCGAAGTCGTGCCACCCCGCGCGGAGGGAGGCCGGATTCCCTGGCGGAAAAAGGTGAACTGATAACCAAAACGCTCCCCGCCCGGCTCCACCAGATTGCCCGTGAAATACCACCACTCGGTCTTGAACAACTCGTGCGGCCCGTGGTCGCGCGGAAAAGTATAAGACCATCCAGGCAGCGCCAGTTGCCACGGGGTTTCCGCGCAAGCGATGCCCGGCAGCAGACCGAGGATGAGCAGCGCGCGTTTCATTCTTCGCGGATGGACTCGGAAAGATTCGCCAGCGACGCTCGGCGCGCGGGCCACCACGCCGCGAGTGCCGACGCAGGCACGATCCACAGCACCGTCGAAACCAGCACTCCCCACGGCAGCGTGAAATGAATCGTCCACCCGAAGAACGCCGGATTCACCACCCACGTGAGCACCAGCGCCAGCGCGATGCCGGCGGGCAGACCGAGCACACAAGCGATGCCGCCCAGCAGCGCGGCCTCGCTCATAAAGAGCCAGCGAATCTGCCCCGTCGAAGCACCGATAGCGCGCAAAATGCCAGTCTCCCGCTGTCGCTCGGCGACGAGCGTCGTAGCTGAGAGTGCCACCCCCAGCAGCGCCACGGCGAGGGCGATCACTCGCAACACTTCCGTGACCGCAAAGGTCTGGTCGAAGATATGGAGGATGCGCTGTCGCAAAGTGCGGTTCGAATAGACGACAAACTCGCCCGCCGCTCCGAATTTTGCTGTGAACGCCTCCACGAGGCGTGCAGGATCGGCCCGCGGATCGAGATACACCGCCAGCGAATTCGGGCCGCCATCGGACCAGTATCGGACAAACAATTCGCGCGTGAGAAACACCGCGCCCTGGTCGCGTGTGTAGTCGCGATATACCCCCGCGATGGGAAACTCGACCACCCCTCGCGTGGTAGAGATCGGCACCTGATCCCCGGTTCCCAGATGAAACTTCCTCTCGAAACTTTCGGTCACTGCCACGGCCTCACCCTTCATCACCCTCCGCATGATCGCATCGCCGTCGCGTGAGCCGAAGTCGAGATTGCGGCGATACTGCCCATCGACCACCGCGAGCAGAGCCGATCGGGCTCCGATGTTGGCTCGCACTTCACGAAAAGTATCCACTGAAGAAACACCGGCCTGACGGCGCAGCCACTCGATCACCGGGCCGGGCACGGTAGCCGCAAGGCCGACGACTTCATTCGAGGCCGGCGCGATGTAGAGATCAGCAACCACGCTCTGGCCGATCCATCGGTCAACCGTCTCACGAAATGAATAGATCATCGCAGCCAGGCCTACCGTCATCGCGATGGCCGTAGCCAGCGCCGCCACCGTCACCGCATGGCGATGCACCGAACGGCACAGCCGATCCGCCGTAAGCCGCGCGAACCGCGAAGAGGCGGCACCCAGCCGGCACGTCGCTTCCGGAGCGAGCGCGGCGAAACCGGCCAGCGTAAAAAAGGCTGCCACAAAAGCGAGCATGGCTGGACCGGTCTGGAGCGCCAGAACGCCAGCGACGAGCGCGAGCGCAAGGGAGATGGCCGCAAGCCAGCGCCACCGCCAGCGGCGAGCCTCGCTTCGCTCGGCGTGGGCACCCGTGCTCAGCGCCGCTACCGGATCGATGCGCGCCGCTTCGTCCGCCGGAAACCATGCTCCGGCAATCACCGCCGCCACACCGAGTGCGGCCGCCGAGAAGAATTGCCAGGGACTGAGAAACTGGCGGTCGATGCTCAGCAGCAGATAGAGCGAAGAGATCGTCCTTTCCACGGCCTGCACGGTAATCCGTGCGAGCAGCACACCTCCAAACGAACCCAGCACGATCCCCACCACTCCGAACACAAGCGCCTCGCCGAGAAACAACGCTCGCACTTCCCACCGCGTCGTGCCCAGCGCACGGAGAATACCGAGTTCCACCCGGCGGCGGGCCACGGAAGCGGAGATGGTGTTGTAGATCAGAAACGCGCCCACCAGCAGCGAGACAAGACTGAGCGCGGTCAGGTTGAGCCGAAAGGCGGCCAGCATCGTCTGCATTTGAAAACTCCGCTGCCGCGGCGGGGCGACCTGCAAACTCCCCGGCAACCGCGCCCGCAACGCGTTGGCGATTTCCGGGGCGTGGCGCGGTTCCTCCAGAAGGATCTGAACCGAACTCAGGCGCCCCTGCGTGCCAAAGAGTTCCTGCGCCCAGCCGAGGTCGATAGTGGCAAACCGCGGCTGCGCTCCAGCAGGGGAATCGCGCGTGTCGATGAGCGCCACGACTTCCAGTTCGTGCATGGTAGCGTTGATCAGCGCCCGTAATTTTGAGCTCACTTTCAATCCATGCCGTGCGGCAAATTCAGTCGTCAGCGCGATGCAACCCGGCCGCCCAAGCCATTGGTCGAGGTCCAGCCGCGTAGCACGCTCATCGATTTGGAAAGTCGAGAATAGCGCAGAAGTCAGCACATCCACGCCCACGAGGCGCAGGTATTCGCCTGGCAGATCGGGCAACGTGGCCACTCCTTCGACGATCGCCGTCGTCGCTTTGACTCCCGGCGTGCGTGCGATTTCCGGCCATAGCGTTTCATTGACCTCGCCACGCACTTCGAGATGCGCCTTCCCCGCCACCAGATCGACGCCCGCGGAAAACGATTCATTCGCGCTGTGATTGGCAACCTGGATCGAAAGATACACCGCGATGCCAAGCGCGACGCTCAGCACATTCAGCGCTCCGAGCAGTTTGTGCCGCGCAGCGTAGCGCAGCACATGCCAGCGAAAGATGGTGAAGAAGTGCGGCGTCACGAAAAGGGAACGATTAACAGCCGCGATGATCGCCAAGGGTCGAATCCGCCCTCAGGACTCCGCGACCGCGGGAGCCTGTTGGGACGCTTCGCCAAGGGCAGCTTGAAGGCGCGCGACGCTGGCTTTGTCCTTCATCTTTTTGCCTTCGACATCGGTGACGTAGAAAGAATCGATGGCCGCCCCTTTCTCGGTGGCGATGCGCGAAAGCGCAATCTGCGCCCCGGCGCGGCCAATGGCGCGGAGCAGCGTGTAGAGCAGGCCAAGCCGGTCGGGCGCCTGAATATCGATGAGCGTGTAAATCGGGTGCGCATCGTTATCGATCGAAATGCGCGTGGGAAAATCGAGTTCCTGCGAAAGGTGAAAGCCGCGACGCTTCTTGTGCTTCGCGAGATGTTCGGTGAAATCGTAGTCCTCGGTCGCCAGCACTGTCGCGAGGCGCTTCTCTACCCCGCGCCAGTCGCGCTCGTCATCGACAGCCTCGTAGCCCGTGGTGCAGACACGGAAGAAATCGAGCACCAGACCGTCGCCGCGCGTGTAAACGTCGGCACTCAGAATGTTCATTCCAGCACTGCTGAAAGACCCCGCGATGCGCGCGAGAAGTTCACGCCGGTCCCAACCGCAGATCCAGACTTCAGTGTGCCCCTGGTTTGGCTTGGGCACCCAGCGCACGGCAGGTGCGAGTGGGGAGGATTCCGAGTTGCAGTGGTTCGCCAAAAACTGGCGGAAGAGACAAATGTGCTCCGCTACATCCTCCGCGGTGTGCGTCTGGAAATAGCGATCGGGCATGAACTCGAAGTGCGCATCGATCTCGTCGCTGAAATTCGCGGGCAGATGGCGTTCGACGGATTTGCGCAGACCCTCACGCTCGATGACCCGCTGGCGGAAGAACGCCTCGCCATCGGCGAGGTAAAGCGTGGTGCTGTTGTAAAGCTGCCAGACCAGGTTCTCTTTCCAGTCACTCCACTTCTCGTCATCGCCGACTCCCTGGCCATCGGCGAGGGTGAGCAGCATAAGCATGTCGAGATTTGCCTGGCTCTTCACCACCGCCGCGAACTCCGCGATCGTCGCGGTGTCGTCCAGATTGCGGCGCTGCGCCGTCATCGACATGATGATGTGATTGTCCACCAGCAGCACGAGCGACTTGCGCTGCTCGGGGCTCAACTGGAGCCGGCGTGCCACCCGGGCGGCATATACAGCGCTGGCCTCGCTGTGATTCCGTGCATTCGCCGCCTTGCCTGTGTCGTGCAGGAGCAGCGAAAGATAGAGCACGAAGGGGTCTTCGAGCTGCTGAAACATCCGCTGATAATTCGCCAGTTTTGGGTCCAGGGTATCGACGATGCGATCGAGCTTCTCGATACACACCAGCGTATGTTCATCGGCCGTGTAACGATGGAAAAACTCGTGCTGCACGAGGCAGGTGAGCTGGCCGAATTCCGGGATGTAGCGCCCAAGGAAATCGACCTCGTGCATCGCGCGCAGGATGCGCCCGACCTCCCCCTTGCGCGAGCAGATGGCGATGAACGTCTCGCGCGTGGCCTTGGCGTAGCAAAAGGTCTTGTCCACCAGGTGCAGCCGCCTCCGAACGAGATGCTGCAGTTCGGCACTCATGCGCAGGTTCCGCTGCTGCATGTGCTGGAAGAGCCGCATGAGCCGCGGATGATCCTGCGTGAAGATATCGCGCGCCTCGTGGAAGAGCAGCCCCTCGGTGGCGTAAAAGCCGTCGAAATGCTCGATCTGCGGACGGTTCCGCTTGAGCAGGCTGAGCAGACCGTGCTTAGGGTTCGGATCGGGCACCGGCAACGCCATGCGTTCACTCAGCACATTGGTAAGCGTGTAGATATTCCGCGCGTGCTGGTAGTAATCGCGCATGAACGCCTCGCTGCGGCGCAGGATGTTTTTCTGCGTGTAGCCGAGCCGCGTGGCGAGCGTGAGCTGCTGACTGAGCACGATCACATCGGCCGGGCGCTTGTTCAGGTAGTGGAGCTCAGTGCGCGTGCGCAGGAGAAAATCGTAAGCCTTCTCGAGCTGGCGGCGCTCCGCTTCGTTGCAGAATTTCTTTTCCACCAGGCCCGCTGTGGTCTGCACGCGGAACTTGAAGAAGGCCATCCAGAGCAGGTTCTGGTAATCGCGCAGGCCGCCGCAGCCGTTTTTGATGTTCGGCTCCTGCATGGTGACCTTGCGCCCGAACTTCTCGTGCCGCTCGGCCTGGTTGGCGATGCGCGCGGCAATGTAGTCGTCCAGGTGCGGCTCGACGCACAAGCGGAGGTAACGCTCGCGGAACTGCTCGAACAACTGAGTGTCGCCGGCGACAAGGCGCGCTTCGAGCATGGTCGTTTTGTTGAGCATGTCGGCGTTGGCCTGCTTGATCGCCTCGGCGATGGTGCGCGTGGCATGATCGCCCACCTTCAGCCCGCTATCGAGGATGAGATAATAGATGCGCTGAATGGCCTCGTTGAGCACGGGCGAAAGACCGCGCGAGGAGTCGGCGACGAGGAACATGATATCCACATCGCTGAAAGGGTTCAGTTCCGCGCGCCCATAACCACCGAGAGCGACAATGGCGATCGGCGGCGCTTTTTTATTCTCCGGCAGCACGAGCTTGAGCAGATGCCGCAGGACGATGTCGAGCAGGCTTGCCCGGAGTCCGCAAATCTGGCGTCCCCCTCCCCCGCTCTTGTGCTGGAGCAGGATGCGATGCTCCTCGATTTTGAGGAACTTCTTGTAGAGCGCGATGAGTTCCGGTGTGTCCAGTCGGCCCTGCGCGGCGAGCTGCTGCTCAGCGCTGGCGAGGACTTTTTCGCGATGACGATGGAGTTGGGCGGACAAGCGGCGGAGAATCGGGTGTTCCCGGGACGATGGCAAGCGCGGAGGGGCGCACCAAGGGAGGCGCGCGTCATAGCAGCGAACCGCAGTCCTAGCGGATCAGGCCTGGGCGAAGGTATCCTTCGCCGGAGTCGCGCCGAGGGTGGCTTTCGCGCCGCCGTTGGCGGCGAGGTGGGTGAGGGCGTGGAAGACGGCTTCGGGGTCTTCGTTGAGATTCGTGGCAAGGTCGGCAGCGGTGCGTGGAATGACGCTGAGGGCGGCGCGGACTTTCTGCTGGAGCTTGAGCACACTGGCAGCGGCTTTCTTGCCCGCCTCGACGCCGGGCTGGTGATAGGCGTTGATATTGACCAGCGTGGCGTAGAAACCGACCGCGCGTTCGTAGAGCGCAATGAGCGCGCCCACCTGGAACGCATTCACCGTGGGAATGCTGACCGTGATCGAGCCACGGCCGCCATCGTAGAGTGCCGAGCGCGTGCCACGGAGGAAGCCTTGCAGGAAGTCACCGCTGGTGAAACCAGGCTCGACCTCCACGCTCTCGCCCGAGCGGCCCTCGCGCACTTCGACAAAGGTGGCGAAGAAATTGTGCACGCCGTCGCGGAGCTGCTGCACGTAGGCGTGCTGATCGGTGGAGCCTTTGTTGCCATAGACGGCGATGCCCTGATTCACGATATCCCCATCGAGATCCTTCTCCTTGCCGAGGCTCTCCATCACAAGCTGCTGAAGGTATTTCGAGAACAGGACGAGGCGGTCCTTGTAAGGCAGCACCACCATGTCTTTTTCCCCGCGGCCTCCACCCGCCAGGTGCCACATCAGCGCCAGGAGCATGGCGGGGTTTTTGACCGTGGTGGTTTCGCGAGTCCACACGTCCATCGCGGCAGCGCCGGCGAGGAGCGAATCCATGTCGCACCCTTGCAACCACAGCGGCACGAGCCCCACCGCGCTCATCACTGAAGTGCGCCCCCCCACCCAGTCCCACATCGGGAACCGCGCGATCCAGTTGTTCGCCTCGGCGACTTTGTCGAGCTGCGAACCGACACCGGTCACCGCCACGGCGTGATCGGCGAAGTTGAACCCGGCTTTCTTGAATGCCGCCTCCGCCTCCACCATGCCGTTGCGCGTTTCGGGCGTGCCGCCGGATTTGGAAATGACGACGACGAGCGTGTGATCCAGCCGGTGCTGGAGCGAAGCTAGCGTGCGATCGATGCCGTCGGGATCGGTGTTATCGAAGAAGTGCAGGCGCAGACGGTCGTCGTCGGTGCCCAGCGCATCGGCGATGAACTGCGGCCCAAGCGCTGAGCCGCCGATGCCGATGACGAGCACATCCGAAAACCGCCCGCCGGAATGAATCGCGCCGACGAATTCCTTGATCACCGCATTCGTCTCCTGGATCTCCGTTTTCAGTTCCGGCGTCGGCGCAAGCTGCGGCGCTCGCAGCCAGTAGTGGCCGACCATCCGGTTCTCGTCGGGGTTGGCGACCGCCCCCGCCTCAAGCTGCTGCATGGCCGTGAAGGCACGCTGCGCAAGCGGTTCCATCTGCGCGAAGAAATCTTCTTTGAAGCGCATCCGCGAGATGTCGATGGAAATGCCGAGTTGCGGATGACGAAGGAAATATTGGCTGAAGCGATCCCAGAGCGAGTTCATGGACTCGTTGTGTGGGAAAGCGAAGGCGATGGGGAGAAAAAATTCCCGCCATGTGCGTGCACGGCTCGGCCTTGCCGCTGCCCAGCGGTTCCGCTACGTCAGGCCAATGCCCCACGTCGTCACTTTCGGTGAAATCATGCTCCGGCTTACCACCCCGGGACACCAGCGCTTTGCCCAGGCGACAGAACTCGACGTGACCTTCGGAGGAGCTGAGGCGAACGTCGCGGTGGGGATCGCGCAGATGGGCGGACAGGCTTCCTTCGTGACGAAAGTGCCGGATCATGAAATCGGGCAGCGCGCGGTCGATGAGTTACAGCGATGCGGCGTTTACACCTCGCACATTGCCCGCGGCGGCGAGCGACTCGGCCTTTATTACCTCGAACAAGGCGCCAGCCAGCGCCCGGGCAAAGTGATTTACGATCGGGCGGGCAGTTCGATCGCCACGGCGAGCGCGAGCGATTTCGACTGGCAGGCCATTTTCGATGGAGCAGATTGGTTTCACTGGTCCGGCATCACCCCGGCACTGTCGCCAGCTTGCGCGCAGATCGTGGAGGAAGCCTCCGCTTGCGCGAAATCGATGGGGCTGACCGTCAGCTTCGACATGAACTACCGTGCGAAGCTCTGGACACCCGCACGCGCCGGCACCGTTCTCGCTCCGCTCATGAAAAACGTGGATGTCTGCATCTGCGGCGCAGGCGAAGCAGTCTCGGTCTTCGAAGTGGAAGCCGAAAACGATGAAGGACTGGCCGCGGCGCTGGCCGAGCAATTCAACTTTGCCACCGTGGCCCTGCCGCAACGGCAGTCGGCCAGCGCAAGCACGGCCCGCTTTGGCGCGCTGCTCCGGGTCGCGGAAGCCACCTATCTCAGCCGACGGCACGACGTCACCGTGGTGGACCGCGTGGGGACCGGGGACGCTTTCACGTCCGGGCTGATCTACGCCATGCTCCGCGGCGACGCCCCCGCCGACGCGGTGGAATTTGCCGTCGCTTCCGGAGTTCTGGCGCACACCGTTCCAGGGGATTTTCCTCTGTGTTCTCTGGGTGAAGTCGAAGCCTTGGCCGCCGGCGGAGACGGAGGCCGGGTGCAACGCTGATCCCCTCCTTCCGCTTCTCCATCTTCAGCCCTTTCCCCTCCTGTATTCCGCCCACGCCACAGAAGAAGATGAAGATGAAGAAGCAGAAGGAGATTTCGGGGTAAGAAAAACCATTTGCGCCCTTCCAAAAGCGTCCTACTGTCGCCGCCCTCAAATTTTACCGAAACCATGGCTAAAACCTGCTGGCTCGAACGCGAAAAGAAAAAGTCCGCCTGTGTGGCGAAGTATGCCGCGCTGCGTGCGGAACTGAAGAAGAAAGGCGACTACCTCGCCCTTCAGCAGCTACCCAAAAACGCCAGCCCCGCCCGCCTCAGCCGCCGCTGCTCGATCACGGGCCGCAAGCGCGCGTTCATCGGCCGGTTCAAGGTTTCGCGTATCACCCTGCGTGAGCTCGCCTCGAACGGCCTGATCCCCGGGGTCACCAAGTCGAGCTGGTAAGCAACCGCTTCGACCGACTATCTTCTACGAGTCGCAGGCCCAAGGGCTTGCGACTCGTTTCTTTTTGAGCGCAATCTTTACCAAATGAGCCCGATCTCGCCTCTTGCCATGGCCATGGCCGGGGCGCCCGCCGCTTTGGCCGCCGCGCCGGTCGCGCAATGGGAGGATGGGGGCGTCATCGCGCTCAAACTGCTGGCGGTGTTCGCGCTGGTGGCGCTGAACGGCTTTTTCGTCGCGGCGGAATTTGCCCTCGTAAAGGTGCGGAGCAGCCAGCTTGACCCCCTCGTCGAAGAGGGCGATCGCCGTGCCAAGCTCGCCCAACACATCACTGGCAGCCTCGATGCCTACCTGAGCGCCTGCCAACTCGGCATCACGCTCGCCAGCCTTGGCCTCGGCTGGCTCGGCGAACCGCTGCTCTCCCAACTCATCGAGCCGCTCTGCTTTCGCCTCGGACTGCAATCGCCAAGCGTCATCCACGGCGTTTCTTTCGCCATCGGCTTTTCGATTATCACCACCCTGCACATCACCCTTGGCGAGCAGGCACCGAAAATTCTCGCCATCCAGAAAGCGGTCCCGGCGACCCTCTTCATCAGCCGACCGCTGGCGATCTTCCACGCCATTTTCAAGCCTGCCATTGGCTTCCTGAATGTCGTGTCGAACTGGCTGCTGCGCGTCGTCTTCCGCACCGAACCGGCCAGCGAACACGAACTTGCCCACAGCGAGGAAGAGTTGCGCGTTATCCTTTCGCAGAGCGCCGAGCACCAGGAGGTGACCCAGCTCGGCAAGGAGATCCTCATCAATGCGCTCGACATGCGCGAACGCGTCGTGCGCGACATCACCACGCCGCGCGGTGAAGTCGTCTTCCTCAACACCGAGGACACCTTCGAGGAAAACCTGCGCGTCGCCATCGACAGCAAACACACGCGCTTTCCGCTCTGCGAGGGGCACCTCGATAACACCATCGGCCTCGTCCACATCAAGGATCTGCTCCGACTCACCCTCGAAAAGGGCCAGGATCTCCAGCAGATCAAACGCGAGCTGCACCCCGTGCCGGAGATGATGCCACTGGAAAAGCTGCTCGCCTTCTTCCTGAGCAAACATGCCCACACCGCGCTGGTCGTCGATGAATTCGGCGGCACCACCGGCATGGTCACGCTCGACAATGTGCTCGAGGAACTGGTCGGCGACATCCAGGACGAGTTCGACCGCGAAGCGCCCGAACTCCGCAAGGTGAGCGAAGATGAATTCGACGTCGAAGGCTCGCTTGGACTCTATGAGTTGAAGGACCTCGTGGGCCTCGAACTCGAAAGTGAGGATGTGAGCACCATCGGTGGTTACGTCACCGCGCAGATCGGCCACCTGCCGAAAGCGGGCGAGCAGACCACCATCGAAGATTACCTCGTCACCATCACCGAGACAGACGGTCGCCGCGTCGGCAAGCTGCACTTCAAGCGCCGGACCGCCGCCGAGACCGCCAAGGAATAGAACGGGACGCATTCATTGCGAATGCATGGCGGGACGCGCGCTCCAGAGCGCATAGCTGCACGATTGAGCGTAGGACCAAAGGCCCATATCGCCGCGCGGAGGAAACGGTTCATTCTCACCACATGAAAGCCGCCTCGCTTCCCGTCTTCCTTGTCATCGCCTGCGGTGTTTTGCTCGGATTCAGCGGCTGCGCCAGCCTCGATGCCGCTAATCAGGAGTCACTGCTCATCGCCGCCGGTTTCCGCGAGCGCACTCCGGAAACGCCGACACAAAAAGAACTCTTCGCCGCCGCGCCACCCTATGAAGTGCGACGGGCTACGGTCGAGGGCCGCAGTTTCTACGCTTATAAGGACGAGAAAAAAGGCGTCGCTTATGTCGGCGGTGACACGGAATATCAGAAATATCAGCGACTCGCGATCGAGCAACGCATCGCACGGCAAAACTACGAAGCCGCCGAAATGAACCGCGACGCGGCACGCGGCTGGTATGGCGCCTACGGCTCCTACGTCTATGGGCCTCGCTTTGGCTATGGATATGGGAGAGTGCGTTAACTCGCCCCTCTTCCTGATCCTACATTCCATTTTTGAGTAGTTCTACTCAAGCCCACCGTGTTAGCGGTGTCACCACTTCCACCTCGATGATCCGTCCTCTGCGTTCTCTTGCCTTGGTCGCCCTGCTCTTTTCCGGGTGCGCCCGCTATTCCGCCGTCCGCGAAATCCGTCCTCGTTTCCAGCCCCTGCATTCAGCCGTCGGCGCTCTCGCCTCATGCCAGCAATGCATTACCCAGGGTCTGAAACGCGACCGTTCCGCGCCATTGGCCGCGCTGGGCGAATATCTCACCGCCGCGGAGGCGGCATCACAGGCGCTCGAACGCAACCCGCGCGATGAAGGGGCGCGCGACGCCTACAATTTCGCGGTGGCTCGCGTTTTCGCCACGCTCAAGGGCGCCAAGCTCGACCCGTGGACCAAGCTGCTCCACGTGCCGGCGCCGGGCGGCGACTTCACTCTCGGTTATGTCCCCGACCCGCGACCAAATTACCACGCCGCGCTCTACGACTTCACCCCCGCCGACCAGTTCGATGTAAATGGCACCTACGTCACCGAACGCACCGTCAAACCCGGCCTCGGTGCGCCGCTCGTGGCGGTGGGTAAGGAAAAGCGCAAGGACTACCTCGACACCTTCACCCTCAGCCGGGTGTATTATGGCATCACCGGATTGATCCGCTTCGATCGCAACCGCCGCGGCACGGTCTTTTTCCAGGACCCGCTGAATGCCGAGCACGTCCGGTTCGGCAGCCACACCTATCCTCTCGCCGGCGATTTCACCGTGCCGCTCGCCGTCATGCTCGCACGCGAGGATACCAAGAAACTCGAGATCAACCGCGCGCTGAACCCGGACAAGTTCGCCAAGACCGCGCGCATCGCCCGGCTCCAGCCTTACGACCCGAACAAGACCGTGGTCCTCGTGACCCACGGGCTTGTCGATTCCCCTGCGACCTGGACGCCCATGCTCAACTCGCTGCGCGGCGATCCCGCCATTCGCGAACGCTACCAATTCTGGTTCTACAGTTACCCCAGCGGCTACCCCTATCCCTACTCTGCTGCTTTGATGCGCGAACAACTCGACGCCATTGAGAAACGCTACCCCTTGAAACATAAGATGGTGCTCATCGGTCACAGCATGGGCAGTCTCATCAGCCGGCTCATGATCACCGACAGCGGCGACAAGATCTGGATGGGAACCTTTGGCAAACCGCCTTCTCAGACCCATTTTTCATCGGAAACTCAGCGCATGCTGGAGGAATCGCTCATCTTCCGTCACCGTCCGGAAGTGGGCCGCGTCGTCTTCATCGCCGGCCCACATCGTGGCAGCGGTCTTGCCACCAACTGGCTCGGCCGTTTCGGTGCCGGTCTCATCAAAGCCCCCGTCACCCTCCTGAACATCGGCAACGAAGTCCGCTCCGCCATGACTCACGACTCGACCGTGCTCAAGCTCCGCCGCATCCCGAACAGCGTCGATACCCTCGCGCCAAACAACCGCTTCGTGAAGATCATCAATACGATCCCCCTCACCCCGGGCATTCCCTACCACTCCATCATGGGAGACCGCGGCAAAGGCGGAAACAAGGATAAGACCCCGCCGATCAGCACCGACGGTATCGTGCCTTACTGGAGCAGCCATCTCGACGGCGCACAGTCGGAACTGATCGTGCCGTCCAGTCACAGCGCCCATCAAAATCCGCAGGCCATCGCCGAAGTCCGTCGCATCCTGCGTCTGCATGCGGGGCTCTCAACGAAGAACTGAGTCCGCCGGCGCAGACGACGCGCCGATTGGCATTCCGGCCAGTTGCTCCAACTTCGTGTCTCCAAGCCGCGCCGACAGATAAATTGGTAGTTTTCCGCGGCGAAACCGGTTCGGTATCTATCATGCGCGCTCAGTCGCAATGAACGCATCCCATTTGACCTCGCCCCATCGCGTCTCCGCCACGCCTCTTCTACCTTGGCTCGCGGGAGAACCTTATCGGGTATTCTTCTTCAGTGGCGCCGTTTGGAGCGTAATCGGCGCCTCGCTCTGGCCGCTGTTTTATGCGCAGAAAATCGTGTTTTATCCCGGCATCGCTCACGCCCGGCTCATGATCGAGGCGTTTGGCGGAGCCTTCGTCGTGGGGTTTCTCGGCACCGCCGCACCGCGCATGGCCACGGCTCCGAAGCTCACCCCGCTGGAGTTGATCTGGCTTTGGGGCCTTCATCAAGCCAGCGCGCTTTGCCACCTCGCGCAGCAGCCGCGATGGGGCGATGCGTTGTTCGTAGCGTTGCTCGGTTCGCTGCTGCTCTGCCTTGTTATTCGAGTGGTAAGGTTTCGGCGCGAGGCGCCTCCACCTCAACTGCTCCTCGCTCTGCTGGGACTGGCCTGCGGAATCACGGGCGCGGTGCTTTTGCTTTCACCATCCACCTACGCCGACGCACGGCGCTTTCGGCTCGCCGGGCTGTTCCTTTATCAAGGCTTTCTGCTGCAACCCACCCTCGGCATCGGTTCGTTCGTCTTTCCGCGAATGCTCGGCGGAGACTTCGGTTATCCGAAAAAAGGGACGAAGCGGTCCGCCTCCCTTTTTCGTGCATTCGCTGCGGGCGCGCTCATCGTGGCCAGCTTTTTTCTCGAAGCCTTTGTCTCCCCCCTCCTCGGCTACGCCTTGCGAGTCATCGTCGCCGGTGGCTATCTGTTCGTCGAAATCCGCTGGCGGCACTCCTCCTCGGGCACTCCCCGCGGTTCGCTGAGCGCGGGACTGCTCTGGGCACTCACCCTCGGAGCACTGGGGCTGACGCTCGCCCCTCTCCACTACGTCCAGCACGTTTCCGTCGAACACCTGCTGTATATCGGCGGCTTTGGCCTGCTCATGCTCGTCATCGGCAGCCGGGTGCTTTTCGGACACAGCGGCGATGCGGCAGGAGCGCTGGTGCGCAGCAAATGGGTTCGCTTCCTGATCTTTCTCGGAGTCCTCACGGCCATCACCCGCGCCACCCCCGCCTGGCGGCCTTCCACCACGATTTCCCATCACCTCTACGCCGCCAGCCTCTGGATGCTCCTCGCGATCTGCTGGTTGCTCTGGCATCGTCGCCGCTTCATCACACGGGACGAAAGCGACTGAGACGTGCTCAGTCTACCCAAGTCCGCATGCCCCGGAGGATTTCCTTGCCCGCCTCTCCTCCCCGCGCATAGTAGCCGCCCGCTGGAAAAATCCGGCCATTTCGGGGCGTAGCTTAGCCTGGTAGAGCGCCTGGTTTGGGACCAGGAGGTCGCAGGTTCGAATCCTGTCGCCCCGATTGTTTTTGAAAACAAACGAGCCGCTGCACGTCGAAGACGCACAGCGGCTCTGGGATGGATCATCCGGCGCGTTGTTTGAGAAAGTGCTCCCAGTCGGCGACCCCGTGGTGATTGCGGATGAACTCGGACGCCGGCAGCACCCGGGGCGCGGCCGGTAGCTGCCGCAGGCGCAGGCCAGCCTCTTGCGGCAGGCGGTCGGCCTTGCGCGAGTTCACCTCGCGGTGGGCCAACACACAGTTCTCCCACGACGTTTTGCCGCCGCGCGAACGCGGAATGACGTGGTCGATATTGCCCTCTTGCGGCGACAATTTCCGCCCCGTGTATTGGCACACGCCGCCGTCGCGCTCCCAGATGCCACGCGCTCCGAAGGCGGGCCGGCGTAACGGCACCCTCGCGTAGTTCACTGCCACGAGGACCGTCGGCACCCGGACCGCTCCGCGCGGCGTGTGCACCGCACGATCAAATTCACGCACCGGCAGCGTCAGCCAGGCGTTCCACTTCGTCGGCACAAATCTGCCTTCGAAGATATCAAGGGCCGTCGCGGCGTCGGACGATATCATACAAAATGCCTCCGCAGGCGTTTTGACATGGATCGCCTGCCAGTGCCGGTTCAGCACCAGCACAATAGGTTGATTGAGAATATTAGACATGAGTCGGACGAAATCAGGAATCGGGAGGGGATGATCAGCGGACAGAAGGAGCGATCTGGCCGCTCCCCGATTCCGGACTTCTGTCCACTGACTAGTCTTCCGCGCGGTCGCCCGCCGGACACATCTTCACGAGCTTCGGATCGAAGCGTCCGAGCACCTCCACGAGGTCGGTCTGCGCGGCCATCACTTGCGCGATGTCCTTGTAAACACCCGGCACTTCATCGAGGCCTGCGGAAAGCAACTCCACGCCGGCGGCGGCGAGTTGTTTCTTCACCGCGCTCCACGTGAACGACTGCAACGCTTTCGTCCGGCTCATCACACGACCGGCGCCGTGCGAAGCACTGTGCAGCGACTCAGGCGACCCCTTGCCACGCACGACATAGCCGGGCGACGCCATCGAGCCGGGAATAATTCCCATGACGCCGGCACCCGCCGGAGTCGCGCCCTTGCGATGCACGATCACCTCGCGTTCCTCCCCATTCACCCCCTGCGTTTCTTTCCACGCAAAGTTGTGATGGTTTTCGATGTCGAGGATCACGTCCGCACCGAGCTTGCGCCCGATGTGCTTGTGAATGAGCGCGTGGTTCGCCGCCGCGTAACGGCCCATCAGGTTCATTGCGGCCCAGTATTCCTGGCCGTCGGCATCTTCGAGCGAGAGCCACGCAAGCTGCTTGAGTTCCTTCGGCAGGTGCTCGTGGCGAGCCATCGCGCGCTTGCTGTAGTATTCGCAGACCTGCGCACCGGTCCCACGGGAACCCGAGTGCGAGAGGAGCGCCACGTATTCGCCCGGCTCAAGACCGAGTTCCTTCGCCTGCTCCGCTTCCACGGTGAACGCGCCGAACTCGACGAAGTGATTTCCCGAGCCGCTGGTGCCGAGTTGCGCCCAGGCTTTACCCTGCAGCCGCTCGGTCACCGGCGACACACTCCAGTCTTCGTCCATCACGTCATGCTCGCGGCGTTGCTTGAACTCGCAGCCCATCCCGAAACGCGTTTCGCTTTCGAGGATATTAGCCAGCCGATCACGCTGCCCACCGATCGTGTTCGCCTTGCGATCATAGACGGTGAGCCGCATGCGGCACGCGATGTCCACGCCCACGGCGTAAGGAATCACGGCGTTATCGGTCGCGAGCACCCCGCCAATCGGCAGGCCGTAGCCGACGTGTGCATCCGGCATCAGCGCCCCGGCCACCGCGACCGGCAGCGCACACGCATTCGCCATCTGCTTGACCGCCTCGGCTTCGAGCCCTTCACCCCACTGACGCCACGGCGCGAGTTCCGCGCGAGGCGTAAAGGGAGGACGGAAGATCGCTCGTGCCAGTGGCGCGCGCACCTCATCGGCAAAATACGCCGGAGGGTCGGCGACGATGCCGAGAATGTCCGTCTCGACTTGCTCACGGCCGAGCCCCTGCGCAAACAGTCGGCGCATGTGCGAGTTAGCGAGCTTGATGGCATCGCCCTCTGGCACGCCGAGACGGATCAGATCGTTGGTATTCATGTTAGTCGTTGGGTTGTAAAAATGGATGGCGCCGTGTGAATACACATCGGGCGCAAAGCGGTGTTTGTTCTTTTTATCGTCACAGTATGACCCCGCCGGCGCTGCCGGATTGCAGACACCGACGGGGCTGTTCCTCCTCTCAAACGGCAAGCGCGTAGCGGCGGAAGAAGCCGTTCAGTTCCTCCACGTCGCCGGCAAGATCGTCGCGCTCGTGGAGCGACTCGAGCCGCGGCAGTTCGGTTTCGATGAAACGCGAGAGCGCCTCCACCGGAGGCTCTGTCGCAAGTTCTTCACCCGCTTGCTTGCGCGCGACAAGTTCATCGAGCGCGACGTGCACGTCGGTTTCGTCGAGCACACCTTGCACGAGCTCCGCGAAGAGCATCGGCACCTGGCCGAGCTGGCGCTCGATCCAGCGGCACGCGAGCAGTGGGCGGAAGACGTAGAGATACTTCTTCAGGCTCACGGATTCGCGACCGCGCAGGTAGTCGCGCCAATTGCCAAACGCCATGTGCAGATAGTGCGCGAAGCAACGCCGGGGCGAGTAGAACTCGGCGGCCAGCTCGCTGAACTCCGCGAAGAACCGCGGATCGCACCGATACACCATCGGCGACTTGAGCCACTCGTGCAGCGGCGGGTTGCTCTTGCGAAGCAGCCGCAGCGCCTTGCGCAGCTCCCAGCCGCTCACGTCGAGATCGTCCGCGAGCGGAAGCTCGATGACGTCCCGGCAATCCTCGACCGAGAGATACCAGTCGCGCCGGTGCACATAGATGAAGCGCACGTCGTAGTCGCTATCACGCGAGGCAAAACCCCACGCGCGACTGCCGCTCTCGCACGCGTAAAGCACGCGCACCGTCCGCTCGGCTTCCACCCGGGCGAGCGCGTCGCGAACGCGCGGGAATACGTCGTGGTCCTGCATGGGAACCTCCTTTCTATATGAGTTGATGTTGATGAAATTCACAGCCCCGGCGGAGCGACTCTCCGCCGGGGCACCCGCATCAGAAATCGCGGGAGGATGGGCGAGTGACGAGTGTATCCCTCAGCAGGCCACCGGGGCCGGACCGGTCGCTCCACAAAACGCGGAGCGGCACTCCGGCGAGTGAAGCACTCTCCGGCAGGTCGTTCTTTGGCGACCTATGGCTGTCGCGAGGTGTAGCGCGACGACGCCGTCGCCATCGCGCCAAGGCGATCACGAGAAGCGTCATGAGGAACACACCCCCGAGAATGGTTGGTGTGAGCATGGGTATCGAGTGGGTCAAATGGGTGGATGGGGTCACCCCGGCGGGGCCGATTCCCCGCCGGGGCTCTACTTTCCTCTCCACACTGATGAGGTTTCAGGTTTGATCCGGCGCCGCCGCAGATGGCTTCACGCCGCGGGTGTGCAGCGCCGGGAGCAGGCCGGACAGATCATTCATGAGGACCGTGCGGCCCGCGTCGGAGGCTTCCAGCGTTTGCAGGAAACGCAGAGTCGCCAGAGCCGGTTGGCCCTCGAGCAGGCGCGCCGCGTTCGCGAGGTTACGCAGCGCCGCGGATTCGGCCCGGGCACGCTCGAGCGCGACCTGGCCTTCCTGCCGCGCTTTGAGCACTTCGCTGAAAGCGCGGCGCAGTTCGCCCGGCAGCATCACATCGCGCACTTCGGCCGAGTGGATCTGCACGCCCACGGCCTCGGCTTGCGCCGCGACGAGGTCGCGCAGTTGTGCGCCGATGGTCACACGCTGCGTGAGCAACGTTTCCATCGTCACGGCCGCTACCGCCGAGCGGATGGCTCCCTGCGCCGCACTATAAAGGTGCGTCACATGGTTATCGGCCGCCTGCACACATCGCACCGGATCGAGGATCTGCGTCGTGAGCACGACGCTAAGTTTCACGCCGATGTTATCCGAGCTGAGCACTTCCTGCCCGGCGACCTGCAGCAGCGTGCGCCGCAGATCGATCAGGACCACACGATAGTGGCGCCCCAGACGAAGATGGCGTCCCGCCGGCAGCGTCGCGACCAGCTTGCCCCGATGATAAAGCAGCCCGGCATAACCGTCGTTGACGATGAATTCGTGCCAGTAACGCTGGCTCGCAAAATTTGCCACGACGAGACCAGCGACCGCGATGAAGAAGATCAGAACATGTTCGATAGTCATAGTAGTTGGGTTGGTTGGGTTGGTTGAGTTTGGATGGTGGAGGGGGAAAGGGAGCGATCCGCGGCGGCAGCCACCGCTTGTTGGCGGGCAGCGCGGCATTCGCCGGCTGCGCAAAGCCAGGTCTCGGTTGCTTTCGCGAATGCGGAAGCGGGTCACCGGCCACGGATCGGGATGCGGGAGTCGAACCCGCTCTTCGGTGGTCAGCCGTTTACCTTGGTCAACCGCCGGAGGACCGATGAGCAGAACCGAATGCGGCGATGCCGCCCGGCTGCGGGTATGTTGTATCCGGCGGAAGGGATCTAAAATTTTCGGGAGGATGCGTCGGCCCCAGGCTGCTGGATACGTCGGCCAAGGCTCACACATTCGAGATCGCAGAATCTTCGCAAGGCCGGTAACCTGCTCGCGACCTCCATGACTCCTCACCTTGCCTCGTCCTGTATTCGTCGCGTGTTTATCAAGACACCACACTGCCGAATTCTGGCGTGCGCCTTTTTACTCGCTGGTCTGGCCGCGCCAGCTTCGGCGCAAAAATCGGCGAGCCCAACCAAAGCCGACCTGCCCTACGCAGAGGTGAATGGCAAAAAACTGCTGCTCGATCTTTACCTGCCGACGGGCGTTGAAAAACCACCGCTCGTTGTTTTCATCCACGGCGGCAGTTGGCGCACCGGATCACGAAAAGGGTGTCCCATGATCTGGGTCACCGCGAAAGGTTATGCATTGGCGAGTATTGAATATCGTCTCTCTCAGGAAGCTGTCTTCCCGGCGCAGATCTTCGACTGCAAAGGCGCCGTGCGCTGGCTCCGCGCCCATGCAGCCGAATATGGTTACGACGCATCGCGCATCGCCATCGCGGGAGCTTCAGCCGGCGGTCATCTCGCCGCCCTGCTCGGCACGTCGGGAGGCGAGGCTGCCCTCGAAGGTGACGTGGGCGGAAACCCGGGTGAATCCTCGCGAGTTCAGGCGATCGTCGATTTCTATGGCCCCACGGATTTCATTCTGCGTGCGCAGGAACAGCCCGCCTTCACCGACGAACCCTCCGGCGCGGTTTACCAGCTTCTCGGCCATGGTGTGAAAAGCGATCCGGAACGCGCCAGGCTAGCCAGCGCAGCCTGGCACGTCACCTCGGACGATCCACCGCTTCTCGCCATTCACGGCACAAAAGATCCGCGAGTCCGGCCCAATCAATCGCAACGCCTCTGCGACGCCTATCGAGAACTAAAACTGGAGAACACGCTTCATCCCGTCGAAGGCGCCGGCCACGGCGGACCGGAGTTTGAATCGCAGGACGTTCAAACCGCGGTCACGAGCTTTCTGGACAGACACTTCAAGCCGGCACGCAAGTAATCCCAGGAGCGACGAACGGAACCACTCAGGAGTGGGGGTGAAAACTTGCGGGGGCCTCTATTCATTCGGAGCGGCCCTCATCTCCCCATGCTCCCACGCCTCCTCCTGCTCGCCCTGTGCCTGTGCTTCTCCTCCGCATTCGCGGCGCTCGGACGCCCAAACATCGTCTTCATTCTGGCGGACGATCTCGGGATCGACGGATTCGGCTGCTATGGATCGGATCGATTCAAGAACCACACTCCGCACATCGACGCGCTCGCGAAGTCAGGCCTTCGCTTCGACTTCTGCTACTCGATGCCGACGTGCAATCCATCGCGTTGTGCGCTGATGACCGGCCGCTACGAATTTCACACCGGCAACGCGCCCTCCTACCGGGAGGAAGCCTCCATGGCGCGCACGTTGAAGCACGCGGGCTACGTGTCCGGCATGGCTGGCAAGTGGCGTCAGATGCGGGACACGCCGGGCGACTGGGGTTTTGATGAATATCTCTCCGATCCGTCACCGAGCGGCTACTATTGGGAAACGAAATACACAACCAACCAGGAGCCGCTGGAAGCGAAACCCGGAACTTATGGACCCGATTTATGCCGCGATTTCACGCTGGATTTTTTCGAGCGGCACAAAGACCAACCGTTCTTTTTCTACTATCCTACCCACCTCGTGCATAACCCGATCGTGCGCACACCGCAGAGCACCGAGGCGGGCAAGGATCAGGACACCCTCTACGCAGACAATGTCACCTATCTCGACAAGCAAGTTGGCGAAATCGTGGGAGCAATCGATCGGCTCGGTTTGCGCGAACGCACGATCATCGTCTTCGCAAGCGACAACGGCACGGCGAAGTATGGCATCGAGCATGCCTTCATCCGCGGCCGGCCTATTTATGGGATGAAGGAGACCATGTTTGAAGGTGGCAGCCGCGTGCCGCTCATCGTAAATTGGAAAGGAAACGTCGCCCCCGGACGAACTTCGGATGACCTGATCGATTTCACCGATCTGCTGCCTACTTTCGCGGAACTGGCCGGCGCCAGGCTCCCAGCCAGCCCCGTATTGGATGGCCGGAGTTTTGCGCCGCAAATTCGAGGCGAGCGCGGCACCCCGCGCGAATGGGTCTACGTTCAGCACAACACGGCACACGAATGGTATGTGCTCGAACACGGCTGGAAATTGACGCAGGCAGGCAACCTCTTCGACATGTCCGATGCGCCCTTTGCCGAGAAACCCGTCTCGCCAGGTGAAGCCAACGACGCCGCGCGAGCCGCACGGGATCGCCTCCAGACGGTGCTCGATCGATTGAACCCAGCCGCCGGCAAGCTGGCACCCGAGCGAACCGCGGAAGATCTGGCTAAAGCGAAGAAGAAGAAAAAGAAAGCGAACGCGGCGAAGAAACAAGCGGCACCGGCTTCAGCCGTCCCCGTGAAGTGAATCCGCCCACGGCACAGCAAAAGTTCCGACGCTCGCGGTGGGATTTGGCCGGCAACCAACGCGCTTCGCGCAGAACAATCTGCACTGAGCAAGAATAGACGCGCAAGCCACCGCTTCGGCGACTCTACCATCGCGAGCTTCTGAAATGGGGAGGTCAACGGGGTTCGCACCCGCACGACGACTTTCACAGAGCCGGATGCTGCTCGTTACATCATGGCTCCATCTAAAATGTCACCGGTCACTCGCGCGCGAAGAACGAGCGTGTCGTTTGAAAAATGGTGGGTTGGGTCGGTAATGCTCCGACGCTGGACCTGCTGGATATCCGCTTTACAGGCGGCTCGCGATCTTTACGCAACTAACAACCCAAAAATTGTTGGGAACCCGAGGAATGCGGGGAATCGCATCTCGGCGATTGGGTTTCGTGAGTTAGGATCGGGCGGTCCGACGACGCCCGTTAAATGCGGCGCGGGCCGCGAGTATTCATGCACACCCGCGCCGCTTAACGATAAAAAGAACAAACACCGCTGTCAGCTCGGCTGGAGCTCACACCCGCAGGATCATTTCACGGCGGTTGTTTCGGTGTTTCAGGCACACCTCCCGGGCGTGACTAGCTAGTCACGCGAAGCCTCTGGATTGGAAAAGCCAGGGGCGAGAAATCGGACAATGCAGATCCTTGAGCATGTCATCGTTAAGTTGACACACTTGACAGTAACTCCATGGGTAGTAACCGTTGGCGCGGTTGCTAACTCATTGAAGAATCCTCTCTGGGAATAATCTGGATTGGTGACCGACTTCACCCCGTCGTCAGTTGCCGCTGGCGGCGGGGTTTCTATCGCCCACGTGTTGTGGTTTAAAATGTCAGAACTCGATCAGGTCTGGGGTATTGGGTTGGTTTGAGACGGCAGGACGCCGCAACTGCGAAAAGGGAGGCGAGGTCGAAAAAGCCCGGAAAACGAAGAACCCTGCTGGCCTTTCGGGCGAGCAGGGTTCTCGAAAAACGTGATCTAAAAGATCAGATCGTGAACTACCTGCCTGCCTCCCCGGTATTGTCTTCGTTAAGGAAACTCGGTCGCACCATGGTGGATTTTTCGCCCAAGGTAATACCGGAGAACCCGATGCCCGACAACACACCCACGCCATGCAGCCATCCGGCCGCCTGCGCTTGAGTTGGATATGTCGTGGACGTTTTCATAAGTAATGAATGTAACGCTGCATAAGCCCGGGGACTTAGACCGTCAACTAATAACTTTAAAAAGTTTTGCGAACTTGGGCAAGTGTGCCTGACACTTTCGCGACGAAAGTGAACCCCTGCCTCGCCTGGCCAGGACAGACGACCCGGCGCCAAAACGGATTAGTTGAAGCGATAGCCGCTCGTCGAGTTGCAGGGAGGGTAGCCTTGCCTCGGCGCGTGAGGGCACGCGCCCTCCAACGGGCTACACCTTGCGTTCACCATTTTCAAAAACAGCGCGAGCCGCGTTGTAGCCGCTTGCACTCATTCCAGCGGCGAACCGCTTTGGACTGCTGCAATTCTTCGCCGCTCTGCCAAGGATGCGCCCCCTTCCGAAGGTGTGCATGCTTGCAGCGGCCCAAGACTTTCCACCGACGATTCACCTGCTGAAACGAAGTTGGCACCGCTAACGGGATTCGAACCCGTGTAACAGCCTTGAGAGGGCTGTGTCCTAGGCCTCTAGACGATAGCGGCGTTTTGAGACTGAGGGGCATGGTAGAACGCACCGAGGGGCCTCTCAACCGGAATTTTTGCCGGAGCCTATTGATCGGTATTGCGATCGCCCGGCGTGAGCGGTTCGGTCGGCGCGACCTGCGTCTGGTCCATCCGGCGCGTGAAACGGAACTTTGCTTCATCGGCACGCTTTTTCAACGAGGAGTCGGCTTTGCCGATCTTGTCGTAAAGGAGCGTGTAGTAGGAGCGCATCGCTTCGCGCTTCTCGTAATCGGTCTTCGCGCTGTTGGCGCGGTCGAGTTCGCCCTGCACCTTCGGATCGCGCTCAAACCTGGTCTTCAGCTCGCGCATCTTCACCCGCGCGTTCATTTCATCCTGCGCGGCGGTGGTTTTGTCGATCTTCTGTTCCGTGGGCGCCGATTCGGACTCGGTCAAGGCCTTGCCTTTCGGCTTCGCCACAGGCTCCAGCGTTTCGGGAATGAGCCCGATGTCGTCCTTCGGCGCAGCCGCCGGGGCGGGCTGGGTGGTCGGTTCCTTGGGGCCGGACTGGTTGCCACGGAATTGCGGTTTCGGCGCATCCTGCGCGACAGCAGCGGACACGAGCGAAGCAGCAACGAGGGCGAAGATGGATTTCATGCGAAGTGCGGACGGTAGCGGAAAAATTCGCTTTGAAAAGCCGCGATCCCGGCGCGATGCGCAAGGGTGCCGACCGCCCATGCTCCTAGCATCCGACCTGTGCAGCTCGATCTGCTGCCAGTGGAAGTGGCCGCGCGCATCCAAGCGCGACCGGGATTGGTATTCTTCGACAGCGCAACGGAGGGGGAACGTGGCTCGCAGCTTTCCATCATCGCGATGGAACCGTCGCAAATTCTGCGCGGCACCCTCGATCGCGATGTTCACCTTTTGCAAGATGTCCTCGCGGTCTATCGGGCGGACCCAGCCGATCTCGGCGTGCCGGCAGGTTTCCTCGCAGGTTCGGTGGATTACGAGGGCACGTTTTGTTTCGGCGTTTACGAACACGCGCTGATCTATCGGCATGCGGACGCCTCCTGGCTGGAGGTCGGCGAAGGCCTGGCGGATTTCGTTCGCCGGCAGGAGGCGCCCATATCCGCGCAATGTGCTCCTCGCCTCGCCTTCCACGGCGAATGCACTCGTGAGCGCTACTGCGCAATGGTGGCGCGAGCCCAGGAATACATCGCCGGAGGCCACATCTATCAGGTCAATCTCGCGCACCGTTTCACCGCACTGTGGGAGGGCGATGCTTTCGCCTTTTACGAAGCGCTTCGCCATTACAGCCCCGCGCCTTACGCCGCGTTTATCGACCTCGGGGGACGCAAAATCCTGTCCAGTTCGCCGGAGTGTTTCCTCGATCTCTCCGGGCGAGCCATCCGCACGCGGCCGATCAAGGGCACACGCCCACGCCGCGCGGAAATGGAAGCGGACGAGCGCTCGGCTTTCGAACTCATCACATCCGCGAAGGAAGTCGCCGAATTGGTGATGATTACCGACCTCGAGCGCAACGATCTCGGGCAGGTATGCGACTACGGCAGCGTGGCCGTGTGCGAATTGCTCGCGCTCGAGCGGTTTGAGCAGGTCTTTCATCTCGTCTCCACCGTCGAGGGCCGGCTGCGCAGTGAAATCGAGCATGTGGAGGCGTTGCGCGCGTGCTTCCCCGGCGGCTCCATCACCGGTGCGCCGAAAAAGCGAGCCCGCGAAATCATCGCGGAACTCGAAAGCGGCCCGCGCGGCCTTTACACCGGCGCAATCGGCTGGCTGGGCTTCAATGGCGAGAGCCGGTTCAACATCGCGATTCGCACGATGATCGTCGAGCAAGACATCGCGCATTTCCACGTCGGCGCCGGCATCGTGGCGGACTCCATCCCCGAGCGCGAATGGCAGGAGACGCTGGACAAAGCTGCCGGCATCCTTCGCGCTGCGGAGCGCTACGCCGCGCAATCCGAATAACAATCGCGTGTCATTTGAGCTGCCGGCGAGAGGCGATTGAGACGCCTCGGTAACGCGAAGGTGATACATTTGCGCACGCGCTCGTTGTGGGTTGCGCAGGGACCATCGCGTCCTACTACCGGCGCCCTCGCGATGCCGGAGTGGCGTCGCCGAAGTGAATGGCTCGCAACTTCTGCATCTTTTCGACACCCCGATCCTTCCGCTGGCTTCAGCTCGCGGCAGTCGCTTTTTGCGCGTTCGGAGTAAGCGCCCTCACGCCGGCGTTCGGCCATGGCGCACTTCACGAGCGGATCGCGGAATTGACCGGGGAAATCCTGAAAAATCCCGCGGATGCGCTCCTGCGTTTCGAGCTCGCCTACGTTTGTTTTCAGCACGGTGACTGGCCGGAAACACTGAAGCAACTGGATGAGATCGAGCGGATCGCGCCGGGCCAGTTGCCCACGCCCCTGCTGCGAGGACAAGCATTGGTGGCCGGCGGGCGGATGCAAGCGGGGCGTTTGCAACTCGACACTTTTATAACTAGTCATCCGGATCATCCGGCGGCGCTCGTCGCAAGAGCCCGCGCCCTCAGCGAACTCGGTGAAGACGATGCCTGCCTGGCCGACTATCGGCGCGCGTTGGAGAAAGCACCGCATCCTGAAGCAGACCTTTATTTGGAAACGGCCGAGGCGCTGGCCAAACGCCGGCGAGTCGATGAAGCGGTCTCCGTCCTGCACGGTGGTGTGGCGAAGCTCGGGACGGCTCCCTCTCTTCTCCTCGCCGCGATCCACCTCGAAATCGCCACCAACCGCTTCGAGGAGGCGCTGGCTCACGTCGAAGCGATGCGCCAAAGCGCGCCCCGACCGGAACCTTGGATGGCGAAACGCGCTACCGTTCTCGGTCACGCTGGCCGATCCGCCGAAGCCAGCGCGGCGTGGCATGATCTCCTTCTTCATCTCGCCAGTCTCCCACCACTCGAGCGCGGCTCAGCCCAGATGGGCCTGCTCGCGCAGCAAGCGCAGCGGGCGCTGGGTCAGGCCGCGAGCCCCCCTCCCGTCGTCGCTCCGCCCGCCAACTCCGTCGCCACCACTCGACCATGATCCGTCCCACTCGTCTCCTCGCCGCCATCCTGGCGCTGCTCGCACCGAGCCTTGTCCACGGCCAGACCGTGCAGTTTGGAAATATCAACGTCGTGCAAAACGATAGTGGCAACAACGCCACTTCCGTCACGCTCACCAGGGCGGCGGGAAGTTCTCCGAACTTCAGCGTCCTCGCCGGAAACCGCGGCGACTACGATGTGAGCTTCGGCACCGCGAACGATACCACAGGCGGCCTGATGTTATCGGTCGTTTCGCAGAACGGACGCGACAACACGACCAGCGGCGACACGATCGGCCTTTTTTATGCCACCAGCGCCACGGATTTCCCGAGCACGACGAATCCCAATAAATATTGGATCCCCATTTTCCGCACGGCGGTGGGCGATGAGGTGAATATCAACGTTTCGTGCGCGTGGTTCCCATATGCCCAATATCTTGCCGGTTTCGCGCGCAACGGCGCGGGGACCAACGGCGGCGCCAACGATAGTCTCACCGCCAGCCCGGGGATCAATCTCGGCACGCAGTTCGTGGACAACAGCGGCGGTGTTTCGACGCTCAATCTCGTCTCCCTCGGTGGCAGTTCCGCCAACGGCATTCTGCTCGTGAACGGGGCGAAGAACGAAGACAACTACGCGCTCTCCAAAGCCAATCCCGACGGCACGTTCACGATCTGGTGCCACGACAATGGCGCGAACGGAGCCAGTTACGAGCAGGATCACGTCGCGTTTGTCTATCTGCCGGCATCGGGCGCGGGCAGCAATGAACTCGTGGCCCTCGGCCGGGTGAACAGCAATGCCACGACCGATGTCGCGGGTGGCACCTTCACCATTACCAAAGGTGGAACCGGTCAGTGGTATCTCACCATTCCGGGCGAGACGAATACCACCGGTGTTCTGCTCATCAGCCCGGAAGGCGGCGGCACCAACACCACCGACAACGTGGTGTCATACCAATGGGATCCGGCAAACAACCGCTGGGTCATCGAGAGCCGCGACCTGAGCGGAGCCACCGCGCAGCCAACCCTCCAGGACGGCGCGAGCGCCACGGAAGACGTTTTCAGTTTCGCCTTTTTCGGGAACTCGAACGAACTGCCCACGGTTTCGATCACGTCTCCCGCCGCGGTTTCGATCACCGCACCGGCCACGTTTACCCTCGAGGCCTCGGCGACTGATTCCGACGGCACGATCGCACAAGTCGAATTCCTGCGAAATGGTGTGGTGGTCGGCACGGACAACACCGCACCTTACGAGCTTTCGGAAAGAGCGCTGCCCGCAGGCTCCTACGCCTATGTCGCCCGCGCGGCCGACGACAAAGGCGGCATCACCACCAGCGCAGCCGTGACCGTCACGGCCATCTTCGATCCGCACAGCGTCCCTGCGAACACCGCCCTCTGGTTCGACGGCGTGGACGATTACGTGACCATGGGCGCGGCACCGGAACTGAACGCCGGCGGCCCGCCGGCCAATGGCCTCACGCTCGAATGCTGGTTCCGCAAGGAAGGCGCGGGCCGCACCTCCGGTTCGGGCAGCGGCGGGGTCACCGGCGTGCCGCTCTTCGGCAAGGGCCGTGGCGAAAGCGACGGCGGCACCCAGGACTGCAATTACTTCTTTGGCATCACCACTGGTGGCATCCTCGTGGCGGATTTCGAAGCCTATCCCGCCACCGGGATCACCGCCGGGCAGAACTATCCCATCACCGCGACCAACACGCCGATCACCAACGGCGTCTGGCATCACGCCGCCGTGACCTACGATGGAAGCACCGCCACGTGGAAGATGTATCTGGATGGTGTGGTGGTTGGCTCCGCGACGGCCGCCACTGGCGCCCTGCCGCGTTACGACAGCGTGCAGCATTTCGGCATCGGCGCGGCACTCACGACGACGGGCGTGCCGGAAGGCGCCTTCGCCGGCACCATCGATGAAGTGCGCGTGTGGAACTACGCCCGCTCGGCCGCGGAAATCGCCGGCGCGAAGGATCAGGAAATCGCGAGCGCTCCCGGTTTGATCGGCCGCTTCGGCTGCAACGACGGCACCGGCACGCTCGCCACCAACTCGGTGGGCTCACCCAACGGCACTCTCACGAACGGCCCGGCGTGGGTCGGCAGCAGCGTGCCCTTTTCGACCTCGAACACTTCACCCACGGTCGCACTCGCCGCGCCGATGGACGGAGCCACGTCTTACATCCCGCTGCCAGTGACCTTCGAAGCCACCGCTTCCGACGCCGGCGGCAGCATCGGCAAGGTTCAGTTCCTCGTAAATGGCGCGATCATCGGTGAGGACACGACGGCACCTTATTCCTTCTCGTGGACTCCGCCGGCCATCGGCGATTACGCCATTTCCGCACGCGCGATAGATGATCTGGGTGCCGGCGCGCTGAGCACGAGCACTACGATTCACATCCTGGTGAATCCAAATCAGGCGCCGACGGCCGCCGCCGAATCGCCCGCCGATGGCGCCAGCATCGCCGGCACAACCGCGAATTTGCAGGTCAGCCTGTCCGACCCCGAAGGCGACGCGATGACCGTCACGTTCTACGGTCGCCACACTACGCCGTCGGCCCCCGGACCGGACTTCAGCGTCGTGGCCCTGCCGGACACGCAGTATTACTCCGGCGGCGACAGCTCCCATGCCCAGACCGTCACAGTCCCGCAACTCATCGGCACGTTCGGCGCACAAACGCAGTGGATTCTCGACAACAAAGTCACCCGCAATATCGCTTTCGTCAGCCACATGGGCGACATCGTCGATCATGGCGCCATCGATATCGAATGGAAGCGTGCCACCGCCGCCATGGCGAAGCTGGAGCACCCGATCAACGCCATGCGCGCGTATGGGATTCCCTACGGCGCGGCCCCAGGCAATCACGACGAAGAGCCCAATGGCAACTACGACTCGCCCGGCACGACCACGTTCTACAACCAATACTTCGGCGTCTCGCGTTTCGACGGACGCGACTACTACGGCGGCCACTACGGCCCCGATAACACCAACAACTACCAGCTCTTCAGCGCCAGCGGCCTCGACTTCATCGCCATCCATCTGGCCTACGACACGTCACCGAACCAGGCCATCCTCGACTGGGCGGACGCCTTGTTGAAAGCCTATCCGCATCGCCGCGCAATCGTCACCAGCCACTACATCATCAGCGAAGGCAATCCGGGAGCGTTCGGCACGCAAGGCCTGGCCATCTACAATAACCTCAAGGACAATCCGAACCTGTTCCTCATGCTGTGCGGCCACATTCACGCCGAAGGCCGCCGCACGGATGTCTTCGAGGGTCGCGCGGTTCACACCGTGCTGTCGGACTACCAGGGGCTGGCCAATGGCGGCCAGGGCCTGTTGCGCATCTTTACTTTCTCGCCAGCCAACAACCGCATCCACGTCGAGAGCTGGTCGCCCACGCTAAATCGTGCCTCGAGCGTCAGCGATAATCTTCCGCACTTCGACGGCCCCTACGACCTCACCTACAACATGCAGACACCGGTTTCCGAGTGGGTGCCGCTGGCGACGGTGAGCGTCCCCGCGGCCGGCACGAGCGCCTCGACGCTCTGGACCGGCCTCGAACCCGGCAAGACCTACGAATGGTATGCTGCCGTGACCGACAGTGTCAGCAGCGTCGGCACCGCGTCGCGCCGCTTCAACACAGCGCCGGGCGTCTCACCGACTATCACGCTCGACGCGCCCGTCGCCGGAGCGACTTACTCCACGCCGGCGACCGTCAATCTCACGGCCACCGCCAACGACACGGACGGCACCGTGGCCCGGGTCGAGTTCTTCGCAGACACCGTAAAGATCGGCGAAGACGACACCGCGCCTTATGAGTGCGCGTGGACCGGCGCGACGCCCGCCACTTACACCCTCAGCGCAGTGGCGGTGGACAACCTAGGACTCATCTCCATCTCCAACGGTGTCAGCATTACCGTCAATCCCGGCGATATTCCGCCGACCGTCGCCATGACCGCCCTCACGAGCGGCACACTTTTGGCCGCGCCAGCCAATGTGACGCTCACCGCCGATGCCAGCGATACCGAGGCCCCGGTCGTGAAGGTCGAGTTCTTCTCCGGCAGCACGCTGCTCGGTGAAGATACGGTGGCTCCGTTCACCTTCGACGCCACCAATCTCGGCGCGGGCAGCTTCTCCTTCACCGCCAAGGCCACCGACAGCGTCGGGCAGACAACGACGTCCACCGCGGTGATCGTGAATGTCTTCACCGAAGCACCGGCGCCCAACGCGGCGAATGCGTCTGCGGGCCTGTTCAATCCGCCCTCGTGGACCGTCATGAAAACGAGCCCCACGCCGCATCGATTCGATCTCCCTGGCAGTGACGTCGGCGACCTCGAATTGCGCATCAACGGCGTCAGCGTGCCTTTCGCCAGCGGCATCACGCTCGCTTCGAATTGGGACAACGCAGCAAACGGGGGCATCACCTCCGACGACAATATCTCGCAGCCTTACGCCAACGCGTCGGGCAATGTGTTCATCAGCGTGCTGGACAACAGCAATAACAACGCGGCCGGCGCGAACCCCAGCACCACTGAGCAGACGTCGGGCACCGGCGCGGCGTTCCTGCCGTATGCCGACGGGTGGACTGGAGCGAGCGTTAATTCCGTCGGAACCATCATCAGCGGAAACCTCCCGGCCGGCGTCGGGATCACGAAAACGACCACCGGCACCTACACGATCAACGGCCTCTCCACCGCAGGCAACCTGCTCGCTTTCAGCAACGGCGATTCAGGCACCCTCGCCGACAACGTCGTCTCGGTGCGCATCGCGGGCGGACAGTGGGTGGTCGATACACGCGACAACGCGGGCGGCACGCAGGACAACGACTTTAGCTTCGTTTATTTCCCGCCGCCGACCACCGGCGTTTATGCCGGCGCGATCAGCAGCACGGGCGCAATTTCCTCAGCCAATGCGTCACTGGCCGCTCTCGGCGCGACGGTCACCGTCGCCGCCAGTTCTTATCAGCTCACCTTCGGCGACGGGACGCTCATCAATCCGAATACCGCCACTCTGTTCATCGTAGGCGACTCCACGACTGGCGGGGCAAGCAGCACTGCCGTGGACAATCTCATTTCCTGGTCCGCCAATGGAAACAGCTTCCGAATTTACACGCAGGACCTGCCGGAATTGAACGGCTCCTTTGAAGCGATCCCGGTGCGCTTTGTCGCGATTCCCTTCGTCATCGATTCCGATGTGGACGGCATTCCCGACAGCTACGAACTCGCTCACCACCTCGACCCGCACAACCCGGCCGACGCCGCGCTCGACCCGGACAACGATGGCTTGAGCACCCTCGCCGAATATCAGGGCAGCACGGATCCGTTCATCGACTCCGTCGCACCGGCCATCGGCGGCACGTTCAGCCCGTTGACGCTTCCGACCGGACTCGACAGCACGGCCACACTGCCCAACTACATTCCGCAAGCGACGGCCAGCGATAGCAACGGCGTGACCGGCATCACACAATCGCCCGTTCCCGGCAGCCCCTCCGGCATCGGGACCGTCACGGTCACGCTCACCGCGAGCGATGCCGCGGGAAATTCGGCGAGCACCGCCTTCGACGTGGCGATCACCGACGGCACGGCGCCGACCATCGACGGCTCCTTTTCACCGCTCACGCTCACGACCGGTGCAGGTGGCACCGTGCTGCTGCCCGACTACGCTGCTCAAGCCACCGCCAGCGATAACGTCAGCGTGTCCGGCCCCATCTCGCAATCGCCCGCCGCAGGCACCGCGCAAGGCGCCGGCTCACTCGTCGTCACCTTGAGCGCGACGGACGCGGCCGGAAACATCGGCTCGCGGACGATCAACGTCGGCATCACCGATGGCACGGCGCCGACCATCGGCGGCGTCTTCTCGCCGCTCACGCTCACCGCGAGCAGCGGCGGCCTCGTCGCACTGCCGGATTACACAAATCAGGCCGTCACAAGCGACAACATCGCCGTGACCGGCGTCACCCAATCCCCTGCCCCGGCCACGATGGTCGGCACGGGAACCACTCACATCACGCTCACCGCTCACGACGCGGATAACAACACTGCCGAGACCAGCTTCGACGTGATCGTGGCGGACACACCGGGCATCTTGAGCTTCACCAGCAGCGCGATCGCAGCCAACCCGGTGAACGGACTCGGCCAGCCGAACACGATCACCTTCACCATCAATCGCACCGGCGGCACCGGCGGCGACGTCACCGTGGAAGTGACCGCCAAGCCGACGGGCCTCGCGGGTTCGACCGTTGGCGGTTTCAAGAACTACACCTACGGCACGGACTATGAATTCGCCGAGGAATCGGCGCCCGGCAAATCACTCGTGACCTTTGCCGATACACAGGCCAGTGCGACCGTGAGCGTCCGCTTGAAAACCCCAGCCATCACCGGCAAGGGCAAGTTCGCCCTCACCCTCAGCACAACAACCGGCGGCGCGACCACGGCGTCTCCCCTTGACCTGACCGTCACGATCAACGCCCACGATACCGCGAAACCCGCGCTGACGCTCAAGACCACCCCACCCGCTGCAGATGGCAAATTCGACATCACCGGGACCGTGAAAGACCTCGCGCTCACCTCGTTCACCGTGAAGCTCAACGGAACCACGCTGACGCCGACGATCGATCCACTGGTTGCCTTCACGTCCGGTTCCGCCGTGCCGTTCAGCGTGGTCGGTGCGACCGCGGACAACGGCAGCAACACCGTCGTCGTCGAGGCCGCAGACGCGAGCGGTAATATGGCGACCGCGACCAGGACGGTGAACTTCGCCAACGCCCGCACGGAGCTCGCCGGCACTTACAATGCGCTCCTCGTGCCCGCCGACATACCGGACATCGACACCGTGGGTCTCATCGGCCTCACCATCACGAACACCGGCACCTTCAGCGGGAAGATCACGCTCAGCGGCCTCAGCGTGCCGATCACCGGCGTCGTCGGCAATACGGGCGCAGCTCGCTTCAAGCCGTCGTTCAGACCGAGTTTGGACCTCATCGACAAGACCGAATTCGAAAGTCACCTCGGCGTCCTGACCCTCACGGTGAGCGATCCAGCGGGCCTCCACGGCCGTCTCGCCACGAGCGCAACCGGAGGCTCCACCCTGGCGGCTTTCGCCGGGAAAAAAGCGCCCTACGCCGGGGCAAATCACGTCCCGGCAGAACTCCTAAATCAGCCCACCAAAGGAGTCTATTCACTCACATTCCCGAGCAAGGCGCAGTCGCCATCGCTGGCCGCGGACCACTACCCGCAAGGCGGCGGTTACGCCGCCCTCGTGCTGAAAGACAGCGGCAGCGTCTCGCTTGCCGGCTCCCTCGCCGACGGCACCAAATATGCCGTGGCGACCAAACTGCGAGCCGATGGCAGCGCACCACTTTTCGCGCAACTTTACCGCAAGCTCGGTTGCATGAGCGGCGAGATCACTTTCTCGCCCACGACCGACACCGATGTGAACGGCACCGATTTCGTCTGGCTGCGTCCCACGCAACCTCGCGCGCGTTTCTACCCGCTCGGCTGGCCCGCGGGCATCAAGGTAGACGCCATCGGCGCGAAGTATGCCAGCCCGGCCTCGCTCGACTTCGGCCAACTCACCGCCGATCCGCTCAAAGGCAACGCCAGCCTCCTCTTCACCGGCACCGGTCTGCTCGGCGGTTCGCTCGCCAAAGTGATCAGCATCAATCCCGGACCGGGCGGCGCCGGCCAGGTGAAGCTCATCCCGCCAGGAACGAAAGACTACAAGTTCAGCCTCGCGGTCGGAACGGGCGTCTTCACTGGCACCGTCCTGCACTCGGATACGACGATGGTTCCCTTCCGCGGCATCCTGCTCAACAAGGGCATGACGAATCGCGGCGGCTTTGGCTACTTCCTCAGCAATCCGCCGCCACACTACGGTGGCCTCGGCGAAAGTGGCCGCGTCTTCATCGACCCCGCCGGTCCGTAGCTCTTACTCCGCCGGCAACCAGCGCTGCGCCCGAAGAAAGGTGCGTAGCGCTGGATCGGCGGCGGAGAGCGGCGGCAGCCACAGGCCGAGGTCTGTGCGTTTCCAATACAGGCCGCGTGCATCACCGGAGGGCGCGAATTCGTATTTGTAATAATGCGCGCGGATGTAGCGGGGCGGTTCGTCGGGAAACGGGTTCGTCGCGAGCAGACTGAGCGCACCGGGATCGTTGTGCAGAAGTTTCCAGACGAGATGAACCGTCCACGGATATTGCTCGTGATTCGCCATCGCGGCGAACCAGATCGCCCAGTCGAGCCGCGGTTGATACGGTGCGATGACCCGAGGCATGCGGCGTGGATCGCCGGGTTTGGCGGGAAAATCGTATTCACGCCACTCGGTGCGATCGGTGAGGATCGAATCGCGCGTGCCTTCAAAAACGATCTCGTGCCGCTCGCGTCCCACCGCGCCGAAAGCACCATAGGTATTCACGAGATGAAACGGCTCGAAGGATCGGTTCATCGCCTGCTGCGGCGAGACCAGATTCATGACTGGACCGATGCTCAGCAGAGCGACCATCAATGCCAGGCACCACCCGGCACCAGCCGCTACCGGGCCGGGTTCCGAAGCGCCGGCACGGGCACTGTCCACATAAGTGAGCCACCGTCGCGGACAACAGCGCGCGAGCAACGTGTCGTCGAGGCACGCGAGAAATGGGATGATCGTAAGCCAGTTGAGAAAGGAAAGGTTGCCACTCAGGATGAGGATGAACTGGAAGCTGATCATCAGCAGACCCGCGATGTGTCGCGGCTGGCGGGGACCAAAGGAAAACCAAGGCACAATCAACTCGACGAAGTGATTCCACAGCACACCGAACTTGTGAAACCACAACGGCATCCCGTGGAAAAACCGGCTGAGCGGATTCGGAATCGGCTGGGTGAGATAGTGGTAGCTCAGGCAGGTCAGATCACGCCAGCATTCGTCACCACGAATCTTGATAAGCCCGGCCCCCAGCATGATGCGAAACCCGAGCCAGCGATACAGCCAGATGACGATCACCGCTGGCGGATGCCGAGGAAAGGGCCGTGGGTCGAGCAGCGGGCAAAGGAAAATTCCGAGAAAGCCCGTTTCAAGAAGCTGCGTCTCCCACCCGTAACCATACCACTCCTGTCCTACGTGGATGAACGACATGTAGATCGCCCACAACGCGGCCATGATGATGGAGTTCGCATAGCCGCACAAAACCACCACCGACAACGCGAACCCGATCCACGCCCATGTCACGAGGGCCGCGTCGGAATGACCGAACCAGAACAAGCTCGGCAGCATCCAGAATCCGCCCGAGCGCGAGCGCGCGTAGTGCTCGACGCCATCGAGAAAAATCCCCACGGGCAGCAGGCCCTGCTCGCCGATCAGCGGCACGATCTGTCGCGCCGCACAAAGAAACGCGATCGCGTAAATGAACCCCAACCATCGCAGAATAACGAAGCGCGTGAACCAGTATTGCCGCGAAGCCGAGTCGAGGAAGTTCATGACCTCGCTTTAACGAAAGAGCGCCAGATGGCGAAGACGGCCACCCCGGAAACAAGCACCGCGAGACCAGCAAGGATCAGTTCCAGACCCGAGGTTCCCCACAGAAAAATCCAGCCAGCCAGAGCAAGAACCGAAGGGATGGGATAGAGCCACATGCGGAACGGGAGCGGCACCTCCGGACGCTTCCTGCGCAGGATATGCAACGCCACGATCTGTCCGATGAATTGCACGAGAATCCGGACCGTGACCGCAGCCTCGATGACTTTTTGCAGTGAGATGAAACAGAAGACCGCCGTCATGCCACCGACGGCGAGCAACGAGATCAGGGGGTAATTTCCTCGGGGATGCACCAGGGCGAAGATGCCGAAAAAATCGCCCGATCGCGCGGCTGCGTAAGGAATGCGGGAGTAGCCGAGCGTGATGGCAAACATGCACGCCAGCGCGGTCCACACGATCAGCCCCGTGAACACAGTCGCCACGCCACGCCCGAACAGCCGCTCCATGAACAGCGCCGCGACATTCTGCGAATGCATCGCTTCCTGCCACGGCACCACGGCGATGATCGAGAGATTCATGGTGAGATAGATCGCCGCGATGGCCACCACTGAGAGGATCACCGCGCGCGGAATGGTGCGGCCGGGATCGCGCACTTCGTCACCGAGGTGACAGATGTTGTAGTAGCCGAGATAATCATACACCGCGATGCGCATCGCCGCGCCGAGCCCCGTCATGAACGCGACGCTCGGCTGGAACGCACCTTCCGGAAACTGCAGCAGAGATCGGTCGAAATGCGTAACGCCGGCGCCGATGACGATGAGCACGGTCACGATCGTGCCCGCACAAAATGCCACCCCGATCCAGCCAAGAAGCTGAATACGACGGCAGAGCAGCAATGTCACCAGCAGCGCACAGCACGCCGCCAGTGCGCTCATCCCGCCCGGCACGCCCCAACGCAGCAGCGCCGGCTCCAAGTTCGGAAGCGCATATTTCACGTAGTCGAGCATGCCAATGTAACCCGACGCCATCTCGAGCGGGCCGCTGATGAGAAACTGCCAGATGAACAGGAACGGCACCATCCGTCCCCATCGATAGGGCTGAAAAATCTCGCGCAGAAAGTGATACGTGCCCCCGCTCCCCGGCAGAGCCGCGCCGAGTTCGCTCCAGACCAACCCGTCGCACAACACCAGCACCGCCGCGACCACCCACGCGATCATCGCCTGCGGTCCATTCATCGTGCCAAGGAAAAGCGGAATGGTGATGAACGGACCGATACCCACCATGTTGGCGATATTCAGCGCCGTGGCCTGGAGCAGACCGAGGTGGCGTTCGAGGGGAGCTTGCGATGTAGGAACGAGCGGAGCGCTCATGCGCATGCCGCGCTTAACCGGAATCACCCCGATCTTGAAACCACAAAACGCCACCGCCCCGCGGCTGGCTCCAGCCCTCGCCACAGAGTTGATGTTACCTGATTGTCACACACGGCCAGTTGTCCGATAAGGAGTCGGTCCTACTATCGCCGCCTCCATGAGCCAAAAGGCTGCCAACCAAAAAATCCTCGTTGCCGAAGACGAACCCGACGTTTTGAACCTGCTGGTCAGCAGCCTCAAGTCAGCCGGTTATCAGGTGCTCAAAGCCGAGGACGGCGAATCGGCACTCGAGCAAGCCCGCACGGCCATGCCTTCGCTCATCGTCCTGGACATCATGCTGCCTGAGATGAGCGGCCTCGAAGTCTGCCGTGTGCTCAAGTCTCAACCGTCCACACGCATTATCCCCGTGCTCATGCTTACCGCTAAAGCCGAGGAAGTGGATCGTATCGTGGGCCTCGAACTCGGCGCGGACGATTACGTCACCAAGCCCTTCAGCCCACGCGAGCTCGTGCTCCGCATTCGCTCGATCCTGCGCCGCAGCCACACGAACCAGGAAACCACCGACATCATTCGCCATGGCGACATCCAGGTGGACCGTTCGCGGTGCGAGGTCCAGATCCGTGGCAAGTCGATCGATTTCACCGCCACCGAGTTCAAGCTGCTCACCGTGCTGATGGAGCGCCGCGGCCGCGTGCAGAGCCGCGATACCTTGCTCAACGACGTCTGGGGCTACGAGAGCGCCATCGACACGCGCACCGTGGACACGCACATCCGCCGCTTGCGGGAAAAGCTCGGCAAAGCCGCCGATTGCATCGAGACCGTCCGGGGCTTCGGTTACCGGATGATGGATGTGTGATGGGCTGGATTTTCGCCCTCGTCGTCACCGCCGTGCTTGGCGGCTGGCTCTGGCGCGCCCGGCGACTCGCCCAGACTCGGCAGGAGGAAATCGCCCAGCTTTCGGTCGAAATCGAAACGGTGCGCCGCAGCCAGAGCGTGGAGGCGGCCAATCTGCGCGCCATCCTCGCCAGCATGGCCGAGGGGGTCATGGTGGTGGACAGCACCCACATCGTGCGGCTCGCCAACCGTCCGCTCCTCGATCTACTGGATCTCCGCGCCGCGCCGGAAGGCCAGTCGGTGCTGCAAAGCGTGCGGGACGTTTCGTTCGAGGAGATCGTGACATCCACGTTGAAGAGTGACCAGCCGCGGCAGGCGGAAGTCTCGCTCGCTCACGCGAAGCCGGCCCGCCACCTCGCGCTCAGCGCCACCCCGATTCGCCAGGCTTCGGGAGAGAGCGGGGTGCTGCTCATCTGCCGCGACGTCACACGGCTCAAGCAACTCGAAGACGTCCGCCGCGAATTCGTCGCCAACGTCTCGCACGAGTTGCGCACCCCACTGGCCATCTTCCAGGGTTATCTCGAAAACCTCCTCGATAATCCGGATATCCCCCGGCCCGATCTTCTGGAGGTGCTGGAGATCTTGCGGCGCCATTCCACGCGGCTGAATCTGCTCGTCGAAGATCTGCTCGATCTCACCCGGCTCGAATCGCGCACGGAATTTCTCTGCCTCGAACCGATCGAACCGCAAGCCCTCGTATCGGACGTGGCCATCGACTGGCAACTCCACGCCAAAAAGAAGGGCATCCATTTTTCGGCCGAGTGCGCAGAGAACACTCCGGAGTTTGAGGCGGATGCAGTGCGCATCGAGCAGGTGCTCAACAACCTCGTGGAAAACGCGCTCAAATACACCGACTCGGGCGGCAGTGTGCGACTGCACGTGGGACCGTGTGCGAATGGCGTGGAATTTCGCGTCGAGGACACCGGCGCAGGTATCCCACCGCAGGACCTGCCGCATATCTTCGAACGCTTTTATCGCGCGGACAAAGCGCGCACGCGCGAGCAAGGTGGCACGGGGCTGGGCCTTTCGATCGTGAAACACATCACCCAACTGCACGGCGGCACCATTCGCGCCGACAGCACCTACGGCAAAGGCACCACCGTCACCGTAGTCATTCCGACGACTGCATCAGGCGCGGAAATGGGCAGCAAGGTGAAGCCCGGCGTAAATGGCCACGAGCACTCCTCCGAGCCGCGCCTGATCGAGTAACGCACGCGGATCGAACTTCACCGGAACCGCCTCGCTCCAAGGCCGCACGCGCGGCCAGAAGCGCGGCACATGGGCGCAATACCGGATGTATTCCTCGCCAAATTTCCCGGCCAGGAACTTCTCCTCCGCCGGCACGATACCCGCATAAAGCAGGACACACACGGCGACGTGCATCGCCAGCAGCCATGGATCGCCGATCAATCCCACCATCCCGAAACCGAGCACAATGCTCGCGAGATAGATTGGATTGCGCACGTAAGCGTAAGGCCCGCCAGTTACGAGCGCGGGCGCTTCGATGCGCGCCTCACGCGTGTGCCGCCCCGCACACCCCGCCGCCCAGGCACGCCCGAGCAAACCCGCCAGCACCAACCCCAGCGAGGCCGCCGTGCCGAGCAAATGATAGCGACCGAAAAGAGTGCGTGGCTCCACCACCAGCGCGGCCAGCGCAACCGTGGCAAGACCAACCCACAACCGCCGTGGAAAAACAAGCTGTCCGAAGCGCGCGGCGCGGCTGTTGGAATCCGCCATGAGTCGGCGCGTCAGCGTGGCAGCGCGAGCGCAGGCTCCTGGTTCTCCTCTTCGCGCACGTGCAGTTCGGCCGGGTCCATCGTGGCCTCGAGATGCGTCATCAACTCGATCGAACCATCGAAGTGCTCCACCAGCGCCGACGTGCTCTCCACCCAGTCGCCGGTATTGTAATACGGCATGCCGTCGATCTCGCGAATGATCGGTGTGTGAATGTGCCCACACACTACCCCATCGGCTCCCTCCTGCCGGGCGAGGCGCACCACGCCTTCCTCAAATGCCCCGATGAAACTTACCGCTTCCTTCACGCTCTTTTTCACATGGGCGCTGAGCGACCAGAACTCGCGCCCCAGCATCCGCCGCACGCGATTCACCGGCCCGTTGAGCTTGAGCAGAATCTGATAACCAATATCGCCGATGAACGCGAGCCACTTGATATTCTGCACCACGGTATCGAGTTCGTGCCCGTGGATGACGAGCAGGCGCTCTCCCGTCGCCGTCTCGTGCACGGCCCGCGGCATTACTTCCACCGCACCATAATGCCCATGAAATCCAGCGATAAATTCGTCGTGATTGCCAGGGATATAAATCACCCGCGTTCCCTTTCGCCCCGCGCGCAGCAGTTTCTGAATCACGTCATTGTGCGCCTGGGGCCAATAGATGCCACGGCGCAGCGACCATACATCGATCAAGTCGCCTACGACGTAGAGCGTCTCGAATTCGTGCGTGCGGAGAAAGTGGAGCAACGCGGTGGCTTTACTTCCGCGAGTGCCCAGGTGAACGTCCGAAATCCAACCAGTGCGATATCGCTTCATGGACGCATTTAGCTGGAAATCAGGCACCTCGTCAAAGGATCGCGCGGCTCCGCTCACGATTTTACCTTCCTGTAACATTCATGCCGCACCGCTGAAAGACGGCGATGGTCCCATGTTCACTGCCATGATGTCCGTCGGTCTTCCCAAGTCTGCACACCGTCCGTCCAATCGCCTGAACCCTCGCCAATACGCCCGCATCGCCGCTGTTCTGCGCGATGCTTATCGCCGCCATGGCCGCGGCAAACATCTCCTCACCGCGCTCAACCGCTGTCTTCCATGAGACCTCGGTGGACGGTTGGCGGCAAGGGAACGGCACCCGACGGCGGACCGTCACGCAACCTTTGCATTCATCGTATTGACGACACACCTTGCGACGTGCGCGACTTACCAACGTGAAAGACAGCCCCCGCTCCAAAGATCTTCTGCCGATCAAGCCAGTCCTCGATGAACTGGCGTTCGTGCGCCGCACCTTTCGCGAAGTGACGAATCACTATTCGGCCGCCATTGAGCGCGAGATCGCTGCCGTCTCGGCCATGGTCGCGGGAGAAGCGGAACGTAAAAATCCCACGCGCGAACGCGCTCACGACCTGCGCGACATGTTGCAACTGATGCGCGGCCTCGACGTCAAGCCCGACAAGGGCCGCCGCCGTGATTTCAAACGCATCGAGAACCTCCTCGAAGAACTCCGCACCATTATCGACCGCTGGTAGGCGGCGCTTCCTCCGCAGGCAGCCGCCACGCTTCAGCTCAGCGCACCACGATCGGCGGCATGTTCGCCACCACACGCACGCTGCGAAGCTGCCGCCCCGCGCGGTCGGAGATCGTCCACAGATCGCCCGACTGGCCGACCGCGCTATAGGAAGCCCCAATATCGAGCTGCGCCTTCCAGCGCCACGCACCCCAGCGATCCAACTCGTAAACGAACACCGGTTTGCCAAAGTGATTTTCAAACCGAAGCTTTGTTCCCGCGGCCGGACGCGCCGGTTGGGGTCCGATGCCGCGCATCGCATAAACCTCCCCGTCCTTCGCGACCGCGATTCCATCGGAGCCCAGGTAGTTGTATTCGACCACGAGGCCGTTGCGCAGGCCTGGGTTGGGGTCGAGGCCGATAATCTGCGGGCTCACCCGAAAGGTGAAGCTGCCCGTGTTGAAGAGCGCCTGAATGCGTTTGGTCACATCGACGCTGCGTGCCGGCTTGGGCGCACCGTAGCTGGCCTTCTTCACATTGATTTGCGCGTGCGAAGCAGCGGTGGCGAAGAGCAGGGTGAGGAAAGCGGCGAGAATCGTTCGTGGGTTCATGGGAAAATAGACGGAAAGTGAGTCGTTTTATTTAACACGCACGTTCATGCGCATGAACGCGGGCACGTCGAGATCCTGGCCATCGACGATGGTCGGCTCGCTCTTTTCGAATCGGCCACGATTGACCGGCTCGAAAAGCATCTGCTCCTGCTTTTCCTCGCGGGTCGGCCTGGCTTTCGGAGCGGTCTTCGTCCGGACAATCCGCGGTTCCGTGGCGCTCACGGAAGGAGCCGCCAGCGCGACGAGTGCTGGCTCGATTTCCGCAGGCATCTCGAGCACGGGAATTTCCGGAGCCGCCACGGCCACGGCCAATTCCCGCTCAGGCATCGCTGCGGGCGCGGGGGCTGGAACGGGAATGGGAGCCGGCGCGGGTGCGGGTGCGACCGGCGCAGGAGCTGCCACCGGCTGCGGCAGGGAAACCGCGGGACGGCGAACCGACTGGACCACCGGTTCAGGTCCACCAAGCGCCCCAAGGATTGCCACCGACATCCGGCCACCGAGTCGCGGATCGACCGCCGTGCTGAAAAGCAGCCGCGTCGTGTCGCTGATGTGCCGGTTCAGTTCTTCCATGAGCAAGGTAACTTCGTTCAGTGTCATCGAAGGACCGCCGGCGACATGGACGAGCAGACTGTGGACATCCGAAAGCAGTCGGCCGCGATCCATGAGCGGACTGCGGAGCGCCCGCTCGAGCGCGGCATGAGCACGATTGTCGCCATCCGCTTCGCCGAAGCCGAACAGGCTGCGCGCTTCCTGCGCCCGGAGCACCGCGGCGACTTCGTCGAACCCGGCATGAATCAGGCCACGGCGGCGCAGCAATTCACCGATCGCGCGCACGCTCTGCGCCACCACCTGGTCGGTCGAGGCAAAGGCTTCCTGGATGCCCGCGCGGGGGTTCACGACGTCGCCCATGCGATCGTTTTCAAAGCAAACAACCACATCCGCCTGCTGGCGAAGCGAGGCCAGCGCTTCCTCCGCCTGCGCCATGCGGCGGCGCCCTTCGAACGTGAAGGGTAGCGTCGCGAAGGCGATGACGAGCGCACCATGCTGCCGCGCAAAATTCGCGACCAGCGGGGCCGCGCCCGATCCGGTGCCACCACCTAGCCCCACGCACAAAAACACGACCGACGCGCCTTCCAGCACGGTTTTGATCTCTTCGCCCGCTTCGTCCGCCGCGGCGTAGCCGAGTTCCGGATCTCCGCCGGCCCCCAGGCCGCGCGTAGTCTCGCGCCCGAGCTGCACCTTGACCGGCGCCACGCTTCCCAGCAGGGCCTGTGAGTCGGTATTGATCGCGATCAAGTCAGCACCCTCGATCCCGTCGAGCTGGACGCGGTCGAGCACATTGCCGCCCGCGCCACCGAGGCCGATGACCTTGATGTTCACGTCGGAGTTCGAGGAGTGAGAGCGTGGCAGTTCGATCATGGCTGGTGGGATCAGAGCAGGTTGTTGAAAAACGGAATCCGGCGCGCGATGCGGCGGAATAAACCGGGACGCCGCGTGCCCGCCGTCATGGCATGCGCGTATTTTACGACGCCGATCGCGCAGGAATACTGCGGATTATCGAAGGCATTGGTCGGGCCCGACATCGCAGTCTTCACGTTGGTGAGGTGCACAGGTAGCCCGAAAATTTCCTGCGCAAGGTCGTCGATGCCCTTCATGTTCGAACTCCCGCCAGTGAGCTGCACGCCGGCACCGAGGAAGTCGAGCCGCGCGCCACTTGCTTCGATGCGCTTTTTCACGAGCTCGAATGTTTCGCGCACCCGGCAGTGAATGATCGTGTTGAGCATCTCGCGCTCCAACTCCTTCCCGGCAAAACCAGTTTCATCCTTCAGCACGATCCGCTCGCCCGGCATGGAATGGCCGATCTGCACGCTGCCTTCCTCGATCTTCAACCGTTCCGCCCGCGCCATCGGGATGCGCAGACCGAGCGAGAGATCGTTGGTGATATGATCGCCACCGATCGCGAGGCAGCCGCTATGTTTCACCGCACCATCTGCATACACCACGTAGCCGGTGCTGCCCGCGCCCATATCGATTACGAGGGCGCCCTGGTTTTTCTGCTCCAGGTCGAGCACCACCTGCGCGCTGGCGAGGGGACCAAAGACGACGTCCTCGACTTCGATATCGAGTTCCTTCACGCAGCGAATGCTATTTTTGATGCGCGTCCCAACCCCGTGAATAATGTGAAAATCGGCCTCAAGGAGCCGCCCCATCATGCCGATCGGATTGAGCACCCCGTCCTGCCCATCCACATAGTAGTGCTGCAGGATCGAGTGCAGAAATTGGTTCGGCGCCGGAATGCTGACCTCGCGCGCAGCCGCCTGCACATCCTCGAAATCGTCTTCGCAGATCTCGTCGCGCTCCGGCGGAATGTTCGCCGAGCCGCGATTATTGAAGCTCTCGATGTGGCCACCGGTCACGGCGAGATACACGCTGCCGATCATCACATCGCTCTTCTCCTCCGCGTCCGCGAGCGCTTCGCGCACGCACTTGCCCGCGGTCTCGAAGTCCACGATTTCGCCTTTGCGCACCCCGCGCGACGGCGCCTGGCCGACGCCGTTGATTTTGATCGTGCCGTCGGATCGTCCTTCGGCGACGACTGCACAGACCTTGGAAGTGCCAATCTCGAGACCGACAATGAAATCTTCGTGGGACATTATGGGCGAAACGGTTTGCGGACGGAAGCCGGGGCGGATTTGCTTTGGGAAGAGGGCCGGCTATCGCTCTTCGACTTCGTGGAAACAGGGGTGGCCGCTTTCACCGGGAGCGGGGTCGCGACCGGCATGGCTTTCGGAACTGAAGCCTTCGGCGCGGGCGTCGCGGTTTTCGACGAAGTGGATTTCGAGGACGAAGATTCCTTCACCTTCGGCTTCTCCTTCTCTTCCGGAGCGGGCGGGGTCTGCTGCGCGACGGCCTCGGGCGGCAGGTCGTCTTCCGGGTTGTGGAATGTGACCGGCGTATTCTTCCGCACGATCAGATTGACCGTCTGGATTTCTTTTTTCTCCGCGTCGGCGCGATCGAGATAACGCGTGAGGCGATCGATCTGCTGATCCATCTCATCGAGTCCAAAAGTGATCTTCGCGTGATTCTGGTCGGTCACGATGATGCAATACCCCTTGGAAAGATCAAGGTTGCGCGCCTGCCAGCGAGTATTCTCCGCATCAAGCCGCACGAGTTCCAGCGCCGACTGCATTTCTGCGGTGTTCACGCGCTGACCCGCCACAAAATCGGCCACCGGCACGCCGCTGATATGGGGGAGGTGATAGTATTCCTCCAGCATGCGCTTGGTCTTCATCACCACACCGCGCGCGTCGATCAGCCACGCCTTGTCGCTCGCCGTGGGAATCTCGTCGTTCTTTTCAGTTACCCACGCGATCGGCTTCCGCTCGGTCACGGTGATATCGAGACGATTGGGACGCACGAGTTGAAGATCTACGCGCTCGACCTGCGGCAGCTTGTCGATGCCCTCGCGAATCTGATCCGTATCCACGCGAAAAATGTTCACGCCCGTCTTCACGTCGCCGGCTTGGAGGATTTGATCGCGCTGCAACGCGCCATCGGTCGAGACGCGAACGTCGCTCAGCGCAAAATCCGGATTTTCCCACACCCAGCGGCGCAGCACTTCCTTGCCACCGAACCACGCGCCAAAGGCGAGGCCGAGGCCGAAGACCGCCTTGCAGATAAACGCCGCCGCGGCGCGGTTGCGTTGCGCACGCGCGGTATCCGCGCGCACGCTCACTTCGAGCAGGTGCTGCTGCCGGCGCATGCGGCCGGTCGAGAGTCGTTGATTGCGAGTCTTTCCTTTCATCGGGTCCGACGAGCGAGTGAGAGTTCGATAATGCGGCGGCAAAGCTCGGGATACGGAATCCCCGCGGCTTTCGCCGCCTCGGGCAAAAGGCTGACCGGCGTCATACCGGGAATGGTATTAATTTCGAGCACAAACGGCGTGCCGTCCGCCGCGAGCAGCACATCCACGCGCGAATACACTTCGAGTCCGAGCGCTCGATGCGCGGCGAGGGCCGCCGCCTGCACGCAACGCGTCGCCCCTTCGGAAAGCGGTGCAGGGCAGAAGTGATCGGCACCCGCGGCTTGCGGCGAGAGGAAGTTGTATTTGTTCGCGAAATCGTAGAACTCGCCCGCTTTCTTGGGGCGAATCTCGATGATCGGCAGGACCTGATCACCCACGATACCGACAGTCAGCTCACGACCCTCCACGTAAGCCTCGACGAGCAGATCGCTGCTGTATTTCGCGGCTTCGGTAAACGTCTCGCTCACCTTCGCTTCGTCACGCACGATGAACACGCCGACGCTCGATCCTTCGCGCGGTGCTTTGACCACATAGGGCAGAGGAAAGGTCGGACGCCCGTTCGACGGAATGACTTCAAACGCCGCCGTCGGCACCTGATGCGCTTCGAACCGGCGTTTCGTCGCGATCTTGTCGATTGCCAGTTCGCTACCGGCCACACCTTCCCCAGTGAAGGCCACGCCGCGCGATTCGAGAATGCGCTGGATCTGACCGTCTTCACCAAAGGTGCCGTGGATCACATTGAACGCGACCTCCGTTCCGGAGGGCAGCTCGAAATTCGCATCGTCCACCACCACCGGCATCGCATCGGCGCCGATCGAACGAAGCGCGTCCACCACACCTTCGCCGGACTTGAGCGAGACTTTGCGCTCGGAGCCCGGTCCACCCATCAGCACTGCGATTCGTTTGTTGGTCAGATCAAGAGACATGTCGTTGGAGATAGAGTTCATCGCCGCCGTTACGGGCGATGCGACGCGATCTTTCACTAAAATGGCACGCCGGTCACTCATGGAGTCCTTTTTCTTCACCGATAATTTGCACCTCGGTCTCCAACGCGATGCCGCGCTTGGAGAGGGCTTCGGCTTTGATTTGATCGATCAACGCCAACACATCCGCCGCCGTGCCGCGTTCGTCGTTCACGATAAAATTGCCGTGCATTTCACTCACCTTCACGCCACCGACGCGACGGCCCTTCAGACCGAGCTCATCGACGAGTTTTCCCGCCGGGCACATCTCGGGATTTTTGAAAATGCAGCCCGCGCTCGATTCCTTCGGCTGCGACGTGCGCCGCTTTTGCATCGATTCCGCCAGCTTGCGTTCGATCTCCTCAGCCGTGCTCGTCACACCGACGAAGGTCGCGGAAATGGCGTAGTTTTTCACCAACGTGCCGCAGTGGCGATAGTGCACGTCCATCTCCGCGGGCGTCTTCATGTGAAACTCGCCCTGCGGATCGATGAAGCGCACGCTCACGACCTGTCGGAACGTTTCGCCACCCATCGCACCGGCGTTCATGCGCAACGCGCCGCCAACATCTCCCGGGATGCCCTCTAACCACTCGAAGCCACCGATCTGGGCATCGCGCGCGGCATAGGCGAGTTCCTTCTGTTTCACACCCGCACCAGCCGTGATGCGCCCATCGCGCACTTCGATCTTTTTAAATTCGCCCCGCGAGAGGTGCGCCACGACTCCGCGAATACCGCCATCGCGCACGAGCAGGTTGGAGCCCCGGCCCATCACAAACAGCGGCACGCCGCGTTCAGTCGTAAATTTGATCAGGCGCGCAAAACCTTCTTCGGTTTCCGGCTCGACCCAGAATTGCGCCGGGCCGCCGATGCGCATCGTCGTGTGTTTGGCGAGCGGCTCATAGAGCTTCGCGAGGCCCGGGCCCATCGCCGCCTGAATTTCGTCGAGCAGTGCGGCGTCCTTTGCAAGAGCGCTGCCGGCTTCATGAATATTCCCGGCACCAAGGCTGATGACGAGATCGCCCGGCTCCAGCGAGCGACCCAGATCAAGCGCGATCTTTTTGCGGTCGGCTTGAAACGAGATGGATTGATGCCCATCACGCAGCGCTTCGTCCACAATGGTCTGCCCGCTTACGCCCGGGATTGGCGGCTCACTGGCGGGATACACGTCGGCGACGACCACGATATCGGCGTCATGAAACGAACGTCCGAACTCCTCCTTCAGCTTCAGCGTCCGCGTGTAACGATGCGGCTGAAACATGCAGAGCACGCGCTTGCGCCCCGTGTTCTTCGCCGTCGCGAGCGTCGCACGAATTTCGCTCGGGTGGTGACCGTAGTCGTCCACAAACATAAAACGATCGCTGCGATACTTGATTTCGAACCGACGCCGGGCGCCCCGAAAAGACTCCAGCGCTTCGGCAATCTTCGAAAACGGAACACCGAGTTCCGTCGCGAGGGCGATGGCTCCGAGCGCATTGCTCACATTGTGGCGGCCAGGCACGTTCAACGTGATCGCGCCCAGCGGCTGGCCATCGCGAAGGACGCGGAAGCTGGATTGGAAGTCCTTCGTATGAACGTCGTCGAACCGATACCGGGCCGCGTGACTTTCACCGTAACCAATCGCGCCCGGATGCGACGCACACACCCGCACCGCGCCTTCATCGTCGGCGCAATAGAAGACATGCCCGCGCGTCTGCGAACAAAGCTGCCGATAAACCGCGTCGATCGCGTCGAGGTTCTCGTAGTAGTCAAGGTGTTCTTCCTCGATGTTCAAGACGATCGCGTGCTCGGGATGATAAAGCGCCAGCGTGCCGTCGCTCTCGTCGCCCTCGGCCACGAGGTGTTCACCTTCCGGATCCCACAACGCATTCGTGCCGAGGATCGGAATTTCCGCGCCGACATAGTGGGAAGGATGCAGGCCGCCCACGCGGAGCAGATGCGCACACATAGAAGAAGTCGTCGTCTTGCCGTGCATGCCGCACACCACCACGCCCTTCTTGCTCGCCATGATGGCTGCCAGTGCATCCGCGCGGCGCGCCATGTTGCGATTCGTGCGGACCGCCTCGTCGTATTCCACATTCCCCGGACGAATCGCGGACGAAAAAATTACCAGGACGGCATCGGCGAGATTCCCCGCGTCGTGCCCATGGCAGAAGCGCAAGCCAAGCGATTGCAGGCGCGCCGTTTCGACCGTGGAAGCCTTGTCCGAGCCGCTCACCTGATGCCCCAGCGCCAGCAACATGCCGGCGATGCCGCTCATGCCCGAGCCCGCGACACCAATGAGGTGGATTTTCATTTCACCGGCCACCAACATCTCCGCGAGGATTTCGCCCGTGTCTTTCATCGGTTGGCACGGGTAAGGATGACATCGGCCACGCGTTGGGCCGCATCGCGCTGCGCGAGAGCTCCCGCCTTTTCCGACATCGAGTTCAGCCGGCCCACATCGAGCAGGGACCGGATTTTCTCCGCAAGCACTTCCGCACTCGCATCACGTTCAGGCAGCAGGCGCGCCGCTCCGGCGCGCTCAAAAATGTTAGCGTTCAAGGTCTGATGATCCTCCGCCGCGAACGGATAGGGAATCAAAATCGACGGCAAAGCGAAGTGCGACAACTCGGTGAGACTCGCCGCGCCGCTGCGCGCGATGGCGAAGTCCGCCGCGCTGTAGGCGCGTTCCATCTCGTGGAAAAACGGGGCCACAAATGCGGGCACGTTGGCCTGGGCGTAAGCATCGCGAACCATCGTCTCATCGCTTTTTCCCGCGAGATGAATCACCTGCAAACCGCTACCCTGAATCGCCGAGACCGCCTTGGTCACGGCCACATTCAAGCCGTGCGCTCCCTGGCTGCCGCCCATGACGAGCAAGGTCTTCGCAGTGGGGTTCAGATGGAAAGATTCGAGCGCCTGTGCGCGATCCATCCGTTGCACGAGCGAACTGCGCACTGGCGTGCCGGTGACGATGCATTCGCTCGCCGGAAAATACTGCGCGCACTCGGCGAACCCGAGCAGCACTGCGGTGCAAAATCGCGCATTGAGTTTGTTCGCCTTGCCGGGGATCGCGTTCGAGTCGTGCACGAAGCGCGGCACTTTCATCTTCCGGCCCGCGAGGATCGGCGCCAGCGAAGTGAAACCACCCATGCCCAGCACCGCCCCGGGCTTGAACTCCTCGAACAACGCGCGGCACTGGCGCAGGCCAGCGTAGAATTTCAGCGCAAACTTCAGCAGAGCAGCGGGCGATCTCCCCTGCAGGCCGACTCCCGGAACCTTTTCGATGCGAAACTCCGCCCGCCCTTTCGTCGCGACGGAATCGATCTCTTTTTCCGACACGATCAGCATGACTTCATGCCCACGCGCCCGCAGCACCTCGCCCACGGCGAGTCCCGGAAAAAGATGTCCCCCAGTGCCTCCTGCTGCGATGGCGAAATTCATCGGCGGGGTTAGATGCGCACGGCAAGGCGTCGCTTGCGCCGGGTGTGCGCGGCGAGCACCGTCGTGCTGGAGACGGCTTCTTTTTCGGTGATGCCCTGCCGATAGATGTTCAGCAAAATGCCGACATTGAGCAGACAGAGCGCGAGATTGGATCCGCCGTAACTGACGAACGGAAGCGGAAGGCCTTTGTTCGGGAGCAGCGCGGTGGTAACGCCGATATTCACCGACGCCTGGAGCGCGATGAGCACCACGATGCCGAAGCCGAGCAGCATGCCGAAACGATCGCGCGAGTTCATCGCGATCAGCACGCCGCACAGGACGATGACGAGGTAACAGGCCACGACGAGCAGCGTGACACGGAGGCCGAGCTCTTCACCAACGACGGGGAAGATGAAGTCGGTATGCGCTTCCGGCAGGTAAGCGAGTTTTTGCCGGCTGTTGCCGAGGCCGAGGCCCTCGGCTCCTCCCGAGCCGAAAGCGATCAGCGCCTGGTATTGCTGGAGGCCCGCGCCGAGTCGGTATTTTTCGAGATCGCGGAACGCCATCAAGCGGCCGAGACGCTCGGGAATGTGCGTGGCGATGTAGCCGCCCGCCATCCAGATTCCCACCACTACCGGGCCGAGGATGCGCATCCGCACACCCGCGACAAACATCATCGCGAAAGTAGTCGCGCCGATCAGCGCGGTCGCGCCCATGTCCACTTCCGGCGCGATGAGTGCAAGCGGCATCGCCGCGATGCAACCCGGCAGGATGAAACCGCGCCAGAAGCTGCGCTCATCGACATCGCTGCGCGAAAACCACGTGGCCACTGCTACGATGGTGGTCAGCTTGGCCAGTTCGCTCGGCTGAAAACTCGCGAATCCCAGCGACAACCAGCGGCTCGATCCATTGATCCGCATGCCGACATGCGGCACAAAACACAGAGCCAGCAGAACGAGCGAACCGGCGAAAAGCCAGATCCAGTGTTTGCGCCAGGTATGGTAATCCACCGTCGCCGCGACCACCATTGCGACCAGTCCCACGCCGAGCCAGATGAACTGACGCCGGATGAAGTAGTTTGGGTCGCCGCGATGATCGAGTGCAAACGCGCTCGTGGAGAAGAGCATCACACAGCCGATGACAATCAGCACCCCAACCGCAGCAAGAAGGAGATAGACACTCTTGCGGTGCATCGTCTCTAGTTTTTGCGGGCCGGAATTTTGATCGTCTGGCCGATCTGCAATTTCGCCGGGTCCTTGATCTTGTTGAACGCGATGAGATCTTCCTGGGTCACGCCGTATTTTTTCGCGATGAAAATGAGACGGTCACCGCTCTTCACGGTGTGAGTCCGGAGCGTGGTTTTCGTTTCGGTTTTCGTCTCGACCGGTTCGGCGGTCCTGGCAGGAGCCACGGGCGTTTCTGCCACAGCTTTCGCGCTCGGGAGATTGAGCACCTGGCCTGGGCGAATCACGTCGCTGGAGAGACCGTTGGCTGCTTTGAGCCCCGACACGGACACGCCGAACGTCTTGGCGATTCCCTCAAGGCTATCGCCCGGCTTCACGTTGTAAACACGCTGCTTCAGCACCGGAGCGACCGGGGCAACCGGAGCAGCCGAAGCCGCGGGTGCTTTGTGAGCCACCTGCTGAGGCTCAGCAGCAGGAGCTTCTTTCGCAGCGGCCGCTGGCTGGGCGTTCGTCTTGGCCGGGGCGGACACACCCACGTCTGGCCCACGCCGCGAAGCCTTGATTTGATTGAAGGCGTAAATGCCGCCGACTGCGACGAAATGCAGCACGGCCACGACAATGAGCGCGCCGGTGAATTTGGTCTGCGGCTCCTCCTCTTCGTAGGCATCCATGGCGGACGCACTGGCGGCGCGCAGGCGCGCTTCGAGTTTTTGCGGCGGCTGTTTGCGGGCGCGCGAGAGTTTGAATTTCGGCAGCTTCGGAATGCGCAGCATCTTCATAGGTTGTTAACAAGTGCGCGGAACTGGTTTCCGCGGTCTGAATAGTTTTTGAACATGTCGAACGACGAGGTGCCGGGACTCAGCAGCACGACATCGCCGGCCTGGGCGTGCTCGCGGGCGAGTTCCACCGCGCGCTCGAGCGACCAGCCCGCATTGTAAATCGGCAGGCGATCGCACCAGACGCTTTCGATTCGATCGGCCATTTCACCCAGCACTATCGCGCAGCGGCATTTCTGCGCCACCACGTCGGTGAGCATGGAAAATTCAAAGCCCTTATCCTTGCCACCAGCAATGAGCACGACCGGGCGTGTCTCACCCAGCAGGGCTTTCTCGACCGAATCCGGGTTGGTGCCCTTCGAGTCGTTCACCCAATCGATCCCGTTCCATACGCGAACGAGTTCGCAGCGGTGGGGGAGCGGTTTGTAGGCACAAAGCGGCCCGCGCATCGCCTCGAAACCAAGACCCTGCACATGACCGACGCCCAGCGCGGCCATGAGATTTTCCGCATTGTGCGCCCCACGCAACTGCGTGTCGCGCATGGCCAGCACGGCTTCGCCGCGGAAATGAATCGCACCGTCGCGCAGATCGAAATCGCCCCCCCGCGTGAACGCGCTGAAAGTGATTTTTTTCGCCTGGAGGGTCGGCAACTGGTCGCGGAAATTCACCACCGCCCAGTCGTCGGACGTCTGGTTTTCGAAGATGCGAATCTTCGCTGCGTAGTATTCATCCATCGAAGGATACCGATCGAGATGATCGTGCGCGAAGCCGAGCCACACCGCGACGTGCGCATGGAATCGGCGAATCTGTTCGAGTTGAAATGAGCTGATCTCCAGCGTCATCACATCGAGTTCGCTGCTCTGCCGCACGCGCGCCGAGAAGGCGGGGCCGATATTTCCGGCCGCCACGGTCTTCATCCCACAGCCAATCAGCATCTTTTCCACGAGCTGGGTCGTGGTGGTTTTGCCGTTCGTGCCGGTGATGCCGATGATCGGGCAGTGGCACATCTCGTAGGCCAGTTCGAGTTCGCCGATCATGTCGATGCGGCGGCGAATGAAGTGCTGCACCAAGGGCACCGCGGGATCGATCCCCGGGCTCAGGATGGCCCGGTCGAAGCGGTCGTGCTCCGCCGCTTGCTCAGCCGCGAGCCCGGCAATCACGCGAATGCCGCGCGCGCCAAGATCGTCGATCTTCTTGCGGAGTTTCTCAATCTCTGCGGTGTCGAGGACGGTAATCATGGCTCCTTCGTCTTTGAGAAGTTGCGCAGCGGCCTCGCCGCTTTCACCGGCGCCGAGCACTGCGATGGATTGGTTCGCGTAAGACACATTCAACGGAGTTTGAGCGTGGCGAGGCCCAGGAGGGCGCACATGACAGAGAGAATCCAAAAACGGACGATGACGGTGTTTTCCTTCCAGCCCTTGAGCTCGAAGTGATGATGAATCGGCGACATCAAAAAGACGCGGCGGCCTTCGCCGTAGATGCGTTTGGTGATTTTGAACCAGGTGCGCTGGATGAGCACCGAAACGGCTTCTACCACAAAGACACCGCCGACCACGACGAGCAGGAGCTCCTGTTTGCAGCAAATGGCGACGACGCCGAGGTAGCTGCCGATGGCGAGGCTGCCGGTATCGCCCATGAACACTTTTGCCGGGTGGCAATTCCACCAGAGGAATCCGAACGAGGCTCCAACCATCGCCATGCAGATGACGGTGAGCTCGCCAACGAACGGGTAATATGGAATCTGCAAATACTCTGCGATCCGGATGTGCCCCCCGACGTAGCAGAGCACCGCATAGGCAAAGGACGTCGTGACCGTGCAACCCGCGGCGAGGCCGTCGAGGCCATCGGTGAGATTCACCGCGTTCGACGCACCCATGATCACGATGGCGAAAAATACCGCCGTCAACCCGCCGAGGTTCCAGATCAGCGGCTGTTTCGCAAACGGCACGAACAACTGACGCGCCTGCACTTCGATCCACGGATTGGTGAGAAAATACGCAGCCACGATCGCCGCGAGAATTCCCTGCCCGATCAGTTTGGTTCGTTCGCTGATCCCGGCAGAGTTCTTTTTCGAGACCTTGAGATAATCATCCCAGAAGCCCAGCGCCCCCCCAAACATCAAGGTAAAGAGCAGCATCCACACGGCGCTGTTGTCCGGGCGCGCCCAGAGCACCGACGAGATGAAGACGGATCCCAGGATGAGCACGCCGCCCATCGTGGGGGTGCCGGCTTTCTGGCCGTGGAGCTCGTAGAGCTTGTGCACTTCTTCCTTCGTGCGGATCGGCTGGCCAAGCTTGAGCGAAATGAGGCGGCGGATGACCCAGTTGCCGAAGACGAGCGACAGCAAAAACGCCGTCGCCGCGGCGGCGACGGCGCGGAAGGTGATATACTGAAAGACGTTGAATGCCTTCAGAAAGTCGTTCGACGCCCCTTCAGCCAGGCGATGGAGAAAATACATCATGACGCGGCCAGTCCCTCCACAACGCGTTCCATTTTCGAAGAGCGGCTGCCCTTCACGAGGACGAGATCACCTGCGTGCGAATATTCGCGCAGGGCCTTCACGGCCTCGTCGAGATCCGCAGCCTTGACGACTTTTTCCACTCCTCCACGCCAGGCTTCGTCAGCGATAAGAGCGGCTTCTTCCCCGACGGTGATGACACAATCCAGCCCGAGATCGGACGCGACCTGCCCGACGCTGCGATGCCCGCGCTCGCTTTCGAAACCAAGTTCCCCCATCCGACCCAACACCGCGATGCGGCGGCCATTGCTGCTCATCTGCGAGAGCGTGAGCAGCGCAGCCTTCATCGAATCGGGATTCGCGTTGTAACTGTCATCGAGCACCTGGATGCCGCGCACGACTTTCATTTCGAGGCGGCCCTTGGTAAGTTGGAGATTCGGGAAACCGGCAGCGCATTCCTCCAGCGACATGCCGAAGACGTGCCCCACCCCAACCGCCAGAGTGGCGTTTTGAACCATGTGTTCGCCGAGCACCGGCAGTTGCGCATCGACCGAACGCCCGAAGGCGTGGAGGCGGAATTTCATGCCGGAGAAATCCTGGCGCAGATCGGTCGCGCGAATGTCGGCGTTCTCGCTCAGACCGCAGCGAATCGCATCGGCCTTTGTGCGCGCCGCAATGGAAGGTGTGAAGGAATCGTCCGCACTCAGCACTACCGTGCCACTCGGGGGCAAAGCCTCGGCCAGCATTCCTTTTTCCTGCGCGATCGCTTCGCGACTGCCCATGTGCTCGATGTGCGCGATGCCGATGTTCGTGATGACGCCCACGTCCGGCTGCGCGAGCGCGACCAGCGGGGCGATTTCACCGGGGTGATTCATTCCGATTTCAAACACGCCGACATCGTCGCTCGGGCGCAGGCGCAGCATCGTAATCGGGAGGCCAATGTGGTTATTGAGGTTGCCTTCCGTGCGAGTGATCTGAAAGCGCTCCCGCAGCACGGAGGAGATGAGATCCTTCGTGCTGGTCTTACCGTTGCTGCCCGTCACACAAACGATCCGAGCCGACATCGTGCGGCGATAACCAGCCGCGATCTGCTGCAGCGCCTGTAAGGCATCGCTCACTTTCACGACCGCAAACTCGCCAGGCAGCGTGGACACTTCGCGTTCGCCGATGGCGCCGATGGCGCCACGCGCCGCGGCTTCGGTGATGAATTGATGACCGTCGAAATTGGCACCACGCAGCGCGAGGAACAGGTCGCCCGCTTTCATCGAGCGCGAGTCCGTGCAGATGTTCGTGACCAAGGTGCCGGCATCACCCGCGAGAAGCTGGCCATGGCTCCAGCACACGATCTGATCAAGCCGGGTTGCTTCCATGGCTAGCGGGAGCCTCCTCGTTTGTCGGCGATGGCACTGGCAGCAATCGCCACGTCGTCGAAGGGAATCGTGCTCTCGGCAAACTCCTGATAGGCCTCATGCCCTTTGCCCGCGATGAGCACAATATCGCGGTCGCGCGCGAGTTCGATGGCCCGATAGATCGCGGCACGGCGATCGACGACTACTTCATAACGCTCGCCCGGCATGCCAGGCAGGATGTCGTTGATGATGGCCTGCGGATCTTCTTTGCGCGGATTGTCGCTGGTGACGATCGCGAAGTCGGCATTCGCATTGACCACCGCACCCATGCGCGGGCGCTTCCCGCGATCGCGATTTCCCCCGCAACCGAACACCACGATAAGCCGGCCGGGCTTCAGTTCGCGGCAGGTCTTGATGACGTTGAGCAGCGCGTCGTCGGTGTGCGCGTAATCCACGAACACCTTGAACGCACGCTGCGCCACGACCGGCTGCAGCCGGCCCGGGACCGGCGGCGCATCGGCCAGCGCAAGGAGGCTCTGGCGCACATTGATGTTCAGCACCCACGCGGCGGCGATGGCCGCGAGCGAGTTATAGACATTGAACGCGCCGATGAGCGGCAGGCGAACGAGGTAGCTCTTCCCGTTCGCGTCGAGTTGATAACTCGTCCCGTTGAAATCGATGCGGATATTGCTCGCGCGGAAGTTCGCGCGCACGCCTTGTCCATAAGTCACGACGTTCGGCGTATTGCCCAGCATCTGCGCGAGACGCTGGCCGTAGCTATCGTCGATGTTGATGACGGACTTGGCAGTTTTCTGCTGACCTTCGAGATTGGTGAAAAGCGTGGCCTTGGCGTTGAAATACGCCTCCATCGTCTTGTGATAGTCGAGATGGTCCTGCGTCAGGTTCGTGAACACCGCGACGTCCCACTCCACGCCGCGCACGCGGGCCTGCATCAAGGCATGCGACGAAACTTCCATCGCCGCCACCTTGCAGCCTTCATTCACCATCTGCCGCAGCAGATCATAGACGTCGAGCGACTCAGGCGTGGTGCGCGCGGCAGGCAACACGCGATCGCCGATCTGGTATTGCACCGTGCCGATGAGGCCACAGCGCCACAGAAAGTGCTCGCAGATGTGCTTGAGCAGAAACGTCGTGGTGGTCTTGCCGTTCGTGCCGGTGATGCCGGCCATCTTCAACTCGCGGTCCGGGTGGCCGAAAAATTCCGCGGCGAGATCGGCGAGGGATTCACGTGCATTCTTCACCAGCACGCCTGTCGAGCGACCGACGATCGCTTCCGTTTCGCTGACGACCGCCTCGGCCCCAGCTCCGACCGCGCGCGGGATGAATTCGGCGCCGTCCACCTTCTCGCCCTTGAGCGCGAAGAACATCGAACCCGGGCCAACGCGGCGGGAGTCGTAGGCGAGCGCACGGATTTCCCGGTCGAGCGGGCCTTCGACGTTCAACGGCTGAATGGCTTTAAGGAGGTTATCGAGGCGCATGTTAACGGCGGACTCTATCGTTTTGCGTGACCGCCTGACCCAGCGGCTCGGGCGCCGGCTGAAGGCCGAGGTAACGCGCGGCGCGTTCGGCGATGCGGGAGAAAATCGGCGCGGCGACGAGCCCGCCCATGTCCTGGCCATGGCCGGTCTCCGGCTGTTCCAGCATCACGAGGCCGGAAAAAGCGGGTGCGTCGGCAGGCATGAAACCCACGAAGGAAACGCGGTGTTTCTCGCGCGAGACGCTGCCATCCTTGTTATACACCTGTGCAGTGCCGGTCTTGCCGGCGACCTTGAAGCCTTTCACTTCCGCGAGGCGTGCGGTGCCTTTTTCACTCACGACCTGAGACAACGCGGAGCGAAGCGCTTCAGCCGCGTTTTTCGAGATCACCGTGCGCACGACCTGCGGCTTCACCGTATCGACCACGTGGTTTTCATCGTCGTAAATCTCCCGCACGATTTGCGGCATCATGAGCTGGCCGCCATTTGCTACGACCGACATCGAGGTGATGCTCTGGATCGGCGTGACGGTGATTTCGTGACCCATCGGAATACGGCTGATCGAGTAGAGTTTCGTCCAGCGGTGCGGCGGTTCGAGCAGGCCGTTTTCTTCCCCCGGCAGCATGATGCCCGTCCGCTCGCCGAAGCCAAACTTGCGGACAAATTCGTAGAAACGCTGTTCGCCGAGCTGGATCCCGAGTTTGCAGACGCCGATGTTGCTCGACTTCACGAGGATGTCGTTCACCGACAGCTCGCCGTAGGGATGGTGATCCTTGAGTTTGTAACGCGCGAAGTAGCCGTTCTCGCATTGGATCATCGTATCGGGATTGGTGAGCCGCTCGGTCAGCGAGCCGCCCGTGGCCACGATCTTAAACGTCGAACCAGGCTCGTAACTGGCCGCGATCGCGCGATTGATGAGCGGGTCCACGTAGTCGCGGTCCGGCTTGACCGTGCTCTTCGGCAGGTTATTCGGATCGAATGTCGGCCGGCTGGCCATCGCGAGGATTTCGCCGGTCTGCGGACGCTGGAGCAGCGCCACGGCAAACTTCGGTTTGAACTGCTTCATCGCTTCGTCGAGCTCCGCTTCGACAATTTTTTGCAATCCAATATCGATGGTGAGCCGCACGTTGCGGCCATCGCGTGGACCACGTTCCTGGCCGCGATAAAGCACGAGTTCCTTGCCGGTGCGGTCGTGCTCGAAATAGCGATAGCCATCCTCGCCCTGGAGATATTGCTGCATCGCCTGCTCGATGCCGGCCACCCCCTGGTTCTCGCTGTTGGTGTAACCCACCACATGACTCAGCATCTGGCCGTTCGGATAGGTGCGATGGAAATCCTGCTCGAAGAAGATGCCCTTTTGCTTGGCGGCAGCCATCGCGGCGGAAATCTGCTGCGCCACCGCTTCCGGCACTTCCTTCTTCAGCACGATGTAGCGGCACGGCACGCGGGCACCGCTTTCGTTGGTGATCTGCCGCTTCAGCTTCTCGACGAGGTCTTCGCGCGACATCTGGAGCAGCGGCGAAAGGATCTCGGCCGCCACGTTTGCGTCGGTCAGCAAGTAACCATCGGCGATGACGTGCTTGACGGGCTCGTTCTGCGCGAGCGCTTCGCCGTCGGCTGTCACGATGATGCCACGCTTCGCATAGATCGGACGGCGTTCGACATTCTTGCGGGCCGCCATCATCGAATAACGATCGTGGTCAGCGACCTGAATTTCGACGAGACGCCACGACAGGCGCGTAAAAATCAACGCCAGGAGGGCCGCAGCACAGAGCAAGCGTAGCTTCGGCCCGCGCATTACCGCTTGGAGTTAGGGTTGGAGGTGGTCTGGAGGTCCGATTGTTCGGCACCTGCTCCAGGCAGCGGACGATCGACCCACTGGATCCGATCCGGCGGAATTTCCACCAGGCCGCCCAGGCGTCCCTTGTCGCCCTCATAGCGGCGCTTGAGCGCGTCCATCGAGGTGAGCTTCTGGATTTCACTCTTCACGACCGTCATGCGCATGCCCACTTGCTCGATCTCGCGCTCAAGATTCTTGATCTCGTCCGCGCCGGTATGCAGTTGATTCTTCAGCGACACGTAGCCGATCCCGGCGACGAGCACAAAACTCGCGACGAGCGCGAAGGTGACGAGAGCGGCGACGGGCACCACGTTCTCGTGACGACGGCGGTTGGCGGACATGGCTTTATGCGAGGCGTTGGACGGCCCGCAGCTTCGCGCTGCGCGACCGCGGGTTACGGCGCTGCTCCTCATCGCTGGCCACGAGCGGCTTGCGGGTGAGGGAGCGGAAAATGTAGTCGGGATTGCGCCGGGGCTCCGTCCACTCGGGCTGGTCGAGCCATTCGGTGGAGCGGTGCTTGAAGAAGGTTTTAACGATGCGGTCTTCGAGCGAATGGAAAGTGATGACGGCAAACACGCCGCCCGGCTTGAGCCGATCGGTGAGGTTCTGCAGGCCGCGCTGGAGCACTTCGAGTTCGCGATTCACCGCGATACGCAGGGCCTGAAACACCCGCGTGCCCGGATGCGCGTGACCGCGGCGCGGGATGATCGCCTCGATCATTTCAGCAAGATCGCGCGTGGTCTGGAACGGCCGGATGAGCCGGTCGCGCGCAATGCGGCTGGCGATCTTGCGCGCGTGCGGCTCTTCGCCGTATTCGCGGAAGATGCGCTCGAGCTGGTCGGCGGACATCGCGTTCACGAGGCTCGCCGCGGAGATGATCCCCGACGGGTCCATCCGCATGTCAAGCGGACCATCTTCCTGGAAGCTGAAGCCGCGCTCCGGCGTGTCGAGCTGATGCGACGAAACGCCGAGATCGAGCAGGATGCCGTCGAGCTTGGAAACACCGATCGAGTCGAGCAGTTCGCCAGCATCGGCGAAGTTGCCGTGGACGGCGTGGAATCGCCCGGCGAATTCACCACTTGCGGAAAGTTTGCGCGCATTGTGCGCGAGTGCGTCGGGGTCCTGGTCGAGCCCGATCACTTCCGCTCCCGCGCCCAGCAGTGCCGTCGTATGGCCGCCCCCACCGAGCGTGCCATCGAGGATCACTTTGCCGGGCGCAGGCGCGAGAAGTTGAAGCACCTCCGGAAGCAGGACCGGTTCGTGGTAGGAAGAAGGGCGCGGAGTTTTCACGATGCGATAGGCGCGGCGGCGCGAAACGGGTGGCGCAAGAACGATCATAGACCTGCGAGCTCGGAGAGCCGGTTGAAGTTGTCCGCCTCAGCGCTCTGCACCCGATCCCAAGCCTCTGGTTGATAGATCTCGAACTTGGACCGGACGCCGACAAGCACCACGTCTTTTTTGATGCCGGCGCTGGCCGCATAGTCGGCGGGAATGATGATGCGGCCCTGCTTGTCGGTGGTGACAGCGCGGGACTTCGCATAGAAGCCGCGCTCGAATTGGGTGATGTCCTTCGGCGTGATGCCCGGCTGGCTGGCCAGGCGGGTCACCGCCGCGGTGAACTCCTCCGGGGGCATGGCACGAATGCACGAGCCCGTGCGATCGACAGTGAGGAAAAACTCGTCTCCGCCGCCTTCCTGCGCGCGGCGCCAGCGGGCCGGAATCGTGACGCGACCCTTCTCGTCGAGCGCGTGACGCGACTCGCCGGAAAAAATCGGACTCGGCTGGTTGGGTTGAGACATTGAGAACCGGCGTGGGAAATTGTTCCAGTATCCCCCACGGCGCCCCACTGTTTGCCACCCAGCCCCACCAAGGTCAATGCTTTTAAGACAGAAAGTGCGGGAATTTTTTGTCCTCCGTCCGGGGTTCCGGGGATGCTTACGACCGGCCTGTTTCCGCGGTCGTTTCCTCTAGGAAATTGTTCTGGCAGAGTGCCGCATACCGGCCCCCGAGGGCAAGCAATTCTTCGTGCCGGCCGCGCTCCACGATTCGCCCGCGATCCATGACCAGGATTTGATCCGCGTGGCGCACGGTCGAAAGCCGGTGCGCAATCACAAAACTCGTCCGCTCCGCCATTAGATGGTCCAAGGCTTCCTGAATCAGCCGCTCGGTCTGGGTGTCCACACTGGCGGTGGCTTCGTCGAGAATCAGGATGGGCGGGTCCTTCAAAAGCGCCCGGGCGATTGAAACCCGCTGCTTTTCCCCGACGCTTAACTTCACCCCACGTTCCCCCACCACGGTGTCGAGCTTGTCGGACATGCGTTCTACAAAATCGCGGGCGTTGGCGGCTTCGAGGGCGGCCCACAGTTCGGCATCGGTGGCGTCCGGATGGCCGAGGCGGAGATTGTCGCGGACGGTGCCGTTGAAGAGAAAACTCTCCTGCGTGACCATGCCCACCGCACTACGCAGGGCGCCCTTCGGCAGATCGCGGATCGACCGCCCGTCGATGAGAATATCGCCCGTGTCGTATTCGTAAAAGCGGGTGAGCAAATGCACGAGGGTCGATTTCCCCGCCCCAGTGTGCCCCACCAAGGCGACCGTCTCCCCTGGCCGCGCATGCAGCGAAATGTGGTGCAGCACCGGGATCGAGTCGTCGTAGCTGAAGCCGACATCGACGAACCGCACATCGCCCTGCACATCGGCGGGTTCGTCCTCCTCGGCGCCTTCGTCGGCTTCGATCGGTTGATCGAGGATTTCGAAGATTCGCTCGCCCGCCGCCCGACCGCTCTGAATGAGTTGGTTGAGCGAATGCAGCTTCGCAATCGGATCGTAAAGGAATCCCGCGAGGAAAAGAAATTTCACGAGTTCGCCTCGCGACATCGCTCCCGCGAGCACTTCATGTCCGCCGAAACCCACGACGAGCACCAACCCGATCGAGGCGAAGAACGTCATCGAGGGATTGTAGATCGCCCACGTGCGCATCACCACCAGCGTGGCCTCGCGCAATTGATTCGACACCGTGTTGAAGCGCGCGTGTTCCTCACGTTCGCGCACGTAGGTCTTGATCTGCCGGATACCCGCGAGGTTGTCGTGCAGCAGCGCGTTCATCGCCGAGGATGCCTTGCGCTGCATGCGATAGCGCCGATGCGCCGTGAGCGTGTAAGCCAGCGCGCCAGCCACCAGGAACGGGATTGGCACCAGCGCGAGCCCGGCCAGCTTCGCATTCGTGGCAAACATGATCGCTGCCACAATGATCACCTGGAGCACCGCGATGGTCCCCTGCTCGATGCCATCGATCAGGACGCGCTCCACCGCCGTGACGTCTTCGAGCAGCCGCGTCATGATATCGCCCGTCGCGCGGTCATCGAACCATCGCAGAGGCAACTGCTGGATGTGAGCATACAGATCGCTCCGCAGGTCGAAGATCACTTTCTGCTCGAACGTATTGTTCAGAATGATCCGCAGCGCATTGCCGATATCGCGCAGGAAAAACGCCGCCAGCGCCACGAGCGAATACGTCACCAGATGCTCTCCGCGTCCTCCGTTCACCTCATCGATCACCTTCTGCGTGACGTTTGGGAAGACCATCAGCATCAGCGTCGCCAGCACCGCGCACCCGATCGTTCCCAGCGCATACCAAGGATAGCGGCGCAGATAGGTGAAAACGCGGAAGACAGTGGACATGCTCACCCTGTCAGTGGACCAGCCCCGGAATACACGCAAGGGGGGTTGCGCAAACCGTAATTCCAACCATATGGTGCGCTGCACGCGCTCGCTGCCAAATCTCCCAACCCCAGATTTCATGAAATCAAACCGCGCCGCCTTCACCCTCATCGAATTGCTCACGGTCATTGCGATCATCGCTATTCTGGCCGTGATGACTTTCGTCATTTCCGGGCCGTTCATCCGCAACGCGCAGGCCATCCAGGCCATGAACAACATGAAGCAACTCGGCGTCGGCTTCATGGCTTACACGGCTCAGCACGACGGTGAATTGCCGGGCCCCGGCTCGCCGAGCCCCGGCTTTGGCGCTCCCTCCACGACCGACATCGAAGCCGAAGCGTGGTATAATGTCGTGCCGAAACTCGCGGGCGGACGCGGTCTGAGCCAGTTCAACGACGCCAAGGAGTTCTACAAGAAGAGTAATCTGCTCTTTGTGCCCGCGGCGAAATATCCCGCCAACCCGGCGAAGCCGATCTTCGCAATCGCGATGAACGAAAAGCTGCGTCTGGAAGGCGCTCCGGACAGCACGGTGCGGCTGCCCAACTTTGGCGCGACAGCTTCTACGATCATCTTCCTCGAAACCGGCATCCCTGGTGAAGCTCCCCTGCCTGGCCAGAGCAGCGGTGCCTACATCGGAAACAGCAGGGGCGGCCCAAAAAACGTCGCCGCCCGCTACAAGCGCCCGAACAGCAACGACGCGAAGGCGCTCCAAGATGCCTCCACGAATCTGCTCTTTGCCGATGGTCATGCCGAAGGGTTGGCCGTGAAATACGTCATCAACAACGGTCAGGCTTACGTCCCTCAACTGCCGCAGAATGGAGGCGACGGCAAAGTCTGCTGGACGCTCGATCCCGAAGCGAACCCGAACTGAGCCGGTCGCTCTCAGGCCTCCACCGGTCGAGAGCCCAGCGACAGCGCGAGCAGCACGCTCCCCGTAACGAAGCACGATGCTCCGTCAAACAGGCACCAGAAGTGTGGCATGCCTGAAATCGTATCGATCGCATAAAAAGCAGGGCCGCTCGCGAGGTAGATCGCTCCGGTCGCGATCGCCAGAGGCCGATAGCGAATCACATCGCCGGCGATGATCCAGATCAGCACACCGATGGCGCCTTGCACAAACGCACCCCCGCGAAGTGCGTAGCGTAGCATCGGGCCTATCCGGCATGGCGTGCAGGCCGAGCCAGCGATGCCAGGCGGCGAGCCACGCCAGCGGCACTAAGGCAAGGAGACCGGTGAGCAGCTGCAGAATCGCCAGCAGGCGGAAACAGATCGAAGCCGGGCGGAGGAGGTTCATGGACGGGAGGCGATGAGGGGATAGCCGCTGCAAGGTTCGTGCTTTTTGTTTGAGATCAAGGCGCCAGACACGCCAGCCTCATCCGCCGCTCCCTATGAAACCTTCACCACCACCGCTTCAGATCGGCACGCCCTGTCCCAAGCGCTGGGAAGATCTCAAAGGCGGCGCCACCAAACGCTTCTGCGAGCAATGCCAACTGCACGTGCACAATCTCTCCACGATGCCCACACCGGAGCGAGAGCGTTTCGTGGCAAAATCGGGCGGGCACCTTTGCATCGCCTACGACTTGCGAGCCGACGGCTCGATGGTGACGCCGTCGCGCTGGGCGTGGCTACTCCAACCGGTGCGGCGCGTGCAGTGGAAAGCGGTCGCTCTGTTTGCCGCGGCGCTGTCGTTTCTTCTTTCCGGATGCACAACACGAAGGGGGTTGGGACGGACGAAATCGAGTTGTGAAACTCCCGGGCAACCCGGCCAACCCGAACGGCGATATTGGAACTCCGTCATGGGCGTCCCAGCTCCTTCTCATGGGGCCAAATCCGCCGAGCGATGAAATTGGGTCTGCGCCGGTATTCGACCGTCGAACTGCTCATCTCGCTGGGCCTGCTGCTCTTCGCTGCGCCGTTTGTCGATGCACTGCCGCATGGGGAAGTCCTCGTTTCATGCCTGCTCGCGCTCATGCTGGTTTCCGCCGTGCTCGCGATCGGCAGCCGCCGCCGGGACCGGGTCGTCGCCTCGATCCTGGCGGGACTGCTGGTCGTCTCCCGAACGATGGGACATCTCCAACCGGGCCGGTTTCCCTCGACGGTCACTTACCTGACCGCACTGGTCTTCAGCCTGTTCATCGTCACGCATCTGCTGCGCTACGCCATGCGCGCAAAGCACGTGGATTCCAGCGTGCTCTGCGCGGCACTCTCCGCCTATCTGCTGCTGGGCCTCGCCTGGAGTCCCGCCTACCTCCTCGCCGCCAACGCCGATCCGAATGCGTTTTCCTTCAATGCCGCGAGTAATGGCGCCCGCACGTTTACGCCCTTCGACGCTTTCTATTTCAGCCTGGTGACGCTCACCACCGTAGGCTATGGCGACATTACCCCCGTCTCTCGCGTGGCGCGAATGCTCGCCGTGCTCGAGGCCATGGTCGGGCTTCTCTACATCGCTGTGCTCATCGCGCGACTCGTCGCGCTCTACTCGCCACCGCGTTCTCCTTCCCCAGGCGAATAGGCGCTGGGCAAATTGGCGATTGTCCCCGCGCCGCGCGCCGTGCAAACACGCGCCCATGCGTCTCTTCTCCCTGTCTCTCTGCCTGCTCGCCGCGCTGCCGCTTCTGGCCGCCGACGATCCGAATGCCCAATACGTCCTCGGCCCCGACAGCCAGCCTCAAGCCGGCGTGCCGCAGGGCAAGCTCCAGAGGTTCACTTTCAGCGAAAGCAAGATTTTCCCCGGCACCACGCGCGAGTGGCAGCTCTACGTGCCCGCTCAATACCAGGCCGATAAACCCGCCTGTCTTCTCGTGTGCTTCGACGGCGGCGGCTATGCGAATCCCACCGGCGGCACTCGTGTTCCCGTCGTGCTCGACAATCTCATCGCGAAAAAAGAAGTGCCCGTGACGATCGGTGTTTTCATCAATCCCGGCACCTTCAAAGCCTCGACTCCGGAGGGCAAGGATCGCAGCAATCGCAGCTTCGAATACGATTCGCTCGGCGACGCCAACGCGCGCTTCGTGCTCGAGGAAATCCTGCCGCTCGTGCAGAAAGACTACAAACTCACCGACAACCCGGACGGCTGGAGCATCGCGGGTGCGTCGAGCGGCGCTATCGCGGCATTCACCGTCGCGTGGGAACGGCCGGACAAATTTCACAAGGTCATTAGCTGGATCGGCAGCTACACGAACATCCGCGGCGGTTACGTTTACCCCCCGCTCATTCGCCAGACGAAAGACAAGCCCAAGCCGATCCGCGTCTTCCTCCAGGACGGCGCCAACGACCTCGACAACATGCACGGCTGCTGGCCGCTCGCGAACCAGGACATGGCCGCCGCTCTGAAGTTCGCGGGTTACGATTACAAATTCGAGCTCGGCCAAGGCTCCCATAGTTCCAAACACGGCGCGGCGATTCTCCCCGATACCCTCCGCTGGCTCTGGCGCGACTGGCCGAAGCAGTAGGCCTGACCTGCTTCCGCCTCCGCAGCAAGTGCACTACCGCGACGATCAGCGCGGGCGCACCAGCAACTCCTCCACGATCACGTGCGGCGGAAGCTGAACGCAGAAAATGACGCACTCTGCGATATCTTCGGCCTTCATCATCTTCGCCCGCGCGTCGGCATCCGGCACAACCGGCCTTTTATCGAGCAACGGCGTGTCGATATCGCCCGGCAAAATCGCACAAGCCCGAATTCCCCGTGCCCGCTCCTCCGCATTGATCGCCTGCGTGAGCCCGACCATGCCCGCCTTCGACATGGAATAAGCCGGCCCCGCCTTCGGGCTCGCCTGTTTCGCCGCCTCGGAAATAATGTTCACGATCGATCCCACTCCGCGCTCCCGCATGTGCGGAAGGAAGGCCTGCACGCAGTAGTAAGCACCATTGAGATTCGTATCGATCATCCGGTGATAATCGGCCAGCTTCAGCTTCTCGAAACTGCGCTCGGGCGCATTGGTGCCCGCCGCATTCACCAGCACATCGACCGTGCCGAGCTTTTCCAGAATCGCCTTCCCGCAAGCCTCGACCGCGGCCGCATCACCGATGTCGCAAGCGTAAGGCGTCAGCCGAAACGCCAGATCCCCCGCCCGCTTCAGCGTTTCGTCGAGCGTTTCCTGGCGCCGCCCGATGATGGCGACATTCCAGCCGAGTTCAGCGAGAGCGAGGGCGGTAGCTTGTCCGACTCCAGAGCCGGCGCCGGTGATGACTGCGTTCATGTTTTTAAATCTGATCACGAAGCTCAACCCACTGCTGCGTCTCCGACGAATGCACCGCCGCGTCCATCACGGCCTGGGCTTTCGCGCCGTCGTGGAAGGTGACGCTGCAATCGCGTTGCTCGCGGATGGCATTCACGAATTCGACGGCCTGGTCGTAGCGGAAGGAAACGAGCGGGTCGCCGACGCCGGGGTCGCGCGGAGAGCCGGGCCAGACGTAGAATTCCTTCGGAATTGGAAGCGACTTGAAGCCGGGGCCACCAAGGACGCCGTGCTGGAGTTCGTTCCAGGTGCCGGTGGTGAAGCTGAAGCTCGCGGCGCTGCCGTTGAGCTCGACGCGGTCGGGGCTGCGCCAGCTTTCGTTCATGCCGCTGGCGAGCTTGGAGCTTTCGAGCACGCCGCTCGCACCATTCACAAATTGCGCGAGGATCGCGACCCAGTCGTCGGTGTCATTCGGTGCGCCGCCGCGGACGGGCGTGAGATTGCCAACATTCGCGACGATGCGCTTCATGGGGCCGATGAGGTGATGCGCGAAGTCGATGCGGTGTGAGAGCATGTCGCCGAGTTCGCCGGTGCCGGCGAGTTTCTTCTGCTGGCGCCAGCCGAGATTGCGCGTGCCCCAGTCCTGCAAACGGCAGGAGCGGTAGTGAAACGGCTGGCCCAGATCACCCTGCCCCACGAGGTGGTGCAGATAACGCATGGCGGGGACGAACCGATAGGTAAAAGCCGTCATATGCCGCACCCCGGCCTTATCGGCTTCGGCCGCCATTTCCGCAGCGTCGGTCGCATTGAGCGCAAGCGGCTTTTCGCTCAGCACATGTTTACCCGAGCGCGCCGCAGCGATGGCGATCGGCGGGTGAAATGCATTCGGTGTGGCGACGATGATCGCGTGAATATCGTCACGCTTGACGATGTCTTCCCAATTTGTGGACGTGATGGGCGCGCCGGTCTGCTGGCGCGCGGTTTCGAGCGTCTGCGGATTGGCGTCGCACAAGGCGGTGACCTTCACATCCGGGCACAGCGCGAGTCCCGGCAGATGATTCTGCAGCGTGATGCCGCCCGTGCCGATAATGGCGAAATTCAAAGTGCTCACAGCCATTTCTTCCAGGTCTTGAGCATCGCCTTCAGCTCTTTCACCTCGGCGGGTTTGACGTCATTGAGCGGCGGGCGCACCCGGCCACCGACCTGCCCTTGCAGGTCCATGAGCGTCTTCATGACGGAAACTTCATAGCCCTTGCGCCGGCTGCGGAAGGCGTAGAGCGGCACGACGTAATCGTTCATGAGGCGCTCCAGCGTGGCGCGATCGCCACTCGCCGCCGCCACGTGCAGCGCCAGCGAAAGGCGCGGCGCCACATTGGCGATGCTGCTCGTGTAAGTGCGCACGCCGAGCGAATAATATCCCGGCACAAGGTCGTCGCCCGCGCCGCCAATCCAGTGAAGCCGGTCACCCACCCGCGCGATGATCTGCTGATAGCGGCGGATGTCGCCTTGGCCATCCTTGAACGCGATCAGGTTCGGAATCGTGGCCAACCGCTCGACCGCTGCGGGCGAAAACGCCACGTAGTCGCGCGAATAAATGATCACCCCACGCTTCGTCGCCGCCGCCACCCCCGCGTAATAGGCATGCATGCCTTCGTCGTTCGGATCGCCCGGATAGTAGGGCGGAAAAATGAGGATGCCATCGACACCCGCAGCCGTGCTGGCCCTGGCCATGTCGATCGCGGTCTGTGGCGAAAAGCCAACGCCCGCGAGGACCGGACGGCGCCCGCCGATCTCATCCACCGCAGCCTTCACGACGGCGATGTGTTCCTCGGTCGAAAGCGAATGAATTTCCCCAGTGCCGGCGCCGACGACGATGGCACAGAGATCGTGATCGACAAGGCGGCGCAGGTTTTTGCGAAAGCCGGCGAGATCGAGTTTCAGGCGATCGTCGAACGGCGTGCAAGGGAAGGCGATGACGCCCCCGAGCTGGGAACGAAGTTGAGCGGGAGAAAGAGGCATGAGCGTGCGTGATGTCCCCGAAGCGGGGCGTTGACCAGGGAAAATATTGAACGCGCGCCAGCAGTGACGCCGGCGCGCGTTCAGATCACAGAGAAAAAATGCTAGTAGCTGCCTTCGCCTTCTTCGCGACGACCGCCACCATATCCGCCGCCGCCACCGCCACGCTCATAGCCGCCGCCGCCGCGTTCACCGCGACCGCCGCCGCCACCACCGCCACGATAGCCGCCACCGCCGCCACCACCACGGTAGCCGCCGCCACCACCACCGCCGCCACCGCCACGATAACCACCACCGCCGCCACCACCACGGTAGCCCCCACCACCGCCACCGCCGCCACCCCCACGATAGCCGCCGCCCCCACCGCCACCGCCTCGGTAACCGCCGCCAGCACCACCACCGCCGCCTTCACGCTCTTCGCGTGGGCGGGCGACATTCACATTGATGGTGCGCCCGTCGAGATCTTTGCCGTTGAGCCCATTGATCGCCGCCTGCGCTTCCTCATCCGAACTCATGGTTACGAACGCGAAGCCGCGCGAACGGCCGGTCATTTTGTCGGTCATCAGGAAAGCATCCGTGACGGTTCCGAATTGGGCAAATGCGTCCATCAGGACGCCCTCAGTAGTCTGGAACGAGAGGTTCCCGACGAATAGTCTATTCTGCATTGGTGGTTGGTAAGTTCCTTTAGTTACGCACGCCGCGTCTCTCGGGGGCTCTGAACTAGCTGACAATCACTTCACGAAAACTGGGTTCAGAGGCGATCGGCGCTGCGTTCCTTGGCGACCAAGCAAAACGGCGTTATTCGCGATGGTGCCGGATGTCCTTGGAAGCGCAAGACTTCTTTTTGTGGTTTTTTTTGGGGGCAGGTAAGGGAAAGCCGGAACGCCCTGCGTTACCACCGCGGAAGCTGCCGCTTCCAGTTGGGATCGACGTGTTTGCGCATCTCCCCTTCGTCATCGCGCTTGCGGTAGGGGCACTTCGCGTAACGCTCCCGGCCCCGGGCGACCTGGTCGTAATCCAGTTCCACCCCAAGCCCGCCGCGTTCAAGAATCTGAATACTCCCGTTCACGATCGGCACGCGCCCGCCGAGCACGACCTCATCCTTCTCCTGACTCCACGGGTAGTGCGTGTCGCACGCATACGTCAGGTGCGGGGTCGCCGCGGCCACATGAGCCATCGCCATCATCGACACCCCGAGATGTGAGTTGGAATGCATCGAGAGGCCCACACCCCACGTCTGGCAGATCTTCGCCAGCTGCTGCACCAGCCGCATCCCGCCCCAGTAGTGGTGATCGCACAACACAATCTGCACCGCCTGCTGCGCAAACGCTGGCGGCAGATCGGCGAAACACGTCACCGCCACATTGCTCGCCAGCGGCACATCGATCCCTTCGGACAACAACCCGCGTCGCACCGCCGCCATGCCTTCGATGCTCGCCGTCGGATCTTCGAGATACCCGCCCGTGTGCACGCCAAGCTCTTCGCGCAGCTCGCGCCCCACGCGGATCGAAGTCTCCACCGTCCACGCACTGTTCGGGTCCATGCGCACCGGCATGCGCAGCTCGCGCGCCAGTTGCCGCACCGTCTCGATCTCCACACCCGGCTCCAGCACGCCAGCCTTAAACTTGATGTCCTTGAATCCGTATTGGGCCACCATCTGCTTTACCTGCGCCACCAGTCCCTCCGGCGAAAGCGCCTCGCCGTATTCATCCACTCGCGCATCGTCCCCTTCCCCGCCACCGCCCGCGTGTTTGTAAAAGGGATACGCACTGAACGGCACCGAGTTCCGCACCCGCGTCCCGAGCAGATCGCACAACGGCACGTTCAGCGATTTGCCGATCAGGTCGAGGCACGCCGTCTCCACGGCCGAATACGTGCGCGGGTTCGCATCGAGCGGATTTTCCCCCGGCACGAGCATCGTCTGCGAACGCGCATCGCCACTGCCTTCCCCACCGATGAGGTCCATCAGCGCCCCCGTGACCTTAAGCGGATTTGCCCCGATCAACCGCGGTTTAAGCGCCTCCAGCGCCGCCGCCGGTGCCTCTCCCCCGTAGGTCTCCGCGATGCCGACAATCCCGTCGTCCGACTTCAACTCGAGAATGGTCCGCAACGCATAAGGCTGGTGCAGCCCGTAACTCGAACGCAGCGGCGGGTCGGCGATGGCAATCTTGTGAATGTGAACTTCGGCAATACGCATGGGGGCGCGGATCGTCTCCACCGCGCCCGCCTCCGCAAGCGCGAATCCGCACGCGCGAATCCGCACGCGCGATCCAGTCACGGCAAAAAAAGAATATGACAGCAGGACTGCGGAGGCTTAATCGGCCAGTCCGTTCATGCACTCCACGCCCGGCAACTTCTACCGCTCGATTCGCTCCGCCTTCGCGGCGCGCGCTGGCTGGCCGAATGTCGTCACGAGCAAGCGCAATCACCGCGCTGGGAAGCAGGAACGGACTTAAGCAAAACAATCTTCGCTTTCGGACCAACCCTGCTTCACCCACGGTGAGCAGGGTTTTTTATTTCCCTGAAAGCGGCAACCACCGAGCCGCCATGACCATGTCCACCAACAACTCGCTCCTCACCGATCTGCGGGCGCTGCCGCGCGCGTTCTGGGTGCTTGTCATCGGCACGTTCGTGAACCGGTTCGGGTCGTTCGTGTATCCGTTTCTCACCCTCTTCCTCGGAGAACGCGGACTGTCGCTGTGGGCGATCGGGGCGGTGATGGCCGGCTACGGTGCCGGCGGGTTGCTCGCGTCGATGTGCGGTGGGTGGTTTGCGGATCGTTTCGGACGGCGCAATACCATCGTGGCCGGCACCTGGGCGAATGCCGCCAGTGTGTTCGCGCTTTATCTCGCACCGAATACGCCGGTGCTCGTGTTGCTCACGGTGCTGGCGGGATTTTTCGGCGGGTTTTATCAACCGGCAGCGGGCGCACTGGTATCGGATGTGGTGCCGCCACCGCTGCGGTTGGCCGCCTTCGCGGTGCTGCGGCAGGCGGCCAATGCGGGGTTCGCGTTCGGCACGGCAGCGGGCGGATTTCTCCTCTCCCACTCCACCTTCTGGCTTTTCGCGGGCGATGCGATCACGACCGCCGCGTATGGATTCATCGCGCTCTTCATGCTGCCGCACGGGCTGCGGGCCACGAGCCAGCAGGCTCGTTGGAGCGAAGCCATCGCGCGGCTGCGGCACGATGGCCCGTTCTGGGCGCTGTATGCGGGGCAATTCCTCACCGGCATGATCGTGGCCCAACTAGTTTCGAGCTATGCGCGGGAAGTGACGGGGCGCGGGATGCACTTTGGCTGGCTGCGCCCCGAACAGATCTTCGGCACGCTCATCGGCTGGAATGGGCTGCTCATCCTGCTGATGGAGCTACCGCTCACTCGCTTCACCCAACGGTTCGAGCCGCGGCGGGTAATGTGCCTCGGCTACGGGCTGATGGGCGCCGGCTTCGCCACCAACAGTCTGCACCTCGGCTTCGCGGGGCTTTTCCTCGGCATGACCGTCTTCACCATCGGCGAGATGATCTCCATGCCCATGGTCAGTTCCTACGTGGCTCATCTCGCGCCGGAGTCGATGCGCGGTCGCTACATCGGCGCGCTCGGCACGGCCTGGTATGGCGCGGGACTCTTCGGTCCGGCGCTCGGCTTGCAGGTGCATGGCTACGATCCCACGCTGCTGTGGATGGCGTGCGGAGGGATGGGCCTGTGCGCGGCCGTCATCCTCTCGCGCTGGGGCGCCGGCCAGTCACACTCGGCAGTAGCGCAGCCCTTACCAGCCGTGCTAGAGGGGACGGAGTGAAAACTGCCTTTGCCCTTTTGTTGTTCTCGTTCTGCTGCCTGAGCGGCACCACCAGCCGCGCCGTCGATCCGTCGCCGGAAGACCAGGCCATGGTCGCGAAGTTCGAGAAAGAACTCGCCGATCTCAACACCGCCATGGCCGCCGGCAAACCCTCGCTGGCGCAGTATGCCCGGCGCGGCGACCTGAACTTCTTCCTCATGAAATTCGAGGAAGCCGTCGCCGACTACCAGAAGATGAACGACCTCGACCCGACGCAGGAAGAGCGCAACTGGCGCCTCGGCATCGCTTATTATATCTCGGGCGATTTCCAGAAATCGGTCGAGCTGTTCGAGAAGTATTACAAGCACGACAGCACCGACCGCGAGACCGGCCTGTGGCACTTCCTCGGCAATGCCGGCCTGACCGATGTGCCGACCGCGCAGATCAGGATGCTGAAATTTGAGAAGGACGATCGTCCGCCCTTCAAGCAGCTCTACGAGTTCTTCAGTGGCCAGGGCACGGTGCAGGAATTTTTCCGCCAGCTTTATGATGAAGGCCTCAGCACCAGGCAGGACGCGATGTTTTATGCTCGCCTCTACGCGGGCATTTACGAGGAAGTGAGCGGGCATTCGGAGTCGGCGGAAAAGTTCATCCGCATGGCTTACGAAAGTCCGTGGGGCCGCAAGGCCACCGGCGGTCCCGGTTACATGTGGCAGATCGCCCGCATCCTCGCCACCGCACCGAAGGAAGAAGAGAAACCGGCCGAAGAAAAGAAACCCGATGGCGAGAAAAAGCCGGAGGACACCAAGAAGCCGGAAGGCGACGCCAAGGCCGAAGAGAAGAAATAACGGCTGCTCAAACGCCAAGCCGGTTCCACTTCACCTGCGGTAGCCGTGGCAGGGTCTTCCATTCGGGAACGAGTGCGATCACTCGTTCCATCAGGTCGGCGCATTGATCGGCGATGGTCACCAGCGTGTTTCGCATGCCTGCTTCTTCCGCGAGGCGGAGCATGGTGGCGTGGTCGAGGCCGCCGCTGTCGCGCCGCGCGATTTCACTCGCCTCACCACCGGTGAGTTTCACGACCTGGAGAACATCCTCCTTGTGGTGTGGCAACCATCGCCGGTTCTCCTTCAGCACCGCCTCGAGTAGCGACTGTGGTTCCGGCTTCCATCCATCGCCGAAAACTCTCCCGAGTTCGCCGCTCCGTAACGCACGCCCGCGTGCTCGAGCGTCCACGGATGCACCGGCCCACCGGTGATCGGACTTTTCTCCAGCGGCACTGTGCCCAGGCCGACCTCCTTTCCCGTATCGATGCACAACGCCTCCGGCATGATCTGAATATCGCAGCCCAGATACGCCCCGCAGAGAAAGCTGGGCAGATGTCCCTCGATCAAAGGCGCGACGGCAAGGCCCCGCGCCTTCGCCTCTTTCCAAGCGAGCACGCCATACATGGTATGGCCGATCAGCCCGCTCATGGTGGCGAGCGCAGAAAGGCGATGATGTTCGCAATCTGCGCGGGCTGGAGCGCGTCACCGAGTCCAGCCGGCATGAGCGAGACGTTGCGCACGGTGCGGATGTCGGCGCGCTTACGGAGAACCGTTCGCTCCACACCACCAGGGAGCCGGACGGTGATGCTCGTCGGCGAGTCGGAGGCGGTGATCCCGAGCAACGTTTCGCCCCGACGCGTCTGGACCATGGTGGTCTCGTAACCGGGCCGCGCAGCTTCGCTCGGGAAAACGATGTCGCGCAGGATGGTCTCCGGTGCGCGCTGAAATTCCGCATCGAGATCCGGCCCTACCGCCGAGCCGATGCCATGGCTGCGATGACAAGCGCTACAAACGCCCGTGAAGAGCGCTTTGCCTTCATCCAGATTCGGCTTCTGCTTCAGCGCGTCGAAAATGGCGGGCACGCGCTTTTCCCACGCGGTGACCTGCTCTGCAGAGGGAGCAGCAGGCGGTAAAACATTTGTCGAGGTCGCGAGCGGCTTGGTGTCCTCAAGACCGAGTTGGAGAATGTCTCTCGGTTTGCCGAATTTTACGACGGCGAGACACTCGCTGAGTTCCTGCACACTCCCCCGAGCCGCGAGGATGCCAGCAAGATTCGCCATCACTGGCTCGCTCTTCCCCTCGTCAGCCGCGAGCGCGAGAAGCAGTTCTTTTTCGATTCCATGCGCCGAGCAAGCAATGGCCGCATCCATCCAACGGAGCTGCCCATAACGCCGCGCCAGCAGAAGCAGCGCCTCCTTTTTCGCCCCCACGCTGAGGGCGACTTGCAACGCAAGTTGCGGCTCCAGATCGGCGCTCAGATCGATGCTCGAAACGTCGTCGTTTTGCCGAAGCTGAAGCACCTTCGCATCGGTTGCGCTGAGCGGTGATTTCCTCCATGCCTCTTTCGCTTCGAGAAGCCAGATCCGGCCACGATCACGTCCGTTCACCAGGCCGTATTGCTGCTGAAGATGCCGAGGGATGGCGGAGTAATCCTCGATGATCTCGCGGTAATAATCCACGACGGCAAGCTGGTCCTGCGGCGTGTGCGCCAAGGCAATCGGGTGAAACCACGCATCGCGCGATGCAAGGAATTCGCGCTGCTCCTCACCCTTCACCCGCTCCAGGCGCAGGCGTGTGCCGTCGCGCACGATCTCCGCCCGATGGATCAGGTTCTGCGCTGGTTCGCAGACGAAATACTGGCCGCGCCAGACGGTCGGGCTGCACGCACTGGTGAAGTAGCCGGACGCCGCTGCATCACTAAGGCTGATCTTGCGATAGAAGGCGAAGTATTCCGCGTGCTGCTCGCGTTTCGTCCGCCACGGATGCGGCGCGGCGACTGGATAAACGCGGGTGTCGTCGCTGGCCGGCCCATCGAGCACCGGCGCGGCGGCATCGGGATTTCGCGTGAGATAACGCCACGGGATCGGCGTCACGTAGAGGCCGGGGTGCGTCGTCGTGGCGGTAAAGCGTTCGCCGTTGTCGGTGAACGCCATCCCAATCGTCTTCGTGCTGCCGCTCACCGGCTCGATGGCCCTGCCATCCGCGCGAATCCGAAAATCCGTCGCCGGCAGCGCGACCGGCTGTTTCAAATGAGGACCGGTCATCGTCCCTCCCGTATTTCCGCGCCCGAAGTAGAGCCAGCCATCCGGTCCCCACGTCGGGGAGTTGATGCGCCGCTCCATGATCGGCGAGCCGAAGCCGGTGAAAAGATTCTCCTGAACGTCCGCGCGGTCATCTCCATCACTATCCTTGAGGAATACGATGTGCGGCGAGCAGGCAACGATCACGCCGCCGTTCCCTGCCGCAATCCCATGACACGGCGGCAGGTGATCCGCCCAGACGATGGCCTCATCCATGACGCCGTCGCCATCCCGATCGCGCAGCAGCTTCACGGTCCCGTAAGTCTCCCGCTCGGCTTTCTGCTTCGCCGCGTCGCTGGCCTGAATGCGGCGCACCTCCAGATCGAGCCGACCCGTTTTATTCAGCTCGTCGATGTCATACTGGCCTTCAAGATTGTAGCCGTGCAGTTCGCATACGAAGCAGCGTCCCTTCTCATCCCAGCACACACCCGACGGCTCCGTGATGAGCGGCTCGCTGGCGAGAAGCCGGATCTGAAATCCCGCCGGAACGGCAAACTGCGTCACGCTTTCCGCCGGCGACAGCGGCCTCGGAGCATCGTCGGGATGCGGAATCTCGGCGCGAGCCGACGCGAGCAGCAGGGCAAGAAGAAGGGGGGCTTTCATCGATGCATTCAGGGGGCGTGAAACAACTGACAGACCGGACTGCGGGTTCCGTCCGGTCGCATCAACCAGAAACCCTTGTAGTCGGCATTTACTTTGGGCGCACGCACCAGCGGCTCGTTGCAATAGACCTGCCAATACACCGCATACGGGCAGCCAAACTTTCGCGCGACCTCGAACAATTGCCTCGTGCGCTCGAAGACGATGTGCGGGGTGGCCTCCGATTCGGGCAGGCCGAATTCACCGACGTAAACCCCATGCTCACCAAACGGTGCGGTCAGCTTTTTATGCCGGGCGATGAACGCCAGCGCTTCTCCAAAACGAGCCGGAGAATCCTTCGTGTCCCACGCGGAATAAGACGCAAGGTCCACCGTCACATGCGGCAACACGTCGGCCGTCACGCTTGGCTCGCCATGCTCCATCGCCTGCGCCACCAGATTCACCTCGCAGGCATGGAAGATTTTGGCCTTCGTGGCGGGAAATTCCGCCCGGGCCCGCTCGATGCCGCGCTGCCTCGCCGCAAGCCAGCCAATCATCGCCGCTGTTGCCTGCGAACTTGGTTTCGTCGCCGGATCGAAACTGCCACGCAGTGCCCAATCGCCCTCCCAATTCTGGACGATGAACGTCTTTGCGCTGGCCGAATAGGTCTGCAAAAGATACCGCGCCAGCGACGCGAAGCATTCCTCTTCCGCCCGTTCATCCTCGGCGGAAAAATGCTCTCGCCAATAACCCGCAGGCTGACCCGGTCGGAAGGCGGTGAGAATGAACGTGTCGAAATCCTTCGCAAACAATGCCCGGTAGTAGGGCGTATCGGCCAACGTATCGAGAGTCGTTGCTACTGGCCACTGGGAGTGAAACGGATAGAGCGACGGAGACGGCTTGTCGGAATCGAGGCTGAGGCTGACCTTGATGCACTTCGCCCCCATCGAACGGGCCACATCCGCTCCTTCGTTGAGGTAGTCGGTGTCGGAGAAAGAATACAATCCACCGATGTGAGCCACGCCGAGCTGCGTTGCCGGGCTTGGTTCCGCTACGAGCCGCAGCAGAGGAACGAAGAGGACGATCAGAAGACGCTTCAGCATTTCGAGTGGAGCAATGCCTGGGCGAGTTTCAGCTTAGGCGAAACCCGTCGCTCGCGCTGCCGTCAGCGTAATGCCACCGGTGCGCGACGATGCTCACATCGCGGCCAACGAAACGGGGAACGGCTTCATTTCGCGGGAGCCTTCTTTCCACCGGTGATGAACTCCTCCCGCGTTACGAAGCCGTCCTTGTCCGCATCGAACTTCTCGAAGCGCGCCTTCGCCTCTTCCTTGCTCGATTGCTTCGCGAGGTATTCGTCGAGCGTCAGCTTCGCTTTGCCGGGATAAAGGCGATCGTAGCGAACATCGCGCGGTTCGTCGGCTGCCGCGGCTTTCGCGCTCGGCTTCGCCGCGGGTTGCGGTTTCTTCGCCCCCGGCATCGAGGAGCCAACTGGCGGAAGCAACCCAGCGAACTCCGCGATGCGCGCGGCGTGCTCTGGTTTGCCGGCGAGGCTCACGGTTTCCGCAGGGTCGTTTACTTCGTCGTAAAGCTCGGTGGCGACAATCTTCTCGCCGCTGCGCACGCGCCAGAACGTGCAGCGCCAGCGTTCGTCGCGGATGCTGTAACCCATCAACTGCCCTTCCGGGTGCGGACGCGGATATTGGCTGATCGCGACCTTTTTCTTCGCGGCGCTCGGGTTCTCGATAAACGGCTTCAGGCTCTGTCCATCCAGCCCGGCGGGAATGGAGAGTCCGCACACGTCGGCGAGCGTGGGATAGACATCGACAAACTCCACCGGGGCATCGCACTTCTGCCCGGCGCTCTTCGCATGCGGCACGCTAATGAGGAGCGGTGCGCGCGTCGCGAGTTCGAAGTTGGTATGCTTGTGCCACAAGCCATGGTCACCGAGCTGCCATCCATGATCGCCCCACAACACGACGACCGTGTTATCGGCGAGGCCTTCTTTGTCCAACGCGTCGAGCAGGCGGCCGATGTTCGCGTCGGTGAAACTGATCGCGGCGTAGTAGCCGTGCCTGAGCTGCTTCGCGAAGTCTGCCGGGATCGGGTTTCCCTTTGGCACCCCGGGATAGGCGTGGAGTTCGCCGTTGTCGTGCCCGGCAAAGGCGGGCGCGCCCTCCGGCAGGTGATCGATCGCGGGCAGCGGAATTTTGTCCGGATCGTAAAGGTCCCAGTATTTCTTCGGCGAGACGAACGGCAGGTGCGGCTTGAGGAAGCCGACCGCGAGGAAGAACGGCTCACCCTTTTGCTTCAGTGCATGGAGACGCTTTACGGCCTCCGCGGCGGTGGCGCCGTCGGGAAGTTCGTCGTCGGCTTTCGGACTCACCTCGAAGGCCGGTCCCGTCTTCGGCGCTTTGCCCTTCGCGACGCGTTTGTCGTTGTCCGCGGGTTCGACCGCGGACTTCTCGGAATACTCTTTCACAGAGACCTCGTGGCGCGTGGAAGTCCGCTTCGTCCAGTCAGCCGGGTCGACATCCACGGAGTAGCCAGCGGGATACCAGTGCGGCACATTCCAAGAACGGCCATCCTCGAAACCGTGATGGTAAATCTTGCTGAGGGCCTCGCAGTGGTAACCGTTCTCCTTGAAGTGCTGCGGCAGCGTAATCGCATCCGGCAATGCCACTCGGAAGTGCGTATTCAAATCCCACACCTTCGTCGCATCGGGTCGCCGCCCCGTCAGCAGGGATGAGCGCGAAGGAGAGCAAACCGCCTGCTGGCAGTAGGCGTGATTGAAGACCATGCCACGCGTTGCGAGGCGATCGATATTCGGCGTCTTCACGACGGTGTTGCCATAGCAGCCGAGTTCCGGTCGCATGTCATCGACGGCGATGAAAAGGACGTTCGGTCGCGCTGCGGGAGCCGCATCGGCGGCGACAGCGGCGAAAAGGAAAGCGAGGGCGAGGATTTTCATCGGCATAGGCGAAAGGAGATGGGAGCCTCCCCAATTACCCTCTCTCTCCGCAACCCCACGATTTAGGAGGGCTTCCCCTTGTGGGCTTTCCCCTTTTCGTCGGCGCCGGTTCGTGAAAGAACATCCCCATCCCATCATGCGCTCCCTCATTCTCACCCTCCTCGCCAGCACCGCTTTCGCCGCGCCCCAGCCACTCTTCGACGGCAAATCCTTCGACGGCTGGGAAGGCGACACCGCGAAGACCTGGCGCATCGTCGATGGCGCTTTCGTCGGCGGTTCGCTTACCGAAAAGGTCCCGCACAATGAATTCCTCGCCACGAAAAAGAAGTTCTACAACTTCGACCTGAAGCTGAAATTCAAGCTGCTCGGCAGCGAAGGCTTCGTGAACGGCGGCGTGCAATTCCGGAGCGTCCACGCGGAAAAACCCGATTTTGAAATGGTCGGCTACCAGGCCGATATCGGCGGGCCAAACTACTTCGGCTGCCTCTACGACGAATCCCGCCGCCGCAAGATGCTCGTGCAGGCCGACGCCGACAAAGTGAACGCCGTCCTCAAGAAGGACGACTGGAACGACTACCGCATCCGCTGCGAAGGCCCGCGCATCCAGATCTGGCTGAACGGCGTGCAGACCGTCGATTACACCGAGGATGACGGCACCATCGCCGCCGGCGACGGCTACATCGCCGTGCAGGTCCACGGCAACGGCAAAACCGAGGCGTGGTATAAGGACATCGTGATCGAAGAACTGGCGGCGAAGTGAGGGACGTGCTCACTTCCGCCCTCCAACTTCGCATTTCCGAGTTCCAATGACCTTCGCTCAGCTTCGCGCTCTCTACGACACGCCACTCTTCGAGCTGATCTCGCGCTCCCGCGCCGTCTATCTCGAAAACTGGCAAGGTGGCGAAATGCAGCTCTGCACGCTGCTTTCCATCAAGACCGGCGGTTGTTCGGAAGATTGCGGCTACTGCGCGCAGAGCGCCCGTTACTCCACCGGCGTCAAAGCCGAGAAGCTCATGAAGACGGAGGAGATCCTCGCCGTCGCCCAGCGCGCTCGCGAAAATGGCTCCACCCGCTTTTGCATGGGCGCGGCATGGAAAGGCGTGCGCTCGGGCGATCCTCGTTTCGAGCAGGTCCTGGAGAGCGTCCGCGAAGTTTCCAAGCTCGGCATGGAAGTCTGCGTGACCCTCGGCCAGCTCGGCGACCACGAAGCGCGCCAGCTCAAGGAAGCGGGCGTCACCGCTTACAATCACAACATCGACACCTCACCGGAGAACTACGCGAACATCGTCACCACACACAGTTTTCAGGATCGCATCAATACCATCCAATCCGTGCAACGCGCCGGCATGGATGTCTGCTGCGGCGGTATCATCGGCATGGGCGAGTCGATCGACGATCGCCTGAAGATGCTCGAAGCGCTGACAAATTTTAACCCGCCGCCCGAGAGCGTGCCGATCAATTGCCTCATGGCCATGCCCGGCACTCCGCTGGAAAGCCAGCCACCGGTGGACATCTTCGAACTCGTCCGCCTCATCGCCGTCACGCGCCTTGCCCTGCCCAAGGCCAAGGTTCGCCTCAGCGCCGGCCGCACCCGCCTCACCCGCGAAGGCCAGGCTCTCTGCTTCTTCGCCGGCGCAAACTCCATCTTCTACGGCGACAAACTCCTCACCGCCGCCAATCCCGGCGTCGATGAAGACCACGCCCTCCTCGACGAACTCGGCCTCGTCCCGCAGCCTCCGCGCGTCGAAACCGGCTGCGAGATGGCCTGCCTGAAGTAGCGCCAGCGCGTTGGTGTCCAGCCTTCAGGCTGTTGACGAAAAAACGCGCAGCCCGAAGACTGCCCGTTCCTGTCTTGCCACAGGCCACCGCCTGAACCTCAACACAAAATCCGCTTGCCACATCGTATTTTCAGAACTATTTGAAAATACGGTATGAGCAAGCCAGTGAAAGAAACGAACTCCGCTGAGGCCGCCATCCTTCAGGCAGCCCGGGACGAATTCATCAGCCAATGGGGGTCCATGGGCACGGCCTGGGGGGTGAACCGCACCATGGCGCAGATTCACGCTCTGCTCATGACCAGCCCGCGGCCGCTGTTCACCGACGAGATCATGGATGAACTTAAGATCAGCCGCGGCAATGCGAACATGAACCTTCGCGAACTCTGCGGCTGGGGCCTCATCCGTAGCGTGGTCCGCAAGGGCGAGCGGAAGGAGTATTTCGAGGCGGAAAAGGACGTCTGGAAGATATTTTGCATCATCGTCCGTGAACGGAAACGCCGTGAGATCCGCCCCGCCATCAATGTGCTCAAGGAGTGCATCGACCGCACCAACGGTCTGAAGGGCCCGGACGCCGTCACCTTCGCGAAGCAGATCAAGGAGCTCTGCCAGTTCATGGAAACGACCGATGGCGTGTTCAGCAAAATTGCCCGCCTCGAATCCAGCACCGCCATTCCCTGGGCTCTGAAATTTCTCAAATGAGCCGCGTCTTTTTTGCCACAAAGTTTCATTTATTACTGAAAACACAAAATAAACTGAACCATGAATCCGACCCTCGCCACTTACATCGCCTATCTCGCTCTCAGCATCACGCTGACCGTCTGGGTCGGCCACACTCTCCACAAACACGGGCGCATTTTCCTCGTCGATGCCTTCGACCGGAACGAACCCCTCGCCGACTCCATCAATCACCTCCTCCTCGTCGGCTTCTATCTCATCAATTTCGGCTACGACGTCCTTGCGCTGAAAACCTCCGACAAGCCCGCCACTGCGGAAGCGGCGTTTGAAACCCTGAGCACCAAGATCGGCGTCGTGCTGCTCGTCCTCGGCGCGATGCACTTCTTCAACCTCTACATCTTCAACCGCATGCGGAAACGCGCCCTGCTCCATAGCACTCCTCCGCCGATCGCCCCGGAAGCCACGCTTCACCCCGCCGGAGAATGAAGACGCTCACTCTCCTCTACGACAAACAATGCGAGATGTGCCGCCGCCTGCGGATCTGGCTCGCGACACAACCAGCCTACGTCACGCTCCGGTTCATTCCGCTCCAATCTCCCGAGATCGCCGGGCACTTCCCTGGCATCGAGAAGTTTCACCCCGCGGAGCGGCTCGTGGTGATCAGTGACTCGGGCGATCTGTGGCGCGGCGAAGCGGCGTGGATCACCATCCTGTGGGCGCTGCGCGAATACCGCGAATGGGCGCTGCGCCTCGCCCATCCGGCTCTACGGCCCCTCGCACGGCAGGCTTGCGCGCTGATCTCCAGGAACCGCCACAATCTCTCCCGCTGGTTCCTCCACGCGGGCCACGAAGAAATCCGCAACCGGCTGGCCAGTGAACCAGCCCCCGTGTGCGGCTCCAAAACCTGCCAACCACCACCACTGCCATGCCGCACACCCTGAGAACCACCCTCGCCAGTTTCGATGTGCCAGTGCCGTTCCGAAAATGGCTCATCCTCGCCAGCGTCGCCATCCTCGGCTCCTGTTTCTATGGCGCCTCGCTCAGCCTCGTGCTGCCGTCGTGGAATCTGCTCGCCGCCACCGCGTGGCTGGCCGTTTCCGCCGGCCTCGCGTGGGGCATTTTTATCCCGCTCCTCCACGGGATCACCCGCGTTCCATTCCTCACCTGCTTCGACGCCTGCCTCACCACGATGGCGGGCGGCGAAGTCGTGCTGATGAGCGGGGCGTTGATCAATGTCCTGATGCGGCTGCTCGACGTGATCGCTTATGCCGCGTGGATCAATGTCACCATCGTCGCCATTTCCAACGCCACGATGCTCGCGTTCCTCGTGCGACTGCTTTGGCGGCGCCGCGTGGCACCACGCGTCACCGTTGCGCTCTGGATGCTCATTCTCAACGGCAGCGGTGCCGTCGCGTTCGCCGCGCTGTATCCGCTCCTGCACGGGCGATGAAGGCCCCTGCCAACCCGCTCACCCTGCGCGCGCACCTGCCGCACTGCTGGCTCTTCACCTGGCGCACGCCCGAAGCAGCCGCACGCGCTCTGCTACCCGCTCCCCTGGAGCCCGTGACGCATCGTGGCTTTGCGTTCTGGAATGTGGTCGTGTGTCAAATGCAGGGGTTGCGTCCTGCGCCCCTCCCGGCAGAAATCGGGATCGGTTACTGGCATATCGCCTACCGGCTGCACGCGCGAGTCCGGCTCGAATCGGGCGGCATCGCCGAGGGATTATATTTTGTCCGGAGCGACTGCGACCGCCGGCTCGTGGCCGCCGCCGGAAACCTGCTCACGCGGTTCCGATTTCACACCGCTAACGTGTCGGTCCAAATCGAGGAGAAATCGGTGGATGGAAAAATTGCCGTCCCCGGCGCCAGCGCCCACTTCCGCCTGCGCAACCAACCTCCGCCCGGTCTGGCCCCTGGCTCGCCCTTCGCGAGTCTCGAAAGAGCAGCGGAATTTCTGAAATACAAGCCCTGCGCCCTCGCTCCAGCCGGCCCGAAGATGGTAGAAATCGTGCGGGTTCGGCGGGATGAAAGCGCGTGGCGTTATCGCGTTGTCACGATCGAGGAAAGCGCATGGGAATTTTTCACGGGCCACGACGTAGCGCCGGAAATCTGCTACGCCATCGAGCCAATCGACTATGAATGGGCACGGTGCGAGTTGCGCCGCGCTGCACCATGAAAATCGCGGTCACCGGCGCCTCAGGCTTTCTCGGCCGCCCGCTGCTGGCCTACCTTTCCGCTCTGGGCTACGATTGCATCGGCCTCAGCCGCCATCCTGCTCGCGCTCAGGCGGGTGCCCCGACCGCGAGCATCGAGTATCGCCCGCTCGACGATCTGCCACCGGTCGATGCGGTCATCCATCTCGCCGGCGAAAACCCGGCCGGCCTGTGGACTCCATGGAAACGCCAGGCGATCTTTCACAGCCGCATTGACGGCACGCGAGCCCTCGTCACCGCCCTTCGGCACCAGCCGCCTGCCGTGCTCCTCAGCGCATCCGCCGTAGGAATCTACGGCCACCGCCCCGGCGAGACGCTCGACGAGTCTGCCGTGCCCGACCCTGAAAACCGTTTTCGCGCGCAAGTATGCCTTGCCTGGGAACATGAAGCCGCCGCCGCTTGGGATCTGGGCACTCGCGTCGTGCATCTGCGTATCGGCAACGTCATGGACCCGTCGGGCGGTTACCTCGGTCACGTGCTGCCTCTCCACCGGATCGGTGCGGGTTTGGTGCTCGGCGATGCGGACGGCGCGGTCCCGTGGATCTCACTTATCGACACCCTCCGGCTGATTGCCTTCGCGCTCGAAAATGAAGCCATCCGCGGTCCGCTCAATATCGTCTCGCCTCACCCGGTCACCCAACGCGCCCTTGCGACCGGTTTGGCGCATCGCGTTGGCCAACCGATTCGCGGGCGTGTGCCCGCTCCTCTGCTCCGCTGCCTCCTCGGAGAATTGGCCAGCGCCTTGATCGACGATCAACTCGTCGTTCCGGCCAAGGCGATTGGAGCTGGGTTTCACTTCGTCCACCCCGCCTGGCGCGGCGCATTGGACGCAATATTTGACGGAGAAAACGAAGCGCATCCCCTGAAGCACCTGCCATCCCGAGGGGTAAAACACCGGTTTACGTAGCCACCATCGCGGCCCTTTCGGCGGGGCGGGCGGCGGGGTTTACTGCGGCATGACTCAAGAGCGCACCGCCTCCCTCGGCGCGCTCGTTCACCAGATCGTGGACGAGACGCCAGTTTTCGACATTCACACGCATCTCTACGATGCGGCGTTTGGCGACCTGCTGCTGTGGGGGATCGATGAACTGCTCGTCTATCATTACCTCGTGGCCGAAGCCTTTCGCTGGCACGATCTGCCGGAGGAAAAGTTCTGGGCGCTCTCGAAGTCCCAGCAGGCCGAACTGGTCTGGGATTCCCTTTTCATCAAACACTCACCGGTCAGCGAAGCCTGCCGCGGCGTGCTTACCTGTCTGAATGCGCTCGGCTTCGACGTGAAACGGCGCGATCTCGCAGCACTGCGCAAGGAATACGCTCAATACCAACCGGGTGAATTCATCAACCGCTGCTGCGAAGTGGCGAAGGTGCGCAAGATCTGCATGACGAACTCGCCGTTCGACGACCTCGAACGCCCCGTGTGGGACAAAGGTTTCGAGCGCGATCCGCGTTTCGTTGCCGCGCTCCGCATCGACCCGCTCCTCCTCGATTGGCCGAATACCGCGCCGAAGCTGAAGGCCTGGGGTTACGACGTTTCGCCGGAGCTGAATGCGAAGACCTTTGACGGCATCCGCCGCTTCCTCGGCGATTGGACCCAGCGCATCGACTCCCAGTATTGCATGGTGTCGCTCGGGCCGGATTTCCGCTTCCCGGACAATGGCCCCACCGCACAGATCATCGAGCACGCCATCATGCCGCACGGCCGCGACTACCACCAGGCCTTCGCGCTGATGATCGGCGTCAACCGCCAGGTGAACCCCGCCCTGCGCCTCGCCGGCGATAGCGTCGGCATCGCGGATGTCACCGCGGTTGAGCGCCTGTGCGCCGCCTTCCCGCAGAACAAATTCCTCTGCACCATGCTCGCGCGGGAAAACCAGCACGCCATGTGCGTCGCGGCGCGGAAGTTCCGCAACCTGCACATCTTCGGCTGCTGGTGGTTCATGAACATCCCCACGCTCATCGACGAGACGACCCGCATGCGCCTTGAACTCATCGGCACATCGGTCACCCCGCAACACAGCGACTGCCGCGTGCTCGACCAGCTCGTCTATAAGTGGAGCCATAGCCGCACGATCATCGCCGACACGCTGGCGGACAAATACAGCGACCTTGCCGCCACCGGCTGGGAACCCTCCCGCGCCGAAATCCAGCGCGACGTGCACGACCTCCTCGGCGGCGCGCTCGAGAAGTTCATCGGAAGGGCGTAGGCGGTTCTCCGGTCTTCCTTAGACGAGTCATTCCGAGCGTAGCGCTCTCGATGGGCGAAGGCGGCGAGAGCGCGCAGTCGAGGAACCCGGCGCCACCCGCTGGCACACCCTCACAAAAGCCCCGCGCTCGTTACCGTGCGATAAATAACGTCCTCCTGCAGACGGTTACTAAATGGCACGACAGCGAAGAGGCGTGGCACCGAACAAAGTAGCCGTGTTCTAATGGCACCGGCTTCCTCGACTGCGCTCTGAATGACTTGCGAAAGCACCGCTTAGGCTGATGCGGTAAAAGTCCGCGCTACGCCCGGATATTCACCCACGTATGCACGTGGGGTTTCCCGCGGAAATACCAGACCATGCTCGACCCTTCGATCTGCCAGACGTCCCACACGCCGTCGTTGCCGATGTCGGCATTTTTGTAGAAGGCCATGTGCAGGTGGTCGAAGGTCGGCTCGATGAGCTTGAGCGATTCGGTCCGATCCTCCTCGCGGAACGGCGCGAGCACGTCGGCCAGCACCTTGCGCACATGCGCTTTTTGATCGGCAGAAAGCTCCGTCATCGGAATCCCCGGCAGGCCGGTCTTCTGGCCGGTGAGCGCCACGGTCTCGGTGTGTTTTTCCGCGCGCGGATCGCCGAGCAGCGCCAGGTCGCGCTGTTTGCCATCGAGCATCTGGAACACCTCGTTCGCTCGCTTCGCCTGATACCAATAAATGTTCCCCGGATGATCGGGCTTCTCGTTGAAGCCCTCCGCAGCGTGACCGTAAAAAATCGGCCCACCAAAAGCCGCGCCTTCCAGCGAATCGCCGTCGCAGCGCCGCGTGCAGTGCCGTCCGGTGAGCACAAACTCAAACTTGCCCGATCCCGGTTCGCCAAAGAGCGCAATCGAAGTGCTGTCGTCAAAGGTGCCCCCTTCGCTGTCGCCCACCACCTGTCCCATTACTTTCTCCGCATACTCGGGTGAATGCAGCCCCAGGAAAATCTCCCGCACCATCGCGCGCTGGTCGGCGTTCAGCAGCTCGTTCTGCGGTTTGTTGATCATCCAGTTATTGTCCACCTTGACCCGCAGCGGATGATCCCACGGGAAACACAGCTTCGGGCGCTGTTCCTCGGAGATGGATTTGAAAAGAGTCGCCACGAGCGTTTCGGATTTCGACTTCGGCGTCGGAGCGGCAAAGGAGGGCAGAGCCGTGGCTGCGGTGGCGACGAGCGCGGTCTTCAGGAAATCGCGGCGCGAACGATCGCCGCAATCGAGGCAGGGAGGGAGGGGCGTGCTCATGGTAAGGATGACTTTCGAGACCCCGCAGGCTTAGCCCTCTTTCGCATCACCTTCACCCCCAAAGTTTGCACCGGCGGCGGCGCGGCGGCAACGCTTTGCGTTGCACGGACACGCAACATGGCGGCCGTGCCAGGAGAAGCCGCATGAGCGAAGGTGCGCACGGTCCCATCGCTCTGGAGGGTCTGCGATTCGATCGTGACTGCACTCGCCGCCCCACTCCACGAGCCATCGCCGAGCCGGGTTTCGGCCAGCATCTCCACATCCGCACTGGAAGGGAACCAGTCGAACCGGATTCCCCCATGCGTCCCGTCGCCCATCATTCGCGCGAAAGACTGCGGCTGTCGGTCCGCCGGGGTAAATAAGGTGGGACTCGTCCCCAACGCATGTTCCAGGAGGTTGGCCAGCCCATCGCCGTCCGCATCCGCCAACGCGCTCTGCTGCGCGACGGGCACGGAGGCCAGTTGCTGCGACTGCCACGCGGCGAAACTCAACGCACCATGCGCGGCACACGGTTTCCCGTTCCGCATCGGCACGCTCGACGTCACCGCGATCTGCCCAGTCGCCGAACCGAAGGTCGTATCGAAGTCGCTCCAGCGATAAGTCGTGATCGCGCCGCCCGATTGATTTCCCGGCTCGATATAGAGCCGATAACCGCCCTCCGGTTTCGGCAGGACAAAGGGTCCCTCCTGCGAGTTGTAACCGAGCACGCGATCGGTGCCCCACCCCGTGAGCAGCGCACTCGAAGTCGCATGCACGATCGCTCCGCCCCGGCCGAAATCGATATACACCGCGTGATAAACGCCCCCTTCCTTCCAGCAGAAAAACTCGTTGGTGTTCGTCTCCGGCAACGCCACCGGCGTGGCGGGCGACCACTGCGTCCAGTTCGCGTCCAGCGGGTGCGTTTCGTAGATTCGCATCGAGGGAATGGGGCTGTAGGCCGAACCGCCCACGGGATTGATGGACACGAAGACGTGGACGCTGCCGTCGCCATCGACAAAGAAACTCGGGCTCCACGTAAGCGGGTCCGTAGCCCCAGCCGGCGTCACATCGATCGGTCCCACCTGCGTCCAGTTGAGCAAATCGGTCGAGCGCACCAGGCCGAACCTGGAGCCGCGCCCATAATTTCCCTGCGTGTAGCAGACCCAATAAAAGCCATTGGCAAACACGATGGCCGGATCGCGCACGACGTTGCCAAACGGCGTCCACCCCGGCGGCTGCCAGACTGGATTCCCGCTGTTAAGCGCCGTCCACGTGAACCCATCCGCCGACCACGAAACGTAGAGCCGTTCGTCGCCGCCCCCGCCATCGGTCTTGAAGTGCGACATCACAAATCGCGCACTCGAAGGCACCGTCTGCGCCGCGAGCGTGCCCGCCCAGACCAGGGCCAGCATAGCGCGGAAGAGCAGAACGGAAATCGACATCCAGCTTTTGGCGATCGCGCCGCACCCTACATCTGCAACGCCTTTACGAGAAAGGCGAGTTCGTCGGCGGTCTGGTCGATGACTTTGCTCAGCGCCATCCCGGCGCCGTGGCCAGCTTTGGTTTCGATGCGGATGAGCACGGGCGGGCCGTCCTTCGCCTGGCACTGCTGAAGGCGGGCCGCGAATTTGAAGCTGTGCGCGGGCACGACTCGGTCGTCGTGGTCGGCCGTGGTGACGAGCGTAGCGGGATAACGCACGCCGGGCGCGAGGTGATGATACGGCGAATAGGCGTAGAGCGATTTGAACTGTTCCGCGTCATCGGAACTGCCGTAGTCGCTCGTCCAGGCCCACCCGATGGTGAATTTGTGGAATCGCAGCATGTCCAGCACGCCGACCGCCGGGAGTGCGGCGCCGAAGAGGTCGGGCCGCTGCGTCATGGCCGCACCGACGAGCAGGCCACCATTGCTGCCGCCCTGGATGGCGAGCTTGGACGGCGAGGTGTAGCCGTTTTTGATCAGCCACTCGGCGCAGGCGATGAAGTCGTCGAAGACGTTCTGTTTGCGCTCCTTCGTGCCGGCGAGATGCCATTCGCTGCCGTATTCCCCGCCGCCGCGCAGGTTGGCCTCCACGTAGATACCTCCGAGTTCCAGCCAGGTGGCGCGCATGATGCCGAAGGCCGGCGTGAGGCTGATATTGAACCCACCGTAGCCGTAGAGCAGCACGGGCTGTTTGCGATCGATCTTCAGACCGCGGCGCAGGGTGATGAACATCGGCACGCGCGTGCCGTCCCGGCTCGTAGCGAAGACCTGCTTCGTCTCGTAAGGCGACGAATCGAATTCAATCTTCGGTGCCTTGAAGACGCTGCTTTCCCCCGTCGCGACATCGTAACGGTAGATGGTCGTCGGCACGGTGAAGCTGGTGAAGGTGTAGAAGGTTTCCGTGTCGCTCTTCTTGCCGCCAAAGCCATGCGCCGAGCCGAGGCCGGGCAGCGCCACTTCGCGAATCGGTTTTCCATCCAGGCCGAAAACGCGAACCGCGCTATGCGCGTTGCTGAGATAGTTGGCGATGAACTGACCGCCGACGAGATTGGTCCCCACGAGCGTGTCCCGCGATTCGGCGATGATCTCGCGCCAGTTCTCTCGCCCGGGTTTGGTCACGTCGACGGCGATGACGCGGCGCATCGGCGCTTTCCAATCGGTCTGGAAAAAGAAGACCGGACCGTCGTTGTCGATAAACGAATATTGCGCGTCGAACTCGGTGAGCAATTCGACGATCGGCGCATCGGGCACGGTCAGGTCGCGATAGAAGAAGGCGTTCTTCGGATCGGTCCCCCGCCCCACGTGGATGAGCAGCCAATGGCCATCGTCACTCACACTTCCGCTGAAGCTCCAGTCCTTGTGATCGCGCCGTTCGTAGATGAGCGCATCCGCGCTCTGCGGCGTGCCGAGTTTATGGAAGTAGAGCTTCTGAAACTCGTTCACGCCCTTGCGCTCCTCGCCCGTCTTCGGTTCGTCGTAGCGTGAGTAGTAGAAGCCGCTGCGATCCTTCGCCCACGACGCATCGCTGAACTTCGACCATTGGATCACGTCGTCGAGATCCCGGCCCGTATCGATGTCGCGCACATGCCACTCCTGCCAGTCGGCCCCGGAGCGCGAGAGCGAATAGGCGAGCAGTTTGCCGTCGTGGCTCACCTCGGTGCCGGTTAGCGAAACGGTCCCGTCGGCGGAAAGCGTATTGGGGTCGAGCAACAGCCGCGGTTGACCGGTGAGCGAATCCGCTACCATGAGGCGCGCTTGATTCAGCAGGCCCGGATTGTGCCCGAAGAAATAACGTCCGCCTTCTTTCATCGGCGCCGAGTAACGCTCGTAGTTCCACAACTTCTTCAGCCGCTCGCGAATGGCCGCGCGCTGCGGGATCGATTCGAGAAAGCCAAACGTCACCTTGTTCTCTGCCTCGACCCACCCGGCCGTTTCCGGCGCGTTGTCATCTTCCAGCCAGCGATAAGGATCGCTTACCTTGGTGCCATGGTAATCGTCCGTGACGTCCTCCTGGCGGGTCTGCGGATAAACAAGTGGCTGAGCGAAGCTGGAAACGGACATGGCAGCGATGAGGAGCGGGAAGAGACAACGATAACCGACAAGGGCAGTCATACTGGGATTTGTCCCGTGCCATCGCGCTCGACACAACGCTGGAATAGAGCACCCCACTAATCGGGAGTAGCGTCCTCCGCCGAAGGCGGTGGTGGCGATTCCCGCCGGGCGCGCGCCTCACGAATATCGTGTTCCACTTTGCCTGCCTTCGTCAGGAGACGCTGGGCGGCAGCTCGCAGCCAGCGCATTCGCTCTTCGAGGATCTCGATGATGTTTTTAGGGTCTTGATTCACGTGTGGAGTGACCTCCACTCCCTGAATCGGATGTCGGGGCTGAGTGCGCGCCTCGACACGTCAATCTTGTAGCGCTTTACCCTTCCCCTTCCCGGCGGGGCCTGCCCTTGGCTCGTCCTTTCTTCGCGGCTGGCCTCTCGGACTCGATGGCCCGCTGGAGATCCTGTGCCCGGAGCAACAAGTCCTCTGCCTGTTTTCGCAGGCGGGCTGATTTGGCGATAAGGCGAGAGATCAGGTCGGAGCCAGACACGGAAAAAAACTTGGTGTGACCAGGAGTTTTTCGCAGTCGGCGAGCCGCTCGGACGTAAGAAAATGCCAGATTTTACCAGCCGACCGTTTTCCCGCGGTTTTGCTCCTGGAGCCACTTCATCAGCGGCTCGAAGTAGGTAATGATGGCCGAGCCATCCATCTGCCGCGTGCCGGTATAGGCTTCGAGGGCTTCCGGCCACGGACGCGAGGCCCCCATGGCGAGCATCTTGTTGAAGCGCTCGCCGACCTCTTGATTCCCGTAGAACGAGCAGCGGTGGAGCGGGCCTTTCCATCCGGATTGCTCCGCGGCGGCTTTGTAAAACTGGAATTGCAGGATCGCCGCGAGGAAATACCGCGCATACGGCGTCGTCGCAGGAATGTGATATTTTGCACCGGGATCGAAAGCGGTGGCTGGGCGGGTCACGGGCGGCACGACGCCTTGGTAACGAAGGCGCAAATCGTCCCACGCCGACTGGTAATTCTCCGGCTTGATCGCGCCGCTGAAGACGCCCCAGCGCCATTGATCCATCAGCAGTCCGAACGGCAGGAACGCCACCTTGCCCATCGCCTGGCGCAGAAGCAGGCCGATGTCCTTGTCGGCGCTCGGAAGTTTCTTTTCGTCGAGCAGACCGATCTGCACGAGGTATTCAGGGGTGATGGACAGCGCGATGAAATCGCCGATCGCTTCGTGGAAGCCATCGTTCGCGCCGCTGAGGTAGAGATACGGCTGCTGATTGTAGGCGCGCTGGTAGTAATTGTGCCCGAGTTCATGATGAATAGTCACGAAATCGTCCGAGTTGATCTTGATGCACATTTTGATGCGCAGGTCGTCCTGGTCGTCGAGGTCCCAGGCTGACGCATGGCACACCACTTCGCGATCGCGCGGCTTGGTGAACATCGAACGCTCCCAGAACGTGGCCGGCAACGCAGGCAGACCGAGAGAGGTGTAGAAGGCCTCGCCGGTCTTCACCATCCGGACGGCGTCGTAGTTTTTCGCGACGAGCAGATCGGTGAGGTCGTAGCCGATTTCACCCGCACCCTTTGGCGCGACGAGATCGTAGATGCCGCTCCATTCCTGCGCCCACATATTGCCGAGCAAGTCGGCGCGCATGGGGCCGGTCGCGGCCTGCACCTTGGCGCCGTAGTGCTCGCTGAGCTTCGTCCGCACATAGCAGTGGAGCTGATCGTAGAGCGGCTTCACCTGTGTCCAGAGCCGGTCCATTTCGCGCGCGAAATCCTCCGGCGGCATGTCGTAACCCGAGCGCCACATCGCCCCGACATCGGCGTAGCCGAGTTCACGCGCGCCTTCGTTGCCGATTGCCACGAGCCGCACGTAGTCGTCCTTCATCGGCGCGCCGACCTGATCGTTCCAGCTCGTCCACATCTCCTTGAGCTTCTCTGGATCGCGCGTTTTGCCCATCGCTTCCTCGATGTCGGACCCGTCGATCGGCTTCCCATCGAGCGTCCCTTTGCCTTTGCCGTAGCTCGATTCGAGCCGGGTGGAAATGGCGGAGAGTTCTTCCGCTGCGCCCGGCTTCTCCGGCGCGGGCAGCGTGATGCCTTGCTTGAGAAAATTGAGCTTCCGCCGCACGTCGAAGGCGAGCCCCGGCTCGTGATCGAACTTGGCCGCCCCCTTGGCAAAGCGCACACTCAGCGCCGTGCTCCGCGCCGCGTAGTCCGCCGCGACCGCGTCGGTGTCGTCGGTGATGTAGGTCTTGTTGATCCAGGCCGCTTTGCTGGCGAGGTGATTCAGCGCAGCGAGTTCCTTTTCCGCCTGCGCGACAAAGGCTTCAGCGTCGGCGGGGCTGGCATCGACGGGAGCAGTGAAAGTCATGGCGAAGATGAGGGTAACCGGGAGTGCCGATCGGGAAAGGGAGTCGATCATGTCTTCAGCCTAACGCGGAAGCGTCCGCTCGCGGCAAGTCATTCCGCAGATCACCGTTTTCGATCAAGCAGGAACCGCGTTCGAACCGCCTCCGCCCGCCTCCGCCTCCGACCCACGATACGCCCCCCTTCGCCCATACGCCTCCGCCGTTTCCTGGCTTCCTGCTCTTCTCTCCTGTTTTCCTGCTTCCCTGCCGAAAGCCGTTAGCGAAACAGCTCTTCCACGCTCTCGACATAAGTCTCAAACGGGTCGGGCATGGGAAGGTGCGCGCTGTTTTCGATCGAGATGGAATCCCAGTTGATCACATAAGGATCGCGGCCGCCGAGGAACCGCGCAACGGCGTGTCCGCGGCCACAGGCGCGCGTGTCGGCAGGCGGGCGCGTGGTGGCCTCGGGGCGGCGCGCCACGGCGTTAAATTCACCGATCGCCTTGGCTGGCGTGAGTCCGAAGAAGAGTCCCTTGTCGGGATCGATGTTGTGGTATTCGAGGTCGAGGCTTTGCAACCACGGGTCGTTCCACTCGAGGTTCTCCGCCTCGCGGAATTGCTCCAGCATCCATTTCTTGCTGATCCAATCGACGCCGCCGATGAGCAGTTCCGGTTTCGTGGAGAGCGCCTCCAGCGTGAAGCGCCAGCTTTCGAGAATCCAATCCGTATCCTCATCCTGCCCACGCAGGTAGCGCTCGGCGCAGGTGAGAAAATCGTGCTGAATGTCGAGCGCGTTGCGCGTCGTGCCGTCGTCGAGCTGCACCACGCCACGGCCCGTCCCATCGTGGCTGATCTGCCGCGTGGCGAGCACGGCATCGCGCAGGATCACATCCTCCGGCATGCGGCCGGTCTCGATCAGCGTCAGGACGAGCGCGGTGGTGCCGAGCTTCAGCGCGGCGGCGAAGGGGCTCATGTTCGAGTCGCCGATCAGCAGATGCAGCCGCCGGTATTTGCGATAATCGGCGAGCGGTTCATCGCGCGCGTTGATGATCGCGCGGTTGAACTGCACCCACTGGTAGATGTCGTTGACGATGTGGTCCGCCCGCTGGCTGATCTGAAACTCGATCGGCTCCGCACCGTGCGGCGGATCGAAATCGAACGCGAGCGGACTCGCCTGCCCCACCCGGCCTGCGCCCGTGAAGATCTGCCGCGTCGCGAGGAAACTCAGCAGCGTGCCGAGCAGCGCCGGGTGAAACTGCACGTCGCGCCGCATGAGATAATTCTCGTGGCAGCCGAACGTCGCTCCCGTGTGGTGATCGACGTTGTTCTTGATGAAGGCCACCGAGTCATCCGCACCCATCTCCTTCAGTGCTCTCTGCAAAATGAGGTCGCCCGCGATTTCGAAAGCCACCGCGTCCCGCACCGTGCGGCATTCCGGGGTCGAATATTCGAGATGCCCCATGTCGAGATACAGCCGGCCCCCGTTCAGCAAAAAGCCGCCATTTCCCGGCGGCTCTTCGTAATCGCGATAATGCAGGTCGATCGCTCCCGCTTTCATCCGCTTGAACGCGTGATTTTTCACGCGTCCGGGCCAGGCATCGATATTCGTGGCCGCCTGCTCCCCCGTGACCAGGCAACCGTATTCGATCTCGACGCCGAAGATCCGGTTCATGGGACGCGCGGAGCGCGCGGTTGAGAGTTGAGCGTTGAGGGTTGAGAGCCGGTTTTCACGATCGGAAATCAACCATCGGCCTTCGCGTCAGTCCTCCCAGTAAAGAATGCGCGCGCAGTTTTCGCACTGCACGACTTCCTTGCCGTGGCGCGCCTTCGAGCTGGTCGTCGGCGTCACTTTCATATGGCAGCCAGAACAGACATCGTGCCGCAGGCCGACGACCGCTTCGCCGTGTTTGGTCTTCAGCAGGCGATCGTAGGTGTCGAGCAGGTCTTCGTCGACGTCCGCCGCGAGCTTCGTGCGTTCGGCTTCCACCGTGGTGATCTGCTCGCCCAGCGCCTTGATCTTCGCATCGAGATCCGTCGTCTGCCGCTCCGTGAGTCCCTTCGCCGCCGCGAAGGCCTTCTCTGCCTCGGCGATGACCGGCTTCTGCTTGTCGCTCGCGTCCATCAGTTCCAGCTCGCGATCTTCGATCAGCCGGATGTCTTTCTCCGCGCGCTCGATTTCGTGGCTGAGCGCGGCAAACTCTTCGTTCTTCCGCGTCTGAAATTTCTGCACCTGATACTTCGCGATCTTGTCGCGAATGCCCTGCACTTCGGTCTCGAGTTTCTTGCGCTCGAGTTCGAATTCCTTGGCTTTCTGCCGGGCGGCATCGAGTTGGGCTTGCGCGGCGGCCTGCTTGTCGGCGAAGGACTGCTTTTCGAGGGGTGCGTTTTTGTGTTCGGCACGCAACGCGCGCAGCTTGCGGTCGCGGTCCTGAAGGATGAGGAGTTTTTCGATCTCCGGAAGGATCATCCCGCCAATTGAGCGGCGGTCGCGCCGCTAGTAAAGCATCGCTTCTTCCGGCGGCTCGGTTTTCTCCACCTTCTCCGCCTTCAGCACCGAGACCCGGCGACCGTTCTCCATCGGAAATTGCGCCGTGCCGGTGATCTTGACCCACGTCATTTCGGGGAACTCGGGCATCTGATCCGCTTCCACCAGCGTGGCGATCGGACGCGAATCCGCCGCGCAGCAATACATGAACATGCGCACCGCCTTGAACCGCTTGGCCTGGTTCGCACTCGTTTTGTCCGGCATGAACTGGCCGATGAGTTGCACCGGTTTGTTCTCGAAATCCTTGCGGAGCACATTGTCCTGCGCCGCGTAAAGCAGGTCGAGCACTTCGGCCACGATGCGGCCATCGGCAGTGCGCTGGAGGTAATCGGCGGGAGCCGGCTCGCTCGCGGGCGGCTGAGCATTCGCGGGAGCGGGTGTGGCAGGATTCGCCGGGTTGGTCGGAGCCGGCGGCTGCTGCGAAGCGACCGATTTTTCCGCCGGAGCCGGAGCGGACGCGGGAATCGTCTCTTCCTTCTTGGGCAGCGTCAGCTCGGGCGGCGGCCCCGGCTTGCGATCCTTCAGACCGAGCGCCGCGACGTCGTCGGTAATGCCGCGATTTCGCACCGCCGTCGCACTAAAGCCCTGCGGCGAGTAAAACGCCGTCACCGTCACCGGCACGATGAGGATGAGGAACGTCAAAATACGGCCCGAAGCAAAGCGAGAGAGCGAGTGCCCGCACTCCGCCGAGGAGCAACACGACGCATCCGCCTTGAACAAAAGAAACACCAGCGCCAGCACGCCGAGCAAGATCCCGGCGATGAGCGCGTAGGTGCGGAACTGCGGAGCGAGCAGGGCGTTCACGCGGTTGTTCGCGTGAAAGACGAGCAACACCGAACTCCACGCCGCAAGAGTGAGGAAGGGAAGCCAGCGATTGAAGAGCGTCTTCATGGCAGAAGTCAGTTTAAGGCGGTTTGGAAAGTTCTCAACCTGGCGTCACTGGAAAATCTCCGTCGGCAGGCGCCAGCACAGGATGAAGATCCCGATGAACAACCCGAGCGCCAGCAGCGTGACGAAGCGGCGGCGGAAAATGACGCCGTAGAGCCAGAACAGCTTCAGATCGAAGAGCGGCCCGAAAAGCAGGAAGGCCAGTTTCGCCTGCGGCGCAAACGCCGTGAAAGTCCACGCCACAAACGCGTCGGTCGTGCTGCACAGCGCCAGCAGCGCCGCCAGCCCCATCAGCGACACGATCGCCAGCGGCGTCGAGCCGGCCAGCGGCGTGAGCGCTTCCCGCGTGATCGCCGTATTGAACACGCTCGTAATCGCCACGCCGATGACGAAGAAGAACGTGACATCGAGGAAATCCGCCGTGGCGCTCTGCGCCGCCAGCAGGAGCTTTCGCGGCAGGCTCGCGGACGCCACCATCGTGCTGAAATCCTGCGAATCCCCCGTCGGTTCCGCCGCCATGGTCAGCCCGCTCCGGCGCCGGCTCGCGAGCGCCGTTTGCGGCTGAAGAATACTTTCCGCCGGCAACCGATGCACGATCAGCGCCACCGCCACGGCGATTCCGTAGCCGATCCCGAGCCGCAGCACCGTCCACGTCAGCGGTCCCGCCTGCGAAAACGCGCTCCACGTGGACATCGCCACGATCGGACTCACGATCGGCGCGCCCAGCATATAAGCCGTCGCCGCCGACAGCGGCAGCCCCTTGCGAATGAACCGCCGGATCACGATCACGCTCCCGCATTCGCACATCGGAAAAATCAGCCCCAGCCCCGCGCTGATCATCGCCGCCGCCACCGGATTTTTCGGCAGCAGCTTCGCCAGTCGCTCGCTGGAGACAAATACATCGACCAGCCCCGAAATGATCGAACCGAGCAGCAAAAACGGAATGCCCTCGAACAGCACGCTGAGAAACGCGAGGGAGAAATCGGAGAAGGAGAAATGGAACCAGCCCATGTGGAGGGTTAAAACCGAGGAAGAACGGCGGACTTAGCGAATGACAAATAAGTAATTAATACGGAAGCCCCACCGCCCGCGACCCCGCGCTCCGGTCTTCGTCATCCCAGTTTCGTCATTCGGATTTTCCGCCCTACAAGGGGCGGATGAGGCAACGCGACGGCGCGCCGTCTCCGTTCTGGAATTTGATCGGCAGACAGATCATCTCGTAATTCCCCGGCTTCACCTTCGAGAGGTCCAACCCTTCGATGATCCACACCTCGGCGCCGAGCAGGATGTGATGGGTCGGGATGCCGTCCTTGTAAAAACCGCCGACGCTCAGGTAATCGACCCCCACCGTCTTCACGCCGCAATCGACGATATACTGCGCGCCTTCCTTGGCAATATAGACGAAGTCCTTGTCGAAGGTCTCCTTCTTCCAGCTCCGCTTGGAATTCGGCGTTTTGAACAGGATGCGCTCCCCGGCCTGCAGCTTCAGCTTCTTCAGCTCCGCCGGTTTGATCGCCTTCTCGTCCTTGATCTCTACTACCCGCGCCGGCCCGATCACCGCATCCCACGGCAGCGCGTCCATCGTCTTGCCGCCATCGAGGAAATGCAGGGGCGCATCCATGTGCGTGCCCATGTGCGAACTGGTGTAGATCGCCGACACATTGCACACGTCCCCCTTCTTCGTGCTCACATGCGTCGTGATATACGGCGGCGGATCACCCGGCCAGAAGTGCATGCCGTTGTGAATGGGAACAGAAATATCGATCCAGGACATAGGAGTTGAGAGTTGGTAGTTGAGGATTGAGAGCCGGGCCGGTTTCGAGCGGCGCGCGGATTCAAAGCCGCACTGCTCTCAACTCTCAACCCTCAACTCTCAACGAGTTCGCTAGGCGAACTCGATCACATTCTTGATCCCGCTCGCCTTGCCCAGCAGCAACTCGCGGTGCGCTTCGATCCGGTGCCGCCCGGTGATCAGCGACGTGATGGCCTGCGGCCAGCGGCGCTTGAATTCCCCGAGGTCCGCGATGGCATCTTCAAACGCCTGCGGGCTCGCGTTCACCGTGCCGACGATCGCCTGATTCTTCAGCGTGATGTTCCGCATGATGTTGTCCGCATACACGGGGATCTGCGACTTCTCCGCCGGGATGCCGGTCATGATGAATACGCCATTGATCCCCAGCACCCGCATCACGTCAAAGGTCACGTGTCCCTCGCCCACCGCCTCGTAAACGAGGTCGATGTTCCCGATCCGCTTCGCCAGTTCCTCCACCGAGACTTCCTGCGAGGAAATGTATTCCGCGCCGATCTGCTCGGCGATGTCTGCCTTGAAGTTCGGCTTCGGCGAGCGCGAGTAGATGAAGACCTTGAAGCCTTCCACCAGCAGCTTCATCGCCCCGAGCAGCCCGATCGGCCCCGCCCCGAGCACCACCGCATTGCGCCCGGCCCCGCGCCCCTTGCCGTCCGTATTCGCGCTTTCCCAGCCGGGAATTCGCTTCTGCACCTGCCACGCCTGTGTCATGCCCTTTTCCGCAATTGTCAGCGGCTCGGCCATCACCGCCACATCGCGCAGTTCCTTCGGCACGAAAGTGAGATGCTCCTCTTCCTCCACAAACATCTCCGTCATGTAACCGTGGCGCTGATTGATCCCGCGCTCGGTGAAGGTCCACGTAAAGCAGAAGTCCTGGCGCCCCTCGCGGCACGGCAGGCAGTTCGGATCGCTGCACGGCCGGCGCACGCTCGGCACCACCAGGTCGCCCACCTTCAGCTTCTTCACCCCCGCGCCCACCTCCGTCACCTCACCGAGGCATTCATGCCCGAGCACGAGGTAGTCGCACCCCTGCGGCCCCTGGCCGTAGGCAAAGGTGCAGATCTCCCGATCCGTGCCACAGATCCCCACCTCGAGGGTGCGAATCTTCAGTTCATGCGGAGCGGCAATCGCGGGTTCAGGATGGTCGATCAGGCGCAGTTCCTTCTTCGAAGGCACAACACCGACGCCTTTCATGGTGCGTGGGTTCATGGTGTAAATCAGCGGGAGGAGGACCCTAGCGAGATTCGCCCCCGTGGGAACAAATTTTGTGCGGCGAAGCGTATTCATTCCGAGACGGATTGGCGGCCAATATTTGACTGACATGAACGCCCACCCGAGGCACCTTTGCCTCATGTCGGTCATCCTGAAACGTCGTTCCGTCAGCCTGCGCGGGCGCAATACGGCCAAGCACAAAGCGATGGCCAAGGCAGTGAGCGAATTGGCAGCTCTCCGCAAAGCTGACCCCGCTCGTTACGCCGCCTTGATCCGGAAGCACGCGAATCAGACGGTCCGGATTGTGGCGGGTTAAACCGTCGCACGCATGGTCCTCAGTGAAATATCAGCTCGCCACGACTGACCAAAAAGAACTGCGCCCGCTGCTGCATGCGGAGGTGGACAAGCTGCGCGACGAAAACCTGCTCGTCCTGCACCGCGTCGCGCTGGAATTGGAACTGGAAGAAGTCACCAACCGCCTCACCGACGGCTTCGATGCGGATCGCGCCGCGGGCAAGCTGCCCCGCCTGCCCGAGTCCAAGAAAGCGACCACCAAAGCTCCCTGGCCAAAGTCGCTCGCGGACCGTGTCACTGCCGTCGAGTGCGCCCTGCGCGAAGTCGGTGCTCCCGTCACCGCTTCTACCCTCGTTAGACGTTTTCTCCGCGCCAAACCCGCAGATCTCGCCGAAATCCCCGAAACTCTCGCCACCCTCGGACGGGCGCACCGGAGCGGGGAAACCTTCTCCATCTGAAGCGCTGCCATGGCATTCCTCTTTTTCATTATCGCCCTGTTGGTCGTGGCGATCGTCGTAGACAAGGTCACAAAACAGTGCGCGGGCACGCAGCCTCACCGCGTCACTCGGAGCGATGCCAAGGAAGCGCTCGACCGCATGAAGGATTGGGCTACTTGGCTGAGCGGTCTCCAAACTGGCGCCATTGCCGCCATCGGCTTTCTCAAGGAATCCGATCTGCAGGAAGATTGGACCGCGCTGTATCATTTCTGTGGCATCATGTCTGCGGGAGCGTTTGCCGCGTCCGTTTTCGGGCTCACCTGGTTGCTCGGGTCGCTTCCATCCATCCAGCAGCGCCTGGGGGTGTCAAGAGGCAGCCCGCATACCGACAACGATATCTATCATCAGTCCCTCTTCGTCGCCCGCCCCACCCTCAAGCTACAGTGGGTCGCTGCCTTCTCGCACTATTTCGGAATCGTTGGGTTCCTCTTTCTGGTGCTTTTCTTCGCCATCGGAATGGTAAGCGAACACAAAGAAAAGGAATCCACCCGGTATGAGGTGACTAGCCGCGACCATTCGATTCAGTTTCAAATCGCGCCGGTGAAAACACTGCCCGGTGTTTCCGAAAAGAAGAGGCCTTCCAACTAAGCCCGGCAGCTCGCCTTCTCCTCGTTTCCAAACTCCGTTTGGAATTGCCGCTGGGAGTGCAACGCGGTTTCGCCTGCGGTCGAAATCGCGCCGTCCTGATGAGGCGCCGGTGTTTGCCGCCTCCGTTTGGAAACGCCGCAGCGCGCGCACTCCGTTTCGAGCGGTGGAAATGCTCGGCGACCCAATTTCTTGGAATAGACGGAATGGATGGAACCGGCGGTTAGGAGGTTAAGCATGGGTGGGCGAAAAGGGTGGATGGCCTTTTCCTTGTTCAACTCAGCCAGGTGGGCGCCTCATTTTGGTCGGCGGAACACCTTCCCGACAGGCCTCGCGATGGAGGGGGAGCAGGCAGGTCGGAATCCCCTCGTCCGAAACGCGCAAAAAACACACTATTCTCAATATCTCCTGTCCCCGAAAGCCAGCCTCCCGGACCGGATTTACTCTGTTGGCCGAGCCTTTCGCCCCGGACGACGGGACACCAACAGACACAATAAACACAATATTCCGGAAGTGATTTTCCATGGCCCCGGCGCCCTCCGCCCCGCTGATCGCCAGCAAACTCACGGGCATCGGCATCCCCTCTGCGCCCCTCCTCAACCTCCTCGCTTCTTCGGTAAAATCCGCCCTCCGCCGATCCCACACCCACAGAGAAAATCCGACCAAATCCGACCAAATCCGACTCGATCCGCCTTCCCCGTTCCGATCTCCGAGTTCGCCCCGAAACCCGAAACTCCCCCACCGTCCCTATGCGAGAATCTCTTTCACCACATTCCCAAACACGCCGGTCAGCCGGAAGTCGAGGCCTTGGAAGCGGTAGTTGAGCTGTTCGTGGTCGAAGCCCAGCATGTGCAGCAGGGTGGCGTGCAGGTCGTGGACGTGCATTTTGCCTGCGGTGACGCCGAAGCCGAGTTCGTCGGTCTCGCCGAAGAGCAAACCGGGTTTCACGCCGCCGCCGGCCACCCACATGGTAAAGGCATCGACGTGGTGATCGCGACCGAGGGTGGCGCGGTTTTCGCCCATGGGGGTGCGGCCAAATTCGCCTCCCCAGATGACGAGCGTTTCGTCGAGCAGACCGCGGCGTTTGAGGTCGAGCACGAGGGCCGCGGCAGGTTGATCGACCTCACGGCAGACCTTCTCAAAGTCGGCGTTGAGGTTTTCGCCGGGGCCGCCGTGGCTGTCCCAGTTCGTGTGATAGAGCTGCACAAAGCGGACGCCGCGCTCGATGAGGCGACGGGCGAGGAGGCAATTTGCGCCAAACCCGCTCTCGCCCGGCTTCACGCCGTAGAGGTCGAGGGTCTCGGGTGTCTCCTTGGAAATTTCCATCAGTTCCGGCGCGCTCGTCTGCATGCGGTAGGCGATCTCGTAAGCATTGAGCCGGGTGAGGATTTCCGGGTCGCCGGTCGCGTCGAGCCGGGAGCGGTTCAGCGTGGCGACGGTGTCGTAGAAGTCGCGTTCGGTCTGGCGAGTGGTGCCGTCGGGGCTGCGCAGGTGAAGGATGGGATCGCCCTTGCCGCGAAAGGGGACACCTTGGAACGATGTGGGCAGGAAGCCGCTCGACCACAGCGCCGCGCCGCCGCGCGGTCCACGCGGTCCGCTTTGCAGCACGACGAAGCCCGGCAGGCTGTCGCTCTCGCTGCCGAGGCCGTAGGTGGTCCACGCGCCGAAGGCCGGACGGCCCGGCGCCTGGAAGCCGGTGTTCATGAAGAGCTTGGCCGGGGCGTGATTGAAGACATCGGTCGTCACCCCACGCAGCCAGCACACGTCGTCCACGATCTTGCGGTGATGAGGAAACATCTCGCTGACCGTCATGCCACACTGGCCATAGTGGTCGAATTTACGGATCGAGCCGAGGAGCTTTTCGTTGCCCTTGAGGAAGGCGAAGCGTTTGCCCGCGAGCATGCTGGGCGGCGGCGCCTGGCCGCTCAGTTCGCGGAGCTTCGGTTTGTCGTCGAACAGCTCGAGCTGGCTCGGCCCACCCGCCATGAAGAGATAGATCACGCGCTTCACCTTCGCCGGGAAAGCCGGCTGGCGCGGCGCCATCGGCCGGGTCGGATCGATCTTCGGCTTGAACGCCGCCGCGGCATCGCGAGTGAGCAGTTGGTTCAGCGCCACCGCGCCCAGCCCCACGCCGCAGCGTCCGAAAAAGTGGCGGCGGGTGGTATCGCGCAGGTGGAGGAGAGAAGCCTCGGTTTCGGGGTTCATTCGCGGGTGATGAAGTTGTCGGTGTTGAAGAGGACGCGGGCGGCGGCGGTGAGGGCTTTCTCGGGAGGCTGGCGATGCGCGTAGGCGGAGAGGGCGGCGAGTTCTTCGCGCCGTGGCTCACGGCAGAGCGTAAGCTGAAAGGCGCGGCGCAGGCGGGCGTCGAGGTCGTCCTGCGGCACGTCGCGGACAAGGCGCTTCGCGAGGCCCTCGGCGATTTCGAGGAAGGCGGGGTCGTTCGCGAGGGTGAGCGATTGCAGCGGGGTATTCGAGCGGACGCGCCGGGTGCAGACGGTCTGGAAATCTGGCGAGTCGAACGTGGTCAGCAGCGGATAGGGCGCGCTGCGGTAGAACATGGTGTAGAGCGCGCGCCGATAGCGATCAGGGCCGGTGTCGGCGGTCCAGGTCTTCGAGGTCTGGGTGAAGGCATAAACGCCGTCGGGCTGCGGCGGGCGCACGCTCGGGCCGCCAATGCGCCGGTCGAGCAGGCCGCTCGCACACAGGGCGGCATCCCGCACGATCTCGCCTTCCACCCGCATGCGCTCCTGTCGTGCGAGGAGCAGGTTGCGCGGATCTTTCGCCGCGGCATCGGGCCGGGCGTTCGACGACTGCCGGTAGGTCGCGCTGGTCACGATGAGCCGGTGGATCGCCTTCATCGACCAGCCGCTGCGAATGAATTCACTCGCGAGCCAGTCGAGCAATTCCGGGTGCGTCGGTGCCACACCCTGCGTGCCGAAGTCCTCCTCCGTCTCGACGAGGCCGCGGCTGAAATAGCGCATCCACACCCGGTTCATCGTGACGCGCGGGGTGAGCGGATTCTTCGGCGACACCAGCCAGCGCGCGAGGTCGAGCCGGGTGCGTCCCGCCTTCGCATCCAAAGCCGGGGCGACCGCGCTGATACCGCCGGGATACAGTTGCCCGCGTTCCTTGTCCGGCCGGGTGAAATCGCCGCGCGTGAGGAGGAACGTCTCCCGGGGCGTCGTCACGTCGCGCATGATCATGAGCGAGGCGACGTTCGGATCGGCGGCTTTCTTCTTCGCTTTCGGCTCGGCTTTTTCGAAGGCGGCGACGACGACCTTCTTTTCCTCCGGCGTCCGCTCGACCGGCAGCACGCGGAGCGCGGCCAGCAGCGCCTGCGGGCCTTTCAGCTCGGCGAACTTCTCCCGCGGCGTCTGCGGATCGAGCTTGGCGGTCTTTTCCAGTTTCACGCGTTCCTTTGTCTCCCACGCCTCCTGCAGCTTCGCGACATCGGCCCCAGGTTTTGGCGGGGCGATTTTCACCGGATCTCCGAAGACTTCGCCGCGCACCACCTGCACGGACGGCCCGGTGTTGTTCTTGTCCTCACCTTGATTGAAGAACGCGAACAGCTCGTAGAACTCCCGCTGCGAGATCGGGTCGAACTTGTGCGAGTGGCATTGTGCGCATCCGACCGTCAGACCGAGCCACACGGCGCCGGTGGTATTCACCCGGTCGATGGCTTCCTCGACGCGGAACTGCTCCGGATCGGTGCCGCCTTCCTGATTGATGAGCGTATTGCGATGGAACCCGGTCGCGATGAGCTGGGACTTGGTCGGGTTGGGCAGAAGATCGCCAGCAAGCTGCTCGATGGTGAACTGGTCGAACGGCATGTCGTCGTTGAGTGCCTTGATGACCCAGTCGCGGAACGGCCACATGGTCCGCTCGCCGTCGATGGAGTAGCCATTCGAGTCGGCGTAACGGGACTGGTCGAGCCAATGCCGCCCCCAGCGCTCCCCGTAGTGCGGCGAGGCGAGCAGGCGTTCGACCAGCTTGTCGTAGGCGTCCGGTGCCGGGTCAGCTACGAAAGCCGCCGTTTCTTCCGGCGTCGGCAGCAGGCCAGTCAGGTCGAGCGATGCCCTGCGGATGAGCACGGCGCGATCGGCCTCGGGCGAGGGCTTGATTCCTTCCTCCTCCAGCCGAGCCAGAACGAAGCGATCCAGACCGTTCTTGGGCCAGGCGGCGTCCTTCACCGTTGGCGGCCCGCCCCTCGCCAGAGGGAGAAAGGCCCAATGTCCTTCATATTTCGCCCCTTCCGCGATCCAGCGCCGGAGTGTAGCGACTTCGGCCTCGGTGAAGGCTGGCCGTTTGGATTTCGGCGGCGGCATCACCTCATCCCGGTCGTGCGAAATCACCCGGGTAATCAGCTCACTTTTGTCCGGTTGACCGGGGGTGATCGCGGCGTAACCACCCAGATCGGTAGTCGCACCCTCGCGGGTATCGAGTCGCAATTTTGCTTCCCGCTTCTTCTCGTCCGGGCCGTGACAAAAAAAACATCGGTCCGACAACAGCGGGCGGATATCGTGGTTAAACCGGACCTCCGACCCCACCGACGCGGGGGGGCGGGAGAGGGCGAAAAGCGTTGCAAGGATCGGAACGAAAGCGATTTGGCGGGGAAGCATGGCGGGTCGTCAAAGCCCCTGATGGAGATGTCGCGGATTACCCACTTTCGACCGCACCGAGGGCTGGGGTCTGGGTCTGAGTGGCATATTTATTGCAATCATCATAGAGGCTTTATGAAAACCCGCCAAGCCGCCTTCTCATTGGTTGAACTGATGATTATGGTCGTCATCCTCGTCGATCTGGCGCTGATCGCGCTGCCGGCTTTCGAGCGGGCGCGCAAGCAGGCGCAAAACTCTCGTCTTTCCTCCGATCTCCGGGTGGCAACCTCTGCCTTCGAGATGTATGCTACCGAAAATACCAACTATCCGCCCGAAGTGGGGCGAGCCGTGTTGCCGAATGGAATGGGGCAATACCTCCGCGGCGTGCGCTGGGAATCGCGCAACTCGATCGGCGGTTACTGGGATTGGGATTACAACATGGGTTACGCCAAGGCGGCGGTTTGCGTGGAGACCGACGTCAATATTGATTCGGTCCAGATGACCAATATTGACACGCAGGTCGATAACGGCGTGCTGACGACCGGCTCTTTCCGTGAGCGAACAGCCAACCGGCGCTGGGCTTTCATTATCGAATAACCGCCCGGCCTCCACGGGCAGGTCAAAGTGGTCCTTGGAAAAATAAGCGGGGATTTCCCTTTGCCCGGGTCTTGCCAAGCGCGCGGACTGCCTCTCATATCCGCCGCTCTGGATGAAGCTCCGCAATCAACTGCTCGCCCTCTTCTGTCTCGCGATCTTCGTCGGCCTCGGGGTGCTCTATTTCCGCACCTGGGTCGCACCGAAGCCGTTCGGCATCATCCTCTTCCTCAGCGACTCGCTCTCCACAAGGCAGATCACCGCCGCGCGCCTGTATGAAGGTGGTGCCGACCAGCGGTTGGCGATCGATGGGTTCCCGAACACCGCGCTCGTCCGCAACGCAGCCCGGGATTTCGCCGTGCCAGACGCGGCCGCCGCAGCCAGCGCCATCGCCACCGGACAGATCGGCGCGCACCGGCAACTCTCGGTTGATGCGGCGGGCAATCCCCTGCGAACCCTGGCCGAACTGGCCCGGCGCGAAGGGCGCGCCGTCGGGCTGGTGACAAATGGCCGGCTGACCGACCCCACCGTGGCGGCGTTTTACGCGCACCTGGCCGATTCGCGGCAACCCGGCGGCATTGCGGAGCAGTTTGCCCGGCAGGATACGCTCGACGTCGCCCTCGGCGGGGGGGCGGAAAGCTTCACCGCCAACGGCGCCGATCTCCTGGCTCCGCTGCGAGCCCGTGGTGCCACCATCTTTTCCACCAAGGCCGATCTCGAAGCAGCGGGCCAGACAATCCCCCCTCGGATCGTGGGACTCTTCGCGCCGGGCAATCTCGCTCATGCTGACAAGATCGAGAGCGGAAGCCAGCAGCCAAGCCTGGCGGACATGGTTCGCCGAGCTATCGAACTGCTCCAGTCGAACCGCAGCGGTTATCTCCTCGTCGTCGATACCGCCCTCATCACCCGTGCCGCCGAACGCAACGAGGGCGAACGCACCCTCGTCGAATCGCTCGCCTTCGACCATGCTGTCGCCACCGCACTCCGTTATGCCGGCGACCGCGCCCTCATCGTCGCTGCTGGCAAACACGCGATCGGCGGCCTAACTCTCAACGGCTTCCCGCTGCGCCAGGACCACGGCCTCGCGCTCCTCGGCATCAATCCCGCCGGCTATCCCGCACTGACGTGGAGCACGGGCCCGAACGGCCCGCAGGAAAATCCGCCACCAGCCGTGCGCAACGAACCCGCCGCGTTCAATCAACCCGTAGCCCTGCTTACCGCCGAGGATATGGTAGCTGTCGCCCGCGGACCCGGCTCGGAGAAACTGCGCGGCATCATCGATGCGACCGAGATCTTCACGCTGATTCGGGCCGGCCTGTAGAAGCCCTGTTTTCCTACCCGGCCGCTTCCAATGCCGCGTGGTCGATGGTCGTGAGCCGCTTCCGCCGCTGTCCCAACTTGGGAATGCAATCGATCAAGGCGCGCGTGTAAGGATGCTGCGGATTACGCAGCACGTCCGCTGTGACGCCCTGCTCAACGATCTTCCCCCGGAACATCACTGCCACCCGATCAGCGATTCCTCCAATGATGCCGAAGTTGTGCGTGATCAAAATGATCGACATCTCGATCTGCTGCTTGAGCGCCTTAAGCTGGTCGATGATCTGCGCCTGGATGGTCACATCGAGCGCGGTGGTCGGTTCGTCGGCCACGAGCAGGTCGGGATGGCACACCAGCGCCATGGCGATCATCGCCCGCTGCTGCATGCCACCGCTAAGCTGATGGGGATAATCGTGCATCCGCCTGGCTGGGTCCTTGATCCCCACGAGGGTGAGATACTTCACGATCTCCGCATCCACATCCCGCACCTCGGGCCGGTGCAACTTGATGGCTTCGGCGATCTGCCAGCGGATGGTGAAGACGGGATTCAGCGAAGTGCTCGGTTCTTGGAAGACATACGCGATGCGATTCCCCCGCACGCGGCGCAACTCCTCGGGCTTCATCTTCAGCACGTCGCGCCCCTCGAGCAAAATCTCCCCACTTGCATAACGCACCGGCGGCTCCGGCAGCAGCCGCGTGAGCGCAAGGCCGGTCACGCTCTTGCCGCTGCCACTCTCGCCGACGATCGCGAGCGTCTCGCCTTTCGCGAGCTTGAGGTCGATCCCCTTTACCGCCTCGACGACACCCGTCTCGGTGTGAAAATCGATCTTGAGGTTGCGAATCTCGAGGAGCGGCGTGGACATGGTTGTTTGTGTAGAAGAGCCGCGCTCACTCGCAAGCGCTGACTACCGCGCGAAGATTTCCGTGAGCACGCGCCCATCCGGCTCGGGTAGCTTCACGCCGAGCAGTTCGGCCAGCGTCGGCGCTACGTCGAGGTTGGTCACGCGCGGAAGTTTGACGCCGGGTTTGATACCATAGCCACTGGCGAGGAAGATGCCGTCGAGCTCGGGATCGCTGTTCGGGTAGCCGTGGGTGCCTTGGTAGTCCGGCGAATCGGTGATCACACCACCGGTTACACCTTCCTTAAATGCGTAGCCGTCCTTCGCATAAAGCACGAGATCACCCATCCCTTGGTTTTCGGCGGGTGTAGGCATGCCGAGCGCAGGCCCATCGTTGCCGTCAATCACCTGCTTCACGCCCTCGATTCCTGCGCACAGGGCCTTGAGCTTCGGCAGCAGTTCCGCACGGCGCGCGCGGTCGGTCAAATAAACAAAACACAGCCCGCCTTGCGCCATCGCGTAGGCATCGCAACTCGCGGCCTTGCCATTCGCCACGCGAACCAGCCCCGCGCCGGCGAGCGCTTCGTTCACATGGATCGCCTTCGCGACTTTCTTAAAGCCGTGATCGGTCGCAACCACGATCGTCGCACGGTCGCGGAGCCCGGCCCGATCGAGCGCGGCGAGCAGGCGGCCGATCTGCGCGTCGGCGTAGGCGTAAGCGGTGTGGCTCGCGACCGTGCCGGGACCGTAGCGATGGTTGATCGCGTCCGTCGTGAGCAGGTGGAAGAGGAGCAAATTCGGTTTGTGCTGCTCGATGATGTGCACGCCGGCGCGAGTCCACACGTCGTCGCGCCAGACAATGTCGCGATCCTTCATCCAGTTGCGCAGGTCGTCGTTAGTGATGAGCCCCTTCGCCACCATCTCCTGCTCGACCGCGCCACCGGGCTTGGGAACCTCGAGGAATTCGTGATCAATGGTGCCCGAATTCAAAATCGCCACCCAGTCCACCTGCGCGGTCTTGAGGCCCGCCTGGTGCGCCACATCGTAGAGGGTCGGCACGCGGACGAGTTCCGCCTTGTCGCGCCACGGCTCGAGCGCGAGCGGCTCGGTCGGGCCGCCCCGAATCAGCAGACCGTTGAAAAGCACGCCATGTTTCCGCGGATTTACGCCCGTCACGAGCGTGGTGTGGTTGATCCACGTAATCGACGGATTCGACACCGTCATTGCTTCCGCCTGCGCACCTTCCGCGGCGAGCTTGCGCAGATTTGGGACAGGCAGATTCGGGTTCTTCCAGACCCACGCCGGGAAGCCATCCACCGAGATCAGGATGACGAGGCGATCCTTCGCTGGCACCGGAGCCGCAAAAGCACGAAGCGAAGAGAGAAGGACAGCGAAGAGGAGGAAGAAACGCATGGTCGAAAGGAACCCTGGAGTGCCGAACCCGTTAGGAAGCAAGCCGCGCCATCTTTACGAGCGCCTCGCCGCTCACGCGCATTCGCCGCCAGCCACCGTGGAGCTCGGCGCCGCAGCTTCGGTAGAACTCCAGCGCGGGTTCATTCCAATCAAGCACAACCCACTCGTAACGCGCACAGCCACGGTTGAAGGCGAGGCGACCCACTTCGAGCAGCAGGCGCCTGCCCACCCCGCGTCCGCGAAAAGCGGGACGCACATAGAGGTCCTCGAGATAAATTCCGGCCTTACCGGCAAAAGTCGAGTAACTGGGAAAAAACAGAGCAAACGCGGCGATTTCCTCGCCCACACAAGCTACGATCGTTTCGGCCACCGGCCGTTCACTGAACAACGCGTGGTGCAGATCCTCCTCGGTGGATTCGACCTCGTGACCAAGCCGCTCGAAATCCGCCAGCTCCCGGATCATTGCGAAAATCGCCCGCACATCCGGCGCGCTCGCGGGGCGAATGACGATGGAGGAAGCAAGGTCCATGACGGTGACGGTATGGGCCGCGAAGAGTGAAGTCACAAGCGCTTCCGCTCGCACTCCTGCAGACGTTTCGTTAGCAGCGTGCGCTCCGACTCCAGTTCGGCGAGTTGCAGCGCTTTTTTCAAATGCGCGGCGGCGGCGGCGAAGTGCTGGAGCTGTCCTTCGAACTCCGCGAGGACCGCGTAGTAGAGGTAGTAGGATTTGAGGTGTTGCGCGTTGCGGATCGACTCGACGGCTTCGATGCCGGCTTGTGGTCCGTGCACATTGGACACGGCGACGGCGCGGTTCAGCGCGACGACGGGCGATTCGTCGAGCTGCACCAATTGATCGTAGAGCGCGAGGATCCGCGGCCAGTCGGTGGACTCATAACTCGCCGCGGTGCTGTGACAGGCCGCGATGCCGGCCTGGAGATGATAGACGCTGAGCTCCGAGCCGGAAGCCGCCATCGCAAAATGCTGGAGCGCGCGACCGATCAACCTCCGATCCCAGGCAGTGCGATCCTGCTCGTGCAATCGCAGGAGATTTCCTGCGGGATCGATCCGCGAGGACAGGCGCGCGGTGTTAAAAAGCATGAGCGCAAGCAAGGCGTGCGTCTTGGGCTGTGTGGTAGCGGGATGCTCGAGCAGCAGGCGCCCGAGACGGATCGCTTCGTGGCAGAGATCTTCGCGCACGAGCGCATCGCCGCTGGAGGCTTTGTAACCTTCGTTGAACAGCAGGTAAATCGTGTGCAGCACATCGTCCAGCCGGGCCGGCAGCTCGTGCGGTTCCGGCACCGAAAAAGGCAGTGCGAGTTCCTGAATCCGCTGGCGGGCGCGCACCAGCCGTTTGCTGATCGCGGCCTCGCTGCTGAGGAAGGCGGCGGCAATTTCCGCGGGGCTGAATCCGCACAACGTGCGCAGGGCGAGGGCGGTTTGCGACTCGGGCGAGAGCTGCGGGTGAAAGCAGACAAACATCATCCGCAACCGATCGTCGGCGATTCCCTCCGACTCGCCCGGCGGCGAGGACAGCCATCGTTCCTGCTCCTCGACGATGCCGGGCTGCTTTTCGTGGAACCGTTGTTCGCGCCGCAGAAAATCGAGCGCGAGGTTTTTGGCCGTCATGGTGAGCCAGGCCGCAGGGTTTTCCGGCACACCGCGGTAAGGCCACGTTTGCAGTGCCCGCACGAGCGCTTCCTGCACGACGTCCTCCGCAAGCTGGAGCCGATGCACCCCGAGCTGGCCGGTGAGGATCGCGACCAAGCGGGCGCCTTCGTGCCGGAAAAAATCTTCTGCAACGACGCCGGAGCGGGCGTCACCCTCAGGCGGTGACGGCTTCACGTTCGAGCGCTTTGGCCAGAGTCATCATGCGGCACATCGTGGCCACCGGGCGCACCTCGATCTGGGCGCCGTAAGCGAGAATCGGGCAGGCTTGCGCGACCCGCACGGCTTCGTCGGTATCGCCCAAGGCGAGGAGAAAATAACCGCCAATCGCCTCCTTCGATTCGGCGAAAGCGCCATCGGTCACCGACACGCCCCGCGCGCCGGACACGATCTTGCCTTCGTCGAGCAGTGGCTGGGCACCACGCAGGATGCCACGCTGCGTGAGGCCATCGATCCACCCGGTGAACTCACCCATGATGCGCTGGATTTCGGCGGCGGAGAGCCCCTGATCCCACTGCGTGTTGTGGATGAGGAGGAGGTGTTCGTTAACGGGTTCGGGAGTTGGTGCGTTGAGGCTCATAGTGGTATCAGGCGGTGATGAGATTTTCGCTTTCGCGGAGGCGCTTCGCAATCGGACACTCCGTCAACAGCGGGCGGATTTCGATGGAAATGCCGTGAGGCAGCGTCGGGCAGGAGCGGGCGATGGCGACGGCCTCCTCGATCGTTTCGACGCCGAGGGTGAGATAACCGCCGACCACTTCCTTGGACTCAACGAAAGGACCATCGGCTACCGCACCATCGTGCTGCGCCACGACACGACCCACTTTACCCAGCGCACCGGTGCCTTTGACGAGGCCGCACACTTGCACGCTCTCGAACCACGCCATCGAGCGATCGAGTAGATCCTGCGTGGCTTCGCGGGAAAGGCAGCCATCCCAATCGGGACCGCGAAAGAGCAGCATGAAGCCGGGATGTGTGGAGGAGCAGTTCATCGGATGTTCGGCTGGATTTTCGGCGTTTATTGCTTGGGCGCGGCTTCGGCGACGGCCTTCATGCTGGCGAGCCCTTGCTCGAATTGCCCGCCCACCATCTTGTCGCAGTTCATTACCAGGCTCATCGCTTTACCCATGAAGTTGTTCTGGCCGAACATGGCCCAAGTGACCCGCGTCCCGTTGCCTTCTGGTGCGAAGGTGAACTCCGCCGTGTTCGTCGCCTGAAACGGTTTGAGGAATTCGAGTTTGATCCGCACGAGTTCGCCCGGTCGGCTGTCGAGGATAGCCATGGCTCCTTCGCCGACCTGATTATTCCCCGCCCAGCGGAAGCCGGCTCCAACCCCTTCCGTGGGTCCTTCGAAAGTATTCTTCGCCACCGGATCGAGTTTCGCCCATGGCGACCAGGCCTCCCACTTATGGAAGTCGTTGACCTGCGCAAAGACCACCGAGGGAGGGGCGGCGATGGTGACGGAGCGTTGGATGCGAAAATCGGACGGCTGGAGCGCCACCACGATGACAAGAATCACGAGGATGGCGGCGAGAGCGATGAGTATTTTGGCGACCATGGAAAGGGTATTGGAATAGTGGTTCGAAGCCTCAACGAACGAGGGGACGCCCGGAGGACATCGAAGGCGAATTTTTTTCGCGGCCACTGGTTCTCACTGGAAGTCCGCCCGCACCGCGGCACCCTTGCGTCCCATGGGCCAACCTACCAATGTCCTCGGCACTCCGCTGGCATGCTGCTGCCGCGATCCTCTCACGGGCTTCTACCGCGACGGCTATTGCCGCACCGGCGCGGACGATCGCGGCCTGCATACTGTGTGCGCCGTCATGACCGACGAATTTCTCGAATTCTCCGCGCTGCAGGGCAACGACCTGAGCACGCCGGTCCCGGAATACGATTTCCCCGGCCTTATGGAGGGTGATCGGTGGTGCCTGTGTGTAACGCGCTGGCAGGAGGCCCTCGAAGCCGGCTGCGCCCCCCGGGTGGTGCTGGTGGCCACCCATCTGAGCGCGCTGGAATTTGTGTCGCTCGAAGACCTGCGCGCCCACGCCGTGGAGGCGTGACCGGAAACAAGTCGGATCAACTTGGATTAAGTCGGATTGCCTCTGTAGAGCACCGGTCGGATTCCACACCAAGGCGCGGAGGAATGGCAGAGCAGGCGCATCGCCCGCCAGGACGGCGCTTCCACCCGGCAGCCGAGGCGATTGCCGTGCCGATGAGCCGGACCACGACGTTCTCACGAGATTTTCAATGGTTGGATCAACTTGGATTAAGTTGGATTTTCTCTGTAGCGGCGTGCCTGGATTTGACGCCGCGGAACCAGGGGCGTTGCAACTGAGTTTACGGGCTGGGATGAGCGGGCACACGACCTTGCTCTATTCGTCGAGCGGAACCGCGCGAACCAACCCTCTATTCCACCCATTCTGTGAGTTCGGGAAGTTTTTTGCGCGCGGCCTGACCGTGACAGACCGGGGCGCGGGGATTCGGGTTCATCGCGGGCGAGGTGGCCCGCGTGACGGCGGGGCTAAAACGCGCCGGATTGCAACATCACCAGCGTGCAGCCTTCGATGACTTCGATGCCGACGGCCCGGGCCTGAGAGGCGAGGTTTTCATTCTCGGCGCCAGGGTTCAGGATGATGCGCCGCGGGCGGGCGGCGAGGATTTCAGGAATGAGCGGTTCTGAACGCATCGGGCCGAGATAGACGGTGATGGTGTCGATCGGCCCCGGCACGTTCATGACACTCGAATAACACGGCTGGCCGAGCACGTCGTCAAAGGCCGGATTCACCGGCACGGCGCGGTGGCCATAGGCCATGAGGGTTTCCATCGCCCGACAGGCGAAGCGATCCGGTTTCGAGGTGGCTCCAAGGACGATGGTCTTCATACTCTCAAGGCTTGATGGGTGGCACTCCTTGCAACAGGCCGATCGTGGCCCAACCTGTGCCCCAGTAGATGTAGATCTCCGTCGCCTGCTGGAGCGACCTGGCTTTGTCCGGCGCGCTGCGGTCGTTTTTACTGATTTTGGCGAGGTCGATCGACCAACTGCCGTCCTCACGCTGCCGGCTCAGCAACCACGCCTGAGCTCGCGCGATGGCGGCGCGGCACGAAGCGTCCGGCGACAGGTGCAAGGCATAGAGGACTTCTCCCGTCGCCAGAGGGTCGCTCGACGCTTCACCGAGGACCCAGCTCCAGCCCCCGTCAGCGTGCTGGGCCTGAAGGATTTGCCGGCGCAATTCCGCTACTTCGCCCGGCTTTCCGAAGCGCTGCGCATAGAGCGTGCGGTGCACGAGGGTGTCCACGGAGCCTGCTTGCTCCCCCGCCATGAGCGCGGATGCCTTCATCCGAGCCTCTTCGGCCCGGGCACGATCGGTTTCGTCCACGGCCAGCGCGAGGGCAAAGAGTCGCGCGGAGTTCTCGGTCACTTCCGCCGCGGCCCGCCGTTGGGCGACAAATTGATTGGCCGGTTTCCAACTGCCATCTGGCTGCTGCCCGGCGAGAATGAGCTTGGTCAACTCGGGCGCGGGCGAGTCCGGCAGCGCCAGCTTCATGAAGGCAGTCATCTCCAGACCGGCATTGGTCTTTTTCTCGCGCTCCTTCGCCCAGGTGATGAACCCATCCAGCTTTGCCTGATCGATGGGAAATCCGCGCTGCTTTGCCTCGCGATGCGCCCAGATCAGTTCCGGCAGATGATGGCAGGAGTTGCAATCTTTCTCGTTCATCCAGCGATCGCCCTCTCGCGCCAGGTAATCGAGGCTCTTGGCAATCGCCGCACGCATCTGCGCTTCAGCCGGCGGCACCACCTCGACAGCACGGCCCACGGTTGCAGCCCAGAGGGCGGCAAGCAGGAGAAGCATCGGATGGTCGCGGCGATGCATACAGTTGATACCCCGAGAATCGGGAGCGGTTGCGGAGAGGCAACTCGATTTCGGCAATCTGCTGGCGTCATGGTTTCTTTTTCCGCAACTGCGCAGCTCGTTCGGCGTTCCAAATCTCCACCGGCACTCCCCGATTCCGTTTATGCGCTCACTCACCCTGCTCCTCGTTCTGACCTCGTTCGCCGCGGCCCAGTTGCCGCCACCCCGCCTGCCCGAAGGCGCGAGGGCACTTCGCGACCTCGCTTACGTAGAGGGTGGGCATGAGCGGCAGAAACTCGATCTTTACCTGCCGGCGAAGGCGGAGGGGCCGGCGCCGGTCGTCCTCTGGGTCCACGGCGGCGGGTGGCAGGCAGGGAGCAAGGACCAGTGCCCCCCCCTGCGCAGCGGTTACCTCGAGCGCGGCTACGCAGTCGCGAGCATCGGCTATCGACTGAGCGGGCACGCCGTTTTTCCGGCCCAGATCGAAGACTGCAAGGCGGCCATCCGCTGGCTGCGGGCTCATGCGAAGGAATACTCGCTCGACCCACAGCGCTTCGGCGTGTGGGGGAGTTCGGCAGGTGGGCATCTCGTCGCGCTCATTGGCACGAGTGGTGAAGTGAAGGAGTTCGAGGTCGGTGCAAACCTCGATCAATCCAGCCGCGTGCAGGCCGTGTGTGATTTTTTTGGCCCGACGGATTTCATGGTGTTCGTCACGACACCGGGTTACGAGAGTCATGCCACGGACGCTTCACCGGAGGCGAAACTCCTCGGCGGGGCGGTGATGCAAAATAAAGACAAGGCAGCGCGGGTGAACTCGATCACTTACGTCAGCCAGGACGATCCGCCGTTTCTCCTCGTGCACGGCGACAAAGACCCGACGGTGCCGATCAATCAGAGCCAGCTCCTTTTCGAGGCGCTGAAGAAGGCCGGGGTGAGCGCGCACTTTCACACCATCCACGGCGCGGGGCACGGCGGGCCGGGCTTTGCGGGGAAGAACATCGACGAGATGGTCGCCGGCTTTTTCGACGCACGGTTGAAAAAGCAGGATGCCAGCGTTGAGGCGCTGACCACCGAGAGCACCGCGGAAACGCCCGTGGCAGATCAACGGGCAACCGGGCCGGCTGGGCCGCGGCGTGGGATTCCGTGGGAAGCGATCGTGAACCGCGACGACAAAGACCACGACGGCAAGGTGAGCCGGGGCGAATTCCGCGGCCCGCCCCCCCTCTTCCAACGGCTCGATCGAAACAACGACGGTTTTCTGACGCGGGACGAACACGAGGCCTTCATGCCCCCGGCAGCTCCCGCCGCACCGCCCACGCAGCCCAGACCGCAGGCCGCGGCGGACACCCCGAAGGGCTTCAAACTGGACGGCGAACGCTGGACCTATCGCGACGGTGATTTCGCAATGGACGGCATCCTCTTGAAGCCCGAAGGCAACGGACCTTTTCCCGCCGTGCTCATCAGCCACGGACTCGGCGGGAACGCGCAGAGCTTCGGCCTGAACAAGGCGCGCGAGATGGTGCAATGGGGCCTCGTTTGTATCGCCCCCAATTATACGCACACCGGGACGGGCAGCGATCGCGCGCAATTCGGCGCCAGCGCGGAAAATTTGCGCCGTGCGCGCACCTGCCTCGAGATCGTGCGCAGCCTGCCCTATGCAGATGGGAAACGCGTGGCGGCTTACGGTCACAGCATGGGCGGGTTTGTCACGATCGGCCTGGCCGCATCGGCTCCGGAAGTGCTGAAGGCGGCGGCGATCTCCGGCAGCGGAGTCGCACCGCGGCCCGGTTATCCCGCCCCGGCGGCGGAAGAAGCCGAGAAAATTCGGGCCCCCTTCCTCATCCTGCACGGCACCGCCGACACCACGGTGCGGCCCGAGCAGTCCGCTTCGCTCCAGCAAGCACTCGAACGGCATCACATCACGAACGAGCGGCATCTTTTCGAAGGCGCGGCACATCCCATCGACCAGACACAGCGGGAGGAAGTCTTTCGGCGCGTCCGTGCCTGGTTTGTGAAGCAAGGTGTGCTGAACGGGTAAGTCGTCGGAAGAACCGTGGCGAGTCCGGCTGACTTGCCGCCGCGCCGCAGGATTGCCGCGGACGAAACTTCCCGCTCCACTCGCGATGCCATGAAGTTTCCCCTGCTCTCTTTCCTGGCGGTCGGATGCAGCGCATTCGCCGCGTCACCGCAACGAGTCGAAGTCACCCGCGATCTGTGGATTTCGTCTTACGTGAAGGAGCGCGAAGGGAACAACGGCGGGTCGCCGAAACTGAAGCTCAAAGGCATCCAGGAATTTTTCCTGATCGATTTCGATCCCGCGCCGCTGCGGGGAAAACGAGTGGTGCGCGCCCAGCTTCACGTGCATGGCGAGGGAGCGGAAGCGCTCGGGCGGATGACCGTTTCGAGCGTCGCGGAAGAATGGGTCGAAGGCGGCGGATCGAGCTACGCGCGAACACCGGGGGCGAGTTGTTTCGCATGGGCTCGCACTGATGAGCAACGCTGGCGCGATGCAGACATCACGGGGGGCATCAACGGAGTGGGCGGATCGATCTGGGGCTTTGGCGATCCTACCCCGCGCGATGCGAACAACTGGCAAATCATCCCCATCGATCCAGCCGTGGTGCAAGCTCGCCTCGACGGCGCGAGCTACGGCTTTTGCGTGATGGACGACGTGGGCAGCGAATATACGCGGAACGGAAACACGATCGACTATCGGCAATTCCCCAATCGTTACGTGACGAGCCGCGAAGGTTCGAGAAAGTCGGCGCCGTATTTCACGCTGTGGCTGGAGGATGGCGCTGCACCGATTCCGCCTTCGCCAAAGCCGGGCATCGCCGCGCAAGTTACCGGCAAGCTGCCAGACCTCGCCCGGGCGGGGCAGAAACCACAGGCACCACCGATTCCGTGTCGCGATGAATTTGGGGAGCCGCTCACCTCGCTGGAGTTTTTCGCGGCGCGCAATGAAGCGATCGCGTTCGCGCTCGAATCGGCACCACAGGAAGTCGGGATCGATTTACCCATCTCGCGATTTGCGATGCCACAAGTCGCGGGGCAGTTCGACCCCCTTGTGCCGGCGGGCGACGGTCCTTACATCGAGATCTACGTGCCGAAGAACGCGAAGGCCGGGCGGCACGAAGGCCATGTCAAAGCCGGCGGGCGCGAAGTGCCGTTCGCGGTGACCGTGTGGAATTTCACCCTCCCCGACCGGCTGTCGTTCATCCCGCAGATGAACTGCTACGGTCTGCCGGGACACGAACGCGAATACTACCGCCTCGCGCACGAGCATCGCACCACGCTCAATCGCGTGCTCTACGGCTGGACCGGCAAGATCAAAGCCGGGCCAACCATCCGCGCTGACGGGGCGTGGGATTGGAGCGCGTGGGACGCGGAATTTGGTCCGCTGTTCGACGGCTCGGCGTTTGCCGATCTGCGGCGTGGCGCGGTGCCGATCGAAGCGTTTTATCTGCCGCTAAATGAGAACTGGCCGGTGGACCAGGAAAAGTATTTCCGCGGCGGCTACTGGATCGAGTCGGCTTACGACGACGCTTACTGGCGCGAATTTCGCGACGCGGCGGGGCGGTTCGCGGAGCACTTCGCGGCGAAGGGATGGACGGAGCCGATGTTCGAGTTTTACCTCAACAACAAGGTCTATTTCAAACGCGACCGCGAGAACCGCTGGGATGCGTGCTCGGCGGCGTGGGTTTTCGACGAACCGGTGAACACGCAGGATTTCTGGGCGTTGCGGCGATTCGGGGTCGAGTTTTGGCGCGGCGTGGCGACACACCCCGGAGCGCGGTTCACCTTTCGTGGAGACATCTCGCGACCGGAGTGGCAGCGCGATCTGCTCGATGGGGTGACCAACGAAGAAGTAGTAAGCGGGGTGCTGCGCACGTATCGCGACCGTGTGATCGGGCGTGCCGAACGGCTCGGTAATCTCGTCTATATGTATGGCTCCGCAAATCCCATCGGCACGCCGGATGTGATGCCCGCTGCGTGGTGCGTGGAGACGTGGGCGCTCGGCGCGGATGGCGTCGTGCCTTGGCAGACGATCGGCAAAGCCGACGCCTGGACGAAGCCGGACCAGCTTTCGTTGTTCTATCCCACCCCGAACGGACCGGTGCCGAGCCTGCGGCTAAAGTCGTTTCGCGCCGGGCAGCAGCTCGCGGAATATCTTACGATGTATGTCGCGTTGTCCGGCCAGGACCGCGCGGCCGTGGGCGACGCCGTGTTGGCCGAACCCGGTTTGCATGCAAAGCTCGAAAAGAAATCGGAAGCAGATGCGGGCGGCTCCCTGTTTGGTGCGGAAGCGCACCGTTCGCTCAATTCGCTCCGACAGCGGCTCGGCGCCTGGCTCAACGCCAAATCCCCTGCCCCGCGCGAGCGCTGGCACGATCCACGGCCGGCTTTACGCCATCCCTCCAAGCTGCGGGAAATCGTCGCCCTGCCCCCGCCTCACGAATAGGGGCGCTGGACGCAACGGCGCGCCACCGCGATAGTCAGGTGTGCGCATCTACGTTCACGTTCCTTCGCAAACGCTCGACCTGCTCAAGGGAGAAACGCTCCTGCGGCGTTATGTCATTTCCACGGCGCGACTGGGGCTGGGCTCCGAGCCGGGCTCGAACAAGACGCCGACGGGACGTTTTCGCGTGGCGGAAAAGCACGGCGACGGAGCGCCTGCGGGGATGATTTTCAAAAGCAGGAAACCCACTGGCGAATTCGGCCGCGAAGACGATCCACACGACAACGTGCAGACGCGCATCCTATGGCTGGCGGGGCTCGATCCGGAAAATGCGAACACCTTCGACCGTTACATCTACATCCACGGGACGAACGCCGAATCGAAGCTCGGCATCCCGGCCAGCGAAGGCTGCGTGAGGATGAGCAACGCGGACGTCATCGATCTCTACGAGCAGGTGCCGGTCGGCACGGCGGTCACGATCGACGCGGGAGAAGGCACAGTTGGGCCTGCGGCGTAGATTCCATTGCGCCCGGGCAGGCTAAAGAAGTGAGACCATGAAAACACTCACTCTCTTCCTCGCCACTCTCGCGTTTGCCGCCATGCCGGTGACCGCTGCCGACGCCAAGCCCGGTCACAAAGACACCAAGGAGTGCAAGGCCTGCTGCGAAAAGCCCAGCGAATGCGACGCCTGCTGCCATGACAAAGGCAAGGGCGTCGAATGCAAGAAATGCTGCGGTGCCGAAAAGAAATAACGACTACGCTCGCTGCGTTCCCCAGCGGCGGTGGAGGAACGCTTCCCACGGGGCGAAGAGCAATTTGTCCGCGAGCAGGCCGATGACGATAATCACCAGCATGACGCCGAGGACCTGATCCATCGCGTTGAGTTCGCGACCGTAGTGGAGGAGCTGGCCGAGGCCGAAACCGGTCAGAATGGTGACGTAGATTTCAGCCGCCATGAGCGAGCGCCAGGCAAAGGCCCAGCCCTGCTTCACGCCACTCACGATGAAGGGCAGCGCGGCGGGCAGAATGACCTTGATCCACGTGTGCCACCCCTTCGAGCCCATGGTCTGCGCCGCGCGGGCATAAATCGGGGGCACCGCGCGAACGCCATTGTCGGTTGAGATGACGACAGACCACACCGTGCCCATGACGACGACGAAAAGCATGGCACCTTCGGACTGACCGAACCACAGCAAGGAAAGTGGCACCCAGCACACGCTGGGCAGCGTCTGCAGGCCGAGGCCAAGCGTGCCGATCGTGTCATGCGCCCATTGGAAACGCGCCGTCAGCAAACCGAGCGGAATGCCAGCGATTACCCCGGCGAAATAGCCCACCAACAGCCGCTTCAAGGTGACCCAGAGCGCCTCGAAGAGCGTGCGATCCTGCACGGAACTGACGAGGTATTTCCACACACTGACCGGGTCCGGCAGTAACATGGGTGACCACACCCGGCGCAGGACGAGGATGTGCCAGATGGCCAGCAACCCGGCAAAAAAGAGGACGGCAACAACGGTGCGCTTCATGGAAAACTAATCGGCCACTTCGCCCTGCTCGGCGCGATGTTGCTTGAGTGCACGCGTGATCTCGGTGGCGTGGGCGGCGAGGCTCTGGCTGTTGATGTCGCGCGGGCGCGGCAGATCGATCTGGAACTGTTCACGCACCCGCCCCGGATGCGGCGAAAAAAGCACAACCCGGTCGGCGAGGCAGACCGCTTCGCGGACGTTGTGCGTGACGAAGACGATCGTCTTCTTGCGCGCCGCCCAGATTTTTTGGAGATCGGCGTAGAGCTGCTCGCGGGTCATGGCATCGAGCGCGGCGAAGGGTTCGTCCATGAGCAGCACGCGCGGATTGGGCGCGAGCGAACGGGCCAGCGCCACACGCTGTTTCATGCCGCCGGAAAGCTCGTGAACATTCGAGCGTTCGTTCCGCTTCAGCCCGACGAGATCGAGGTAAAAACGCGCGACCTCCAGCCGCTCGGCATCCTTGAGGCCTGGCTTGAGCTTGAGGCCGAAGAGCACATTCCCGAGCACGTCCAGCCATGGAAAGAGAGCGCTCTCCTGAAACATCATCATGCGCTCGCGACCCGGGCCGGTGACCAGCTTGCCGTCAGCTTTCAGCGTGCCCTGATCGGGCTTCTCGAGGCCGGCGATCATGTTGAGGAGAGTGGATTTACCGCAGCCGCTCGGGCCAACCAGACAGACGAATTCGCCCTCGTTGACCGTGAGGCTCACATCGTCAAGCGCGTGCGTTTTGCCCGTGCCGGAGTTGAACCATTTGGACACGCGGTCGATGGCCAGCTTGGACGGAGGCACAACGGCGAGCTCAGCGTCGAGGTAGTTCACGGCTGAAATCGGAGCGGCGGGTTCATGAAGGCCGCGCAGAGTGGCGGGGAGGCTGTTCACCGGCAAATCCTTTTGCAAAACTTGTTACGGCGTGACGACGAGGTGGTCGAGTGGCGCGGCTTCGCGCAAAAAACCAACGCCTTGAGCATCCTGCACCAGAGCTTCGAACTGGGCGCGGGAGACGTCGCCGCGGAATTTCAGCCGTTTCCAAGCCTGGGCCGCCGTCTCAGCCGGGAAGTCGCGCCGGGTTTGTTCCTTCAACTCGGCGCGCACGAGCACCTGAGCTTCCTCCGGGTGCCCGGCAATCCATTTCGTGAGGGCCAGATGCGCAGCCACGAGTTTTTTGGCGAGGTCCGGTTTCTCACGCAGGAACTTCACACTCGAGGCGAGCACGGTGACCAGCGAGTCCGTATCCTCGAGGAAAATTTTGCCGCCAGCCTCGCGCTCGAGGCGCGTGACCCATGGCTCCACCGTCCAGACCGCATCGAGTTTCTTTTGCTGGAAAAGCGCAAGCTGGTCGGGGTTGGCGGTTGGAAGCACGAAGACATCGCCACCGAGCTGCGTAATCCGGAAGCCTTGTTTTTTCAGCCACGCGCGGGCGGACACATCCTGCGTATTGCCGAGTTGCGGCGTAGCCAGTTTGCGACCTTTGAAATCGGCGGGCTTGGCAATACCGCCCTCGCCTTGCACGACCAGAGCAGTGCCACCGAAAGCGGCACCGGCAAGCACGCGAATCTCTTCGCCTTGCGAGCGGGAGTAAGCGTTGAGGACGGGATTGGGCCCGACGTAAGTGACATCGATGGACCCAGCGATAATGGCTTCCATGGCCGACGGGCCGGCATTGTAAACAAACCACTGCATCTGCACCCCGGGAATGTAGTTCTCGAACCACCCATTCCCCTGCCGGGTGAGTTGCGCGGCGACCAACGCCTGGGCGTGTGTAATATTCGGGAAGTGGCCGATGCGGATGACTGCTTTGTCCTGCGCGGCGAGCGGAGCCACCAGCGCGGCAAACGCGAGGACGATGGAACGGAGTTGGGCTTTCACGGATTGGGGCATGAGAATTTTTACAGGTCGGCCGCGAAGGAGATCAGGCGGCGGTATTGGCGAATGATCTCGCGAACGCCAAGTGCGAGCGCCTGGCGCTGGAGTGCGATCGGCGCGAGTTGCGGGGATTCGAGGATGACTTCGAACGGCGCGGGGTGCTGCCCGATGGCGGCGCTGAGGACGCCATCGTAGCACGAGCGAATGATCCCGTTCACGGCATGGAAGCCATCGATGACGTCGCCCTGATTAATCGGCAGCGCAGCCTCGGCGGCCGTGAGCGCGGGCTTGAGCAGATGCTCGGTGAGCGTCGCGCCGCGCACGAATCCATAGAGGCCTTCACTGGTATCGTCGGAGTGCAGCGAGATCAGGCCATGGAATTTCTGCCGCTCGATTTCGCGCTCGATGATCTGCACCTCAGGCTGCGCGGAATCCCGCCAGAACTCGCGGTTCAGGTCGAGGCCGGCACGGGAAAACCGCGTGCGATCCTCGAAGCCGGTCGGGTTTACCAGCGGGTAGAAGTAGAGGTGATAAGCGCGCGCCAGGAACGGCTCCTTTTCGAAAAAGCGCAGTAGATCGAAGCAGGCGAGAATGCCGGCCACTTCATCGCCGTGGACACCCGCGAAGATGCCGATCTTCAGCGGCGGCTCATCGCTGCGATCGCCGCGGAAGACGAACCGCGGAATCCAGTAACGTTCGCCGCCGACGTTGAACCGTCCGAGGCAATCCGCGTGCACGTATTGCGAATTGCTCCCGATGTCGGTCAGCAGCGTGGTGAGCAGCGCCTTGAGGGAGCGCGGCTTGGGCTGGCGAGTAGATGGACGGCGATGAGCCACGGTAGTCATGGCTAGTTTAGAACGTGAGGCTGGCCTGCGCGTAGGCAAAATCAGCCCCGTCGCTCGGTCCCGTCTGGCGGAGATATTCACCCGGGAAGAAATGGCAGTAGCCACCTTCCAGCGAGAACCACCTGGCCGGCGTCCACTTCACCACTACGTCAATCTCGTGACCGGCGAAATTATCGGCGCCGATCGTGCGCACATTGCGACCATCGGGCGTCGTCGTGCGCAGGGTGCTGATGCCGTTCGAGCGATACCAGTAATCGGTCGTCTCCGCGAGCCAGAACGCGTGGTAGCTCACCTCGACATCCACCGTTTTCAGCGGGCGCACGTTCAATTGCAGCCGCGCATCGTGCAGGTTGCGCCAGGCAAATTCATCGATGTAGCCGTAGGGCGCGTGATTCGACGGGAAGAGATTCTGGAACGATTGCGACTCGCTATCGTTGGGGTCCTGATCGCCCGACGCATAATCGTATTCCAAGCCGATGCGCGGACGCCACGCGGCCTTTTCAAAGGTGTAACCGGCGCTCGCGTGCATGGCCCACGCGCGATGGTCCAGTTCGGTGGTCAGCCGATTCGTCTGCCACAGCGTGCCCCACTGGTAGGCGACCTCCACAGTGTAATCCCACCCCTGCAAAGCCGCCGGCTTCGATTTCCAGCGCGTGCCGACGGTGTGGATGCGCTGGGCAGGGCCATTCCACGTGCCGTCAGGGTCGATCGTGGTCGTCGGGTCGAGGTCCGGCTGCTCGTCGCCCTTGTCGCGATAGATCCAGTAGAGGTCGAGATCCTGCCACGGGACCAGCGTGTTCGACGTGTAGAGGCCGAAGAGATTGTCGGCGGCATCGCTGTCATTGAAGACTTCGTCTTTGATCTGGACCGCGCGCAGCGCAAACGCCTCCGCCCAGAACTTCGTCGCCTGCAGGCGCAGTCGCGCACCATCGAAGGTGCGACCGAAAATATTCCAGGCCGGGTCGGCGATGAGCCGCTTGTCCCCATAGCTGACCGATTGACGGCCCAGCGTCAGCCCGAGCGGAAACGTCCGGTAATCCGACAGTTCGACATAGGCCTGCCGCAGATCGAAGTTATCGTCCCCCTGGTTGCCCCGGATGCCGGGGATATTCGGCCGATCCGAGTCCCATTCCCGCGTATCCTGCATCTGGCCATAAACCTTGAGCCATCGGGTCGGCTTCAAGGCCACGCCGAGCCGGAAGCGATTCAGCACCCACGTATCGTCGTTGTCGTCATTGACCGAGTCGTTGAAGTCACGACCGTTATTAAAGGCCTCAAATCGCACCGTCTCCTCCACGTCGAAGACCACCGCACCGTTCGCGAAGCTGAGCGGATAGGCCGCAGGCTCAGGCTCGGCCGGGGCAGTCGCCTTCACTTCCGGGCCAGCATAGGCGACGGAAACGAGCGCGGACGCAATCAAAGGCAGGAATCGGAAAGGTCGATTCATGGCGCGGTGTTTAGGGACAAATCGCGGAAAGGCGAGTGCATGTTTGGAAAAGAATACCAACCTAGTAGCCTTTTAAATCAATACTCGTCAAGTATGATTTAAAACAACAGAGGAACATTTTCCTTTTGCTGCGATTTCGCGAGCGTTCCGCTGTCCGGTTATTGATCGCACCGTCGCGGCGAGGCTCCATGGGAGGACCTGCGGCAACGTGGACCTCGCTCAGAATGACCATCCGCCTGAGAGCGGCCGCGCGCCTACCGCAGGGCGCCGATCTGGTAGTCGAGCAGGCTACGCCGGACGAAGTATTCGTAGCGGGCGTTGGTGTGAGTGATCTCGGTCGAAGTCAGGTTCAGTTGTGACTGGCTCAGCTCCACGATGGAACTGCTGCCGGCGTCGTAACGGGCACGGGCAAGGGCGAGGGTGCGCGAGGCCTGGTCGAAGAGTTTGCTCGTGATGTCGATCCGCTCCTGCGCGTTGGTGGCGGCCAGCCAGGCGAGACGCACTTCACGAATGGCACTGTTCTCCTCGTCGTGGACGGTCGCCTCGGCGGCTTTGGCGCGAAAGTCGGCTTCCTTGCGCCGGGCCGTGTTGTAGCCGCCGGTGAAGAATGGCCAGCTCACGACAAAACCGGCGGCGGCGTAGGACTCATTCAGCGCGTCGTCGTGCCATGGGAGCAGGCCAGCGGTGCCTTGCGCGCTGATGGTCGGGAAACTCAGCGCGGTTTCGGCGCGGGCGAACTCTTTCGCGCTTTTACTTTCCAGGCGGAAACGCTGGAGGTCCGGGCGATTTTGCATGGCCTGCGCGATGAGGTTCGTGATGTTCTTCGGGAGGGCATTTGACGAGGGGGGCGGGGCGAGCCGGTAGTTGGTCGTCTGCGGTTCGTCGAGCAGCGCGGCGAGCGTGGCGAAGGCGGACTGGACGTCGTTGTAAGCCTTGGAGCGAAGCAGGACGGCATCCTGGTAGTTGATCTCCGCGAAGCTGGCATCGAGTTCGGACTTGAGCTGATTTTTCGCCAGCATGGCGATCTGGTCGCGCAGAAAACGGCGCGTCTGCACGGTGCTATCGGCCACGAGCAGGAGGGCCTGCGCCTGGAGCGCGCCGTAGTAGGCACCATCGACCTGGAGAAGGATCTGCGCGCGGGTCGCTTGCGCGTTGAACTCCTCCGCGCCCGCCTTGAGTTTGCTGCTGTTGCGCAGGTGCCAGGTGCGTCCGAAATCGGTGATGAGCTGCGAGACCATTACGCCGCCGCCAGCACGTTCGAGCACGCTGGAAACGGGCAAGGCGCTCGTGACGATGCGGGCGTCATCTTCGCCAGCCTTGGCGCCACCCAGATTCACCGTGATCTGCGGAAGCAACTGCGCCCCGGCCTGGCCGACGACCTGTTTCGCCGCCAGCGTGCGCAGGTCGGCCACGGTGATTTTCGGATGCTTTTGCAGCGCGATCTCGCGAGCTTCGGGCAGCGTGATCCTGCGAGGCAAAGACCGCGCCTCGTTATCGGCGCGGGCGATGGCGAGAAAACCAAACAGCGCGAAAAGAGAAACCCGGCGGATCATGAAGCGAGACTTTGCAATTCGGGCTGCGCCTCGGGCTCGGGCTTGGAAGGCGGGGGCGTCTTGCGCTCGTGGGCGAGCAAATAGGCGGCCGGCACGATGAAGAGCGTGAGCACCACGGACACGCCGAGACCGCCGATAATGGCGCGGGCCAGCGGAGCGTAAGCTTCGCTGCCAGTGCCGAGCTTGAGCGCCATGGGCAGAAGACCGATGAGCGTGGCAAGCGAAGTCATCAACACCGGGCGAAGTCGCACGCGGCAGGCGGTGGAGACCGCTTCGCGCACCGGCATGCCTTCCTCGCGCAGACGGCGGGTGAATTCGACGATGAGGATGCTGTTCGACACCACGATGCCGACCATCATCACAATCCCCATCAGCGACATGACGTTGAGCGTCGTGCCGGTGAGCCAGAGGACGAGCAGGACGCCGGTCAGGCCCGTGGGCACGGCGAGCAGGATCAGCAGCGGGTCGAGAAACGACTGAAACTGTGCGACGAGAATGAGGTAAACGAGCGCCACGGCGAGGATCAGCCCGAGGCCGAAGGTGCGGAACGAAGTGTTCATGCTCTGGACGCTGCCGCGCACGTCAATGCTCGCGCCTTCGGGCACCTTGGTTTCCTTGATGATCTTCTCCACGCCCTTGATGACGCGGCTCATATCTTCCTTCGCGGGGGCGACGTAGGTATGGATGACGCGCCGGATCTGATAGTGATCGACCTCGGTGGGACCGGTGATGTGGCGAATCGAGGCCACGGCGTCGAGCCGAGTGCTCTTGCTGAGGCTCGGCGAGCGAATCGGGATGGCCTTCAACATGTCGAAGTCCTTCACGTAATTCTCCGGATATTGAACGGTGAGGTAGTAGTCGTTGCCGCTCTTCGGATCGGCCCAGAAGGTTGGCGCGATGAGACCGTTCGAGAGCAGCGCGGTGATGATGTTTTGCACGACTTCCTTGGTGGTGAGACCGAGCTCGGAGATGCGCTTGCGATCGAGGTCGAGACGAATGGCCGGGTAATCCATGTCCTGCGGAACGAGCACATCGCTCACGCCCGGCAGCGCGCGCACCTTGCTCGCGATCTGCGTAGCGGTGCGGTGCGTTTCGGCCATGTTCGAGCCGCTCACCTGAATGTCCATCGGCGCGGGTTGACCGAGATTGAGCATGGCATCGACGAGGCTGCCGGATTGCAAATAAGCGCTGACTTCCGGCAGGTCCCTGGCGAGCCGACGGCGGACGCGGTCCATGTATTCGTAACTGCCGACGCGGTGCTCGGGCTTGAGGCTCACCTGCACGACAGCGGTGTGCTGGGCGGCGTTCGGGTTGTAGATCGCGGAGAAATCCGGCGTGATGCCAATGTTCGAAACGATGAGGTCGATATCTTCCTGGCTGACTTCCTCGCGGCAGATTTTTTCCACCTGCTCGATGAATTTCTCATTCGCCTCCAGCCGCGTGCCGGACTGGGCCTTGAGATTGATGACGAACTGGCCGGGATCGGTGCGCGGGAAATAGGAGACGCCGATGAAGGGATAAAGTGCGAGGCTGACCACGAAAATGGCGGTGAGCGAAATGACCGTGGCGGCGGGGCGAAGGAGCGAGCGCTTCAGGCGGATCTGGTAATAATCGAGCAGTGTTTCAAACTTCGCGTTAAACCAAGCGTTGAAGCGTCCGAGCTTTGTCTGGGCCGTGCCATGATCGTGACCGTGCGCGTTTTTGATGAGCTTCGCGCAAAAAAGCGGCACAACGGTGAGCGCAACGAAATACGACGCGGCGAGCGAGATCACGACTGCAAGGGCGAGCGCGGAGAAAAGGTAGCGGCTCGCGCCATAGAGGAACATGACGGGGAAGAACACGACCGCGGTCGTCAGCGTGGCGGCGAGCACGGGAAGCGCGACTTCGCGACCGCCTTTCTCCGCGGCGACCTCGGGCGTCTCGCCCATCTCCAAATGGCGGAAGATATTTTCGAGGACGACAACGGAGTTGTCGATGAGGCGGGAAAAAGCGAGCGCGAGGCCGCCCAGAATCATCGTGTTGATCGTGCCGCCGGTAAACGCGAGCACGATGAACGTGGCCAGTGCGGAAAGTGGGATGGAAAGGAAGACCGCCGCGGTCGCGCGCGGGCTGCCGAGAAAGATGAGGATCATCACCCCCGTCAGCACGAGACCGATGCCCCCTTCGTGGATGAGGTTCGTAATCGCGGTCTTCACGAAGATCGACTGATCGAAGACGACCTTGGTGACGAGTTGCTTGGGCACATCGACGAGTTTGGTGATGGCCTCCTTCATGCCGTTCACCACGGCGATGGTATTGGCATCACCCCCCTGCCTCAGCACCGGTTGATAGGCGGAACGCTGGCCGTCCACGCGGACGACGTTGTATTGCATCTGCGCGGCGTCCTTGGCTTCGCCGATATCGCCGACCAGCACGGACGACTGCCCCACCGTCTTGAGCGGGATGCGATTGATATCGTCCACGGTTTCGACCTGGCTGTTCGCGTAAATATTGTAGTCGAACGGACCGATGCGGACGTCGCCGGCGGGGAGAATCAGGTTGGCGTCGTTGACCGAGCGGACCACGTCCATGGCGCTGAGTTGATGCGCTTCGAGCTTGAGCGGATCGACGTAAACCATGATCTGCCGATACCGTCCGCCGAACGGCTGGGGCAGCGAAGCACCCGGCACGGTGGCGACCTGCGTGCGAACCTTGTAGTGCCCGATGTCGCGCAGCTGCGCCTCGTTCATCCCCTCACCTTTCAGCGTGATGAGGCAAACCGGCTGGCTGGAAGCGTCGAACTTGAGCACAACCGGCGGCAGGGTGCCGGGCGGAAGCCGGCGCAGCTCCGCCATGGCGAGATTACCAATGGTGCTGACCGCAGAGTCCGCATTCGCCCCCGGCTGGAAGTAGATTTTGATGAGGCTCACGCCGAGCAGCGAGCGCGACTCGATGTGCTCGATACCCCCGGCGAGCGTAAAAAAACGCTCCAGCCGAGCGGTGAGATCCTGCTCGATCTGCTCGGGCGGCATGCCCGAGTAAAACGTCGCCACCACCACCACCGGGATTTTGATTTCCGGGAAAAGATCCACCGGCATCCGCACGAGGCTGGTGATGCCGATGACGACGGTCATCAGGCAGATGACGACGATGAGATAGGGATAACGGATGGAAAAGCGCGACATGGCCGGTCAGTCGAAAATGCCCCCGACGGCAGCGCGCAGCTTTTCGAGGGTGAACCCGGGAGAGGCGCAGAGGTCGAGGACGCGTCGCTCGCGCTCCACGATCGTCTCGGCAGCGGCAGGCAAATCGGCCGCAACTTCGCGCGGGATCGACAGGACGCCGTGAAGATCGGCATGCAGCAAATCGCCAGGATTGACCGTCAGCCCGCCGACTTCCACCGTCCCGCCGAAATCGACAATGTGCGCATAAGCGTGGGAGACCGCCAGGCCTGTGGCGAAGATGGGCATCCCCAGCGCTTCGACCTCGGGCAGGTCGCGCACGGTCCCGTCTGTCACCACCGCAGCGCAGTCGAGCGCCTTGAGAATGCTGGCGTGGACTTCGCCGATGAACGAGCCAGTGCCCCGCGCTTCATCGACATCCTGGATGACGACGACGCGTGGCGCGGGAATGGTGAGGAGGTAGCTCCACCAGTCGGTGCGATCGACATAAGGGCTTCCATCCGGCGTTGGATTCGAGCAGCGGATGCGCACGGTAGCGGCGTAACCGGCAATCGGTTTCCGGCCACCGGAGAGGCATCGCACCGTGGAATCGGCAAAGCCTTCGTTGCGCAGGCGCACGCCGAAAATTTCAACGGCATTGGCCACCGTGCAGGTGCCGAAATTTTGCAACGCGCTGAGTTGTGAGGCGGAAAGCGGAGATACCATGCGCGAAAGCCGCAATCAGTTGGCTTTCGCCGTGCGACCAGCGGCCTCGCCGGCGGGGTCCACCATCTTCACTTGCACAACCTGGCCGGGGGCGGTCTGGGTGCGGCTGCCGATCATCACGAGTTCATCCGGCTGCACGCCGGTGAGAATCTCGATACGGGTTGGCGTTTCGGTGCCCACGGTGACCGCGCGCTCCTCGATTTTCAGGTCGCGGTTCACCACATACACCGACGCCGCGCCGCTCTTGTCGCGCGTGACCGCTTCGATCGGGGCGATGATGGCGTCGGCACGGCGGTCTAGCCGCACCGTGGTCGTCGCATAAACGCCGGGGATGAGGCTCAGGTCGGTGTTCTCCAAGTCCACTTCCGCATCCATGGTGCGCGTGGCCGTTTCGACCTTGCGATTGAAACGCGCGACGGTGCCGGAGACGGTGCGATTGATCGAGCCGACGCGCACTTCGACGGGATCGCCCACTTTCACCCGCGCCACATACGAAACGGAAATAGGGAACACGACGCGGAGCTTGTCGTTCTGCGACAGCCGGACCAGCGGCACCGTGCCCGAACTCGTGCCGGCCTGAATGAGTGCACCGGGGTCGGTGTAACGCTTGGTGATGACTCCGGCGAAAGGTGCGGTGATCTGGGTGTAATCGGCCATGGTGCGCAGCTTCTTCACTTCGCTGCTGGCCACGTTCCCCTGCTCGGTCGCGGCATCGAGCGCGGCGGAGGAGGAACGGTCCCTTGCTTTGGCCGCATCGAGGTCCTGCTGCGCAATGAGGTTCGGCTGGGCGGCGCTCGTTTTGGTGATGCGCAGGTAAGCCGCGTGGGCTTCGTCGTAAGTGGCCTGCGCTCGCTCGACCTCCGCCTTGCTCCGCCGCTGGCTGGCGAGTGCATTTTCGATTTCGATCTTCAGCTCCGGAACGTCGAGGATGGCGAGGATCTGATTTTCCTTCACCGTATCACCCGCATCCACCTTGAGCGATTCGAGGTAGCCGGTGACGCGTGCGTGCACTTCGACCTCCTGATAAGGGCGAAGCTCGGAGTCGAAGGAAACTTCGCGATAGATCTCGCCGCGCGTGACCTTGGCAGCGGCTACGACGGGTGCGGCGTTTTTGTCTTCGGCGGAGCCGAGGCCGCCAAGCAGGGTGCTGGCTGCCAGAATGAGCGCCTTTCGGTGCCACGACGCATGGAGAATGGAGAAATGGAGAAAGCGCATGGACAACTTAGGCTGGGCTATATTGTTACGATTAGGTGACGATGGTGTGACGACGTAACCGCGCGAGACAAGGTGGGCTGACCTACCGAAAGGCGTGGGATTACGCTGCCCGATGTCTCACCAGACCGAGCGGGTGCGCCCGGGCTTCTCCAGATCGACTACCGTGGACAAGCCATCCGCGATTTCGACCGGCACTCGGACCAACCCCTGGGTCTCCGACTCGGCAATGATCGCGTATTTTCCGGGCGGAAGCGGCACCGCGGCAGGGGCTTCGTCCGCCGGGCCGAGGTGATTTCTGACATTGCGCAAATGCTTGCCAGCCTGTGAGTAAAGCTCGTAGCTGGTGTGCGGATAGTAATGCACGTCACCGTCATTGTGCTCCTCGGTGGCGGAATAAACGACCAAGGTTCCCTGCCTGGCAGGGTGTTGCGGACCGACCGCCGGCAGATCGGTAATTGGAGTGCTGGCACAGCCGATGAGCAAAAGGGAGGAAGCAGAAAACAAAACAATGGGGAGCAGTTTCATGGGCAGGATTCCAAGCGCAGTCTCGGGGGGGCAGAATCCGCGGTGGAAATGTTACAGTTGTGTGACGTTTATGTGGCGACCGAGCAAGGGCTCCCGCGACTACCGAAAGGCGTGGGAGTCGACGTGGCGGTCTCCACGACTCGCTAATCTACCGCAATTCCGGCTCGCGTTGCGCGGGACGCGTGCGCCAGTCTCCGGTCATGAACCCCAACTCCCGCCGTTCTTTCCTTCGCACGGTCGGTGCCGCGGCTCTCGCTGCGCCCTTCGCCGCTCGCGCGGAAAACCCTGCGCTTTCGCCGCTCATTTACTTTTCCAAGGGCATTCAAAAGACGACTCCCGACCGCACGGCGGAAGTCGTGGCCGAAGTCGGCTGGCAGGGTATCGAACTGCCGCTGCGAGCGAAGGGACAGATCGAGCCGGAGCGGGTGGAGGAGGATCTGCCGAAGATGGTCGAGGCGCTGAAAAAGCGCGGACTCGTGGTGGGGCTCATTACCACCGACATCGTGGGTCCCGACACGCCGCATGCCGAGAAGGTGCTGCGCACGGCAAAGGCGCTCGGGATCACGCGTTATCGGATGGGCTTTGTGCGCTACGATCTCGACAAACCGATCAAGGCGCAGATCGACGCGATCAAACCGCAGACTCGCGAACTGGCCGCGCTGAACAAACAGCTCGGCATGCGCGGGGGCTGGCAGAATCACAGCGGCGCGAAGATGATGGGCTGCGCGGTGTGGGATCTTTTCGAGCTGGTGCGGGACGTCGATCCTGAATCGCTCGGCGTGTGCTTCGATATCGGCCATGCCACCCTCGAAGGCGGCCTCTCGTGGCCGGTGGAAGCGCGGTTGATGATGCCGTGGTTCGTGTGCGTGTATGTGAAGGACTTCGCTTGGGAACGCGGCAAAAAAGGCGGCTTCGATCCGAAATGGGGTCCGCTGGGCCAGGGCGCGGTGCGAAAGGAATTTTTCGACTGGCTGAAGACGTCCGGCTACCGCGGGCCGATCAGCCAGCACTGCGAATACCTCGACGGCGACGGGCCGGAGCAGATCGCGCAGATGAAGAAAGACTGCGCACTGCTGAAGACGTGGATCGGATAAGCGCCTGGTGGCGCGTGGCACATGGCCGGTGAGGCGCGTTCTGAAAACGAACGCGCGTGACCATGATCACCTTCCGCCTGCCACCTGAGACCGCGCAGCGTTACAGTTGGCTGCGGCAGACCCAGGAAGACGCCTTCACTCCGAGCTCGAACATGTTGAGCGGCTTGGTGAGGAAATCGTCGCCGCCGGTGATGCTGCTCTGGGCGCGGTTCTCGACAGAATCGGCGCCGGTCATGAAGATCACGGGCGTCTTTTTGTTCGTCGTGGTTTCGCGGATCTTCGCGCACAAGTCGAAGCCGCTCAGGCCCGGCATCGAGATGTCGAGCAAAACGAGATCGAAGCGTTCGCGCTTGAGGAGATCGATGGCCTGCTCAGCGGTCGAGCAACTGGACGGTTGGAAATGGGCCGACTTGAGGGAGCGATCAAGCGTCTCGACCACGTCGCGATCATCATCGACAATGAGCGTGCGCGGCGAAATCGGACCTTTGACTTTCTTGAGCGCGCGCGGGTCGAGCAAGGCGGCGATGGTCTCACACGCCTGCTTGAGGGTCGTGACCACGGAAGGCTCGATGCGGCCGGCGCGGGTGCGGGAGTCCTTCACCAGCGCGACGCAGGCAGTGGCGAGCTGCTGAGCGGGATGCCCCGTCAGCGGAGCCACGGTCTGTGCGAGAGCGAGCGTATGAGTGGACAGCGCAGCCGCGGCTTCGTCATTCGTGCCGTCGGTCGCAAGCTGTTCGAGGGCGCCGTGGATGTTTTTCAAGCAGCCAGGTGCGCTGGTGAGCACCGATGCCATCGCACGATGGTCGGGCGCCACGCGCGTCTGCTCGATGGAGTCAGCCAAGCCAGCTGGCGCCTTGGGAGGCGCGCTGATAGGAGGCGCGGCGAGCACCGTGCCCATACTCGGATCGTCCGCTTCGGCGGCCGCCGGCGGAGTAAAGGTCGCGGAAGGTGGGGGTGGCACCGGATGGCTGCCGGCGGCTTCGGCGGCGACACCATCGCGCTTCACCGTCTCCCACGCGAGGCGCAAGGCATCGCGCTCACGGGCCAGCGAAGCCACGTCGGCGCGAAGATGCTCGAGGTCGAGCTGAAGATTGGCGTTCTGGGTGCGAAGTTCGTCGCGCTCCTGGGTGACGCGTTTATGGACCTCCGGGAGCACGCCGAGATTCTGCGTCTCCTTGGTCATGAGACGGGCGCTGCTCAGAATGTCGATCTGCTTCTGCATCGCCGAAATCTTCGCCTGCAGATCGAGGTTTTCGCGGCGCAGAAACTCCAGTTCCGCGCGAGTCGGCACGACCTCCGACTTCTCCGCCGTGCTGACGGGCGTCTCCGGGGTAAATTCGCACTCTACCGTGCCGAAACTGACCTTGCAGGTCTCATGCAGATGAAAATCGCTGATCGGCTGACCTTCCACACAGGTGAGATTGGTCGAGCCGAGGTCGTGCAACCGGTAGTGGCCATTAACCGAGATCAATTCCGCATGGTGCCCGCTGACCGTGCGATCGATGATCTGGATAGTATTGTCCGGTCGCCGTCCGATGGTGATGCGTTCACCCGCGAGAACGTGGGCGATCTCACCCTTATTATCGGGAAGTTTGATGCGGAGGACGGGCATGGTCGATGGGCGTAGTGGGAGGGACTTAAAAAAGCTCGTTCCCTGAGACAGCAAATGCGGTGCCCAGCCAACCATTACAACGAAGCTGTTACCGTTTACGCAGGAGTTCTTTAAGGGGAAATTTGGAGCTTTCCCTCTTGAAAAAAGTCTTTCGGGACTCTTTCGGGGAAGAAATCGGGCCAAATTCTCATTTTCCGCTCTTTCTCGGAAGTGCGAATCGGTTCCGTCTATATAGCAAAGGACACGCAGGCCCTCCACTTTTGCGCCAATCCTGCACTTTTGCCTTTTCAGGCTGGCAAAGGCTTTGCTCGTATCGGCGCCGTGAAATTTGCCTTCTCCCTGCTGATCCTTTCCGCTTTCGCTTTCGCCGCCTGCAACAATCTGGTCACGCGCCGCGATATGTATTCGCCAGCCAAGGCCAGCGGTCCTTACACCACGGCCCGCCGCACCGGCAAACTGCCGACCAAGGAACAACTGAAGGCGGCGCCCTCCACGAGGAATGCGCCGCAGGAAAGGACCGAGGAAACGGCTCTGCCCACGAACTGACGGCAACTTCGCCAGTCGGACTTTCGAAGCCTGGGTAGGGTGGAGCGCGGAAAAGCGCCGCGGCGAAACACCCTTCCGCAACCTTGGGTTTTCGCTTGCGGGAAAGTCACAGGGCAGCGAACGCTTGGGCTAGTTTGAACCCGATCATTGCCAGTTTGGTCAGCGCGGGTGGTTCAGCACCGCCATCGCGGCTGAGTCCACCGTAGCGTCCCCAGCCGATGCCCGGCGGTCGTTGTGGTTCGGGTGTCGCTCAGGTGCGGACTTCTTTGGATTTCGCACTTCGTCGCCTCGCCCCACGCCACGTCTTCCATTCCGTCACTCATGCCAGATCCTCTTCTCGAACCGCTCCAATTGTCGGACAGCGCCACGCGCGAAATCGCCCGGCGACGGACCTTCGCGATCATCTCGCACCCCGACGCCGGTAAAACGACGCTCACCGAAAAGTTCCTGCTCTACGGCGGCGCGGTGCAACTCGCGGGCAGCGTGACGGCGCGGAAAAATCAGCGCGCCACCACGAGCGACTGGATGGAACTGGAGAAGCAGCGCGGCATCTCGGTCTCCTCCACGGTGCTGCAATTCGAATACGGCGGATGCGTGGTGAACCTGCTCGACACCCCGGGCCACAAGGACTTCTCGGAGGACACCTATCGCGTGCTCACCGCGGTGGATGCGGCAGTCATGGTCATCGACGCGGGCAAGGGCATCGAGGCGCAGACGCTGAAGCTCTTCGAGGTGTGCCGCCAGCGCGGCGTGCCGATCTTCACCTTCATGAACAAACTCGACCGGCCCGCGCGCGCGCCGCTCGAATTGCTCGACGAACTCGAGCGCGTGCTCGGTCTGCAAGCGCTGCCGATGAACTGGCCGCTCGGCAGCGGGCCGGATTTTCGCGGGATCTACGATCGCGAGACGCGTGAAGTGCACCTTTTCGAGCGGACCTCCGGCGGCGCATACCGAGCCCCCGTCGAGGTTGCCAGTGCGGAAGATGACATGGTGCGCGAGGCGATGAGTCCGGATGTGTATGCGCGTTTCCATGAGGAAATCGGCCTGCTCGAAGGCGCCGGCACGGAGTTCGATCTGGCCGAAGTGCGCGCGGGCAAGGTGACGCCGGTCTTCTTCGGCAGCGCGATGAATAACTTCGGCGTCGAGCTGTTGCTGCGGCGCTTCCTCACTCTCGCCCCGCCCCCCGCGGGCCGACGCAGCGGAGGTTCTTTCGTCGCGCCCGAAGCACCGGGATTCTCCGGCTTCGTGTTCAAGATTCAGGCCAACATGGACCCGAAGCATCGCGATCACGTTTCCTTCATCCGCATCGTGTCGGGCGTCTTCCGGCGTGACATGAGCGTGCAGCACGCGAACAGCGGCAAACGCCTGCGGCTCTCGAACTCCAAGCGTCTCTTCGCCCGCGAACGCGAGACGGTAGATGAAGCCTTCGCCGGCGATGTCGTCGGCATCGTGGGCAACTACGACCTGCACATCGGCGACACGCTCGCGGAGGATCCCGCCGTGTCGTTCGACGAAATGCCGCGGTTTGCGCCGGAGACGTTCATCTACCTGCACAACGACACCGCCTCGAACTTCAAACGCTTCCGCGAAGGACTCGCGCAGCTCCTGAAGGAAGGGGTCGCGCAATCGTATGAACTGCCCGACTCCCCGGTGCGCATCCCGCTGCTGGGCGCGGTAGGGGTGCTGCAATTCGACGTGTTGCAATACCGTCTCGAGACGGAATACGGCGCCAAGTCGCGCTCGGAGTCGGCGCCGTGGAGCCTCGTGCGCTGGGTGCGGGAAAAGAACCCGTCCAGCGAGGCCCGCTCGGCCGAGGCTCCGCGCCCCCAGTTACTCCTGCCCACTGGCTCCACCCTCGCCCGAGACAATCGTGGTGCGTGGGTCGTGCTGCTGCCGAGCGAATGGACCGCACGTTATCTCGCGGAGAAAAACGAAGGTTTCGACATGCTCCCCGTCCCGCCCGGCCCGGCGCGGGAGTAACCACGCTTCTGTCCGATTTGGAAGATCGGATTATTCGTCCTTTTTGGCGCTGGCCTTGCCGGCGGATTTGATTGCGCCTTCGTATTCCCAGCGTTTCGCCCACTCCGCGAGAAAGGGCTTGTAGCTGGGATGCTCCGTCCACGCGATCGAGCGTGGATCTGGCGGTGTAACCTTCCCCTCGGGGTAGTCCCTCCCGGCGAAGCTCGCCTCGACCGTTTCGTTCCACTTCAGCAGTTGAGTCTTCATCCGCGCGGCAAGTTCCGGCTGCTCGGCGCTGAGGTCGTGCGTTTCCTTCGGGTCGGCTTCAAGATCGTAGAGCTGAAAATTTCCGCGTTTCAGATCCTCGGTCAGCAACTTGTGCCGGTTATCGACGAGCGCTGCTTTCTTTTCGAAACGGAACGGTATCGCCTGGCGACGCTCACTCACTTCACCCGCAAAGAGCGGATGCAGGCTCTCGCCATCGGTGGGCTTGAGCAGAACATCCTGCGGCAGACCGAGGATATCCGCGACGGTCGGAAACAGGTCCATCGTGCAGGCGGGATAATGGGTAACGCGCGGCTGGATCACGGATGGCCACTCGATGATTCCCGGCACGCGCAGCCCACCTTCAAAGACCGAACCCTTGAATCCGCGCAGGCCGCCAACCGTCTCGGGCGTAATGCCCGGCAAGCCGCCGTTGTCGCTGCAAAAGACGAGCATCGTATGGTCGGCGAGGGCGAGATCGCGCAACCGCTGGCGCAGCACGCCGATACTGCGATCCATCGCTGCGAGTTCGCCGTAGTGATTCGCCGACTTTTCGTTGAGATCACCGAAGCGCTCCTTGTCCCCGGGCAGTGCCCGCCACGGCCCATGCGGTGAACCGAACCAGATCACCGTGAACATCGGCTTCGAACCCGCATGATGCTTTTCCACAAACTTCAGCGCTTCCGTCATGACAATTTCCGAGGAGTCACCGGTGAATTCCTCGATCTTCCCCTGTCGCGACATCAGCGGGTTTTGATCGAAAAAATTGGTGACCGACAGCCACTCATCGAAGCCAAACGCACCGGGATTTCGCGGGTCCGAAGCGAGAATCGGCGCGCCTGGCCCCTTGAAGCCATCGAGGTGCCATTTGCCGAAATGTCCGGTCACGTAGCCCGCCGCGCGCAACGCTTGCGCGATCGTTTTCTCCTGCAAGCGGAGCGCGTAACCATGCGTGAGCACGCCGCAGCGATCATTCGTGCGCCCGGTGAGCACGCTAGCCCTTGTTGGTGAACAGACCGGCGCGCCCGCATAAAATCGGTCGAACCGCAATCCATGGGCCGCCATCGCATCGAGATTTGGCGTCTTGAGCACCGGGTGTCCGCGATAACCGGTCTGCCCCCACCCCATGTCGTCGGCCATCACGAAAATGATATTCGGCCGGGGTTGAGCGGCGGCGCCAGATAAGCTGAGGGCCACAAATACGACGAGAAGAAGAAGCTGGAGCGGCGTTTTCATCGGGGAGCGTTCGTTCCTATCCGCACGCATGCGGCCTGTCCGCTCTTTTCGCGTGGCCACAAAAGAGCGCGGCAGCATTTCAGTCACGCACCCGCCCGGCAAGCGCCCCCCTCAAACGCCAACGGCGGCTGAGTGAACAGCCGCCGTGGCAAAGTAACTGACGGAGCTTTGCGCGATGCTTACGCGCGCCAACCGTGGTTTTCGCGGACCTGGATCATCGCAGCGAGGATGTCGTTCCAGGTCTGCTGACGGTTGAGCACTTCGTTCGGGAACATGCAGCCGTCCCAGCAGATGTGGCGGAATTTCTTCGTCACCTTGCCCTTGTCGTCGCGCATCCAGTAACCGGCGTCGCGAGCGATGTTGAGCTTGCCGTTCGGGTCGGTGGCCATGCAGTGCTTGCCGGTCTTGTCGTGCGAGCCGGAGCCCTTCACGGTGGCGTCGTTCTGCGCCACGTGGAAGTCGATGGTCCACGGACGGAGCGCCTTGGTCATCTTCTGCATCGCCTCGTGGAACACGGCGGGTTCCCAGTGGAAATTTTTCGGCACGATGCGGTGCTCGGGCGCGTTGTAGCCGAGCGTGTAGAGGAGGGTGTGCGCCATGTCGGCCTGGAAGCCGACGACCTTCGGCTGCCCCACGGCTTCGAGCAGCGCGAGCATCCATTTCCACGAGTGCATCGCGCCCCAGCAAATTTCGCCTTCGGCCGCGAGCTTCTCGCCGGCGTCCTTCGCGACCTTCGCCCCTTCCTTGAAGGTCTGCGCGATGAGCTTGGTGTTGCCCTTCGGATCCTTCGCCCAATCGTGCACGCCTGCGGCGCTGTCGATGCGCACCACGCCGCCGGGACGAATGCCAAGCTGGCGCAGTTTCTTCGCGATACGGCAGGCCTTCTTCACCGCGTTGACCCAGTTCGCGCGCTGCTGCTCGTTGCCCATCGCGGAACCGTCGAACCACACCGGCGCGACGACCGAACCGACTTCAAAACCTTTCGCCTGAATCTTGTCGGCGAGTTTCTTGATGCCGTCGTCGTCGAGATCGATCGAGATGTGCGGATCGTAGAGGAAGAGATCGACGCCGTCGAACTTCACGCCGTTGACCTCGGCCTTCGCGGTGAGGTCGAGCATCGTGTCGAGATCGATGAACGGCTCGGCACCCGGCGAGCCTTTGCCCACGAGACCCGGCCACATCGCATTGTGCAGCTTGGGAAAATTGTTCGGCAGCTCCGCACCCGGCGCGGCGGCAGCGGCGGCGGCAGGTTTCTTTTTCGCGGGAGCTTTGGCGGCGGGCTTCTTCGTTTTGGCGGGCATACGGGAGGTGTGTGTGTGTTGCGGAGAAAGGAGCGGAGAGGCTAGAAATCGGACGCGAGGCGGCAAGCGGAAAGATGCCGCATTCTGGGTGGGGGCGAGTTCGCGGTTGAATCTCGCAAATCCCAAATCCTAAGCTTCAATCCTAAATCTCGATGAGCGTCGTCCTCTACTCCATGCCGCACAGTCCCTACGCGATTCCGATTCGACAGGCGCTCGTCGCGCTCGGCGTCGATTTCGAACTCCGCGACGTGCCAAACTGGGACCGCAGCGAAATCATCCGCCTGACGAATGGCGCCTACTATCAGGTGCCGGTCGTCGTGCACGATGGAACGGCGATTTACGAAAGCACGGGCGATTCGCTCGACGTGGCGCGCTACGTCGATGCGGCGTGGGGCCGCGGGCGGCTTTTTCCCGAGCAGTTTTCCGCCAGCAATCTCTGCCTCACCGAATGGATCGAGGACGCCGTCGAGGCCCGCACCTTCAAGCTCGCGGACATCTGCTACATCCCGCAGATGGAAGACGTCGTCGCGCGGACCATGGTGGTGCGGCACAAGGAGCGACGCTTCGGGCGTGGCTGCATCGAACAGTGGACACGCGACGCTGCCACTCTCCGCGCGGAATTGGACCGATTGCTCCAGCGCTGCGAAATGACGCTGCGGCACTATCCTTTTCTGCTCGGCCCCGCGCCGGTGTATGCGGACTTCGCGCTCTTCGGCGTGCTGGGAAATCTCTGCCATCACGGCTGGAACCAACTCTCCAGCGAGCAGCAGGGGCTGAAGGATTTTGTGGGCCGCCTCGGGGCGTGGCGATATTGACGCAACTCGGCTTTCCTGAGCCGAGGCTCCGTTCCCCCATCACGCGTCTCCACTCGGCTCTGGAGAGCCGAGCTACCCCAGCCACGGCTGCACGACCTTTCCGGCCACGTCGGTGAGGCGGAAGTCGCGGCCCTGGAAACGGTGCGTGAGACGGAGGTGATCGAGGCCGAACTGGTGCAGCATCGTGGCGTGAAAATCGTTGATGTGCACGGGATCGCGCGTGATGCCCCAACCGAGTTCATCGGTCTCGCCGTAGGTGAGGCCGCCTTTGAGGCCGCCGCCGGCCATGAGAATGGTAAACGCGGATGGATGATGATCACGCCCCGTCACGTTGCTGCTTCCGCCGCGATTTTCGCCCAGCGGTGTGCGGCCAAATTCACCGGCCACAACGATGAGCGTCTCGTCGAAGAGGCCACGCTGCTTGAGATCCTTGATGAGCGCGGCGATCGGCTGATCGGCCATGCCGGCGTTGAAAGTGAGCTCATTATCGAGGTTCGAGTGGTGATCCCACGAGGCGTGAATCACGTTTACGAACCGCACGCCGCGCTCGACGAGCCGGCGCGCGAGGAGGCAGTTCATCGCGTAGTTTTTGTATTGGCCCGGGCCACCGGCGCGCGCTGCCTTGATCGGCGGCTCTTCGCGATTGACCCCATACATCGCGAGCGTCTCGGGTTTTTCGTCGGAGAGATCGATCAGCTCCGGCGCGGCGCTCTGCATGCGGAAGGCGAGTTCGTAGGCGGCGATGCGTGAAGCGATTTCCGGGTCGCGGATTTCGCCGAAGCGTTGCTGGTTGAGCTGCGCGAGGACATCGAGACCCTTGCGCTGAAGCTCCGCGGGCAGGCCGTCTGGGTTGCGCAAATTGAGCACGGGATCGCCCTGATTACGAAAGGGCACACCCGCATAAACACTGGGCAAAAAGCCCGATTGCCACATCGAAGCCCCCGCGCTGCCTCCTCGTCCGGCGGTGAGCACGACGTAGCCGGGCAGATTGCGCGATTCGCTGCCGAGACCGTAGGTGAGCCACGCACCCATCGTCGGCAGGCCGAAGGTCGCCCGCCCGCACGCGAGGAGGAGCTGCGCGGGGTGATGATTGAACTGGTCGGTGTGCATGGAGCGCACCTGCACGAGGTCATCGGCGCACGAAGCGAGGTGCGGCAGCAGGTCGCTAAAGACCATGCCGCTCTGTCCGTGCGCGGTGAACTTGCGCGGCGAACCGAGCAGCACGGCCGATTCCTTTTTGATGAAGGCAAACCGCACGTTCTTCGTCATCGATTCCGGCAGCGGTTTGCCGTTGAGTTCGTTCAGCTTCGGCTTCGGATCGTAGAGGTCGAGCTGGCTCGGCGCGCCTTCCATGAAGATGAAGATGCAATTCTTCGCACGCGGCGCGAAGTGCGTCGGCTTCGGCGTCAGCGGGTCCGCGTTTGCGTTCACGGGCGTGGACGCGGCGAACAGGCCGTCGTCGTTCAGCAGGGAGCCCAGCGCGAGCATGCCGAGGCCATTCGCGGTGGTGGTGAGGAAGTCGCGACGGGCGAGATGGACGGCTTCGGAGAGTGGGTTCATGACGAGATGGGTTATTCCCGGGTGATGATTTCGTCGGTGTTCAGGATGATGCGGGTGACACTCGTCCACGCGGCGGACTCGGCGTCGCCGGCGACTTTTTTCGCGTCGTCGGCGTGCGTGGCGTAGTAGGCGCGGGCGTCGTTGAGGAGGCTGAGCAACGCAGCGGATTCCTGGGAGCGCGGCGGGCGCACGAGGCAATCGCGGAAGGCCTGCGTGAGCCGGGCGTTGTCGTCGCCGCCGGACTTGAGCACCTGCCTGGAAAGGGCGCGGGCCGCTTCGCTGAAAGTGTCCGAATTCAGCGTGGTGAGCGCCTGGAGCGGCGTATCGGAAACGGCGCGGCGGATGCATGCTACGTTCGCATCAGGGCAATCGAAAGTCATCAAGTCCGGATACGGCGCGGTGCGCTTGAAGAAGGTATACATGCCGCGACGATACCGATCCTCACCCTTGCTCTCGGCCCACTTGAAATTATTCGCGTAGCTCAGGGCGGCGATCTCCGGCGGCATGGGCGGATACACGCTCGGCCCGCCGACTTTGTGCGAGAGCAGGCCACTCGCGGCGAGGTGCAGGTCGCGGACGATTTCGCCTTCGACGCGGAGCCGGTTCTGCCGCGCGAGGAGGAGATTACGCGGGTCGATGTCGTTCAATTCCGCGCGCGTGTCGGAACGCTGCCGATACGTCGCGGAGTTCACGATGAGCCGGATCAGATGCTTGCGGCTCCAGCCGGTGTCGCGGAACTCCGCGGCCAGCCAGTCGAGCAATTCGGGATGCGTGGGTTTTTCTCCTCGCACGCCAAAATCGCCCGGCGTGCGCACGAGGCCATCGCCGAAGAGGTGCATCCAGATCTGGTTCGCGGCCACGCGCGCGGTGAGCGGATTGTTCGGGCTCATGATCCAGCGCGCGAGGTCGAGACGATCGGGCTGCGCGGCGGTCTCGCGCGGCTTGAGCGGCGGCAGAATGGTGAAGGTGCCAGGCTGCACGGCCTCGGCGGGCGAAAGAAATTCACCCCGGTGGAAGACGTGCGTCTCGCGCGGACTGCGGCGCTGCGTCAGCACGCGCACATCCATGATGGGCGGCTTCGGTCCACTGGCTTCGACTTTGACCAGTTCAGCAGCGGCGGCGGAAGCGGCGGGATCGAACTTCGTCAGCCAATCGACGATTTCCTGCCGTTGCTCGTTCGTCCATTTTTCGGACCCGGTCGCGACGAGCCGCTTCAACTCCGCAGGGACAATGCTTTCATCCGTTTCGCCCACGACCGCGGCGAGGCGGAAGTGCCCGATGGTATGTTCCTTCCCGTAAGCCTGCGTCATCGTGACGGTGACGCGCGGCGTCTTTGCCCCATCGATGGGGCGCACGAGTTGCAGCGTGAGCTGATGAGCTTTCCCCGTGCCGCCGCTAACCGCCCAGCCGGTGTCGGTCTTGCCATCGAGCACGCCCTCTGGAGCGAAACCTTTCTGGCTGAAATCGGCTTTCGGGGAATGGAATTCAACCTCTGAAGAGCCGCTGTGCACCATGAGTTCGGAGAGCACGAAGTTCCCCGCATTGCTACGCCCCGGACCTTTTCCAGGCAGCGAATCGTCGGGCAACACTTCGAGCCGCAGCGCGCTCACCAGCCCCGCCGGCAGGTCCGCCTCGAGGGTATAAGTTTCTTTCTCCTGCTTCTTCGGCGCTTCGCCGCCGGCGAGCACCGAACCGTCGTCGAGCAGCGTGAGCCGGGCGCCGACCGCGCTTTTCGACGAAGCGATCTTGAGTGGTTGCGTCTGCGGCTTGTTCTTCGAGGCAGTCTTGAGTCGGGCGGAGGTTTCCTTTTCCCAATCGAGCAACCGATCGAACAGCGGCGCCTGCGCCTTCGCGAGCTTGTCACGATACGTCCGCAGCTTCGCGGCGTGTGCGGCGTTCTTGGTCTCGAACTCCTTCAGCGCTGCGTCCGAGGTGCCGACCTTCGCCATGGTTTCGTCGGCATTATTGAAGAAGGCGAAGAACCGATAGTATTCCGCCTGCGCGATCTGGTCGTATTTGTGATTGTGACAGCGTGCGCAGAGGACGGTGTGGGCGAGCCACACACTACCGGTCGTTTCCGTTCGATCGAAGACCGCTTCATTGCGGAACTGCTCCTGATCGACGCCGCCCTCGCGATTGGTAAGCGTCTGCCGATGAAACGCCGTCGCGAGCACCTGCTCGGGGGTGGCATTCGGGAGGAGGTCTCCGGCGAGTTGTTCGATGGTGAATTCGTCGAACGGCATGTCACGGTTCACCGCATCGATCACCCAGTCCCGATACCGCCACGCCTCGGGACGCGGGCTGTCTTTCTCGTAGCCGTCGCTGTCGGCGTAGCGCGCCCGATCGAGCCAATGGCGGCCCCAGCGCTCGCCAAAGTGCGGCGAGGCCAGCGCCCGATCGACGAGCTTCGCGTAAGCGTCGGGCGATTGATCGTTCACAAAGGTATCCACCTCCCCAGGCGTCGGCAGCAGGCCGAGCAGGTCGTAATAGACGCGCTTGACGAGGGTGTAACGGTCGGCTTCCGGCGAGGGCGTGATCTTATTCTCCGCAAGTTTCGCAGCCACAAACCCGTCGATGGGATTCGAGGCCGATTTCGAAACCCGAAACTCCGAACTCGGAACCACCGGTCGCGCGATAGGCCGATAAGCCCAGTGCACGCTCCACTCCGCGCCGCGGGCGATCCACTGCTTCATCAGTTCGATCTCCGCAGGCTTGGGCCGCTTGTCCTTTTTCTTCGGCGGCATCACATCGTCCGGATCGGTCGTGAGGATGCGGGAGATGAGCGCACTCTCCTCCACCTTGCCCGGCACGACCGCGTGGTCGCCGCTCTTGAGCTCCTTCAGCGCGGCCTGGCGGGTGGTGAGCACGAGGCCGCCCTTGGCGTCGTCGGGCCCGTGGCACTCCAGGCAATATTCCGCGAAGAGCGGTTGAATATCGCGGGCAAAATCGATCGTGGCCGCCCGTCCGAAAACGGGAAGGCCGGCGCAGAGGAGGAGAAAGGCGGACGTGGCTCGCATTGGGTGCCGTGCTTGGTAAGGGAAACCGAATGGTGCCACAGAGGCTTAGGTTTGGGTATCTGCCGGAAAGTGTGTGGGTTTTGCACGATGTTACCCTCGTCATCCGCCCGCACACTCCCCGACGCGACATCTCAAATCGCTGCTCTATAGTCCACACCATGCGCTTTTTCCCGGCGGCCCTGGCCGCGTCCCTTTTAATCGTGAAGGCGTTCGCTGAATTTCCCGAATACAAACATCCGGTCATGACCTGGGTGCCGCCTTATGGGATTGCGAAGGCGAAGGCGCGGCTGGGTGAGTCGTTGGGCGGAGTGAAGATGCAGGATGCCGTGACGCATCTCGGTCTGCAATTCTGGACCCCGACGAAAGCGGGCGGCGTCGAGCGGGTGCAAAAATACGGGCCGATGGACGACGCCACGATTCAGGCCTTCCGCCAATGGGGCAACACGAACGGTGTGCGCGTGATGCTGTGCGTCTATAACGGTGTGGAGCAATGGGACTGGGCTCTCGCACGGGCGGCGTTTGCCGATCATCGCGAAGCCTTCGCCACCGCGCTCGTCGCCGAAGCAAAGCGACTCGACCTCGATGGCATCGATATCGATTTGGAAGGGAACGGTTCGTTCGATGCCGACCGCGACGCCTTCGTGCGGTTCGTGACCGATCTCGCGCAGCGTTGCAAAGCGGCGGATCTAGCCCTCACGGTGGACAGCTTTGCCTACATCTGGAACGCGCCCAACCAGACCTGGTGGAAGTCGCTGCTCCCGCTGGTCGATGCGCTCACCACGATGGGCTACGAAGAGACCGGCGCGAAGGCTGACGGCTGGCGTGCTTTTGCGGCGCAGAAAAAAGCGGCTGGCGAACATGCGGCTAAATTGATGATCGGCGTGCCGGCAAATGAGGCGACCTGGCAAGGCAGCAAGGCGCCCGAGCATCTGCGCGCCTTGCGTGAACTCGGGCTCGGCGCGGCTCTGTGGGACGCACAGCTCGAGTCACCCGCGTGGCGCACAAAGGAAACGTGGAGCGCACTGCGGGAGATCCGCGGAGCGCGGTGAGCCACCACCTTCCGCCGCCGGAAGGCTGGACTCCAATCCGCCGTTTTCCCAATCACCGATCCAAGCGAAACGTATAAGGCACGCGCACTTCGCTCGCGATGGGAGCGCCGCCGCGCGTGGCGGGGCGAAAACGGCAGCGGCGCGCAGCGTTTTGCGCGGCGGCGTCGAGCAACGGAAAGCCGCTACTTTTCGCGATTCGGACCTCGCTGACTCGGGCACTTGCGTCGAGCAACACGAGCACGATCACCGTTCCCTGATGGCGCGCGAGCCGGGCCGCCGTGGGGAATTCCGGGGTTGCGCGAAACGTGCACAGCGCGGCGGTGACGTTGGCCTCTCCACCGCGTTCGCCTCGATTCGCCGGGGGCGGGGCAGCGATCAGGCGTTTGGGTTTCGATGCCGGGGCTGGTGTGCGCGCGGGTGCGATCTCCGCCGGGACCGGCACCGTCGCCGGGGTGCTGAGGGCCGTGGTGACGACTGGATCGACCGGCGGCATCGGGGCAGGCTCGACTACGGCCACGGGTGGCGCTGGAGCTGGAGGGGGCTCCGCGGGCGGAGGCTCGGGGGGCGAAGGCTTCGGCGGTTCGGGCACCACCAGCCCGAACGTGACACTCGGCACCACTGCCTTCGGATCACCCGTCGCACGATTCGACCGCGCCAGCGTGAGGACCGAAAACAGCGCCACCAGCGCAGCGTGCACACACACCGACACCGACAGCGCGACTGGCGCTCCGCGACGCAGGCTAGAACTTGACCGTGGCGCGGACGCGGAAGGTGCGCGGTTCGGTCGGGTGCAGGTGGATGTCGTCGATCCCTTCATCAGGCTCGCCGCGGAGGCGCGAAGTGTAGAAGTATTCGATGTCGTTGTCTTCGCGATCAAAGATGTTCAGGCACTCGACGGCCACTTCCCAGCGCTCGGTGCGATAACCGGCCACGCCGTTGAAGAGCACACTGTCGGAGCCCTTCAGCGAGTTGTCCTCGACGAGCGGCCGCTGGTCGAAGATGCGGGCGCGCACGCTGCCGAAAAGTCCCGTCTCCTTCCCGAGTGTGAGACCGGCATTGAGCATCCACGGCACGCTGTCGGGGATGCGGTCGAACCCACCTGCGTCGCGGAAACGCGCATGGGTGGCGGCGAACTCGGCATCGAGCGTGAACCAATCGGCGGGGCGATAATACGCGGCCACTTCGAGGCCGTAGCGGCGCGAGGCGGGGCCGGGTTCGTTCGTGCCGGCGTCGCCCACATAGACGAGTTCACTATCGTTATCGAGCCACCACAACGCCGCAGTCAGGGTGAGCTTCGGCACGATCTGCGTGCGGACGCCGACTTCATAGCCGAAGGTGCGCACGAGCGGATCGACCGGCTCGACGAACTCACCCGTTTCCGGGTCGCGCGAGGTATTCACACCACGAGCGTCGTTCGAGTGGAAACCGGTGCCGGCGCTGAGATAAAATTCCGTCTCAGCCCACGGTCCGAAGATGGCGGTGAATTTGGGATTGATGAGTCCGCGCGAATCGGAGCCGGAGTTGCGCCAGTGGTTGCTGGCGACGTCGAACCAGAAATAGTCGCCGCGGACCCCGGCCACGGTGCGGAACCACGGGGTCCAGTGCGAAGTAGCCTCGGCGAAGATGCCGACGCTGCCTTCATAAACCTGGTCTTCGCGCACGGTGTGAAAACGCTGGCGAGCTTCGCTTTTGTAAAGCCCGATGGGATCGATCCAGTCATGCCGCGTCTGCACCCCAAGGACGAAGTCGGTCATCGCGCTGAGAAAGTTCCGATTATTCCACTCGCGCGCGGCTTCCCCTCCGGCCACCCAGCGCTCTTCCGCCTGCTCAAACTCATCGCCCCGCTCAGGGTTGTCGAGGAAGTAAGTGAAGTTCGAGAAAAGATCGAGCGTGTAGCGGAAGCCGTAGGCGCTCGCGCGCCACACATCATCGCCACCGGAGGGGGAACTGAAGGCTTTGCTTTCCTTGCCAGCGGAGGCTTTCCCATCCGGCGCGAGCGGCGAACCGCCTTCGGTGCGCCGCCAGTCGAGTTGCAGGCTGTAGCGCTCGCTATCGCCACCGGCGTGCGAATCGACGTTACCGAGCCGCGGGATGCGCCCGTCCACGATGGCGCGCTGCGGGATCTGGTCGCTCGATTTCCACACTCCATGGTAGCCCATCGCGGTGATCGCGAAGTGGTTGTCCTTGTCCCCGGTAAAGTAACGCGCGAACCCATTCCAACGGCTGAATTGCTCCGGCAGCACCCACGGGCCGTCGTAGTAATTGTATTCGAGCGCGAGCGTAAGGTGGCCGTCCTTGCCGACATGGAACGAATCGGCGATGAGTCCGCGCCAGTAGTTATCCTCTCCCCACGTCATCGTCGCGAGGCCCTGCGGGAGATAATCGTAGAGTTTGAAATGGGCCGCGCCAGCCGAGGAAAGATCGCCATTGCGCGCGGCATACACGCCCTTCTCGTAATCCACGCGCTCGACCAGTTCAGGGATGAGGAGGTTCAGGTCGGCATAACCCTGCCCGTGCGCGTGCGTGCGCTGGTTCACTGGCATGCCGTCGATATCGATCGCGAAGTCCGTGCCGTGGTCGAGATTGAATCCACGCAGGAAATACTGATTGGCCTTCCCGCCACCGGCGTGCTGCGTAATGATGACTCCCGGCACGACTTCGAGAATTTCCCCGCGCCGCATATAAGGACGCGACTGGATTTCCTCCGCACTGGCCTGGCCCTTCGAAGCCGCCGGCGCCGTGCCGAGCAGATCCTCGGCTTTGCCGGTGACGACGACTTCGGACAAAGTCGTCGGAATAGCTTCTTCCCCGTGAGCTGCGAAAACGAACCCGGCAAGGGCGCTGTAAAAGAGTGAATTCAGTTTCATGAGCGATAGGTTGGGTGGCGCTCGTTCGACCGCAGAAAAGCGAGCGAAACGTGCGATCCCGGGGCTACGGACGTTCCGGAAGGAGCGTCCACCATCGCACCGGTCGGGTGGCTGAATTTCCGCGAATACACGCCAGGCAGAGCGGCACGTCAAGCACGGCGAGCATGGCGAGGGCATGAAGAATCGATGATGCGCCGAGGTGGCCTCGGCTCGGCGGCGTGCTACCCGATTGTGTCTTTCCCGCCCAAGCGCGACCTGCCTACAATCCGGAAGCATGAACCCGAAATTCCTGTCCGCCGCCGCTTCCCAGCGTGGCGCATTGCTACTTTTGCTTTTCCTTCCGCTGACCGCGAGCGCGCACACCGAATCGGAAAGCGTGGGCGGTTTTCTTAGCGGCTTTCATCATCCGCTCACCGGGCTCGACCACATAGTCGCGATGGTTGCGGTGGGGTTGTGGGGGGCGTATCTCGGGGCTCCGGCCATGTGGATGCTGCCCGTGATCTTTCCGGTGGTGATGGCGTTTGGCGGGGCGCTGGGTGTGCTCGGCGTGCCACTGCCCGGCGTAGAGACCGGCATTGCACTCTCCGGAATTCTCCTCGGACTGGCCGTGGCTTTGGCCGCGAAACCACCGCTATGGGTCGCGGGCGTCATCGTCGGTTTCTTTGCCATTTTTCACGGCCACGCGCACGGCGCGGAAATGCCGAATGCCGCCAACGCGATGACCTATGCGGTAGGTTTCGTGATCGCGACCGGCTTGCTGCACTTGAGCGGCATCGCGTTTGGTTTGCTGGTGCGCTGGCCGTGGGGCCGGATCGTCGTGCGCACGGGTGGCGCGGCGATCGCGTGCGTGGGCTTTGGGTTTTTGTTCGGCGTGCTCTAGACCCGTGACACGATTGAGTTCACGACTCGGTTCATGGTGGCTGGCGTTGGTGCTCGCGGTGTTTTTGGCGCCCGAGGCGCACGCCCATCTTCCGCTCCCGGGGGCCAACGACGTCCTGGGCGGCGTGCTGCATCCATTCGTCACCCCGGCGCACGTCCTCGTGCTGCTCGGCCTTGGCTCACTCATGGGGCAGCGGCTCAGGCGGTATTTCAACTCGCTGCCGATGGCCTTTGCGCCCGCGGCAGCCGTTGCTCTCGCGATGACCACCTTGCACTGGGTTGGCACGATCCCGGTGCCGGTTTTCGTGGCGCTGGCCCTGGCGATCGGTGGCATGGTCGCATGGGATCGCGATCTGCCTCCGACCGCGGTGGGCGTGCTGACGGTGGCGGCAGCCATCGCCATCGGGCTCGATTCCGGGCTCGATCCCGGCAGCCAGAACTCGAGCGCCAAGACCCTGATCGGGACCTGGATCGGCCTTTGCGTCGGCCTCGCCAATATCGCTTACTACACCTCTCTGGCCGCCGAAAGCGGCCGGAAATGGCTCACCATCGCCATCCGCGTCGCCGGCTCGTGGCTCGTAGCCATTTCATTGCTCATGCTCGCTTTCTCGCTGCGAAAATAAAACCGCCGCGAACGGTTCTGAATTCTACGCGAGGCAGAGATAGACTCCCCACAGCGCGAGCGTCCCACCGGCATAGCGCATGAGCGACGTCTGCCCCTGGCGCTGCACTAGAAGAGTCGTCGAAATTCCCATCACATGGAGCAGGGCCGTCGCGAATACAAAACCCGCGCCATAGGCCAGACCGGAGGCTCCGGGCTCCACATGGATGCCGTGAGCGTAGCCATGGAAAATCGCAAACAGGCCAACCATGACGCTGCCCGCCGCCAGAGAGAATCTCGCGGCGGACGCGATGAGGATTCCGAGCACCAGGACCGAGGCGACGATTCCTTCGTGGTAGAGTGGAACAGCCATGCCCGTCATGCCGAGCAGGCCGCCGACCGCGGTCATGCAAACGAACATGAGCGGCCACAGCCAGAGCGACCGTCCACCGCGTTGAGCCGCCCAGACTCCGACGGCCAGCATCACGCAGAGGTGATCGAGGCCTCCCATCGGATGGCTAAAGCCATGCAGGCCCCCCTGAGCCTGCCGACCGCCCGCATGAGCGTGCCCGAACGAAGGGATCAACCCAGCCAGCAGGAGAAGCAGCAGCGTCGGAGTGGACAAGGCGACTGCGGACAACGGGTTGGCTTCGTTCACTGCCTCCAACGGAACCTCCGCCAACAGCTTCCCATCCAGAAGCACCTTCATGCGACCTTTGCGCCATCCGATCGTGACCAGATGCCGGCGCGTCAGCGCGGGAGAAAACGGAATCCGGAAAAGCTGGATCGAGTCAGACATGCCCATGCGCAGAGTGGCGGTGAGCATCGGTCCATCGGAGTGCACCACGCAGGTCTCGTCCTCGATCGGGAATGTCGCCCATCGGCGACGCTGCCCCTCGGCAAAAGCGCCTGGGCTGGTCTTGCGATCGATCCAGAAGTTGAACGTGCCGGGTTTCACGACCGTATTCGTCGTAACGAAGGGAGCGCCTGCCAAGCCCAATTGTGCCGACGGCGAAAGGACGGACAAGATCGCCTATGACGCAGAGAAGCGACTTCGGAGCGACGGAAAATCGCGGCGGCACGCGCATGAAGGAGTCGTGCACCCAAACGAAAAGGTGTTTTTCGTTTGCGATCTCCGTTCAACAAACCTCCTCTTGCTGACTGCTCGCGTCTTTGCTCTCGTCGGAAAGCTCCCAAAACGATGACGCCCTCGAGTTCCTCCCCGCCCACTTCCCCCGCTCCTTCCGGCCCGAGTTTTGCCGCGATGGGATTAGCCCTGCTCATCGCCGCGGGCCTCGGCTTTGGCGCCTTCAAATATTTTGCGGGCCGTTACGGAACGGCTGGTGCCCACGCGACTCCCCGGCCGAGCGCGGAGGATGCGAAGTGGGTGAAAGCCAGCGGCGACGCGGTCGTCCCGGGTGTGACCCTCTACTACGGCCCGAACAAGGTGCGCACCGGCGAAGTTGTGAGCACCGACGCGGACAGCGTCACTGTGGATCTCGCCGGCTCGCCGGAACGCATCGAGCGTAAAAAAGTCGCGGATCTCTACTTCGTTCGCGCCGACGATCCCAAGCTCCGCCGATAAGCCTCACCGCGTCTTCTACGCAGCGTCGGCCAGCGGACCGGACTTCCGTCCCCGGCGCAGCCACACACGGGCTTCGTCCATCTCGGTAAAGACGCGCACGCGGTCCTTTGGAGAATAGGCCTCAGTCATGCGGCTCATCCCGAACGCCAGCATGCCGTGAACGACGATCGCACAGCGTCCGATTTTGTCGCTATGCCTGCGATTAAACGAGGCGACGGCTTGCGCATACTCACTCGTCGCCGCTTCGCCAGCTCCCCGTTTATCGAAGAGGAAGTCGAAACCTGGTTTGAAATGCGGATCCGCAAAAACCTGATTCATCAATTCCGCCCACTGCCGATAGGTGGGATGGAATTCATATTTCACGAGAACCAATGACTGCTCCGGCATGATTTCGTAGAAAAATCTCATCGGTTGGTAGGAACCTCCGCCGCATCAAAGCTCCTTTTCTCCCGAAGACCATTGCGGTTTCTACGGGTTTTTGCCGATAGAAATTCACGACACGCAGCTCAGGAACACTCGGAACCTCAGATTTTCGGCGTAAACTGCGCCAGATCAAAAATGCCCAGCCGCTTTTCGATGGTTGCCGCCTGTTCGACGAACTGGCCCAGTGGATCTTCGCCGAAAACCTCGCGCTCCCGCTTCTCGAAGTCCTCGGCGAGCGCGGCGTATTCGTGCGCGCCGACAATCTGACGAAACCGGGGGAAGAGCACCGTGTCTTCCCACGCCTCGTGAGGTCCATACATCCGCACAAAAGTGCGAATGGAATCGGCCAGCCTCTGACGGTCCCCCGCCAATTTCATGGCCTGAGGCGTCGCCAGCCGCAGCGTCAGATCGGTAAGCTTTCGCCCGGCGAGATGCTGCTTCAGCAGTTCTTCCGCGAGGGAGGCCAGCGGCGTCTCCTTGAACCGTGGAAAGTAGAAGTCCTCCTCCAGCTTTTCGTGATAGTCCTCGATGTAAGCGCGGATGATTTTCGCGGCATTGCGGATGACTTCGGGGGGCACGTCTTCGCCTTTGTCGAGGTGCCGGAGCACCTCGTCGTAGATGAGCATCACCCGCTTCAGCACGCCATGCTCGCGCATGAGATCCTCACCCGGTGAAACGTGCTCGGCTTCGACCGATTTCGCGGAGTCCGCTCCTTGCGCGAGCGGCGCTGCGGCCAGCGGTGAAGCGGCACGAAAAAAATCCCGACGTGTGCGGACAGGAAGGCGAGACACATTCATCGCTGCTCGGTCCATCGTTCGAGGCAATCGGGGCGGTCGCACCAAAATCGCCGGCCCCGAGGCTGCCAACCACGAGCTTCCCATCCGAGCCGAGTCCGCTACGGTGCGCGCCCGCATGAGAACCCCTGCCCTGCTCCTCGCTCTCTTCGCCTCGCTCGCGATCAGTCGCGCCGATGACTACGAAGCTCGTGTCTTCACCGGCGCTGACGGTGCGAAACTGCCCTATCGCCTGCTCACCCCGCTGCACTACGATAAGGCGCAGAAGTATCCGCTCGTCGTCTTCCTGCACGGCGCGGGGGAACGCGGCGACGACAATGCCGCGCAGACCAAGCACGGCGCGTCCGTCTTCGCCAAACCGGAGAATCGCGAAAAGTATCCGGCCTTCGTTCTCGCGCCGCAGTGCCCGAAAGAACAGACGTGGTCCGCGGTAAAAGGGTGGACGGATGCAGAGTCATTTCAGGCTGAGCCGAAGCCAGCGATGAAGCTCGTGCTCGCCACCATCGACGCGCTGGCCAGGGAGTTCTCGCTCGATCCCGATCGTCTTTACGTCACCGGACTCTCGATGGGGGGCTACGGCACGTGGGATCTCCTCTGCCGCAAAACGGGCGCCATCGCCGCCGCCGCACCGGTCTGCGGTGGGGGCGACACGAGCAAGATCGCCGTGGCGAAGAACATCGCCGTCTGGGCGTTCCACGGCATGGAAGATCCCACCGTGCCGGTGGCACGCTCACGTGAAATGATCGCCGCGCTCAAGTCTGCGGGCAGCGCACCTCTCTACAGCGAATATCCTTACCTCAAACACGACTCGTGGACGACGGCTTACGGCGAGCCGGAACTCCTCGCGTGGATGTTTGCGCAGCGGCGCGGCAGTGTGGTGCCGTGGGAACAGGTCGCCTCGCCTTTCGCGCAACCTCCTTCCAGCCTCTTCCCCGGCGAAGGCACCACGCAGAGCGGTCTGTGGTTCCGTCCGCTCTGGCAGGGCCGCCGCACGCAGTGGTCGAAGGATCGCGCACAGGACCAGGGCGCGGTCGTGTTCTTCGGCGATTCCATCACACAGGGCTGGCAATCGCTCGCGCAGGATTTTGCGGGCTTCAAAGTCGCCAACCGCGGCATCAGCGGCGACACCACGCGCGGTCTGCGTTACCGCGTGCAGGACGATGTCATCGCGCTGAAACCGAAAGCGGTTTCGATGCTCATCGGCACGAACGATCTCGACCAGGGCACCGCCTCCGAAGTGGTCGCGGAGAACCTCAAGGCCATCGTCGCCGAACTGCTCAAGTCGAACCCGAAGCTACCGATCGTGATCAACAAAGTGATGCCGCGCGGCGCCCGGCCCGGGAAATTTCCCGAGCAGATCAAAACGCTGAACGGACTCTACGAGCAGGCCTTCGCCGGAAATCCCAACGTCACCTTCTGCGACACGTGGAGCCTGTTCGACGCGGGCGATGGCCAGTGCAAAAAGGACGAGTTCCCCGACATGCTGCACCCAAACGCCGCCGGTTATGCGAAGTGGACCGCGCAGCTTCGCCCCATTCTCGAGCGCCTCGCAAAATAACGCGCCATGACGACCGAACCGAAGTCCCCTTCCCTGCTCGCCGGCGCGTGGCTCGTCGTCGGGCTACTTTTCCCCGTCGCGCTGCTGAACTATCTCGACCGGCAGATGCTCGCGACCATGAAGGCCTCGATGGTCGGCGATATTCCGAGCATCGCCGACAAGGCCGACTGGGGCATCGTGCTGGCGTCGTTCAAGTGGGTCTATGCCGGGCTCAGCCCCATCGGCGGTTACATCGCGGATCGCTTCAGCCGGCGCCACGTCATTTGCTTTTCGCTCGCGGCGTGGTCGGCAGTGACGTGGTTGACCGGGCACGTCACGACCTTTCATGAACTCGTGGCCGCGCGGGCGCTCATGGGCATCAGTGAAGCCTTCTACATCCCGGCGGCGCTCGCGCTGATCGCGGATTTCCACCTCGGCGGCACGCGTTCCAAAGCCGTCGGCATCCACCAGGCGGGCATCTACTGCGGCCTCATCCTGGGCGGTTTCGCCGGTTACATCGCCGATGCACCTTCGCTCGGCTGGCGCTGGGGTTTCAGCGCATGTGGGCTCATCGGCCTGCTCTACGCGGTGCCGCTTTTCCTGTTACTGAAAAACCCGCCTCGCACCCCGCGCGAATCCACCTCGCCCGCCGGCGCGGTGAGCGAACTTCTCACCAATCCGAACTATCTTCTTCTCGTCGCCTACTTCACGCTCCCCGCCATCGCAGGCTGGGTGGTGAAGGATTGGATGCCCGAGATTCTTCGCGAAAAATTTAATCTCGGCCAGGGGCACGCGGGCGTCAGCGCCGTGCTCTGGGTGCAAATCGCCTCGCTCGTCGGAGCCGTCATCGGCGGCACGATGGCCGACGCGTGGTCTCGCCGCACTCCGCGTGGCCGCATCTTTACCAGCGCGCTCGGCATGGTGCTCTTTCTCCCTGCGCTCTTCGGCGTCGGGAATGCGGGCACGCTCGCCATGGCCATCGCCGCGCTGATCGTGTTCGGGCTCGGCTGGGGGTTCTTCGATTGCAACAACATGCCGATCCTCTGCTCCATCGCGCGCCCCGAATTGCGGGCCACGGGCTACGGCATCATGAACCTCGTGAGCATCTCCTGCGGCGGTTTCGGCGACTGGGGCTTCGGTGCCCTGCGCGACCGCCACGTGCCTCTCAACGTCATCTTCGGCGCCTTTGCCGGCGTCGCGCTGCTCTCCGTCTTCATCGTCCTCCTCATCAAGCCGCGGGAAACACAGCAGCCGGGCTAACCTTGTTCCTCCCTCTCACCGTCGCGTTAGAATCCTCTCTGCCGGCGGCTTTACGAGAGGTTCACCAGCCACTAATCTCGCGCCATCCCATGCGCCAAGAAAGCAACGCCGCACGCATTCAGCAGTTGATGCAGCGGCTCGGCGCGGCGGTGAAACAGCAAGGTTGCATCTATTTTACCGGAGGAGTTTCTGCGGTGCTGCATGGCTGGCGCGAGATGACTGTCGATGTCGATGTGCGAGCCGACCCAGAACCTGCCGATTTTTTTGAAGCGCTGCCCGCGTTGAAGGAAGAGCTTCAGATCAATATCGAACTCGCTTCACCGGCGGACTTCATTCCCACGCTTCCGGGCTGGCGCGAACGCAGCATCTTCATCGCCCGTCACGGATCGATCGACTTTTACCATTACGATTTCTACAGTCAGGCGCTGGCCAAAATCGAGCGCTGGCACGAGCGCGACCGACGGGATGTGCAACAAATGCTGGCGGCGGGGTTAGTGGAGCCGGAGAAACTCACCGCGCTATTTCAGGCGATTCAACCTTCACTGATCCGTTTCCCGGCGATTGACCCGCTGGCGTTCGCGGAGAGAGTGTCTTCTGTCATCGAAACATGAGCTCCGCCGCAGCCGACCGTTATTCACATCTGCCCGGCGGAGAGTATGTCGGCGGCGGATTGGCGGACCTCGCGAATGGCAGGGAAACGCTTTCTTCTCTGCTACTGTCGATTGCCTCAGGACGGCTCACCGCCGCCGGGCTTCCGGTAGCAGGAGGGCGATGGCTGGAGCCCGAACTGCGGCTCTATCGGCTGTTGCGCGAAACCCACGGTGACGACGCACACAGTCAATACAATGCACACCTGCGGCGTCTCGACAGCCTCTGTCGTGCACTTGAAGCGGGCGTGAAAAAGCAGGGGTAACACGCGCTTTCGGCCAGAAGGAGCTACCCCTCGATTGGTCTGGAAAAAATACCGCGAGTGCCGGGTTGGATTCGAGGGGGTGGAGCTTACCATGGCGCGATGCCTTTCCCTTCTTCCCGCCTTGCCGGCCTCGTCACTGCCACTCACACGCCTTTTCACGCCGATGGCTCGCTGAATCTCGCCGTGGTCGAACGCCAGGTCGAATACCTGCTGGCTCGGGGGATTGAAACCGTCTTCATCAATGGCAGCACGGGAGAGAGCACTTCGCTGACGACAGCCGAACGCCGGACGCTGGCAGAACGGTGGTTTGCTGCGACGAAAGGAACACCGATGAAAATCGTGGTGCACGTGGGCGCGAATTGTCTGGGGGATGCCCGCGAGCTGGCGATTCAGGCGGAACAACTCGGCGCGGTCGCCATCGCCGCGGTCGCGCCCTCGTATTTCAAGCCGCGCGATATCGACACGCTCGTCTCCACCATGGCACACATCGCCGCGGCCGCGCCGGGCACGCCTTTCTATCACTACGACATTCCGGCTCTCACAGGCATGAACCAATCGATGCCGGACTTCCTCGCCCAGGCCCCCGCACGGATTCCCACTCTGGCCGGCATGAAGTTCACCAACCCGGACCTGATGGCGCTGCAATTTCTCCTGCACGCTGACGGCGGAAAATGGGACATCCTGTATGGTTGCGATGAGCAATTCCTCGGTGCCCTCGCGCTCGGTGCGCAGGGCGCCGTCGGCAGCGGATTCAATTTCGCGGCGCCCATCTACCAGCGACTCCTGCGCGCCTTTCGCGCCGGCGATCTCGCCACGGCGCGCGAAGAACAATTCCGCGGCGTGCGCCTCATCAAACTCTTCGCCAGCTACGGCTACATGGGCGCCACCAAAGCCGCCATGCAGATGCTCGGCATCGAAGTCGGTCCTCCGCGCCTGCCGAATGCGACGCTGACGCCTGAACAGACCGCGAAGCTGCGCGGGGAGCTGGAAGCGATGGGCTTTTTTGAGTGGGTGAAGTGAACGGGGAGCTTTCTAGCGGCCGCTTTTGACCACTCGTGTTTTTCCGTGCGCAGGCCAGGGCGCAAGCGCGCGGCGCACGCGGGGAATGCAAAATCCTCCCTCGCAATTCGTTGCTGAAGGCCGGGTGTTTCACGTGAGGCACCGGCACCTTTCATGCTGATCCGCCGCGCCAACACAATCACAGGGCTTCATCATGAACACAGGGCATTCATCGACATCCGACGCCGACGTCTCGGCGGACGTGAAACTCCTCGCGAGCATGGGTTACGCGCAGGAACTGAAGCGGCGCATGAGCGGCTTCAGCAACTTCGCCATCTCGTTCTCGATCATCTGCATCCTCGCCGGCGGCATCACTTCGCTCCAACTCGGCACGAGTGCGGTAGGTGGCGGGGCGGCGGGCATCGTGTGGCCGATCGGCGTAGTCTTCAGCCTGCTCGTCGCGCTGGCCATGGCGCAGGTGGCCTCGGCGTATCCCACCGCGGGCGGGCTCTATCACTGGTCGTCGATCCTCGGCGGCAAAGGCTGGGGCTGGGCCACGGGCTGGTTCAATCTGCTCGGGCTCATCTTCGTGACTGCGGCGGTGAACGTCGGCGCGTATACGCTTTTCATCAATTTGATCCTGCCGTTCTTCGGCCTCGATCCGACGAAGCTGGCCGTCGTGCACCAGGTCATCGGCGTGACACTCATCACCGGCTCGCATGCGCTGTTCAATCACCTCGGCATCAAGGTCACCACGATGCTGACCGACTTCAGCGGCTATCTCATCTTCGCCGTCTCGATCGTGCTGACGATCGCAATGCTTGCCTTCGCGCCGTCCCATGACTTCGGGCGGCTCTTCCGCCTCGAAAACCTGAGCGGCGATGCAGGCGGTGGAGTGTGGCCGCAGAGCTCGAGCCTGCCGATGGTGCTGTTGCTCGGCATGCTCTGGCCGGTCTATACGATCACTGGATTCGACGCCTCGGCGCACACGTCGGAAGAAACCGTCAATGCGGCGACGAATGCACCGAAAGGCATTCTGCGCTCCGTCTATCTGTCGGGCATTTTCGGTTTCATCATGGTGGCCTCGTTCATCATCGCGCTGCCAAGTGTGAAGGAAGGGGCGGCCCAAGGCGCGAATGTCTTCTTCTGGCTCATGGAAAAGGTCATTCCGGCCTGGTTGCAGGTGCCGCTGAAGGTCGGCATCGTCGTCGCCAACTACCTGTGCGGGCTCGCGTGTCTTACTTCGACGTCGCGCATGACCTACGCGTTCGCACGCGACGGCGGGCTGCCCAAATTCCTGCGCCAGGTATCGCCACAGTGGCAGGTCCCAGTCGCCGCGATCTGGGTCGGTGCGGCCCTTGCCGTCGCCTCGACGCTCTACGCTCCGGCCTACACGACGCTCACCGTGGCGTGTGTCATCATGCTTTATATCAGCTACGTGATGCCGACGGCAGTGGGCATTTTTGCCTACGGCAAATCGTGGACGAAAATGGGGCCGTTCGACCTGGGCGGACCGCTTTACAAGACGATCGGGGTCATCGCGATTCTCGGCGTGCTCGCAGTCATTTATGCCGGCATCCAGCCGCCGAACGAAAAGGCGCTGCCGGTCACTGCCATCACCACCATCCTGCTCGTCGCGGCATGGCATCTCGGGGTGAAGAAAAAGTTCGCCGGTCCGCCCGTGATTGTCGCTGATCCGCCCGTCGCACCGGCCGCACCTGCGGCTGGCCTCGAGGGCGAACCTGCCTAAGATTGTCGGCCGATGAAATATCGGCTTCGCCTCGAAGGCAGCACCCACGAATTCCGTGACCTCAAGACGCTCCTCGCCCGCGCGACGCCATTGCGCTCGGGCGATCAACTCGCGGGAGTTGCTGCCACCAGCGCGGAAGAACGCGTCGCCGCGCAGATGCTGCTCGCCGACGTGCCGCTCGCGGCGTTCCTCGACGAACCGCTCATCCCGCCGGAGGAAGACGAAGTTACCGCTTTGATCCTCGGCCGTCATGACCTGCGCGCCTTTTCGAAGGTGCGCGGGCTGACGGTCGGGGCGTTTCGGGAGTGGCTCCTCGCTTACGAAACGGACACGGCGGCACTTACCGAACTCGCTCCCGGGCTCACCCCGGAGATGGTTGCCGCGGTGAGCAAGATCATGTCGAACCAGGACCTGATCCTCGTGGCGCAGAAGGTCCGCGTGGTGACGCGCTTCCGCAATACGCTGGGCCTCGAAAAACGGCTCAGCGTGCGGCTGCAGCCGAATCATCCCACCGACGATCCGCGCGGCATCGCCGCTTCGATTCTCGACGGACTGCTCTATGGGTGCGGCGATGCGGTCATCGGCATCAATCCCGCCACCGATTCACCCGCGGCCTGCGCCGCGCTGCTGCGGCTCATCGACGATCTCATTCGCGAATACGAAATCCCCACGCAGAGCTGTGTGCTCGCACACGTGACCACGTCGCTCCGCTGCATCGAAGCGAGGGAACCGCTCGACCTCGTGTTCCAAAGCATCGCCGGGACGCAGGCCGCCAACAAGAGCTTCGGCATCGACCTAGCCCTGCTTCGCGAGGCGCACGACGCCGCGCAGTCGCTCGGTCGCGGCACGCTGGGAAGCAATGTCATGTATTTCGAAACCGGCCAGGGCTCGTGCCTTTCGGCGAATGCACATCACGGCATCGACCAGCAGACGCTCGAAGCCCGCGCGTATGCGGTGGCACGGGAGTTTTCGCCTCTGCTCGTGAATACGGTCGTCGGCTTCATCGGCCCGGAATATCTCTACGACGGCAAACAAATCATCCGGGCCGGTCTCGAAGACCACTTCTGCGGCAAACTGCTCGGCCTCCCGATGGGCTGCGATATTTGTTACACCAATCACGCCGAGGCGGATCAGGACGACATGGATACGCTGCTCACTCTGCTGGGCGTGGCGGGGTGCAACTACATCATGGGCGTGCCCGGGGCCGACGACATCATGCTGAACTACCAGTCCACCAGCTTCCACGACGCGCAGTATTTGCGGCAGGCCCTCGGCCTTCGGCCCGCGCCGGAGTTCGAAGCGTGGCTCGAGAAGATGCGCATCGCCGGCGAGGGCGGACGCCTTCGCCCGATCAGCGCGCAACATCGTCTTCTCTCCCGCGTATGAGTTCCCCCGACGCCTGGCATCCGCTCCGGCAGCACACCGCCGCGCGCATCGCCCTCGGCCGGGCCGGCGGCAGCCTGCCCACGCGTGAAGTGCTCGACTTCCGCCTCTCCCACGCGCGCGCCCGCGATGCCGTGCTCGCCCCTTTCGATGCCGAGGAATTCGCCGCCACGCTCCGCCAGCTTCACCCCGAAGTCATCGCACTGGAAAGCGCCGCGCCCGACCGCGCGCACTTCCTTCGCCGGCCCGATGCCGGACGCCGCTTGTCTCACCCCGCGCACGAGCGACTCGCCTCTCACGCCCCCGCTTACCGTGGCTGCGATCTCGTCATTGTCGTTTCCGACGGCCTCTCCACCCTCGCCACCCTCCGGCAGGTCGAGCCGCTGCTGGCCGCGCTGCTTCCACTGCTGTTCGAGGCGGGCTGGCGCCTCGCTCCGCTCATCGTCGTCCGCCACGCCCGCGTCGCGTCGCAGGATGAAATCGGTGCCATCTTCGTCGCGAGGCTCAGCCTCATGCTCCTGGGCGAACGCCCTGGCCTTGGCAACGCCGATAGCCTCGGAGCCTACTTCACTCATTCACCCTCGCCGGGAAAAACCGACGCCGACCGCAATTGCCTCTCCAATATCCGGCCCGGGGGAATCATCCCCGCTGACGCCGCACAGAAACTCTTCGCCCTTCTGAGCGAATCCCGCCGTCTCGGGCTCAGCGGCGTGGGGCTGAAGGATGAAACGGGAGCTCTGGCCACCTCGGCCGCGCCGCTCATCGGGTAGCTTTTGGCTTGGAAAAAGGCGCGGAGGGCGTGCCACTGAGGAGCTTGAATTTGTCCCCTCCTCTGCTTCACCCCGACAGCCGCGCCCAACTCGCGGCGTTTTACCGCACCGCGCTGCTGGACGACGTGATTCCATTCTGGCTGCGGCATGGGCTGGATCGGGAACATGGCGGAATGCTCACGGCCCTCGACCGTGACGGGAGCTTGCTGGATTCGGACAAGAGCGTGTGGTTTCAGGGGCGCGCGGCGTGGATGTTTGCAACGCTGCACAACACGCTGGACCGGCGCGCGGAGTGGCTGGCGGCGGCGTTGTCGTGCGTCGATTTTTTGCGGAAACACTGCTTCGCGCCGGAGGGGAAAATGTATTTCAGCATCACGCGCGACGGGAGGCCGCTGCGGATGCGGCGGTATGTGTTCAGCGAGGCGTTCACGGCGATCGCTTTTGCGGCGGTAGCGAAGGCGACGGGGAAGGAGCGCGAGGCGGATGCCGCGATGAAGACGTTCGCAACTTATCTGCGCGTTTCGTTCGAGCCGGGGGCGATGCTGCCGAAGTTCGAGCCGACGCGACCGATGAAAGGGCTCGCGGCATTCATGATCGGGATCGTGACCGCACAGGACCTCCGGGACAATCTTGGCGACGTGACGGTGAGCGGCCGAACTTGCACCGAGTGGATCGACGCTTTCATCGCGGAGATCGCGCGAGACTTCGTGAAGCCGGAACTGGAGGCCATCATGGAAGCAGTCGGGCCGGATGGCGCGTTCATCGACCATCTCGACGGACGCACGCTCAATCCCGGACACGGCATCGAGTGCGCGTGGTTCATCATGCGTGAGGGCGCGTGGCGGCAGGATCGCCGGCTCATCGAACTCGGCGCGACGATTCTCGACTGGATGTGGCAGCGCGGGTGGGACACGGAATTTGGCGGCATCCGGTATTTCACCGACGTGCGTGGGCTCCCGGTGCAGGAGTATTGGCACGACATGAAATTCTGGTGGCCGCACTGCGAAGCCATCATCGCGACGCTACTGGCGCATCAGCTCACGGGTGACGCGCGTTATGCTGATATGCACCGGCTCGTGCACGACTGGAGCTTCGCGCACTTCCCCGATCCCGAGCACGGCGAATGGTTCGGCTGGCTGCACCGCGACGGGAGCCTGTCGCAGCGAGCCAAGGGGAACCTGTTCAAGGGGCCGTTCCATCTGCCGCGCATGCTGTGGTTCTGCGCACAGCGCGCCGGTTAGCGCCCGGGATTGCCATTAAGGGACGGCCAAAAAACACGCCTTGAAAATTCATTTATCTTTTCACTGGACTCGTAAACTCCGGTGGGGTATTCTCGCCTATGAAACGACGGTTACCTTACTTTATCAGCGCAGCTCTTCTCAGCGCCCTGCTCGCCGCCGTTTTGCCGAGCATCGATTTCTCTTCCCCGAGAGCATCCCTCAGAGCGTTGGTGCATGCGCCTGAAGCGGCTGTTCCCGCCGTGCCCCCCACGCTTCGCCGGGCCTCCCAATCCCCGGCGGAGTCGCTTTCTTACACCCCCACAACCGCTCCGGTTCGCGATTCCGCCTCTGTAGCGGTCCCCGTCCGCTACCAGACCGATCGTCTTCCCGAGGTCCGCGTCCGGGCCTCCCGAGACGGGCGTGACTATGGTTGGGTGCAACTGCCCCGGGGCACCCGGGTGGAACTCCTTCACGACGAAGGCAAGACCCTCGTCGTCCGCTACGATCAGGTCACCCTGCGCATCCCCCGCCGGATTGCGGAAACCGGCACCGTGGTGGTGGTGAACCCTCCCACACGTCAGTCTGGCCGGCTCGCCGACCTTTAAAAGGGGAAACCGAAAACTTTATCTTTGCGTTCTTTGCGTTGAACGCAGCCGACCCGAGAACGCGGCGGTTCAGCGCAAAGACGCAGAATTTCCTCGGAGCAACACCGCTCGGCGTTGCTTTTCGCTCGATTCAAACGGCGCAGAGCGCCGCAACGACAGCTTTCCTACCGCGAAAGGCGGTTTAGTAGCGCTTCTTCGCCGGGAAGATTTCGGCGACCGAGAAGCTCTTCTTGGTCAGACGATTGAGCGTCTTGACCAGCACTTCCTGCGTGCTCGGAGCGGGCGTGCGCTTGTTCATCACGACCGATTTCACCGTGCACTTGGCCAGGTGGCAGTTCGCGGCGAGTTGATTGGAGGTGAGTTTCTCCTGTTCGAGCGTGGTAGCGAGATTGTTCGAGGCCATGGCAGTGTGGGCTAAAAAATTCGGTTTTTGAGGGCGGGCAAGGGACAGCAAAGTCCGGCCATGTCAACCGGGAAGGTGAGGGTGGCATTTTGGCCGGTAAGCTGAGCTGGGATGGGCTCGCGTTACTTCGGCCAGGCGGGGTGCTGCACGATCTTTCGCAGGGCTCGCTGGAGGAGCGTCTTCCCGGGTTCCATCCGGTGCCAGGGACTCGCGCCGCTTGGATGCGGGAGCGGGATGAGATCGAAGGTCACGCCGCCCCGGGTGACGGGGAAGGAACCGCCGATTACGTCGCTCAGCGGAGCAGCGGGGAGAAACTGTTGGATAGCGAGTTTGCCGATGGGGATGACGAGCTGGGGCTGGAGCAGATCGATCTCGGCATCGAGCCAGGTGCGGCAGCGCTCGATTTCGTCGGGGGCGGGCACGCGATCACCGCCGGTGTTCGTCTTGCCGGGGAAGCAGCGGCAGACGGCAGCCATATAGACATTTCGCCGAAAATCGTCCTCGCTCCATCCGCACGCTTCGGTGAACCAGCGGAAGAGAGTCTTCCCCGCTGTCCATGCGAACGGACGTCCCACGATCGGCTCCTTGCTCCCCGGAGCCTGCCCGACGCTGATCACGCGGCTGACGACGGCTCCGCCGCTCACTCCGGGGCGATGCATTCGGGGGCACAGGGTGCAGGCGCGAATGTCGGCAACGATTTTTTCGAGCGCGGCGTTGGGGTTCGGCTTCTTCTCCTTCGGCATTCTGATCACCTTCCCCACATCACACCTCGCTCGGGGAAGAGGAAGGAGAAGGAGATGAAGAAGCAGGAGCAGATTTCCCCAAGACCGTTCCGTTTGCAATCGCGTGGCCGAGCAGGAAATCGCGCGCGTGCATCCGCTTCTTCCCCTCGAGTTGCACGTCGCGCAGCAGAATGCCGCACGTGCCGGCGGCAACGAGGATGCCGTGTTTGTCGGTATGGATGACCGTGCCGGGCGCGCCGATGTCGCGGTGGTGCATGATGCCGGCGAAAACCTTCATCTTCTTGAGCCCTTCTTCCGTGGGCAGCCAGGTGTAGGCGCTGGGCCACGGATTCATCGCCCGGATTCGCCGATCGATTTCCTCGCGCGTCTTCGTCCAGTCGATCTCGCCGTCTTCCCGCGAAAGTTTCCCCGCGTAAGTCGCCTGCGCGTGATCCTGCGGGATCCGCGGCGCGCGGCCTTGCTTGAGCAGCGTGAGCGCTTCGATAAGTGCTTTCGGCCCGGCCTCCGCGAGGCGGTCGTGCAGGCTGCCACCGGTCTCGTCCTTGGCGAGCTTGAGCGTCTGCGTAAGCAGCACGTCGCCCTCGTCGAGCCGCTCGTTCATGTAAATGATCGTGATCCCGCTCTCCTTGTCGCCCGATTCGATCGCCGCCTGAATTGGTGCGGCCCCACGATGCCGCGGGAGGATCGAGGCGTGCAGATTCAGGCACGCGACGGTGGGAATCCGCAGCAATTCGCCCGGCAAAATCTGCCCGTAAGCCATCACCACGATCACATCCGGGCGCAAAAAACGAAGCTGCTGGATCACCGCATCGCCCCGAATCCGCTCCGGCTGAAACACCGGCACGCGATGTCCGACCACCAGTTGCTTGATCGGCGACGCCATCAGTTCCTGATGCCGCCCGACCGGTTTATCCGGCTGGGTCACGCAGGCGATTACCTGATGGTCCGGGCTCTCGAGCAAACTCCGCAGCGTGGGAACACCGATATCGCCGGTGCCGATGAAGACGATTCTCATGGGTGGATCGTAGATGGTTGGGAATTGAGGAAAGGCAGGCGGGCGGTGAACGCGGCTATCAACTATCCACCATCCACCATCAACTCCTTACAAAATCCGCACCTGCTGCCCCGTGCGGCGCTGGGCCAGCTTCGCCGATACCACATCGGCGGCGGTCACTTCCTTATTGCCCACGGATTCACCGCAGACGGTGCAAACATACTCATGCAGTTCCTTGTCCGGCAGGACGAGGAGCAGGCGCTGGCGCACCGGCTGCGCCACGCCACAGTGCTGGCAGTAGAGCGACGACGCGCGAAATTCGTCGAACTGCCGCGCGCTCACAGCCCCTCCTCGATGATGGTCTGGAGAATGTCGTAAGCTACTTTCACCGGCCGCTGCGTCGCGTCGATGTCCTTCACGAGCGAAGGGCCGTAATACTCGATCACCGGCTTGCTCTCCTTCTCGTAAGTCTCGAGCCGCTTGCGAATCACGTCCTCGCTCGCGTCGTCGAAGCGATTGTCCTTCAGCGCCCGTTTGCGGAGGCGCACCACGAGCGCCTGGCGGTCGGGGCACGAGAGATGAAAGACCTTCTTCACGTCGATGATGTCCTTCATGATCTCGGCCTGTCCGCGGTTGCGCGGAATGCCGTCGAGAATGAGCGCATCGATGTCCGGCTTGAAAATGTGCGCGCGCACGTGGTCGCTGATGCGCGCTTTCCAGAGCTGCACCGTGAGATCGTCCGGCACGAGCTGGCCGCGGCTGGAATACTCCACGAACTGCTGCCCCAGCGCCGTGCGCGTATCGAGCGCGCGAAAGACATCCCCGCAGGCACAGTGGTAAAACCGCGGAATGGTGCCCAGAATCTTGCCCTGGGTCCCCTTGCCACTGCCGGGCGCGCCGACGATCAAGAAAGTGCGGTATTTCTGCATAAACGGGAGGGCGGCGACTAAAGAACGAGCTGCGTCCCGCGCAAGGGGGAATGTGCGCCGACATGCAAAACCATGGTCGAAAAAGGCTCGACAGAGGTGAAGCAATTCGGCTTAGTGCGCGCGGAAATCCACCCCAAGAAGATGCATGGCCTGCGCTACCCCAAAGCGCCCTCGGCTGATGGCGCGGTGCCGTGTGCCTTCGCAGGGTTTTAGTCGCCTGAGGCAAGCTCTTCTTCACCTGACGCGGGCCGGATGTGGGCCGACCGAGGATCGGCGTCGCCCGATCCGCCTTTTTCCTCAACCGACGAGCCCTTCGCGTCGTCCGACAAAGGGTCTTTGTCGGGCGGCGGAAGGCTTCCGTCGGCTGACGCCGAGCCTTCGTCGCCCGGAGGGAAGCCGTTTTCGCCCGCCGGTGAGCGAAATTTACCATAAACCACACCAAACTACCCATGAGCAGCCTCAAAGCTAACCTGAGCCGTCTGAACCCCGCCCAACTCATCGACCTGGCCGATCTGGTCCTCTCCAAGATCGCCCCCGCCGCGCCCGCCACCCCGCCCATCCCGAACCTCGCCACCAAGGCCACCGCTCTCGGCACGGCGCGCGATGCCGCCGAGGCCGCCCATGCGGATTATGAAAACGCGCGCGTCACCCTCGCCAACCTCAAGCTCCTGCGCGACCAGAAGGCCGACCTGCTCCGCGTCGAACACGCCGCGGTCGTCGCCGCCGTCGAGAGCGAATGCAAGGGCGATGCCGCCAAGCTCGCCAGCAGTGGTTACCCGCTCGCCGCGAGCGCCAGCGCCAGCGTGCCCGCCGCGCAGGTCAAGAACCTCGCTCTCACCCATGGCGACGACGACGGTTCGCTCGACGTGACCTTCGACCCCGAGCCCGCCGCACGCAGTTACGAAGTGCAGGTGTGCCTGAGCGCCGAGCCCATCGCCGGCCCGTGGAATACCAAGGCCCAGCCCACCGCCTCCAAGGTGACGCTCGATGGTCTCACCAGCGGCAGCCGCGTCTGGGTCCGCGTCCGCGCCATCGCCCCCGCCGGCCCCGGCCCGTGGAGCGACGTGGCCTCGAAGATTGTGCCGTAGGCGAGCGGCGGTGGGAGTAAGCGGCCGGCGCTTAGTAATGCGTTTGGCAATTCCCGCCCGCGCGGCTGACCGGCCTGGCCTTAGTTAATGGTCGAGACCGGAAAACAAATCATCCCACGTCACCTGCAACGCTTCGCGGATGCGGAACAAAACATCGACGCCGGGATTTGCCGTTCCGGCTTCAATGCGTTGCACGTAGCGCCGGTCTATTTTTGGGAGGGCCGAATATACTCGCCCATGAAGCAGGTCATTGAGACAGGGCAGTGTTCAAAAGGCAGGCGAACGCGGAGCTTACGGATAACGTCGAAGCTGCACGCGCTAGGATATATGAAATTGCAACTGGCCTGGCTGGATTACAGGACGACAATACGATTCGTTTCATTGCTCCATTGCTCGCCGAGCACCAAGAATACATGCTCGGCAGCGATTATGGAATACCACCCATTCAAGAGCACGCAGCCAGTGCGCTCTGGCGTGCGGTAGAACAAGGAATGAAAATCCCGGGAATGGACAATCCGAATGGCCGCAGAAGCTGGCGACAATGGTGGAAAGAGAACCGCCAGCGTTACGAACCGATCCCCGCCGCCTTGGCCGCATTGGAAGCCAGCGAAGGCGGCTGATGCTGCGCTCGACCGCCACTTCCTTGGTGTTTGCCTGCCTGTCCGCGCGGACAGGCAGGCGCTCCGCTTCCTATCCGCCACGGCAGGCGGAGCGCCTGCCCTACAGGGGGCCGCCGCCAGACACCCGCTATGCTTCCACCGCCGTCGGGGCGAGGACGGCGTCTTTCATGCCGTGCAGGATTTTCTTGTCGGCGGGGACGACGGTGGCGAGGGCGCCGCGGAGCTGGGCTTTGCCCTCGAGCACGAAGTAGTAGGGGCAGAGGCGGGCGCGGCCGATGAGAGTGTGCGGTTCGCCGGTGGTGGGATCGAAGTAGGGTTGCTCGACCTGGCGAGCTTTATGGAAACGCTGCAGAATCCACGGGTGGTGCGGGAAGTCGGCGAGCGCGTGCTCGACGGCGGCGGTCCACTGCAGCGCGGGCACATCGGAGCCGATGGTGACACTGCGACTGCCCCAGCCGAGTTCGGAAAAGCCGCTGATCTTCAGGACGAGGTCGCGCTGCTTTTGCGAGAACTGCGCGAGTTCGTGCCAGTCGTGAATTTCGAGTCCCGGCAGCACGGCGTGGTGCGGCAGCGGCGCCGGGTCGAGAATCCAGGTGAAGGGAATGACCTTCTGCAACTCGAGCCAGTGCCGCTCACTCAATTCGCGTCGCCAGAAATCCCGCAGCGGGCGCGACCAGAACAGCGCGAACCACAGTTTTTCCTCGAGGAAGGCCTTGTGCGGGGCGGTGACCGGCAGACTCGCGAGGAGCGGCTCGGCAGGAAGATTCGGCAAATCGAACAGCTCGTAGAATCGATAGTGCGGGAGCGGCTCGGCAAAACTTTCTGCCTCCACCACCGTGAGCGCGCCGCCGGTCTGGCGCGAGAGCCAATCCATCTCGGGTTTGTAGGTGGCTGCCTCGCGCGAGATGGCGATGCGGCCTTCCGGCACAATGGCGCGAAATCCGTCGATCATCCCCTCCGCGCCGCCCACGAGGTCGTGCGTGCCAAAGCTCGCGTAGGTCTGGTTGAGCCAGCCAGTCAGGCCGATGCCGCCGGGCACGGAGTCGATCTCCGCAATGACGAATCCACCCTCCGTCAGCACGAGATCCGGGCGAATGACGGCGGGGAGCGCACTGCGTGTTTCCTTGCGGCGACCGGCTTCGATCAGGTGCGCGGGTTTGCCGCGATCGACGTAGTCGGCGATCCAGGCGGGCATCCTGCCAGCCACGCTGCGAAAGTAGAGTTCGTTGCAGGCGCGATGGAAGAGCACCAGACGGTGGCCGAGCTTTTCGAGTTGCTCGTGCAGGCGAGCGTCGATGAGGAACGGCCGCGAGGCGATGCGCCATTCCTTGTCGGCAAAAAGTCCCTCCGTCGGGAAGGCGGCGCGGATGGCGGCGAGACGAGCGGTTGAGTCGGACATGGCAAAGCCAGCCGCCACGAGAGCACCAGCCGCACAATTTCGGAAACGGAAATGTGTGACACCTCGCTTGCCGTCCGGGGCGATCTGCGTTGCTTGAGAGCGCCTATGAAGTCTTTCCTCTCCATCCTCTTCGCCTCCGCGTGCTTCTTCCTCGCCGGTTGTGAAACGACCGGGCAATCCGCCATGCTCGGCGCGGGCTTGGGAGCAGCGGTGGCCGCCGCCACGGGAAACGACGCGCTCGGCGGCGCGGCCATCGGGGCGGCGAGCGGCGCGCTCATCGGCCATGTGGCCAAGCACGAGCGTGAGCGCGCTTACGAGGAAGGCTACTACGAGGGGCGCCACGGTCGCGGGTATCCGGTTGGTCGCCGCACCGAACATCGCGGTTTCGTCGTGAGCCCTTACGCCCCGAACAACATCATCGATGTGCGGGGCATTCCGCGCGGCGAGCGGGTGGAAGATCCTTCCTGCGGGCGGATCTTCATCAACCCCTAAGCCGGTTGAGACCTCGTGCCACCGGTCGTCGCGGGGTTTGTAATGCACGGCTGGGATGGCTGTGGGGTTTCTGGTTCTTGTTTCTTGGAATTTCCGGAGCGGACGCCCAGCCTGCCATTCCTCCCATGTCGCGCTCTTCCTCCCTCACCTTCGGCCCGGATTCGCTCGTGCTCGAATATCACGCGCCGGACATGGGCCGGCCGCGGCATGCGCTCTTCGTGGCGATCGATTCCCATCCACTGAATGGCTCGGCCTTCGCACCATTCGCACGAGGAGATACGGGCTCGACGGTGATTCTCCCTTTCCGGGCCGACCGTCTTTACGTGGCGCACGTCGTCCCCGGTGGCCCGGGCAAGACGTGGCAGGAGTGGAAGCACACACGCTGGAGCGGGCCGATGGATGTGAAACCGGAGTTCACCGCCGAGGTGTTTCCGGGTCGGATGAGGATCACCGTGCGTCTGAGCGCCTTGGACGACGCGCCAAAGATTCTCCGGGTCGCGGTATGGGCGAAAGACATGACGGCTAACGACGGCTGGGGGGCTCTCTTGCCGGATGAAGCCTTGCGCCTCCGCGGCGGAACCGGTGATCGCGCGATCGACCGCTACTACGAGGTCGATCTCGCGGCGCGAACGGCGCGCGTCGTTTCGCGGCGCGACCGAAGCGCGGATCGCGTGCGCATCTACCAGTTCCTGCCGCGGCTCTTTTCAAATACCAACGAAACGCGCACGCCCGGCGGGACACTCGCGGAAAATGGCGTCGGCAAGTTCAACGACATCGACGAGAGGGCGCTCTCCTCGATCAAGGGCCTCGGCTGCACCCACGTGTGGCTCACCGGCGTGCTGCGCCAGGCGACCTCCACCGATTACGCCTCCATCGGTCTCCCGGCAGATGAACCCATGCTGCTCAAGGGGCGCGCGGGTTCGCCTTATGCCATCACGGATTACTTCGACGTGTGCCCAGACTACGCGGTTGTGCCATCGCAGCGTTGCGCGGAATTTTGCGCGCTGCTCGACCGCGCGCACGATGCGGGGCTGAGCGTGATCATCGATTTCGTGCCGAACCACGTCGCCCGCAGTTATTCCTCGGCGGTAAAGCCGAAGCTCAGTTTCGGCGCCTTTGACGACCGGACGAAGTTCTTCGACCCGGCGAACAATTTTTTCTGGCTGCGCCCGAGCGAGGATGGTCCACCGCTGCGCCTGCCCACCGACGATGGCCCCCTCGTGTTCGAACCGGAGCGCGAACACGGCCGGGTGACGGGCAACAACGCGGCCCGGTGGCAGCCTTCGCACGACGACTGGTATGAGACGGCGAAGCTCAACTACGGCTTCGATTTTCTCACCGGGACGCGTGCTTATCCCCATGCGTCCGCGCCGGACCTGTCCATCCCCGATACGTGGCTGAAGATGGACGCGGTGCTCGCGCATTGGCAATCGCTCGGCGTGGACGGCTTTCGCTGCGACATGTCGCACATGGTGCCACCGGAGTTTTGGAGCTGGGCGCTGGACCGCGCCCGAGAACGGCAGCGGGACGTCGTCTTCATCGGTGAAGCCTACGACAACGACCCGATGAAAGTCGGCGCGGGGAACGTGATGCTCGATCTGCTCGGTGCCGGCTTCGACGCGGTGTATGACGACCCGGCTTACAAAACGTTGAAGGGTCTCTACGACGGCGGCAACTGGGCAAACGATCTCGATACGGCACTCGCGGCCGCGGATGACGAGTTCATCTTCACCAATTCCCTGCGCTACGCGGAGAATCACGACGAGGTGCGGCTCGCGGGTAAAGGGCAGTGGGGAGGCATCGGCCCACGCGTGGGCCCCGCGGTGAGCGCGATTCTTTTCGGCGTCGGGCGCGGTCCGGTGCTGCTTTATAGCGGGCAGGAAGTCGGCGAACCCGCCGATGGCTTGGAGGGTTATGGAGGGGACGACGCCCGCACGACCATCTTCGACTACTGGTCGATGCCCGAGCTGGCGAAGTGGGTGAATGGACATCGCTACGACGGCGGCCGACTGAGCCCGGAACAACGCGAGTTACGCGCTCATTACGCCCGCCTTCTGCACCTCCTCGGCGAGCCTGCATTTCGCGATGGCGAGTTCTACGGACTGAACTTCGCAAACCGCGATCAACCTGGCTTTGGGCGACTGCCGGGAGAGACCGCAAGCGGTCACTGGCTCTACGCCTTTCTGCGCAGCGATGCCTCCGCCGATGCCAGTGGGCAGCGGTTCCTGTGCGTAGTGAATCTTCACCCACGTGAAACGCTGCGCGACGTGCACATCGCCCTGCCCGCGGAAGCGCTCGATTTTATCGGTCTACGGGCCACCTCAGGCGCGCTGCTGCTCGATCGGCTCACTCCATCCGATGACTCGCCACCAGTAGCCAGTCCGCTGAGCGAGGGTGTGTCGCTCTCCGCGATTCCGCCCCTGACAGCCCGCTTTTTTGAGCTTAAAATTTTGCCGCGATGAACCGCTTTCTCTTCGGCGCCCTTCTCCTTGGCTTCTGCAGCCTCTTCGCTGGTTGTGATGGCGGCATCGACAGCATGCTCAGCCCGAAGGCGACTCCGACCCCGGTGCCGCGCCCAGCCGCGACACCGAAGTCGGGCGAATGGATGTGGGACAAAAACCGAGCGAATCCTCTGCACCAGACACCAGGCCCGCGATAGGCGAACGAGGAACGTCGCGGGAAAGCACGGACGGTGCAGGTGCGCTGGCGAAGCGCACGGACACCATCCGAGACGGCGGCAAATTTCCGCTTCCCGCGGGGAGCTTAACGCCCGCTCGGTGAACCGGTGTTCGGCAGCAGTTCGACGTTGTATTTGACCGTCTCGCCGAGGGCAAACGGATTACCGCGGTCGAGTTCACCAAGCAGCGGTGCAGTGACGCGCGGATCGAGCACCGTCGAATCCGTTCCGCCAAAGCTGAAGTGGCCGGCGTGAATCGCAGGGACGAAGAAGTTGCGCAGGTTTCGGCCCGCCACATCGGCGTCGGCGTAAGGCGCACGCAGCTCGACAATGCGAACGCTAGCCGGGTAGTCGCGCATGTTCGAACTCGGGAAGGAGACGAACCAGTTGCCGCCGGCATCGACCACGGCCACCTGCTCGCCGATGCGGTCGCCGTTCGCGTTGAACAGCTCGATGCTGAGCGTCGCACCCGGGTCGGCTTCGCCGGAGTAAACCGGCACGAGCGTGAGCGGATCGGGCCGCCACACATCCACGTCCGAGCCGGGTGGCGGAACCACCGGCAGGTCGAGCCGGTCGCGCGAGAAGTTGTTGAACGAGTCGAAGGCGAAGGCCGGCACGAACGTAGTGTCCGTCGCGCGGTTGTTCTTCGGCGTGGGATCATTCGGCGAACCGAAGCGATCTTTCACCGTCACGGTGTTGATCAGATTTTCTCCACCGATCTGTTGCTCGACCACGACCGTCACCGTCACGCGGAAGGTGCCGCCCGCCACCACGTCGCCGATATTCCAGACGACTTTGCTTCCGCTCAGTTTTCCGCCGTCGGACGCCGAGACAAACTTCACGCCCTTCGGCAGCGTGTCGGTGATGACGACGCCGCTGGCCGTCGCATCGCCCGCATTGCCACCGGTGATGACGTAGGTGAGACGGGTGCCGGGACGCGCGCTCGTGAGGTTGTCGGTCTTGAAGACGTAGAGATCGGGCGTGGTCGGAGCCGGAGCGGGACGACGTTCGGCGAAGAGGTAACCGTTGCCGGTCTGGCCGCTGTTCAGGGTGATATCGCTGAAGCGGTCGTTCGTCTTGGTGCCGCCCGCGGTGCCGATCGTATCCTTGCCGTCGAGATAACCGCCGGGCTGCACCTCCGTGAGTGTGTAGGTGCCGGGGCGCAGGTTACTGAACACGAAATCCCCCGCGGCGTTGGTGTTTACCTGGAGATTCACGGCATTGCCGAGATCATCCGTGCCGGTGAGGACCAGCGTCGTGCCAGGAATGCTGCCATCGCCCGGTCCGCGCAGGCCGTCGTCTTCCATGTCCTCGAAGACATTGCCCGAGATGGTGGCCGGCGCGATTTCGCCGAAATTGTAGCCAGCTGCCAGCGTATTCGAATTGACGACGACATTCGAGATCAAGTCGCTCGGCGGATTGTTGATGGTCGCGCCACCCGCCCCAGTGCCGACGGAGTTCTTGCCGTCGAGGTAACCATTGGGCTGGGCTTCGTTGATACGATAGGTGCCGGGGCGCAGGTTGATGAAGGTGTAGTCGCCGTTCGGGTCGGTCTGCACGTTCAGCGCCACGGCCTGGCCGAGGTCATCCGTGCCGGTAAGCGAGATGGTGACACCACTGATGCCGGTTTCACCCGGATCGACCACACCGTTGTTGTTCAAGTCGGAATAGACATGACCGGAGACCGAGGAGGCAAGGATTTCGCCGAAGGTGTAACCGCTGGCGGTCTGGTTCTCCCCGAGCACGACATTCGAAATCACGTCGTTCCCAAGCGTGCCGCCGGCGGTGCCCAGCGTGTCCTTGCCGTCGAGGTAGCCGTTCGGCGTCGTTTCGCTGATGGTGTAAGTGCCGGGCCGCAGACCGGGGAAGCTGTAGCTGCCGTCGGCCTGCGTCTGCACCGTGGTGTTCATCACATTGCCAAGATCGTCCGTGCCGGTGAGGGTGATGTCGACTCCGACGAGCGGAGGCTCACCCACTTGCTGCGTGCCGTCGTTTGAATCGTCGCGGAAGACCGTGCCGCTAATCGTGCCCGGACGCAGTTCGGCGAAGTTGTAGTCGGTGCCGGTGTTGGCCGGATTCACCACAATCGCGCTCACGCTGTCGGCGCCCACGGTGCCACCGAGCGAGCCGGCCGTGTCTTTGCCATCGAGGTAGCCGACGGGCTGCGTCTCGGCGATGGAATAAGTGCCGGGACGCAAACCGGAGAAGCTGTAGGTGCCGTCGGCCTGCGTCTGCACCGTCGTATTCACCGGGTTGCCGAGGTCGTCGGTGCCGGTGAGCGTGACGGTCTGGCCACCGAGGCCGGTCTCGCCCGCGTCGCGCACGCCATCGTTATCGGAATCGATGAAGATATTGCCGCTCAGCGTCGCGGGCGTCAGCTCGGCGAAGTTGTTCGCCACGCCGTCGGTCCCTTCGGCCAGCACGATGTTGCTGAACAGATCATTGCCCGAGGTGCCACCCGGCGTCCCAATCGTATCCTTGCCGTCGAGCAAGCCAGCCGGCGTCGTTTCGCTGATCGAATACGTCCCGGGCCGGCAGACCGGGAAGCTCATAGCTGCCGTCCGGCTGTGTCTGGATCGTCGTGTTCACCGGATTACCGAGATCGTCCGTGCCCGTCAGCGTGATCGTCACGCTGCCGATGCCGTTCTCGCCCGGTCCCTGCAGCCCGTCGTTGTTGCGATCGTCGAACACCAAGCCGCTCAGGCTCGACGCACGCAGTTCTCCGAAGTTGTAATCGGTGCCCGCATCCGCCGGATTTACCACGATCGCGCTCACGCTGTCCGCGCCAAGTGTGCCGTTGAGCGAACCCACCGCATCCTTGCCGTCGAGGTAACCCGCCGGCTGCGTTTCCGTCACCGTGTAGGTGCCGGGGCGCAGGCCCGGGAAGTTGTAGCTGCCGTCCGGTTGCGATTGCACCGTCGTGGTCACGGGCGCGCCGAGATCATCTGTTCCGGTCAGCGTGATCGTCACGCCGCCCACACCGGTTTCGCCCACCTGGCGCACTCCGTCGTTGTTCAGGTCGTTATAGATATTGCCGCTCAGCGTCGCGGGCGTCAGCTCGGCGAAGTTGTTCGCCACGCCGTCGGTCCCTTCGCTCAGCACGATGTTGCTGAACTGGTCGTTCGTCACCGTCCCACCCGGCGTGCCGATTGTGTCCTTGCCGTCGAGCAAGCCAGCCGGCGTCGTCTCGCTGATCGAATACGTCCCGGGCCGCAGACCGGGGAAGCTGTAGCTGCCGTCCGGCTGTGTCTGGATCGTCGTGTTCACCGGATTACCGAGGTCGTCCGTGCCCGTCAGCGTGATCGTCACGCTGCCGATGCCGTTCTCGCCCGGTCCTTGCAGCCCGTCGTTGTTGCGATCGTCGAACACCAAACCGCTCAGGCTCGACGCGCGCAGTTCACCGAAGTTGTAACCGCTGCCCGCGTCCGCTGGATTCACCACGATCGCGCTCACGCTGTCCGCGCCGAGCGTGCCGCTCAGCGAACCGATGGAGTCCTTGCCATCGAAGTAACCCGCCGGTTGCGTCTCCGTCACCGTGTAGGTGCCGGGCCGCAGGCCAGGGAAGTTGTAGGTGCCGTCGGCCTGTGATTGCACCGTCGTGTTCACCGGAGCGCCGAGATCATCCGTGCCCGTCAGCGTGATCGTCGCACCACCGATGCCGCTCTCGCCCGGTCCCTGCGTGCCGTCGTTGTTCGGCGAAGTTGTTCGCCACGCCGTCGGTCCCTTCGGCCAGCACGATGTTGCTGAACAGATCATTGCCCGAGGTGCCACCCGGCGTCCCAATCGTATCCTTGCCGTCGAGCAAGCCAGCCGGCGTCGTTTCGCTGATCGAATACGTCCCGGGCCGCAGACCGGGGAAGCTGTAGCTGCCGTCCGGCTGTGTCTGGATCGTCGTGTTCACCGGATTACCGAGATCGTCCGTGCCCGTCAGCGTGATCGTCACGCTGCCGATGCCGTTCTCGCCCGGTCCCTGCAGCCCGTCGTTGTTGCGATCGTCGAACACCAAGCCGCTCAGGCTCGACGCACGCAGTTCTCCGAAGTTGTAATCGGTCGCGTTCACATTCGCGCCCAGCACGACGTTCGAGATGAGATCGCTCGGAGGATTGTTGACCGTGAGGCCGCCGGCGCTGCCAACCGCGTTCTTGCCGTCGAACAGACCCGCAGGCTGCGTCTCCGTGATGCTGTAGCCGGCGGCATCGCTCGGGCGCAGGCCGCCAAAGGTGTAGCTGCCATCGGCGAGGCTCGTGGTCGTGAGACTCACGGGACTGCCGAGATCGTCGTTGCCAGTCAGCGTGATCGTGACGCCGACCTGTCCAGATTCGCCCGCATCGAAGATTCCGTCGTTGTCCGAGTCGATGAAGACGGACCCGCTCAGGCTCGACGCAGGCAGTTCGGCGAAGGTGTTGCCGGTTCCGCTCTGCGCCGCATTCACGGTGATGCCGCTGATCACGTCGTTCACCGCCGTGCTGCCGCCGAGCACACCCGCGGTGTCCTTGCCATCGAGGTAAGCGCCAGGCTGCGTTTCGGAAATGGTGTAATTCCCCGGGCGCAGATTGCCGAAGTTGTAAGTGCCATCGGGCTGTGTCTGGATCGTCGTGTTCACCGGATTGCCGAGGTCATCGGTGCCCGTGAGCGTGACGGTAACCCCGCCGATGCCCGCTTCACCGACGCCCTGCGCGCCGTTGTTGTCGAGATCGCTAAAGACCACGCCGCTGAGCAAGGCGGGAGTGAGTTCGCCAAAGCGATGATTCGCTCCATCGATGCCCGCGCCAAGCACGATGCCACCGATGGTGTCGTTCACCGCCGTGCTGCCGACCGGCGAACCGGATACGTCCTTGCCGTCCAGGAAGGCAAGCGGCTGCGTCTCGGTGATCGAGTAGGTGCCGGGCCGCAGACCGGGGAAGCTGTAAGTGCCATCGGGTTGCGTGGTCACGGTCTGCGTGACCGGATTGCCGCGATCGTCCGTGCCGGTGAGCGTGATCGTGACGCCTCCCAACCCGGCTTCACCCAGGTCCACGTTGCCGTCGTTGTTGCGGTCGTCGAAGACAATGCCGCTGAGCGACGCGGGCGCGAGTTCGCCGAAGTTATTTTCGGCACCGTCCACACCCTGCGTGAGGGTGATCGCGGAGATGGTGTTATTTTCCTGAGTGTTATCGACCGTGCCGCTCAACTGCGTCCCGACGGTTTCCTGGCCATCGAAGAATGCACCCGGTTGCGTCTCGGTGATGGTGTAGTTACCCGGGCGCAGATTCGCCGCAGTATAAGCTCCACCACCCGCCGTGGTCGTGGTGATCGACACATTCTGGCCGAGGAAATCGGTGCCAGTGATCTGCACCGTGACCCCGTTGATCGTGGCTTCGCCACCCTGCCGGATGCCGTCGTTGTTCGCGTCCGCATACACGTAGCCACTCAGCGACGAAGCGAGAACTTCGCCGAAATTGTAGTTCGTGCCGGTGTTGTTCCCCGCGGGGATGGTGAAGCTGGAGATGGTGTTGCTCCCAAGCGCGTTATCCACCGTGCCGCCAAACGTGCCGGCCGTCTCCGCGCCATCGAGGTAACCGACGGGCTGCGTCTCGGTGAGCGTGTAAGTGCCGGGCGCGAGATTCGCGAAGGTGTAAGTGCCGCCGAGACCGCTGACCATCGGGATGTTGATCGCTTCGCCAAAGATGGTCGTGCCCGTGAGCGTGACCGTCTGGCCGGCGAGGCCGGTGTCGCCGACATCGAAGGAACCACTCGCGTTTGCATCGTGATACACGATGCCATTGAGCGTGGTGGACGTGATGGTGAGCCGCTCGGTGTCCTGCGCCGGATCGTCGGGCGTCGGTGTGGCGTCTTCGGTGTAACCGGTCGTCGCACCGTAGTCGTGATCCTCATCGCCATCCGGGGTGCCGGTGAGGGCGCTGTTCGGGCTCTCGCCCGCTTGCGAATCCCAATAGATGCGCGCGTTGTTGTCGATCGTCTGGCCGGCAAAGGCGGACGAGGTCGAAACGACCGCGTCGAATTCCACCGTGGCCGTCGCTCCGAGCGCGAGTTGGTCGAGCTTGAGATCAAGCACGGTGCCAGTCGAGTTATTCGTATCGACGTTCGCACCATTGACGGTGACGCCCGTGATACCGCTGAGTCCGGCGGGCAGCACATCGCGCACGAGGATGTCGAAAGCGTCGCCGCCGTTCGGCACGGAAAGGTTCTGGATCGAGAGCGTGAAGTGAACGGTCTGGCCGAGATTCGCAGTCGCCGGGCTGGCGGCCTTCGTGACGCGAAGCTGCGGCTCGGTGACCGTGACAGTGACCGGCGGCGGAGTGCTTGGGGGCACACCGGTGCCACCACCGGTCAGGTTGTTCGTGAGCAACGTGCCCGCGACATTGCCGGACACGTCGTTCACCACCGCCTGATAGGTGATGGTGAAGATATCACTGTCGGTCGTCGCGGTGTCGTCCACGTCGCCGGGGTTCGTCACGCTCGCCGCAGTGAGCGTGAGCGTCTGGCCCGCGGCGGAGGCATTGAAGCCATTCACCGTCATGCCGTTCGCATTCGAGACGACCGCGCTGCCTGCGACGTAGCTCATGCCCGCCGGCAACACGTCGCTCAGCGAAATGTTCTGCGTGGTGCCTTCGATAATGCGCACAGTGACCTGATAAGTCACCACATCGCCAATCTGCACCTTGCCCCCTGCGGGCGAAGTAACGCCCTTGGTCAGGTTGAAGACCGCCGGCACCGGCAGCGTGGCCGTATCGGTCACCGGTCCAAAGGTGCGCTCGCCCGTCACAATGCCGGGCTGCGAGGTCGCCGTCGCGGTCGCAGTGTTGCTCAGGATTTCGCTCGGGTTCACGCCATTACCCAGCTTCACCGAGAAGGTGAACGTAGCGCTGCCACCCGCGGCGATCGAACCACCGGTGTAGGTCACCGTGCCCGAGGCGTTGTTGAAGATGAAGCCTGCCGGCGTCGTGACCTCGGTGATGTTACCGAACTTCGTCAGATCGACGATGTCGGTCAGCAACACATCGTGCGCAGGACCGGTGCCCGTATTACCCACCACGACCGTGACCTGCACCGTGTCGCCTGCATCGGCGTCCGGCACGTTGAAGGTCTTGTCGATCGTGAGTTGAGCCTCGACCACGTCCACGCGCACGGGCGGCGGAGTCGTGGGCGGCACACCATCGCCCGGAATTTCGAATGTCGCCGTGTTGTTGAGCGGCGTCTGCCCGGGCGGCGTAAGACCGCTGTTCGCCGGGACGTCGGTGACCTTCGCCGTGATGAGGATAAGGAAAGTGTTGTTCTGCGAATTTCCATCCGCGGCCACGGTGATCGCACCGAAGTTGAACGTGACATCGTCGCCATCGGCCGCACCACCCGAAACGGTCGGGGCGGGGACGGTGCCGTTGAAATCCTGCGTGAGGAAGCCGTTGCTCACAGCAGCGGTCGTCACGATCGACGAGGACACGTATTGCAAGCCTGCGGGGAGCGAATCCACCACGGACAGCGAAGGCGCCGTGCCGGCCGGGCCGGTGACGATGAGCGCATACGTCACGAGTTCGCCGATAGCGACATTGCTGCCCGCGGTCGCCGGATCGCTGGTGCCGAAGAGCTGCTTGTCGAAGGCCGCCGTGCCGATCGTGACGGTCTGCGAATCCACGCGGCGCAGGTTGTTGAGGTTCCCGTCGCCATAGAGCGTGCCGGTCGCACCGTAACGCTCGCCCGCATCGGGAGTGAGCGAGTTATTGCCATTGATCGAGGTCCACGTCAGCTCGGCGTTGTTGATCTGCTGGCTGCCGGGTGCCGCGCTCACCTGCACCGTGCCGGTGTAAGTGATCGTGACAGAACCGCCAACTGGGACGTCGTATTGGCCGCTCAATCCCGTGCCACCGCCGGTGATGGTCGCCACACCATCCGCAGTCGCTCCGCCAGCGAGGGCCGTCCCGGTGATGCCGGTAATGAGAATGTCTGCCGGCATGACGTCGCGCACGAGAGCATCGAACGCGGTGGAGGTGCCCGTGTTCGTGAACGTGAGCGTGTAGGTGATCGCATCGCCCGCGCTGACCGCGCCCACGGGCGTGGCCGTCTTGGCGAAAGAGAGCACTGGCGTCACGACCGTGGTGTTCACATTTGGCGGAGTGCCCGGCGGATTCGGATCGGGCTCCGGTCCAGGGACACCGTCGCGGTCGTAGAGCACGCCGAAGCTGTTCGTCAGCGTCACGCCGGATTGGTTCGTGGCTTCGTTCACCACCACCGCGTTGAACTCGATCACCACCGCTTCGGTCGCCGCTGTCGTGTCCGGGTTCGTCAGGTCTCCGAACTTGAAGAACACATCCGTCCCACTCGCGTAGCTGTCGGTGTTCGCTGTCGCACTGCTCGACACTGCCGCATCCGGCAGCACAAAGGTCGGCGTCGAGCCGATCCCCGCCAGCGCTGCGCTGATCGTGCTGCTCGTCACCGCTCCCACCAGCCCCGCTCGCGCGCTGCCGTTCACGTAGGCGTAACCCGCCGGCAGGAAGTCCTGCACCTGGAAGTCGCTCAACTGCCCCGCCGGGATCGTCACCACCAGGCGGAACGTCGCCACTTCCCCAATCGCCACGTTGTTCCCACTCGTGCCAGCTTCGCTCGTGCTGACCAGCGTCTTGGTCAGCGCAAAATTCGGCGCTTCCCCAAAGTTGTTGTTCGCTCCGTTCACTCCCGCTCCCAGCACCACCGCCGTGAACGAGTCGTTGTTCGTCGTGCCACCAGGCGTCCCGATCGTGTCTGCTCCATCCAGGTAATCCGCCGGCTGCGTTTCGCTGATCGTGTAGCCCGCCCCGTTGCTCGGGCGGATGTTCGCAAACGTGTAGGCGCCGCTCGCGTTCGTCGTCACCGTCAGGTTCACCGGCGTGCCCTGATCGTCCGTCCCCGTCAGCGTGATCGATACGCCCGGGATCCCTTTCTCGAACGCATCAAACGTCCCGTTCCCGTTCACGTCCGCATACACGTTGCCCGAGAACGACGACTTCTGGATCTCCGCAAAGTTGTAGCCAGTCCCAGTCTGGTTCTGCCCCACCGTCACGTTGATCGCGTCGAACTTCGGACTCGTCCCCGTCACCGTTCCGGCCGGTGTGCCGTTGAGTGACCCGGTCGTGTCCTGCCCGTCGAAATACGTCCCGCTCACCACCGCCGCGTCGTTCTCCGTGATGGTATATCCGCTCGCATTGCTCGGACGCAGACCCGGGAACGAATACGCTCCCGTCGTCGGATCGCTCGTCCCGCTCAACGACACCGGCTGACCGAAAATGTCCGTGCCCGTCAGCGTCACCGGCAACCCGGTGCCCAGGCCCGTCTCACCACCCTGCTTGGTCCCGTCATTGTTCAGGTCCAGATACGTGAACCCGCTCAGGCTCGAGCCCTGCACCTCACCGAAGTTGTAGCCCGTCGCCGCCTGGCTGCCCACCGGCACCACCACGCTTGTGATCGTGTTCGAGTTCAGCGCGTCGCTCTTGGTGCCACCAAACAGCGTGCCCACCGTCTCCAGTCCATCCACATACGCCCCGGGCTGCGTCTCGCTGATCGTGTAACCCGCCGCATCGCTCCGCGGCACATTGCTGAATGTGTAGGCCCCCGTCGTCGGATCCGCCGTCACCGTTTGCGTGAAGGCTTCGCCGAAGAACGTCGTCCCCGAAATCGTCACCTGCACTCCGACACCCAGACCCGTCTCCGCGCCATTGCGCGTGCCGCTCGAGTCGCTGTCCAGATACACAAAACCGCTCACCGTGTTCGCGTTCACCGTCACACGCTCAGTGTCCTGCGCCGGATCGTCCGGCGACGGCGTCACGCCTTCGGTGTAACCCGGCGTCGCGCCGTAGTCGTGATCGTCGTCGCCGTCGGTGCCACCGTTGAGCACGATGTTCGTGCCGGTATCGGCAGGCGTCGTGTCCCAGTAGAGCCGCGCGTTGTTGTCCTGATTGGTGCCGCCGAGCGCCGCACCGGTGCCGACCGTCGCGGTATAGGTGATCGTGATGGTGCCACCAACGTTGAGCTGATCGATGGTGAGCGCGAGCTGCGAAGCCGTGCTCGTATTTGTCGCGATCGTGCCGCCGGTGATACTCACCGAGCCGGTGTTCAGCGTGAAGCCGCTCGGGATCGCATCGCGAATGATGAGATCGTAGGCCGTCGCAGTGCTCGTCCCAGTGTGCTGGATGGTGAGCGTGTAGGTAAGCGTCTGGCCCAGGTCCGCGGTCGGATCGTCCACGCTCTTGGTCACCTGCAAACGCGGTTCGACCACCGTCACGTTCACTGGAGGCGGCGTGGTCGGCGGAATGCCCGTGCCGGTGAAGGTGGCGCTGTTGGGAAGCGACACACCGACATTCGCCGGCACATCGGTAACCACCGTGGTGACGAGAATGAGGAACGTATTATTATTCGTGACGTTGTCGCCCGTGGTGCTGATGTCACTACCGAACGTAAACGCGACGTCGTCACCATCGGCCGCTCCGCCGGAAACGCCGGGCGCCGGCACAGTGCCATTGAAGTTCGCCGCGAGCAGACCATTGCTGGCTGCCGATGTCGTCACAATCGACGAAGACACATAGCGCAGCCCAGCCGGCAGCGTGTCGCTCACGTTAAATCCGCTGGTCGTGCCTTCGGGTAACGTGACGACCAGTGCATACGTGACCTGCTCGCCCAGCGTCACATTGCCGCCGGCCGTGGTTGCGTCGCTGGTGGAGAAGAGAACCTTGCTAAAGGTCGGGGCAGCACCCGTGGTGGTGGCGTTGGTGGTGCGGCGATAATCGTTGAGCGAACCGTCGCCGAACGTGCTGCCACTCGCGCCGTAGCGCTCGTTCGCGTCGGGCGAATTGGAATTTCCGCCATTTACGGATGTCCACGTTAGCACCGCACCGTTCGTCAGCGAACCGTTCGTCGGAAAGCTGGACTGCACCGTGGCCGTGTAAACGATCGTCACCGTCGCTCCGACCGGGATATCGTATTGGCCACTGAGCCCCGTGCCGCCGCCGGTGATGGCTGCTGCGCTGTCGGCGGTCGCTCCACCCGCAAACGTCGTGCTGGTAATGCCGGTGACGAGCAGGTTCGACGGCATCGTGTCCGTGAGAAGCGCATCGAAAGCGGTCGAGGCATTCGCGCCACCCGGATTCGTGAGCACGATGGTGTAGGTGATGAAATCGCCCGCATCGACATTCGTCGTCTTGTCGGGGGTCTTGGTGAACGTGACGTTCGGCTCGCGCAACGTGACGCTGGTCGTGCTGTCGGGCGGGGTAGTGAGATTCGTCGCGGTGACATGCGCGCTGTTCCCCTCCACATCGCCGGCCTGGTTCGTCGCCACATTGGTGACGACCACCTGATAGGTGAGCACGACGGTATTTGCACCCGCTCCAGCCGACACGGTGGCATCGCCGAGAGTGAAAGTAAGCACATTGCTGTTCGCGCCGCTAATCGCCGGCGTCGCGCTGCCGCTGATGCTGCTGCCGCCAGTGCCGAAACTCACCGCAGCGCTGCCCGCCACGTATTGCAGATCGCCGCTCGCTGGCAGCGTATCGGTCACGACGATATTTTGCGTCGTGCCTTCATTGAGCGTGAGCGTGACGGTATAGGTCAGCACATCGCCAATCGACGGCGTCGAGTTATTGACGCCCTTCGCAATCGTGAGCACACCGCCGGTGGAAACCTGCGCGGTGTCCTGCAAACGATAATCGTTCAGCGAACCGTCGCCCTGAATGTTCGGCGACGTGCCGACGCGCTCGCCCGCCGCAGTGCCCTGTCCGAGCGCAATGCCATCGACGCTCGAGAAGGTGACGGTCGCCGTGTTGAGGTAATTCGCATTCGGCGTCACCGTGCTTTGCAGCGTGGCCGTGTAAAGAATCGTGATGCTGCCGCCGGCGGGAATGGTGTATTCGCCCGTGAGCGTCGCGGTGCCCGTGCCACCCGTCGCGGTATCCACCGTCGCACCGCCCGCGGGCGTGGTGCTATCGATCGTCGTGACGAGCAAGCCAGCCGGCAACGCATCGTTCAGCGTCACTTCATGCGCTGTGGCCGTGCCGGTATTGGTGATGGTGATGCTGTATTGCACCGTATCGCCCGCATCGAGACCGGTGACCGTGCCCACGGTGGCCTTGTCGAGCGTCAGGGTCGGCTCAACGACTGTGATGCTCACGTTGGGCGTCGGGTCGTTGACGATGCTCCCGCCGTTGGTGCCGTCGGTGTAGGCCAGCGTCGCGGTATTCGTCAGCACCACGGCATTCTGGTTGCCGACTGTGTTCGCGACGCGTGCCGTGACGCGAACGAGGAAGCTGTTGTTGTTCGCGACGTTGTCGCCGGTCGTCGTCGTATCTCCGAAGGTGAACGTGTAGCTGTTACCGACGTTGCTCGTTGTCGGCGCGCCGACAGTGCCATTGAAGGCGTTTGCCAGCGTGCCGCCGGCCGCGGTCTGCACGGCGACACTCACGAAGTCCAGCCCCGCGGGCAGGTTGTCCGTGATCGAGAGACCCGTGGTCACCCCTTCCGGTAACGTGACCAGGATATCGTAGGTGACGGTTTCGCCAATCGAATAGGTCGTGTCGCTCGGGGTCAGTTTATCCACCGTCGGACGCGACAGGACGAAGGTCGCGGAGTTGGCACTCGCCGTGTAATCGTTGAGCGCTGGTGTGCCGGTGCCATTACGCTCGTTCGCATTGATACCGGGCGTGCTGGTCCACGTGATCGTCGTGCCGTTCGTCACCGTATTGCCGGCCGCGGCAGTCGAGGCCACGGTCGCATTGAGTGTGATCGTCGCGCTGGAACCGGCGGCGAGCGAGTCGAGCACGAGGCTGAGATTGCTCGTAGTCGAGGTGTTGGAACTGACGGTCGCGCCGGTCACCACGATGCCGCTGCCGAGCGTCACGTTGTTGAGCAGGATATCGGTATCCAGCAGGTCGGCGACGTTGATGTCGTAAGCCGTGGCGTTGTTGCCCGCCGCGTTGGTGATCGTGATGGTATATTGCACCGCATCACCCGCGTCCGAACCTGACGTGATCAGGGCTTTCGTCACCGCGAGCACTGGTTCGACGACCGTGCTCGTGACGGTGTTGGAATTGCCACCGTGCGGCTCCGGTCCGGCCACGCCGTTCTTCTCGAACAGCACGCTAAACGTATTTGGCAGTGAAGTCGCCGCCTGATTGGCCGCTTCGTTTACGACGAGCGCCTGGAACTCGATCACGATACTCTCGGTCGTCGCTCCGGTCGTATCGGTATTGGTGACGTCGCCGAGCTTGAAAAAAACGTCGGTGCCGCTGTTGTAAGTATCGTTGTTCGCAGTCGAACTGGTCGAAATGGCGGTATCCGGCAGCACAAAGGTCGGCGTGCCGACCGCCGTCTGCTGCAAGCTCCCTCCACTCAACGTCGTGGAGGTGATCGCGCCCGATGGATTCGACACGAAGGCGACGACCGCCGTGCCGTTATTCAGGAATTGGAAGCCATTCGGCAGCGCATCCTGAATCTGGAAATCGTTGAACGTGCCGGTCGGCACCGTGATGACGAGACGGAAGGTCGCGACTTCACCGATGGCGAGGTTGGAGCCGCTTGTGCCTGCGACGCTCGATGCCTGGAGCGACTTGGTGAGGCCGAAGCTGGGCGACTCGCCGAAGTTGTAATTGCTACCGGCATTGTTGCCCGACGCCACGCTCGCGATGGTGATGGCGCTGAACGTGTCGTTCACCGCGGCGGACCCGGCGCTGTTCGGCGCGGTGAGCCCGGTCCCGAGCGTGTCCGCCCCATCCGTGTAGCCCGGCGGCTGCGTCTCGCTGATCGTGTAAGTGCCCGGGCGAAGATTTGCGAAAGAATAAGCGCCGGTCGCGCTGGTGGTGGCGGGAATATTGACCGAGGCGCCGCGATCGTCCGTGCCGGTCAGCGTCACGGTGACACCCGAGATGCCGCTCTCAAAACCGTCCTTCACGCCTAGATTGCTCAGGTCACCATAGACGAAGCCGCTCAGCGATGCAGGCCGCAGTTCGCCGAACAGATTCCCCGAGCCCGTGACGTTCTGGGCGAGGGTGATGTTGCTGATCGTGTTGCTGTCCGCGGTGTTCACGATCGTGCCGCTCGCCTGCGCGCCCACGGTTTCTTTGCCATCGAGATACGCGCCCGGCTGGGTTTCGGTGATGGTGTAAGTGCCCGGGCGGAGGTTCGTGAAAGAATAGGTGCCGTCGGCCGGCGTGGTGAACGTCTGGGAAACCGCCTGGCCAAAGGAATCCGTGCCCGTCAGCGTGACGAGCACCCCATTGATGCCAGTGTCCCCGCCGTTGATCGTGCCGCTGTTATCGTCGTCCTCATACACCGTGCCGGAGAGTGAAGACGCGAGCACTTCGCCGAAGTTGTAGCCCGTCGCGTTCGTCGCGGTGGAGCTGATCACGATCGCGGAGATCGTGTCCGTGCCCAAAACATTGCTAACCGTGCCGCCGCTGGTTCCGGCGGTTTCGACACCATCGATGTAACCTGGGGGCTGCGTCTCGGTAATCGTATAGCCCGCGGCGTTGCTCTTGCGCAGGCCGGCAAAGGTGTAGTTGCCGGACGAATCCGTCGTCGTCGTCATGCTGACGGCGTTGCCGAGATCGTCCACGCCGGTGAGCGTCAGACTCACGTTGGCGATGCCCGTCTCGCCGCCGTTAAGCGCGCCGCTGCTGTTCGTGTCCTGATAGACCGTGCCCGAGATCGAGGCGCCCACGATCGGCAGCGAATAGTCTTCGACTTCGCCGTGACCCGTCGCGACGTTATTGACGCCGAAGGAACGCTCGTCGATCGAGGTCGCGCCGTTGTCGGTGAGGGTGTTCTCCGTGAAGCGCAGACGGAGATAACTCTGGCCCGCGCTCATGTTGGCGGGAAGGGAACTCCACGTGAGGGTCACGCTTTGCTGCGAGGCATTGGTGGGCACCGACACGGTGGCGCGCTCGCCGGCCTCGAAAATGCCATTCTTGTTGAAGTCGATCCAGCCCTGGAGGGTCTTGGCGCTGCCCGTATTGTTCAGCACCGAGACGTTCACCGAATACGTCGTGGCATCGACCAACAGCGTCGGCAGCGTGGCGATTCCGTCTTCGTCGTCGGCCGCCCCGGTGTTGAAAACATCGTCTCCCGTCGCGGTTGCGCCAGGCTGCGCACTCACTTCGGCATCCACCGTCGCCCCGATCCGAATCGTCAGCGAAAGCGCATCGGCGGCCGCGGTGGTAAGGCTGCCATTCTCGTAGCTCAGCGGCACATCACCGTGATCAAAGATGCTGATATTGAAGGCGAAGATGGTGTGGACGTCGTTCGTCGTGTTGCTCTTCGTCTTGTCGTAACCGGGAATCGTGCCGCCGAGGACGTTCGTGGGCAGCGTGGAGTGCACCGTGGTGGCGAGATAAACCTGATCGGTCGCGGAACTGTAGGTGACGTGGCCAGTGCCACGCAGCGCCCCAGTGTCGCCAAGGTAATCGTTGTCCGTCCCACCGATATAAGTGGCGTAGTCCTTGGTCAGCAGATCGCCGGTGTAAGTAGCGATGAAAATGTCGAGGCCGCCGCCTTGGGCGTTGTCGTAATAAATGCTGGTCGGCGTGGTATCCAGCGTGGGGAAGTCGGTCGAAGCCGTGGTGCCGAAGAAGAGCAACCGATCGCGCACGGGATCGTAGGCCAGACCGCCGGCGATTTCCGCGCCGGTGCCGCCGAGGAATGTGCTCTGGAAACCGGAGCCCGCGCTGCCGTTGATCGGGATGAAGGAGATAAACGCGTCATTCGTGCCGCCCGCATTGGTCGCCTGCGGCGAGCTGGCATTGACGCCCGGGAAACTGGTGGAGGCGGTATTGCCACCGACCCAGTAACCGGTGTTGGAAGCGACGACGACGGCAGTGGCCGCATTGGCACCCGCGAGACCTTCACTGCCCGAGCCGCCCAGCAGCGAAAAGACACTGAAGGCCGCCGGCTTCGTCGCCGAATCGGCAATCACGCCGGTCAGCAACTCGCTCTGGTTGGCGACGGTGTCCGCCGTGCTGTCCACCGCGTTGACCAGCGCCGGATAGCCATCCGCACCGAACGAAGTGCCCGACTCGATCGAGTGAACCACGAAGACCAGCTTCGTCAGGTCTGGTGTCAGCGCGATGGCCGTGAAGTTTTCCGCTCCCGAGCCGCCCACATAAGTCGCCCAATCGGCCACGGGCGTGCCCACGCCATTCAGCGTATAACGAAAGATGATGCCTTCCGTCCCGCCGGCGAAGGTATCGTCCAGTCCGGACCCGGCGGAAATCGCCGCGCTGGCGGCGCTCACCGTTCCGCCGAGGTAGAACGTGTTATTGTTCACGATCGCGAGCGAGTTGATCGTGTTCATCGTGTTCGGCGTCGCGTTGTAGCTACGCGTGGCCAGGTTCGCCGAATAGATCTGGACGGCCCCGGTCTGGAACGCCACCAGCACGCGGCCATCCGGGAACAGGTCGAGGTCCGTCGGTGGGTTGGCACTCGAGGAACCGTTGGCGGAACCCGCGATTCCGGTGCTGGTCCAGGCGGTGATCGACGTGCCGTCGGTGCTGAGTCGGTAGATGTAGTTCTGGTTCGTCGCCGTGCCTTGCGAGAAGCCGGCGTTGACCTGCATGTAGTTGCTGTAGGAACCGTTGGTGATCGTTTCCTTCACCCAGCCCGCGCAATAGACGCCGGCGCTGTTCACCTGCACGGCGAAAATATACGAGTCGAAGGCGTTGCCCGCACTCGTGTCGTTCAGGTCGAAATACGTGGCCCAAGCGACGTTCGGATCGATGACGAGCGGCTGATCGCTGACGATGTTTCCACTGAGTGAATAACGCATCTGCCCGGGCGTGTCCCCCGCCACCATCGCCGAGCCGAGAAGCTGTTTCTGGCCATCGATGACCTGATACACCTCCGGCATCTTGAGGGTAAGATCCTGGAAGCGCAGATCGAGCGTCGCGGAACCGTCGGCCCCAAAGATCAGGCCATCCTGGCCGGTGAAATTGATTTTGATCTTCTCGTAGTCCTGCGCCTTCGCCACGAGCCAGTCGAACTCGAGCACCCCCTGGTCCGCCGAGTAGAGGCGCAGGTCGATGCCGTCATAGACATTCCGGAGCGTGACCTCCTTGTAAATGTGCGGCGTCAGCGTGGTGCCGTCGGCCTGCTGATAGCTGCCAAGCACTCCGGACTCCTGCCCCGCCACGACCTGCCAAAAATTCGATCCCTCGAAATTGATATCGACCGCGTGCAAACCGACCTCGCCGGTTTCGGGATCGACTTGGTTGGCGATGATCTGGATATGATCGTCATAGACGAGCATCGAGCCGAACTGCGTCTTGAAGCCATAACGCACGTCCGGGGCGAACTGACCGACGTTTTCCTGGAACCAGATGGTGTTGGTCGATTCCTTCACCATGCTCTCGACTGCCGCGCGCTGTTCGTCGGTGAGTTGAGCTGCCGCAGTGGTGCTATCTACCTCCGGAGCGGTCGCGTGCGGCGCCGTCGTCTGCTGAGCATTGGCTTCGGCCACCGTGATCGGGCCGGTCGCTTTGACCGCCGTCTGCGTGGCGGCAGCTTTCTTCGCGGCTTCCAGCGCCTCCGGATCAACCTGCGGGGCGGCGTCGCAAAGAATGCGGTCTTCGATCGTTTCGAGAAGGAGTTTTCGACGAGACATGGGCTAGGACTTGGGGCAGCGGGTGAAGCGCGAACTGGGGATAAAGTTATTTGGACAGCAAAAAAGCTCCGGTTTCCCCTGAAGGGATAAACCCGGAGTTTAAGCGCCGCAGTTTCCAAGCCATATCCCCTTCCGATTGGCAATCATAATTCCAATGAGTAACGCGATTGTAAGAAATTGCCTGAAATTCAATGTTGCCTTAAAGGCACGTTTTCGGCTATGGGCCGGGGTTTCTGTTGAAAAACGCTCCCCCAGAGCCTAACCACCCATGATTTCAGCCCGTTGCATCTACCACGTCCTGCTTTGCGCCCTCCTGAGCGCCACCCCCATAGCTTTATCCGCCGAAGGCCCTAGCGACGAAGGCAAACACCTCCCCCGGGTCAAACCCATCCCTCCCGTCCCGGAAGAAGACGAAGCCCGCGGAGTCGCCGATTCCGATCTCGCTCATCTTCGCGGCAGTGGCCGCACCTTTGCGAAAAAAGCACCGGGCACCGTTCCGAGTGATTTTTCGCCTTGGTGGATCAAAGGGCAGCACAACACTCTTGGCGACGGCGACCGGTCCGAAGGGACCAGCCTCGAAGGGCTCTACGTCCGGGCTATCCATCACTCGACGCAGATCAAGGTTTTCAGTGACCTGCCGCTCATCCGCGAGACGGGCATCACCGAAGCGGCTGGTGCATTCGACACGAATTCTTTTCTCGAAACCCGTTTCGACCACCGCAACGAACCCGTCGGCAACGTGCTGACCACCGGCGATTCCTCCCGCTTCCGGCAGGACGAATGGGCGGTCGCGGGTGGCCTTCGCAAAAAGCTCATCACCGGCACGGAAGTGCAACTGAAGCAAGAGCTTAGCCGCATCGATAACAACTCGATCTACTTCACGCCGAACCCGCAGACTCGCGCTACTCTGTCGCTACAGGTCGTCCAGCCGCTGCTCCGCGGCGCCGGCATGACCTACAACCGCTCGATCATGCAGATCGCCCGCCTCGACTCCGAGGTGGCCATGCACGAGTTCGTCCGCCAGAGCGAGAGTCATCTGCTGGAAATCGCCCGCACTTACTGGGCGCTTTATGCGGCGCGAGTCACTTATCTGCAGAAAGCGAAGCTCATCGACGAGACGGCCCGCATCACGGACGAACTGAACGCCCGCCAGAAAGTCGATGCGCAGAAATCGCAGCTTTTTCGAGCCCAGAGCGCGCTGGCCGATCGCCGTTCGCAGCTCATCCGGGCCGAGGCCGCCATCCGCAATGCACAGGACCGTCTCAAGACGCTGACCAGCGACCCGGGGCTCACGGGGGATGCGTATGTCGAGATCATCCCGAGCGATCGCCTGGTCCTTTCCAACAAAGGTGCTGACGCGCAGAGCGCCGCCCGCACGGCCATGGAAAACCGCCCGGAAATTCAGCAGGCCTTCCTGCAACTCCGCGCCGCCAGCATTCGCCAGAACATGAGCAAGAACGAACTCATGCCGGAGCTGAACCTCGTCCTGAGCGGCACGCTCGGCGGTCTCGATAATGACTACGGTGGCGCTTACGGACGGGAATGGAACACCGGCGGGCCCGGCTATGGCGCAGCCCTGGTCTTCTCCTACCCGATCGAAAACCACGCTGCCAAGGCCCGCTACGAGCGGCGCCGGATCGAAATGCGCCAGCAGATCAACCAGCTCAAGACGACCGTCGATACCGTCATGCTGGAAGTGAAGGTGAGCGCCCGCGAAGTGGGCACTGCCTGGCGCGAAATGCAGGCCAAGTATGCCGCGGTCGAGGCTTACACCGAAGATCTCGCCACACTCGAGGCCCGCAAGAAGATGTTCACCCTCGACGACAATTCGCAGATGGGTGCCTACATGGACACGCTGCTCGATAGTCAGGACCGTCGCGCGCTGGCCGAAGAAGACTTCATCCGCGCCGCCGCCGATTACCAGGTTTCGCTCGTGAACATGCAACGCGCCAAGGGCCGCCTGCTCGCTTACGAAAACGTCGATGTTATCCGCGACGTGGACGATCGAGGTGTGCCGCTGCTTCGCCTCGAAAAAGGCGGACGCGGAGGCAAAGACGTCAAGGCCACAAAGTAATGCACCTCTGGCTGCCGCGTCCGCGGACAGCCGCGTTGCTTCCGGCAGCGAAACGGCACGGCGCCGCCTGCCGCGAGAAATCGGCGGCTGAGCTGGCGCAGATTGCCCACGCGCTCCGCGCCGAATCGCACGAGCCGGCGCCGGATTTCACCCCCCGCGCCATCGCGCTCATCGCCGACGCCGTCCGGCGCGTTCACGGGCTCGAAGCCTACGATTGCCAGCTCCTCGCCGGACTGCATCTCGCCGAAGGGCGCCTCACGGAAATGGCCACCGGCGAAGGAAAAACGCTCGTCGCGCTTCTGCCAGCCTTCGTCTTCGCCCTCGCCGGGAAAGGCGCGCACGTCGCGACGGTGAACTCCTATCTCGCCGAACGCGACGCGGCCTTCGCGCGACCCTGCTTCGCCCAGCTCGGCCTCAGCGTCGGGCTGCTCACGGAACGAGATTCGCCGGATCAAAAACGCGCGGCTTACGCGACCGATGTCACCTACGGCGTGGGCACTGAATTCGGCTTCGATTACCTGCGCGACCAGCTCACCCTGCGCAGTGCGGGTCGATTCGAGCCCCGGTTTCACGAGGTGCTGTTGGGCCGCGAGCCGTCCCGCCCCCAGTTCCTCCAGCGCGGCCATGCCTTCGCGGTGGTCGATGAAGCCGATAGTGTCTTCATCGACGAAGCCCGCAGCCCTCTCATCATTTCCACCGGGGAACGACGCCCCAGCGATACGCCCGACGTTTATCGCCACGCCGCCGAAATCGCCGCGCAGCTCGAGCCGGACACTCACTTCACTCGCGACCGCGGCTATGCACTCACCACCGCCGGTCATCATCGCGCGCACGAACTTCTCGCGCCCGCCATCCTCCCGCGTCTCCGCCGTTTGTGGTCCGATTACGTCGAGCACGCGCTCCAGGCCCGGCATCATTTCCGGCGCGATGTTCATTACATCGTTCGCGACGACGAGGTCGTCATCGTCGATGAATTCACCGGCCGCCTCTGCCCCGACCGCACCTGGCGCGGCGGCATGCATCAGGCGGTGGAAGCCTTCGCTGGCGCGACCATCAGCGAGGAAAATGCAAGCGAGGCGACGATCACCCGCCCGGCTTATTTCCATCTCTACGGAAAAATCTGCGGCATGACCGGCACGGCGCAGGAAGCCTCCGCCGAAATTCGCAGCAGCTACGGATTGGAAACGGTCGTCATTCCGCCGAACCGCCCCTGCATCCGCACCGTGCTGCCGGATCGCATCTTTCGCACGCGTGCCGCCAAACACGCCGCGGTGGCAAAAGAAGTGGCCGCGCGCCACGCCAAAGGGCAGCCCGTGCTCATTGGCACCCGCACCATCGCCAACAGCGAAGCCATCGCCGCCGTGCTCGATGTCCCTTTTGTCCTGCTCAACGGCAAGCAGGATGCCGACGAAGCGGCGCTCATTGCGGGCGCGGGCCAGCCCGGCAGCGTCACCATCGCCACCAACATGGCCGGTCGCGGAGCCCATATCCCCGTGCCGGTGGAAAGCCAGCGCGCGGGCGGCCTGCACGTCATCGGACTGGAGCGCCATGACAGCGCGCGCATCGATCGCCAGCTCATCGGTCGTGCCGCCCGGCAAGGCGAACCAGGCAGCGCGCAATTCTTCCTCAGCCTCGAAGACGATCTGATCGCCCTGCGCAATCCCACCCTTGCGGCGCGCCTGGCGCAAAACGCCGCCCATGCTTCTTCCACGAGTCTCGCCTCGCATTTCCTCCGCGAGCAACGAAAAGTAGAGCGCCAAGACCGCCTCGCTCGCCGGCAGCTCAAGCAGTTTGACGAGTGGCTCAACGAGCTCAAAGCCGCTTTATGAACGCTGAACCTCGAACCCTGCACGAACATCGAACCACGACACGACGCGCGCTGCTGGCTTCGGCGTTCGGCGTTCTGCTTTCGACGTTCGGCGTCTGTTCGGACGCGCCGATTATCGGTTATACCGAGCCTTATCGGATCATCACCGTCTCCGCGGCCGAGTCCGGCGTCATCGCCGAGGTCCCGGTGAAAGAGGGCGATGCGGTCAAAACCGGCCAGGTTCTCGCCCGGTTGAACACCGACGTCCTCGCCGCGGAATTGGAAGTCGCACGGGCCGAAGCCTCCCTCGCGACGACCCGCCGCGACCGCGTCTCCGAACTCGCCCGCACCGGCAAGGCTACTTCCGAGGAATCCGAAAAAGCGCGCACGGAAATGGAGATCAAGGACGCCAACGTGCGCCGCATTTCCGCGCAGATCGAAAACCGCATCATGCGCAGCCCGGTCGATGGCGTTGTCACCGAGATCAAGCGCGACCCGAGCGAAGCGGTGTCGCCCACCCAGCCGCAGGTCCTCACCGTGGTGCAGATCGATCGCCTCGCGGTGAATCTTTTCCTTCCTCCCGAGCGAGTCCGCGCATTGCAAGCCGGCGCCAGCGCCACGCTCGAGTTGCTCGACCCGCCGCAAAAAATTCCGGCCAGCATCGAATTCGTCAGCCCGGTCACCGATCCCGCCAGCGGCACCGTGCGCGTCAAATTCGTCATCGAAAACGCCGACGCCAATTACCGCGCCGGCTCCCGCTGCACTCTCCCGGAGACCACACGCTAGCTACGCTTCCGCGTCGCCGTGCCGCATCGCGGCTCGCCGCCACCAGCGCGAAAACACACGCTGAAACTCTTCCCAGGCCGTGACCCGGCGCACGCTCGTCAGCTTCACGGTCGCCATTTCCCCGGGCAACAATTCGGCGCCGTTTTCCAGCCGCACCGTTGCGAGGAAATACGGTTCTACCAACTCGTAATCTGGCTCTCCCGGTCTGGCCTCCGCGAGCCGCCGCACAGCCAGCGGCCCACCGGCCAGCGCCGTCAGCGCCGGCAGCATGATCTCGCGGCCGGCTCTGGCTTCCACCCGGGCCAGCGTTCCGTGCAACGTCTCTCCGCGCCCCGAAATTCGGACATCCACCGGAGCATTCACGGCGCTGCGCAAATGCGCTTCCTGGTCCTGAGCCACCGCGACTTTCACATCGCTCGCGTCTGCTCCCCCAATGCGCACGATCTCCTCGCCTCGCTGTAAAAACGAACCCGGGAGATGGGAAAGCCGGCGCGCCGTGATTCGTCCTGCCACCGGCGCTCGAACCGTCATCGTGCTCACGTAACTTTCGTTCTGTGACACCGTCTCGCGCCGCGCCACCACTTTTGCCTGCCCGGCTTGAAACGAGGCCACATCCTCACGCGCATAGGCCAGCCGCGCCCGCAATTCCTCTTGCTCCAAGGCGAGCCTGGCGCGCGCGAGCGCCGACTCCGCTTCGGGATTTCGCAGTCGCACGAGCACCTGCCCGGCCACCACCGTTGCTCCGTCTTCCACCAGCACTTCCTCCACGAAACCGGGACACTCGACCCGCAGAATCTGGGTATCCGCCAACTCCACCACCCCTGTCGCCCGCACCGTGTGGCGGAACTGCGCGAACCCGATCACCCCCACGATGACCAGCGCAGCCAGACCGCGCACGACGAGTGACGGAAGGTGCCCGGGAACATTGCGCGAAAGCTGCGTCGCAAATCGCCAGAGCGGCAAGGCCACCCATCCCACCAAGGCCAGGACGGCAAACGCCAGCCCCCCGCCACGCAGCATCGAAGTCGCACCGGCGACGAGACTCACCAGCACCACAAGCTGCCACATCCAAGCAGCCACGCCATACACCACCACGATCCATTCCTCCCGCGAGCGAGGCCATGCCGGCTTCAATCGCTTCACACCCAGCGCCAGCCACGACAGCGCCCCCTGCACCCACTGGCGTCCTCGCGGCGCGAGATTCGAAATTTCCAGCAGGTCCGCGAGGACAAAGTAACCGTCGAAGCGCATCAGCGGATTCGCGTTAAAAAAAAGCGTCACCACGGTCCCGGTGAAAACCACGTTGTGCGCGAACGTCTCCATGCTCCCCGGGCTGGCATGCGCCCAGACGATCGCGGCGATCGACGCGATGAAAAACTCCATCCACATGCCCGCGACCGACACCATGAGACGCCTCCACTTCGAATCGAGGCCGATGCTTGCCGTGGCATCGACATATCCTAGCGGCAACCCCAGCACGAGCAGGATGCCGACCTCGCGCACCGGTGCTCCGAAATGCCGGCACCATAGGCCATGAGCAAATTCGTGCGCCACTTTCAGGCCGGCAAAGGAAAGGAAAAGCCAGAGCCAGTTGTCGCGCGCGAGGATGCCTTCAAACCCGGCGCGAAACCGCGGCCACTCCGGCGCGATGTGCGCCGCGCCGATGAAAAGCATCAGCAGCCATCCCACCGCACCACCCCAGCCTAGTGCCCAGCGCAGACGCGGCGCGACCGTCGCAAAAAATCGATCTGGCCGGCCGAGTGGAATGCGCAGCACGAGCGGGTTCAGCCAGGTGGCGGCCGCGCGATAGATCTGCTCATCGTGCGCGCGCGCACCGATCTGGCGCCCGCTATCGAGCGTGAGCAGGTGCTGCTCTCGCGCCCAGGCAATCACCTGCAACGCTTCGTGCTCGCTCAAAGCGTCCGATCCGCCATCGCGAGCGAGCTGCGCGAGCAGCGTGGCCACCGTGCGCGTCCCGTCGAGTTCGCGCAGAAAGCGATACTCCACCACGCCTACCCGGTGAAACCGCGCGCCGCTGGAATCCTCGATCAAACAGACCGGCCCATCGCGCTCCTGACGCACGCTGAAATGCAGTCCATCGCGCAAGCGCGGACACATTCCTTCCGCTTCCCGCACATTAAAATTTTCGTGTTGCCCGACCATCGCTCACCACCACAGCGTGGTTACGATCCATTCCCAGAGCCGGTGCCCGAGAATCCACGCCAGCGGGCGCCGATCGCTCTCAACCTTCGCCCGGCCGCGCATCCCCGGCCGCAGATCCGCTTCGTTCGCGAGCGGAGCCTCGCACACGAAAACATTGCGCCCATCGCGGGGCTCGCTCTGGGGATGCACTCGCTCGATGCGCCCTTCCCGGCTGCCTCCAGCTTCCATCCGGAAGGTCACCGGCAGGCCCGCGCGCACGCGGCTGATCTCGCGATCCGGCACTTCCACCTCCACAATCATCTGCTCGAGCGGCGCGACTTCGAACAACACTTGTCCCTGCTGCACCGGACGGCCTTCGTCGCGCCGCAGATCGCCCATCAGCACCACGCCAGCCAGCGGCGATTTCACCGCGAGCATCTCGATCTTGTGCTGCACGAGCGCGAGTTCCTCGCCCACGCTACGCGCCTCGAAATCCGCCACCTGAGCCGCCGCGAAATCCGAACCCTCGCCCGTGTTGCTCAGCGCACGATCGCGCTGCTTGAACGCTCGCTCACGCGCCGCAAGCAGCTCGGCTTCACGCAGGCGAAGGTCACGATTATCCATTTCTGCGAGAGCCTGGCCCTCGGTCACACGATCGCCGGGTTGCACGTGACTCTTGCGGAGCTGTCCCTCGAACGGCGCGGCGACAACCCGTTTCACCGTCGGCACCAGCCGGCAATCCGCCCCGATTCGATAGTGAAACGGCCAAGCCAGGAGCAGCGCCAGCACAGCGGCACCGACGACCACCGTGCGACGGCGGCGTTCGCTCGAATCGCGCCACCAACGGCGCACCGCAAAAGCCAGCGGATTCGGCCGCGCTCGCACGAGCAGGTCAAACAGCGGCGCGAGGAAAGGGGCCGTCGCCTCGATCAATCTCCCGCCCGGCCCGGCCGCTTCCGACTCCCATTCCAAAAACAAGGCGCCGCGACGTGCCGGCAGCGGCACCGTCATCACCCGCGCCGCACCGGATTCCAGCGCAAGCATTTCGTGGGCAAGCGTGACGTCGCTCTTCGCCCCGCCGCGGCGAAATTCCAACCGCTGCCCTTCGCGCATCGCCTCACGCATCGCCGCTTCGACCGGCTGATGCACCGGGCTCTTCGGGTCCACCCGCACCACGCCCGAAATCGCGCGCACGTGCACGGACTTTCCTCTCGCCAGGCCCAATACCACCTGGCGGCACCCGAAATACGTCCGCACTTCGTCCACCGCCACCCGGCACGCCTTCTCGAAATCTTCTTCCGCCCCCACTCGCCGCAACAGTTCGAGCAAAGCCGACATGCGCTCGACCACCTGCTCGAGTTCCGCACTTGCGCGCCGCTCTTCGCGATAAAGGAAAAAGCCCGCCAAGGCCTGGAGCAACGCCGCGATTCCTGGAATCTCGCGCGGGTTCACCACGCCCAGAACCGTCACCAGCCACGCCCGTTCGACCTGCTCGCGCACCAGCGGCACGCCGATCAACGTGGCATCCACGCCCAGCTCACCCGCAGCCTGCACGATCATCGCCGTGCCACGCAATTTTGCGGCCGCCGCGATCACCCCCCCCGCCGCGACTCCACGCATGGAAATCACACAAGCATCCTGCGCCTGACCGCCCACTGGCAGCAACGCCACCGCGCGCGCGTCCACCATGGAGCGCACGAGTTCGAGCAGTGCCCGCGTCGCGCTCTCCCCTTCCTCGGCAAACGCTGCCAGTCGCGCATGAATCTGCGCCGCACCCGTCTCCACCGGCGCGCTCATCCGTCCCCCCAGAGAGCTGGAAGTGACCGGCGGAGCGTTCATGCGAAGCGGAAAAACATGGGAAACACCCCACCATGCCGCGTCTGCCTTCGACCAGCCAGCGAAGAGTTTGCATCTCCGCGCTAGCACAAGGCCGTGGTAATTCCTTCGAGCTATACCGGCTATTTCATGGTGTGGTGATGCTTGGGCCGTTAATCGACGTATCACCACCACATCCAGCCAGCCTCTTCCTGTCATGCCCACGTCCCGCACTTTCGATCTCTCCACCGGCGAACCCTGGTATGGACTGCGGCCCGGCATGAGCCGTGCGGAAGTCACGCGCATTCTCGAAGCGGAAGGAGCGGAGGCTTCCTACGACGAAGACCGGCCCGACCGGATGATGGCCGACGGCGCGGAATGGTGCCTCGAGCTTCGTCTGTCCGAAAGCGGTGAACAACGCGTGCGCCAACTGACCCTCGACGATTGGAACTTCGTCTGGCGGGGCCAGGACATCTCGAATCGCCCCCTGCACGAAGTGCTCGCCGTCCTTGGCGACACAGCCCGGGACGCGATGTGGCGCCCGGAGGATGCAGCCGTTTCAGCCTTCGAGGATCTCCAGCCACTCGGAGCGGAGTCGGTCGAAGACGAAAGCCTGCTGGACACCGGCACACTGTGGCTGCGCCAGCTCGGCATCGGCCTCGTGCTTTGCTCCGGCAAGGTGAACGAGGTGGTGTGGCGCCCGCTGGAAGATGTGCCGACGCAATTTGCCGGCCCCGTCACCGACGCACAAAAGCAGCTCTCGGCCAATCCCGATGTGGAGGCGAAGATTCGCGAAAAATGGGTGAAGCGTGCTCCGGTTACATCCACGCCGCCGAATCCCCTGCAACGCATCGTCACGCTGCTGCACGTCGCGGCGTTCATCACACTCGGTTACCTCGCCTTTCGCCACGCACAGCACTGGCACCAAGCACCGACGGTGACCGGCAAACTAGCCTCGATCGACAAGGCGACGAAAAAGCCGTGGATTGATTTTTACGTGATCGAATACCAGGACGCCGCCGGTCAGACCCGCAGTGCGCGTTTGCGCAGCGGCGAATTTTACGTGCCGCCCCAAAAGATCGGCGAGGAAACGCAGATCTTCTATCTCGACGGCAATCCGCCCCGCGCGAAAGGCCCGGCCCACGCGCGAGATGCGGCGTTCATCGATTTCGTGCCGTGGTTCATCATCGCAGGGGCAAGTTATCTCGTGCTGTGGGTCATCGCCGATTTCGTCTGGCGCATGAGACGCGCCTCTGCTCCACCGGTTGTCCCCGCAAGCCCCTCGGCGCCGCCTCCGCCGTTCATGCCCGACCGCGGGAAGTAGGCCGGACGCTTACACACCACTCGGGTGCCGGATGACCGCCCCGGGCGCCGGTCGGCTGCGCGTGGTCCAGCGCGGGCCGTCGCTCTCGCCCGTGTAACCGGTGTCGAGCCGGATGCCCGCGATGACGAGGAAGACGTGGCCCTTCCGCGCATACACGCTGATCCAATCCCCCTCACCGGAATTGCCGTAACGGCGAAACCCGCGCGACGGCATGGGGCTATCGAGCAATCCTGCCGCGCAGAGCACGTGCGACGCCGTGCCGGAACAGTCGAACCCGCGCGAGGATCCACGACCATGCCCACCGCCGTATTCATAAGGGGCACCGACGATGCCATTCGCGGCAGCGATCGCGACCTTCACCCGCTCGGGCGCTCCCGCCGGCGCAGCCACATAGCCTCCCACCAGCGTCCCCGTTTTCCCCGGCACGTAGCGATACGTGTAGCTCGGGCTGGAGCATCCGGTGAGCAGTGCCGCACTGAGCAACGCGCAAGCAAGGAGGATTCGGGAGATGGGCATCCGCGCTTTTCCGCAAAAAAGATGCCAGCGCCAAGTCGCGAGTGTGTCCTGCTCTTATTGCAAAACGAACCACTCCGCCTTCAACTGCGCGAGCGGGGCCCGGAGCTTGTCGAGTTCGGCTGCAGGTCCGTGCACTTCCACACGGACGAGGTCGGCAATCTTGAGCATCTCGCCGAGCAACTCACCCACATTGGACAGATGCGTCTGCACACCGTCCGCATCGGCATAGGCTTCGCGACAGAAGACAACATCGCCGTTGATCGTGAACTCGTAGTAAAGCGCCTTGGGCTCCGTGCTGGTCTTCTCGACGAAGCGGGGCAGCAACGCCTTCGCGGCATCGAACTGGCCGGCGTGAACTTTGAAGTAGGGATGGAGGCTGACGGAGTGGGAAAGGCGGCTCATGACACGCCCATGATGCGAAGCCCGCGCTCGCGGTGCAAGGCAGGAGCGGCTAACCTCCGGTCATGCCGCACGTTTCGCTCGCTCACCTCGCCCACCGCCCGTGGCCGCTGTCGTCGAGCCCGTGGATCATGTCGATGACGTGGGAGGACCTGCTGTTCGCACATTGGCCGGTGCCGGTCGAAACGCTGCGACCGCTGATTCCCCGAGGTCTCGAAATCGATCGTTTTGAAAACGAAGCGTGGCTCGGCGTGGTGCCATTTCGCATGGCCGACACGCGGCTGCGTGGCCTGCCCGCATTTCCGGGAACGGCTGCCTTTCCCGAGCTGAATGTCCGCACCTATGTGACCGTGGGCGGCAAACCGGGCGTGTGGTTTTTCAGCCTCGATGCCGGCAGCCGGCTCGCCGTGCGGACGGCGCGAACCTTTTTCCACCTGCCCTATTTCGAAGCGCGGATGACGGCGAAGACTACCGGCGGGACAATTTACTACGAAAGCGCGCGCACCCATCGCGGCGCGCCCAAGGCGGATTTCCGAGCCTCCTATCGACCGCTCGGTGAAATCTGCGCCGCCACCGCGGGATCGATCGAGCAATGGCTGGTGGAACGGTATTGCCTCTATTCAGCAGATCGGCGCGAGCGGATCTGGCGCGGGGAGATTCACCACGCACCGTGGCCCTTGCAAAGCGCGGAGGCGGAAATCGAAAAGAACACGATGGCAGCAACCCTCGGCATCGCCCTGCCCGACACGCCGCCGCTTCTGCACTTTGCGCGGCGGCTGGAAGTGGTCGCCTGGCGGCTCGCGGCGGCGTGACAGCGCAAGGGGAGCTTGACCAGCCAGCCAACCCGGCGCAGTTCGGCAGGTGTGAAGCTCCTCCCACTCCTCTTCCTCGTGGCCAATCTCGCGCTGGGCGAAACGCGCGACATCTCGACAGCTCTCGATAAACTGCGCGAAAAACATCAGGTGCCCGCGCTGGCGGCGGCGGCGATGCACGACGGCGAACTGGCGGCCTTTGGAGTCTCCGGCGTGCGGCAATTCGGTCAGGGCGACCCGGCGACGACCAACGACCTCTGGCACATCGGCTCGTGCACGAAATCGATGACCGCCACCCTCGCGGGCATCCTCGTCGATGAAGGCAAGGCCCGTTGGGACATGAAGATCGCGGACGCCCTGCCCGATCTCCAAGGAAAGCTCGCCCCAAGCTGGCGTGAGGTGACGCTCGAGCAACTCCTCGTTCAGCGCAGCGGCGCGCCGGGCAATGCACCGCCTGACCTGTGGGGCGCCGCGTGGAAACGACAAGGCACCGAATTGCAGCAGCGAATTGCCTTCGTCACCGGGCTGATCTCCCGCCCCACGGAGGCGCCAGCAGGGACCAAGTTTATCTACTCGAACCAAGGCTACACCGTCGCGGGTGCCATGCTGGAGCGCGTCGCCAAGAAACCCTATGAGGAACTGCTGCGCGAAAAAATCTTCGGGCCCTTGGGGATGAAATCGGGCGGCTTTGGTGGTCCCGGACCGAACCAGCCGCGTGGGCACAGCGGAAAGCCCGGCGCATTCACCCCGGTCGAAGCGGATTTCGACAATCCCCCGGCGATTACTCCGGCGGGACGAGTCCATTGCACGCTGGCGGATTTCGCACGCTTTGCGAGCTGGCACGCCCGCGGTCCGCTCAAGGACGTTAAGCTCATGAGCGACGCCACTTTCCAAAAGCTGCACCAAGCCCCGGCTGGCGAACCCTATGCCATGGGCTGGATCGTGACCGACCGCCCTTGGGCGGGCGGGACCGCGCTCTGGCACAATGGCTCGAACACCAAGTGGTATGGTGTCATGTGGGTCGCGCCAGAGAAGGGAGACGCTTATGTCGCCCTGACGAATTGCCCGCCTGATACTGGCGCCAAAGCCTGCGACGAAGCGATCGGTGCGGCCATGATTCCCCGCTAAGTTTTTGCGGCGCGGGCGGGTTTTGCGGTTAACAGTTTAACCATGTCACATCACGCGCCCAATCCTGCCGATCGCTTTCTGACCCGTCGCGATTTTCTCACGCGTTGCGGGATGGGTTTGGGCGCACTTTCGATGGGGAGTCTTTTTGGCCAGGCCAATGAAGCCCTCAATCTGAATCCCCTCACCGTGAAGTCGCCACACTTCCCGGCCAAGGCGAAACACGTGATTCATATCTTTGCGAACGGCGGCGCGTCCCACGTCGATACCTTTGACCCGAAACCGGAGCTGACCAAGTGGCACGGAAAAGAAATCCCGGTCAAACTTCAGACCGAGCGCAAGACAACTTCCGCGTTCGGCTCCCCTTTCCAGTTTAAAAAATACGGCAAGTCCGGCCTCGAAGTCAGCGAACTCTTCGCCAAGACCGCAGAGGCTGCGGCGGATGACTTGTGTGTCATCCGCTCGATGAATGCCGACGTGCCGAATCACGAGCCGTCGCTCATGCTGATGAACTGCGGCGATGCGCGCCTGCCGCGTCCGGCGTTCGGTTCGTGGGTCACTTACGGGCTCGGCTCGGAGAATCAGAACCTGCCCGGCTTCATCACGATGTGCCCGGGAGGTTATCCCATTCAGGAGTCGCAGAACTGGCAGGCCGCGTTTTTGCCGGGCGTCTATCAGGGCACCTACATCGACACTAAGAACGACACGGTGGACAAGCTGATCGAAAACATCCGCAACCACTACACGACGACGAAGGAACAGCGCGCCCAGCTCGACCTGCTCCGCGATCTCAACACCAAACACCTCGAACGCCGCCAGCGCGACGCCCAGCTCGAGGCCCGCGTGCAGAGCTTCGAACTCGCCTACCGCATGCAGATGGATGCGAGCGATGCCTTCGATATCGGCAAGGAACCGGTGGCGATTCGTGAGGCGTATGGCGACACCGTGCAGTGCCGCTCACTGCTCATCGCCCGCCGGCTCGTGGAACGCGGCGTCCGCTTCGTGCAGGTCTGGCACGGCGAAGGCCAGCCTTGGGATAGCCACGAGGAGATCGGTAAAAATCACGCCCGTCTTGCCAAGGAAGTCGATCAAGGCATCGGCGCTCTGCTCACCGACCTCAAACAACGCGGCATGCTCGACGAGACGCTGGTGCTGTGGTCGGGTGAATTTGGCCGCACGCCGACGGTGGAAATTCCCACGCCCGGCTCGAACAACTCGAACGTCAAGAACGGCCGCGACCACAACCACTGGGGCTTCAGCGCGTGGATGTGCGGCGGCGGCGCGAAACCCGGTGTCTATGGCTCGACCGATGAGTTCGGTTTCAAGGCCGCGGAAAACCCGGTCCACGTGCACGACCTGCACGCCACCATGCTCCGCCTGCTCGGCTTCGATCACGAAAAGCTCACCTACCGCTACGCCGGCCGCGACTTCCGCCTCACCGACGTGCACGGGCACGTGGTCAAGGAATTGATGATCGCGTAGGCTGTCTCTGAATCTCTCCTGCCCCGCAAGGAGCGCAGAAAATTTAAAAAAGGAGGTCGTAAACTACAAAACATGACATGATATGACTTGATTGATGCGCATCATGTCATAAAAGGCGCCATGGCCCAGACGATCGGATACAGTGCCAAAGTCAAAGAAGCGCGGCTCGCGCTTCATCTGACCCAACAGGAGCTGGCCGACCTGATCGGATGCAGCCAGTCCTCTATCTCCTATATCGAAAATGGCGTTACCGACGTTCTCTCTATCGAATTACTCCAGAAGCTAAGTAATCAACTCGGCATCGAGCTTCCGGAGAATACGTCTCCAGTTCCCGGCCCGACTCAGGTGTTGGCATACTGCACGAATTCCGACTGTCCATGTGGGGTCGCGAACGTGATTTCAGGGAGGTTGGCCATACGTCCGGCCCTATATAGCGTCGCAGGAGGCGCAACTCCAGTTTACTGCAAGGCTTGCGGAACGGAGCTTTCCACTCTTTGTAAGCATTGCCTGACGCCCCTCGTTCAGGGAGCGGCATTTTGTGTCGGATGCGGAAATCCTCTGGTGGAACTGCCCTCATCGGTTCAACGCGTTGATCCCGAAAAACACGCGCGGACACTTCGTAATCGTGCGGCTGAATACCGTGAATCGCTTTCGGCTGTCGAGACCCTGCCGACCCCACAGTGGCGAAATAACGAACAAAACCGTCGCCGCCCAACCATTGAAAAACGCCCATGAAATCGACAGATTACTTAGCCAACGCTGTCTTAGTCGGCGAATTGCTCCGTGACGCATTTAAAACCCTTCTCGACGCGGCGGCCAAGAACGGTCGAATTGAACTGCTCATCGTTTGTTTATTAATCGTCGGCTTAGCCTACTGGCGATACGCAAAACGCCACCCTGGCCGGCGACAAGCAGGCAGGACATCCTCGTGGGGGGCAAAAAGCTGGGCTACTCGATTTGGCATCGCTATGGCGACCGTCTGCGTCAGCACCTATGCGTTGAAGGCCATGATGCACTTAGACGGCAGCCTCTCTGGCCCTTCATCGATGCAACAATTTGCTCTCGTAGTGGTCATGCCACGAACGCAGGCCGACGGAATCATCATGGCCGACGCGGCCTTAACTGATCAAGGCGGCCGGTTTGGTTTGGACTGGGTTATCCCCGCCGACTATCGTTGCCTGTTTCTCTCGCATCAAGAGGACAACCTTTCGTATTCCATTGGAACTTTCACAAAAGGTTGGTTCCCCGCAACAACGGCCTTCCCCGTTAATACGCGATCAATGCCATTCTACGGAACGAGTGTTGACAAGTTTGTCTTCGACTCATCAAACCTCCCCAGCGAAGGCTTCTCCAAACTCGATCAGTTTCTAAAGGCCGGTTCCGCGGATTTTTTCTACTTAGTGTTGGGTCACACGGACTCAGTCGGCGGCCCCGGACACAACAAGAGACTCGGTCGCGAACGCGCTAAGATCAGCGCTATGATTCTCGAGACGATGGGTGTGCCGCGTAACCACATCATTGTTGCTTCAATGGCTGCGGATTTCCCGAGCGGCGGATCGGCTGCCATGGACCGTCGCATCCAAGTGATTCGAATTCCAAATCCATTTGCGATTCCGTCCAATTTTACCACCGTCCGATCCAATCCGAGTGAAACCGCGGTTGGTCAAAATTGAAGAAAGGAAGGAGCCAATAGACAGAGTCCATCGCTGGGGCCGAGGCAACTAGGCCTCCGATCAACGAGAATCAGGTGCCGAACCGCCAGATTTTTGGCCAGTCGTTTCATCCTTGTTCATCCTTCGCAAATGAGATCGCGTCTGCGAGGTTATCGCTTCCGTGAAACTCTTCCCCACCCTCCTCGCCCTCACTCTCGCCGCGTCGGCGCAATTGCCCGACGACTCGCGCCTCGATGCGCTTAAGGACCTCAACGGTGACTTTTCCTGGAAGCCGTTCACCTCGCGTGACGCATGGGAAAAGCGGGCGGCGCAGGTGCGGCAGCAGATGCGAGTGGCCATCGGGCTATGGCCCGAGCCGACGCGCACGCCGCTGAATGCGGTCATCCATGGCAAGGTGGAGCGAGAAGGTTACACGGTGGAGAAGGTTTACTTCGAGTCGATGCCCGGGTTTTTCCACACGGGGAACCTCTACCGGCCGGCCGGTGCGCCAGGGAAACATCCCGGTGTCATCGTGACGCATGGACATTGGAAGGATGCGCGGTTCTGGGAGAAAAAAGATGCGGAAGTGCAAAAGGAAATCGATGCCGGGCAGGAGCGCTCGCTCATCGGCGGGCGCACGATTTTCCAATCGATCGGCGTGCAACTCGCGCGGATGGGTTGCGTGGCGTTCGTGAGCGATATGCTAGGCAACAGCGATTCGCAGCAGATCTCGATGGCCGTGGCGCACAGCTTCGCGAAACAGCGGCCGGAGATGATTTCCGCCGAGGCGGGAAAATGGGGGCTGTATTCGCCGCAGGCGGAGACGTTCAGCCAGAACATCATGGGCCTGCAGACATGGAATAACATGCGCGCCCTCGATTTCCTCACCGGGCTCGATGACGTGGACGCAAAGCGACTGGCCGTGACGGGCGCGAGCGGTGGTGGGACGCAATCGATGATTCTCGCCGCGCTCGATCCGCGTATCGCCGTGGCCGTGCCATGCGTGATGGTGAGCACCGCCATGCAGGGCGGCTGCACCTGCGAAAATGCGAGCAATCTGCGCACCGGCACGGGCAATATCGAATTCGCCGCGCTCTTCGCACCGAAGCCGATGGGCCTCACTAGCGCGCACGACTGGACCGAACATCTGTCCGAGAAAGGCTTCCCCGAGTTGCAGCAGCATTGGAAGTTCATGGGCGCGCCGGGCAACGTGCAGCTCTTCAATCACCCCGATTTTCCGCACAACTACAATCTCGTCACCCGCGAGCACATCTACGGGTTCTTCAACCAGCACTTCAAACTCGGCCTGCCCGAGGATCGACTGAAAGAACGCGATTACCAGCCGCTCACACGCGAGCAACTCAGCGTGTGGGACGACAAACATCCCGCCCCGGCGGGCGGCGAAGCCTTCGAAAAAAAGCTGCTCGGCTGGTGGCACGAGGATCTGGAGAAGCAGTTCGTGAAGGACATCCCCACCTTCCGCAAGCTCGCCCAACCCGCCCTCGAAGCACTCGTCGGCAATGCACTCGCCGGAGCCGGCGAGACGAAAGAACTGAAAGCCGAGTCGCGCGAGTTCACGCAGCCTGAAAAACCAACGCTTGCCCTCACCGATTTCACCATCGCCAATGCCACCTTTCGCGAACAGGTGCCCGCGCGCGCGCTGAGCCTCGAGAAAAAAGGCGAGCCGCTGGTCATCTGGCTCGATGCTGGTGGCCGTAAGGCCCTCACGGAAGACGGCACCGTCGGCAACGCCATCCGCAATCTCGCTGCGCGTCACGTGGCCGTCGTCGGCATCGACGCGTTTCTGCAAGGCGACTTCCTCGCCAAGGGCGCTTCCGATACACCGACGCGAAAGGTCAGCAATCCACGCGAAGCGGCCTGCTTCACGGCGGGTTACAATCATCCGCTCGTCGTCCAGCGCATCCAGGACGTGCTCACCACGATCCGCTGGGCGCAATCGCTGCCGAAGAAACCGCGCCGCATCGCACTCGTCGGTCTCGACGCCGTCACCGCCCCCGTGGCCGCGGCCGCAGCCGCCCTCAGCGGCGACACCGTCACCGCGCTGGTGATCGATACCGGCCGTTTTCGTTTCCAGAAAACGCCGGACATCCGCGACGCCACCTTCTTCCCCGGTGCCGGCCGCTTCGGCGACGTGCCCGGGCTGCTCGCGCTGGCCGCCCCGCGCAAACTTTTCCTCATGGGCGAAGGCGAAATCCCGCCGGATGTGGTCGGAGCCGCCTACGAAACCGCCGGCGTGCCCGACACTCTCCGCACCAGCCCCACTCGCGATCTCGACGCCGCGAATCGCTGGCTCGGAGAGCAGTTCAAGTAATCGCCCCGTTCGATTTTAACGCAGAGGCGTAAAGGACGCGGAGGTCGCAGAGAGATTTCATTTCTTCTGCGCCTCTGCGTTGAACTGGCGCCTACGTCAGCGTCAGCACGCTCACTTCGGGGCGGCAGTTGAAGCGCATGCCGTGAAGATTGCCGACGCCTCGGGTGATGTGAATCCAGCGGTCCTCCCACGGCTTCAGGCCAGCCACATACCGGTGATCGCGCACCGGGGCAAAGGGCGTGCCGATCCCCGGCAGATACAACTGCCCGCCGTGCGTATGACCGCTCAGCATCAAGTCCCAGCGATAATCGCGCAGCATGTCCTTGGTATCGGGGTTATGCGAAAGCAGCAGCGTCGGGCGGCCACCATCGAGTCCGGCAAATGCAGGAGAAGGCTCCATTTCATCGGCCCAACGATCACCGAGGCCAACGACGTTCAGGCGCCAGTCGCGTGTTTCAAAAAGCATGCGCGTATTATGGAGCAACTGCACACCGGCCTCGGACAGCAGCGCACCGACCTGAGTGTGATCTTCATAGCCACCGCAGTGCCCCACCGCCCACTCCCCCGCGTCATGATTCCCCAACACGGCCACGGTCGGCGCTGCTTTGACCAATCGCGCGAGGATCCGGGTGTAGGGCACCCAATCTTCCCAGCGGCTGGTGATGAAGTCGCCTGTGAGGCACACCAGATCGGGCCGGCACGCCGCAAGGGCACGCGTGACAGAGCGAGCGATGTAGTCGAGTTGGACGGCTTTCGACGCGTGGAAATCCGAAAGGTGCAGCACCGTAAGCGGCGAACGCACCCCACCGGGATTCAGCCTGACGGTTTTGCGTTCCACCGCAAGCCACTGCGCCTCGACGAACCGCATGTAACCCAGTCCAGCCAACCCGCCGCCCAGCAGAAAATGGCGGCGTCGGAGCTGGCTTGGAAAGAGTTTCACGGCTCAGTGCCTTAGCACCTGATCGATCAGCAGGCCACCGACGAAGGTCACGCCGACGACGGCGTTCGCGTTAAAGAAAGCGCGGTTGACCGCTCCGACATCGCGTTGGGCGGCGATCCGGTGCTCGTAGATCAATGCCCCCAGCACCACGACGAGGCAGGCCCAGAATCCCCAGCCCAGCCCGGCGACGACGCCGAAGCCAACGAGCACCGCCAGCATGGCCGCATGCAAGCCCTGCGCCCACGCGAGGCAGCCTTCGACACCCCGTTTCACCGCCCAGGAGTTGAGCCCTTCGGAGCGATCGAACGCCATGTCGAGGGTCGCGTAGATCATATCGAAGCCCGCTACCCACAGCAGCACGGCGAACGCCAGCACAAGCGGCGCCCAATCAAATCGCCCTCGCACCGCCAGCCACGCGCCGACGGGCGCGACAGACAAGGCCAGCCCCAGGAAAAAGTGGCTCCAGGAAGTGAAACGCTTCGTAAGCGAGTAGAAAAAGACGATCGCGAGCGCCACTGGCGAGAGCCAGAAGCAGAGCGGGTTGATGAACCAGGTAACGCCGACGAATGCGGCCGAGGCCGCGACCAGCAATGCAATCGCTCCGCCTCGTGAAATAAGCGTATGCCGCTCGACCGTGCGCGGATTGCGCTGGTCGATCTCCCAATCGACGATGCGGTTGAAACACATCGCCGCCGTGCGAGCGAAAACCATCGCCAGCACGATGAGCCCCACGAGCCGCCACGAGGGCAATCCCTGCGCCGCCACCAGCATCGCCCCCAGCGCAAACGGCATCGCAAAGATGGTGTGCGAGAAGCGGATGAAGCGCAGCGTGCCGGAAAGAGACATGGACTGGTGAATTAGTGGACCGCCGGACGATGACTCAAGTGCGCGCTGCCGGCCCCCATTCGGCTATCAATCACCAGTCCATTCGTCCCTGCCTTACGGCTTCTCACCTTTCTCTTCGCCTTCCTTCGGCTCGTCGAACATGCCGGCGAGACGATCATCGACGCGGAGATCGATCAGGCGCCAGCGGCCCTTCGCTTCGTAGAAGTAGAAGCGCCAGCGCAGCGGAAATTCTTCGCCGAGGGAAAGGTAGGTGCGGCGCATGAGTTTGCCTCCGATGCGGATGGTATCGACCAGTTCGTAGCCGACGATGGCACCGAACGCCTCGATGGCTTCGCGGGTCTTCTGCTTGAGGATGCGCAGATCCTCTGGCTTTTCGATGGTCTTCGAGCCCTTCGTGAGCGTGGCGTAGGCGTCGTCGATCTGGCCGCGCTGAAGGGAGGTAAAAAAGTCGGCTGCCATCTGGCCGGGCACGTCGTTCGATGAAGCCGGCGCCGCGGCTGCCGTGAGCGGGGTCGCAGGGACGGGCGGCGGCTGGGGAATGGCCGTGGCTTTGGGCGCCGCCGTGCCGCGGTCGGTGCGCGCGGGTTTTTCCGGCGCGGCGAGCGCGGTCAGAGCGGTGAGCGTGAGGGCGAGAAAGAGAGAAAAGGTGGACTTCATGCGAGCAAGGCGGCCACTCGCTCGCGGGCGGAAGCGACGAGCGGCCAGCCATGGGCGAAAGTGAGAACGCGGAAATCCCACCGCAAGAGCTTTTGCAGCGAACGATGCAATTCTTTTGGGTCGGCGCAGTATTTATCCGGGAGAATTTGCAGGCCGTGCGGCGGGAGATGAATGATCGCATCGCCCACGCAGACCACACCCTGCGGCGTGGCGAGGGCGATTTCGCCGGCAGCCGCGCCAGGCAAGGTGCAGACTTCGATCGCATCGAGCAACCGTGTGCCGTCCTCGATCGTGATGTCGAACGAAAGGCCCGACTCAGCTTCCGCCTCGGCGTGACCCGCCACGGGAATGCGATACCGGCAGCGAAAATGATCGGCCGCCCGGGCGTGATTGCCACTCGTGCAAACGATCAGCGCGGGCTGGCCAAATGATTCGAGTTCCTCCGCTCCGCCGGGGCTGAGGGCGATTGGATCGATGAGCACGAGGTTTTCGCCCACTCGCAGCGCGGTGGACGTGAGATCGCACTTCACGCTCGCGTCGTAAGCCTGCCACACGCTCACGCCATCGATCACCGCGGAAACTTCGTCAGCGCGCGTCACGGACGAAGATGGGTTCGTATTGCTGCGCGCGGAATCCCCACGCGATGAAGCCAGCGCCGACGAGGAACATCCACAGCGAAAGCGTCTGACCCGCGGACAAACCGAGCCAGCTCCACGCGGGGTCCGGCACGCGAAACGTTTCGCCCACGATGCGCAACGCCGCGTAGAGGATGAAGAAGGTGCCCGTGATCACGCCACGGGGCACGCGCGCTTTCGTGCGCAGCAGCCACAGCACGGTGAAGAGGCACACACCTTCGAGCAGCGCCTCGTAGAGCTGCGAAGGGTGGCGCGGCGGGAGGAGCGGACGCACGGCATCGGCGGCCTTTGGATCGTTCTGGATGACTCCGACGAGCACCTGGGGCGAAGCGAAACCGTAGATCGGAGGCTCATTGGGAAATTCCGCGGACAACACCTGCGTCACCGCCTGCGTGGCCTGCCCTTCGAGTTCGGGATTCTCGAGAATCTCCTGCGGAAACTGCACGGCCCACGGCACGGAGGCCGGGCCACCCGGAGGGCCAGCCGGCTTGCCCCACAGCTCGCCGTTGATGAAATTCGCACAGCGCACCACAAACAACCCGACGCACGCCACGACGCACAGCGAGTCGCCGATACCGGTCCACGAGAGCTTATGCTTGCGCGCAAACCACGCGGTGAACAGCACCAGCCCGATGATGCCGCCGTGGCTGGCCATCCCGCCTTCCCACACCTTCAGCGGCCACCAGGGCGAGTCATGGGTCTGCTTCAACCCGTAGAAAAGAATCCAGCCGAGCCGGCCACCGACCATCACGCCAAAGACCGCGGCGAGCGTGATGAAATCGCCTACTTTCTGCTCGGGCATGTCGGTGTAGCCACGGCGCGAGAGCCACGTGTAGAGCCAGTAACCGAGGGCAAACGAAACGATGTAGGCCACGCCATACCAGCGCGGGCCCCAAGAGCCGATTTTGAAGACGAAGGGGCTGAGGTCGTGGAGCCAGAAGGCGAGCATGGGTCAGGAGACAGGAGTCGGGGAGCAGGAGTCAGTTGGCAAGCTGTAGCCGGGGTCACTGACCCGGGCCCGGCCTTGATGAGGCCGGCTACAGTTTCTTCAGCGCGGCGCGGCCGCGTTCTTTCGTCTCGGGGTCGTCGCGTTGTTTATTCGGCAGGCTCAGCCCCTTTTCCAGGACGGCGCGGGCTTCGTCGTTCTGTCCGGCGGCAGCGAGAGAACGTCCGAGTTCGATCTGATTTCCGACGCGCATGGGATTGAGTTCGACGGCTTTTTTGAAGGCCTTCACCGCGTCGTCGTTCGAGGCGTTGGGCAGCTTGCCGTAGATGAGCTGGGCAATGGCGCGAAGGACCGAATTGAGGTTCGCCAGTTCGTAGTTCCACGCCCCGATCACGTGCCAGCACAGGTCGTTCTTCGGGTCGATCGCAAGCGCCTTGTCGGCGTGCTGCTTCACGAGCTTGGAGTAGTTGATCTTCGTCTGGTTATCGAGATAGGGCGCCACCCGACCGTAGGCGACGGCCACCGAAAGCTGGCACATGCAGTTGTTCGGACCGGCCGCGACCGCGCGCTTCGCGTAATCGAGCGAGAGATTCCCGAGGCGGCGGCGCTCGTTCTTGTCCTTCGTATCGGCCTGCGACTCGCCGTATTGCTTGGCGATGCGGTAGAGCAGTTCGGGGTTATTTGGCTGAAGTTTCTCCGCCTCCAGATAAACGGCGAGGGCTTCCTTGGTCTTAAGCTGGACGTCGAACTGATCGCCCTTGGCCAGCAGGGCATTAAAGTCGTCCGCGGCCAGAGCGGTGAGGGCCGGGAGAATGAGCAGGGCGAAAAGAGCGAGGCGATTCACGTGGCGAGTTTTGCCGCATGGAGCCCCTCCTTGTCCACTCGCACGCGCGGTGCATAGTGGCCGAGGGTCATATGCCGGATTCATCTGCCAACTTACCATCTCCTGCGCCGACGGGGCGGCCCACGCAGATGGTGCTTCCAGTCCAGGTGGCTCAGGGCTCGATTCTTTTCGGCCGTTACCGCCTGGAGAAAGAGCTGGGCCGCGGCGGTTTCGGCGTGGTGTGGCTCGCGCACGACACGGAACTTGGCATCGAAGTCGCGCTCAAATTTCTGCCGGACCTCGTGGCGCGCGATCCGGAGGCGATCGAAGACCTGAAGCGGGAAATTCGCCGGGGTTTGCGACTGACCCATCCGGGGATCGTGCGAGTGCAGAATTTCATCCGCGACAATGAGCTGGCGGCCATCGCGATGGAATACATCGACGGCACCACGCTGCGGCAGCGCAAGCTCGATGCGCCCGCTCGCTGCCTCGATGTGGACGACCTGCGCCCCATCGTCGGCCAGCTGTGCGACGTGCTCACCTACGTGCACGATGTCGCCAAACTCGTGCATCGCGACCTCAAGCCGGGCAACCTCATGCTCACCCGCGCGGGCGAGGTGAAGGTAGCCGATTTCGGCATCGCCGGTTCGCTTGCCGATTCGCTCACGCGCATGACGAATACGCCGTCCAGTGGCGGCACGCTCGCCTATATGAGCCCGCAGCAGGCCCGCGGCGAATCTCCCGCGGTAACCGACGATATCTACGCGCTCGGCGCGACGCTCTACGAACTGCTCACCGGCAAGCCGCCGTTCTATCGCGGCGACATCGTCCTCCAGGCGAGCGAGATTGTGCCGCCGCCGATGACCCAGCGCCGCGTGGAACTTGGCGCGCACGAGAAACAACCTATCCCCGAGGAGTGGGAAAGAGTCATCGCGGCCTGTCTCGCCAAGGTGCCGCAGGCGCGGCCTCAATCGACTCGCGAAGTGCGCGACGGTTTGTTGACCGTCGTGCCACCGATTCCGCGCCGGATATCGCAACTCCCTGCGGTGGGTGCGTTGCCCCCGCCACTGCCTTCACCTGCCCTGCCGGTGCAAATCGAGCGTGCGCCCGATTCCCAGCGCTCCACACCAACTGCCACCGCACCCACTTACTATCCGCCCCCGGCGCCGGTGAAGCGCGTCCCGCTTTGGCCCTTTGCCATCGCGGCCGTGGGCATCGTAATCGTCTGCGCGTGGTTTGGCTGGCGGCTCGCGGACTCGGGAACGCCGGACTCGAAGACGGCGCAGAAGATCGATGCGGTGCCGAAGCCGCGGCCTTCCACGCCGGCGCCGCCGCTCAAGGCCAACGCCGGGGCCGACGATTTTTACCGCGAAGGCCTGGCTTTCGAAAATGGCGCGGGGCATTCCATCGACGCCACGCAGGCTGCCGCGAACTATCAGCGCGCCGCCGATCTCGGACACGTCGCGGCCGCCGCGCGCCTCGCCCGCTTGCTGAATTACGGCTGGGGCGTGCGTCAGGACGAAGCCCGCGCCCTGCAACTGGCCGAGCAGGCCGCCGCCCAGGGCGATCCCTTCGGCGCCAATCTCGCGGCGTTCGTTCTCGGCGGCTCGCGACACTCCGGCCCCGATCTGGCCAGGTCGATTTCCTATCTCGAACGTGCGGTGAGCGGCGGTTACGCGCTCGCCATGTTCAATCTGGCCGACCGTCTCCGCACGGGCACAGGCGTCGCCAAGGATGAAACCCGCGCCGAAGACCTCGACCGCCGCGGGGTGGCGCAGTTGCAGGCCGATGCCGCCGCCGGTCAGGCCGAAGCGTATTACTGGCTGGGCTGGGCGCGCGCGCAGGGACGCGGGGCTCCGCGCGATTTGCAATCGGCCGTGCGTTCATTTGAAACGGGCGTGCAGCTTGGGCATCCGCGCTCGATGGTGGCACTCGCCGACGCCTACGCCAGCGGGCAAGGGATTGCGGAAGATGACCTGCGAGCGGCGGAGTTGTATCGATGCGCCGCGGAAACTGGCTGGCTCGATGCCCTCATCGTCAATGCCGCCCAACTCAGCACCGGCGGTGCTCTTCCCACCGATCCCCAGCGTGCGAAATCGCTGCTGGAACAAGCCATCGCGCGGGGCTCGATCGATGCGCTCTGGCGGCTTGGCGAACTGCTTTACGACTCTCCGGTGGTGCGCGATGAAGCGCGCGCCGTGACGCTCCTGAGGCAGGCGACCGACGCGAATGACAGCGAGGCCTGGTGGCGGCTCGGCCTGGCCACCGAACAAGGCCGCGGCACGACGCAGAACGATGCCGAGGCGTTCCGCTGCTACATGAAGTCCGCCACGCAGAACAATCGCATCGGCCAGCTCTATGTGGGGCGCTGTCTGCGCACGGGCAAAGGAGCTTCGCTCGATCCGCCGAAAGCGCGCGAGTGGTTCGAGCGGGCCGCTTCCGCGGGGTTGTTTGCCGCGATGTGCGACCTGGCGGAAATGCTGCGCGACGGGGTCGGCGGTCCGCGCGACCCGGTCCGGGCGACGCGTCTTTTCGCCACAGCCGCGAATGGCGGTTTCGCGTGGGGACAATTTCAATACGGCTGGGCCTGCGAAAGCGGCCAGGGCATGGACAAGGACGAGGCGCAGGCCGTGTCGTGGTATGAAAAAGCCGCCGCGCAGAATCTCGTTCCTGCTCAGTCGCAGCTCGGCACCATGCTGCTCTACGGCCGCGGCACGGAGAAGAACGTGGATCGCGGCGTTAAGCTGGTCCGCACGGCGGCAGAAGCGGGCAACGCACTCGGGCAGATGCAACTCGCCTTTTGCTACGAGAACGGAACCGGCGTCGCGCAGAATTATCAGGAAGCCTTCCAATGGTTTACCCGCGCCGCCGCTCAGGGCGTGGCCGGTGCGCAGCTTGAGCTCGGCTGGTTCTATCACAACGGCTACGGCTGCACGCGCGATTACAACGTCGCGCGCGGCTGGTATGAAAAAGCCGCCGCTCAGGGAAATCCGCGTGCTTTCAATAACCTCGGCGTGCTCTACGAAGGTGGCCTCGGCGTGAAGGCGAGCAAGAGCAAGGCGATCGAGTATTATCGGCGATCGGCGGCAGCGGGTGACGAACTCGCGGCGAAAAATCTGCGCAACCTCGGCGTGAAATAACGGCGGGAAGGCCCGCGCTACGTCGCTGGGGGTTCCGCGGGAGTCGCGGCAGCCTTTGGCGCCGTGCCGGCCGCTCTCCCCTTCGCCGGCTTTTTCTCGCGGGGTTCAAACTCGAAACCGACTTTCCCATCCGCGCCGAGCTTGAGGAAGGCAGAGAAGGCGCGCTTGGTTTTCTGCGAGATGAATTTGTCGATCTTGCCGGTCTTGCCGGTCTCCAGCAGCACCTTCACCTGATCGCGCGGGATCTCCTTCGAGAGGATCGTCTTGCCCATGCGGAAGGTGCACTTCTTTTCGGGCACCTTGTTGCAAATGTAGGCCTTCTCGTGCTCGAAGACCTGGCCGGTCTGGCACACGCGGCACACGCCCAGCGGCTCAGGGTTCACCGGCTCGGACGAAGCCGCGTCCTCGGCGTCGCCGAAGTCGAACTTCGCTTTCCACTCCGTCTTTTCGTTGAGGATGACGGGCGCGGCGAAGGGTTTGCCGAACTTGGATTTGAAACCTTCGAGCGGGCCGACCTTGCCGTCGCGCAACAGAGCGGCGACTTCTTCACGCTCGAATTCCCGGTCGGCCATCGTCTTCCACACGATGAGCTTGCACTCAGGGTTCGCGCACTCGAAGGCGCGGAAGCTTTCGTTGAACGTCTCGCCGCCGCAGCGCGGACATTTCACGGCCAGCGGCTCGAACTTGCCATGCACTTCGGCGCCAATGCCTTTCTGCACCTTGTCCACGATCTCCGTGGCGAGGCGGCGAATGTCTTCCATGAAGACCTCGCGCGGAAGCTGGCCTTTCTCCATCTGCCGGAGCTTGTGTTCCCACTCGCCGGTCAGTTCGGGCTTGGTGAGTGCAGCGGCGTCGAGTTCACGCAGCAGCGTGATCAGCGACAAGCCCTTCGCCATCACCTTCAGCTCGCGACCCTGGCGCGAGATGTAGCCTTCGTAGATGAGCCCTTCGATGACCTGCGCGCGCGTGGCCGGGGTGCCGAGACCGCGCTCGGCCATGGCTTCGCGCAGCTCTTCATCATCGACAAATTTCCCCGCACCTTCCATCGCCGAAAGCAGCGTCGCTTCGGTGAAGCGCGCCGGCGGCTTGGTCATGTTTTCCTTCACCTCGATGGCGTCCGTGCGCGCGGTGTTCTCACCGGCCGCCAGCGGGCAGATCGCCTTGTCGCTCTCTTCGCCTTCGGCCTGGCGCCCATACACCGCCATCCAGCCCGGATCGACGATGATCTTCCCATCCGTCTTGAACTTCTCGCTCTCCACGGTGGTGATGCGCGTCGTCACCTCAAACTGCGCCGCTGGGAAAAACACCGCGATGAACCGGCGCGCGACGAGATCGAAAATCTTCGCCTCGGTCTCATCGAGATTCTTCGGGGCCGTGCCCGTCGGCACGATGGCAAAGTGATCGCTGATCTTCGCGTTATTGAAGATGCGCTTGTTCGGGTGCACCCAATTCTGGGCGAGCGCCTTTTGCGCATGCACCGCCAGCGACGGCTCCTCGAAACCCGCCAGCACGCGCTTTGCCGTGGCGATGTGATCCTCCGGCAGGTAACGCGAATCGGTTCGCGGATAGGTGAGCACCTTGTGCTTTTCGTAGAGCGCCTGCGCGATGGAGAGCGTCATCCGCGCCGGGAAACCAAACCGCGAGTTGGCTTCCCGCTGGAGCGTGGTGAGATCGTAAAGCTGCGGCGAGATCTGTGAGGCGGGCTTCTTCTCTTCCTCGACCGTGCCGGTTTTGCCCGCGCACTTCGCTACGATGTCGTCGGCTTTGGCGCGATCCCAGAGGCGTTCGGCGCGGGCGTCTTCGTCGGCGCCTTTCTTGAACGCCGGATCGAACCATCGCCCGCGATAGCTCCCCGCCTGGACGCCGAAATCGCCAAACACCTCGAAATACGGGCGCGGCTCGAACTTGCGAATACGCTCCTCGCGCTCGGCCAGAATCGCCAGCGTCGGGGTCTGCACACGCCCCGCCGTCGTCTTCTGGAAACCGCCCATCGCCTTGGTGTTCAGCCGGGTCAGAGCGCGGGTGGAATTGATGCCGATGAGCCAATCCGACTCACTTCGTGAAACCGCCGCATCCGCGAGCGGACGCATGTCGGTATCGCTCCGCAGGTGCGCAAACGCGTTCCGAATCGAGTCGGTCGTCATCGATTGCAGCCAGAGACGCTGCACCGGCTGCTTCGCCCCCGTGGCCCGGATGATATTCCGGAAAATGAGTTCCCCTTCCCGCCCGGCGTCGCACGCATTTACCACGGTGCTTACATCCTTGCGCTTGAGCAGCTTGCGAATCAGCGTCGCCCGCCCGGCGTTCTTGTCGATGACCTTCAGCTCGAAGTGGGGGGGCAGGGATGGGAAAAAGTTCCACTTCCCGCGCTCCGGCTCGTAACCCTTCGGCGGCTCGATCTCGAAAAGGTGGCCCACGGCCGACGAAATCACATACCGGTCGTCCTCATACCAATCGCCCGCCTTCTTCACGCCAAGCACTTTGGCGAGGTCGGTAGCGACGCTGGGTTTTTCCGCGATGACGAGCGTTTTGGACATGAGGCTGGGGAAAGGGCGCCTCTACTCGGCGGGGGGCGGCGTTCCGTCAAGGGGCACGGCAGCCCGACGAAATTGTCGGCCCGGAAACTGGCGCACCTGTCGTTTCATCTCCAGCACCAGTAGAGTGCCCGTCACTTTCGGCAACGGCAGACCACATTTTTCCGCGATGGCCTCTGGCGTCAGCGTCTCCACGTCGAGCACCTCGAGAATCGCGTTTTCCTCTGTGGAAAGCCCCGGCGTCGCGCTCGCCCTTCCACCCGCCTCCGCATTTCCCGGCAGCGTCTTGCGCGGCTCGGGGAACAGGCTCTGCAGGTCGTCGAGAATGTCGCTCGCGGACATGATCAGCTTTGCCCCCTGCTGGATGAGGTGATTGCTCCCAAAAGAAGTCGGCCGGTCGATTTGCCCCGGCACGGCATAGACCAGCCGCCCGTTTTCGATCGCCTGCTCGGCCGTGATCAACGCCCCACTCTTTGCCCCTGCTTCCACCACCAGCACGCCCTTCCCCCAACCGGCTACGATCCGGTTCCGATAGGGAAACGTCTGCGTGCTCGGCGGGAAGGTCATGGGAAATTCGCTGATTACTGCCCCGGACGCAGCGATCTTCTCCGCCAGCCCAGCGTTCTCCGGCGGGTAAAGGTCCATCAACCCCGAGCCGATCACCGCCAGCGTGCGCCCCTTCGCCGCCAGCGCGCCCTGATGCGCCGCCGTATCGATCCCACGCGCCAGCCCGCTCACCACCGTGAGCCCCGCGTAGGCGAGCTGATACGAAAGCTTCTTCGCACTCTCCAACCCGTAATGGCTCGTCTTGCGCGACCCCACCACGCCAATCGCCCGCCAGTCGTCCTTCGTCACCGTGCCCCACACGTAGAGCACGATGGGCGGATTGTGCAGTTCCCGCAGCCCGGGCGGATATTCCGGCGATTGCTGCGTGATGATCCATGCCCCGAACTTTTCGATTCGCTCCAGCTCCGCTTTGAGGTCGATGGTTTTCTCCCAGGTCGCAATCCCGTCCGCCACCTCCGGCCCGACGCCATCGACCTGCTGCAAGCGGCTCTTCGGCATCCGCAGCACTTCCTCCGGCGAATCGAACGCCCGCAGCAATTTGCGCAACCGCACCGGCCCCAGATTGGGCACCATGTTCAGCGCGATGCAGGCTTCGGTCTCGGTCATGCGGGGAGAAACTACTGCCCGCGCTCGCTCCCCCTCGCCAGCCAAAAGCAAAAAAACCGAACCAACGGAACGGACGAAACGGACGATTTGGAGATTCGCCACTTCCAACGACGATCATCGCAGGCCCATGCACTCGCTCCGGCAAACCTTTGCAACCCCGCTTCACCACCAGGGCGCAAGGAGCGCCTCCTGCCGAGTGTCCCCCGCTCAAAGCATGAAGCAGGAAAACGGGAAAACAGGAACAGCCACGCAAATCCCTCCGGCAGGCGGCGGCTCCTGTTTTCCTGTTTTCCGCTTAACCCCTCCCCCCCGGCCCGCGAAACGAATCCCCCCTCCCCTCCCATCAACGACCAACCATCCGCCATCACCCTTCCACTCACCAACAGACACAATAAACACGCTATTCGCCGATCGTGGCATGCGAAGAAACCTTCCCCAATCGGTCCTGCCGAAGGCAGGTCGAGGCGCAAACGTGGCAGCAGACATGGCGGCAAACCACCCCAACAGACACAATAAACACACTATTCGTCGATGGTGGCATGCGGAGAAACCTCCCCAGGCCCCTGCCCAAGGCAGGCTGAGGCGACAAACGGGCGGCAAACATGGCGACAGGCGGCAATCCCAACAAGATCACACTTCCCCCCTTCCCACTCCGCCGTCACTCTCCATCTCCGCGTGACCTTCCGCAAAGTCGTCCTCGCCCTTCACCTTGTCGTCGGCCTCGTCGCCGCCGTCTTAATGCTGCTCCTCGGCGGGTCGGGGGCGTTGCTGGTTTTCGAGGATGAGATCGATCGCGGGCTGAATCCGCGGCTGACGCGGGTGGAGGCGCGGGGCAAGCGCCTCTCACTGGCGGAGATGATCGGCAGAATCGAAGCGGTTCGGACGGGCATGAAAGTGATGTCGATCTCTTTGCCGAAACGCACCGACGACACGACGAAGCTGATGTTGCGGTCGATGCAGCCGGGGCACGTTTTGAGCATCGCGATGAATCCCTACACGGGCGAGGATCTCGGCCCGATGGACGCGGGCAATTCGTTCCCTCGAAAGCTTCACCAGTTTCACAAGAATCTGCTCCTCGCCGACTACGGCAAAACGGTCACCGGCATCGGTGCCGCGCTGCTGCTCGTGCTCGCGATCAGCGGGCTGGTGCTGTGGTGGCCACGCAAGGTGCTTCGCTTCGGCGGCGATAGCTTCACGCTGCACAATGCGCTCGGGTTTTACTCGTCCGTGTTTCTATTCATCTTTGGCGTCACGGGACTCGTCATCCATTACGACGACGAGACAACAAAGCTGGTCAATCGGCTCGCCGGCGCCGTGCCGATGCCCCCGGTGCCGAACCAGGCTCCGGCTCGCCGCGGCACCGCGCCGATCACCGCCGACGAAGCGGTGACCATCGCCACGAAAACCGCGCCAGGCGCGGCCGTCACGTCGGTGCAGGGTTTTGGCGGCCGCAGTGCGCTGCGCCTCACGATGCGCTTCCCGGAAGACCACACCGCGGCCGGCCGCACGAACATCTATCTCGACCCCTTCACCGGCGCCGTCCTCGCCGCCCAAATCTCCCGCACCGCCCCACCCGGCACCCGCGTGGTGAAACTATGGAACCGCATGATCCACACCGGCGATCTCTACGGCTGGCCCACCAAACTCCTCGCCTGCGCCGCTAGCCTGTCCCTGCCCGTCCTCGCCATCACCGGCCCGCTCATCTGGTGGACCCGAAAACGCCGCCGCGCGTAGCCCGGTTCTCCACATCCAAGTTTCACAGTTTTCACCTTGCGACCCATCCTGCCGCACCAAAGCTTCCGCCCATGAAATGCTCCCCTCGAATTGGTTTGTTCCTTTGTCTATTCGGCGCGGCAATCACCGCGCGGGCGGAGCCACCAGCGGCGATCAAGGAATTGATTGCGCAACTGCGCACTGCGTTGCAGGCAGACATGAAAAATGCGGGGGACAACGAGCGCGGGATGGATCGATCGTGGCAGCTCTCCGCGGTCGTTCTCCAGGTCGAGCGCGCCTTCGACGACGACGACTCCGTTCCCGACTACGAGTTCAGACAAGGCTTGGAAATGCTCCAAAGCTACGCCAGTTCGGAGAAGACGCAGCAACTCGCCCAGGCACTCGCTTCCGAAGCCGGCAAGGAACTCACCAAGCGGGAGAAGGTGGCGACGTCCGAGCTCGATGAACTGATCGCCAAACACGTCAAGACCGCCACCGATGCCAGCACCGCCGCGGAACTCGATACCCCGCTGGCCGAGCTGTCCAAGGCACAACGCAGTGCGCGATATCGCGGCGGCAGCCGGCGCGACGGAGGCCTTGCCGAGCGCCTCCAGCAAGCCACACAATTTGTCAGCCATTGGCAGGATTATCTCTCGGCCAAAGAAGCGGGCCGCACCGAGCAAGCGCGCAGTGCCCTGTCGAATCTGGCCGGTTACAGCCACGACAATTCATTCATCCCGCGCTCAAAACTGCTGGCTCTCATCAACAGTCTCGCTACCGAACAGGCCACTCCACGTATCCCTCAGGAGCCTATCAAAGCATCACTCAAAAATTTTCTCGCGGACATCAAGACCTTGGATGACTTGGTCGCAGCGAAGGAAAGTTTGAAGACGAACGGATTCGCAGGTGAAGGCTCTTCCGATATCGTTCCCGCGCTGCGGTCGCTCGCCAATTCATATGAGCTGGTAAAAACAGGGCAGGCCACATCGCTGCGTCTAACTTGGACGGAATCGCTGGCATCTGTGGAAACCGCACGGCTGCGTGAACAGTTTCTCGTCCTGGCACTACCGCGCATGCTTCAGGTGGATGAAGCAAAGGAAGGGTTTCAGCAGGGAGAAACGGCTGTCGCCTACCTCACTCGCCATCTCACCTCGGCGAGACAGAAGCAGGACTGGGCACTCGCCAAACGGGTCCTGAGCACAAGCCAGTCCCTGAGCCTGCTCGATAACGTGACCACGATCCCGGATTGGACTATGCTCGATCGCTTTCTCACGGGGCTTAATCAGGAAAAGGCGAAGCAATATTCGCTCGCCGTGTCGTCGTTCCAAGCCGCCTTGAAAACCGCCTCCCAAATTGTTCCGCCCGAACTCATCGGCGAACATCTCGAAGCGATCCACACCCAGCATTCCGACGATTTTGAAAAAGGCATGCAGCTCGTCCTGAACCCTCTACCTTCAGGTCCCACCGGAGCGAGCCCCTATCCGTCCGGCTTCGATCCCCGAAGGCTGCCCACCTTGATGGTGCCGGCAAAGCCGACACCGGAAACGGAACCCAAACGCAGGAGTAAAGCGACGTTCTCTCCGGCTGGTTGACGAAGCTCGTCGGGGGCATCGCCGCCCGTAACTCAGTCTTATAGCGCAGCTGCGTCCAAAGCCCCGCAGCCGACGTTCCAAGGGTATGGACACCCATCCGCCGAATTCCAACATTTCCGAGCGAAGTTGCCAGTGCGCCCGTCTGCGGCGAAAGAAACTCTCCGCCATGCACTCGAAGCTTCTCCGCTTGTTGTTCCTGCTGCTGGCGTGGTCGGCGACTCTAACCGCAACCGAAGCGCCGCCCGTCAAATGGGAGAAATGGTCGGGCGATCTCTTCGCTCGCGCCAAAAAAGAACAGCGGTTTGTGATCCTCGATCTCGAAGCAGTGTGGTGCCACTGGTGCCATGTGATGGAGGAAACGACCTACGGGAATGCCAAGGTGAGCCAACTCATCGCAAACAAATATATCGCGGTGAAAGTGGACCAGGATTCGCGACCGGATTTATCGAACCGTTACGAGGACTACGGCTGGCCGGCGACGATCGTCTTCGCGGCCGACGGGAGCGAGGTCGTGAAGCGGCGTGGGTTCATTCCACCGGATGAGATGATCGCGATGCTCGAGGCGATCATCGCGGACCCATCTCCGGGGCCATCCGTCGAGCGGCCGAGACAATTAACCTACAATCGCGATGGCGCACTGCCAGCAGCGTTGCGGGAGAAGCTGCTCGCGGCGCTGGCGAGGAGCTACGACGCGAAGGAAGGCGCGTGGGGGTTCAGCCACAAGTATCTCGATTGGGACAACGTGGAGTGGTGCTTGCGGCGCGCGCAGGCAGGCGATGCGGAAGCGCAGGAAATGGCCCGGCAAACCGTGCGCGCGCAACGGGCGCTGCTCGATCCGGTGTGGGGTGGAATGTATCAATACTCCACCGACGGTGACTGGGTGCATCCGCATTTCGAGAAGATCATGAGCATGCAGGCGGAGAATTTGCGCATCGCGGCGCTTGCGTATGCGCAATGGGGCGAGCCGGAAGATCTCGCCACGGCACGGGCGATCGAGCGGTATCTGGTGAATTTCTGGCTGGATGACAGCGGGGCCTTTTACACCAGCCAGGACGCCGATCTCGTGCCCGGCGAGCACAGCGCGGAATATTTTGCGCTCGATGACGCGGGACGGCGTGCGAAGGGCATGCCGCGGATTGATCGGCACCTTTACACCCGCGAAAACGGATGGGCGGTGTGTGGGCTAGCGACCCTGGCGACCACAACCGGCGACCCCGCGCCGCTCGCGCGAGCGGTGCGAACGGGCGAATGGATCACGCACCACCGCGCGCGAAATGGCGGCGGATTCGCGCACGGCGAGCACGATTCAACGGTATATCTTGGTGATCAGGTGGCGGTAGTGCGCGCTTTTCTCGCCCTCCACATCGCGACGGCGGAAACCGTATGGCTCGAACGCGCCGAAGCCGCGATGGATTTCATCCAGAAACACTTCGTTCATCCCCAATCGCCGGAGACGGGCTTCGCCACGGCAGACGGAACGACACCCGCGTATTGGCAGGTGGACGAGAACGTGTCCGTCGCCCGGGCGGCGAACGACCTCTTTCACCGCACCGGCAAGTCGATCTATCGCAAAGCGGCGGCGCGAGCGATGCGTTACCTGGCCACGCCGGAAGTGGTGGAAGAACGCCGGTCGGCGGTCGGCGGCTTCCTGCTCGCCGACGATGAACTACGCCGGGATCCGATTCACATCACCGTCGTCGGGCGACGCGACGACCCCGCAGCGGCGACCTTGTTCGCGGCAGCGTTGCGCACGCCCTTGACCTATCGCCGGCTCGACTGGTTCGACCCGATGGGGTCCCGTCCGGCCAATCTCGCCGTCGAGTTTCCCCCGCTCAGCGAAGCCGCGGCATTTATCTGCGGAGAAAAATCATGTTCGGCGCCGGTGAAGACAGCAGAAGAGTTGGGGAGGGTGATCGCCCGCGAGGTGCGACGATGAGGAAGAGGACTAGCGGACTGGTGGACTGGTGGACCGGTGGACAAATGGGGAGAGGCACCCTCATCCGTTCTTCTCTCAGCTACTCGATCGTCACCTTCATCTCCGGCGTGATCATGTGCGCAAGGCGCACGATGTCCCAGTTCGCCACGCGCATGCAGCCATGGCTCGCACTGCGGCCGATGGTCTGGGGCGAATTGGTGCCGTGGATGCCGATGCCGGGTTTGTTGAGCTGGCACCAGAGAACGCCGACCGGGTTGTTCGGGCCGGCCGGGAGCATGTAATACGTGTCGGTGCGAACGCCGTGATTCAGCACACCTTCGTCCCAGCGGAAGGTGGGCATGGAGGCGATCCCGGCGATCTTCCAATCGCCCGCCGGAGTAGGCGTCTTCTCGGAGCCTGGCGTAATCGGCACGCTGGCAATCAGCGCATCGCCGTCGCTGAGCTCCAGCAGGCGATATTTGCGATTAATGCGGATGGTCCGGTGTTTGTATTCCGGCTTCGCTTTCAGGTTCCCCTGCTTGGGCAGCTCCTCGATCTTGAACGGCTCCACGTTCGGCACTCGCACGATGTCGCCCGGGGCAAGGCCGTCGAGATTCTTGGCAGGGTTGAGTTGCTGGAGCAGGTTCGGGTCGCAGTGAAAACGCTCGGTAAGGAATTCGAGCACGCAGTCATACGGCAGATATTTCTGCTTTGCCTGCTCCGGCGGCTTGAGCGCGAGCGTGCCGATGTAGGCCATGTCTTCCTGCCGAATGGTGTATTCCGTATAGACCGGGAAAACGGAATCGAGCGGGATGTTGGCATCGAGCCGGCCGGTGGCGGGCAGACCGTGCGCGCGCTGGTAACACCAGAGCGCCTTGGTGGTGAATTCGCCGCCGCGGCCATCGATCTTTCCCGGACCGAAAAGCTGTTGGTCGAGGAAGATCTGGAGCTGCGTCATCACCTCCCGCTCATTCACGAGGCCGGGACGCGCGGCCTCCTGCGCCTGGGCGGCGAAAGCGAAGAGAAACAAAAGAACGACGGGGCGAATGATTGGCACGCGGGAATTTAGCGCAGATTACCGGTTCGCAAGTCCGGAGCGGCAGCGGCGAACCTTCCTTCGTGTCGCTTCGCAAGTTCAAGGTTGGATGTTGGACGTTGGATGTTGGATGTTCCTCCCCGCATGAGTCTCCGCATCGCCCAAGTCGCTCCGCTCTGGACCCCGATTCCCCCGCGCACGTATGGCGGGATCGAACTCCTGCTCAAGCTCCTCTGCGACGAACTGGTCGAGCGTGGCCATGATGTGACGCTCTTTGCCTCAGCCGATTGCCACACCCGCGCCAAGCTCGTGCCGGTGGTGGAGACGAACCTGAGCGATCTGCTCATCGAAGGCCGCGGGTATTGCTACGAGTATTACACGAACTCGATGCTCGCCGAGATCGCCGCGCGGCAGGACGAGTTCGACGTCATTCACTTCCACTGCTCCACCGCCTGGCTGCCCATGGCCACCATGCTGCCCACGCCGTCGATCTTCACGATGCACACCCAGCCTCATCACGACGACGAGTGGGTGATGCGCCGCTGGCCGCAGGCGGTGGTAAACGGCATCAGCCGCGCGCAGATGCAGGCCATGTCGCTGAAGCTCGGGCGTGAATTCCCCACCGTTTACAATGGGGCCGATTTCGACGCCTACGAACCGCGCTACGAACCCGGACACTACCTCGCGTTTCTCGGCCGGCTCTCGCCGGAGAAAAATCCGCTCGGCGCCATTCGCATCGCCCAGGCGTGCGACCTGCCCATCGTGCTCGCCGGCCAGCCGCAGAATGCGAAGGAGCACGATTACTTCGAAACTGAGCTAAAACCGCTCCTCGACGGTGACCGCGTGCGCTGGATCGGCGCGGTGAACCATCCGCAAAAAATGCTGCTGCTGCGCAATGCCAGCGCGCTAATTTTTCCGATCCAATGGGACGAGCCCTTCGGCCTCGTGATGATCGAAGCGATGGCTTGTGGGACGCCCGTCATTGCTCATCGGCGCGGCTCGGTTGAAGAAGTCGTTGATCTGGGCATCACCGGTTTTCACACGGCATCAATGGACGGTCTGCCCGAGCTTGTGCCCCAGGCGCTGCAGCTCGACCGCCGCGAAGTTCGCCGCCACGCGGAAAGCCGCTTCGGCTACCGCGCGATGGTCGCCGCTTACGAAGAACTCTATGCCATGCAAAAGCGCAAAGGACGCTGACGCCACCGGGATCGGTTCCGCCTTTGTCTGCTTTGCGTCTCCCGCGCCTTTGCGGTAAACGACTCCCCGTCATGACCATCGACCTCACTCCCATCGGCTACGTCACCAGCCCGCGCGAAGACCTCAATGACGACGGATGGGGCGACGTCATTGCCCGGATTGAGCTGAGCCCGGACTTCGAGGCGGAAGCATTCGACGGCATCGAGGAATTCTCGCACGTGGAAGTGGTCTATTATTTCGACCGCGTGCCGGACGAAGGCATCGAGCGTGGCGCACGGCATCCGCGCGAGAATGGCGACTGGCCGAAGGTCGGCATTTTCGCGCAGCGAGGGAAAAACCGTCCTAACCGTCTTGGCGTGTCCATCGCGCAGCTCATCGCGCGCGAAGATCGCCACCTCGTCGTGCGCGGACTCGACGCCATCAACCGCACTCCAGTGCTCGATATCAAACCGGTGATGCTCGAATTCCTCCCGACCGGCGAAGTCTGCCAGCCTGCTTGGTCCCACGAGATCATGCGCCGCTACTGGCGCTAAAGCAGAGCCATGGCATCAGGCAAAACCCTGCTTTCATGGTCAGGGTCGCTACAATTTCGTTGAGCGAGCGGCTTTTCTCTTGGGGCCGTGGAAGCGCCTCGCTAGGACCCTCCGGGCATGAAGACCTACCCCTGTGTCGAAGCCCTTGAGTCCCGCATCGCTCCCGCTGTCTTTTTCGTCAGTGGCAAGGACATCAAAATCTTCAAGGACGGTCCCACCGAGGCCACCTACGACACTTTGGCGGAAGGAGCGACCGGCGCCACCCATGCGATTCTGCTGAACGCCGGGGATAGCGTGGTGTTCGACGAGAACGGGAATCAGAAGCTCGACAAAGGCGAGTTCACTTTCCTGAAAGTCACCGCCGGCAAGGCGATGGCCTTTTTCACGGATACGAACACCGACGCCGCGCTCGGTCAGGTGAAGCAGTTCGATGCGAATGAATTCACCGGCCTCGCCCTCGGGGACGATGCCAGCGTCACCATCACCTCCGATCTGCACGGGAGCATCGATACCCTCCTCGACACCAACGGCGCCTTCACCACCCAGCGGCAGGTGTCCGATATCAAGAGCCTCAAAATCACCGGGAGCATCTACGGCAACATTCAGGCTGGCGGGAACATCAGCAACGTCTCCTTCTCCGTGCCGAAGCCAGGCGCGGCCGACCTGAACGTCTTCAATATCTACACCGGCGATGCCGCGAACAATAACCTGAGCTTCAACGGCGGTCTCACGAACACCACGCTGACCTTCACGCAATCACCCGGCACCAACTCAGGCAGCATCGACCACATCACGATCAACGGGCTCGTCGGCGAAATCCGCACCGGCGCCGGCGGCGATAATGGTTCCGGAGACGGAGGCGACGCTGGCAACATCAGCTTCGTCACGATCAAAGGAACTCTCGGCAATACGATCGCCGCCGGAAACGGCGGCTCCGTAGCGGTCACGGGTGATGCAGGCGCGGGCGGCAATATCAGCAACGTCACACTTGCACTGATCCGCGACGCTGGGAACACGGTCTCCATCAGTTCTGGCAGCGGCGGCAACAGCCTCGGTGGCGCGGGTGGCGCGGCCGGCAATCTCACCAAGGTAAACGTGACCACACTGGGATATTTCAACCAAACCGTTCAGATTCTGGGCGGCGATGGGGGCACCGGGGGCATGAACGGTGCCGGCGGCGCCGGCGGCTCGCTGACCGACGTATCTCTCAAAGCGCAAGGCTACACGAATTCCAACCTCTATCTGACTGCAGGCGACGGCGGAGATGCCGGCACGCTTGGAGCCAACGGCGGCGCGGGTGGTTCCATCACCAAAGCCACGCTGTCATGCGTCGGCTCCAACGGCGACGTCAAACTCACTGCCGGCGACGGCGGGAATGCCGGAGGCAGCGGCTTTACCGGCGGCGCGGGCGGCGCGGTCACCATGGCCACGCTCAAAGCCACCGGTTATCTCGAGAACGGCTGGTCGATTTATGCGGGCGACGGTGGCAGTGGCGGCACCGGCTCGTCGGCTGGCGGCGCGGGCGGCTCGATCGTCAACGCGACGTTTTCGTCTGCCTCGATCGACGAGGACGAGACGACCCGGCTGCAAGCCGGCGATGGCGGCGACGGCGGCGCGACGGGCGGCAACGGCGGTGCCGGGGGTGGCGTGACCAATGCCAAAATCACCATCGACGATACCGGCGTGCACGTGCTGGCCGGCGCCGGGGGCGACGTGCAGACGGGCGCAGGGTTCTCCGGCGGCGCAGGCGGTTCGCTCTCGAAAATCACCATCACCGCTTTGCAGTCGATCGAAGGCGGCGACGATGCCTTGCGCCTCAAAGGCGGAGCCGGTGGGTCAGGCGGCGCAGGCGCTTCCAATGGCGGGGCGGGCGGCGCCGTGGACTCGATCAAAATCAGCACGGTGAACGTGGTGGACGACGTCTTGATCTATGGGGGCGACGGCGGTAGCGCGAGCGGCGGAGCCAATGGCGTCGGCGGCAAGGGTGGCAAGGTAAGCAATCTCTCCCTCGTCGCCCAGAACTTGGGCAGCGGATTCATCATCCAGGGTGGCAACGGTGGCGCGGCCGACAACGCCGGAGGCATGGGTGGAGCGGGCGGCGCCGTTGAGAAGACTAAAGTTCTTACCACCGATGTGCACAGCGACAGCAATGACGCCGTCATCCGAGGAGGCAACGGAGGCGATGCTCCGACGGGCGGCGCCGGCGGAGCGCTCAGCATGGTCACCTTTACCTCGCTCGGTTACATGGCGAGGACCACGCTCATCCGAGGCGGCGACGGCGGCAGCGGCGGCAGCGGCACTGGCCAGGGTGGAAGTGGCGGCTCGGCTGAAAAAGTCACCGTTTCCTTGCACGAAACCGACGCCGACGTTGGGGTGTTCGGGGGAAATGGCGGCTCCAGCGGTAACAACGGCGGCAACGGTGGCGACGGCGGCAAACTTACCACCGCGAGCATCTCGGCCAGCGGCTGGGTTGGGTCGGACACGAACATTCGCGGCGGTAACGGCGGCGAGTCACAAGCCGGGACCGGCAATGGCGGCAACGGCGGCGACGTCTCCGGCATCACCCTCAACAGCACCGTCGGCCTGGATGGGTTTGCCATCGCTGGCGGTGACGGCGGCAATTCAAACGGCACCGGTAATGGCGGCAACGCCGGCAAGCTCACCAAGGCGACCGTCAACAGCAAGGGCGACCTCGGGAGCGATGCTTCCATCCACGGGGGCAATGGCGGCACCGCCAGCAACGGCAATGGCGGCAACGGCGGCGAAACTTCGGCTATCAAAGTGACCGATTCCTTCGGCGCGGGCGCCACTTGGAGAATCTTTGGCGGTTCCGCAGGTAACGGCAGCGGCAGCGCCGCTCACGGTGGTAACGGCGGCAACCTGCTGAACATCACCTTCACCGGCCCCAAATCAGACGTCATCTTTGGCACGGTCGCCGCGAACGCGACCGACGGCGGCACCGGGACCAACTCAGTGGGCGGCAACGGTGGCTCCGTTGACGGCATCAAGGGCAGCGTTGGCACCGCCTTCATTCTCGCGCAGGATGGCGGCGACACCACCATGGGGACCAGCGGCAATGGCGGCTCCATCAGCAACGTCAGCCTTGCCGTCTCGAAATTCGCCCGACTCATCGCCGCAGGCGACGGCGGCGACAGCGCCAACGCTGGTGGCACCGCCGGCAACGGCGGCTCGATCAGCAAGGTGAAGATCACCGGCACCGGAGTCATCGGCGATTTCGCCAGTTCGTTCTCCGTCGATGGCGAAAGCTCCGGCATGGGCGGCCTCGTCGTCGGTCTCGGCGGCGCGCAAAACGGCAACTCCACCGTGGATCGCAACGGCAGCATCACCACCGTCACCGCCACGAAAATTGCGGCCATTGTCGCCGGCAACAAGATCGGCAACCAAGTCACCGTCCTCAACGCCGTCGAGAGCATCACCGGCCTCAAGACCGCGCTTGTCGGGGCGGACGTCGATGGCGACCGGCAGTTCGATTGGGACGAAAACACCGCCACCACCCCGGGCTTCCAGCTCGAAGGAAAATCCGGCGTCACCGACAACGACGACGACCTCATCGATGGTCTCATGATCGTGAAGCTGGGCGGCTACACCGCCGATCCCAAGACCAAGTTCCCGCTCATACCCTTCATCGAAGTCTAATCACCCCCATCCCTTCACCACCCTAAGACATCACCATGAACTACTCCACGTTGGAAATCCTCGAAGCCCGTATCGCGCCTGCCGTCTTCTTCGTGAGCGGCACCGAGCTGAAAATCTTCAAGAACGGCCCCACGGAAGCCACCTACGACACCGCAGCCGAAACGGACAGCAGCGCAACGCACGCCATCCGACTGCAAGCTGGAGACAGCGTCGTCTTCGATCTGAACGGCAATCAGAAACTCGACAAGGCCACTGATACCACCTTCCTCAAGGTGACCGCCGGGATGGCGACGGCGTTCTTCACCGACAACAACACGGGGCCGGGCCAGACCGCGCACTTCGACGTGAATGAGTTTACCGGCCTCGCCCTTGGCGATGGGGCAAAGGTGACGATCAGCAGCAATCTCTACGGCAGCATCGACACCCTGCTCGACAACACCGGCGCCTTCACCCTCAACCGTCAGGTAGCCTCCATCGCGGAGCTCAAGGTCACCGGCTCCGTCTTCGGCAGCATCCAGGCTGGTGGAAACATCAGCAACGTCACCTTCACCGCACCGAAGAATTCGCTGCAGCAGTTCGACGTGGCGGGCGGCATCTTCACGGGCAGCGCGGCGGACAACGGCATCAGCCTCAATGGCAACACGCCGCTTGGCATCAGCTTCACCCAAAACGACGGGACCGCCGCGGGCGACATCTCCAATGTTAAGTTCACGCGCGGGATCTTCGGCGGTCTCCAGGCGGGCGACGGCGGCGGAAACGTGACCGGCAACGGCGGCGAGGGTGGCTCGATCAGCAACGTCACCGGTGGCGGGAAAATTTTTGGCGGGATTACCGCCGGTTCCGGCGGGGTCGTGACCGGCACGGGCACAGGCGGCGCAGGCGGCTCAGTCAACAAAGTGACCATCATTACCGGCGCCGATGGCCCGGATATCCGAGTCGCCGCCGGAAGCGGAGGCAGCACGACTTCCGGCACGGGCGGTGCGGGTGGTGCGGCCAACGGGGTGACGATCAAGACCACTGGTCTTCATTCCGGCGGGCTCTTCATTTTCGGCGGCAGCGGTGGCGACTCCCAGGATGGCGCCGGCGGCGTCGGTGGTGCGGTTTCGACCGCGAGCATCACCAATCTCGCGGCGATCGATAGCGGGATCGTGATCGCCGGTGGAGATGGGGGGGCAGCCGCCTCCACAGGGGCCGCTGTCGGCGGTCTGGGAGGCGCCGTAACAAAAACTTCGATTGCCAGCGCGGGCGCGTCCAATCCCATCGTCATCGTGGGTGGAGGCGGCGGGACTTCGAACACCGCCACGGTCATCGGCGGGGCGGGGGGCGCGTTGACCGATGCCACCGTGAAAGTGACCAACTATACCGGTGCTGGCATCCACGTCGGGGGCGGGCGCGGTGGCTCCGGCGACAGCACCACCGGCGGTTCCGGCGGCGCGGGCGGTGCGGCCACGAAGATCAAAATCACTGCCATGGATTCCGGCGACACCATCGACGCGACAGGAGGCAACGGCGGCGACGCCGGGGGAGCCGGGGGCAACGGCGGCAAGGGCGGCGACCTCACCATGGCGAGCGCTTCGGCCCTGAATATCTACGGCTACTTCACCGTGGCCGCCGGCAGCGGCGGAAACGCGGCTGGGGACGGATTTACGGGCGGGGCGGGTGGAGCGCTGACCAACGCGAGCGTGAAGTGCTTCGGCTACGTCTATGAAGACGTGGAAATCCTCGGTGGTGACGGCGGCAACGGTGGCACCGGCAGCAGCAACGGCGGCGCCGGAGGAAGCGTTTCGAAGGCAACTCTTTCCGCCATGCACACCGGCGACGACATCCAGATCGAAGGCGGTAATGGCGGCAACGGCGGCGACACCGGAGGCAATGGAGGACGTGGCGGCGACCTCACCGGCGCAAAGCTCACTACCCTCTCCATCGCCAACGACTCCGTGAGCATCGCCGGAGGCAACGGGGGCGACACCGGAGCCAACGGCACCACTGGAGATGGCGGCGATGGCGGCGATCTGGTGGACGCGACGCTGATGAACGTCGGCGGCGTCATCGGCGGCTACATCGGCTCCGGTGACGGCGGCGAGGCACTCAACTCGAATCGCAACGGCGGCAGTTCCGGCGACGTCACTAAAGTCACGGTCAAGAGCACCGGCGACATGGTGCAGTCATTCTTCATCGGCTCCGGCGACGGCGGCGATGCCGACACGCTCGGCAACGGCGGGTCCACCGGCAACGTCACGCAGATCAAAGTCACCGACACCTTCGGAGCCAATGGTCAGTGGGCGATTGCCGCAGGCCAGGCCGGAAGCGGCGCGGGGGCGGGCGGTCAGGGAGGAAACGGGGGCAATGTCACGACCGTCAACTTCACCGGCCCGAAATCGACCGTCGCGATCGGTAATACTGATGGCGCGGACGGGGGCACCGGAACTGGCTCCGCCGGCGGCGATGGCGGCAATATCAGCGGCATCAAAGGCACCGCTGCCTTCCTCGTGATCGGCGCTACCCCGGGCGGCAACGCCGATGAAATGGGGGGCAACGGCGGCTCCATCGACAACGTCTCCTTTGCTGTCACCAAACTCGTTCTCAATCTTCAGGCAGGCGATGGCGGCAGTGTGGACACCGGCGGCACCGCCGGCACTGGCGGCAATCTCAGCAAAATCAAAATCGGCGGCACTGGCCTGATCGGCGATGTCGATGGGGCTCTCGGGCCTGGCTTCGGCACCCTCGCTGTCGGCCAAGGCGGCGCGATCAACGGCGCCTTCAGCATTGATCGCAACGGAAGCATCGATATCGTCAGCGCCACGCGCATCGCCGCCATCATCGCGGGGAGCACCAATGGAGGCCTCACTTCCTTCAACGCGGTGAAGAGCATCACCGGTCTCAAGACCGCGTTCATCGGCGCCGATGTCGATGGCGACCGGCAGTTTGACTTCGATGAAGGCGCCACCGACGTCGCCGGCTTCCAACTCCAGGATAGCGGCACCGACACGGACGACGTGGCTGTCGATGGTCTCGTCATCGCAAAGACTTACACGCCCGACGCGAAAACGAAGTTCCTGCTGCCGGCCATCATCGTGACCTGACACAGGGCCGCTTCTCATCGAGGCACGTCGCGCGATCTTTACTCGCGGCGTGCCTCGAAGCCGCTAAAGAGAGCCGCCTATGAAAGCTCTCTGTGTTGCCATTCTGGTCGCGGCCTCGTTTTCGCTTCATGCCGGCACTCCGAACTGGCCGCGCTTTCGCGGCCCGGCTGGCTCGGGGGTCGCCGAGGGCGAGAAACCGCCGGTAGAATTCGGCCCCGGGAAAAACGTGTTGTGGGAGACCGCCGTTCCCTCGGGCCCGTCGTCGCCGTGCATCTGGGGCGATCGCATTTTCCTCACCGCCTACGAGGGCGGGAAGTTGTGGACGCTCTGCCTCGACCGCACCACCGGCAAGGAACTCTGGCGGCGCGACGCGGGCGCCGAAAAGATCGAGGCCTATCTTGAGAACCAAGGCAGTCCCGCTGCTTCCACCCCGGTCACCGACGGCGAAAAAGTGTTCGTCTATTTTGGATCGTGCGGACTTATCGCCTACGATTTCGCGGGCAAGGAACTGTGGCGGCACGCGCTGCCCATAGCGGAGACGAACAACGATTTCGGCAGCGGCACTTCGCCCATCCTGGTCGATGGACTCATCATCCTCGTGCGCGATCTGAAGGCCGATTCCTCCGTGCTCGCGGTCGATGCAACCACCGGCAAGCAAGTCTGGAAAACTGCCCGCCCTGCCATGATGACCGGCTATGCCACGCCGACCGTCTGGGAGCACGATGGCATCAAGGAAATCGTCGCGCCGGGTGGCCTCGCCATGAAGGCCTACGATCTCACCAGCGGCGCCGAGCGCTGGATCGTGCGCGAACTGCCCGCGGTGATCTGCAGTTCACCCATCGCCAGCGAAGGCCTCCTTTACCTCGCTGGCTGGTCGCCCGCCGGTTCGGACATGCCCATGCCTACCTTCGACGATCTGCTAAAAGGCGATGCCGATGGTGACGGCAAGATCTCGAAGGCCGAATCAGAGAACACGATGCTCAAAGGCTTCTTCACCGCCAACGACACCGATCATGACGGGTTCATCACCCGCCCGGAGTGGGACGCCATGATTGCTTATCTCAAGCGCGGCAAGAACCGGCTCGTGGCCGTAAAACCCGGCGGCAGCGGCGACATCACCCAGACGCATGTAGCGTGGGAAAAGACGAAGGGGCTTCCCTATGTGCCGTCGGCGCTTCTTTATCGCGGGCAGGTTTATCTCGTGAAAGATGGCGGCATGCTGTCGAGCTTCGACGCCGCGACCGGCGAGACAAAATACGAGCAAAAGCGCGTCGGGGTGGAAGGCTCCTTTTACGCCTCACCGGTCGCGGCCGATGGACACATCTATCTCGTCAGCCTCACCGGCAAAGCCGCCACCATCGCCGCCGGGGACAAACCCGAGGTTCTTTGGAAGGGCGACTTCGCCGAACGCATCGCCGCCACCCCGGCCATCGCCGACAACACGCTCTACGTCCGCACCGACTCGAAGTTGTTCGCCTTTAAGGGCGCAAAATAACGAGCCTTATCGCTCGCGTTCGATGGCGCGGGTGAGGATTTGCACGAGTTGGGAGGCGGCGTTTTTGCCGGTTTCGATCACCTCAGTGTGCGAGAGCGGAGCACCGGTGACTCCCGCGGCCCAGTTCGTGAGACAGGAGAAGGCGGCGACTTCGAGCCGCAGCGCGCGGGCTTGGATCGCCTCGTGCACGGTGCTCATGCCGACGGCATCGGCGCCAAGGATATGCAGCATCTTCACCTCGGCAGGCGTCTCGTATTGCGGACCGAGAAGTGCAGCATACACGCCCTCGTGCAACGTGAGTCCCTCTTTCGCGGCCACTGCGGCGAAGCGCTCGCGCAGATCGCCCGAATAAACTTCGCTGAGATCGATGAAATTCGGCCCGCCGAGCAAGGGTGACGTGCCAGTGAGGTTGAGATGATCCTTCAACATCATCCACGAACCCGGCTCGAAATTTCGGTTCAGCGTGCCGGCGGCGTTGGTGAGCACGAGACGGCGAATGCCGCGCTCATCCATCCAGCGCACGTGCGCGGTGATTTCTTTCGCCGTCCAGCCTTCGTAAAGATGCACGCGCCCCGAGGCGACTACAACCGTCACGCCCGCGATCCGCCCGAAAACAAAACGACCCGCGTGCCCCTGCACCTTCGATTGCGGAAGCCCCTCGATCTCCGCGTAAGGCACCGTCGCTAGCACTTCGAGTTCATCGACAAAACTGCCCAGCCCCGAGCCGAGCACGATGCCCCATTCGGGCTGCAAATCCTGCCAGTCGTTCGCGCTCATTTCGTGAGCCTCCGCAGGAGCGAATAGAGCAGGCTCAGCCGGGGCATCGCTGCGCCCGCGGCGCGGCCCTGGCGCAGCGGCTCACCCCAGATGGCTTCGACTTCGACGGCGCGCCCAGATTCCCAGTCGATCATGGATGAAGGGCGGTAGGCGCCCATGGAAGCAGAGCGCTCGATTTGAAAGTCGGCGAATTCATCGGGGATGTCATGCCCGAGCCGGCGCGCCCCGTCGAGCACATCGCTCATCAATTCTCGCGCCTCGCTCCGCAAGGCATCGTCGCCGAGCACATCCGCGACGGTCGCGCGCCCGGCGATGGAAAGCCCGTTGAACGGCACATTCCACACCAGCTTGCGCCAGCGCTCCTCCACGAGGGTGTCCACCGCCTTCGCCTCAATCCCCGCGGTGACAAATGCGCCCACCAGATTTCGCACGCGCAGCGAAGCTGGCCGGCGAAATTCACCGATCGATATCGTGCCGTGATCGATATGCGACACCTCGCCCGGTGCCGTCCGATTGAGGCACACAAAACAGAGCGCACCCATCACCCGCTCCGCGCCCCAACGCTCCGCGAGATACTCCTCGTTTCCCAGCCCGTTTTGCAAAGTTACCAACCCCGTCCGCTCGTGCAACAGCGGTGGAATCAGTTCACTAAGTGACGCGTTCGCCGTCGCCTTCAGCGCGATGATCACGAGGTCGCACGGCCCGATATCTTCCGTGGTAGCGTGCGCCTGCGCCGGCACGTGAATCGCCTCCCCGCCGGTATGAATCGTCAGTCCCTTCGTCCGCACCGCCTCGAGATCGGAGCGCATGAGAAAATGCACGTCGTGTCCCGTATGCGCGAGCATACCACCGTAGTAACTGCCCACGGCGCCGGAACCGACGATGGCGATGCGACCGAGCGAGGTGGAATTCACAACGGCCAATTCAAACGAGGCGGCAGTCCTTTCAACCTCAAAGCAAAGCGCGCCCCTCCAGTTCCTCCGGCACGGGCAACCCCACGAGCGAGAGGATCGTCGGCGCGAGGTCGATGATGCGCGGGGTGCCGGCGGGCCACTTGCGCCCGCGCACGTAAAGCATCGCATCGCCGAAGGTGTGCATGCCGGTGAGATGACCAAGTTGCCCGAGGGCAGGATGGTTGAATTTCCCTTTCATCTCGAAGCCATCCCGTGTGTGCAGCACCAGATCCGCCGCGAGATGCGCCCACGGGCCGGAGTAAATTTCTTCACGCCGCAGGATGTGCGTGAACGGGCAGATCGGCTCCGCCTGCCACGGCACCCGCACCCGCAGCGCTGCCAGCCCGGCGGCGATTTCTTCGCGCAGTTTTTCGGCGTCCTGCGGGTCCACACAGCCCTCCGGCTGACGGCCCCGGACATTCAAGAAGATGCGACCAGGATCGAGCGAAAAGGCGCGCGATTTTTCCGGATCGATCTCCTTCAGCGGCGCTCCCATCTCGGGTGTCTTCATCACCAGATACCCCTGCTCAGCGAGCCAGTGATTCAAAAAGATCTCCTGCTGGATGCGGCAGAAGCCATGATCGGCCAGGATGATCAATTCATCGTCATCGCGGCACAACCCGGCGAGGTGGCCGACAATCGCATCGACGTGCCGGTAGAAATTCATCACGCGCTCGTGCTCGGGATGCGACGGTTCTTCGATCGCGTCGAAGAAAAAGTGCTGCACGCGGTCCGTCTCCGTGAAGACGCCGATGAACAAATCGTGCGGCTCGTTTTCGAGCAGCGCGGCCATGGTTCGGGTGCGGGCATCGAGCGACTGGCCCACCGACTTCCAGAAGGCGTCTGGATCTTCCGTCACGCGCTCGCACGGCACATCGAGCATGTAGCCGACTTTCTCCACCAGCGGCAGGAGGACTTTGGGGTAAACACTCTTCGCGAGATCGGTCGCGATGAAGCCGGAAATCATCACGCCGTTGAACGGCGGCGCGGGATAAGTGCCGGGTAGATTGATCGAAATTGTCCGCCGCCCGTGCATCTGCGCGTGATCCCACAGCCCCGGCACCTTCACCTCGCTGAGGTCCTGAAACCAGATGCCGTATTCATCCACCTGCGCCTCGAAAAACCCGAAAATGCGGTGCCGTCCCGGATTCACACCGGTGAAAAACGTCGTCCACGAAACGGACGAAAGGGGCGGATACACCGTGTCCATCGGCACAAGATCCCCCTGCGACACGAGCGCGCCGAGCTTCGGCATCACGCCTTCCACGATCAAACGGCGCAACAACGAGCACGGCACGCCATCAAGGCCGAGAACGACAACGCGGCTCATCGGCGGGGAGCAGGTTGGGATGCGATTAAAGGGACCAAGGCGCACAGCAAATCGCAACGGCACAGGCGAGGCAACCCTGTAGCCGTGTCCTGCTGCAACGCGCCCGCCCGAAAACTGGTAACGTTTCTCCAGCGAGCGCATAGCACCGCCGAAAGATCATTCCATCATGCGCCGCCTCTTCCTCTCCCTCGCCGCGATCGCTGCGCTCGCGATTCCCCTCTACGCCACCCCCACGGATGCGGTCAATTTCACCGAGTCCACCTTCCTCTCGCACAACAATATCTCGCTCCCGACCGGCCTCGCTTGGGCGCCCGACGGATCGAATCGCCTCTTCGTCACCTGCAAAGGAAACGGAAACGGCACGAACAATTCCCCCGCGGAAATCCGCGTCATCCAGAACGGCGCGCTTCAGGCCACTCCCTTCGCCTCGTTCAACGCCTACGGACGCGAGGCGGACAATATGACCATCAAATCCGCCCCTGCCAACGACCCGGTCTATACCTACAGCGAATGCGGGCTGCTGGGGCTCTGTTTCGACCCGGACTTCTTGGTGAATCGCTACGTCTATGTCTTCGTCACCGTCTCGCCGACTGAGCAGCAAATCATTCGCTTCACCGACACGTCATCCGGTGCGGATTCGATTGGCACGAACAAGACAATCCTCGTCGCCGGCTTACCGACCAATGGGGTGAACCACGACGGCGGCGGCATCGGCATCGGGACGGACGGGCGCCTCTACTGGTCCATCGGCGACAATGGCAACAACACCGGCGTCGATACCAATCTCACTTCGATGGCCGCGAAAGTGGGGCGCGCGAATCGCTTCACCGGCGCGTCCGTCAACGACAACCCATTCTACGACGGAGCCGGATCGAATGCCGATTATATCTGGGCGCGTGGATGCCGGAATCCATTCACGCTCGCCTTCCAGCAATTCACCGGAAAACTGTGGCTCAACGTGGTGGGCAGTTCGCCGGTGGGCGACACACAGCCTCGCAGCGGGCCCGGCTTTGAGCAGGTGTTTGTCGTCACACGCGGCGCTCACCTTGGCTGGAATGACTACGAAAATAATCAGCCACCCGACTACCTTGCGCCCGTCATCGCCTACGGAACCAACACAGCCGTGACGTGCAATCTCGCCGCCGCTGGAGCGACGCGCGCGGGCGGAATCGCGACCTATACCACGCAATCATTTCACCCATTTCGCAAGGGCGCAAAGGTGACCATCTCCGGTGTGGCGGACTCGAGTTTCAATGGCAATTTCTACGTCGCGAGCCGGCTGAACGACGCCCAATTTGCCGTCCTCCAAGCAGGACCGGATAGCGCCAGCGGCGCCGGCACTGCCGCGACCCAAAACCTCGGTGGATCGATCACCGGGGGCACCTTTTACGACTCCACCGCTTTCCCTGTCGCGCACCACGGGAATTTTTATTTCGGCGACGTCAACACCGGCCGCGTCATGCGCGCAACCCTCGACGGGGCGAACGAGGTGACGAGCGTGGATGACTTCGCCACGGCGATCTTGCAGCCTGTGGACACGATCGCCGGACCGGATGGCGCGCTCTACGTCGCCCGGCACGCTTCTCCCGGCGTGATTCGCCGCGTGGCCACGACCAGCACCGCGCAGAATGTGATCGTGTATCCGACCGCTCTGCCCGTTGCCGAAGGAAGCACGGCAATTTTCACCGTCCGCCTGGCGGCCATGCCCGCGGCGAACGTAACGGTAACGGTCGCCAAAGTCAGCGGAGACGCCAGCCTGAACCTCGCCAGCGGAGGAACTCTTACTTTTACCCCCGGCAACTGGAACTTGCTTCAACCTGTGGCGCTCTCCGCGTCCGAAGACGCGAACTACGACAGCGAAATCGCAACTTTCTCGGTCTCCTCCACCGGACTTCCAAGTTACAGCGTGCTCGCCCGCAGCGTCGATAACGACGAACCCCGACTGCTGATCTCACAGGCGAACGTCATGTGCACCGAAGGGAGCACCACCACCTTCAGCGTGAGCCTCGCGACTAACCCCGGCGGTCCCGTCTCCGTCTCCGTCGCACGGCTCAGTGGCGACGCCGACGTCAGCGTCCAGAATGGCGCCTCCCTCGCGTTCAATTCCTCGAACTTCTCCACCCCGCAAACCGTGACGATTTCGGCAGCGGAGGATTCGGATAATCTCGCTGACTCAGCCGTCATCGGCATCACGCTCGCCGGCGAACCACAACGCACCGTGAACGTGAGCGTGACCGACAACGATCCTCTCACGCCCACGTTCACTTCAACGCCGCTGACTTCGGCGATCGTCAACGCGCCCTATTCCTACACCGCGAGCGCCAACGGCAACCCTGTCCCCACCTTCAGCTTCGCGACGACACCGCCGACCGGGATGACGATCAACAACAACACCGGCGTCGTCACCTGGACGCCCACGAGCACTGGCAGCTTTCCGATCAGCATCCGCGCCTCGGGCAACGGCTCGGCCACGCAAAACTTCACCATCGCAGTCAGCGCAGATTCCGCCCCAGCCGCCGCCCTGACGCGACCGCTGGCGGGCGATGTCATCGCAGGAACCACCGCCGAATTTTTCGGCGACGGCTTCGACGACGTCGGCTGCGTGAAGGCGGAGTTCTTCGTCGATGGCGTGCTCACCAACACCGACATCAACAGCGCCAATCACTATCACCATGGAGGCGCGCATGTGCTGTTCAATACGACGCAGTTCACCAATGGCCCACATACCTTGCGGATGCGAGTGACCGACACCACGGGCCAGGCTGCTTTCATGGAAGTGCCGACCTTTTTTGCCAACGGCACCGACGCATGGAAGAGCGCCAAATTCACCATCGCCGAACAGGCCAATGCCGCCATCTCCGGTGATCTTGCCGATCCCGATGGCGATGGCGTGGCGAACCTCTTCGAATACGTCACCGACAGCGCACCGAAATCCGGAGGCTTCCCTCGCCTGCCGCAGCTCACGACCGTGCACGTCGGCAATGCGGACTATCTCGCGATTCAATTCATGACCGCCCGCTGGACGAATGATGTCGTCGTCACCGTGGAGGTGGCGTCTTCACCGGCGGGGCCCTGGACCAGCATCGATCCCGACGATTCGGCTTTGCGTGTCTCCCTGAGTCTGGACACGCCAGGCACCGGCCTCGACACGCGCGTCGTCCGCGATTTACAGCCACTCGGGGCCGGTCAGCGTTTCATGCGGCTGCGCGCTACACGGCCTTAGGGCTTCTGCAGCGCCGCTACCATCTCGAGCAGTTTGTTCAGGATCTTCTCAGACGCCTCAACCTCGAAGCGACTGGTGCCCAGCCACGTTTCGTAGCCGCCCAGTTTGTGATGCTCAGGCGTGGGGAGATAGCCGTAGTAGCCGTTTTCATTCGAGATGATGAAGCTCGGCTGAAGGGGACTTTGTTTTTTGAAAGCCAGCCCGGTCTCCACGAAAACTTCATTCGGAATGCCGCCAACCGCCACATCGCCGATGCGCAGAGCCTGAAGAGGGATCGGCAGCGTGGCCGGCCATTGGTTCAGTCGCGTGATGCGATCCGCGTAGATTTCATCGAGGGAGGCCGGGACATCGCTCTTCGGTTTACCCAGCAGATCCTTGGCGCGCGCGAGCTGCTCCGGCGAGGGATGCCGAATGCCGACTTCGAGTTTCTCGAGCCGTGCACCGAGCGGCGCCGTGTCCTTCCACTGGATCTTCTGATAGGCCGCGAGCGCGGCCTGCGCGACATGGTCCGCGACTTCGCGCATCTTCTCGTAGGGACCGTATTTCTTCTCCGGCTTTTTGCTGTAGTCGTTGTTGTTGATGTTTCCGCTCGTGCCATTGGCGAGCATGGCGACGAAAGGCGGGTCCTGCCGATCGGCACCGAGCAGTTGCTGCAGGCGGTCGCTGAACACCGCGAAATAGTCCGCCGAGATGTCGGCAGCGCCCACCCCGCCGACGTAGTGCAGCGAATAACTCGCGAGCACCGAGATTGGTTTTCCGTCCGGCGTGCGCACCGCGATGAGGCTGACTTCCGGATCGGTCGGCCCCGCGGGGCGATCGAGGTTCGGGTTCGCATAGCCCGGGTTCATTTTCACGGTGTCCGTCGCCTCGCCCAACGGGTTTACCGGCACCGTGCCGGGCTTCATGAACCAGCGGCGGTTGAACACTTCGCGCGGTTCACTGCCCACCGCCCAGCCGATTTGCGCGGGGGCCAGATTGTTCAACGCCCGACGCACACCGTCCGCGATACGATGCGCGACGAACTTCTGATATTCGTCCAGGCCCGTTCCGCGAGCGAAGCGATCCTGCCCCAGTGCGCTCACTGCCGAGTGCGTATGCGTGCACGACATGAACAAGTTCGCCCCCGGCAGCCCCGTCTCAGCCGTGACCAACCGGCGCGCCTCATCATACATTTTCTCGTCGGCGCCGAGGAGATCGCACACGACCATGACAATTTTCGTCGAACCGTTGTCGAGCGCGAGGCAACGCGCATGCAGTTCGTCGTGAATGTTCTTCGAAGGAAAGGGGTGGAAGCCGCCGATGATGTCCCCGCCGATGAAAGGTGTGATGTTGCTCGTAGCGGCCCCAGCACGGAACGACTGCGCCGAAGCAGGCAAAACGAGCACGAGACCAAGCAGCAGGAGAAGGCGGGGAAACTTCATGCGCTCATGCTGCGCTGACCGGGCACGGTGGGTCAACCGATCGGCGAGGTTTTGCAAAAATCGTCTAATCCGAATGGCAGTTAGATAAGGGAGGATATCGCGGATCCATTGCGATAGGGGGAGGTCTTCAATTTGATGCCTTGGACGCGTGAGCAGTTGATCGCTTTGGGGCCGTCTTGAATGGCAAGAATTGGCTGCCTCGAAATTGACATCATTCAATATTTTTCGCCCCACCGCTTCTTCATTGTCACTGCCCCTTTCCGCCTGGAGGTTTCTGCGCATGCCATGATCCGCGAATAGTGTGTTTATTGTGTCTGTTTGTGGGGGACGGATGGAGGATTGAGGGTGGATCATCGATGGTTTCAGGATGCGCGCGGCGCGTGGGGGGGGAATGGGTTGGATGACCTCTGTGGGGCGAATGCGGGATCCTTGGGCGGCTCGACGCACACGTCGCTTTGGTCATGGCCCCGATTTTCGTCCTGAGGGGGCGAATCTCCAAACCGCCCCTTCCGTCCATTCCGTGGGTTCAGGTTTTTTTGATGCCGGACGGGTGAACCTTCGCTGCGTGCCTGAGGCCCTTACCCGGTGCAATTCGGTAACGAGGATCCACCGCGAACGGACCCGAATGAAGCACGCCGGAGGGGGCAGCAACCGCGGTTCAATCCACTCCGCCAGCCACGCGTTCACTCCCTCCAGCCCGCCCGCAGAGCTGGCGCATCGGTTCAAACATCGGCATCTCTTTCCAAGCTCATTCCCTCTCTTTTCTCAGCGCTCTTTATCCACGAAAAACCATCTCATCTAAGTGCCATTCTCGTCTAATCCGCCGTCACGGTCCAAACCACGGCCGCACGACTCGCGTTTCCCACTTGAAGACGATGGAGAAAATGCGGCAGAGGAAAGTGGTCGGGATGGCAACGAAGGCGGCCGGCATCGCGCTCCAGCCGGCCGAGAGCGTCAGCAGCGTGAACAGACCCGCGCCTAGCGCCGCCGCGACGACATAAAACTGGCCCGGCTTGAAAACGAGCGGTTCTTCGCGCACGAGCAGGTCGCGCAACAAACCGCCGCCGACGGCATTGATCACTCCCACGAGAATGGCAGCAGGAACGCTCAGACCGGCACTGAGCGACTTCTGCACACCGACCACCCCGTAAGCACCGAGGCCTGCCGCATCGAGCGTGGCGATGACCCGGTTCAAACGCTCGATTCGCGGCCCGATGAGAGCGCCCGCCAGGCATGCCGCGAGCACCGTGATGATATAACGCTCGTCGGTGACGGCGACGGGTGGGCCGGTCTGGATAAAGACGCCATCGCGCAACAAACCGCCACCGACGCCCGAGGCAAAAGCGAGCGCGAAAAGCCCGACGTAATCGTATCCGCGCCGCATCGCCGCCAGAGCACCGGTAATCGCGAAGAAGAATGTCGCAGTGAGGTCGAACGCCGCTGGCAGCACGAAATCCCGCCCGGCAAATTCCGCCACCAGCCGATCCGCGGTCACGACGCGCGGGCTCGCTTGCGCAAGCGCTCCGCCACGACCGACCAATCGCAGAGCGCCGATTGCAGATACCGCGCGAGCGCGCTCAGGCGGCGGCGCTGGCTCGATTCGAAGTAGGCCCAATCGGCATAATCCATCGCGTTGCGCCGCCGTAACGTAGCTCTCTCCGCAGGCGCGAGCTGCTGGCCCCAGCGCTCGAAAACGATGCGCCGCAGCAGAATGTTCATGCGGGCGTGACGGCCGAGCGCGGCGCTCTCGTCGTAAATGTTCCCCGTGCCGGTATTTTTAGTCCACCGCGGCGTCAGCGAGATGGCCGCCGAGCAGGAGTAATCCATCACCGCCTGAATCAGAATCATGTGATCCTCGGTGCCGAACAACCGGTCGTCCCATCCCTTTTCCAAAACCGAGCGCCGCAGCACGGCCGCCGAAGATGGTGCCTCGGAGTGAGCGAGGAAAAGTTCCCGCGCTCGCGGAGGATCGAGCAGGAACCACTCGCCCCGTGCATCGGTGAGATAGGCCGCGAGGTGGGGGCGCGTTTCCGTGTAGTAGTTCGAGTAAGTGATGCTGCCGTCGCGACGGCGACCGCGATAGCTGGTGCAGACGAAGGCTGTGCCGGTCGCTTCGAGCCCGGCCACGGCGTTGGCGAGATAATCCGGGTCCCACGCATCGTCCGAATCGAGCGGCGCGATGATCGTCCCACCCGCGTCACGCAACGCCAGATTCCGCGCCGAAGCCGGGCCACCCTGCGACTTCCGGCGGAAGATCACGCCGGGAAACGCCTCCATCACTTTCGCGGTGTCGTCGGTCGAACCATCATCCACCACGATGATCTCCTTATTCGGATAAGTCTGCGCGAGGGCGCTCGACACCGTCGCGGCAAGCACCGATGCCCGATTGTGAGTCGGGATGATCACGCTGACCGGCAGGTCGGATTTTTGGTTGGCGCTCATCGCAAATTACTACATGGACACGGCCTCCCGGCACATTCAAAGCAAAACCCGAACTCCGTGAGTCTCGCCATCAGCGTCGTCGTCCCCACTTACAATCGTGCCACCCTCGTGCCCGCGACGCTCGACTCCATCCTCGCGCAGACGCTGCCGCCCGCGGAAGTCATCGTCATCGACGATGGTTCGACTGACGATACCGCCGAGGTGCTGCGCAGTTACGGTCGCGGGGTGAAGTGCGTGACGATCAAAAACGCCGGGGTCTGCCACGCGCGCAAGGTCGGCGCGGAGATGGCGCAATCACCGTGGATCGCGCTCTGCGACAGCGACGACCTGTGGAAGCCGGAAAAGCTCGCGATGCAGGCAGAACTCGTCTCCCGTGCCCCGGACGTGGAGTTCGTTTTCTGCAACTCCCAGATCGTCACCAACGACAAATGGCAGCCGCGGGAGAAACTTTCCGAAGCCCCGCGCTGGCTGGAAAAAGTGCGCACCGAGTCGTTCGGCCCCGATTTTCTCGTCGTGCGCGACTCGCTCTACGAGCCGCTCATCGAATTCTTTCCCACGACGCCCTCCACGCTGCTGTTCTCGCGGCAGTTCCTCAATCGGATCGGCGGGCTGAATGAAGCCTTCACGCGCTCGAGTGTGGAAGACATGGAATTCGTGCTGCGCTGCAGCGAGCAGCCGCCCACCGGCATCGTCACGCGCCCGCTGGTCGGGATGCGCCGCCACGACAGCAATGCCTATGGCAACCGCCTCAAGGACCTCATCGGCAAAGCCGAGGTATTCGAGTATGCGCTGAAGCATCACCGCACCGCACCGCAACACGAGGCTGCGCTGAGTAGCGCCATTCTGCAAATGCGCACCGAAGCGGCCGACGTGGCTTTCCTCTCGCGCCAGCTCGACCTCGCGCACGAATTGTTGACCCCCGTGCGCCATGCAGGCCTCGGGATGAAAGCGCGCCTGAAGCTGGCCCTGACCGGCTGGCCGGAGCCTGTGCGCAGCGCCGCCGCTAACCTTCTGCTGGCGGGGGCGAAAGCGCAGCGCGGCGCTTCTGGTAAAGGCGATGCGCCCCCGGCATGAACGCCACCAGCCATGCCTTGAGCACAAATTTCGCCGAGAAGGTCGGTGGCACCGGGCACGACCGCAAAGCCTTCACGAGATAACGCCGCATCGAGGTGGCATCTCCATGCTGCTGGTGATGCCAGGCCAGTTCACAGGCAAGCTCGCCGATCTTTTCATCGATCTCCGCGGACAGTTCTCCGTTCAGCCACTCGCGCATCGTTTCGTAAAAGCGCAGACGCCAGTCCTGCCGTTGCGCGGTGACCGCGGGACTCCATTTCCCTTTCCCGCCGGCAGACCAAAGGCCTCCGCCATGGATGCGATAGACCCCCATCGCTTCGTCGATGAAACCGGCAAATCCTCGCCGCGAGAGCAGCGCAAACAAAGGTAGATCGCCGAAAGGCAGCGTCCTCATCCAAGGAGGAAGCTCCGGCAGGAAAGCACGCCGGAGCACCACTGAGCCGGTCTGCGGGGTGACACATGCGCTGCCGTTGAGATGGAGAATATCCCGCAAAGTGTAAGTCGGCTGTCGCGTGCCGAGCGGATAGTCCCGGCTCAGCTCTCCATCCTCCTTGAGCAGCGCGACATCGTGAAAGCAGAAGGCACAATCTGGATGCGCGTCGAGATATTCCACCTGCTTGCGCAGTTTGTGCGGATCCGTCCAGTAGTCGTCGCCCTCGAGCATGGCAACATAGTCGCTCTGACATGCTTTCAAGGTTTCGAGGAAATTGAAGCGCCCGGTGGGGCGGCCATCGACGTAAATGACATCCTCCCGGCTGCGAAACAGTGCACGAATCCGACCTGGGTAGCGGCGAACATAATCCTCGACGATTTCTCGCGTCCCATCGGGTGAATCGTCTTCTCCAATCACGATTTCGAAGTCGAAATCGGTTTTCTGTTCGAGGCAGCCTTCGATCGCCCGCGCGATAAAAGGCCCGTGATTGTAGGTGATGAGGCTGACGGACAGCTTCACGCCCGTGCTGACTCGGCGAGGGTCGCTCGGATTTCCGCAGCCCGTCCGTGGGCTGCGCGCACGATTCCACAGATTGCACGAACATCATCATCCGAGACCGCGGTGCCAGTCGGGAGAGCAAACACCCGCTCGCAGAGACGCTCGGTTTCCGGCAGCAGCAGCCCCGCATTGGGATAAAAGGCGCGATAGGGAAGCTGGCGATGGCAGCCCGGGAAAAAGTAGCGGCGCGCGAGGACATTCTCCGCGTGAAGCACCGACACGATCTCGTTGCGGCTCAATCCGAAAAGTTTCTCGTCCACCTCGGCGATGATGTATTGGAAATTGCAACGCTCGCTTTCCTCGTAACGAATGAGCTGCAAGCCGGGCAGGTCGGCGAGCCCTTCCCGGTAACGGTGATAGTGGGAACGGTTCACCGAGATGAAATCCTCGATGGCATCGAGTCCGGTGAGGCCCATCGCGGCGCAGAGTTCGTTCATCTTCCCGTTGGTGCCGGGATAGATCACGTTATCGTAGCCGGCGAACCCGAAGTTCTTCATCAGCCGGATTTTCGAGGCCAGTTCATCGTCGTTGGTGGAAACCAGTCCGCCCTCGAAGGTATTGAGAAACTTGGTCGCGTGAAAGCTGAACACCTCGGCACGCCCGAAATTTCCGATCATGCGCCCGCCGTGCGAACACCCGAACGCATGGGAGGCGTCGAACATGAGCTGCAGGCGGTGGCGCTGCGCGATTTCCTCCAAGGCCTCGACCGCACAGGGCCGGCCCCAGATGTGCACGCCGACAATGCCAGTGGTGCGGGGCGTAATCAGCCGTTCAATGCACGCCGGATCGATGTTATGGGTAACGGGATCAACGTCGCAAAATACCGGCGTGATTTCCTGCCACTGGAGCGCATGCGCTGTAGCAATGAAGGTGAACGACGGCACGATCACTTCCCCGGTGAGGCCCAGTGCCCGCGAAGCGATCTCCAGCGCGATGGTCGCATTGCACATCGCGATGCAATGCTTCACGCCGAGCAGCACAGCGGTGCGAGCTTCGAACTCCTGGACACACTGTCCACCGTTGGTAAACCAGCGCCGGTCGAAGATTTCTTTCGCGCGGGCAAAGAACGCGTCCTGCGACCCGACATTCGGGCGGCCGACGTGGAGTTTTTCAGCGAAAGCCGGAGTGCCGCCGAGGCAGGCAAGGGGGGCGTTCACCGAGCTTAATACATCATTCCCGAGTCATGGTAATACTTGAACTCGAGAAGGTTGTTTGAAGGGTCGATGAGGAAGAACGTGTGGTGCTCCTCCCTCTTGCCGCCGAAGCGCACAAACGGCTCGGCAAAAAACTTCAGCCCGTGCGTTTGCGCATTCGCGAGCGCTGCATCGTATTCGGCGCGATCCTTGAACGTCACTCCAAAATGGCGCGGATACATCTTCGGCTCGGGATCAATCCCCTCGGGGCAAAGATGGCAGACGACCTGATCGCCAAAAAAGTTCAGAGTGATGCGGTCGTCGTAACGCCGCGCTACGTGGCAGCCGAGCTTTTCATAAAAATCCTTCGCTGCGTCGAGGTCGGCGCATGGGATCGCGAGGTGGAATACGTTGTTCGGATTTCGCATGGGTTAAAAGAGCATGAAGGTATCGGCGCGCAGGCCCAGCCGGAGAGTCTCGAGGCCCACGACGTCGGCAAAGCTGATATTACCGAGGTTTACATCGCTGCCGAGCTTCTTGATGAAGAAGACCTGCAGGGTTTTGTTTGGCGCCTCGAAAATGAGCTGATGAGAGTCGATGCCGGACCCAAGCACGTCCTCGATGAGCCCGAAGCGCAGCTCGCCGTTGGAACGGCAGATGCCGCTGGTGCCGCTCTCCCGTGCCTCGGTAATCGCGTAGCGAGCACCGGCGGCCAGATCGCCCTTGATGAATTCGACCCACTTGGACGGCGGCAAATTAATCGAACGGTCCGAGTCCTTGTAGCCCACTTCGCTAAAGACGATGAAATCGCGAGCAAAGGACGCAATCTGCCGCGCCTTCTCCTCCTGGTCGATGTCGAACGTGCCGTTGGAAATCTCCACCATGGGGCAGCCGAGCTTCGCGCACCACTGGCGGTATTCATCGACCTTCCCGCGCTGAAACGCCTTCTCGAAGAGCGTGCCGCCGAAATAAAAAGAAACGTCGTGCGCTTTCAGCACCGCGATCTTTTCGCACAAATCCTTGGTCACCACCGGCGTGCCCCAGCCGAATTTCACGCAATCGATCAAAGCGGCGTGGCTTTCGATGACATCGCGAAAGTGACCGGTGGGTAGCCCGGGGTCGATCAGGCTGGTGAGTCCACATTGGCGTGGTTTCGACGCGCGGGCGGGAAGGTCGAGATTGAGCATGGTTCGTGGGAAGACTTAGCCGAGCACTTGCTTGCGGAATTTGAAATACAAATACGCCTCCACGAGAAATGGGAGCGGGTCGTCGAGTTTCAGATCCATGAAAAAATCGTCGTCGAAATCGAGGTATCGTTGGAGATTTTGCGGCCCACCCCGCACCCGCCGGCTTTTGAGCCATGAGATCACGTCACCCACAATCCAGCGGCTCTTGAGTCCATCTCGATATTCCGGATGCTCGCGAAACGGCACGTCATTAGCCATGCACCACTGCATCCAGGGAAACTCGACACCGCAATCGATCTCGTGACTGCTGGTGCCCCAATACCGGGGATTGATTTCCATCAGCCATGGTTCGCGCGTCGTGTCATCGACGAGGAATTCGAACATCGCGACTCCAGTTAGCTTCACGTGCTCCGCGATCCGCGTGGCGTGGGCGGTCAGTTCGGGAAAATGGACGCTTTCGCACTTCACGCACGCCCCACCAAAGGGTTCTTTCTCACGAATGTTACGCCGCACAAACGTGCCGACGACCCGGCCTTCCTGCGCTAGCAACGAAGCCGCGTAAATCTTCTTCCCCTCGAGATACCGCTGCACGATCGGCAGTCGTTCGGCCGACTCCACGCCAGCGCTCATTCGGGACCAGATCGAATCCCGCTCCACCACCGAACGATAAATCCCCACACCGTGGGAACCATGGCTGTAGAGCTGCTTGATGATGCCGGGCATCGGGAGCGTATGCTTGCGGCTTTCGAAATCTTCCTTGCTGGCAAAGACAAATGTTTCGGGGTGAGGCACGCCCAATTTGCGAGTCAGATCCGGCAGCGTGCTCTTGTTGTGGAGGGCGTTCAGCACTTCGTAGGGCGCGATGGGAATCTTCACCGATGCCGGAAAGCGATCCCGAAACCTGGCCACGACGAGGCCTTCCTCGTGGGACGGAATGTAAGTGCCAATTCCTTTCTCCTCGATGAATCGCACCAGCGTCGCGATAAAGCCCTCGGGATCTTTCTGATACCCGGGATACTTCACCCATCCGCTGGTGTAGCGGGACACCTTGCTCATGAAAAAGTCCTGGTGATCGCCCGCGAAAACTTCGAGGCCATTCCGCGCGAGGTTCCGAATCATGGCCGCGGAACTGCGGACCCAGGCGTAGGTAACGAGGACTTTCTTGTTCACGGCGCGGCGAAAATAACGGTTTCCTCGAGATGGACAGTGAAGTGCGCGAGCCACTGGCGGTAGCCGCCGCCAAGCTGCTCGATGAAATCGGGAATTGTGATGAAATCGTCGATTTTGTGGTAGGCGCAGATCGCGAGCTTCGGGCGGAAGCGTTGCAGGGTTTCGCGGGCGCCGGCGAGCGCCGGAATCTCGGCACCTTCGATATCCATCTTGATGAAATCCACCCGCTCAAGGTTCCGCTGCCTTACGAAATCGTCGATGGAAAGCGTCACGGTTTCGCGCTCGCCCGAGGCGTTCTGCCCGAGCACCGTGCCCGGACCGGCGGAGGTAAATCGCATCGTCTCGCCAGACCGCGACCAGAGCGGGTGTTCGATACGCTCGATATTTGGAGCGAGGCGAGGGTTAGCGGCGAGGTTACGATTAAAAATGGCGATGTTGGCCGGATCGAATTCGAAGCTGAAGACACGCCCTCCCGGACCGACCCGGTCGGCGAAATAAAGCGCAGTGTCCCCCCAGCAACCACCACAATCCAACACCACGTCGCCGGGCGCGGCGACGACCTCCGCCCCAGGGCGGCGCAGGGCATATTGCTCAACGAGAAAAGTCGTGGCCGCGCCGATCGGACGCTGCACGCTGCGGATCGTCCCGCCCTTTCCGGGAAGTTCGTATTCATCAAGCACATACGAACCGACGTGAGCGGCGTTTGGCTGCCGTAGATACTCGTGTTGCACTCGCTCGCGTGCCTGCCAATACGCCGGCGTGTTGCTCGACAGCTTTACATGGCCGGAACCAAGCACCCGGTAGCGCAAAAGCTCGAGCATCAGCGCGCGGGAGGCGTCGTCGTCCCACCGCGAAAAGCTGCGCGAAAAGCCCTCGATGTGCGGCTGCAGCTCCGCCAGTCCGTTCTCCACGTGGCGCGGATTAAACCTCTGCCGGTGCCAGCCCAAAGTGGCTCCAAGCGTAAGCAGTTTTTCTTTCCATCGACGGCGGCGAATTTCCGCGGCGGATTTGGGGAAACGAACGTCGTCCTCGTTGTCCGTCACGTTGGTGGCGGCAGCCCTTACCAGGCCCGTCATGAATTGCTGGAGAAACTTGAGGTCGTTCATGACGTTTTAGATTCAGGCTCGATCTTCCATCCGAAAAAAGGACGGACGGCACCCGGCCATTTACCAAACCAACTGCGATCGGTCACCCCATCGGCCACGTCGAAACGAAGAACATCGTTCTTCTCATCCAAAACCCTTCCACATTCGACCACCTTGACGCTGACTCGATAGTGCAGGGCGTTCAGGAAATTGGCCGGCAGGAAACAGACCATGCGGGTCAACCCGGCAGGCAGCGCGGCGCGTTCCGAAACGGTCGCAAAAGCAGTCACATCGTCTTCCGTTTGAAACGCCACGCTCAAATTGAGCGTGGCGCCGGCACGATCGTTGGCGACATCGAACTCGAACTCGACCGGGGCCGATGTTTCCAGCACCCCACCCTCCCCGCGGGGAACAACCCGAGCCCGCACCAGGCGAATGCCATCCGCGGCATCCTCTTCCGGTGCCGACCACTCGCTGGCCAGGCCGCCTTCGCTTTTTTGCAGATAGTCGTTCAGCACGTCCTCGGTCGCCCCGGCTGACGCAACGCGCCCCCGCTCGAGCAGGATCGCGCTGCGGCAGAGCGAACGCACCGCGGTCAGATTGTGGCTGACGAAGAGGATGGTGCGCCCGCCTTTCGACACTTCGCCCATTTTGCCCAGACACTTGCGCTGAAACGCCCCATCGCCCACCGCGAGCACCTCATCGACGATGAGGATTTCCGGCTCGAGGTGCGCGGCAACCGCAAAGGCGAGCCGGACATACATGCCGCTGGAGTAATGTTTTACCGGCGTGTCGATAAATTTCTCGACTTCGGCGAAAGCCACGATTTCGTCGAACTTCGACCGAATTTCACGGCGGCTCATGCCGAGGATGGCGCCGTTCAGGAACACATTTTCGCGGCCGCTCAGCTCGGGATGAAATCCAGTGCCCACCTCGAGCAGACTGGCCACCCGCCCCCGAATGCGGACTTCTCCCTCCGTGGGATCGGTGATCTGGCTGAGCACCTTCAGCAGCGTGGACTTACCGGCGCCGTTGCGCCCGACGATCCCGACGACGTCTCCTTCCTCTACGCTGAAGTTCACATCTTTCAGCGCCCAAAATGTTTCGTCGGAGTTTTCCTCCCGGCCACGAAACAAGCCCGCGAGCTGGTCCCGCAACGTATTGTGCATCTTCACGCCGAGACGGAACTGTTTGCCAAGCTGGCAGACGGAAATCACCGGCATGGCAAGGAGTCTGTTGAATTACCCATGACACTCGCGCGAGCGGGCTTTAGGGCGAATGGCAAGGCGTGAGCGACGAGCATACCCGCAGCGGTCTGTAAGGAGCGAGCAACGCGGCCGGACGCCCCAAAGCCCGCTCGCCCGAAGGGTTGCTTCAATTCTTGCCGTGACCTGCGTTGCTCCTCAGTCACAGACCACAACGGGTATGTTCCTTCGTCGCGCCTAGGCCACGGCAAAAATTGAAGCAACGCGGGTGTCATGGGTAGTTCAACAGACTCCTAGATGACATCGGCAAAGGAACGTTCGGTGGCGCGGAAATAGACCAAGCCGGTGACGAGCAGAAAGGCGATCACACCCGTGCTGGTCCAGAACCCGGGCCAGAACGGCTCGAACTGCGATCCGAGCACACTCCAGCGGAAACCATCGATCACTCCGACAAGCGGATTGAGGCTGAACCAGAATTGCCATTCAGCCGGGACCACACTGCGCCACGCAAAACCCACCGGCGTCACATACATGCCGACGCGGGTGATGAACGGCACGACGTATTTGACATCGCGGTAGCGGACATTCAACGCACTGAACCAGATTCCCGCGGCCAGCGCCGCGAGAAAGGAGAGCCCGAAGAAGAGCGGCAGGAGCAGGAGATGCGGGCGGAAGCCCACGCCGTAAATAGGCATCATTGCGAACAGGATGACGAGCCCGATGGCCGCGTCGATACAGCCGCTCAGCACCGCGCTGGCCGGGACGATGAGCCGGGGAAAATAGACTTTCGAAATGATGCGCGCGGAGGCGACGAGGGAGTTGCTACTCTCGGTCAGGGCGTTCGAAAAAAACTGCCACGGCAGGAGAGCACTGAGCACCAGAATCGTGTAGGGAGCGCCATCGCTCGGCAGCTTCGCAAAGCGGCCGAAGACGACACTAAGCACCACCATCGTGAGGACCGGCTGAAGCACGGCCCACGCGATCCCGAGGTAGGTCTGCTTGTAGCGGATGAGGATATCGCGCCACGCCAGGAAGCCAAACAGTTCACGGTAACGCCAGAGTTCGGAAAAATTAAGTGCCACCAGTCCGTGGCGAGCGCGCAGCACGCGCTCAGGCACGTCAGCAGCCATGCGAGGAAGCTGATGACGGTGGGGAGCCGACAAGGGCGTGAGCGAAAAGGGTCATTTGCGCGGACGGGGCTCTACAAACGCAGGCCGCAGACGCAATGAAAAACTGTGTGCCAAACGCAAGAAAGGCCCCCCCAGGAACGAGATGCGCCCATTTTCGACAAGAAATCTCGGCTATCCAGGACTGACAATCGCGGTGATGCCGGGCTGGTCCGCGAAGTATCGGCGGGCCACCCAACGAACGTCATCCAGCGTCACGGCTTCGATTTCCGCACGCCAGTGGGCGTGGTGGTCGAAACCGAGACCGTAGAGTTCGTCGAGGGCGCAGGAAAACGCGAAGGCATCGTTGCTCTGGTGGCGAATGTCCTGCTGGCCGATGAGCTTCGCCTTGGCACGAGTCAATTCCTCGGCCGTCAGTCCGTCAGTGGCGAGTTTCGCGATCTCTTCATGCAGCGCCGCTTTGACTTCGGCGAGCTTCGCCGGGTCGGTGCCGAGGTAGAAAGTGAAAGCGCCACGGGCGAGGCCGAGAAGCTGTGAGGTGCCAACAAAATACGCGAGGCCCATCTGCTCGCGGATGCGGAGGAAGAGCCGTGAACCAAGGTCGCTGCAGGCTTCGTCGATCAGCTCCAAAGCCGCGCGGTCGGGTCCGGCGAGATCGGTGCCATGAAAGCCCGTCATCAACACAGCCTGTTGTTTGGGTTTGTGCTCGATGACTTCCGCCGAAGCGGTGATCGGCGCGGGCTGCGGCGGCACGGCCACCGCAGGCTCGCCACTGCGCAGGGCCTCGAACTCGCGCTCGACCAGCGCACGCACCTCGTCGGCTTTCACCGCGCCGAAGATAGCGATCACCCCGTTGCGCGCACAGAGATGGCGATCGCGGAAGGCGATCAGGTCGTCACGCGTCAGCTTCGTCAACGTCTCCGGGGTGCCGAGGCTGCGGAGGCCGAACGGATGCCCGGCGAAGAGATGCGAGCGGAGGAGGTTGCGCGCCACGCTGGTCATCTCCTCTTCGTCGGCCTTGATCGACCCAAGCTGCACTTCCTTTTCCCGGGCGATGGCTTTTTCCGGGAGCGTGGCGTGCCGCAGCACGTCGGAAAGAATGCTGAGGCCGCGCGGGAGATCGGGCTGCATGACGCGAACGGTCACGCTGATGGAGTTATTCCCCCCATCCGAGCCGATGCCACCACCGGCGCTTTCGAGTTCGTCGGCGAGTTGTTCCGCGGTGCGTGTAGGCGTGCCTTTGAGCAGCGTCTTGGCGAGCAGACGGGTGATGCCGTTGTTCTCCGGCGTCTCGGCCAGCAGGCCTGCCTTGAAGCTCGCCGCCATGGAGACGAGCGGCAGCCGCGCGTCTTCGCGCACGAGCAGGCGCAGGCCGTTCGGCAGCTCGAAACGCTGGATTTCGCCCGCGGTGTTTGCCACCTCCACCCGCGTCGTCTTCGTGAGCGAACCCTCGGGGTTGAGCGAGGTCACGGTTTGATTCGCCTCGCAGCAATAGCGGTCGATGACCCGGCGCACGTCGACCGCGGTGACGCGCTGGAGCGCATCGAGGTAGTCGTGCGAAAAACGGAGGTTGCGCGAGAGGAGCCAGTTCGAGCCAATGTCGTTGGCCTTCCCACGCATGGTCGTGAGCTGCGCGAGGGCCTGGCTGAGGGCGATGTTGCGAGCCTTGGCCAGTTCCGCCTCGCTCACGCCATTGGCGCGCACATCCTCCAGCAGGCCGGCGCACTCGCGCTCGACCTCTTCGCGGTGCGCAGGCTCCATGAGCGCATCGATACCGAAGAGACCGGTCTGCGCGGGAGACCAGCACCAGGCGTCGATGGAATGCACGATCCCCCGTTCATCGCGCAGCCGCTGGTAAAGCCGCGAGCTGCGGCCACCACCCAGCGCCACCGCCGCCACATCCAGCGCCGGCACATCCCGATGCGCGATGTCCGGCACATGCCAGGCGAGGTGCAGCCGGGTGAGTTCGGTGGAAAATTCGCGATGCGTTTCGCGGCGGCCGAGTTGCACCGGTTCGGCGGGGATGAAAACGTCGGTCATCGCCCGGCGCGGCGCGGTGAAATGCGCGGCCAGGTGCGCCTCGACTTCGACCGCTTTTACATCGCCGACGACCACGAAGAAGACGTTGTTTGGCGCATAACGAGCCGTGTAGTAAGCACTCAAATCTTCACGCGTCAGCGCATTGAAAACGTCGAGATGCCCGATGATGGGATAACGGTAGGGATGCGTCGCGTAAGCCGTCTCGAACAGCGCGTGGCTGGCCATGCGGTCGGCATCGTCGAAGCCCATGGCAAATTCCCGCCGAATGACCTCCTGTTCCTTCACCAGTTCATCCGCCGGCAGCGTCGAATTTTGAATCGCATCCGCGAGCAGTTCGAGCGCGACATTCACGCCCCGCGAGGGCGTGTCGATCCAATACACCGTGCGATCGAAAGAGGTGTAGGCATTGATGTAGCCGCCCTGATCCTGAACAGCCTGCGCAAACTCACTCGCGCCGCGCTTCGCGGTCCCCTTGAAAAGCATGTGCTCGAGCAGGTGCGAAATGCCGCCGCCGAGAAAGCGCCCTTCGTGAATCGACCCGGTCTGCACCCACGCCTGAATGCTGGCCACGGGCGCGCTATGATCTTCCTCGACAATGAGGGTAAGACCATTCGGCAGCGTAATGACCTCGGCAGCAGGAAGCGGGAGCGTGAGCATGGGACAGGAGAATGACGTGCCGCGCGTTCTGGAGGGTGTCAACTGGCGGCAGGTTCGTGTCCCAGGCTTTAGCCGGTGGCCAGGCAGCAGGACCTCGAAAAGATGACAACCGACGGCTGAGCGGGTGGCCGAACAGCCTGAAGGCTGAACACCAACGAGCGCTCCCTAGTTCAACTCTTCTGCCGGCGAATCGATCGGAATCCGCCGCGGCGGCGTCTCCGTTTTCGGCTGCGGCAGAAATGGCGCGACGAACGCTTCGTGAAACTCATAGACGCCGCGGAAGTCGTCGATGGAGTCTCGCTCGGTCTTTCCAAAAATCTCCGCCTCGACGAGCGCGAAAACCATGTGCCCGAAATCTTCCGTATTCTTGATGCCCCAGTATTCAAACACCGACGGAACCATGGGCCCATACTGCTTCAGGGCGAAGCGACGGATGCCCTCGAGGAGTTGCTGCCCGGAAACGTGACCGCTCTCGCCTGTCGCCTTCTTGCGTTCCTTCAGGGTAAAGTCGAGCGCTTCGCGGAGGAAGTTATAAGCCGCGCGATCATAGCGTGGTTCGTTCGAGACGATTTCGTCCAGTGCAGCGTCAAACTTGTTTTGGTCCATACCGGGAACAGCGGCGCGAGAAAAGCACGCTCCTCCCAGCCCGTCAATGGGGTGGACGCAGATTAAGCCGCGGTCTGCTTCGCCTAGTTCTTGAAGGCCACCGCGTTGCGGTCACCGCCGCTCAGGAGGAAGGCCACGAGGTCGAGGATTTCATCTTCCTTCAGCGTATTGAGCAGGCCGGGCGGCATGAGGCTGATCTTGGACACCTCAATGGATTTAATCCGCTTGCCGCTGAGGCTCTCCGACTGGTTCGGGTCGAACATGTCGGTGTTGACCCGGTAGTTGTCGCCACTGGCGTTGACGATGCGACCGATGATCTGGCTGCCGTCATCGAGCGTGAAGACATTGGGCGCGTATTGATCGCTCACCACCTTGCCCGGATCGATGACCGATTCGAGCAGGTCGTGCGGGGAAAACCGGCCCCCGGCCATGGTCAGGTCCGGGCCCATCGCGCCACCTTCCCCGTCGAAGCGATGGCAGGCGACGCACGCTGCGGCGGCGAAGAGTTTGCGACCCCGGTCGTAGTCCCGCCCGTGCAGGTTTTTCGCGGCGAGCGCAGTGAGTTCGTCGAGCGTCCAGGTCTTCACAAAAGTGCGCCCCGCGAGGCTTTCGGCGAGGATTTCCTGCGGGGTCTTGATCTTCGGCACGGTGTCCAGAATCGGCTGCACCGCGGCCTTCTCCGCGGGATCAAGGTTTGCGACGGCCTCGTCCTTGATGTTCTTGAGGAAGCCCTGAAAGCTCGCGCCGCCCTTGTAGCTGGCCGCCTTGAGGAACCACGAGAAGTAGGCCTTGCGCAGTTCCGGCGTCCAGCCGGTCTTCAACACCCGGAGCGACTTCACGTATTCGAGCTGCTCTTCCTGCGTGGGCGCCTGTTCGAGGAGCGCCATCGTCTTCGCCGCCGCGCTCGGGGCTTGGAGATAGATGAGCATCTGCGTGAGTTCCGCATTCAGGATGCGGTTCTGGCTGGGGACGCCGGGCTCAATGTGGGCAATGATGCGCTGGCGCAGTTCTTCATCGGGCTCGCCAGTGCGGATGAAGATGAGGCCGAGCGCACGAACGGCCTCGATCTTCTGCGCATCGCTGTGCGGTTGCTGCACGGCTTTACCCAGCACCTTCAACGCGGTCTCGCGATGCTCCGGTCCGCCGACCCGCGCGAGCGCGATCGCCACGGTGATGAGCGTCTCGGGATTCGACTCTTCCTTGAGGCTCTTGAGCGGCCAGGTAGAAACGTCCTGAAATTCAATCGCCGTGCGTGCTGCCCAGCGCACGAAGCGATCCGGATGGCCAAGATAAGGCCACGCGACCGTCGCCGCGTTCGGATCTTTCTTCCCATGGAAGGCTTCCAGCTTCGCGCGGATCGCGAACTCTTCCGGCAGCTTCACCTCCGCCTGGCTCGGCGCGGTCGATTCGCTGCCGGTGTAGGTGATGCGGTAGAGCGCCGACTGCACCTTGCGCCCGCCGGTGATGAAATACATCGCACCGTCCTGCGGACGCACGAGCAGGTCCGTGAGCGGCAGCGGCTGGCCTTGCACGAAGGTTTCCTTCTCCGCCTGATACGTGCCGCCGCTCGGCGTGAGGTGCAGCGCGTAGAGTTTGCCGTAGCTCCAGTCGCAGATGAAGAGCGCGTCCTGGTATTTCGCGGGAAATTTCGCGCCGTAGCCAAAGACAAGGCTCGTCGGGGAACCAGGGCCGATATCCAGCATCGGCGGCAGGGTATCGGCGAAATAAGCAGGCATGACCGCGCTGCCCGAGCGCCAGCCGAATTCGCTGCCGCTCACCGCATGCGTCACCCGCGTGGGGCGATACCACGGCGTGTTCATATCCCACTCCATGTCGCTGTCGTAGCCGAACATGTCGCCACGGCGATTGAAGGCGACGTCGTATTGGTTGCGATTGCCCATACTAAGCAACGTCCAGTCCTTGCCATCGGGCGACACCCGATAGACGCAGCTTCCCGGCGCGAGCACGCCCTTCGCATGGCCGCGCGCGTCCCACATGCGCGGGAGCAGAAAATCTTCGTTCCAGACCATTGGCACGGTCGAACTGCTCACCTCGGTGAACTTCGTCATGTTACCGCAGGTGACGACGAGCGATTTGCCATCCGGTCCCACCTGCACCTGGTGCGGGCCGTGATCGCCCTTGCCGTCGAGCAAACGCAGCATCTCGACCTTGTCGAGCTGGCCGTCGCCGTTCGTATCGGTCACGCGATAGAGGCCGGAATCGTAGCGGCCGGTTTTGCAGACCACGACGTAGAGCGTATCACCCAGCCACGCGAGCCCGGTGGCTTCCCCGATCGGCGCATTGATTTTTTCCACCGTTGGCGAATCGCTCCGTCCAACCGGCGGCGGCGTCACGGTGTAAAGATCGCCGTATTGGTCCGCGACGGTGAGGCGGCCTTTCGGGTCGAGCGCCATGGCCGTCCACGAACCCTGCGATTCACCCGGCACGGCATAGAGCAGTTCGACTTTGAAATCCTTCGCCACATGCAGCGTTTCCGGCGAAGTGGCCGTCGGCGGAGCCCCGAAGACGGGCAGGGAAAGGCAGAGCGTAGTGAGGAAAAGGCGGGAAATCATGCGGGGCGGGAGGCTGGGTGCGGGATGAATCGGTTTCAACAACCTGTATGAGGAGTTTTTGGCTGCAAAACACGACGGACGTTCCGGTCCGGGCTCTCTGTCGGCACGAGGGATATTGTGTTTATCGTGTCTGTTCCGCCGGTTGGAGAAGAGCCGGATTTTACTCCAGAAGGTCGCCCGGGTGACCGGGTTCCAGTTAGCATGGAATATTGTGTTTATTGTGTCTGTTTCGGCGGTCGCAGACCCACTCGCGCCCCGTCGCAGCACAACCAACCTTTCCATGGTCGAGATTGGTCCAGAACGCCTGCCGGACGAAGTCGCCAACTCGCTTTTAACGTTTATTTCACGACTACTAAAACCTTACCATGGGGGGTTAGGTTTTTCAATGCCTTCCTCCTCCGACGGCAGGATCGATCTGCGCGCAGACCGGGCAGTCCGCTCGCCGCTGGACGCGGTGGCGGCGGAAGCGCATCGAGCCGAGGTCCATGGTGAGCAGCGTCCCCGCGAGGGGTTCACCAAGGCCGGTGATCAGCTTGATCACCTCGACGGCGCCGAGGCAGCCTACGGTGCCGGACACCGCGCCGATGACCGGGAACTGCCGTTTCCAATCCGGCGGCTTCTCAGGGGTGAGGCAGCCCAGGCACGGTGTCCGTCCGGGCAGGATGGTCGTGATCTGCGCCTCCATCGCATACATCGCGCACTCAACCATCGGCTTGCCTGCCATGACCGCGGCGCGATTCAACGCGTAACGTTCCTCAAAAAGCGGCGCGGCATCCACCACCACATCCGCCTGCGCCACGAGTCCGTCCGCATTCGCCTCGCTTGCGTTTTCTTCCACCGCCACGATTTCCATGCGCGGATTTAACTCGCGCAACCGCGCTACCACCGCCGGCAAGCGCGGTTCCCCGATGCGCTCGTGCGACTGCTGCAAATGCCGATTCAAATCGCTCGGCCGCACCACCCCGCCCATCGCCAGCACCAGCTTCCCCACCCCCACCGCCGCGAGCTCATACGCCACCACTCCACCCAATCCGCCCACCCGTGAAATCAGCACCGACGCCCCCTTCAGCTTGCTCTGCCCCGCTTCTCCAAAACCCGGCACCCACATCTGCCATTCGTAGATGGCAAGCTCCTCGGCGGAAAGTCGAGGAGAGGTGCGAGAAACCACGGGTGAAGGGCTGGGCATGGAGGATCGGTTGCTGAATTCCTGCCGAGCCTGACGGCTCTGTGCAAGCCCTGGCGGCATCAAGACCTCGCCGAAACCGCGAACGGATTTTCCACGGCCACTCCCGCGTGCTTAAAATCCGTCGCATTCCGGGTGGCGACGGTCAGCTTGCGGGCGAGGGCGGTGGCTGCGATCAGGCTATCTTTGATCGGCATGGGGCGGCCCTTCTTTTTCAGCCGGGCGAGAAGACGCGCCCAGGCGGCGGCCGTCGCCGTGTCGAAATCGAGGACGCGCAAGCGCCCGATCCCTGTCGCAAACCACTGCTCCAAGCGAGCGCGGCGGCGGCCGGCGGGGAGAAGGAGAATGCCGTATTCGAGTTCACCGAGAACGATCGGGTTGACGGCCAGATCTCGCTCATGCCGGCGGAGCCATGCTACCACGCGCTCGTCGGGTTCGGGTTTGGTCGCCTCACTCAAGACGTCTGCGTCCACGAGGTATTTCACAAGGTATCGGTGGATTCGGATGCAACGGGTTGAAACCAATCCTTCTCCGGGCAGGCGAGCAGCCAGTCCACCACACCATGGTTATCCGCGACGGGCCGCCGCTTGAGCAGATATTGCCCGGCTTCCAGCCGCTCGATGTCGAATTGCTGCCCGGCGGCAATGCGGTCACGCTCCCGCAGCTCAGCCGGGAGGACGACCTGACCTTTCGATGAGACCGTCGTAGTCATTCGGTAAGATACCGTCTTACTTCCGCCGGTCAAACGGTCTTGAGGCGCGCGCACGGCCATCCCGCGATCACTAATCCCCTTGGGCGACGCGCCCATTCTCCATCCGAAACTGCACATCAGCGAGTTGCGCGGCTTCGGCACGACTGTGGGTGATGTGGAGAGCGGTGATGGCGTGTTCGCGCTGCACGCGCCTAAGCAAGGCGGAGAGGTCTTCGCGGAGGTCTTCGTCGAGGGCGGAAAGCGGTTCATCGAGGACGAGAACCTTGGGGCGCGCGGCGAGAGCCCGGCCCAGGGCGACACGCTGGCGTTCGCCACCGGAGAGGTGTTGCGGGAGACGGTCGAGCAGATGCGCGATCCCGAGTTCCGCCGCCAATCCATTCACGATTTCCTCCTGCGGTTGCCGGCGAATGCGCAGAGCAAAGCCGAGTTGTTCGCGCACGGTCATGGTGGGAAACATGGCGCCATCCTGCGGCACGTAGCCGACGCCACGGGCAGCCGGCGGTTCGTGCGTCACTTCGGCTTCCCCAATGAACACCCGTCCCGCCGCCGGTTGGCGCAGGCCGCAGATGATCTCCAGCAGGGTCGTTTTGCCACAGCCGGTGCGTCCCATCAGCACGGCATACTTTCCTGTCGGCACCGTGAAATTGACGTCTTCGAGGACAAACGTGCCTGCGCGCCACGCGATGGAATCGAGCCGGATCACAATTCCTCCCCCACCAGTCGCACCGCCACGAGCACAATGAGTGCAAGCATCACCATGAGCAGGCTCACCGCCACGGCGGCTTCGAGACGGCCCACGCTGAGTTCGATGAAAACACTCGTCGGCAGCACTTCCGTTTTCATCCGCGTGGCACCCGCGAAAACGAGAATCGGACCGAATTCCCCGAGGCTGCGCGCCCAGGCGATACTGAAAGCCGCGAACATGCCACGCTTCGCGGCCGGCAACGTCACCAGCCACACCGCCTGGCCACGCGAACAACCGAGCGTCATCGCGACATCCTCCGGGCGCGACGGGAGATGATCGAAAACCCCGCGCATCGTGCGCACCGCAAAGGCAGCGCCGATGACGAACTGTGCCAGCACGACCCCGGCGACGGTGTAGGTGAATGGGATCACATGCTCGATGAGCTTGCCGGCCGCGGTCTGGAAGAAGATGAGCAGGCACAGCCCCACGACCATCGGCGGCAGCACAATGGGAATATCGAGCGCGGAATCGAGCCACTCCTTCCCGCGAAAACGCCCCCGCGCCAGCAGATATCCGATTGGCACCGCCAGTAGCAGCGCCAGCAAGGCTGAAGCCGTGCACGTCACCAGGCTCAGCCCGATCGAATAGCGAATTTCCGGCGCGCCCAGCGCGGCCCAGAGATGATGCGGCGTGGTGTAAGTCGCCGTCGCACCGAGAAGAGCGAGGAGAAAAAGCAGGTAGAGCCCGGCCACCACGGACAGGCCGAGCCAGAAAAGCGAAAAGCGCGGCTTCATGCCCGAATGACCTGCGAACTTTGGATGTTCACGCCGAAGGCGCGGCCTTCCCCACTCACTTGTCCTTGAGCCAGTCCGGCACCTGGATGTCCTTGCTTTGAATCGCCGTGTCGTTGCGCCAGTTGAACCCTGCTTTTTCGAATTGCCCACGGTTATCTTGCAGGAAGACGAGCAAGCGCTGGCCAAGATGATAGTTGGGCGACGTCGTGCGGACGGAAAAAGGCTGCATCGCGTGAGCGCCTTCGTGCTGGATCTGGAGATAGTCGAGGTGCTCGGCGGAGGGATTGTAATTCACACGATAGACGATCGCGGCATCGAGCGCACCGGCGCGCATCTGGTTCACGAGGAGGTCGGCGGTGGGTGTTTCGACCACGACGTTTTTGTGCACGCTCTCGGCAAGGCCGGATGACTTGAGCATCCCGCGCGTCATGTAACCGAGCGTCGATTGTTCGGCGTTGCAAAGGCCGACTTTGAGGCCGGGCTGAGCGAGATCGGCGAGCGTCTTAATGCCGCGAGGATTCCCCTTCTGGAGCACGATTCCGATATCCGTCTCGGTGAGAATCACCGCCTCGGGGAAGACATCGGCAACGGGCGGGACGAAGCAAATGTCGCAGGCGTAGTAGGCATCCGGAAATTTCGGATTGTCGGTGCCGCCCATCGTTTTCATCGAGGCGCAGAGAATGCCGCAGCCGTTGAAGACCGTGGTGACGGTCGCACCTTCGCGATCGGCAAATTGTTTCAGCAACCCCTCCACCGCCGGCCGATTGACGCCACCACTGTAGAGGATCAACTCGGGCTTCGCGGCCCACTTGTCGCCCCCGGCCGGAGTAAAGCCATTCGCCTTGAAAACCGCGCCGCCCTTTTCCGGCGCGTTGAGGTAACGAGCGAAACGAAGCGCAGCGGCAGGCTGCGGGGCGAAGTTGAGCACGCAGGCGGACGCGTTTTCGACCCGCGCGGCAAGCTCAGGCACTTCAACGACTTGCGTGTCCTTGAACTGCGCCACGGTCGAATCCCAGAGGATCGCCGCATCGACGGTGCCGAGCGAAAGATCGGACGCGATTTCGGAAACGGTCGGCTTCATCACCGCGGCGTGAGCAGCGAGTTTCGTCCAGGTGTCGCCGAGCACGGTGCGGGAGACACGCGAAATGCTGGCCGCTTCGGGATTTGCGATGGCGACCTTCACGTCGTCGCGCAGCAGATCGGCGACAGTTTGGATATTCTTTGGATTACCCGCGCGCACCGCAATGACGGGATGCTGCTTCGCCAGCGGGAGCACTTCGTGGATCACCTCCGCCTTGCGGGCATCGGCCACGGAACCGTCATCGGCGGCGATGTAGAGATCGCCCTGTTTCGCGACGCGGATCTGGCTCAGCAGCGTGCCGCTGCCACCGTATTGCAAACGCACCGCGACGCCCTCTTCCTTCTCATACTGCTGCGCGATGGCTTCGACCGGTTTCTTCAGCCCCGCGGCGCAATAGACCGTGAGGGCGGGTTTCTCCGCGCTGGGCGCGGTGCGGTGCTGATAAAACGCGACGCCGCCGAGCAGCAGCGCAAGGGCGATGAGGAGGAGGGCAAATTTTTTCACGGCTTACGACGCATACTCCACCAAGCCAGCCCGCCGCCAAGGAGAAGTAATCCTCCGGCAGCAAAGACGATGGGGGAATTGAAATTGGGCGGGGCAACACTGGCCACAGCCGTGCTGGCGGGAGCGATTGGCGCGGCCGGGGCGATGGCGACAGTCTCCGGAGCGGGAGCGGGCTTGGGCGTGGTGACAGGCGCAGCCGGGTCGCCTTTTGGAAAGCCAATCGCCTGCAGCTTTTCGTCCCAGTCCGCATGAAGCAGGAGATCCCAGCCCGGGTTCATTCGCTTCACCTGACACGAGCACGCCCCCAGAAGAAAGAGGCAAGCCTCGTCGATCTGCTCGTCGCCGAACCCTTCGGCCGGCCACGCGCCGAGCACGCGTCCGCGGCCAAAGATCATGGCGAACCACGGCGCGGCAGGCGCAGCTTTCGGCCCCGCAAGCATCTTGAGAAACGGCTGCTCGGCGGGATCATCGTGCTTCACCCGCAGCAGCGAGAACCCCACTCGCAAGGCCGGTCCCGGGCCGAGGCGGCTGCTCGGATCATCTGGATCGATCTGGGGCAGAGCCGCCACTTGCGCGAGATAACCGAGGCGCTTCTCCATGGTGCGAGCGGCGGCCTCGTCCGCCTCGCGCTGCCCGCTCTCGACCAGCACCCACACCCCGTTTTCACCCGCAAGAATTCGTCGCACGATCTCCGTCCGGGCGGGTGAGTCGATGATCTGCTCCAGCGTAGTTCCCAGCGGACCGCCGATCACCGGCGGCGCACCTGCCTCGGCATGCGGGGCGAGCAATTGCGAGGGTCCATCCGTGGACAATCGCACAGGGTCGAGATTGATCGGCGTGCTGTCGGTGAAGTTGCGCAGGAAGCGCGACACCGCCGGGTCCTGCGCGTCGGCCTTGGAAACCTCGAGGCGAAACTTGTCCGCTGGCCAGCGATCAAGTGCGTAGCGAAAAACGGGGATCGTGCAGGCATGCATCGTAGCGCCGAGGACAAGCGCCAGGACGAACAGTCGCCGCGATGTGAGCGCCCGTTTCACCATTCGCGATTACTGCCCACCGGCCGCCCCCGCGGTTCCCTTCACGCCGCTGAACGAATAGTTCGACACCGCCTGCCAGGCGATTTCCTGCAGGACGTGGTTCAGCTCCGGTGACGGCAGTTCCGTCTTGTAAGCATCCGGCACCGGCAAACCCACCGGGCTGCGCCCATAGATCGTGGCGAAATGGCAATACGTGACGAGTGCCGCCAGCGCCGCCTGCGGGTGGCCAAGGTCGTCGCGAAAAAGATCGGTCTGCTTCGTCAGGCCGGGCGCCTTGCCCTCCGCGATTTTTTCCCGCAGCGCGAACACGGCGTCTCCTGCCGGCACGATGAACACCGCGTCGTGGCCGATCGTCTTGTTCAGCGCCGTCACCTGCTCCTCCAGCTTCGTGCCCCACAGGGCGCGGAACCCGTCGTGCAATTTCTCCAGGCTCTCCACTGTCGCGGAGTTGCGCTCCTCGTTCTTGAACGGACGATCGAGCACGCCATCGCGCGGCGGCCACGACGCCTGCACCAGCACCCGCAGCTTCGGATTCTTTTCGAGCCCCAGCTTCGTGAAATTTTCGATCCCTTCATCCGGCAGCAGCAAGTGGGGCGAAAGCGTCAGCACATCCACCTCACCCGCTTTCAACGCCGCCTTCGCGCGGTTCTTCTCGTCGGGCAGATTCCAGTGCTGGATCACCCGCGAACCACCGATCATCTGCTGCCCCGCCGAGACAAAACCGATCCCCGCCGCCTGCGCCACTGTCGGCAGCGACTTCGCCGTGTAAATCATAAAGCTGTGGGCACACACGAAGACGCGCGGCGCCGCCGGCTTGGCATCGTCGGCAGGAAGCGGAGCGACGAAAGCCAGCAGCAGCGCGAGAACAGAAAAGCGATGGAGCTTGGTCATGGATGAACGGATGGATGGTCGAGCGACAGCATGGGGCGAAGAGACGCCACGGCAATGAGCGGTTATTTCCGCCCGAAGCAGCGCACTTTGCCATCGACGCTGGCGACGTAAAGGCGGCCTTGGGCGATGGCCATGCCGTCCCAGACGGGCGGGCTGGGGAGTTTGATCTCGCTGCCGATGTTGCCTTTCTCGGTGTTCACGGCGAGCAGGCTGCCGCCGCGTTCGCCGGCGAGGGCGGCGTCCTGTTCGGCGAGTTCTTTAAACACCTCGGGGTCTTTTTTGCTCATGCGCTCGAAGGCGTATTCTTCGTCGATCTCGTCGGGTGGGCCGCTGACGAAGATGGTGCCCTTGGCCATGCACATGGCGCGGGCGAAGACGGGGCTCTGGGCGTTCCACTGGTGCTGCACGAAGCTGCCGGACTTCACGGCCATCGCAGCGGCGGTATCGGGGTCGCCTTTGCCCTTGCCCTGGCCGGCGAGGATGCTGGGGGCATTGCCGACTTTCTTAAACCACAGGGCAACGGCGAATTTGCCTTTGCCGGGTTCGACGCCGCTCATGGCGCCGAGGAGCGTGCCGTTCGCATCGTCCTTGGCGGTGCCGTTGTCGAAGCTGCAGGCGAGCAGCGCGCCGTTGCCACGCTTGATGTAGTTGGCGCCGTTGGCGTGTTCGACGAGGTCGCCGCCGTCAAGGGCGCGAGTCCACACCGCGAATTCATCGAGCACGCCGGTGTAAGGCGCACCGTGGCCGTAGTCGCTCACGAGGGAACTGCCGGCGTCGCCGAGGCTCAGGCCGAGCTTCGGCTGCGAGGGAAGAAGCGCGTTCCCTTTCGTCTCCGCGGCGAGCTGGCCATCCACGTAAAGGCGCACGATTTTCTCCGCGGTGAGCACGCCAGCGACGTGATGCCAGCCCTGGTCGAGCGCGCGGGCGCTCTGCGCGGTGGTCGTCACTTTTTCCGCGCGGATGGAGAAGGCGGGCGCGCCGCCCTGGAGCGCGAGTGCGTAGCCCATGTTGCCGCCACCGTGTTGCACGATGACCCCGTCGCCGCCGTCGGGAAGAATCCATGCCTCGACGGTGAGCGGCTTGCCGGCAATCGGGAGTTTGTCGCCGTCGAACTTCACGTTCGGGTCGGCCTTGGCGGCTTTCGCTCCGGCTTTCGCCTGCTGCGCGGCGGCCTTCTTTTTGCCGCCGCCCTCGGCGGGCACCACGGCCACATCCGGCGCGTCCTTCGTCGCGGAGAAGAGCTGATGCTCCATCGTGGTGGTCCATTTGTAATACTGCGGCAGCCGCGAGTAACCATAGACGTTCTTGTCGTCGCTCACGAGGATGCGGCCCTCGGGCGTGTATTTACCAGCCTGGTAATAGCCGTTGTGGCCGCCGGCGAAGTTCTTGCCATAGACCCAGTAGCTGCGGTGGAACCATGTGTCGTCGAGGAAGCCCATCGGGGCGAAGATGTGGCGTCCTTCGCCTTTCTGCGCGCCGCCTTGCTCGGCGGCGTTGCCGCTTACCGGGCCGATGTCGATGCGGTTGCCATCGGTGCCGATTTTCTGCGAACGCAGATACATGTCCTTGCCGTCGCTGGAGAGAATGTCGTTCAGCGCCACGGGCATTTGCAGCGTCTTGTGCCGATCGTTCAGGTCGCCGCCGGTTTCGGGGTCCTTGTCGTCATAGACCTGCTCGACGATTTTTTTTCCGGTCGCGGCATCGAGGCGAAGGAAGCGGAGGCCGCCATCGAGGAAGCAGGAGCGGCCCGCGACGGCGTTCACCGTGCCGTCTTCGACGAGCACACTGCCGTGCACTGGCCAGATGCTTTCGATCTGCTCGAAGGCGCCGTGCTTGCGCGCATTCGGCGCAGCTTGGAATCGCCACGCGAGAGCACCATCGGTCGCGCGCAGGCAATAGACCCAGCCATCCATGCCACCAAAAATAACGCGGCCCTGCCAGACGGTCGGAGGAGAGTCGATGCGGGATCCCGCGACGAAGTGCCAGAGCTGCTTGCCGGTGGCAGCGTCGAGCGCGTGCAACGTGCAGGCGTCCACCTGCGCGACGTAAGCGCGGCCATCGGCCACGGTCATCGCGGAGAGTTTTCCGCCGAGATTCAGCTCCCACGCCGGGCCGAGGTCATTCGCGAGCGGCTGGTTGGAGAATCCGCTGCGCTCCTTGTCGTGCCGATAGGTGGGCCAATCCGCGGGATGATCCTCGCCGGCCGGAATCGCCGAATACGCGGGGCCTTTTTCGAGCCGCTGCTCGTCCGGGAGCGGCGCGGGATGTGGCGAACCGCCGGGGGAGAGCGCATTGAGGCCGTCGAGTTTCGCTTCCGGATAACACGCGCAATTGTGCGGGCCGGCGTAGGTGAGGCCGTTGGCAGGAAGAACACCGTAAAGGCAGGCGCCGCGGACCCAGTGATTGAGGTCCCAATGCTCCTTGTCGATGTCCACGTATTCGATGCCCGTGCGCGAGGGGATGATGAACTGCTCGGTCGCCTTCGCGATGTAACAGCGGTGGTGGAACCAATACGTGCCATCCGGGACATCCGGCTTGAAGTCCTTCTTCGTCTCGCCGGTGCGCACATCGCGCCCGACAAATTCGCCCGACATATTCCCCGAAGTCGTGGGCGCATTCCACACGAGCCCGCCGGCCACGATGAGATCCTCCGGCGAACGATAACCGGATTTTTCGTGCGGGGCTTTCCACAGCTCCTTGCCGGTCGTGGCGTCGAGACCTTTCTCCGAACCATCGCCACCCGCGTAGAGGACGGTATCGCCGGTGATGAGGACGCGCGGACCGAAGTTGTATTCGAGCAGCGTGCGCTTCGGCTCGGGTTCGCTGGCCCAGCGTTGATCGCCCGTCTTCGCGTCGAGGCACACGAGCTTGTCGCCATCGTAGAAGACGACGCGCTGCCCATCGGTCGAAAGCGTGATGGGGGCCACTTTCGTCTGGTCCTTCTTCCACAGTAGCTTGCCGGTGTTCGCATCGACGGCCACGAGCGTGCGCGGTTTTTTGTCCCACTCGTATTCCTGCGCTACGCGGCCCTGGTCGCTCTGGAGCTTCGGCGCGAAATCCTTGATGGCCCAATCCGCCGGGTTCACGAGGGAATAGAGGACGCCGTTCACGTGGAGGATTTCTTCCGCTCCCTTGGTGTCGTCGTAAGTGCGGAGCACCTGACCGGTCGCACCATCGAGCGCCGTGATCGGTTCGCCGATGCCGAGCGTCACAAAGATGCGGTCGCCATCGCCGACCAACCGGCGGGTCAACTGCGTCGGGCCGGACTTGAGCGGCCACATGTGCTCGCTCCAGTGCTCGATCTCCTTTTTCCACAGCACCGAACCATTGAAGGCATCGCGCGCCGTGAGCACCCAGTGCGACGGCAGCAGGATCGAAATGCGCGACCCTTCGTCCATGATGTGGAAAAGCCGCCCATTGCACGACACCTCCGCGCTCACGCTCGACATGCGATCGTGATGCCGCGACCAGCGCGGACTGCCGACCCATTGCATGCGCGTCGGCGGGCCGACCTGGGTGTCCTTCGACACCGCATTGCCCTTGGCGTCGTAATAATAATGCGTCCAGTCGTCGAGCTTGGGCGACTTCGGCTTCACCGTCTTTTTTCCACCGATGATCGCCACTCCGTTCGGCACGAGCACGCGGTTCACCTCGTCCATTGACACGCCGCCCAGCGAGTCGGCGACGACCAGATTCACAAAGTTGTCGGTATAGGGCAGCAGCCTGCCGTCGAAGGAATCGACGCTCACGGGGCCGTAAACGCCTTTTTGGAAAATGGCCTCGCGTGCTTTCGCCACACGTTCCGCATCGGTGTCCAAGGCTTGCACCTGGAAGCTATCGTTGGCGCGGAGCTCCCCGATCGCCGCCGGATCGGCGGCACCGAGCCGGACGACGATTCCACCTTTCACTCCCGATTTTTCGAGAGCTTCAGGCAGGGCGAAAGACGATGCCAGAAACAGCGAGGCAAATGAGACCGAGAGGACGAATGGCTTCATGCGGGAGGTTGCGGAGGTAAGGGCGGAAAAGAGGCTCGGCAAACTGCCTGAAAGTCTTGGGCTAAATCGAGCGGGAAGCGCTATCGCTTTGCCAAGGGGGGCCGTGCCCTCTAAATTGGCGGGCATGAAAGCGTTCATCATCCGCTGGCTTTGCACCACCCTCGCCGTGGCGGTCGCGTCGTGGGTCACCGGCGCGCATTACACCGAGACGTGGCAGCTTTTCGCCGTCGCACTGCTGCTGGGCTTCGTGAACGCCTTCATCCGTCCAGTCCTGCTCCTGCTCAGCCTGCCGTTCATCATCGTCACGCTCGGGTTTTTCATCCTCATCGTGAATACGCTGCTCTTCTGGATGGTGAGCAATCTGGTGCCGGGCTTTGAAATCAGCGGGTTCTGGCAGGCGTTCTTTGCGGCCATCATCGTCAGCCTCGTCAACTGGGCGCTCAGCTCGGTGTTCCAGACGAGCGACGGAAAATTCCAGATCATCACGCATCACGGCGCCATCAAGCAGGCCAACGCCCGCGTGATCGAAAACAACTCGCGCGAATGAGGGCTCGGGTGCGGGTGAAAATATGCGGGATCACGAACCCCGAAGATGCGCATGGAGCCATCGACGCGGGCGCCGATGCGCTTGGCTTTAACCTGTGGCCGGGATCGAAGCGACACATTCTGCTGGATGAAAATGCCGCGTGGATGACCACGCTGTCACCTTTCGTCACCCGCGTGGCCGTGCTGGTGAATGCTTCTTTCGAGGAAGCCCGACGCGTAGCCGCACATCCTGCCATCGATCTGGTGCAGTTCCATGGCGACGAATCACGCGATTACCTCTTGGAATTCGCGCAACTCGGCCATCCGTTTATCGTCGCTATCCGCCTCGCGAATGCGGCCCAGGCCGCCCAAGCCCACGATCTGCCCACGCGGCATCTGCTTATCGATGCAGAAGTTCCCGGCAGCTACGGGGGAACCGGAAAGATGATCGATTTCCCCCTTGCCCGCGCATTTATGACGCAAAACCCGCAGGCTGCCGTGATTCTGGCCGGCGGTCTCAACCCGGAGAATGTGGGACTCGCAATTGCAGAAGTAAGGCCCTTTGCGGTGGACGTGGCCAGTGGGGTGGAAGCATCCTCCCGCCGAAAAGACCCTGAAAAAATGCGCTCTTTCATCGCCGCGACCCAGAATTAGCCTCCGGGAAGGAGACAGTCGCGGAAAGTAAAATTTGCGACTCTTTTATTCTTGGTTTCGCGAGAATTATCGCGAGTCTGGAATCCAGTCCCGCCTTTGGCAGGGGCTGTGCTTAGTCCTTGCTGACGCTAAACCGAACCTGCTCAACCAATGAAGGTCAAACTTCCTCTCTTCGCCCTCAGTTCCTTGACCGCAGCCGCCTTGGCTCAGTCCCCCGCGCCAGCGCCGATCGAACCACCAGTCATTCCACCGGTGGCTCCTTCGCCAGCTCCGACTCCGGGAACTCCATCCGCCATTCCAGCTCCTTCGGCTCCCACCGGCACCGTGCCAGTGGTCCCGGCGCCGATCGAGCCGCCCATCGCGGTTCCGACCGCTCCGAACGTCCCCGGCGCCACGCCTGGGCTTCCGGGCGCTCCGGTGCTTGATCCCAATCTTCCGCCCGGCGCCGCTCCGGCGGGTGGTTCGCGCGTGAATGAATTTCAGGGCGATCCCATCGATCTGGTGCTCCGCACGCTGGCCAAGCAGGCCAAAGTCAATCTTGTCATCTCCGACAAGACGACCGCCGCAGGAGGCACGGTGACGATGCGACTCGAAGACAAGAGCCCGCGCGAAGCGATCGACATTATCGTTCAGTCCAAGGGCCTCGTGCTCGACGAACTCAACGGCGTTTTCTTCGTGAAGACACAGGAAGAGAAAGCCAAGGAGCCGACCGAAAGCGCCAGCTACACGCTGAACTACGCGCAGGCCAAGGACATCGTCCCGCTCCTTCAGACCCAGCTCCAGAGCGGAGTCGCTCCGCAGTTCGACCAGCGCACGAACACCATCTTCTACCGCGAGGTGAAATCGAACCTCGAGAAGATCGGCATCTTCCTCAGCGAAATCGATCGTCCCACCCAGCAGGTGATGATCGAGGCGCGCCTCGTTGAAGTGACCGCGAACCCGAAACAGAGCTACGGCATCAACTGGGCCGGTGTGGTAGGCGGTTCCTCGACGCCGCAGACATTCCGCTACGGCGGATCAACCCCCGGCACTGCGAAAGTCCAAACAGATGCAAATGGCGTATCCACGATCGTGCCCGACAAACTTCCTGGTATCGTTACGGATGCAGCTACGGGCCGGCTGAGTTCTCAGGATTTCCTTCTGAACGGTCAAACGACCGGCGGATTTCTCGATGCTTTGGGCGGGCAGTTTGCCATTCTCAGCGTTCCGCAAATGAGCGCCACGCTCCGCCTGCTGAATGAAGATCGCGACTCGGAGTTCATCGCCAATCCGCGCGTCGTCACGGCCAACAATCAGAAAGCGGAAATCAAGATCATCCGCGCTCAGCCGGTGCCGCAGCTCAACTTCAACGAACAGACCGCACAGGCCGTGTTCAGCGGCTTCCAGGACAAGGAGTTCGGCAATACGCTCACGGTCACCCCGATCATCAACAAGGATCAATTCATCACCCTTAGTGTGAAGCCGGAAATCTCAAACAAAGTCGCCGACGCGACCTTTACCTTCGGCGGCGCGGTCGTGACGAGCCCGGTCATCGACAAGCGCACGCTCGAAAGCAACGTGCTCATCAAGAGCGGCGACACCCTCGCCATCGGCGGCCTGCTGCAGGACGAACAAGGCAAGGGGGCCACAAAGGTTCCCGTGCTCGGCGACATCCCGGTCCTCGGTTATCTGTTCCAGGAAAAGCTCAACGAACGCAACAAGCGCAATTTGCTGGTATTCGTGACCCCTACGGTCATCAAGCAGGGTTACGGCACCGGACTTGAATCACAAGTTGGTGGCCTGACCCACTCTGGCCCCGAATATGCCGACCCGAACGGCTGGCGGAACAACGCCAAAGGTGCTGTCCGAGTGGTGCCGACTTCCAACCGGTCACTCGCCGCGGACTACGCGAAGCCGGGAGTGCCGAAGGCGCCGAAGAAGACTGGCTATCGTGTGAGCGCCGGCACCCGCGAATAACGGGCCGTCAATTTAGCGAAGAGACAACGCCGGTTCCGGCTTCACCAGAGCGGAACCGGCGTTGATTTTTTTTGGAGATTCGTCTCGGCGTTTGGGGCGGTGGCGGTTTGTGATGGGAGACTCATGTTTCGTTTTCTTCTTCCCATCCTCGGCCTCGCCGCGACGGCGAGTGCGCTGGAAATTCAACTCTCCCCTGGCGGTGCCGTTTCCACCCTCGGCGCGGCTCGCGATGCCGTGCGACAGGCCAGGGCCGGTGGGGACACAGGCGACGCTCGTGTGATCATCGCCAACGGGACCTACCCCTTGAACGAGGCGGTCGTTTTTGAGGCGCAGGACGGTCGCGTCACCTACGAGGCCGCGCCCGGGGCAAACCCGGTCTTCAGCGGCGGGCGCAAGATCGAGGGCTGGAAAGCCGAGAGCGGCGTGTGGAAGGCCAAGGTGGATTCAGCATGGCGTTTCGAAGCGCTTTGGATCAATGGACAGCGAGCCGTCCGGGCGCGGACGCCAAATACCGGCTTCGTTCAGGCGACAGGGCAGCCGCTCGAATTTCTGCCCGGTGCGCCCAAGGGCGAGATCTCCCGCACTCATCTCCAAGTGGAACCCGAAGCCGTGCGCGGCCTGGACGCGCTCTCGCCCGAAGAACTACGGGAGGTGAATGTCGTCGTTCACTTCTCGTGGGACGAACAGCGGCATCGGGTCGCCGCGGTCCGGGCCCGTGATGGCACGCTCGCATTCACGGCCGGGCAGAAACGGGCGTTTTTCAGCATGGAACCGTATCACAACGTCGTGCTGGAAAACTTCCGCGCCGCGCTCGACGCGCCGGGTGAGTGGTTCCTCGCCCTGGACGGCACCCTCTCGTATCTCCCCCGCCCCGGCGAAAAAATCGAGTCGATCGAGGCCTGGGCGCCGGTGGCCACACAGTGGCTCGTGCTCAAAGGCGATGCGGAGAAAGGCACGCGGGTGGAAAAATTGCACTTCCGCGGGCTCACCTTTGTCCACCAGGGCTGGGCGCTCCCTGCCGAGGGCGTGAGCTTTGGCCAGGCCGAAGCCGGACTCGGCGCGGCCATCGAAGCGGACGGGGCTCGCGATCTCGTTTTCGAGAATTGCGATTTCGCCCACACCATGACGAACGCCGCGTGGTTCCGGCATGACTGCCACGACGTTCTCCTGCGTCGCTGCGACGTGCACGATCTCGGCGCGGGCGGAGTGAAGATCGGCGAGACGGGCGTGCCCAAGGACGAGAATACCGTGACCGGCCACGTCACCATCGACAACTGCATCATCCACGGGGGCGGACGTTATTTCCCCGCCGGCATCGGAGTGTGGATCGGCCAGAACCCGGATAATACGATTCGCCACTGCGACATCGCGGACTTCTTCTATTCAACGATCAGCATCGGCTGGGTGTGGGGTTACAAACCCACGCCCTGCGCGCGCAACCTCGTCGAAGACTGCCACCTCCATCACTTCGGCTGGGGTGTGCTCAGCGATATGGGCGCCGTTTACACGCTCGGCCCGCAACCCGGCACGGTCATTCGCGGCTGTCACGTTCACGATGTCGCCTGCTCGAGCTACGGCGGCTGGGGTCTCTACAACGACGAAGGTTCGACCGGCATTCTGTGGGAGAACAACCTCGTCTATCGCACGCAAAGCGGCGGCTACCATCAGCACTACGGCCGCGGCAACATGGTGCGAAACAACATCTTCGCCTTCAACCAGGAGTTTCAGGTTCGCTGGTCCCGGCCGGAAGAGTTTCTCGCCATCGCTTTCGAGAACAACATCGTGCTCTTCGACGATAGCAAGCTCTTCGGTCATGTGGATAAAAACTGGTTCACCGGCCACATCTGGATGAACCGGAATGTGTATTGGCAAACCGGAGGCAAGCCGTTCGATCTCGCGGGCAAGACGTGGGCTGACTGGCAATTTTTTGGCCACGACCCGGAGTCGCTCATTGCCGATCCCCTCTTCGTCGCGCCGGAAAAAGGCGACTGGACGCTGCGCCCGGAATCCCCCGCCGTGAAGCTCGGCTTCAAACCTTTCGATTGGCGAAATGCCGGAGTAACCGGCGACGCCGCGTGGAAAAAACTCGCCGCCGTCGAATATCCAGCCGTGACGTTCACAACCAAACCCAAGCCGCGCCCCCTCGCCTTGCGCGAGGGCTTCGAGACGACGGCGCTCGGCGCCAAACCGGAACACGGCGCCCGCGTCACCAAGACGCTAAACGGCATCATGAGCGTGGTGAAAGGCGGCAGCAAAGGAGAGCGCGCTCTCGAATTGCGCGACTCCCCCGAGGTCAAGCCGGCGTTTGAACCTCACTTCTACTACTCACCTCACCACGACACCGGCACCACCCGGGTGACCTTCGACGTGAAACTGGAGAAGGGTTACTCGCTCAACTACGAATGGCGTGACGATTCACAGCCTTACCGCACCGGCCCGCAGATCGTTTTTGAGGACGGTGCTGCCAAGGCCAACGGCCGGAAATTGATCGACCTGCCCGCCGACGGCTGGTTGCACGTCGAAGCCGAGGCCAAACTCGGCGAGGCTGGAGACGACACCTGGACCTGCACGCTGACCGCACCGGGCCAGCCCCCGCAAACCTTCCCTGGCCTGAAGTTCACCAAGGCCGGCATGAAGAAGCTCGATTGGCTCGGCTGGTCATCGAACTCCAAGGCCGCCGCGAAAGCGTGGCTCGACGAGATCACCATCGAGAACCGGCCCTGAGAAACCCGCCTATCTGGCGCCCGCGCCGCTGAGCACCACGGGAACGGTTCGGACCAGAATGCCGAAATCGAGCCACAGGCTCCAGGTGTCGATGTATTCGAGGTCCATCTTCACCCATTGCTCGAAGCTCTTCACCTCGTTGCGGCCGCTCACCTGCCAGAGGCAGGTCAGGCCAGGCTTCATCGAGAGGCGGCGGCGTTGGGCCGGGGTTTCAAATTTTTCCACTTCGTAGATCGGCAGCGGGCGCGGGCCAACGAGGCTCATCTCGCCGCGGAACACATTCCAAAGCTGCGGCAACTCGTCCATCGACGTGCGCCGCAGCCAGTGGCCGATCCGCGTGATGCGCGGATCTTTGTCCATCTTGAAGACTGGGCCGCTCATCTGATTGAACTTCTGCAGTTCCTCGTGCTGCATTTCCGCATCGGTCACCATCGTGCGGAATTTCAGCATTGTGAACGGACGTCCGTGCCGCCCGGCTCGCCGCTGCCGAAACAATACTGGCCCAGGCGATGTGAACTTGATCGCGAGCGCAATGAGCAGAAAGAGCGGCAGCGCCAGCACGAGCCCGATCAACGCTACGACCCGGTCGATCAGGTGCTTGAACAACAGCGCCCAGCTCACCGCCGGCGTGGTCCGGATGACGAGCACCGGTCGATCCGCCAGCGTGTCGAAATCCGGACGAGCAATGGCGGTGCGAATGAAATCCGCCATGACCCAGGCTTCGACCCCCTCGATCTCACACGCCGAAATGTATTCCTGCAGCCGGGTGAGATCCGCATGCGCGCTGGCAAAAATTACGCGCTCGACGCTATGATCGTGCAGCACGCGCACCAGCTCCGAAACGGGCTGCCAGGCGGGATTGATCTCCGCCACGATGTCGAACTCCTGCTTTAACTCCGCGGGCAGCGACCCTTTCAACTCAGCGAGGTCCGGCCCACCTCCCACCAAAGCGATTCGCTCGCGAAAGGCCTCGGTCTTCACCCGACGGCGGTAACGCGCGATCGAGATTCGCTCACGCAAAAGCAACACGCCGCCCCCGATGACAAGGAAGAGCGGCATCACTGCCCGGCTCGGCACCTCCAGCCGAAAGAAATAACTGGCCGCCGCAATAAGCAAACCCAGCCAGAAAGCCGTGCGAGCCAGTTGCTCAAGCGAGCGAGCGAGCGTCTTTTGCAATGGATGCGTATAAAACCCCTGCACCTCCAGAATCAGCGGTCCGGCGGGCATGATGACAAAAAGCATCCACTGGAAGTCGCTGAACGGGCCGATCGGTTTATTGAAAATGCTCCAGTCCGCACCGACGAAGCGCAGGGTGTGCGCAAACCAGAACGCGACGGACATCAGCAAGCCATCGATGATCTGAAGGGTCTGGAGGTGGAGTTCCTGGCGGCGGCCAAGCATGCGAACCCTTGGTAATTGCCCTAATTTCCCGCGCGGCGCAAATGAGACCCGCCTTGGCCGTCTCAATGAGCAAGTTTTCCGGCCATCGCGGAAGAAATTCCCCGCGCCCGGCCAAAATACGCGTATCTGTCGCCGCCCGATGACCACCGCCCTGCCAAACCAGCCCGCCACGGTCGGCACGATCCATTCGCCAGCCGCCCTGCGTGAAGCTCTCGACCTGCCCCTCGGCACGATCGATTTTCTCGAGGTGCGAGTGGACCATTTCGCCGCCGAGCCAAAGGTTTTGCATCGTGCTCTGTCGAAGCTCAAAGCGCCTCTGATCATTACCGTGCGCCATCCGGCGGAAGGTGGCGCAGCCAAGCTGGGTTACGCCGCTCGCGCGGCACTCTACCGCGAATTTATGCCGGCGGCAGCATTCATCGATATCGAACTGCGCAGTGCGCGCGCCCTGCGCGACGTGCTCGCGGAAGCAAAAACCGCCGGGGTGGGGCGCATCCTCTCGTGGCACAACTTCACGACCACCCCGAGCGTGGAAAAACTGCGCGCGCGCTGGCTGGCCGCACGGGCCTTTTCGCCGGACATTATTAAGATCGCTACCCGCGCCCGCACCGCGGCACATCTGGCCACGCTGCTTTCCTTTTTCTCCCGTGCTCCACGCAAACCCGGCCTCAGCGTCATGGGCATGAAAGAGTTTGGCCAGATCAGCCGTCTCGCCCTCGCTGCGGCGGGCAGCGTGCTGAACTACGGCTACCTCGGCGAATGCCAGGTGCCCGGCCAGTGGCCCGCACCGGTGCTGGGCGAACGCCTGGCAGAGCTCCGCTCGTAGCGCCGCTCTAATCCGTCACCACGATGTCTTCGTCGGTCTGCGTGACGCGGACGACTTCCTCCACTGTGGTCTGCCCCCGGAGGACGCGCCGCCAGCCGTCCTGGCGCAGGGTGTTCATGCCGTCCTTGATCGCGCGCGTCTTGAGCTCGCTACCGGTAGCTTTCTTGATGACGAGGCGACGCAGATGTTCGGTCACTTCGCAAATCTCGTAGATCGCCGAGCGCCCACGGTAACCGGTGTGGCGGCAGTGCTCGCAGCCGTGGCCCTTGTAAAACTTCATGTCCTTCGGGAAGGGCGCGCCGATGTCCTTGAGGTATTCCACGTCGTAGGACGCAGGCCCCTTGCAATCCGGGCAGATGGTGCGGACGAGACGCTGGGCGATGAAGGCGCGCACGACGCTCGCGAGCAGGAACGGCTCGATGTCCATGTCGAGCAGACGCGTGATGCCGCTGACAGCGTCGTTCGTATGCAGCGTGGAGAACACGAGGTGGCCCGTCATGGCCGCGCGAATGGCGATTTCCGCCGTCTCGAAATCGCGCATTTCACCGACCATCACGATGTTCGGGTCCTGACGCAGGATGGCGCGCAGACAGTTCGCGAAAGTGAGGCCGATTTCCGGCTTCACGTCGATCTGGCTCACCCCGGCGAGGCGATACTCGACCGGTTCTTCAACGGTGATGATGCGTCGCGTCGGCTGATTGATCGTGGTGAGGAAGGTGTAGAGCGAAGTCGATTTGCCCGACCCCGTGGGCCCCGTGACGAGGATGATCCCGTTCGGCTGCGCGAGCAGCTTGCGCACGATGGCAACCTGATGATCGCTCATGTCGAGGCGATCGATACCGAAGCTCAATGTCTCACTGCGGCTGAGCAGACGCAGCGAGATGGACTCCCCGTTGACGGTCGGGATTGTCGAGACGCGCACGTCGATGGCGCCGGCGCTCGTGTTCAGGTTGATGCGGCCATCCTGCGGCAGACGGCGCTCCGCAATGTCCATGTGGGACATGACCTTGAGACGGCTGATGATCGCGCTCTGCAACACGCGCAACTGCGGCGGCACGGCGGTCTCGTGAAGAATGCCGTCGATGCGGTAGCGAATGCGCAGGTCGTTCTCAAGCGGCTCGACGTGAATATCAGTCGCACGCTCGACGATGGCTTCGCGAATGATCTGGTTCACGAACTTCACGACGCTCGCCTCGGGATCGTCGCTGGTGATGTCCTGCGCCTGCTCGCGATCAAGGGCGTCAGAGTATGTCTTCGCGTTGGCCAGAATCTCCTCGAACGTCTCGGCGCCGACGCCATAGACGGCCTTGATGCAGCGGAGCAACTGCCCGCGCGGCACCACCACCCACTCGATCTTTTTCCCCGGCAAGGCCTGGAGGGCGAGCTTGCGGGCAATCGCATTGAAGACGTCGTAAGTCGCCAGCCGGATCGTCTCGTCCTTCTGCGCGAGCGGCAGCATGTGGTGCTTGAACACGAAACGGCTCGGTAAAAGTTGAAGGGCCGCCCGATCGACCTTCGACGGCTCGATCATCTCGCACGGCTCGCGGAAGAGCCGCGCGAGTTCCGCGGAGAACTTGATCTCATCCACCTTCCCCGAGTTCAGCACCTCGTTCGTCCACGACGACCCCGCCGGCGGCGTGATCGCGCCAAGCGTCACAGCATCATCGTCGGAGACACCGGAAGCAATGAGGACATCGACGAGCGCCTTGCGTGAGGTCATGGGCGGAATGTCACGTGGCAGTGAGGAGGTGGCAAGTTCTGGCCTACCTGTCTCACCGCACCGGGGTCGCCTTTCGCACCTCAATCGGCTTCTCAAACGTGGGCCGGCCGCTGTAGGGGCGAGGCTTTTGCGGCTCGCCGCGAAGAGCGGGCGGGGCGGACCGGCGAAGCAGATCCTCGGAATGAGCCGAGCGTTGCTTGAGCTGGCCATTGAAGAGCGTGTGCTCGAGGTCCGGCTCGAGGCGCAGGTATTCGCTCTCGCGCTCGCCCGCACGCACGCTCTCCGGCGGGGTCGTCGTCACGACCGGACGAATAAGAATGACGAGTTCCTCGCGGCTCTTGTCGTAGCTGGTGCTCCGGAAGAGCGGCCCGAGCAGCGGGATGCGGCTGATCAGCGGGATACCGCTGTAGGTCTTGTTGTTGCGCTGCTTGATGAGCCCACCCAGCACCAGCGTCGCCAGGTTCGGCACCGAGACGTTCGTCTTCAATACGCGAGTCGCGATGCGTGGGATGTCATTGTTGTCGATCTTCGTCGTGCCGGCCTGTTCGTCGATCTTCTGCACGATATCCATGGCGACCTCCCCATCGGCATTGATGAGCGGGAGCACCTCGAGCGTCAGCGCCACGGTTTTGAACTGAATGCTCGAATTGGTGGTGAGGTTATTCGCTGTCGTGCCCCCGACGAAACCGCTCTGGATGGTCTGCGGAATGGCGATTTCTTCACCCGAGGCAATCGTCGCCTTTTTGTTGTTGCTGGTGAAGAGCACCGGGCGGCTTACGACGCGGAATTTGTTCGTCGATTCGAGCGCGGTGACGATGGCGTTGAATGAGTTGCCCGCAGTGACGAAACCGCTCAATCCCGACGCGCCGCCAATAGCGATATTGCGGACCTGTTCCTGGCTCAGGAGGTTGGCGATGTTGAGGAACGGCGAGCTGCCATTGAGTCCGATCACCCCGTTGCCGACGTTCGTGCCGGTGGTGCTGCCGTTGCCATTGTTGCCGCCGACCGTGGTGCCTCCGGCGAAATTGCCGAGATCGCGCCCTTGGTTGATGATGTAATCGATCCCGAACGACTCGTTCTCGCTGAGCGTGAGCTGGCCGATGCAGGTGTGCAGCATGACCTGCGGCGCACGCACATCCAGTTGCTTGATGACCGCGAAGAGCTTCTCTTTCACGTCTTCGTTCCCCACCACGATGATCGAGTTGGCCCGTTTGTCGGCAATGATCCGCGAATTGCCCACCGTCACCGCATCGGGTGTGATGTCCCTTTCCTCGGCACTGAGGCTCTCGCTCAAGGTCTGACTGCTCCCGCCGCTGCCGCCGAGGCCGCCGCCATTGTCGCCAAAACGGCTCGAACCGATGCCACTGTTACTGTTGCCGAAAAGGTTATTGCCGGAGCGGTTCTGGGTGGTGCCCGTCCGATTACCGGTGGTAGCGCCGCCCGCTTCATCTTTCGCACCCGGATCGGAGATCGCTTTCACGAGCACCTGAAATACATCGCCCGCGCTGACATAACGCAGCGGGTAAACGCTCGGCTCGCCGAAGGGCACGTTCGCATCGAACTCCTCGATGAGCTTGGAAATTTCGACCATCGCCTTCGGGCGGGCGATGACGTGAAGACGATTCGTGCGGGTGTCGGCGGTGATCTTCACTTTGCCCGCCACGAAGTTCTCTTCGTTCGGCCCGATATTGATCTCGACGCTGGTGGCCGATCCTTCCGCCGCCGGCGGGGTTCCGGCCGGAAGCGGCAACCCATCGGGTGTTGTCTGCGTGCGCACGACCTGCGCGCGCGCCGTGCCTCCGGGCGCAGCGCCGGGAGTCGTCGCCGCCGCTTGATCCTTCTTGGTAAGAATGTCGGTCAGCTTTTCCTGGATGTCCTTTGCATCGGCACGCAGAAGCGGAAAGAACTTGCTCTCTACGACTGCCGGCTGCGTATCGAGCTCGTGCACGATGCGCACGATCTGCCGGATGATCGCCGTGTTTTCTGTGACGAGCAGCGCCTGCGCTTTCGGCAGTCCCACCATCGAAGCACCTTGCAACACCGGGTTTGCAGGGAAGGCCTGCGTGAGCTGATTCGCCAGCTCCGTCGGGTCGGCGTATTGCAGCTTGAAAAGATAACTGACGATCTGCTCGTTGCTCGGGAGTTGCGCTTCGTCGGTGTAGATCGGCACGCCGCCACTGCGCGGATTTTTGCCGATGCCGAATACCTTCCAGATCGCTTTATCCTCGGTCGGCACGAGCGAGAAGCCATTCATCAACAGCGCGATCTCGATGATCTTGACCGCTTCATCCGGCGGCAGCGGCGTATTGATCACGAGCGGCACCGGTCCCTGCACCGTGGCGTCATAGATCAGACGCCGATTGGTCAGACGCTCGTAAAGCATCAGGATTTCCTTCACGTCGGACTGTGGAGAAAATTGCAGTTGCACGTTGTCCCCGAGAGGCGCCTGAGCAAGCGCGATGCTCTGGGAAAGCGCAGCCAGCAGCGCAGCAGCGAGGAGTCGGCGGAACATAGGCCGACTATCTAGGGTCGCCTCCCGAGCGGGTCAACGACTGAAACGATCTGTCACACTACCGTGACGTAGGCCGGATTTTAGGGAAATTTAGGGTAAACCGGCTTTTTTGCCAACTTATCCAAGTTATCAACCAGAAGTCGAGCCGGTAACATTGCGTTCGCTTTGGGCGCCGACCTCTACGGCACTTCGGTCGTCACGAGTGCCTGCATCCTGTCGGTGAAGGTTGCCAGCCACACGACCAGGCCGTCGTTGTTGAAGCTGCGGGTCACGCCTGTGTTGCCGACGGTCGCTTTGAGCAGGCTGAAGCTCTTGAGCGTCTTGCCGGGGACAATCGCATCCTTCACTCCGGTGCGGAAGAGCAGTCGTGGCGTGCCAGTGAAATCACATGCCCACACGCCGCTCGATCCAGTCGCAGGCACTCCACCTCTGCCGGGCGCCAACGTGGCGACGAAGATCGGACCGCGACCGCCACCGGCGATGGCCAGCGACGTGAAGGAAAGCCACTTTGCCTCCGCAGGGAGATCGGGACCGGGTCGCGCGCCCCCTTGGGCGAGCAGTTTCAGCGACTGGCCCGGGGGTGTCCACCAGATCGTCTGCGTCGCCACGCCTTGCGCCGTGCCGCCCTTGATCGTCGCCTGAAACGCGACGGCGTCGTCCTCGCTTAGCACGGGATCTTTAAACTGGATGAACTTCGCGCCCGTCGCGCCCGCCACCTCGCCAATCCGTGCGACGGGGACGAAATAACCACCAGCCCTCGGGCCAATGAAGATCCCGACCGCATTGACCGGGGTAATCCCCTTCGTCTTGTCAGGCGTAAGCGAGCCGAGAAAGACAGCCGTCTCGGCGCCATTGCGCGCGGGCAGGCCATAGCTGGCGAAGGTAGCGGTCGCGTTGCCCGCGATCAGCGGAGCTTTGCTGCCGGTGGTTCCCGAAAAGGAAAGCACTTCCAGTTCATCGCCATCGGCATCCTCGAAGAAGAAGCCTTGTTTTTTCTTCGGGTCGGTAAACGTGGCCCGCACAAAGATCTGCGGCTCGCCGAAATCGGTCGGCTCAATCGTGTAACCGCGACCACAACCGGGCGAACCTCGGCCGGGGACAAACGCCGTGATCGTCCTGACCGTGTTTCCATCGACCAGCATGCCTTCGCGAATGATGGACGCGTGCGTGGAAGAACGAGGATCCACGTCGTCCGTCACCCAGATCCCCATGTCGTTTGCCGCCGTCGTCTTCGGAGCGGTCCCGGTGCCCGTGGCCAGTTGCGCAAGCAGGACGACATCGTCCTCGACCACTGCCACCGCTTTGAAGCTCTTGAATCTCGCTCCGTCTTCCGTCCCGGTCTCCCCCGCTCGCGCCACTTTTTGCAGCGCAGGACTGGTCAGGTTGCACAGCACCGCAGTGGCCGTGGAAGGCGGCACCCCTTTCATCGTGGCGATGCAGGCGACGCGGCCATCGTCCACCACGGGATCGGTGAAGCTCTTCCACTGCGCATCGTTGCCACCGGCGACGTAAGCATCGCCATCGGTCACCGCAAGGCACTGGTCATTGAGAAACAGCCCGCTGCCTTTCACCTTCCCGTTTTCGCTCGTCCATCGCGCCACATACGCGAGGTCGCCCTCCGTATCGGTCGCGGGCGTGTTGAAGCTGGCGAGCACCGCATCGTCGGGCAATTGATTGGTTCCTCGCCCCGGAGCGGGTTCCCCCTGCGCCACGACCTTCGTGATCCGCGGATTCACCGGGCGGATGCGGACATTCGTGCTCGCCGCGGTCGCCGCCGCATGCCCCGCCGCATCCTGATACGAAAGCGTAATCGTATAAGCGCCCTCCGGCAGGCTCGTCGCGTCGAGCGTCACCTGATGCGCGCCGGCGCTATCCTGACCGCTGATGGCGAAAGGATACGACTGGACGCCATCGTCGAAGGTGAGCGTCACCGACCCGGCAAGCGGCTGCTCCGGCAGCGTGTAGGCGATACGCGCCATGGGGAAAACAGCGCCGTCGTTGCCGGGAGAATCGATGACGGGCGGCAAGGTCAGCGTCTCGATCGCATGGCCGGCCAGCGCCACCGTGAAAGTGCCTTCGTCCGGATCGTCGCTCGCGATGGAAAACGCGGCGGATTTCGCGCCGAGACTCACCGGCACAAATCGCACCGCAAAGGTCACCGCCTCATCCCCTGCGAGCGCCCCGGGCGGTTGCGCCACGACGGTAAACTCTGCGGCATTCATTCCACTCACCGCGATCTTCGGCGTGCCATTCAGCGTGAGCACCGCGCCACTTTTGTTGCGCAGGGTAAACACGAGATCGGTCGTGCTAAAGACTTCCCGCGTGCCGGCATTGATCATCCCCGCGCCATTTACGAGATCATTCCCATCGAACTCGATCGCGATGTCCGGCGCAGTCGCCGACAACTCGTAGGCGCCGATGTCACTGCCGTCCCCCCCAGCCGCGTTCGTAATCGCCGAGAGATCGGACGTCCGCAGGAGCCCACGTTGATCGGTCGTCACGCCACCCAACGCCTTCCCTTTGTCAATCGCCGGACTGCCGGCCACGAGCGAGATCGTCTGCGTCGGGCCGCCGTTGGAACTAAGGCCGGTCAGATCCAGACCCGGATCGACATTCACCTGATCACCCGTGGCGGGCGTGAAACCACCCGCGATGCCCATGAGATTGAAGCCGAGCGAGGTGAACGCGCCGCCGATATCCTGCGCGGCCGTGGCCGAGTTGCTGGCGACGATGCTGTTGCCGATGGACACCGCGCCACCGCCGATGAGCAAGCCGCCACCGTCGTTCGGCCCCGCGTTGTTTTGCGTGATCGTGCAATTCAACACCGAGAGCGTGCCCGCGCTCTGGTAGATGGCGCCGCCTCCACCGCCGGTCCCTCGCGCCTTGTTGCGCGCGAGGGTGCAATTCACGAGCGACACCGCGCCGCCAGCATTGGCGACCGCCCCGCCTTTGACCGAATCCGCCGCGGCATTGTCCCGCAGGGTGCAACCGGTCAGCATCACACTCCCGCCGGAAATCTGCACCGCGCTCATTCCACCTGCGTTCGCCAGCGTGACGTTTCGTAAATCCGCCGTTCCCGCACTGACTTGGAAAAGGCCGGTCTGGTCGCCTCCACTCACGGTCACCCCCGCCCACGGTCCATTCAGACTGAGATTAACCCCAATCCCGATCGGCCCATTTGCCGCCGAAAGCGTGATCGTCTGCGCCGAGGTAAAGACCGTCGCATCGAACGTGATCGTATGAGTCGTGCCACTCCCGCCAGCGTTAGCCAGACCGACCGCCTCTCGCAACGACCCCGCCCCGGAGTCGTTGGTGTTAGTGACAGTGAACGTCCCCGCGAGCCCCACAGGCACGGCCAACAGGGTAAGCAAGAGAGCAGGGACTTGGGGAAAACCCTTCAAGATCGACATGAGATTGAGTCTCATCAAACTCCAGTCCCTGCAAACGTCTATTCGTTCAGTCGCTCTCTGGGCTCGGCGGAGAAGTTGGTGTCCAGCCTTCAGGCGGTGCGAAAACCATTCAGCTGGAGGCTGCCAATCAAAAAAGGCTCCGCCACCTTTCCGCAGCCTGAAGGCTGGACACCAACGAGGCCTGCGGCGCCCCGCTGAATCGGTGCGCCGTTAGAACTGATACGTCACACCCAGCGACCCGCTCACGCTTTGATAGGTCGCGGCGTTCACATCGGAGTCGTTGTCGGCGAAGGCGCCGCTGGCGGTGGCGAACCAGTCCTGATGAAGCTGATAAATGAGATTCAGCCCCACGAGATGTTTCGAGTCGTGCCGGTCGAAGTTGATGAAGTCGTTGTATTGCCAGGCGTAAAAGAGATTGCCCGTGAGCTTCGGCAGGAACTGATGCGAGAGGCCGACCACCACCTTGTGCGAGTTGCGGGTGTCGATGGTCGGGTCGGCGAGGTAACCGGTGTAACTGTAGCCGGTGAAGAAGAGCGATTTGCCGTGGTTGAACGATTTGCCCCAGTCCACCCCTGCACTGAACCCGATCGCCTGGGTGATGCGCTCGCCCAGATCGAGGCTGTCGTAACGATACGGCTCCACGCCCACGTAAAAGCGAGGCAGGTTCGCGCTCGGATGATAATCCAGCGTGGTCTTCACGCTGTAGCCGATGAAGGCGCGCTCGTCGTAGTTGGTGTAAAGGCCCAACTCGATCTTGGCCGCGAGGTCGATGGAGAATTTCGGCCCGAGCGGCTGCGTATAGCCGACATCGACCACCGGCAGGAAAATGAAATCGTTGCTATCGTGATGCCCGGTGAGCAGCGCGTTCGAGGTGAACTCGCCCTTCACGTTCACGGTCGCCCGGAACTTCGATTTCACGCTGCTTTCATCGGCCGCCGTGATATCGCCGAGGTCTTCGACCTGCGCGGCGGAGAGACCGGAATGGGTGAGCGAAGAACCCGCGCGCGCCGGCAGGACCGGGAGCAACACCGCCAGGGCGAGAAGAGAAAGGAGTAGTCGTTTCATCGCGGCTTAGTATTGGCTGTTGGACTGATCGGGTTTGGATTCCGGCGGCGGGACGGTCGTCCGCGTGCCCGGTTTGATCACATCGGGCGGCAGTTGCTGCTGCTGCGCGCCGGGATGATTACCCGTCCGGTCGATCGTGTCCAGATTGTCCATGATGTCGCGGGTCGGATTGGTGAACTGCGGCGGCTGATAGATGAGCTGGTGCTCGTCGAAGTTGGCGATGTTGCCGCCGAAATCCATGAGCTTGCCCCCAATCGCTTTCTCCGGGTCAAACGGCTGGATCGAGATCGTGCCATCCGGGTTGACCATCGCAAACGACCCGGCGGCCACGATGCGCCCCGAGGGCACGAGCCGGACTTCGCCTTCCAGAATGGCGATCATGTTGTCCGCCACCTTGCCGATCGTGCCCGTGATGGCCGCGGTGATCGACGCGGTGCGGACGGTGCCGCCGCCCTGCCCTTTCGGGATGTAAAAGATGAGTGAACCCTTCTCAAGCGACAGCGTGCGCGTATCGGCCTCGAAGGTGAACACCGTGTTCTGGCCGATGCGGACGAGGCTGCCGTCCGGGTATTTCAGCTCCGCCCGTGAATCGGTCTCGGTCAGCAGGTAGTTCTTCGCCTTGATGACATCCCCCGCCGCCGCCGACCGGCGCGCTTTGACCACCGAATCACCAAAGGTGACGGTATTCTGAAGCCGGGTGACGGTCGCCTCGGAAAAAGGCATGACCGCCTTTGCTCCAACGCTGAGGAGCGAGAAGATGGCGAGAAGGAAGCACTGCGTGCGAAGCTGGTTGGCCGATTGCACGGCGCTCCTTTCCGAAAAGATGACCCGCCCGTCAAGCCGGGAATTCCCCGCCAGTGGTCGTTGGTGTTCAGACTTTAGCCTGCCCCCCTCCTTCACCAACGGCCACGATTTTCGTCCCGCCACCCTTCCGACAGGCTGAAGCCTGGACACCAACCCTCCACTCCGAGGCTCGACCATTCCGATTCCGTCCGATAACAACCGTCGCACCATGTCCCTCAAGAAGTGGCTCAACGATCATAACCTCGGGGTGTCCGCCACCGGCGTCAGCACCTTGGTCGCGCTCCTCTACCTCTGCTCCACCGGGCTGTATCTCTCGCTGAACTTTCCCTATCTGGTCCTTGAAAACCGCTTTCAGGACTGGGTCGCGCAGCGCGGTAAGTCCGCTCCGAAGGACCCCCGCGTTTATTTCCTCGCCGACGATGCCCCTTCCCACACCCTCGACCAGCTCTGGGACGAGGATTTCGCGGCATCGCCCATCCTGAAACGGATGAAACAGCCGCCGCCGTGGCCACGAGATGTGTTCGCAGCGATCCTTGATCGGCTCGAAAACGCAGGGGCACGGGTGGTGGGCTTCGACTACATGCTCAAAGGGGAAAAGCCGGAGGACTCTACCCTCCGCGCCTCTTTGGACAAATGGCGCGACCGGGTCGTTCTCGGCAGTCAGATTGACGACGTGGTGCGCGGTATCAGTAAGGCGCCACAGATCAGTCCGCCGCCTCCTTCCCTCGTCGGCAACGCCGCGGATCCACGTCTCGGATTCGTCAACATGTTCCCGGACCTCGACGGCGTCACCCGCCGCTTCAAGTTTCAGACCACCCTTCTAGAACTCGCCGATCTGAAACCTCACCCGGACGATCATGTCTTTGAATCACTGGCGGTGCGGATGGCTGGCCAAGCCGGTTTCGGTCAACTGGTGCCGAAGAGTCGTGAATCGCACCTGATCCGATTTGCTTACAAAGGAGACACCCTGCGGCTCGAACAAGGCCGTTCCCAATCGATCGCTGATATTTTCGTCCCGTCGCTATGGGAAGCCAACTATCAAAGCGGCGAATTCTTCCGCGATAAGATCGTCCTCATCGGCCCCCATGGCAGCTATCATAAGGACGTTCTCGACAGCCCGTTTGGCATTATCGCTGGGCCGGAGTTTCACTTGAACGCACTCAACGCGATCCTCACTGGCTCGTTTCTCCACGAAAGCCCCTTCTGGGTGGACCTGCTCCTCATCGGCATCGGTGGCCTGCTCGCTGTGCTCATCGGACGGCTAATGCGCAACCCCCTCCTTCGCCTCACCGCATTGATCACTCTTTGCCTCTTCTGTTTCTTCGGCGCAGTGCTGGCGTTCGATCATCTGAACCTCGTCATCCCCGTCTTCAGCCCACTCGTCGCCCTCGTTGGTTCGAGCTTCACATCGATTGTGTGGCAGCAACTCATCGAAGTGCTCGAACGCGCCCGGCTACGTAAGACCTTCGAGCGTTATGTCTCCCGCGATGTGGTGAAGGAGTTGCTCGACAATCCGCAGAGTTACCTCAACAGCCTCGTCGGCCAGCGCAAACGAGTCACCGTCCTCTTCAGCGACGTGCGCGGATTCACCACCATCACCGAGAGCGGGGATGCCCAGACGCTGGTGAAACAGCTCAACGAGTATTTCGCCCACATGGTCGAAATCGTCTTCGCCAACCACGGCACGCTCGACAAATTCATCGGCGACGCCGTCATGGCACAGTGGGGCGGCATCTATTCGCAGGGCGAAAAAGTCGATGCCGTCCATGCCGTCCGCACCGCCGTCCAGATGCGCAACCGTCTCGCGGAACTCAATGCCCGCTGGATTCCCAACGGCATGCTGGAAATCAAGTTCGGCATTGGCATCAATCACGGCGAAGCCATCGTTGGCAACCTCGGCTGCGAAGCGAAAATGGAGGTCACCCTCATCGGCGACGCTGTGAACACCGCCAGTCGATTCGAAGGCCTCACCAAGGAATATCACACCGACCTGATCATCGGCAAAGATGTCGCCGGGTTTGTGCGCGACGTCTTCCACCTCCGCACGGCGGGGTTGAACCAGCCGAAAGGCAAGACCGTGCCGCTGGAGCTTTTCACCGTCCTCGACGAACGCAGCGCCGGTCCCGAACCGGCTTGGCTGGCCGATCACGAGGAAGGCGTTCGCCTCTTCCGCCAGCGGGAGTTCACCGCTGCCGCCGGGAAGTTCGAAAAGGTGCTCGCTGCCCTGCCCGAGGACTGGCTCGCCAGCGACTACCTCGAAGACTGCCGCGGGTTCGAGAAGACTCCACCTCCTCCCGATTGGAACGCCGTGCGGGTGATGAAGACCAAATAAGCCGGGGACTCGCCATCCATTCCTCCGCTCTCACTCCAAATAAAAAAACAAGGCGCCCCGTTCCCCACCCGGGGTCCGGAGCGCCTTGCCCATGAATAAACTGTCTTTTCGGTCGTTCTCGCGCCGATTAGCGGCCGGCCACCGCCGCGTGGCCGCTGGCCACGCTGGCCGTCAGGCTGCTGGCCCCATGGCGATACGCACGCCCGGCGCTGTAGCTGTAAAGCGGGATGTATTCGTTGCTGCTCACGGAATCCGCGGCGATCGGGCGGGAAACGTTCGTCGGATCGAGGATCCACCACTTGGCGCCGTCGTTCCACATCACCCACGCGTGGTTGATCTTGCTGGTGCTGCGGGCCTTCCCGATGATGTAGCGCACGTTACGGTCGCCGAGCTGATTGATCAGCCACAGGCTCTTGGCCTTGCAATCGCCGCTGCGGGTCTTGGCGGTCACGTCGGGCATGGCCGGGAGGTAAGGAGTGGTGAAGGAGTAACGGAAGCCGTAACCGGTCTTCAGGAGGGTCTGAACTTTGGCCATATCGGCCTTCTGGCCGGGGAGGCTGGAGAGGACCTGCTTCACCGGGCCGCAATAGGGCTCGTAAGGAGTGGAAGAAGCAGGGGTGCCCAGATCGAAGGCGGCGGAAGCGCTCGCGGCGAGGAGGGCGGTGGTGAAGAGGCTGGTGAAGAGGCTTTTGATATTCATGGGATTTGTTATACTTTCTATAAGTAGTATAGCGACCACCATGCCAGCCCTGCCCCGGGGCTCGAAAAGGGGTTGGAAGCGCGCGAAAACCGACTTGGATCCGCCTCCTGATTTACTCTGGAGTTTCTCTGTAATTCTCACCGCTCAACGGCGCGACGAAACCGTTCATGGATGAGATTTTCCATAATCACCATTGAGAGCCGAATGACTCTCGTGGGCGCGAGCAGCGAGCTCCGCCGACCGATCCGGTAGGGATTTGTCATAAAACCGCTCCTCTTTGCAGACCCGCGGTCCCTCCGGCGGCCCCTGATGGCGAGACAAGCCGGAATGCACGGAACAGAACGGAATGGACCGTTTGGTGATCCGGCTCCCTCGGGCGAAAATCAGCACGTCATGCCCTCCTTCTGTCCGTTCACCGCTCGGAGTTCTGCCACGAAACCCAGGCGCAGCGCGCCATGGACTGCAGTCCCGTCTGGCGGGACGGCCACCGTGAAGGTGGATCCCGCCATGGCGGAAGGGGCTACCGCAGGCTCCCCTTCCTCATGCCTCCAGCCTCCTCAAAGCCCTCCCCCCCCCGACTCTGTGCGATCCACTCAAACAGACACAATAGACACAATAAACCCATGCGCTCGCATGGTCCCGCATCGCGTCGCGGGCGGGGATGCGGTCCGGGTCTCGATCCGCCTGCTCCCAGCAAGTCCGCCGCGAACAGACACAATAGACACAATAAACACACGGCCCTGCCCCTTCCCCCTTCACCCACCGCCGGCGGCCCGCCTTGCCGCCGGCGCTCTCGCCCGGCCTACCCGTTCAGCTTCGCCGCCACCCCAGCGACGTGCTTCCCTTGGAACCGCGCCATGGCCAGTTCCTTCGCACTCGGCTTCCGCGACCCATCCGGCCCGGCGATGGTCCCCGCCCCATACGGTGACCCGCCCTTCACTTCGCTGACATCCAGCAGCTCCGGACACGCATACGGCAGCCCGACATAGATCATCCCATGATGCAGCAACGTCGGAATAAACGTCAGGATGGTGCTCTCATTTCCCCCGCCCGTGCCCGTGCTGGTGAAAACGCTCCCGACCTTGCCAACGAGCGCGCCTTCCATCCAGAGCTTGCCGGTCTGATCGAGAAAATTGCGCATCTGCGCCGTCATGTTTCCAAACCGCGTGGGCGTGCCGAAAATGATCGCATCGTAACCGCCGAGTTCCTTCGGATCGGCGACCGGTGCGGCCTGATCGACCTTGCCCCCGACCTGCGCCAGCTTTTCCGGGCTAAGCAGATCGGGCACGCGTTTCACGGTCACTTCCACGCCAGACACTTCGCAGGCGCCTTCCGCGATCGCGCCGGCGAGGGTTTCGATGTGGCCATACATGGAGTAGTAAAGAACGAGAACTTTGGTCATTGGAGTGGATGGGTGTTGGATTGGCTGTTGGATGTTGAGTGTTGGATGTTTCTCCCGCCCTCACTGGAGGTCGAAAAGCAGCGCTTCGGTATCTTCGCTCGCGGCAAAGGTCAGCGTGCCCGCCGTCTCCGTGCTCGCGCCGTCTCCGGTCGTCAGCACCGCTTCGTCGAGCGTCACCTTCCCGCGCGCCACCTGCACCCAGGCACCGCGCCCCACGCGAAGTTCGTGCGTGACCTGTTCGCCGGCTTTCAACCGCAGGCGCCACACCTCCGCGTCCTGATGAATCGTCGCGGAGCGGTCGCGTCCGTCGGGCGAGATGACGAGCACCTTGCTGGCGGCATCGTCGGTCGCGTTCGGATGCCACTCGGTATAACCGGGGGTGAGTCCGCGTTCAGACGGCTGAATCCAGATCTGCAGAATGTGGGTGCCTTCGCTGCGCGAAGGATTGAACTCGCTGTGTTGCACGCCCGTGCCCGCGCTCATGAGCTGGATCTGCCCGGGCTTGAGCACGCTGCCGTTGCCCATCGAATCCTTGTGCTGCAGCGCGCCGCCGAGGACGTAGGAAAAGATTTCCATGTCGCGATGCGGGTGCATGCCGAAGCCCATGCCCGGCGCGATCTGGTCGTCATTGATGACGCGCAGCGAGCGGAAGCCCATGTGCGCCGGATCGTAATAATCGGCGAAAGAGAAGGTGTGGTAGCTATCGAGCCAGCCATGGTCGGCATGGCCCCGGTCGTTGGATTTGCGAATCGTGATCATGGACGAATGATGCCTCCGCCTCGCTTAGCTGCCCAATACCTTGTGGCTCGCGCAGCGATACCTTTGCGGCATCATCGCCCCACATGGAACTCCGCCACCTGCGTTACTTCGTCGCCATCGCCGAATCGCTCAGCTTTACGAAAGCAGCGGCCAGCCTGCGCGTGGCGCAACCCGCCTTGAGCCGGCAGATGCGCGATCTCGAAGGCGAACTCGGGGTGCGGTTGCTGGAGCGAAATTCCCGCGCCGTGTGCCTCACGCCGGCCGGCGAAACTTTCGTGAGCGAAGCCCGTGCCGTCCTCTCGCGCGCCGAAGCGGCCGTTGCCGCGGTGCGGAAAACCGCGAAGACGGAAGTCATCCACATCGGCTACGCACCCACACTGGCCTCGCCGCACTTGCCCGCCGCCATCGAACGCTGGACCGCCCTGCACCCCAACGCTCGCGCCGAACTGCACGATCTCTCCACCATGGAAATGGTAGCCGGCCTGCGCGCGGGCAAACTCGATCTCGCCATCGGCGCCGAACCCATTGATCGCCCCGATGGCACCGAGTGCCTGACGTTGCGCGAGGAAAGCTGGCTGCTCGCGCTTCCCCCGCGGCATGTGCTCGCGAGTTCTCCGGCCATCTTCGCCAGCAAACTCGCAGGTCTTCCCCTCCTCACCTTTTCCGCGGCCGACTATCCGGAATACCACGACCGCGTCGCCGCTTGGCTGCGCGACCAAGGCCTCAAATTTGAACCCGTGCAGGAGTGCGACGGGATCATGAGCCTGATCGCCGCCATCGAATCCGGCACCGGTGCCGCCTTCGTCTCCGACAGCCTCGCCTGCCTGTTCCCGCGTCGCGTGCCCCTGCGCAAAATCAAACCCGCTCCACTGCGCTTTCCCGTCGCCCTGACCTGGCGCCCGCACAAGGCCTCGCCCCTCGTGCGCGATTTCGTCGAATCCATCGTCCCTCGATGACTGCACCGCCCACAGCACGGATCACTTCCCCTCGACACAGGCCTCGTCCCTCGCGTAAACGGCGGGGATGAGAGCGCTCCTCATCCTCCTCAGTCTTTCCCTCGCAGCACACGCCGGCTGGTTGAAGCCGGATGTCGATTTTTCCAACTACGACACACCGCTCTACGAGCAGATCGTCAATCGCATCAAGAACCACATTTCGGAGCGACTCGGCGAAGGAAAGAACACGCACGACCGCTATTTCATCATCCCGTTCGCCTACGAGAATCGCGGCAACGATCCGGAGTTTTCTCATTCCTTCATTTCCGTCATCCGGGTGCTGGCCGATCAGAAGCAGCCGCGGCTGACCTCGGGCCTCGTCCGCGGAAAATACAAGAATCGCGAGTTCGAGGCCTTCACGATCAGCTGGTTGCCGAACGATTTCCCCGCCAACCCGGACCTGTGCGTCTTCAATGGATTCGCCAGCCGCGCGATCGCGACGAACAACACCTGTCCCTTGTCGCCGGGCAAGAGCTTCGATCTCAAGACCACGATTAAACTGGCCACGAACGTGAAAAACGCCGTCGCGATGTGGGGCCCCTACGAGATCAAAAAAGAAGCCTTCGACCTCGGCGTAAACCGCAAGCGCCTGCTCGACCGGGGAACGATCAAATACCGCGCCGACGACCGGCTCTATCGGAAGGACAAAGTGGCTATCAACTGCTTCCACGCCATCGCCGGCCTCGATGAGCTTTACCCCAATGGCGGCCTCTTCGGCACCGGATTCAAAATGTGGGGCCTCAATGGCACCGCCCGCGTGCTGATCGAATACACGCAAAAAGCGAACAACAAACACATGCTGCTCGAGCCGGTGGATGTGAAGAAAGACCGTTACGGCTTTGTTTACGCCCCCACGCGCGGCGCCCACGGGGTTTACAATCCGGTGCAGAACGCATCGGCCTATCACCGCTAAGCTCTCCCGCAGCTGGCATGGCGGGTGTCCCCACCCGCCATGCTACAGTTCGCTCACTCGCATCGAGCCGGCATTGCCGCCCGAGCGGGAACTCGCCGACTTCGAGCCGCGGCTGTTCTTTGACGCCAGCGTGTTGTTGTCGCCATAGAGCGCCCACGGACCGTGGGGCACATCCTTGGTGTCGATGAATTTCCAGTCGGTCACATCCGTGCTGGAGAGACCGAGGTAATCGCGCACGGCGGGAGAAACATCGAGACCGGCGCCACCGTTGAGATTGGGCTTCGGGCGTTCGCTGCCAAAGACATATTGCCAGTGATCGGTGCGGAACGGGCCGCAGTCGCTCCACTGCGCATACGCGACCTTGCCGGCGCGATTGCGAATCGCGACCCAGCGGTTGCGGCAGACGGACTGGCCTTCCCGCTGAAAGGCTTCGCGGAACCACGGGATGCAGCGGCGCGACTCAGGCTTGGTCGTGCCACGGGTCACGTCATTGTAAGGCAGCGCGCAATAAAACGGGTTCTGCTGCGGGACGAACTTCACCGGGATGTAGTTGCGCCGAGCGGCGGGATCGGGGTTATCGAAGCCGCCATAAGTCCGCGACCAGCTCGCGTCCCACGAACTGGCGTAGTTCGGTGTGAAGTTATTTCCGCTCACCGGTTCCCCCACCCAGAAGACGGTCGTGACGATATTGCTCTTCCACGGATAACGCCCGCTCACCCGGTTCGACGAGGCTTCCGGGATCGACTCGATGATGAGGCGCGTCTTCGAGGAACTCGATGAGGAAGTGATTACCGTCCTGGAGGGCGGAATCGCCGTGATCGCTGGGGCGAGTGCGAGCTTCGGCGCAGGCGTCGCGCGAACTTCAGCCGTGCGACTCTTCGTCGGAGTGGTCTCGATCAGCGGGGCCAGCTTGGTGATGGGCGCTGGCGTCGCTTTACTCGCGTTCTTTTCCGCAAGGCGAGTCATGGCTTCCGCCTGGTTTGAGGTGGCCTTTGCCGAACTCTTCTCCGCGAGGTGAATTTTCGGCTCGGCAGGAGCGGGTGTGGTGAGCTTTGCCACCGGTGCCGGGCTGGCTTTGGTGGGACTTTTTTCTGCCAGCCGGGTCTTCGCCTCCGAAGCCGGAGCAGGCGTGGTCTGTTTGGCAACCGGCTCAGGCGTAGTTTTCTCGGGAGACTTTTCCGCCAGGCGTGTCTTCGATTCTTTCGTCGAACGCTTTCCCGAGCCTCTGGACTCTGACGACTGAGCCTCCATTGCCCGGGTGCTGATACTCTGGCTGGAACGGAAACCGACCTTCGGCCGAGGCGAGGGCGTGTCCGCCGCAGGTGTCTCGGCCACGCTCACCCGCGGCGTGGGAGCCGCCTTCGGAGGCAGGTGAGCTTTGAGCCATTGAAGCCGCTTCTCTGGATCCGACGAAGCAGCCGCGCCGGGTTGATCAGCAGCCTGCCCGAGCAACGAAGTGCCTGGAGTGACTGCAGTCACCGCGAAGACGACGCGGACAAAGAACGCTCCTAAAGGTTGGGCTAGGAATCTCAAAAGCGGCGCCCTTATACCCGGCATACCGGCCAGGGTAAAGGCGTTTCTGGCGGCCCGCCGTCAGGCTTCCCCTGAAGGTGTTTTTCGTTTTCAAGCTGTTCGCGAGGCTAATGCCTGATAGCTCACCAGGTTAAATTGAGACCTCCATGCCACACCTCCGCTTCCTCCTCCCGCTCGCCCTCGCCACCGTCCTCGCTCGCGCGGAAAACCCACCCGCAGGCTTCACTCCCCTCTTCAACGGTAAAGACCTCTCCGGCTGGTATGGCTGGGGAACCCAGGACCCAACCGACCTCTCGAAGCTCTCCCCGGAAGAGCAGGCCGCTTACAAGAAGAAATCGATCGAAGGGGGACTCACCGACAAGAAAGGCAATCCGGGCACGGATCACGTCAACGCTCACTGGCGGGTGGAGAATAGCGAACTCGTGAACGATGGCAAAGGCCTCTACCTCACGACCGACAAAGACTACGGCGACTTTGAACTGTGGGTCGAATACAAGGCCCTGCCGGATGGCGACAGCGGCGTCTATCTGCGCGGCATTCCGCAGGTGCAGATCTGGGACTCGACCAAGGGCGATCCCCGTGGCCTCGGCCAGGACAAAGGCTCCGGCGGGCTCTGGAACAACAGCAAAGGCTCGCCCGGCAAGGACCCGAGCAAGAAAATGGACAAGCCTTTCGGCGAATGGAATCAGTTCAAGATCCGGATGATCGGCGAACGCGTGACGGTGAACTTCAACGGCGAGACGGTCGTGGACAACGCGGTGCTGGAGAACTTCTTCGCCAATAAAAAAGCGGGCTACCTCGCCTACGGGAAGAAGGACGATAAAGCGCCGCAACCCGCCGCCGGGGACCCGAACGAGATTCGCGACCCTGCGTTTGCGAAGGGCCCGATTCAGCTTCAGACCCACGGCAGCGAGATTCGCTGGCGCAATGTGTTCATTCGCGAAATTGCGCCCAAAGAAGCGAACAAGATCCTTGCGGGCGACAGCGAGGCAGGCTTCGTGCGGCTCGATAACGGCAAGGACCTGAGCAACTGGCAGAACGCGGTCGAAAACTACGAAGTGAAAGACGGCGCCATCCTGTGCAAGCCGGGCAAGGGCGGCGATCTGCTCACCAAAGAAGAATACGGCGACATGATCCTGCGCTTCGAATTCAAGCTCCCGCCCGGGGGCAACAACGGCATCGCCCTGCGCACGCCGCTCGGCGGGCATTCGTCCAGCGACGGGCTCGAAATCCAGGTGCTCGACAGCGACGGTTACAACGCCGCGCACCCGACCGCGCCGCTCAAGCCCTATCAATATCACGGCTCCGTCTATCATTGCGTGCCGGCGAAGCACGGCTTCCTGCGCCCGGTCGGCGAATGGAATTTCGAGGAGATCGAAGTGCGAGGCCAGCACATCAAGGTCACCCTCAACGGCACGCGCATCCTTGAGGCCGATCTGGACAAGATCGACCGCTCAACCTTGCATACCGTGCCGAAGGGCCTCGACAAGACCAGCGGTTACATCGGCTTCGCGGGCCACACCGATCCGGTCGCGTTCCGCAATTTCCGCGTGAAACGCCTGTAAGTGTCGGCGCCGGAATCCTAGGACTACCGGGGCACAAGCTGCACCGCGTCCGCGACGACGTAGCCATCGGTGCCTGCAGTGCTGATCGTCACGACGACCGGTTTCTCCGGCGTGAACGAGAAGCGCCCCACCGAGACGAAAAATTTGTCGAGCGGCGGCGTGAGCCGCTGGTTCACGGCGACCTGCGCCACGCCACTCGCATGTTCGATCGCGACAGGCACATTCGTCGCGCGATTCGAAGACGGCGTATAAGAAAGACGCACCTCGTATTCACCGGCGGCAGGAACTTTCAGCTCGTAGCGCGCGGACTTCGCCCCCTTCTCGCCATTGGCATCGTGATGCGAGGAGCCTTCGAGGCCGCCACCACCGAAGTTACTCGCCGTCCAGACACCGGTGAAGCGAGCTTCTTCGTCATCGGCCACGATACCCGTCAGTTTATCGGCGGTGAGAATCGCGTCCTGACCGACCAGCTCGAAGACCTGTTTCTGCTCGCGCAGCTTCGCGCGCAGGGCCGGCACGTCGATTTCCTGCACCGGCTTCTGGTTTTGCATCGCGGCCACCGCAGCAAGACCGGAGGCATGACCCAACGCCATATACACCGGCTCCATGCGCAGCGAGCAGTAGGCGATGTGCGAGGCGGAAAGGCACACGGGCACGAGCAGATTCTCGCATTCGCCGCGCTTCGGTGTGAGGCTTCGATAGGGAATCTGATATGGTATCACCGGCGCGTCCTGAAAAGAGCCTTCGTCGGCCACCATGCCGTCTTCGGCCACGATGCGTTGCACGATGTGGCAATCGATCACAAAGGAACCCATCGCCACGGAATCGGGCTTGGTGATTTCTCGCTGCAGATCCTTTTGCACGAGCACGTAATCGCCGATCATGCGCCGCGCCTCGCGGACGTAAAGTGCGTAAGGCCAGTGACCGTTGTCGGCGAATTCATCGCGGCAGAGGCCCCACGAATTCGTCTCATCCCGCAACGGCCGCGGCACCCGCTCATCGTGACCAAGGAACCAGAGCATGCCCTGGATGAAATCGACGTGATCCTGCCAGATGCGGGCGCGCGTCGCGTCGTCTCCATCGGGATACGCGGTGTTGCCGCCGGGATAGTCCGTGGAGAACAGGCCCTGTGCGTTGAGATCGTATTTGCCGCCCGCGACGGCACCGAGATGAAAAAGCCGTCCGAAGCGAACAGCGGGATAGGCTTTGATCAGGCGCAGGAGCAATTCGTAGCGCGCCGCATCGTAGGTCGCGGGCTTGGGAAATGGCGCGAGCAAGTCGGGGCGCTGCGTGACGACGACGCGGAAATTGTAGGACTGCGTGAGCTGGTCCGCACTGCCGGGCTCGGCTTTCGCGGCGGTCACGCCGAAGATCGGCTTTCCATTCGCATCGAGCGCGGAAATCTTCGCCGGCGTGCCGTGGATGTAATGCGGTGCCGTGCCTCCGAGGCAGGCGCAGACATTCGCCATCACCTCGTCCGTGCGCGGGCGAATCGGCATCGGCATGAAGCCGGCGAGCGGTTCGTTATATTGCGCGCGGCTCTCACGCCCCACGATGTAACTCACACCCACCTTCGCCATCAGGTCGCCTTCGTAGCTTGCGTCGACGAACTGTTTCCCTTCGTAAGTCGTGCCGTCTTCCGTGGTGAGACTCGCGATGCGATGGGCGCTGACGGAGACGGATTTCAACCGCTGACCAGTCACCACCTTCACCCCTGCTTCGCTCAGCATGACTTGAAAGGTCGCGAGGTTCGTATGCGGCTCGGCATACCACATCCACTGCGGATCGAGCCCCGCCGCGGCGCGGGTGAAAAATTCGCGCGCGAATCCGCCGATCGTGTCCGCACGGCCGAGGTCGCTCTTGGTGAGCCCACCCGTGACCATGCCACCGATCCATTTCGTCGGCTCGAGGATGACGACGCGCGCCTTCTCCCGAGCCGCCGCCACCCCTGCGGCGATGCCGGCGGGCGTGCCGCCATAGATTACGACATCAGCTTGCTCACCAAAAACCGAAGCGACGAAAGAAAGCAGAAACGCGAACGGGAAAAGCGGGCGGGGCATATACCCACTGAGTCCACGAAGCCGGATTCTGGACAGGGAAAACACCTGGAGCGCCGGGGCTCCATGCCTACAACCTCGTCAGCGGATTATCGCGTTCCTTCAGCGGCAACTCGACCCGGCGGCCGCCCTGGCGGTGCGATTCAAAAATGCCGCTGATCGTTTCCACCAGAACGCGTCCGTCCTCCGCGCTGCACAGCGGCTGGCGATTCCCTTCGATCGCATCGATCAAATCCTGCCCGCCGCGCGCATGGGTCATCACGAGGTCGCGCAGGTTTTCCATCGGCTCCGGCACACTCGGACCGCCGGTGCTGATCGGCTTCCACGCATGCACCTCCTTGCCCGGCTGAAACGGACTGCCCGAGACCAGATGCGCAAACGGCTCGGTGTCGGCACGCAGATTGATGAGCCCTTCGGAGCCGACCAACTGCAGCCCGAAACCCGCATTGCCACTGCCTGCCTTCGCGATGGAATCGAAATACACGGGCACGCCCTTTTCGGTATCGATACGGGCATGGACCTCATCGCCCGCGAGCGGCCCGACCCCTTCCGCACCGTCCTTCACATCGGCCTTGGTGACGAGCTTGCCCGCTTGCAGCAAGATGCCGCTGCACGCCCGCGGCAGACCGGAAAAGGCGAAGGCCATGTTCAGGATGTGCGTGCCGAGCACCCACAGATCGAGCGCCCCACCCCGCGCGTCCTCCTTCCCGCGCCCGCGGATTTCCAGTAATCGCCCGATCGCTCCGGCATCGACGATGCGCCCGACTTCTTCGAGCACGGGATGATAGCGATTGCGATGCGCGATGGCGATCCGCACGCCGGCTTTCTGCGCGGCATCGATCACTTCATCCGCCTCCGTGAGCGTGCGCACAAAAGGCTTCTCGATGTAGATGCCTTTTGCCCCGCTCTCGATGGCTGCCATCAGCATGTCGCGATGCTCGTCGATCTGCCGCGGCCCGATCGCCACGAGTTCCGGCTTCGCCTCTTTCAGCATGGCGCGATAGTCGGCAAACCCAGGCACGTCCTTGAGCTTCTTCCGCGCAACCGCGAGGCCTTTTTCATCCGCATCGGCCACCGCCACCACTGCGGTCTGCGGGAGTTTTTCCCACATCGTATCAAGGCCGTGCCCATAGTTCCCCTTCCCCGTGTGACCAATGACGCCGACCCGCCATTTTTTCTCCGTCTGGGCAAAACCAAATTGAGAAGCGAGTCCGGCAGCGGTGGCGGTAGCGAGAAAATGGCGGCGATTCATATGGGAGTGAAAGGGTTTTGACCGCGCCGAAGCCGAACGGCAAGCCAGCGTCATTGGACAAATGGGCAGCCCGCTCGCCTTCTACCCGAGATACTGTTTCAGCTTCTCCCTCAATTCCGTCCGCGCCCGAAACAGCAGGCTCTTCACCGCCGGCACCGTCAGGTCGAGCACTTCGGCGATTTCCTCATACGGGGTCTCATCGTAACGGCGCATGATGACCGCGAGGCGCTGCGTTTCCGGAAGCTCATCGATGGCGCGCTGGATGGCTTCCATCATCTCGCTGTCGAGCAATTCCGCCTCGGGCGTCTTCACCCGATGATCGGCCGTGTCGCGCGGGCGCTCGTCGTCCAGTTCGCGCGGGGCATCGAGTGAGATGGCCGGGTGCCGTTTGCGGCGGCGAACCTCGTTGAAGACGAGATTCCGCAGGATGGTGAATAGCCAGGTGGTGAATTTCGCCGTCGGCTCATAACGGCCGGCGCTACGCCAGACGCGCACGAAGACCTGCTGCGCCACGTCTTCCGCCTCGGCGTCGTCGCCCAGCATCTTCGCCACCGTGCCCACCACCCGATGCTGATGGGCTTCCACGAGTTCCTGAAACGCCTCCATGTCGCCCTGCTTCACCCGAAGCATCAGCTCAACATCCCGCGCCGCCTGTTCTTCAGGCAAATCGGGCGGCGATGAGGGTTCTTCGGTCATGCAGTGGTGGTGGAAGACGCGCGAAAGAGCGCGCTGGTGACAGTGACCGGCGCTCTGCCGGGTGGCAAGCGCCACACGGCCGGGGATTAAACGGGGTTCCTCCGCATCATTTCACTTGTCATCCGAGCCGGTTGCACCGATTTCCCATCGCTATGCAAGAAACAGGGAATTTTTCTTCAAGCATGGATCTGTCCATCCAGGGTCTTAAAAAACTGATCCAGGCACATCTGAAGTTCACGCTCGCCCGCGACCGCACCACCGCTTCGAAGCGTGATTGGTGGCTGGCTACTTCCAAGGCCGTCCAGAGCATCATTATCGAGCGGATGATCGCCACTCAGGCAGAACATCACCAGAAGAACACGAAGCGCCTGTATTACCTGTCGCTCGAGTTCCTCATGGGGCGGCTTTTTTCCAACAGCCTCTACAACGCGGGCGTTTTCGACACGATCGAGCACGCGCTGAACGAGTTGGGCCTCGATGTCGAAACCCTTCGCACCGAGGAATACGACATGGGCCTCGGCAATGGCGGCCTGGGCCGCCTCGCTGCCTGCTTCCTCGATTCGCTCGCCACGCTCGATCTGCCCGCCATCGGCTACGGCATCCATTACCAATACGGCCTCTTCAAACAGGAGTTCCGCAACGGTCACCAGGTCGAATTGCCCGACGCGTGGCTCGACTACGGCACCCCGTGGGAAATCGTCCGTCCCGAGCACAAGACGGAGGTCCACCTCTACGGCCACGTCGAGAATGTGTTCGATGATCGCGGTAACTACGTCCCGCGCTGGACCGGCACGAAAAAGCTCATCGGCATCCCTTACGATATCCCGATCCCCGGCTACGGCACCAACACGGTGAACTACCTCCGCCTCTGGGAATCGAAGGCGTCGGCAGAGTTCGACTTCGAGGCCTTCAACCGCGGCGGTTACCTCGAAGCCGTGCAGGAAAAATCGATGGGCGAGACCGTCTCGAAAGTTCTCTACCCGAACGACAAGACCGAAAGTGGCAAGGAGCTGCGCCTCGTGCAGCAGTATTTCTTCGTCGCCTGCTCGCTGCGCGATATTTTCCGCCGCTTCCGCAAGGAAAACGAAGACCTCACCGAGCTGCCGGAGAAAGTCGTCGTCCAGCTCAACGACACTCACCCCGCCATCGCCATCGTCGAGCTCCAGCGCATCCTGCACGACGAATACGGCATGGCGTGGGAAAAAGCGTGGGGCATCGTCACCCGGACCTTCGCTTACACGAACCACACCCTCCTGCCCGAGGCGCTGGAAAAGTGGAGTGTGCCTCTCTTCCACAAAGTCCTGCCACGCCATCTCCAGCTCATCCTGGAGATCAACAAACGCTTCCTCGAACAGGTCGAAGCTCACTGGCCGGGCGATGTAGAGAAAAAGCGCAAACTCTCCATCATCGAAGAAGGCCACGTGCAGATGGTCCGCATGGGCAACCTCTCCGTCGTCGGCAGTTTCTCGGTCAATGGCGTCGCCGCCCTGCACACGCAGCTCGTAAAGAGCGATCTCTTCCCCGAGTTCGACGCCTTCTTCCCGGGCAAGCTCAACAACAAGACCAACGGCATCACCCCGCGCCGCTGGCTGCTTTCTTGCAATCCCGGGCTGAGCAATCTCATCACCAGCAAGATCGGCCCCGGCTGGGAGCGCGACCTCGACAAGCTCCGCGGGCTTGAAGCCTTCGCCGACGATGCGCAGTTCCAGGCCGATTTCATGGCCGTGAAGCACGCGAACAAGGTCAACCTCGCGCGTCTCATCAAACATCACACCGACGTCGACGTGAACCCCGCCGCGCTCTTCGACGTGCAAATCAAACGTCTGCACGAATACAAGCGCCAGCACCTCAATCTGCTCCATATCCTCGCCCTCTACCGGCGTCTGTTGCAGAACCCGAGCCTCGACATGGCCCCGCGTGTCTTCATCTTCGCCGCCAAGGCCGCGCCTGGCTACGACATGGCCAAGTGCATCATCAAGGCGATCAACTCCGTTGGCGCCACGATCAATGCCGACCCGCGCATCGAAGGCAAACTCAAGGTCGTCTTCCTGCCGAACTACCGCGTCTCGCTCGCCCAGCGCATCGTCCCTGCGGCGGATCTCTCCGAGCAGATCTCTACCGCCGGCAAGGAAGCCAGCGGCACCGGCAACATGAAGCTCTCACTCAACGGCGCCCTCACCATCGGCACCCTCGACGGCGCCAATGTAGAAATCCGTGAGGAGGTCGGCGACGAAAACTTCTTCATCTTCGGCATGACCGTCGAGGAAGTCGCCGCCCTGTGGAAGCGCGGCTTCCGCCCCGGCGAATTTCTCGAGAAAGACGAAGAACTTCGCACGGTTGTCGATTGGGTCGGCTCGAACTACTTCACGCCGAACGAACCCGGCTGCCTGAACATGCTGCGCGATAATTTGATCCACAGCGACCCGTTCATGTGCCTGCCCGACTTCCGCTCCTACAGCGATTGTCATCTTAAGGTCGATGCCGCTTTCCGCGACCGCGCGAAGTGGGCGCGCATGGCCATCCTGAACACCGCCCGCATGGGCAAGTTCTCCAGCGACCGAACCATCCTCGAATACGCCAAGGACATCTGGAAGCTCGACCCGGTGAGCGTGTAGGGCACCACGGATCTGCTCTGCTTCTTCATCTGCTTCGCTCTGGCCGACCGCGCGAGGCACGGGAAGCAGATGAAGAAGCAGAAGCGGAGGATGCTGGGTTCGCCGACTTGCCACGGACCGAGGGACACGCGACACCTCCTCGATGCCCCGTTACGCCCTCGTCCTCGTTGATGATTCCGGCTCGAACGCGTTCGATTACGCGTTGCCGGATGCCGTCGCGGACACGCTGCGGGTCGGCTCGCGTGTGCGCGTGCCGGTGCGCACGACGACGCGACTCGGCACCATCATCGAGCTGCGCGACACGACCGAGGCGCCCGGGGTTAAGCCGATCGCCGAGGTCATCGACGCGGAGCCGGTGCTCAATCCCGTGCTGCTCCGCATGGCTTCGTGGATCGCGGATTATTACTGCTGCACCCTCGAAGCAGCCATGCGCGCGGTGCTGCCGAATGTCATTCGCAAAGGCGAGCTGAGCCATCGGCAGCGTCTGGTCGCACGGCTCAAACGGGAGATGAGCGTGGAAGAAATCGAGACGCTCAAAAAACGCGCTCCCGTGCAGGGAGAAATCATCGAAACGCTCGCGCAAGCCGCCGGCCCGGTGCCCGTCGCCGAACTCGCCGGCCACGCGATCGTGCAGGCGCTCGTGAAGAAAGACCTGGTGATCGTCGAGCCCGCCAAACTGGAGCGCGATCCGTTCGCGAACGAGCAATTCGTCGGCTCCGGCAAACTCAACCTCAACGTGGAGCAAACCGCCGTCTTCGAGAAAGTCGTCGCCGCACTCTGCCCGAAACCAGAAACTTCAAACCCGAAACCTCTCCTCCTCCACGGTGTGACCGGCAGCGGCAAAACGGAGATTTATCTCCAGGCGATCGATCTCGTGCTCGAACGCGGACAGAGCGCCATCATGCTCGTCCCAGAAATTTCGCTGACCCCGCAGACGGTCGAGCGTTTCAAATCGCGCTTCGCCGCCTCGCAACACGAAGTCGCCGTGCTGCATTCGCACCTCAGCGAAGGCGAGCGCCACGACGAGTGGCACAAGATTCGCGCAGGGCGCGCACGCATCGTCATCGGAGCGCGAAGCGCGGTGTTTGCGCCAGTCTCCAACGTGGGACTGATCGTCGTCGATGAAGAGCACGAAAACTCCTACAAACAGGAAGAGACGCCGCGCTATCACGGCCGCGATCTCGCCGTGCTGCGCGCGCAGATGGAAGGTTGCGCCTGCCTGCTCGGGAGCGCCACGCCTTCGCTGGAGAGCTATCACAACGCCATTCACGGCAAATACGAACTGCTGCGCCTCACCCTGCGCGTGGACGACCAGCAACTTCCCCTCATTCGCATTGTCGATCTGCGCAACGATCAGAAACGCAAAGGCTCGATCCTCAGCGAAAAACTCATCACCGCGATCGAGGAACGGCTGAAGCGCAAAGAGCAAAGCATCCTCTTTCTCAATCGACGCGGGTTCAGCACGTCGCTCACCTGCGAGCAGTGCGGGCACACCTGCGAATGTCCGAATTGCTCCGTGGCGCTCACCTATCACCGCGGGGCGAGCCGCATCGTCTGCCACATCTGCGGTTACCAGGCCGTCGCGCCGAACAAATGCCCGCAGTGCGCTTCGCCTGGCATCCGCTACGCCGGAGTCGGCACGGAAAAAGTCGAGGACAGCGTCGCCGCCCTCTTCCCCGAAGCCACGGTGAAGCGGCTCGACGCCGACGTGATGCAACGCAAGAACGCCTTCCGCGAAACCCTCGACGCGTTCAAGCGGGGCACGATCGATATCCTCGTCGGCACACAGATGATCGCGAAGGGGCTCCACTTCCCGAACGTCACCCTCGTCGGCATCGTCAACGCCGACCTCGGCCTGCATCTGCCGGATTTTCGGGCCGGCGAGCGCACCTTCCAACTCCTCACCCAGGTCGCCGGTCGCGCCGGCCGGGGTGATCTGGCGGGCGAAGTTCTCGTGCAGACGTTCACCCCGCACAGCCCCAGCATCCAGTTCGCGCGGCATCACGACTTCGAGGGCTTCTGGGATCAGGAAAGCCAGTGGCGTCAGAATTTCGACTGGCCGCCCTTCACACATCTCGTGCTCGTGCAGGTCCGCGGCGCGCATCGCGAGCGCACCGAACTCACCATCGAAACCTTGGCGCGGCGCCTGAAAGAAAATCTCCCACCCAACGTGCGCATGGGCGATCCCGCCCCGGCACCGTTGGAAAAAAGCCACGGCCAGTTTCGTTTTCACCTTTCGCTTCGCACCCCGCGCGTCCGCGCCCTCAGCCGCCACCTCCGCAGTGTGCTGGACAAACTCACACTGCCCGAGGACGTGATCGTTACGGTGGATGTGGATGCCTATCAGCTCCTGTGAGTTCACCGGATTCTTGCGGAAAAAACACTCTCCCGATTGTCCCCGCCGCGACCTCGCGCTAAGGCGCCGCCGCGCATGCTGACCGATACTCACTCCCATCTCGACTTCCCCGATTTCGCCACCGATCTCGATGGAGTCCTGGCGCGGGCGGAGGCCGCGGGAGTAAAGCGGCTCATCACCATCGGCACCACGCTGGAAGGAAGCCGCCGCGCGCTCGCGCTGGCGGAGAAATATCCCCAGGTCTGGGCGACCGTTGGCGTGCACCCGAGCAACGCGGACGAAGCGCCGGACGAGTTCATCTCCGCTCTGCGAGACCTCGCGCGGCATCCCAAGGTCGTGGCGCTGGGCGAGTGCGGGTTGGATTACCATCGGCTGCCGGGAGCGGGTTCGCGACGCGTCGAGTTACGTGCGGCGGGATTTGTTTCCACCGAGCTGCCCGGCGAAGCGGAAGCCGACGTGCTCGATGGCGCCTGCAAAGCCAAACAGGCGATCGTTTTCGAACAGCAACTCGATCTCGCAGTGGAACTGGGGCTGAACGTTGTGATTCACGAACGCGATTCGTGGGATGATACGCTGAGCCTGCTCCGCCCTTACGGCGGAAAGTTGCGCGCAGTTTTCCACTGCTTCGGCAAGTCACCCGATCACGCGCGCCAGTTGCTCGATCTCGGCTTCCTCGTGAGTTTCACGGGAATCATCACCTTCAAGAACGCCGGGCCAGTGAAGGAAACCGTCGCGACGGTGCCAGCGGGCACTTTCATGGTGGAGACGGACTGCCCCTTCCTCGCCCCCGTGCCCTATCGCGGCAAACGCTGCGAACCGACCCATGTGCGCAACGTGGCCGAGGAAGTCGCCCGCCTCCGCAGTTCCTCGCTCGAGCAAATCGCCGCGGAAACTGAGGCGACCGCGAATCAATTTTTCCGCTTCGGAACTGCATGAAACCAGGGGGTTCGAAGGCAGGGCTGCGCACGGTAGCGGTGATCGAAGCACTCAAGGGCTTCCTTGTGCTCCTCGTCGGCGTCGGGCTTCCGGGGATCACCCAGCACAAGACACACATCCTGCTCGAGCGGATCGTAAAGAACTTCCGCCTCAATCCCGCCCACAAGATGCCGCGGATTTTTGCCGAACTCGCACACCGGCTGGACAATACGCATGTGTGGGTGCTCGCCGTCTGCGGGGGCGGTTATGCCCTGATCCGGTTTGCTGAGGCTTACGGGCTCTGGCGCGGGCGACGCTGGGCCGAATGGGTCGGCTGCGTCGGCGCGGCCCTCTATGTGCCGGTGGAAATCGCGCATCTCCTGAAGCACCACAGTTGGATTACCGGCTGGATCCTGATCATCAACGTGCTGCTAGTCATCTATCTGGCGTGGTGTCTGATCACCGGGCGAAAAAAGAAGGCATCGGCCCCGGCAGCGGCCCAAGGTTAAATTTGAGCGTGGAGACGCGGCGTCGAACGACAAGACGCGAACGTTGAAAACTCTGCCTTGCTGGCTGGGCGTTCCCGCCTAAACAGATTCCTTACCACATGAGCACCACTGTCGCGCCCGCCGCTTACGACTCGAAGATCGAGGGCAACATCATTTTCACACAGCTCGATGCCGCGATTAACTGGATGCGCAAAAACTCGCTCTGGCCCATGCCGATGGGTCTGGCCTGCTGCGCGATCGAGCTGATGGCCACGGCCTCCAGCCGCTTCGATATCGCCCGTTTCGGCGCCGAGGTGATGCGCTTTTCTCCGCGCCAGAGCGATGTGATGATCGTGGCCGGCACGGTGACTTACAAAATGGCGCTCGCCGTGAAGCGCATCTGGGACCAGATGCCCGAACCGAAGTGGTGCATCGCCATGGGAGCCTGCGCCTCCAGCGGCGGCATGTATCGCAGCTACGCGGTGCTCCAAGGTATCGACAATCTCATCCCGGTGGACGTTTACATCAGCGGCTGCCCGCCCCGGCCGGAGGCGCTCATCGAAGGCCTCATGCGCCTTCAGCAGAAGATCACCGGCGAGAAATCGTTCCTCGCCCAGAAGGAAGGTCTCGCCGCCCTCGCTGCCGACGCCTGATTTCCCGATTTCACTCCATGGCTACGACCGTTTCTCAAGACGTCTCCGCGATCGAAAAGAAGTTCGCGGTGTTGAAGAAGACCGAATTCCGCGGCGAGACTACGCTGCTGGTCGAACGGACGCAGATTCACGACCTCTGCGCCTTCTGCAAGAACGACCTAGGCTACTCCTACCTGCTCGACATCAGCGGCGTCGATAATTTCGGCGAAGAGCCGCGGTTCGAGGTGGTTTACGAGTTGGTGCAGTTCGAGCGCAATGAGCACCTGCGCCTGAAGGTCCGCGTGAGCGAAGACGATCTCACCGTGCCCACCGTCAGCGATCTGTGGGCGACGGCCGACTGGCACGAGCGCGAGGCTTACGACATGTTCGGGATCGGCTTCAGCGGCCACCCCGATCTGCGCCGCATCCTGATGTGGGACGGCTATCCCTATTTCCCGCTGCGCAAGGACTTCCCGCTCGCCGGTAAGACCAGCGACACCCCTGAGGTCGCCTTCAGCGCCCCCGCACCGCTCGCCGGCGGCCCGTTCGTGACCGTGCCCTCATCGGACCCGAGCGAAGATCGCGAACCGCGTTCGCGGGAGTTTTAGGGTGGCAGCGCATTCACAGGGGAGCCGGTAGGGCAAACGCCCCGCTTGCCACGACAAAGATTTGTAGGACCACCGGAGCGGTTGCCCTACAAAATCTTTCGGACCCTGACGTCTCTTCTCGCGCCGAGCCCTACTTCAGCTCCTTGATCCGCAGATTCCGCCAGCGCACTTCCTCGCCGGCTTTCTCCGTCTTGTTGCCGATGCCGTGGACTTGAAGTGCGATGATGCCTTCCTTCGTAAGACCGTCCTTCAGGTCCGCCGCCGGCACATCGTTGATGAACGTCTTGATGCTCTCACCCCGGCATTCGATGCGCCCCTTGTTCCACTCGCCCTTCTTGAACGCCTTGCGCGCGGCTTCGTTGTTCTTCAGGTCGAAGAGCCAGCCCCGGCGTGCTTCGTCATACACTCCGGCGGTGTAGGCCCGGGCGCTTGGGTCGATTTCGTATTGATAACCATGCACTCGATCGGCGGGAAATTTTTTCGGCTTACCGTCGATCTCAACGGTCGTCTCCTTGTCGTAAAAAGCGCTGCGAAACTGCACGCCGGAGTTCATGTCGTCCGCCACCTTGAATTCGAACTCGAAGATGAAATCGCCGTATTTCTTTATCGTGCAGAGGAAAGAGTTGCCTGTGTTCAGCACGGTCTTTCCGACCACCGCGCCCTCTTCCACGCGATACTGCGCCTGACCGCTGTGCTGCTCCCAACCGTCCAACGTTTTGCCATCGAAGAGATTCACGAACCCATCGTCGGCGGCAATCGCAGCGAAGGGAACGAGCGCGGCACAGAGGAGCAGAGAGCGAAGTGAGGGCATATCGATAAGGGTGAACGCACACTTTCGCGGCAGACCACCGCAGGTTTCCAGAGCGAGTCGCTCGCCAATTTGGGTAGCCCGGCGACTCGACACCGCCATCGGACGCTTTCGCCCCGATGGTGGTTTGCCGAAAATCCAGCTTGCTCACCACGGCAGGCCCAAGACATGCAGTGCGTCGAGCATTCCCTCCACGTGACCTTCGCTGACTCCCGCACCAGCCTCCTCTCGCGCCCCCCATCGTGATGACCATCGCCGTTCCCAAGGAAAAGCATGCGGGAGAGACGCGCGTCGCGCTCATTCCCGATCACGCCGCGAAACTCGTGAAGCTGGGCGCCCAGGTGGAAGTGGAAGCCGGCCTCGGCTTTTCCGCGGGACATCGCGATGATGCCTACATCGCGGCGGGCGCGACCGTGAAGACCGACCGCCACACGCTGATGAGCAACGCGGACATCGTGCTGAAAATCCGCAAGCCTTCACACGAAGAAGCCGCCACGCTAAAGGACGGTTCGGTGCTCATCGCGCTGCTCGATCCGTTTCAGTCCCGCGACCTGGTGGACATCTTCGCCACGCGTGGCGTGAGCGCGATCAGCATGGAACTCGTGCCACGCACGACCCGCGCGCAGAAAATGGACGTGCTCTCCTCGCAGGCCAGCCTCGCCGGTTACGCCGGCGTGGTCCTCGCGTCCCAGCAGTCCGACAAAATCTTTCCCATGATGACCACACCCGCCGGCACGATCATGCCGGCGCGAGTGTTCATTATCGGCGCAGGCGTCGCCGGTCTGCAGGCCATCGCCACGGCGAAACGGCTCGGCGCCAAAGTCGATGCCTACGATACCCGTCCGGTCGTCGAGGAGCAGGTGCGTTCGCTCGGTGCTCGCTTTGTGAAGATCGACCTCGGGGAGACCGGACAGACCGCGCAAGGCTACGCCAAGGCGCTCACCGAGGAGCAACTCAGGATTCAGCGCGACGCGATGAAGAAACTCTGTGCCGATTCCGACGTGGTCATCACCACCGCGCAGGTTTTCGGCCGGCGCGCGCCGATTCTCGTCACCACCGAAATGCTCGACGAAATGCGGCCCGGCAGCGTGGTCGTCGATCTCGCCGTGGAAAGCGGCGGCAATGTCGAGGACGTCGAACCCGGCCAGATCGCCGACCGGCGCGGGGTGAAAATCGTGGGCCTCGCCAATCTCCCCGGCTGCGTGCCGGTCCATGCGAGCCAGATGTATTCGTCAAATATCACCGCGCTGCTGGAAGAGTTCTGGGACCGCGAAACCAAGTCCCTTCGCCTGAACCTCGAGGACGAAATCATCAAAGGCTGCCTCGTGACTCATGGCGGGCAGATCGTGAACGAAAAGCTCGCCACCGCATGAAAAAGGAACCTTCAACACAGGAGCGCGTCCGGCAAAAAGCCCGCAGAGATTTCCAAACTTTTCCGCGCCTCTCGGCGACCTCTGCGCCTCTGCGTTAAAATCCGCCGCTCACCAGATCAGTCATGAGCCCCGAGCTTCTCATCTTCTTCATCTTCATCCTCTCGATCTTCCTCGGCTTCGAGCTGATCTTCAAAGTGCCCTCGATGCTGCACACGCCGCTGATGTCGGGCACGAACGCGATCCACGGCATCATCCTCGTCGGCGGCATGCTCGCACTGGCCGGCGCGGAAGGCTGGGTCGCGAAGAGTGCCGGATTCGTCGCCGTCGTCCTCGGCGCGGCCAATGTCTTCGGCGGTTTCATGGTGACCGATCGCATGCTCCAGATGTTCCGGAAAAAGAAATGATGACCACCCCGATCGCCCTCGCCTTCCTCGGCGCCTCGGTGCTGTTCATCGTCGGCATCAAGCTTCTCAGCTCCCCGAAAACCGCCCGCACGGGCAACCTCGTAGCTGCCGCCGGCATGCTCCTCGCACTGGTGGCCACGATGCCGCTGCTCCACGCGAGCCCGGGCAATATCGCGCTCATGAGCGTGGGTATTCTCGCCGGCCTCGGCGTCGGTGCGGTCGGCGCGTATCGAGTGAAAATGACGGCGATGCCGCAAATGGTCGCGCTGTTCAACGGCGCGGGCGGCGGCGCAGCGGCCTTGGTGGCAACGATCGAATTTTCCGGCCATGCCGCTCACGCCGCCGGCAGCACGTTCCTCATTTCGATGCTTTTCGCCGCCGTCATCGGAGCAATGTCGTTTTCGGGCAGCATCATCGCCTTCGCGAAGCTCGAAGGCCACTTCGACAAACCGATCACCTACCCGGGCCAGCAGTTTGCCAACGCTGCGCTCCTCATCGCGGTGATCGTGCTCGGCGTGTTCCTGGCGGGCACGACCAGTTCCATCGGCCTATTCCTGCTTTTCCTCGCGCTGGCGCTCGCGTTCGGCGTGCTCATGGTGCTGCCCATCGGCGGCGCGGACATGCCCGTAGTCATCTCTCTGCTAAACTCCTTCACCGGTCTCGCCGTCGCCGCGGACGGTTTTGCGATTTCCAATCTCGCGCTGATCGTCGCGGGCACGTTGGTCGGCTCGTCGGGCACGCTGCTCACACTCGCCATGTGCAAAGCAATGAATCGCCCCGTCACGAATGTGCTCTTCGGCGCATTCGGCACGCCGGTCGAAAGCGGTGGCGGCGCCGACGTCTCCGGCGGCGTGGTGAAGCCAATCCAAGCCGACGAAGCCGCGCTCCTCCTTAGCGTCGCACAGCACGTCGTCATCGTGCCCGGCTACGGCCTCGCCGTGGCGCAGGCGCAGCATCAGGTCCGGCAACTCGCTGACGAACTCGCGCACCGCAATGTCGAGGTGAGCTTCGCCATCCACCCCGTCGCCGGCCGCATGCCCGGCCACATGAACGTCCTTCTCGCCGAAGCCAACGTTCCCTACGAGCAACTCGTCGAGATGGAAGCCATCAACCCGCAGATGGACCGGGTCAACGTGTGCCTCGTCATCGGTGCCAATGACGTGGTGAACCCCGCCGCTCACGAAGACAAATCCAGCCCCATTTTCGGCATGCCCATCATTGAAGCCGAGAAGGCAGGCACGGTCATCGTGCTCAAACGCTCTATGGGCAAAGGCTTCGCCGGCATCGAAAACCGCCTCTTCGTCCGCGATAACTGCCGCATGCTTTTCGGCGATGCCCGCGCGTCGTTGACCGAACTCGTGACCCAGGTGAAGGCGACTTAAAGACGTCCTCAGCTCTTCGTCTTCCCCTTCGAAGCCCTCGCCACCCGCAGCACCACCTCGGTTCCCCCACCCCGACGGCACTGAATGTTGAGCTGCCCGTGAATCAGACCGGCCCGGTATTTTATTAACCGGAGCCCCATGCCAGGTTTAGCTGCGACATTGGCCGGCAGGCCGCGGCCATCGTCCCGCACGGCGAGGCTAACCTCCTTTCTGTTCCCCGTGAACCGAAGGGTGATTCGCTTCGCCCGCGCGTGGCGCGCAGCATTGAGCAGCGCTTCCTGCGCGATGCGATAAACCTCATTCGCCACAACAGGATCTTCGATCAGCACCGGAGTCGGACAGGCAAACGAAATCCGCACCCGGTATTTGCGGGCGGTGATCATCGTCAGTCCGCGCAAGGCGCTCACGAGACCACGGCCATGGCTCACCATCGGGTTGATGCCGAGCGCGACTTCGCGGGTATGCGCCGCCGCTTCCGCCAGCATTGACTCGATCTCGCGGAGTTTTCGGGCCAACGGATCGTGCGCATGTTCGAGATCGACCCGCAGGTCCATGAGGATGAGCCCGATGCCGAGAAGCTCCTGGCGGACGCCATCGTGCAGATCGGCAGCAACGCGTTGCCGTTCGCCTTCTGAGATGCGCAGGACCTCGCTCTCCAGTCGTTTGCGCTCGGTAATATCGCGCGCCCACACCACCATGTGCTGCACCTTGCCATTCGCATCGAGCACCGGCTTGCATCGGTTTTCCGCCCAGATCCACGAGCCGTCCCGGCAACGCACGCGATGTTCGATCGACGTGGTTTCGCCCGCGAGGTTAGCGGCGCGAGCACGGGCGATCATCGGCAACTCGTCCGGATGAAGGCGAGTCTTCCATGAGCTACTGCTCAGATCCTCCGGCGACCATCCCGTGCGCCGAAAATAGGATGGACTCATGTAGATCCGGTTCCCTTTCGCATCGTTGAGCGCGACAAAATCTTCCGAGTAATCAGCCAGCAACCGATAACGCTCTTCGCTCTCCCGCAGGGCCTGCTCGGCCTTTTTTCGCGCGGTGATATCCTCACTGAAAATGATCATGCCACCGACCGCACCGTCGTTGGTGAACCACAGGCGCACTTCCCGCCGCGCCCACTGCTCGCTGCCGTCCGCGTGCACGATGCGCTCCTCAAACGAGTCGCCTCCCCCCAGCTCAAACCAGCGGCGATCCACCGCTTTCCAGCGGCGCGGCAGCTTGTCCATCACGTCGCAGTGGCGGCGCCCGATGATATGCTGTCCGCTCAAGCCGAAGTCTGCCAGCCAGCGATCGCTCGCCGCGAGATAACGCTGCTGCCGATCGAGCATCGCCATGGCTACGGGCGCTTGGGCGATGAAGGTGCGAAGCTGCTCTTCACACTCACTCAGGACGCTTCTTTTTTTCAGCGTCGCCATTTTGGTGGGGCGACGGATTTTCGTTCGCGATTTCGATGCCTTCGAGGTCGCTCCGTTGGACGTCGGCTTGGCACGTCTGGACATCCGATTTCTTCCCTCTTCGCGTTTCAGCCCAGGCGTTCTACTTCGACGGCCAGCAGGCAGACGTCGTCCTCAAAAATCTCGCGCCCCGAAAAGCCCCGGGCCTCCGCCAGCAGACCGTCCAAGAGCTCCTGTGCGGGCCGGTCGAACAAGGTTTTCAGCGTGCCTTGGAGCCGCTCACTCTCAAAGATGTCTCCGTTTTCATTTTCCGCCTCCGAAATGCCGTCGGTATAAAAAAGGAGCAGATCGCGCGGAGCGAGTTGGAACTCCCGGGTGGCATACGCGGTGTGCGCAAAAATGCCGAGCGCAGCGGAGCGCGGCAGCGTGAGCTGTTCGCTGCGCTCCTCCCCACGCCGCAGCACAAATGGAAGGGGCTGGCTCGCGTTCGCGCAGCGGAGCACACCCGTCCGGGTGTCGATGACCGCATAGAGCGCCGTGGCAAACACCACTGTGCCGCCGAAGTGCTTGAAGATCGCGGCGTAGGCGGCGTTGAGTTGTGTCATCAGTTCGCCGGGATTGGTGGCCACCGGACGCAACTGCTCGAGCAACCCGCGCATCGTCGCCACGACCAGCGCGGCCCGAATGCCGTGCCCCATCACGTCGGCGATAAAGATCGCTACTTCGTGATCCGACAACGCGCGAATGTCGAAGAAATCGCCGCCGATCGTTCCGCTCGGAGTGTAAAGGTTCCGAATCTGTAGTCGCGCAGCTTCATCAACGGCACCCGGCGGAAAAGCGCGGAAATCGGACGGGAGAAACGCCCGGTGGAGTTCGGACGCGATGTTCAGATCCTCCTGCATCAGCACGTTCGTCTTGTGCAACTGGGCCGCGTATGACTGGAGCTGCTGCTGGGCGCGCTTTTGCGGCGTGACGTCAAGCACCGAGAAAACCATGCCGACCTGCTCGCCATCCGTGTTCAGGTTCGCCGCCACGGAGACCTGCCCGAAGAACGTCGAGCCATCGGGCCGGCGCATTTCCAGTTCGCCCGACCACGCATCGCCGCGGGCCGTGAAAGCGATGATTTCGTCCGCCGTGGCTGGCTCGCAGAGAAAATCCCGCAGGTTGCGAGCCTCGATGTGCCGCGCCTCGGTCAGGCAGCAGAGCGCGAGGAAGGCGGGGTTCCAATACTCCACCTCACCCTCGATCCCGGTGATGAGAATGCCGCTGCCGGAGTTTTGCAGCGCGGTGTGGCCGGTGCGCAACCGTTCCTCCTGCTCCTTGCGCAGCGTGATGTCGCGAAAGAAAAAGCAGAGATGATCCGCACTGCCCAGTCTCAGGCGATTCACCGAAATCTCCGCCGGGAAAAAAGTGCCGTCCGTTCGCGGACAGATCGCCTGCATGAGCACGAAACGATTCGCCTTCAGCGCCTCGGTGATCGTCTGCAGGATCGGCTCCTCTGGATCGCCGAGCAGACCGAGGATGCTCTGGTGCGCAAGTTGCCCGGGCGCGGTCAGGAAAAACTGATTCGCCCGCACGTTCACCATCATGATGGTGCCGCTCAGGTCAGTAATCACCGCCGCGTCGTAGATGCTCTGGAGGAGCTGCTGAAAATCAATTCCCGCCGCCGGCACGATCACCCGCGGCTTGGCTGCCCCCACCGAGATCGGGCCGCTGCGCCGGCGCGGCTCGGGGATCTTGCCTTTTTTTGCCTCCTCCAGCGCCTCGGGCGAGAGATCGATACGCATGGTCGTCCCAAGCGGATTCGCCGCGGGGGTCGGTTCGTGCGGGTCGTTACTCATGGAGGGCGTGGGGGACTACTCTCGCGGGCCAGCCCCTCCGGTGCAAAAAAAATCCGCGCCCCAGCGCAGGGTGTGTCGAAACCGCACTTGGCGACCCGAACCCGGCGTGCAAGATCGTCCGATGAAATCGAAGGAACTCCAACCTGGCGACCCCGCACCCGCTTTCACCGCCCTGGCCGTCGGCGGAGATTATGACGGGAAAAAGGTGTCCCTGCGCGACTTCAAAGGCCAGACGGTCGTGCTGTATTTTTACCCGAAGGACGCCACGCCCGGCTGCACCACGCAGGCCTGCGGGCTCCGGGACGCGTGGCCGGATTTTCAGGGGAAGGCTCTTGTCTTCGGCGTCAGCACCGACAACGCGGCCAGCCACGCGAAATTCATCCAGAAACAGTCCCTCCCCTTCCCTCTCCTCGTCGATGAAGACCACGCGCTCGTCGAGGCGTTCGGCGTGTGGGTGGAAAAATCCATGTATGGCCGCAAATATATGGGCACCGAGCGAAGCACCTTCGTGATCGGCCCCGATGGCAAGCTGCGAGCCGTCCTGCGCAAAGTGAAGCCCGCCGAACATGCCGCGCAACTTTTGGCCGCGCTGGCCGACAGATAGCGACCGCAATTCATCGACAAAGAATCGCAAACCCGGGGAAGCGCCTCCGTGGTAGAGCAGGCACGACCGAACGATATGAACACCCGCCTCTTTTCCACCGTCCTCGCCCTCGCCGCCGGCGCGCTCACTTTTCCAGCCACCGCGCACGACGTGTGGATCGAAGACACGCCCGAAGGAGGCCTTGTCGTTCGCTTCGGTGAATTTGAGGAGAGCCTGGAGAAATCGCCCGGCGCACTCGACATGCTCATGCTGCCGCAGGCGTGGAAGCCCGGTGCCGAAGCTCCCACTGAGTCAAAGAAGACGTCGGGCGAAGAGAGCCGGGCCGCGCGGGAAGAACGCGCCATTCGCGAAGGCCAGGTGAATTGGTTCGAGGTGAAAAAGCTGGCGGACGGCTTCCAACTCATGGGCGCTGCCGCAAAGGATTCGGTGCAAAGTGAGGCGGGCTTCACCGTCATCGGGAAGCCGGGCGACCCCGGAAAACCCGCACGCCGACCGATCTTCTACGCGCGCTGGCAGCCTGTCGGCGGGGGCGCGGGCAAACCCGGCCTGAACTTCGATCTCGTGCCGACGGGGGCACCCGGCAAGGTGTGTGTCTATCTCCGCGGCAAACCGCTGCCCGGAGCAAAGGTCACCCTCTTTGCGCCCGGCGCGGGCGAGCAGGAGTTGATCTCTGACTCCGAGGGCTTCGTGAAATACAGCGCGGAAAAGCCAGGACTGTATTTGCTCAAATCATCGCACCAGCGCGAAGCGGCCCCTGGTTTCCTCGGTGGCAAAGCTTACGACGTCATCAGCCATAACACCTCGCTGGCCTGGCGCGTGGGCGCCGCACCGAAGAAGTAGCGGCACGCCATCGGACTACATGCTCTACGGAGCATATTCCCTCAGGCTTCTTTCCGTCGTTGGTTGATGGGGTGGGAACGTGCATCATTGCGTTCCCTCATCCCCATCTCATGAAACTCCTCCGCCTCCCGCTCGCGCTCCTCGCTGCCGTTCCGCTTTGCCTGGCCGCTTCAGCCCCCGAGGATGGGGTCCACGATTTGCAGATCGGCGAGGCCGCTCCGGAGTTTTCGCTGCCGGGCATCGATGGCAAAACGCACACGCTGGCCGAATTCAAGGACGCGAAACTGTTCATGGTCGCGTTCATTTCCAACCACTGCCCGGACTCGCATGCGGCGGAGGGGCGGCTAAAAAAACTCGCGGCAGACCACAAGGATAAAGGTCTCGTGCTCGTGGCAATCAATCCGAACAGCCCCGATGGCTTGAGCATCGACGAACTCGGCTACTCGAAATACAACGACGGTTTCGAGGACATGAAAAAATACGCGGCGGAACAGGGGTTCAACTTCCCGTATCTCTACGACGGCGAGACGCAGGCGGTGGCCAAGGCGTATGGCTGCCTCGCCACCCCGCACGTCTTCCTTTTCGATGAGGAGCGAAAGCTGCGCTACAAGGGTTACCTCGACGATTCTCGCTACGAAGACCCCGCCACGGTGAAATCGACCGATGCTCGCAACGCGGTCGAAGCGCTGCTCGCGGGCCACCCAGTGCCGGTGCCGGTCACCAAACCGCACGGGTGTTCCACGAAGTGGCTCAGCAAAAAATCGCTGGTCGCGACGAAGATGGAAAAGTGGAACCAGACACCGGTGGATGTGGAACCGATCGATGCGGAGGGCGTCGCGGCGCTGCGGAAAAACGGGACGAACAAAGTGCGCCTTTTCAACGTGTGGGCGACGTGGTGCGGGCCGTGCGTGGCGGAATTTCCCGAACTAGTCACCACGGCACGCAAATTCGGCCTGCGCGAATTTGCGCTCATCACGATCAGCGCCGACGACCCGAAGGCAGCGAAACAGGTGAAGGCATTTCTCGAGAAACAAGGTGCGGGCCTTTCTGATCGCCTCAAGAAATCGCTAAAGGAAGAAGGCCGAACGACGAACAGCTACGTCTTCACCGGCGCGAACACCGAGGATCTGATGAAAGCAATCGATCCCGAATGGCCCGGCGGCATTCCGCACACGGTGCTGGTGGGACCGCAAGGCGACATCGTGTGGAGGCACAACGGCGCGATCAACTGCGACGAACTACGCGCCAAGGTGCTCGACTACATGGGACCGTATTACAAGCCGTGAACGTGCGCGCTTTTCTCGTCGGGCTGCTGACGGTCGCGGGCGCGGCGGCGGCGGAGCCGCTGAAGGAAAAGGTCAACCTCCTCGAGGTCATCAAGGCGGGTGAGGTGGAGTATCACCTCAACCCTAAAGTGGCGCCACACGACGACCCGAAGGACGTGTGGACGTTCGAGGCCGATGGAACGCTGAAAATCAGCGGGCGCGGCTTCGGCTACGTCGCGACGAAGAGGGAGTTTCGCGACTATCACCTCACCCTCGAATTCAGGTGGGGCGAAAAGACATGGGCCAGGCGCGAAAACGCCGCGCGGGACAATGGCCTGCTGCTGCACGCACGTGGCCCTCACGGTGCCTACGCCGGCACGTGGATGGCCAGCGTGGAGTGCCAGATCATCGAAGGCGGCGTCGGCGATATCCTGGTCCTCTCGCCCAGACTCGATAACGGCGCGGAGTTGACCACGAGTGTGACGAGCGAAATCGTGCTCGATCGCGACCACGAGCGCGTGTGGAAAAAGGGAGCCCCGCGCCAGATCGTGACCGCAGGGCGCATCAACTGGGAAAAACGGGACATCGATTGGGAGGACAAAAAAGGATTTCGCGGACGCGCTGAGGTCGAAAAACCCGTCGGCGAGTGGAACCGGCTGGAAGTCTTCGCCGAGGGCGACACGCTTCGCTACGTGCTCAACGGCATGCTGGTGAATGAAGCCTTCGACGTGAAGCCCAGCGAGGGCCGCGTGTTGCTCCAGACCGAAGGCGCGGAGATGTTCGTGCGCCGCTACGCGTTGGAGCCGCTCCGCTGACCCGCGCCTCGCGGAGACTGCGCCTGCTTGTTTATGTTGCTTCGGCAAGGACTTCGCGCCTGGTCTTGAGCAGAGCAACCGCCGGAAAGCCCCCCGAAATAATGCTTGGAAGGAGTATGACACAGCGTAAAGACCCTGTCCAAAATCCAAGCGTTTATGCCGATCCTTAGCTCCATCGAAGTCCTTGAAGCCCGCATCGCTCCCGCCAATGTCACCGCCACTTATGCTGGCGGGAAGCTGACTGTCGTCGGCGATGGCGATGCCAACTCCGTGTATCTCGGGGCGCTCAGCGACGGCTTCAGCGTCGGCACGGGTGCGGGTTCGCATCTCATCTTCAATGGCACCGACCTTGGTGACGCCGCGACGCAGAACATCCATGGACCGGTCACCACGGTCGCGGTCGACCTCGGCGCAGGCGATGATTACTTCGAGTCCTTCTTCACCAGTTTCGGCAAGGATGTGACGATCAAGGGCGGGGCAGGCAAGGACACGATCAAGACGGTCGGTCTTCACGTCGGAGGGAAGCTCTCGATCGACTCCGGCGCGGATGACGACACGCTGATGCTCGAGGCCGACCTGGAGGCAGGCAAGCTGGCGATCGACATGGGCGCGGGAACAAACAAACTCCAGTTCAACAACACGCACCTGGACGTGGAAGGCGACTCGACGATCAAGGCGGGCACGGGGGTGGATACGATCACGACATCGCAGCAGGCGTCGTTCACTTTTGGTAAGAAACTCGAAATCGCGCTCGGCGGTGGAGACGACTCGATCGGCTTCGGCCAGGATGCGCTGAACCAGCCAGACCTGTTCGAAGTGGGTGGAAAATTCACCATCACGCAGGCTGCGCACACGGGAACCTTCAAGGTGAATCTCAACCCGCAGATCCTCCGCCTCGGTGGGGACTTCAGCATCACGACCGATGGAAAGACCGGTGGGACGAATGTGGTGAACTTCGGGGGCGGCTTCGTGACCGCAGCGGGCAAAACCACTTTCAAAAGCACGGGCAACGCAGTGGATACCTACACGTTCAACGCGGTGTCGGTGCAACTCCTCGGCGCGGTGTCTGCGGACCTGGGCGACGGCAATAACACGATGAGCGTGAACAGCGTGTTCGCCACGACGACCCTCGGCGCACTGAGTTACAAAGGTGGCGCGGGCGACGACAAAATCACGTTCGTCGGCGGCAGTCCGGTGGTGATCACCGGCGCGACCGACGTGAAGCTGGGCGACGGCACGAACGAATTCAGCGAGGTCTATACGAACAACACGTTCCAGACCCTCACGTTCGGCGGCGGCCTGGCCGTGACGGGCGGCAAGGGTGTGGATACGGTGAGCTTCGACGTTTACGATGCCACGATCGGCGGCAAGGGCGTGAAGCTCACGCTTGGCGACGGTGGAGACATCGCGAAGCTCAAGACGCGCAATTCACTTGGCATCTACGGTAGTTTCACCTCCACCTCCGGCGCAGGGAATACGACGGTGACCGTCGAAAGCGGTTACCTGCAAGTGCGCGGCGGCATGAACGCCACCTTCGGCGCCGGCCAGGGAAACCTCACCATCAATGGTGGGCGCGTGGAGCTTGGCAGCTTGAAATACACGGCGACTGGCGCGGGCGACGACGCGCTGAATATCGCGGCGGCCTATCTCGGCGTGAAGAGCGGCTTCACGGCAAAGGGCGACGCGGGGGCGCTGAACATCAGCGCGACGATCAACAATGCCTTTGATCTCGGCAGCGTCAGCATCACGACCAAAGCGGGCGGCGGCACCACCAATTTCCTCGGCGGCGGCAATATCAACGGCAAGTTCAGCTACACGGGCGGCACCGGTGCCAACAATCTCTACCTCGGCCGCGATGGCGGTTACCAGATCCTGAATCTGCACGATACTCTTAACGTCACCTCGAAGGCCACGACCGGGAACGAGACGCTGCAACTGCACCACGTCCTCGCGCTCGGAGCCGTCTCGGCGAAGCTTGGCGCGGCCGCGAATACGGTCGCTTTCGACGACATCACTTTCCTCGGGGCGGTGACGGTCGATACCGGCGCGGGTGCCGACTTCATCAATGTGCGCACCGACACAAATGCATCGGTTGCAGGCAACGTGTTCTTCTACGGTGCGGTGAAGCTGCTTACCGGGGCGGGTAACGATGTGGTGAATCTCGGTAGCGCCTCGGGCTCGGCCAACTTCTTCGTGCCGGTCGCTTCCACGCTCATCGACGGCGGCGCCGACTCCGACACGGTGAACAACATTCAGGTCTATGACGGCATGAACTTCTTCAGCCCGACGGAGAAGAACTTCGAGACCACCACGCCATAAGACTCAGCCACACCGCACTGAGTTCGAACGGGCGTGCTTTGCCGCTACTCAGGCAACAAAACCGCACCGTCACGCCCTTTACTCCCGGGCCTGCTGGAGAAACGCCAGCAGGTCGGCGACCTCCCGCCTGCTGAAACGATCCAGCAGGCCGGGCGGCATCATGGAGAGTGGCAACGCGTCCCGCTCGGCGATTTCGTCGTGCCGGTAAGCGGTCACCTTGCCCGTGATATCGATGAGATAGAACTTCGCTGTGTCGTTGCGGAAGATATCGATACCGTAGCCTTCCGTGCCGTCCTTCTTTTTCACGTGCCAGTGGAGGAATGCCGGGGCCACGTCTTTGCTCGGCTCGCGGAGCGCGGTGAGGATTTGCTCGGGCTTGAAGTTGAGATGAGAGAGATCGGGACCGATCGCGCGACCGCGGCGTTCGACCTGATGGCAATTGAAACAACCCGGTCCGGTCGGGTGGAAGAACAGCCGCCGGCCAGCCGCCGGGTCGCCTTGGACGCTCAGAATCTTCTCGGCGGGCGCTCCCGCAAAAGTGGGCTCGTGTGGCAAACCGGCCGTTTCTTGCGTCGGAACCATGGTCCCCAGCGTGCGCAGCGCCTCACGAGCCACCGGGGCGTCCGGGCTCTTGAGCAGCGACCGAAGGACGAAAAGCGACTCCTGCGGCAGAGGCATCGTCAGGCCTAGTCCCACGATCGCATCCGCCCGGTCCTGCGCGTTGATGTCGGACGATTCGGCGATCGCTCGTAATTCGGCCTGGGCTGCCGCATCGCCGCGGGTGGCGAGAACACGGATGGCTTCGGTGCGCAGGCGCCCGTTTCCCGTGGCGACCGCCGCCTTCAGACGCTCCACCGTGAGTTCCGCGTAATCCGTGGGCAGATCGTGCAGCGCCCGTGCACGCAGAACCGGAGAACGCTTTTCGTCCACCGCGATGGCGAGGAGACGCTCGTTGCGTTGCGCATCGCGGTCTTTTTGCGCGAGTGGTTTGCCGGTGGAAAAATCGTCCAGCACGGCCACGTAGGTATCGAAGACTGCCTTCGTCACTTCGCCCTCCAAAGCGAGATCGACCTTTGCCAGGGCCTCCGGCACGTGTTCCTCCGCAGTCCATTGCAGCGCCTCCCGGCGAATCGCGGGATCAGGATCGCGCAGCCACTCGGGGAGATGTTTCAGGCGATTCGGAGATTGGCTGCGCTTCGCCACGAGCAGAACGCCGAGACGTTTGCTGGCGTCGCCGTTGAGCGTTTTGTCCGCGAGCAATTCATCGACCACTAGGATCAAACGCTGCACCGCGCCGTGCCTGAGATAAGGGTCTTTGGAGTCGAGCAGCGCGACCGCTTCCTCCCGCGAAGCCCGGCCGGAAAGGAGCGCTTGCAGCTTTTCCTCTTCGGGGCTGAGCGCGACGGGCGTGGGCTTCGGATCGTAACCGCGCAGCCGCCAGACCCGCCCTTTTCCGTGCACCGGGTAGGAGCTGTCCACCCAATCGCTCACCACGAGCGAACCGTCCGGCGTGCGGGCAATGCCGGAGGGCCGGAAACGATAGTCCCCCTGCACGATCCATTCCGGCTGCGTGGTGAAGGAAGCCTCTCGCCGCTCCAAACGAAGGCGCATGATACCGAAGTCGCTCCACGAGCAGCCGAGAAATGAATCGCCCACCCACCGCAGGCCGGTCGGCCCCTCCGGCACCAGCGACAACGGCGGCAATGTGCCGGGCGAACGGCCCTGCCATGAGATGAACGGATAGTCGAGGTTGGACCCGTATTTCCGGCGGTAGCCATACTCTCCTCCCCGGACGATCCGCACCATCCGGCAAAACTCCCCGGCGCCCGGATCGTTATCCAGCGCCAGCAGCCGGCCAGCGGGATCGAACGCCAGTCCGAAAGGATTCCACAACCCACGCGCGAGCCACTCCAGATGCCGCCCCTCGGGGTCGATGCGAAAGACCGCGCCCTCATCCGTGCCGTTCAGCGAGACCCCGTCGCTGCCGGTGAGCTTCCACGGTTTCCCCATGTTCTCACCGCACCCGATATAGAGAAAACCGTCCGGCCCCAGCGCCAGGCTGCTCAGGCCGTTGTGCGGATACTTTTCCTCCGAATCCATCTTGAGCAGCGTGCGCCGCTCCTCCCCACGACCGCTGCCCGTGCGATCATGAAATCGAATCGTCTCCGCACGCGTGGAAACGACGAGGTCCCCATCCGGCAGCAGTAGCAGGCCCATGCCATCGCGAAACCCATCGGCATACGTGGTGATCTTCCGCGCCCGTCCGTCCGGACCGAAATCGTCGAGCACGAGGACGCGATCTGTCGGCGGACCGTCGTAGTTTTCCGGCCGCATGTGTGTGTTGTTCTGCAGCACCCAGATCCGCCCGGCCTGGTCGGCAGCGATCGCGGTTGGCGTGCAGACGTCCGGCTCCTGCGCGACCAGTTCCACCGTGACTCCCGTCAGCAGCGGGCGCGGAAACGGCGGCAGATCGGCGGCGGAGGCCGGAGCCATCAAGCCGGCGCCGATGGAGAAAAAAACGACCAGCAATGACGTGGAAATGAGCTTCATCAAAAGTGGAATGGAGGGGACCAAAATCGCGCCGGGATGGTCGCGGTTCTGCACGCAGGGAAATTCCGCGGAGAAGAAAACCGAAGGAACAAATTCACCCAGATTCCATTCTGCCGCGTCGCTTCGTCGCCTCGACCGGTCGGAAAAAGTTGGGAAAGTTGTAACGTTTATTCTCGGTCGGCTCCTAAAGACCGGAATACCCGCATGAAACGCCCTTCAACCGACTGGACTCTTCTCGACGACACCGCCCTCGTGCAAGCGGTGCAGGCGGGCGAAGCACGGGCTTTCGAGCCGTTGGTGGACCGGCACCTGGCGCACGTGCATTCCTTTGTCGCCCTCCGACTGCCGGTGGCCCATCTGGTGGACGAGATCACCCACGAGACGTTTGTGGCAGCCTTTCGCATGATGGACCGCTTCACGGCCGGCACCAACCTGCACGGCTGGCTCCGCGCGATCGCCGCGAATCTCGTGCGCAAAGAACTCGACCGCTTTCGTCGGGAGCAGTCGAACAAGCTCGGCTACTCGCAGCGGCGGGAAATCGACCTCGCTCTGGCAGAGGAGGATGAATTGACCTCGCGCGAGGCGGAAGCCTTGCGCGAGTGTTTGGAAAAGGTGCCGCCGGCAACGCGCACCCTGCTCGACCTGAAATATCACGACGGCTGCAAGGCCGAGGAAATCGGCGCACGATTGCAGCGCAGCATGGCCTGGGTGCGAACGACGCTATTCCGGGTGCGGGAGCAGTTGCGCGGCTGCATCGAAGCGAAACTGGAAGGAGGCAGCCATGCCGGCGCGTGACGACTTACCGGACTATCTCGACGGCGCGCTGGAAGAAAGCCAAAGCGCCGAACTTGATCGTGCCATGGAAGAAGACTCTGCTCTTTGCGAAACGGTGCTGCGGCAGCGCCGCATCGATCGCGCCCTGCACGTGTTGCTCTCCTCGGAACGACACGAGCGCGTGCGGGATTCGATTCACGCAGCGGTGCGCGGGGTCCCGATGACCGAACTCCGCGCCCAGGTGCTCTCGCATACCAGTGGGCTGCGGCGTTCGTGGATCGAAGGACCGACCTCGTGGTGGCAGAACCTCGCGCCGCGGCCACGGCTGGCTTTCGCCCTGGCAACCCTGCTCGTGCTAGTGGCGAGCGCACTGATGCTCTGGCAACCCGCGACACCGAGCACACTGCGCCTGGCGGGCAGCCTGGATGGAGCGGAACTGCGCCGGGCCGGCCATCGGGTGAACCTGCCGACCGGCGCCGAGGTTTTGCCGGGCGACGAAATCCATGCGGGCTCCACGGCCCTGACGCTGCGCTTTGACCGCGAGGCGACCACCTTCACGCTCGATCCGGAAACAACCGTCATCGTCCGCAGCCTCGCGCCGCAAAAAAAATTCGAACTGCTGCAAGGCGCGCTTGTCGCCGAGGTCGCCAGGCAGCGCGCCGGAGCGATGCTCTGGACCACGGACAACGCCGAGGCCCGCGTGCTCGGCACGAAGTTCGCCCTCACCGCCGACGGTGTTTTCACCCGGCTTGACGTAGAGAAAGGTGCGGTCGAACTGCAGCGGCGAGGTTCGGCCGAGCAGACCGTCGTGCGCGCCGGGCAGTTCGCCGCCGCGGATTCGCGCAGCCTGGTCGGAGCGCAGCCGGCCCAGACTGAACCGGTGTGGAACGTGCCGCAGCGGGAAACGCCCGGCATCGCCCACACCTCGTTCACCAGCAAGACCGCGGGCATGGAGATGGGGATGAACGTGCTGTTGCCGCCGGGCTACAATGACCTTCCGGGCCGTCGATATCCCGTGCTCTACTTCCTCCACGACACGGGGGGCGATGAGCACACCGAAGCCGCCCGCTTTGGCCCGCTTCTGCGCGACGCGGTCGCGAAGCACCGTCTGCCGCCCTGCATCGCCGTGTTCCCCAATGTGGGTCCCGGTTACACGCCGCAGCCGTGGGTCATGAGCGAAGTGCTGGCGCGCGATCTGCCGCAATTCATCGATGCGCAGTATCGCACGATCCCGTTTCGCGGCGCGCGCACAGTTTGCGGCATCGGCCAGGGCGGACATCGCGCCCTCATGCTCGGGGCGATGCACAGTCCCGTCTTCGGCTCATGCGGCGTGTGCGACGATCCATTGCGCGGCGGGCCGCCCGGATTCCGCATGCTACTGGAACGAACGCAGGGCCGCTGGGCCAATCTCCCGCGCAACGTGCTGTTGCTTCACAGCGCGACCTATCCACCCGCGGATGCCGCAGCCCTCGGCGGTTTCCTCGAATCACTCGGCACCCATGTGGAAACTCACGCGATCTCTGCTCCTGCTCCGCGCGGTTCGGATTATCCGGGCGCTCTTTGGGCCGAACTCGGTCCATGGCTCGACGCGCAATGGAAGCCAGCGCGGCCACGCTAAAGGCTCCCCTCTCATTGCGGAGGCCGTGGGCGATGGCATCGTGCCCGGCCGCATGAAACGAACTCCACCCATCAAAGTTAAGACCCTGGAGCAGGCCCGTGAATTCATTCTCCAAGTGAAAACCTGCCTGATTTTCGGCTCCAAAAAATCGGACCTGCCCAGCCTTTGGGATGTCGTGGACCTGCCCGGACGTCGGCCCGGGCAGAAAGGCTGGGGCAAAAAGATCGAAGCCATCTGGGCGTGGAAAAATGAGCTTCCGGCGGTGTTTCCGGACGAAATCTTCTACGGCAAACTGCCGGGCGGTCTGGCCATGCTCATGTGCCTGAAACACCTGCGCGAACAACACTATCCCGCGCACCACCATGATCTTTCCGAGTGCAGCCCGCTGGCTCGCCGTGCCTACGATTTCATCCGGCGCGAGCCGCAGACGACCGCGGAATTGCGTCGTGCCCTCTCGCCCTCCGGCCAGCTTGGCAAAAGCAAAATCGACGGAGCACTTGTCGAATTGCAGACGACGCTGAACATCGTGCGCTCCAACGAACCGAACCTGAAAACGGACACCTGGCTCCCCTTCGGCGAGCAATATCGGCTTTGACTAAAGTGAAGCGAGCGAAGGAGCTGTAACGTTCTGAGCCGCCCGGCTCCTAACGAGGGTGAACTGCATGAAATCCCTCGTTCGCTCCGCTTTCACTTTCCTCCTCACCTGCGTGGCTGCATCGGGCGCCCTCTACACCCTCGACGACCCGGCCAGCCCGATCAGCGTTTCGTTCAACGACTCGGGTGGAAAATTCACCGTCACCGACAAAACATCGGGTTGGGCCTGGCGGAATCCAGACACCCTCGTCAGCGGGACAAATCCCACGTTTGTCACCGGCGCGACGGTGCTCGCAGACGGGCACACCCTGAATGCGAACATCACGATCTCAGGCAACACCTACTCGGTCGTCGCAGAATTGCGCACGTCGCCGTCGGAGCTGCGCGTCACCCTCGGAAATGCGACGGCCACCATGTCGGGGATCAATTATCCCCATCCGTTTTATGCGAGCGACGGGCAGGGCTTTGCGGTATTGCCTTTCGATAGCGGCTATGTGGTGCCGAACACCATAACGACCTTCACTCTGCCCGGCGGACAACGCGCCATGGAATGGTATGGCGGCACGGATTCCAACAACACGCGCGGCTGGGTCGCCCTGATCGACACCCCGGACGACTACGAAATGAAAGTGCGCAACGGAACGGTCAGCGGGGCGAATTACCTCGGCGCAGTAGTGAACTGGCGCGGTTCGAACGACAACGCCACGCACACGCCGAACAAGGTGTGCTACGACCGCACCGTGCGCTTCCGCTTCTCCGACGGCGGCGGCTACGTGGCGCTCGCCAAGATCTTTCGCAGCGAGGCCACCACGCGGGGCTACGTCAAGACTTTCGCCCAGAAGCAGGCAGACGCGCCCAATCTCGATCTCTCGAAGTTCCTCGGCTCGCCGATCTGCTACCTCTGGGGCGATGGCCGCAGCACAGCGCTGCTCGATGCGATGCAGAGCGCAGGCATCGACAAGGCGCATATCCAAGTGTCGATCAATCACACCGACCAGGCGAAGAATTTCCCCGCCACCAACCTTGCGGACAATGCATGGTTCGACGCAGTGCGGGCCCGCGGATATACGGGCGGCTTTTACGACATCTACGCGGGCATGCGCAGCAGCGGCCAAGGAGGCTCGCCTTATGATGGCTTCTATTACCTGTGGCCGGGCACCGCTTACACCGAGTGGACTTACATCAACTCGTCGAACCAGCCGGTGGCGAGCGGTAATCAGGCGAGCATCTGCAATACGAAAGCAGCGGAGTTTGCGACCAGCACGCGGCTTCCCCAGCACATCAGTCGCTTCAATCTCGACGCCTGTTTCTTCGACGTGGTGTGCGCCGTGGACCTCACGGAAGACTACGACGCGACGTATGGCCACTTCGCCACTCGTGCGATCGATCGGGCAGGCCGCTTCAACCTGCTCAACGCCGCCTACGCCAACCCGACGAAAAAGCTGCTTACCGCGACCGAGCAAGGCCGCTCCTGGGCGGTCCCCGCGCTGCATTGGGTGGAGGGAAAATTCTGGGTCGGCGAGCAGGGCGCGGGCTTGTCCGACGGTGCCTGGGACGATCCGAACGTGTATCCGTCGATCACTTCCGACGTCATCGACCCACAAGCTACCGGCAAGCTGAAGGGGCTCTTCGGCGACGGTTACAGCGCGCCATTGTGGGACCTCGTCTATCACGACTGCGTGGTGAACACGACTCACTGGCACCGCCCGCACAACAAGTATCTCTACGGTTGGGATCATCAGGACCGCTGGGCGCTGCTGCGCGGGCAGGCGCCGTTGCTGCACCTCACCTATGATGGCACGCAGGGACTTGCGAGCCGCAAGCCAAACACCCTCGCCGACAACACCGGCGTTTTGCAGAGCACGCGCTGGACGGTGTCACACGATCACTTCGTGCAGACCTACAACACCGTCTGCCAATGGCACGGCGAGATCGGCGCCATGGAGATGATCAACCACGCTCGGCTCACCACGGATCGCAGCGTGCAGATGAGTGAGTTCAGCAGCGACGGCGGGCTGAGCGGCAGGGGCATCGTGGTAAACTTCGGCACCTACGACGACACCAACGGCTACGGCGGCAGCGCGTGGAACGGCACCCTGCGCGGCACGGCGCTCAGCGTGCCCGTGCGCAGCTACGCGACCTATTCGTGGAACAACACCGGCGCGAATAACGCCCCCGTCATTTCGTTCCTGCCTGCACAGCAAACGACGATCGGCACCGCGCTCGGGCCGCTCGCGTTCACGGTCTCCGATGCGGAGACGGCTTCCGGTTCGCTCACGGTCACCGCCTCGTCGAGCAACCCGATGCTGCTGCCGGTGGCGAACATAGTCTTCGGGGGCAGTGGCGCCAGTCGCACCGTCACGCTCACCCCCGCCGCGGGGCAGCCGGGCAGTGCCACGATCACCCTCACGGTGAGCGACGGCGCGCTCACCAGGCAGACGAGCTTCGTGCTGAACGCATATGCGAGCATCAACACGCCGCCGACCGTCACCGGCATCGCGAATCAATCCGCGAGCACCGGCGGGAGCGTCGGCCCCCTCGCCTTCACCATCGGCGACGCGCAAACGGCGGCGGAGTCGTTGACCGTGACAGCCACGTCGAGCAGTCAAAGCGTGCTGCCAAATGCGAACATCGTGGTCGGCGGCAGTGGGGCCAGCCGCACCGTCACGCTCACCGCAGGGAGCACCGCCGGCAGCAGCGACGTGACACTCACGGTCAGCGACGGCAGCATCTTCACCCAAAAACTTTTCACCCTCACCACGACCTCGAGCGGCAACACGGCTCCGACCATTACCACCATCGCGAATCAAACCACCGCAGTTGGTGTCGCAGTCGGCCCGCTCAGCTTTACCGTGGGCGATGCGGAAACAGCCGCCGCGGCCCTCACGACAACGGGCTCCTCGTCGAACACGACCGCCCTGCCGAATGCGAACATTACCTTCGGCGGCAGCGGCGCAAGTCGCACCGTGACCCTCACGCCCGCCAGCGGCCAGAGCGGCACCAGCACGGTCACTCTCACGGTCAGCGACGGTTCCCTGAGCGCGCAGACGAGTTTCACCCTCACCGCAAGCAGTGGTCCGCAGACGATTACATCGCTCGCCGCCCTGCATCAGAACGGCCAGACCTTTCTGACCTGGGACGAGGTGGGCGACTCCTCCGCGACGTATCGCATCTACCGCTCGGCGTCCGCCTTCACGAGCACCGCCCAATTCAACGCGACGAATCTGATCGGCACGGCGTCAGCGGATTCCTCGTTCGATACCCGGCTCTCCGCGCTTCGCAGCACGACCTACTACTACCGCATCACCGCGGCAGGCCCCGATCTCACCGGCTCGCAGGGCGTTTTTGTCTTCACTCCGGTCGCGGACGGAGCACCTTATTACGCGGTGACAGCGGTCGTCGGGGGCGTCGAACAACTCGCGCTCAGCACAGGCCAGAACACGACGTCCGCCGTCAATGAGACGGTCGCCATGCCGGAACCGATCTTTCAGCGCAGCGTGACCGTCAGCAGCCGAACCGTGGAGGTGTATGTGCATTGGGCGGGTGCCACCGCCACGGCGTCGTATCCTGCGATGGGAAATCAAAACTCGGTGCCGCATCACTTCGGCCTGGTGAGGCGGGGCGCCGCGGCGCTGCATTCGCTCGTCGTCCGTCCGCACGCGCGGCAGGGCAGTTTTCTCTCCACCGTCACGGGCACGAATAGCGCCGACGAATGGGTGCTCACGCTCGACGACTGGATGCAAAACAGCATCGAAAACACCTTCTGGTATGGCTACCACGAGACCTTCGATCTCGCCGCCGGCGGCCCGCAGGCCACGAGCGGCACGGTGCAGGATTACACCACCCGCCGCGCGAAATGGGAGATCGAATGGGCGCTGCGCACCCTGCCGCTCGATCTCAACCGCATTTACCTGACCGGCCATTCCATGGGCGGCATCGGTTCGACCTTCCTCGGCATCCTCCTGCGCGACAGGATCGCCGCCATCTGGACCACCTCCGCCAAATACGACTTCAGCTTCCTCACCGATCCAAATTCCGCCAACATCTGGAATAGCGGCTCGAATGAACGCGCCACCACAGGCGACGTCATGTGGGGCACCGTCGCCGCGAACCTGCTGTGCAGCGAAGGCATCCCGGTGTATGACCGGCTAAACGCGGGTTACCTCGCACAGGCGTTCAAGGCGGAGAACCTGCCCGTGTTTATCTCATTCAACGGTAAGAACGACGTCGTGGTCGGCTGGGCGGAAAAAATTGGCTTTTACCAAACCCTCGCGACAAGCCGGCAAGGAGGCATGTTTTTCTGGGACAGCGGCGTCCACAACCGCACCGGCGGGGAGTTCGTGCCGGAGCAGGATATCAACGTGCTAAATCGCTATCAGCTCGACCAAAGCTACCCCGCTTTCACCAACAGCTCCGCTAACGGAAACCCTGGCAACGGCACCGCAACGAACGGGGATGCTTACGGCACGATCAACGGCAACCTCGACTGGGACACGGGCAGCATCGTGGACACCGCCAGCCAGTGGCAGATCCGCCTGCTCACGGTCGCGCTCAGCAACACGGCCCCCGTCAATGGCCTCCTCGACGCACCCGCCACCGCCACGGCCGATATCACGCCGCGGCGCCTGCAAGCCTTCCCTCATACGCCCGGAAAAGCCGCGCGCTACGAAGTGCGCGACGCATCGGACACGCTACTCAAGCAAGGGCTGGTCGTCGCAGACGCGGACGGTTTGTTCACTATCCCAGCCGTTCCCCTGAACCCCAGCGGGACCACGCTCACGCTCAACGCTGCGCAGCAGACCGCCCCTGCGTGCACCAACACGACGGGTGGCGTCGCCCTCACCTGGCCCACGACCGTGGGGGTAAATTATCAAGTCGAGTGGAGCCCGGACCTCAACCAGTGGTTCCCCATGGGCGCCCCCGCGCTCGCCACCACCTCTTCCATGGCTTGGACGGACAACGGCTCCCAGACAGGATCCTCCCCGGATACGGAGCCGAAACGCTTCTATCGCCTCCGCCTCAGCGAATAAGCCGCGCCGTCCTAGTGACATGGCGTAGCCCAGGGAATTTCGGAGCCGATGGGCAGGACATGCGATGTTTTCCCTCCCTCACTACCCCAATCTGGCCCCAGCGATTCAGACGTTGCTGGCCAGCCAATCCAATGTAGCTATTTCCGCCCCAGAAAAAAGCGCTTCTCCCCCAAACATGAATCGTCGCTTCTTCATCGTCTCTTTTTTGTTGTTTTGCGCGACTTTTGCCACCTTTGCGCAGACTCCCCGGGATTTTGCCATCGACCTGAAAGCGACCGTTTCGACTTCCGCTCCACGGGTCACTCTGAGTTGGTCGCTGCGCCAATCGGCAAATATCACCGCCCAGCAAGTCTATCGTCGGATCAAAGGGGAAACGGCGTGGGTGCTCCAAGCAACCCTGACGGTCTCGGATACGAGTTGGGCCGATCCGACCGCGCTGGAAGGAGTGGAATACGAGTATTGGATGCGGCGCACTTACACCTCGATTTCCCCCTCCCCCGCGATGGGTTATATCAATGCCGGGGTCAACCTCCCCATGGTCGAGAACCGTGGAACTCTGTTGCTGGTGGTCGATTCCACGATGACGGCCACCCTGGCCACGGAGATTACGCAGTTGAAGCAAGACCTCACCGCCGATGGCTGGACCGTGCAGACGATCACCGCCCTGCGCACGGACACCGCGCTCAACACGAAGGCGCTGATCAAGGCGGCCTACGACGCCGACCCGACCAATATCAAACAGGTCTATATCCTCGGGCACGTCCCGGTCCCGTATTCGGGCAATCAGGCGCCGGACGGGCACGGCAATCACGTCGGGGCATGGTCGGCCGACGGCTACTACGGCGACATGGACGGCACGTGGACCGATACCACGGTCAACAACACCTCCTCGACCGATTCGCGCACCGTCAACATTCCGGGGGACGGCAAGTTCGATCAAACGAACTTCCCCACGCCACTCGAGCTGATGGTCGGTCGGGTGGACCTCGCGAATATGCAGCGCGCCCCTTCCACCGCCGCCTCGGAGACTTCGCTGCTCCGGCGTTATCTGCGGAAAGCACACGATTTCCGCTACAAGCAAGGCGCCTATGCGAACATCCAGCGCCGGGTGCTGATTCGCGACGGGTTTGGCGCCTTCGGGAGCGAAGACTTCATGATGACGGGCTGGGAATGGGCTTTCACCTGCGTAGGGCGCCCGCCTGAGATCGTGATCGACGAACCCGCCTCGAACGCCTGGTGGGCGCCAGCCGCCGCGAATACCTACCTGCTCGCCAACGGCAATGGCGGCGGGAGTTTCGAAACGTGTGGCTCCGTGGGTGCCACGGCGGACTTCGGGCGGCGCCCGTTCCGCGCCGCGTTCGTCTCGCTCTTCGGCAGCTACTTCGGCGACTGGGATTCGACGAATAACTTCATGCGCGCACCGCTCGCGGGCAACGCCACCGGCGACGGACTTGGCCTGTGCTGTTTCTGGGCCGGCCGGCCCGCGTGGTTCATGCACCACATGAGCATGGGCGACACGCTTGGGTATGCCATCCGGCAGTCCGAAAACTCACAGTTCAGTTCGGTCAGCAATCCCGTTTATACCCCGATCAACTTTCCCGGCGGAGGCACTCACCTCGGGTTGATGGGCGACCCCGCGCTGCGCATGCACATCGTCGAACCGCCGCGCGATCTCACGGCGACGAGCGCAAACAATCAGGTCAGCCTCGTCTGGACGGCCTCAACGGAAGCGTCGCTGCTCGGCTACCACGTCTATCGCGCGGCTACGACGACCGGTCCGTTCACGCGGCTGACGACCACGGAACTCGCTACACCAAGCTACGTGGATGCTACGGCGTCCCCGGGGCAAACGTATGCCTACATGGTGCGCACGCTGAAGCTGGAAACCTCCCCGGGCGGCACCTATCAAAATCTCAGCCAGGGCTCGATGGCCACGATCGTCATCAACGCCGCCGCCACTGCTCCGCCCCAGAATGCCACCGGCGTCACTGTCACACCGGTGAGCGCGGTGAGCGCGCAACTCGCATGGACCGATCACCCCTCCGGCGGCACCGGTTATCGCATCGAGCGCAAGACCACTTCGACCGGCAGCTACGGAACCATCGCGACCCTCGCCGCCGGCTCCACGAGCTACTCCGATTCCGGTCCGTTTGCGAACGGCACCACGTATTACTACCGGATCTTTGCCACCGGGCCGGGCGGCGATTCGATCGCGAGCGAGGAGGTTTTCTTCGAAGCCATTCCCGGGTTCTTCGAGTTCAATGACACACTGGCAAAGGTCAGCAAGGTCAGCGGTGTCGCTTCCATTCCGGTAAAACGCTTTGGTGGGGCAAATGGGGTGGTAAGCGTCAACTACGCCACTTCAAACAGCAGTGCCACCGCCGGGACTCACTACCTCGCCGCCAGCGGCACGCTCACCTGGGCGGACGGGGAGACGGGCACGAAGAACGTTGACGTGCCGATCATCGAGACCGCCTCGACCCAGCAGCCGCGGCAATTCCGCATCACGCTCAGCAGCCCCTCGAGCGGAACCGGCGTCGGCACTTACAACGCCATCTCCGTGCTGATCGAAGATCCGGGCGCGACCTTGCCAGCCCCATGGAATCAGGCGCTCATCGGGGCGGTCACCGGTTCCTCGCCGGCCGTGGATGCGGAAGGCGGCATCGCCTCGGCGACTGTGGGTGGCATCGGCCTCGCGACGGCGGCCACTTCCGAAGCCGGGCAGTTCATCTACCAGCCGCGCACCGGCGACGGCGTCATGACCGCTTACATCCCGGCCGCCAATCCGGCCCAGAGCGGCGCACGCTACGCCATCATGATCCGCGAAAACGCGACCGGCGGCGGGGCACTCATGGCGGGCGCCGCCACCAGCAGCAGCACGAGCTACGGCTCGAAGCTCGTCTCGCGCTCGACCTCCAGCGGCACGGCCACCTTCACCGGCACGGCACTCACCAATGTCACCCCCCAATGGCTGCGCCTCACCCGCGCCGGCAGTAGCTTCACCGCCGAATGTTCCGCCGACGGCGTGTCGTGGACGAACCTCGGCAGCACCACGGTGAACATGAACAGCACCGCGCAGTGGGGCCTGTTTCACCACTCCGACGATCTCTCCGGGACGACCTACTCGGGCAATTACCAGACCGTCAGTTTTCAGAATATCACCTTCGGCAGCATCAGCGTGCCGGGTGCGCCCGGCAGCTTTGCCGCCACGCAACCGTCGTCCAGTCGGGTCGCGCTCTCCTGGACGGCCGGCACCTCCGCTTCCGGCTATCGCATCGAGCGACGCACGGAAAATGGCACGTTCGCACAAATTGTGGACCTCCCCGTGTCGTCGCTCAGCTTCAACGACGACGCCATCGCTCCGGACACCGGCTACGAGTATCGCATCTACGCCTTCAACTCCTCGGGCAACAGCACTCTCTCGAATGTCGTGCGCGTCACCACGCCCGGTCCGGACGTCACCACGAGCCTTTCGCCCACCGACGACGCTCCCGCTCGCGCCAGCGCCTCCACCACGAGTTTCGGCACCGACCCGCTGCTGACGCTGTCGGGGCTGGACTCCTCCAGTTCGCTCTCCGGCACGTCGAAAATTTACCTGCGCTTCGACCTCAGCGGCATCACGACCACGCTCAAGTCCAGCACCCTGCGGCTCGCGGTGGCGCAGGTGCGAAACTTCGCCCAGGCCGGCTACTCGTTCCAGGGTCTCATCTGGATGTTCCCCGAAGCGTCCGACGCGTGGAGCGAATCGACCCTGACCTGGAACAACGCGCCGCTTAACAACACGGCCGGCACTACGTTCCAGGCCGGCACCAGCTTCGTCGGCAGCTTCTCCATTTCCGATCCGCTCAGTGTGCCATCGCCGGGCGCCGTCTTCGGTCTGGGCGTGACCGCCAGCACCCTCAACTCGAACAAGGGCGCGAATGGCATCGCGACGCTCGGCCTGCAAACGAACACGACCGCCGCGGCCATCGATTTTGCTGCAAAGGAACACCCCTCGCTTCCCCACCCCGTGCTCGATGTTACCTACGCGTCGCCGCTGCCCACCCGACCGTCTTTCCTCACCGCCACGGGCAATGTCGGCAACATCAACATCGATCTCGCGTGGACCGATAACAGCAGCACAGAAACCGGTTTCGAGATCGAGCGCCGGATCGTCGGCGGCAACTTTGCCTTCCTGCAAACCACCCCGGCCAACGCGACGTCGCTCACCGACACCACCGGAGCCCTCGGCACCGCCTACGAGTATCGGGTGCGCGCAGCGAGCGCGACGGGCAACTCGGCCTGGACGCTCATCGTCACCGCCACGGCCGGTTCGGCCACGGGCACCTCGATCGGAGCGATGACCTACCCGTCGTGGCTGCAAAGTTACAACCAGCCAGCGAACCTCGTCGGCACGACCGATCTCGATGGCGACGGCATTCCAAACCTCGTCGAATACGCGCTTGGCTTGCAACTCAATGCGCGTGACTCCTGGGGCAGCCCCATCCTCGGCTCCACGACCATTGGCGAGGAGGAATTTCTCACCCTCACCTTCGCGCGGCGCATCGACGCTAGCGGCATTCACCTGTCGGTAGAGAGCACCGATTCCCTTTCCGGTCCGTGGACCACGATCGACCCGCTCAACCCGCTCAACCAGCTCGAGGCGTGGCCGGACCTGCCGGAGATCGGATGGCAGACGCTCGTCATCAAGGACGCCGTGCCAATCAACGGGAGCTCGCATCGGTTCATGCGGCTCAACGTGACCCGCCCATAACCGGCCCATCCCCCTCCGTTTCGATTCATGCGCCAGTCCCCTCGCCGCTCCGCTCGCCGTCGCCCTGCCCGGCCTCGCCACATCCTGAGTCAATCGATCGCCGCGCTCGCCCTCGCCTGCTGCTCGTGGTGCACACCACGGGCACAAAGCGCGACTCATTTCTGGAACTTTGACGGTTCCGGCAATTGGACCGCCGGGAGCAACTGGCTCGACGGCAACGCGCCCAACGCCATCGGAGACATCGCGAACTTCAACTTCAACATCAGCGCGGCACGCACCGTCACGCTCGATGCGCCGATCACCCTCAGTGGCCTCCTCATCGGCGACGCGCTCGGCGCACAAGCCTTCACCTTCGCGGGGCCGGGCACGCTCACCCTCGACTCAGCCTCGGGGAAAGCATTCGTCTCGAAGTTCAACTCGACTACCGATACGTGGCAGGCGCCGCTCACGCTGAATGTCGATCTGGATGCCAACATTCACTCCGGCATTCTCGATATCACCGGCGCCGGCAACACCCAGGTCGTCTTTTCCAGCGCCAGCTCCGACGTCCAAAAATACGGCGCCGGCACGCTGCGGCTGAATATCGACGCTTCCGCTTTTCAAGGCGACTGGATCGTCAACAACGGCACCCTCACCATCGGCGGCGCGAATGCCAGTTCGCCGACCGCGCTCGGCGGCGGCAACGGGGGAATCATGCTGAATGGCACCGGCTCGGCCGCGCTCGCCACGCTCAGTCTGACGAACAACGGCGCGGGCAGCGGCGTGGATATCACCTACGCGGGCAACAACGACGTGGTGCTGCAAGGCGCCGCCACGATCAACGTCGATCGCAACACGATCAATCCGTCGAATTCGAACAACACCATCGTTCTCGACCAGTTGACCATGAACGGCGGCATCCTCGGTGTCACCGGCGCCAACAGCTACGCGCTACGCTTCACTGGCACGACCACTCTGGCCGGCGATACGAACGTCTTCAGCCCGACGACCGCGATCATGACGCTCAGCGGCCCGATCACCGACGGTGCGAACATCCGCTCACTCATCAAGGAAGGCACCGGCCGGCTTGTGGTCGAAAATGGCGGAAACACCTACGATGGCGTGACCGCGGTGAAAGACGGCTTTCTGCAACTCGCCAGCGGCGCCGTGCTCGGAAACAGCCCGGTGCTCGTCAATGGCGGTGCCCTCAGCCTCACCGCCGCCAATCAGGTTTCGGATGGCACGACGCTGCCAGGCGGCCTGAGCCTCGTCGCGCAACTCGGCACGTCGCGCGCGGCGCTTCCCGTCATCGGGGTGACCGGCTTCGACATCGATGGCTCCAACCCGCTCACGGTAAATGTGCCCATCTTCGGCATGGTCCTCGGCATCGACGGAACCATTGGGAACATTATCGACCTCTCCCAAGTCGGAGGTTCGGGCAATACGCGCGTTTCGATTGCCAACATCGGCGGCGTGGACCGCACCTTCAGCGGCACGATTTTTCCCGCGAGCGACAACACCATCCGGCTCAACTCGGCTGGCAACAACTTCATCATCGCTTCGCCAAACGCCCTCGGTGGTTCTTCGTCGAGCGCCAGACTTGTCTTCGGCCTCGACTACGCCACCCCCCTGTCGTTCGCGGGCGTCACGATCACCCAGGGCAATAGCGGCACGATCTCGGTGCGGGCCGACAACCCCACATCGCTCGACACCGTCACCGTCAATCGCGGCATGACCCTCAACATCAACGGCACCGGTCTTGTCTCGCCGCTCGGCGCCGGCACCGTGACCGCACTCGGTGGCACGATCAGCACCGACGCGACGACCGACGCGAAGTTCGGCAATCTCGATTTCCGGCTCTTCGGTGGCAGCACCCTGCTGCTCGACAACTCCGCCGTGGCCAGCGCCAACAGTAATCGGCGTTTGCTCCCCAGCACCAGCCTGAGCCTGACCAGTTCGACATTTCGTTTGCTGGGCGATGGTGGGGCCGCGACCGTTTCCGCACAAAACGTCGCCTCCCTCAGTTACGCCGGCGGCAGCACGATCAGCGTGGACACCGACGGCACCACCGCCGGACGACTCACCACGCTCACCACCGGCGCCCTCGATCGCGGCGCTTCTCGTGGCACGCTGAACATTCGCAGCACCTCCGCCAATGCCACGACCTTCGGGACCGCCAGCGCCACCCAGCGCTTCATCATCACCGGCGGGTCGGCTGGCGCGATGAACGCCGGCATCGCGCTCTGGGGCGGCACCAACGCGACAGACGCCAGCCTGGCCCAGTTTTCGACTTACGACCCGTCGAACGGCGTGCAGGCCACCGCCTTCGGGGTGACTGCCACCACGATCGCCCAGCTCAATACTTCTACCGCCGCCACGGTGCTCGATATCAACGGCCTCACGGGCACGAACACGATGACGCAAAACGTGTCCGCGCTCGCTGCCCGGCTTCGCACCACGGCTTCGTCTCAGGCACTCGGCAACGGCGGCTTCACGTTGAATATTGGCGCCTCGGCTGTCGCTGGACAGGGCGCGGGATTGTTCGTCACCCACACGACGAACGACACCGCGACGCACACGGCAAACTTCGGCTTTGGCTCACAGGAAGGATTTCTCTATGTCGCGACGACCGGCGGCACCTCCGGCGTCGTCGCGCTCAACGGCACCCTCTCCGGTGCAAATGGGATCACTCGTTTCGGCGACGGCATTCTCACCCTCGGGGGTTCCAACTCTTTCACCGGACCGCTCACCATCAACTCCGGCGAGACCCGCCTGAACAACGTCTCCGCCGCCGGCCTCGTTACCAGCGCCGCCAACGACATCAACCTCTGGGGTGGCTCGCTCTACTTCAACGCCGCCACCACGCGCTACAACGACAACGTCACGTTCTTCAACGATGCCCGCCTCGGCAACGTGAACGTGGCGAACACCGCGTTCGGCAATCTCACCGTCGCCCCGCGCACGGGCAGCACCGCGCCGATCGTCCTCGACGTGCGCAGTCAGTCGGGAACCAACCTCACCACGGCCTTCGGCAACCTCACGCTGAGCGGCCCGGCACGGCCCTACGTCACCCATGCGCTCCAGATCAACGGCTCCCTCGCCGGCACCGGGGCGCTGGAAAAATTCGGCAACGAACGCCTGTTCATCGGAGGCAATTCCAGCGGTTACGCCCAGCCCATCACGATCAACACCGGCTTTTTGGACAGCCTCAACTCGCTCAGCACCGCGAAGCCGTTCGGCACCGGTGCCATCACGGTCAATCCCGGCGGCTCGATCCGCTTGGCCTCTCCGGCCAATCTCAACGCGGGGCAATTGACGCTCAACTCCGACCTCGGCGGCATCTCCGCCCTCGGCATCACCTTCGTCGCCGACCCGGCCACGTTGCCTGCGTTTTCACTCAGTTCCACCGCTCCATGGAACGGAACCCTTGGCATTTCCGCCGCAGGCTTCAGTCGCGACATCAATCAGAGCACGCTGTGGGGCGGCGGCACTTACCTCGGTGCACTGCTCGGCGATACCGGCACCTTCACCGGCACGCTCACTCCCAATGGAAGCACCTACCGCCTCGGCACCGGGCAAGGCACGATCCGCATCGCGCGGACGCTCGGCGGTGCCGGGAACTCCGTGCAGATCGGCGTCTCGATGAACGGCGACGTGGGCCGCGCCGACCAGACGGTAAATAACGGTGGCGGCACGGTGCAGTTCGACGTGCCGATGTCTTACGGCGGGAACACGACCATCAACACTGGCGGTGCGCTCCGTCTCAGCGCGACCACTGCCGCCAGCGCGCTTGGCCCCATCACGCTTAACGGCGGCATCCTGCAACCCGACAGCGGCGTCGGACAGCTCCGCATGATCGCCCCGCTCACCATCGGCAACGCGATCAACTTCACCGCCGACGGCACGATCCAGATGCAGAATAACGCGAGCGACGCGCGCCTCACCGGCTCGCTGAATCTCGGTCCTGGCTCCACGGGCGTGGTGCGCACGCTCACCGTCGGCATCGACGGCGCCAACGCCGGGCAGCTCTATCTCGATGGCGGAATTGCGAACGGCGAGGGCGGTGCGGGGAATCATCTCGTCAAAGCGGGCCAGGGTGTTGCCTTCCTCAGCGGCCCAAACACCTACTCCGGCGGCACCACCGTCACGGCTGGCCTGCTCGCGGTGAATTCCAACGCGGACTTCGGCAATACCTCGCAGATCGTGCTTTCCGGCGGCGGCCTCGCCACGTGGGAAAACTCGTGCACGCTCGACCGCAGCGTCAGCATCAATGGTGGCATCGGCTTTTTCGACGTGCAGACCGGGCTCACCCTCACCCAGGGCGCCGGCAGCACCATCGACGGCGGTGGCAGCGGCACCAACAACGGTGTGCTCGCCAAACGCGGCCTCGGCATCCTTGTGCTCAATGGCAACAATGCGCAACCCGGTGTGTGGGTCCTCGATGGCGTGCTCCAGGTGAACAGCCAGGCCGCGCTCGGCGATCCGGCCCGCACGGGCGCGACCGATATTCAGATCGGCGGCGATCTCGCTCTCGGCGGCACCACGACCGCCACGCGTTTCACCGGCGGCACCCTGCGCATCAATGCCAATGTCGTCACCTCGCGCGGCATCACTTTCAACAACAACGGTTCGTCCATCTATGGCGGCGGCATCGATGTCACGGCGGGCAATTCCTTCACCGTCACCAGCCCGCTTGCGCAGGGCACGGAGTTCGATTTCTGGTTCAAGACCGGCGCCGGCACCCTCATCGCCACCGGCGCGAACACCTTCCGGCAAGCCGCGTTTGCCAACGGCACCTACCAGTTCAGCAACAGCACGCCGTGGACGAACAGCACCGCCACCTCGACGGACACGACCCAGCTCGAGTGGATCGGCGGAACGATCCGCGCCGCCAATAACATCTCGAACATCGCGCTCACCAACTCCGCCAGCACCACGACCTTCAACTACAGCGGTGGCTTGCGCCTTCAAATGGAAAGCGGCGTCGGGCTCAGCGTGCAAATCGCCTCCGATAATCTGCTCCGGCAAAACCAGGGCACCCTCGTGATTGAGACCACACCGGGGACCACTCTGGGTGGCGCGGCCAACGCCAACAGCGGGCAACTCTCTCCGGTGAACGCGATCAACTCCGGGATCGCCCGAGCGTCGGCGCTCACCAACGGAATCTTCGCCCCGCACCTCATTGCGGCAGACACGACCGGCTTCGCCAACTTCACCACGAACGACGCGACGAACGGAATGAAGCCTTACACCGGCACGACGCTCAGTTCGCTGGCGGGTTCCAATCCTGGCGGCATCAGCGACATCTCCGACGCGCAGACCCTCTCGGGCACGAACAGCATCTACGCCTTCCGCACGAGCGCGGATGTGAGCGGCGGCACGTTGTTCGTGCGCGCGGTGGACAACCTCAACATGGGCGGCGTGCTCATCAATGGCAGCAACACGATCTCGAGCAACCTCGTCTTCGATCCCACCTCCGCGACCGCGCCCGGCACGGGCACTCCCGGCGAAGCACTCGTCTATGTGAAGACCGGCGAAACGGCGGCGCTCTCCGGCACCGTGCTCGCGAATGCGCTGACCACTTTCGGACGCGGCACCCTCACGCTCGGCGACAGGACGACGGTGCTCGGCGATATCAGCGTGCAGGATGGCACCCTTCGACTCGGCGGCCCGGTCGTCAGTCGCATGGACAGCGAGCTGAATATCAACTCGGGCGCGACGCTCGATCTAAACGGAAACAGCATCGCCGTCGAAACGATCGGCAGCAACAACCGTCAGGTCACCGGCACGGGCGGTGGCGTGAATTTCGGCGGCTCGATCACCTCAGGCCCCTCGGCGACCCTGAGCATGGCGGGGCCGCAAAGCTCGACTTTCACCGGCACCTTGAACGGCAGCCTGAAGTTGATGAAAGCAGGCTCCGGCGTGCTGACCATCGACGGTTATCGCGCGAGCACGCCCGACTCGGGAAACAACACCTTCACCGGCGGCACGGACATCTACGGCGTCGGCACCACGGGCGGCATCACCCTCGACAATGCGCCGTTCGGCCTCGGCGGTGCGAACGGCAGCACACCCGGCGGAGTGAATCTTTTCAGCGGCACCCTCAGCGTGCTCTACACCGGCAACGCCACGACCTTCGGCATCGCCGGCGGCACCAACGGGCAGCAATACAACAACCTCGTCGTGAGGATTGGCGCGGACGGCACCGATGGTCTCTCTCTCAACGTAAAGGGACCGGGCCTGCTCAACGTGGACCGCAGCGTCGGCGCGATCGGCCAGGGGAACATCATGCAGTTCGGTGCATTGAATCTCACCGACACCACGCTGACCACGACCGGCGCCAATCTCTATCGCGCCCGCATCGCGGGGCAGACCACCATCCTCGGCGCACAAGCCTCGATTCAAACGAACAGCGACGGCCCCAGCGGCGCGCTGGAATTTACCGGGCAGATCGTCGGAGCCGGCGCCCTGAACAAACTCGGCGACGGCAGCATGCGCGGCATCGTGATCGCCGGCACGAACAACACCTACTCCGGTGGCACCAATGTCATCGCCGGCGACGTGCAGGTCACCGCGACCAGCGGCACCCCGCTCGCCAGCGGACCCGTGCGCGTCTTCCCCGATGGCACTCTGCGTCTCGCGGGCAATGGAAGCGTCGATGGCACGAAGCTGCAGGTCATGAGCCGCGTCAATGCGCTCGGCGCCGTCGGTCTCGACAACAACTTCAACCCCACCGTGCTCACGGACACGAACTTCGCGAGCGTTTACAACACCACTCTCCAGCTCTCGCAGCCCTACTTCACGCAGCCCCTCAACCTCGCCTCGATCGCCGATGGACGCGTTTTCCTCGGCAGCGGACTCGCGCAGGAGGTGAAATACATGGCAGGAACTCTCGGCGCGGGAGCGCCCGACGCCTGGAACCCCACAGTAGGCGCGTATCGGCTCGTCGGTGGCGTCAACAGTCTCGCCTTCGACGGCACCAACAACGTCCTGACCGGCACGAATTTCCTCCAGGTCGGCCCGCAGCGGAACATGGTGCTCGGCGTTGCGACCAATACCGGCAACGCGGTGATCCTCCGCAACTCGAACAACTTCACCGGCGGCTCGCAGATCGCCGAAGCCACCGTGCTCGCCATCGAAATGGGCGGTTCGCCGATCGGCGAAACCCCGCTCGGCACCGGCCCGGTGGAGATCTACGGCGAACTGCGCATCCAGGGCACGCTCGGCTCGCTGTGGAAAGCGGATGAAAGCCGGGCGACGAACGTCGTCACGCTCCGCCCCGCTGGTTTGATCCGCATCATCGACAACATTGGCCTGCCCGCCGGAAATCAGGGCCGCTGGGGCGATACGGAACCGGTCGATCTGAACGGCGGCCAGTTCCGCTACGACGGTGCCGCCAACTGGAACAGCACCGAAACGATCGGCGCCATCACCGTGCGCAAAGGGAGCACGCTGAACGTCGTAAAGGCCAACGCCGCGGCGAGCGCGCAACTCACCGTCGGCCCGCTGAGTCGAATCGCGGGCGGCTCTCTCGCGCTGGCTTACACCTCCGGATTTCTCGGCATCAACAACACAACGCCTCTCAGCTACGAACGCCTCCTCGTGAGTGGCGGGGTCACACGCACCGGCACCACGACCAACGGCGCCGGCGCAACCAATGGCGGCATCGCACCCGTTTGGATCGTCGATCAAGTGTTGAACACCTACGTCGGTTACGATCCGACCGGCGTCGGCACTGGCTTCCAGCCTCTCCTCGGCACTGCGCCGGGAGCGGGTGAAATCGCTTACAACAAGCTCGTCAGCGGAGCACTCACCGCAGGCGGACTCGTCGCCGGTGACATCGCGGACATCACGACCGCGGCCAAGACGCTGGCCGACAACCCGACCCTCCACGCGCTACGTTTTAACCAGAACCTCAGCCCGACGGCGTCGAACAATACCCTCACGATCACCAGCGGCGGCTTCATCAATACCGGCACCCCGACGATCAATCCCACCGGCGCAGTCACCGCAGGCGTGGTCAGCCCGATGACGATCAACTTCGGCACCGGCGGCGCAGGCGAAGCCATCGTCTTCAACGCCGGTAACATGATCATGCAGGCGCAGATGAACGCCGCAAGCGGCCTGACGAAATTCGGCGGCAGCCAGTTTGAATTGCGCTCGATCAATCCTGGCCTCGGCGGAGTGGTGACGGTCAATCAAGGCACCTTGCTCGCACGAGTGCCATGGTCCGGCTCGGGCTCCGCGGTCGGCACGGTTTTCAACGGACGCGACGTGATCCTCAATGGCGGCACGCTCCAGCTCGACAGCATGAGCGCAAACGACACGGGAACCGCGAGCGAAATCGCCTCACCCGTTCGCTCCACCGCGCGGCTCGGCAGCAATATCTTCGTGCGCGCCGACGCCACCCTCGGCAACAACGGCCAGGCCAATTACGTGCGCGTCGGCAACGTGACGTTCGAAAATGGCGGCGGTGCTGCGGCCATGAACGGCAATGGCGTCATCGCCCTCGCCCTGCAAAGCGGCGTGTGGGTCGAAGGCACCACCACGCTCATCCCACAGGCGCGATTCAATTCGACCTTCAACGGCCTCTCGCAATCCACGCTCGCCGGCCTCGTTACCGGCACTGGCGGCATCGAAAAGTTCGGCAACGGCGCGCTCACCCTTCTCAACGCAGCCAACGACTACAGCGGCGGCACCATCGTGCACGGCACGACGAACAACACCGCCACCAGCGTCGTCGCCTCGGCCCTGCGCGGCGCGGGCACGCCCTTCGGCAGCGGCAGCATCGTCGTCAATCCCGGCGGCAACCTGCGCCTCGCCGACAATGGGAACATCGCGAGCAATGCGGTGACGCTGCGCTCGGACGGTGTCGGCCTCGCGGGCATCGGCCTCGCGCACAATGCGCCTCTCCCGACCATCATCACCAGCGGCACAGCCAGCCCCGGCCAGGTCAAAATCGAAAGCACCGGCCCCTTCGGCGGCGCGATCACCCTCGATTACGGCTTCTACAGCCAGCCGCTCGACTTCGCGACGATCGGCGCGGGCGACTGGTGGCTCGGCAACTCGACCCAGGCCGAGGCGTATTATTTCAACCCGAGCCTCGGCGCGAATACCAATGGGCGTTACCAGCTCGGCGCCGGCGGAAATCAGAACGCGATCGAATTCGGCGGCGTGCTCGTGAGTGGCTCGCGCACCGCCTTGTTCGAGAATGTCTTCACGGGCGGCGCGGCAAATGCACCGCGCGTCGAGATTGGCGCGCTCACGGTGGATCTGTTCGCCAACGGTCCGTCGTTCATCAACGGCAACAGCGCCGGGGTCGGCATGACGCTGCTCACGCGAAACACGACGCTGACCGGCGATGTGCGCGTGAATACCAACTCCACGCTCAACCTCGGCAACAACTTCGCCCTCGGCAGCGGACGGCTCGTGTTGAACGGCGGCAATCTCCGCTTCGACACGGTGCAGAACATCACGATCAACAACGCCGTGCTGCTCACGGGCGATTTCAGCACCAGCAACGCGAACGATTTCGTGATCAAAGGCAACGTCGCGATGCACGATGGTTCGGCCGGCGCGACCCGCACGTGGAACCTTGCCGGCACCGGCACCATGGGCGTGTATGGCGTCATCAGCGGCGCGGACGGAAGCAACCTCATCAAGAACGGCGCGCAAAACGTCGTCTTCTCCGGCGCGAACACCTACCACGGTTATACGCAGATCAACCAGGGCGAGATCATCGCCGTGGGAAATGTAGCCCCGGGGGTAAGTGGACCGCTCGGGGTCAGCGATTCGCCGGTCGTGCTCGCCAGCGGAGCGACCAATTTGGCGGGCGGGATCGGCCTCGGCGGCAAATTCACCTTCGGGCGCGACATCATTCTCGGACAGGCCACCGGCACCGGCTCCGGGGCGATCGATGCGCGCACGAATGAACGCGCCGTGGTGACCGGGGGCATCTCGTTGATCACCGGCGGCATCCTCACCGTCGGGGCCGCGGCGGCGGACGTGACAGTCTTCCGTGGCGGACTGCTCGACCTTCAGGGCGTCATCAGCGGAGCAGGTTCGCTGATCGTGGGAACGACCGCGGCCGCTCCCGCCAATGGCGGCTCGGTCCTGCTTTCGGCGTCTGCGAACGGCTTCGGCACCAATACTTTTTCGGGCGGCGTGACGCTGAACAGCGGGCGGCTCCAGATCGGCTCCGACACCTATTTCACTGGCCCGGCGAACGCGGCGACCATCCTCAGCGGCCCGCTTGGCACCGGCACGTTCTCCTTCGGCGCGGGGGAATCGAATCGCGGCGGCGCCATCGAAGCGGTCGGCGGCTCTCGCACGGTCGTCAATGCGCTCGGTGCGCTCAGCACCGCAGCCAGCACGACGCTTTCGTTCACCGGCCGCGAAGCACTGACTTTCACGCGCAGCCTCGACGCCAATTCCGCCACCGCTCTCTTCACGCGCACCTTCGCCGTCCAAAACTTGCGGCAGCCCGTGACCTTCTCGGGCAACTTCACCACTTCCGGCGGCCAAGGAGGCAGCGTGCTGAAAAACGGCCTCGGCACCCTGGTGCTCACCGGCACGAACACCAACGCCAACCTCCTCACGTCGGACGCCAGCTATGGCGCCGCGCTTCTGATCGACGCAGGAATCCTGCGCGTGAACGCCGATGCCGCTCTCGGCAGCACGAACACCATCGCCGCCGGCGGTTCGCATCTCGCGGGACCGGCGGATGTGCGCCTGCGCGGCGGCACGCTTTCGGTCTCCAGCGGTTTTACCACTGCACGGCAGATGATTCTGACGGCGAATAGCGGCATCGACATCGCCGCCGGGCAGACGCTCGCCCTCAATACGCAGACAGCCGGCGCCTTCACGATCACCAAGACCGGCAATGGCACGCTCGCGCTGAACAATGCCGCCAACGCCCAGACTGGACTCACCCTCGGCGGCCAGGCGCAACAGATTACCGGCACGGGCCGCTTCAGCCACACGGGCGGGGTAATTTCGACTACGGCCACGAGCGGAACGCCCTTCGTCGCCGGCACCGCGGGCACGGTCACGATCAATAGCGGCACGCTTTCGCTGATGGGTGGCAGCACGGCGCAGTCGATCTCCGTGCCACGATTCATCTACGGACCCGCCGCTCATGTCGCCTTGAGCCAGGGAACGACGTCCTCGACCCTCGCCGCGAGCGAGGCGGCGGCCACGGCCTTCCAGCGAACCGGCACGCTAAACAGCGTGAACTTTGGCACGCTCGTGGTGCAACCGAGCACAACCCTCAATCTCGGCAGCACGGAAAAATTCCTCATCTCCAATGCCGCGGCGCAACCGGCCGGAAGCAGCACGAGCCTTCTCACCGTTCCTTCGATCGTCGCAGCCGCCACCGGCGTGGGACAGGACGCCGACTTCGTCCGCTACGACCTGACCAACGGTTTCCTTATTCACAACAACGCCAAAGCAACGACGCTCGGCTCGACCGCCCCGGCGAGCGTGGGCGACATCCCTTCAGCAGACACGGCCGGCGCGGGCAACATCGAGGTGCTCGCCCTGCGCACTTCCGCCAGCATCACCCCGACCGATCCGAGCACGCTCATCCGTATCCTCAACGGCGGTCTCATTCTCAACGGCAACACCGCTCCCAACATCAGCGCTAATGTTCTCTTCGGCAGCGGAGTGGGCAGTCTGGCTGAAGCGCTCACCTACGTGCGGGATGGTCAGAGCGGAGCATCCGAGTTGTCGGGCAATCTTTCCGCGCGCGACTTCACCAAGTTCGGCCCGGGCGCTCTGACGATCAGCGGAAGCACGAATGTGCTGAGCGCGACGACTGCGCGGCTGCCTGTGCTGAGTGTGCAGGAAGGCACGCTTCGCTTCGCCAATGCCGGCGCGGTTTTCCGAAACGGACTGCGCGGCAACGACGCCGGACTCTTCACGCTGAATGTGAACGAAGCCGGGGTCTTCGACCTTAACGGCTTGAGCCTCTCGATGGCCGGTCTCGCCGGGAACGGAACGATCAGCAGCAGCGTCGGCGGAGCGGTGACCCTGACTTCGCGCAATGGGCTAGGCGTCGATACCACGTTCACCGGCGCCATCGCAAACGGCGCCGGCACCGTCGCGCTCACGAAAATCGCCAACGGAACGCTCACGCTGGGCGGTTTCAACAGCTACTCCGGCGGCACGAGCATCCAGGCCGGGCGCGTGACCAACTCGCAAGGCTCCGCCACGGCGCTGGGCGGAATCGACGCGCGAAGCGTCACGGCCCTGGGCACGGGAACGGTGTCCCTGGCCGGCGGGACGCTCGCGATTAACAACAACGTCGCGCATGCCGAAGTGGAGGACGGGATCGACTTCAACACCTTCGGGCCGGGCAACGGTTACGACTTCGTGATCTCGGCTTCCGCACACACCGATGAGGTCGCACTGCCCGCCAACACGACAAGCACGATCAACATCAATTCGAGCAACACGGCCACGCTCGTGAGCAGCACCGGCATCAATTCGCTCACCATCGACGCGCCGCTGCTCACCATCGGCGGAGGCTCGAATCTCGGACTCTTGTTCGTCAAAGGCGCGACGACTTTCAGCCAGCCAAACACCATCCTGCGCACCGCAAGCGGACGCCTGTTCCTCGGCGGTCAGGTCAACGCGGGCGGCAAGACCATTACAAAGATCGGTGCGAACGATCTCGTGCTCACCCACACCGAAGGCGGCGCGGCCCAAAACACCGCCGGACTTTGGAAAGTGTATGGCGGCATTCTCAATCCCCGCGTCGCCGACGGCTCGGCCAACCCGCTCGGAAGTAATTCGCTCATCGAACTCAACGGCGGCACCACGAACTACGGCATCTTTTTCAACATCGACGGCAACGGCACGACGCTCTCCGAGCGCGTGACCACCTTTGCCGATACGAGCATTCGCTACGGCTCGATGCTGCCGGTGAGCAGTGGGGCGTTTGTGTCGAGCGGTGCGTCTCGCGTGCAGGTGGATCGTGTGCTGACAAACAACAGTAGCAAGACCTTGGTGCTCAATAACCTCGAGATTGGCGGCGCGCTCGGCACGCCTTACGTTTTCATCACCAGTGGCAATAGCGACAGCGTGTGGTTCAACGGCACAACGACGTTTCTGCACGACCTGTATGTGCAGAACGATGCGGTGACGACTCTCCATGGCGTGATCGGCGGAAACGGCACGCTCGCGAAACGCACCGGGGGCAATCTGTTCATCAACGCCGACAACACCACAGGTTGGAAAGGCGGGACGGTTCTGGGCGCGGGCGGCACGACTTTCCTCGGCAGCTTCGAGGGCAATCAGCTCACCCTCAGCGACACGGCGAAACTCGGGCCAGGCCATGTGATCGTGAATGCCGCCTCGGCGTTGCAGATCAATTCCGCCGGCAATTTGCAAGCCGGGCAGAATCTCCACGTCGGCGGCAACCTGAACGACTTCAGCATGCTGCGACTGGCGGCGGACCTGAGCCTCGATCAGATCAATTTCCGCGCCGCTGGACTCGGGGGCGCCGCCGCGCCGTCGAGCAACTACTACCTCGCTAACGCAAACCCGGCGAACGGCGTTCTCGCGCTCAATACGATCTACACGAAATCGATCGACCTGCGCGCCCTCGGCGATGGCACCTGGTTCGTCGGCTCGACGAACAACGGTGTCGGCGCGAACGGCTCTTACGATGCGGCCACGCTGGGGGCGGGCTTCGGCAATACCTATCGCCTGGGCGCGGGGGGAGCGTCGCTCTTCCTTGGATCGAATGGCATCGCGAACACACTCACGGATTCGACCCGGGCCAACAGCCTCGTGGTCGGCGCACCGCTCTCGTTGCAAAACAACGGGGTGATCGGCAACGGCAGCGGCACCGTCGTGCTGCTCTCGGGGCAGAATTACACGGGCTCGACGCTCATCAATCGCTCCAGCACGCTCGACGTGCGCGGCACCCTCGCCACCTCGGCCATCGAGACCTACGGCGTGCTGAACGTCTCAGGCGAAGCAGGCTCGCTGCTCAAAGGCGGCACCGGTGCCGCCATCCCGGTCACGCTGCGCCCCGGCGCGACGCTGCGATTCGACAACACCGCCGCCGGCGTGCTCCCCGTCGCCATGGCCGCCGGGCGCTGGCAGGATTCGGCCGGTCTCACGCTCGACAACGCCACCCTACGGCTCCAGGGGAACGCGGCGGTGGAAACCGTCGAGACCGTCGGCGCCATCACGGTGCTGGGAGGCTCGTTCCTCGAGATCGTGCGCGGCGTCATCGGGCGCGGCACGGAGCTGCGCACACCGGGTATCACCCGGGTCGGCACCGGCACGCTCACCTTCAATACCAACTCCGAGCAACTTGGCTCGGACGAGCGCCTCATCATCTCCGGAACGGCTCCGGCCGTGACGAACGGCATGGTCGCGCCGTGGATGGTGTCGAACACGAACACCGACTTCCTGACTTACAACGCGGACACGGGCCTCGTGCGCGCAGGTTTCACCAAGGTGCAGGTCGGTGGCACAACCGGCTCGACGCTGAGCCTCCCCACCGACCGTGTGCTTTTCAACACCGCGACGACGACCATCGGCACCGGGTTCGACATCAGCACCTACGCGGCCCGGCTCGACGTCGATCTCACCCTCGCGACCGCTTCAAACAACACGGCGTCGGCGAACCGGCTCATCATTGGCAGCGGCGGCCTCATCACCGTGGGGACGCGCGCCATCACCGCCGGCCTGGTCTTTGGCAGCACGGGCACTCCAGCCGAGGGGCTCATTTTCAACACCGGCACCACCACTATCGGCGATAGCGCCAACATCACGACTTCCGGCCAGATCGTTGCGTCGAGCCTCACGAAATCCGGCGCGGGCACGCTCGTCCTGCAGGCGTCTCAGGGCAACTTCAACGGCAACATCGCCGTGAACCAGGGCGCGCTCACCTTGACCTACGTCCCCACCGGATCGACAGGCAGCGTGACGGTGACCCCCACGGTGACCACCGGTGGCGCGGGCGGCACGATTTTCCTGAACGGCGCCAACACCACGCTCAATCTCCTCGGCGGCAACGATGCCTACGCCACCGGCGTAAACACGATCTTCAACAATTCCATCACCATCGGCGATTTTAATCCCATCGTGCAGATTGTCGCGGATCGAGCGGGCGGCGCGATTACGGATCGCCGCGCCATCATCGGCGGCAACTTCACCTTCGGCCAGAACAACCTCGAGACCGGTCAGATCGCCCGTTTCACCGCGGGAAATTCCTTCGACATCCAGCTCGGCGACACGGCCACCGATCTCGTCACGCTCGTCGGCAAATCCGTCTTCGACGTGGATAACGCCGCAAGCGGCCAGGTGCGTCAGCTCTACGTGGATGCGAAAGTGACGGGCACCGGCACGCTGGTGAAGGGGCCCATCGACACGCGCAGCGACATCATGCAGCTCGAAAACGTGACGAGCCTGAACGACTGGAGCGGCGGCACGATTATCGCCGGCGGCACGTTCCGCGTGTTCGGCAAAGCGACCAACTCCGCCGCGGGGGGATCGTCCAATCTCACCGCGGGTGGCCTCGGCACGGGAGCGGTCACGCTCATGGCAGGCTCGCTCGACCTCCGGGTGGACAACGACGGCGGGGGCGCACCGGATACCGAAGCGGAGCGGACGTTCTTCAGCGCCAATGGAAACGGTTTCGACCTTATCGTGGGCGGTTCGGCGACGGTGAATGTCGATCGCACCGGCCTCATCGCCAGCGGCACCACCAAGCAGATCGCGGTCAACAGCCTGAAAATCGGATCGCAGATCCTGAATATCACCGGGGGCGCGAACACCTATAGCTTCGAAGTCGCCGGCACGACTTCGCTGACCGGCAATTTGTTTCTCAACAACAGCGTCGACACCGTGCTGACCGGCAGCATCGACGATGGCGGTGCCGGGCTTTTCATCAACAAGATCAACACCGGCGTGCTGTGGATCGGCTCGAATGCGAATTCGCTGAGTGGCGGTGCTTATATCAGCGCGGGCATGCTGCGCTTCGGTTCACCGCGCGGCGGCAGCACGACCGCGCAACTCGGCACTGGACGCCTTACGATCAATCCCGACGCGGAGATCCGTCTCGAAGCCCTCGGCAATATCAATGTCGCGGGCGGCCAGCGCGTGCATCTCGTCAGCACGCCTTACGCGCCAGCGGTCTTCCGCACCCCGGCTTTGACCCAGGCCGAATATCAATCCGTGCTCACCGGCACGTCGGACGGATTGCTCTCGCTGCTCGGCACCGAATCGAACGCCCTCGACATGAGCGCGATCGGCGGCGGGCGGATGTTCCTCACCAGCGTCGAAGCGGACCGCACTTACAACGCCGCAAGCCTGGCCCCAGGTCTGGCGGATGCCAGCGGAACCAATCGCGTTTATCGCCTCGGCGGGCGCAACTCCAACACACTCATCGTCAACCTCTCCGGCACCGGCAGCCTCGGCGACGTGGGCGGCCCGACCGATCTGCGCATCGGATCGCTCGCCAATCTCGGCCCCCAGGCCAACTGGGGCCTCGGACAGGTCCTCCTGCAGGACCAGAACAGTTACACCGGCTCGACCACCGTGGTGCGCGGAAGCACGCTGCGCTTCGACCAGGGCTCGACGCCGAGCGCGGGGCCGCTCGGCGTGCCGGGCTCCTCCGCCATCCATGCCTACGGCGTGCTCCGTGCGGAAGGCACCAACGGAACCTTCGTCGATTCCACGAACTCCGCGAACGCTTACACCAACCTCACCCTGCACCCGGGTTCCGAGTTGCGGCTCCAGGACACGAACGCCAGCGGCGCCGCCGCCGATCGCTGGCACGACAGCGCCCCGATCGCGCTGAACGGATCGCTCCTCACGCTCCAGACCGCCAACAGCGCCGTCGTCGCCACGGAAACGGTCGGCGCCATTTCATTCGCACTCGGTTCGCGCCTTCAAGCCGCCACTCAAAGCACCGCGCAACTGACCCTCACGACCCCCGCGATTACTCGCGTGGACCGGGGAACGATGATGCTCATCCCGGGCGCAGCCAATCGGCTTGGAACCGCCCCTGGGAACAACAGCGAACGCATTCTCGTCTCCGGCACCGCGCCGTCCAACGTCAGCGGCACCAACATGCTGCCCGGCTATTTCGGGGTGCAGACCGACAATCGCTTCGCCACCTATGGACCGAACGGGTTCACTTTCGTCGCCGATGGCGCAATGAGCAGCTACTCGGCGGGCTTGCCGGTCACAGCCATCGTCAACGTGCAGGCCACGACGACGCTGCTCGACGAGCCCACCCTCTTCGCGCTGCGCATTGGAGCTTTCACGCTCAACAGCGTCACCGGCGCAACCAACGACAGCACCATCACCTTCTCCGGCAGTGGCAGCGACGTGGGAGGCATCATCACGAGCGGCACCGCGACGATTAATCCCAACCTGAAATTTGGCACCACCGGGACGAACGAAGCTCTCATCAACACCGTGGGCGGTTCGCTGACGTTCAATGGCAATCTCACCGCCGGGGCCGTGACGAAGTTCGGCGCAAATTCGCTCATCGTCTCCAACGACCAGAGCGATGCCGCGCGCGGCGTCGGGCAGGGTTACTCCGGCGGCTGGGTGGTCAACGAAGGGACGCTCCAGCTCAGCACGTTTGGCTCGGCGGGAAATGCAACCCCGTCGAACACCATCACCCTGAATGGCAGCCAGCTCGGCGCCGCACAGCTCAACCTGCGCGCCCAGCCGCTGGATACCCTGCTGAACTACAACTACACCTCGGGCCGCATCGTCGCCGTGGACAATGCAGTGATCGACTGGGACCCGGGCGCGAGCGATCGCGTGCACAGCATCGCCGACCTCGAGATCCAGCAATCCGGCGGCAACGGCCCCGTCGATGCCCAACTCCGCTTCGCCAACAATCGCGACCGCTCGATCCTCTCCGCCGGCCAGCTCACGCTCACGAACCACGCCATCGTGAATGTGGACGCCACCGCCGACCGCAGCGTGTTCTTTGCCTATACCCTGAACAACGCGAACCTCACCACCGGCACGAGTTCGGGCCTATCGGTCGCGTCGCTGAGCGGTAGCGGCAACCTGACCAAGTGGGGCGACGGTTATCTCTACATCCGCGGCGCGAGCCCAGGCTTCACGGGCAATGTGACAATCGATCAAGGCGCGGTGCACGTGACCGACAACGCCTCGCTCGGCAGCGGTCCCGTCGTCGTGAACCGTTACGGCGTGCTCGATATCGGCGTGCCGAACTTCACCCCGACGAATTCCTCCATCACTTACACCGACGCCTCGGTCGAGCGCTGGAGTGTGAACGGCGCGCGCACTGGCACGATCAATCTCGGACCCGCTACGCTGCAGGTCGCGATGGATCAAAGCGGAAGCGCGAATGTCGTCATCGCCGGCGGCAGCATCGAAGGCTGGGTGCGCGCCGACGACATCACCGAGACGAATCGCGGCATCGGCGTTTTCCGCAACCTCGGTGAAAACATCAGCATCACCCTCGCCGGTTCATCCTTCCTCGGTTCACGCTTTTACGAAGGCGCCAACGGGCTCGACATGGGCAAACAGACCGATGACTACCGGCCCTTCGACGAAAATTTCGGCTCGGGCGCAATTCTCGACATCAAGGGCGCGATCGGCGAGAGCGGCGGCCCGCAAGGACTGACCAAGGTCGGCTACGACACGGTGATCCTTTCCGGCGCGAACACCTATACCGGCGGCACGAACGTCAACGGCGGACACCTTCTGCTCGGGCGCGATCAGGCCCTCGCCAACCTCGGCGGGCTCACGACCAACGCCAACGGCGTGCTTGATCTGAACGGGCACGATCAGACCGTGGGCGCGCTGTCGAATGCCACGACACCGACCACGCCGGGCGCGGCCAGCGGTTACATCACCAACAGTGCCGCCACGATCAAAACCCTCACCGTCGGTCAGGGCGTGGCGAGCGATTTCACGTATAGCGGCATCGTGCAGAACAACGTCGCGCTCACCAAGACCGGCAGCGCCGTTTTCACTCTCGCCAACGCAAATACCTATCGTGGAGTTACCACGGTGGCGCAGGGCACGTTCAAGCTGGGTCCCGCGGGCAGCGTGGACGATTCTCCGTGGCTGCGCCTGCAGCCGGGCACGACGTTCGACGTGTCGGCGAAAGCCCCGGGCTACAGCTTCGATGGCGTCGTGAGCGGCGGCGGGACCGATCCGGCCGGAACGTCGTTCGGCACGGTCGCGAATGCGGCCCGCATCTCCGGTTCGCTCACGCTGGCCGACAACCTCGGCGAAGCGCCCAGCATCGGCCGCCTCGCCCCGGGCGGAAGCAGCGATCTCACCAACCTGAACGTCGCAGGCAACCTCATCGGTCATCTTTACCTCAGCGGTGATCTCACCCTCAGCGGCGCACTGGCCGGCTCCTCGCCGCAGGTGCCCGTCACCCGGCTCACCCTCCAGATCGCCAATCCCACCTCCACGCTCACCGCGCTCGGCTTTGCGGGCGGCGACATCACTTCGTTTGTCGATGGCCTCACCGGCACGGAGAGCGTCTTTACCGGAGCAAGCGGCAATCTCGCCGGGCACGACTATCTCAAAGTCGGCGGCACGTTCACCCTCACCGGCGGCGGACACATCGTCATTCAGCTCGCTCCCGGCTTCACCCCGGCGGTGGGAGATGTTTTCAACGTCGCGGATTGGGGCACGCTCGCCAGCAACGCTTTCAACATCGGCACCCGCTTCCAGGAGGGCACGGAAACCAGCTACGACCTCGACCTTCCGACCATCGCCGGCTCCGGCGGCATCTGGGACACCAGCCGTTTTGCCAGCAGCGGCGCCTTGATCGTCGTGCCCGAACCCTCCGGCCTCGCGCTCCTCGCCAGCGGCCTCGCGTTATGGCTGGGCGGTCGCCGCAAGCGGCGCTAGCAGAGCGAGACGGGTTCTCTTTCGGGGGGGGTAGTTGACAGAAGCACGGAGACGCATCACTGTATAATCAGATGGTTATCAAAACCTCGGCACCATCATCCAAACCGCCCAATCGCGAAGCCCTCGCGAAGGTCGCCGACAATTTTCGCGCCCTGTCGGAACCAACCCGTCTCGCCATTCTTCAGGAGTTGAAATCCGGGCCAAAGACCGTGAATGAACTGGTGGAAGCGATCGGCACGACGCAGCCCAATATCTCAAAGCAACTGCGCATTCTTTTCGATGCAGGCTTCGTCTCCCGCGAACAGCGAGGGATCTACGTTTATTACGCCATGCAGGGCGATTTCGTCCTCCGCCTCTGCGACCTGGTCTGTGAACGGCTCAACCGCCAAGCCCGGGAATCCGTGCCCCACTACTCGATCTGAGAAGCAAAAATGGAGCATTTTTGGACAACCGTTGTGCATCATATAACCAAATGCATATTTAGTATCGAGGCGCGCGTTCATGACTAACGTTTCCACCCTCGACCTTCAAATCGTGACTCCCGCTGGCGAGTTCCTGCACGAGCGCGTCGAACTGGTGGAAATGACTACCACCGTCGGACAGATTGGTGTGCTCCCCGGGCACGCTCCGCTCATGGCGGCGCTGGAGATCGGGCCGGTGTCCGTGATTCGCAACGGTCGCCGGCACTGGTGGTTCAGCGGCGGCGGCACTGCGCGCATTACCCCGGAAAAGGTTTCCCTGCTGCTCATCGGGATCGTCAATCACCTCAACGACGAAGTCCTCGAAGCCTGCTGCGCCCGAGCCAGGGCCATGCTCGGGGAAGGTTCAGACGAACTCGCGATGGCGGCGGCGTGCGAGCGGGCGCGACATGCGCTGGCGAGCGCCCCGGCCCGAGGCGCCGCGGATTTGATGCGGGAGTTCGATATTCCTCGCGCTCATCTCTTCGCCGAACTGCTTCAGCCCAAACACCACTGATCGAACCGCTCATGAACGCCCTGCGCATCGTCTCCCTCTTCGCCGGTTCGCTGATTATCAGCAGCATCGCCCTCGCCCGATGGGTCGATCCTCGCTGGTATCTGCTCGCGGTTTTCGTCGGGTTGAATCTCTTCCAGGCTGGCCTGACCGGCTTCTGCCCGCTCGAACGCATCCTTCTCAAGTTCGGCGTGCCGCGAGGCGGCTGTCGCGTCGAGCAGCCCCCGAAAGCCTGACCCTTCGCCCTTTCCTGCACATGCTTTTGCGCAAACTTCCCTTCCTCACCGGCCCCACACTGCTCACGATGGTCTTCGCAGCCAGTCTATCCACCGGCTGCAAGAAACACCCCGCCTCACAGCAAGCGGAGTCGCTCCCCACAGTGCCCGTGCGCGTGATCGTCGCGCAGAATGAACTACGACCCTCCGTCGAAGAGGTGGTCGGCACGGTCCGGCCAAAATTGCGCGCCGCCATCGAAGCAAAAGTGAGCGCGCGGATCGAGATGCTCCTCGTGGCACCGGGACAGACGGTCAAGGCTGGCGAACTCATCGCGCAGCTCGATGCGCGTGAGATCCAGGCAAAACTCGATCAGGCGCTCGCGGTCCGTGAACAGGCGACGCGCGACCTCGCCCGGGCTCGCGATTTGATGGAAAAGAAGATCACCACGCAGGCGGAATTCGACTCAGCCCAGACACGCGAGCGGGTCTCCGTCGGTGCGGCCACCGAGGCCGAGACGATGCTCGGTTACACGAAAATCGTCGCCCCATTCGACGGTGTCGTGACTCGTAAACTCGCCGACGTAGGCGATCTCGCCGCACCGGGCCGACCCATCGTCGAACTGGAAGACCCAAGGGCGCTTCGCTTCGAGGCCGACGTGCCCGAAGCGCTCATCGGCAGCGTCAAACTCGGCCTCACCTGCGCGGTCCGCCTCGGCAACGCGTCCGAATCTCTCGAGGGGAAAGTCGCCGAAATGGCACCCGTGGCCGACCCGGCAAGCCGCACATTTCTGGTGAAGCTCGATCTGCCTTCGGGGGAAGCCGCGCGCAGCGGTCAGTTCGGCCGCGTGGCCATCGCCACCGGCCAAAGGGAGACACTGCGAGTGCCGACGGCGGCGGTGATTTCGCGGGGCCAGGTCGAAGCCGTCTTCGTCGCCCCGAACCAACACGCGCAACTGCGCCTCGTTCGCACCGGAAAACACGATGCACGGGAAATCGAACTCCTCTCCGGCGTCACGGCTGGTGAGAAGATCGTCACCGAGGGCGCCGACCAACTTCGCGACGGGCAACCCATCACGCTCAAACGATGAATACCCTTCCCCACCTCACTGGCGACGATCGCGGCGTCATGCTCCGCTGCCCGCATTGTCAGAAGCTCAATCGCCTCCCCTTCTCCCGAATCGGGCAGGCCGGTCACTGTGGTGGTTGCAAGGCGGAGTTGCCCTACCCCTCCGCACCCGTGGAGATCGAATCGACGCGCACCTTCCATGCCCTCGTCGCCGGCGCTACGCTGCCGGTGCTGGTGGATTTCTGGGCGCCGTGGTGCGGGCCATGTCAGATGGTCGCACCGGAGGTGGCGCGACTCGCCTCCCTCGTGGCCGGCGAAGCGCTCGTCGTGAAAGTGAATACGGAGTCCCAGCCGGACCTCGGCGCGGCCTTGCGCATCCGCTCCATCCCGACCTTCGTCGTCTTCGCCGGTGGCCGCGAAATCCAGCGCACCTCCGGGGGCATGCGGGCTGAACAATTGCGCGCGTTCCTCGCGCAAGCCGTCCACCAGACGGAGGCCGGACGATGAGCGCCGCCGTTCTTGGCCCCCTCATTGGCGCCGCCCTCGGGGCCGCGCTCGGCTATTTCGGGCAGTGTTCTTCCGGCACCTGCCCACTCACGTCCACCTGGTGGCGCGGCGCGCTCTACGGCGGCCTCATGGGGTTTCTCTTCGCAGCTTCGGCAAAATGAGCGACCCCGTCGAATCCTCTCCGCACCCCGGTCTCGCCGGACGCATCGCCCACGCGTTCATCGACTCGAAGCTGACCCCGCTCATCGTCATCGCGTCCGTGCTCCTCGGCCTGGCCGCGATCGTTCTTCTGCCGCGCGAGGAAGAGCCGCAGATCAAGGTTCCCATGGTGGACGTGATGGTGAACATGGTCGGCTTCACCGCGAAGGAAGTCGAAGAGCGGGCGACACGCCCCATGGAAAAACTGCTCTGGGAGATCCCGGGCGTGGAATACATTTACTCCACCTCACGCGACAGCGAGAGCCTCGTCATCGTGCGGTTCAAGGTCGGCTCCGATCCACTCCGCAGCCTCGTCGCGCTCACGGAAAAATTGCGTTCCAACCTGGACCGCGTGCCGCACGGCGTGGGCGCGCCGATCATCAAACCCAAATCCATCGACGACGTGCCGATCCTCGCGCTTACGTTCCATTCGCCGCGTTACGATCATCTCACACTCCGCCGACTCGTGGCGGAGGTGGACGACGCCGCCAAAGCGGTGCCGCTGGTGGCGGAAACTACGATCATCGGTGGCGCGCGGCGGCAGGTGCGAGTGTTACTCGATCCCGTGCGCCTGGCCTCGCGCAGTCTCAGCGCGGCCGGCCTCGTGCCAATGCTCCAGCAGGCCAACCGGCAGTTTCGGTCCGGAGGTCTCACTACAAACAACCAGGAGGTTTTGATCGAGACCGGCGGATTCCTCACGAGCGCGGAGGATGTCGGCAATGTCGTCGTCGGAGTCTTCGGCGGTCGCCCGGTCTATCTACGCGAAGTCGCCGACATCGCCGATGGCGCCGAGGAGCCTTCGAACTACACCTTCTTCGGCCACGGCTCAGCCCGGGCGGCCACACCGGATGAGGAACCATCGGTCACGTTGAGCATCGCCAAGCGCCCCGGAGCCAACGCCATCAGCGTCGCCCACGATGTCCTGCGTAAAGTGGAATCGCTCAAAGACACCCTCATCCCACGCGACGTGCAAGTCTCGATCACCCGCCACTACGGCGAGACGGCGGCAGAGAAATCAAACGAGTTATTGCTGCACATGGGCCTCGCGGTTATCGGCGTCTCGATCCTCATCTGGCTCACGCTTGGCTGGCGCGAATCGGGCATCGTCGCTATCGCCATTCCGGCCACGCTCGCGCTCACGCTGCTCGTCTTTTACCTGCTCGGCTTCACCCTGAATCGCATCACGCTCTTCGCGCTGATCTTCTCCATCGGCATCCTCGTGGACGACGCCATCGTGGTCGTGGAAAATATCGTGCGCCACTTCCACCTCCCGCAGAACAAGGGGCGGAGCTGGTCCGTCATCGCGGTCGAGGCGGTTGGTGAAGTGGGCAACCCGACCATCCTAGCCACGTTTGCCGTCGTCGCCGCAGTGCTGCCCATGGCTTTCGTCGGCGGCCTCATGGGGCCTTACATGCGGCCGATTCCCATCGGCGCGAGCGCCGCGATGGGGTGGTCTCTCGCGATCGCCTTCATCGTCACTCCCTGGGCCAGTATTCGCATCCTGCGGTGGGGAAAGAAATACGCGCGGCTCACCGAGGGCACCGCCACGCAAGCCGCCAGTCACTTCGCCCACGAGGAAGATTTTTTCACCCGCCTCTATCGCCGGGTGATGGGGCCAATGATCGCCCGTGCGCGCTGGCGCTGGCTGTTTCTCTGCAGCATCACCGTCCTGCTCCTCGCCGCGATGGGCACGGTCGCGATCGGCTGGGTAAACGTCAAAATGCTCCCCTTCGACAACAAGAGCGAGTTTCAGGTGATCCTGAACATGCCGGAGGGTTCATCGCTCGAACGCACCGCGCTCGCCGCACGGGAAATCGCCGCTGCCGTGCGCACCGAACCGGAAGTGACGGACTATCAGATCTACGTAGGCGTGGCGTCCCCCTTCAATTTCAACGGACTCGTGCGGCACTATTTCCTGCGGCAGGGCGCCAATGTCGCCGACATTCAGGTCAACCTCCTGCCGAAAGGCGAGCGCACCGCGCAAAGTCACGACATTGTGAAACGCGTGCGTCCACGCATCGCCGAAATCGCCGCCCGCTACGAGGCCCGCGTCGCCGTGGCCGAAGTCCCGCCAGGACCACCCGTCCTGCAAACCCTCGTGGCCGAGATTTACGGCCCCGCCGAACCCGACCGCCACGCGCTCGCCCGCAGGGTGCGCGACCTTTTCAAAAACACCCCGGGCGTCGTCGATGTGGACTGGTATGTCGAAGCCGATCAACCCAAGACGCGTCTCATCATCGACAAGGAAAAAGCCGCGCTGCACGGCATCAGTGCCGAAACGATTTCGCAGACACTCCGCATCGCCGTCGGCGGCGAATCGGTCGATCTGATGCACTTCCCGCGTGAGAAAGAGGATGTGAACATCATGCTCGAGCTGCCACGTTCCTCGCGCACCACGCCGGAGGAATTGCTCGCGCTCCGCGTCCGGTCCGGCGACGCAAACGCACTCCCCGAACCCGGCGCCGCGGGCACCGCCCCGCTTATTCCGCTGCGCGAACTCGTGCGCGTGGAGAAAACGACGACCGAGAAAAGCATCTATCACAAAAACCTCATGCCCGTGACTTACGTGATCGGCGACGTCGCCGGCGTCATCGAAGCACCGGTTTATGCGATCACGAAAATGAACGAGTCCCTCGCGAAACTCGACACGCTGGAGTTTGGCGGCGACGGCACGGCGCTCGAAGTTTTCAACGCCACCCAGCCTTTCACCGAAGCAAAACCTGCGATGAAATGGGACGGTGAGTGGCACATCACCATCGAAGTGTTTCGCGATCTCGGCAGCGCTTTCGGCGCGTGTCTCGTCCTCATCTATGTCCTGATGGTCGGTTGGTTTCGCAGCTTCCTCACTCCACTCATCGTCATGGTCGCGATCCCGTTTTCTCTCGTCGGCATCATGCCCGCGCACGGCCTGCTCGGCGCATTTTTCTCCGCCACCTCCATGATCGGCTTCATGGCCGGCGCCGGCATCGTCGTCCGCAACTCCATCATTCTCGTGGATTTCATCGAACAACGCGCGGCGGAAGGGATGCCCTTGGCCGAAGCCGTCGTGGATGCCGGCGCAGTTCGCTTTCGCCCGATGCTGCTCACCGCCATGGCGGTGGTCGTCGGCGCCAGCGTCATCCTCGCCGACCCCATTTTCAAAGGCCTCGCCATCGCCCTCATGGCTGGTGAAATCGCCTCGTTGCTCATCAGCCGCATGGCCGTCCCGGTCCTCTACTTCATGGCTCACCGACCTACCCTCTCGTCGGCCGGCGACGGCCCGGAAACATAGCCCCACCTGGCGAATCGAGTTCGCGGCCCGCCGTTGCCCCAAGTGGAACACGGCGCCTCAGGCGTGGTCTGCCCATGAGTTTGACGTTACTTCCCCAGCGCGTGATCCAGCGCTTTCTGCAGGTCAAAGGTCCCCAGCAATCTAGCCACCTCCGGATCGTTCGCGGCGTCGATCAACTTCGGATTGCGCAGGAGCGACACGTAGTCGCTCTCGCGAATCGCCCGCTGCACGTCCGGATCGTCCCGCAGAGCGATGATCTTCGGGTGAAGGGAAACGCGGTTTACTTCCTTGTCCCGCGCGAAGCGGCCGATGCTATCCGGACTGGCTGCGAGTTTCCCTACCTTGTCCAAGGTATGATAGACCGTGCCCGGGATCGGATCGACCTTTTCGATAATAGCCCCGACCGGCCCGCTTTCGAGCGAGTGTTTCATTGAAGCGACTCGCAGGGCGATACGGCTCGGTGCGGCGGCTCCCCGGTGTGGATGGGTCTCGGCCCCGGCGATGCTGCCGATGAGGCGAATCGCGATCACGCACACACCCACCAGAAACACCCCAAAGATCGCCCCTAGCAACGCTCCGGATACACCGAAACCGAGCTTCACGACACCGACGCTCTGTTGCGCGGTGCGTTTGAAAAGCACCCCAGACAGGATGACCAGCACGATGTAAACGAACAACCCCACGAGCACCGCACCGAAGATCGTCAGCACCCGATCCGGAAACCCGATCGGGCGCAGGATCGGAATCAGAAATCCACCCAGCAAATACCCCGCTACATAACCCGCGGCGAGAGCCACGATGCTCAGCGCCTGCCGCACCAGCCCCAGCCGCCACCCGCGCCAGGTCATGAACAAAATCAAAACGACCGCGCCGAAGAGCAGGAGAATGGAACCGGATTCAGAGCCGTCGGACGGCATGGTGGATCAGTAGAAAGAAACCAGTGGGCGTTTCGCTGGAGTAGCCAGTTTCGTGCAACGCGCCCAAAATACTACCTTACGCCCGATCAATCACCTGCGCCCGCTGGCGCAAGGCGTGATCGCATAACACGAGCGCAGTCATGGCCTCGACCATCGGCACCGCACGCGGAAGCACGCAGGGATCGTGACGTCCCCGCGCCTTTAGTTCGGTGTCCTCTCCGGTCGTGGTGACCGTTTGTTGCGGGTGGAAGATGGTGGCCGTGGGCTTGAAGGCGATGCGGAAAAAGATCGTCTCCCCATTGCTGATGCCGCCCTGAATGCCGCCGCTGCGATTGGTGACGGTGCGCACGCGGCCTTCCTGCATGCGAAACGCATCGTTGTGCTCGCTGCCGCGCAGCTTGGTGCCCTCGAAACCGCTGCCGATTTCGAAGCCTTTCGTCGCGGGAAGCGAGAGCATGGCCTTCGCAAGATCAGCTTCCAGCTTATCGAACACCGGTTCGCCGAGTCCGGGCGGGACGCCGCGCACCACACACTCCACAACGCCGCCGACGGAGTCACCGTCGCTGCGCACTTGCTTGATGAATTCGATCATCCGCTCCGCCATCGCCGCATCCGGGCAGCGCACGATGTTCGCTTCCACGTCGCTAAACTCCACGGTCTCCGGATTGATATCCGCCGTCAATTCGTGAATCGAGCGAACATACGACACGATTTCCAGTCCCGGCGCGACTTGGGCGAGCACTTTCCTGGCAACGGCGGCCGCGGCCACTCGTCCGATCGTCTCGCGCGCAGAAGCGCGCCCGCCGCCCTGCCAGTTGCGGATGCCATATTTGGCTTCGTAGGTGTAGTCGGCGTGTGAGGGGCGGAAAGCCGTCTCCATCTCGCGATAGGACTCGGGGCGCGCGTCCTTGTTCATCACCGCGATGCAAATCGGCGTGCCAAGCGTCCGCCCCTCGAACACCCCCGAAAGGATGCGTCCTTCATCCTTCTCATCGCGCGGGGTCACAATCTCGCTCTGCCCGGGCCGGCGACGGTCGAGGTCGCGCTGGATATCTGCTTCGCTCAACTCGATCCGCGGCGGGCAGCCATCCACCACCACGCCGACACCGCCGCCGTGAGATTCGCCCCACGTCGAGATGCGGAAAAGATGGCCGAACTGGCTGGACATAAAAAGGACGCGCAAGCTGCGAAGGCGGACCCATGCTGGCAAGTGCAAAGGAGGGGTTTCCTGATGAAGACCGCCGGTTGACTCCCAGGGCTGTCACCGCCCTGTAGCGGTTTGAGCTTGGCCGCGTCTGGAGGGTCTGCGTAGAAGCGCGCCATGGCTGACGCTCCAGAAATTCCCGAAGCAAACGATCCATTTGAAAAGCGCGTGGCAGTGACCATCGCCCTTCTCGCCATCATTCTATCATTCATTCAGAATGCCGGCGACAACGGCCAGGCGCAGCAGATCGTAAAGACGAACGAGGAGTCGAACCAGTGGGCCTACTACCAGGCCAAGAGCATCAAGGGCACGATGGTCGCAATGGAAAGCGAGCTCCTTTCTCGCCTCGCGACGAACGATCAAAAAGCGGAGGTCGATCGCCTCAAGGCCGAAGCGGCGCGTTACGACACCGAAAAAGCCGAGATCAAAAAGAAGGCCGAGGACCTTAAGAAGGAAGCCGATGCTGGGGCGGAAATTGATAATCGCTCCGATCTTGCTTCCCTTTTTCTCCAGATCGCCATCGTCATCTGCTCGGTGGCCATCCTCGGCCATTCCCACAAAATGTGGTGGGCAGGCATTGCGCTCGGCATCGTCGGGATCGCCGTCGGTGCGACCTTGGGTGCTGCGCTTTCGCCCCTCTAGCGAGCTCTACTGCGCCTGCGCCAGGACGAAGTCGATCAGTTCCTGGCACTCGAAAAACGAAGGCGACACCTTGTGTCCTTCGCCGGGAATAATTTTCACCGTGATCTTCCCGCCGCCCGCTTCGTAGCGCTCCTTGAGCACGCGTGTGTTGTCGTCATACGGCACTACCACATCGGAATCGCCATGCACGACGAACATCGGCACTTTCGCGGCGAGCAGACCTTGCAGATTGTCCACGGGATTAAACTGGCTGAGTTTTGCGGCTAGCTCTTCCTCCGGCATGGCGAAGTCCGCCAGCGTCTGCGCTTTGGAGTTTTTCAGCGGCCAACTCGCGAGATTGCAGACCGGGTAGATGCCCACCCACGCTTTGACGTGCTCGGGGTTCCGCATCGCCCACGCGAGCGTCATCATCCCACCGCGGCTCTGACCGAGCAGGATCGGCTTTGCCGACCAGGCGCGCTTCACCATCTCGTCGTAGAAAAGGGTGAACTTCGCCGTGCTCTGCGGAGCGCCGCGCACTTCGCCGAGATCGAACCCGGCGAGGGCGATGCCCGCCTTCATCAAACCGTCGAAATACAGCTTCCGCTGCACGAGCGAAACGCCTTGCAACGTCGGCGCATACCAGAGCCACGGTTTACCGGGCGCAGGAGTCGGTGGCGTGTAAAGGAAGGCCTTGTGGCCATCGACCTCGAAAGTCTCGGCGACGCGCGGGGACTGGTCGGCGGAGGCGCCGATCGCGAAAAGGCTGCTCAGCAGGAGCGGACGGGAAAAGACCGAGAGCATGAGGGGGTTACGGTTTGGGTGGCAGCGCCTTCAACCAGGCGAGATTGAAGACGTAGTGATTTTTGCTCGTGATGAGCTGGATGTGGCCATCGCGCGTCTGGGTGGCGGCGAGGTAGCCTTGCATTTCGGCCTTGGTGGCGCTGAGCGTGAATTGATTCCGGTCGATGCCGTTCACTGTGCGCGGTTCACCGCCCGGCGTGATCAGCCGGCGCAGGGGCCACGTCTTTCCTTCGTCGAACGACACCGCAGCAAAAAGCCCGGTCCCGGCGAATTCGCCGCCCTCCCATTTGAAAGAAAGCCCTTTCGGATTTTTCCAATCGCGCGACTGGTCCGTGAACGAACAGAAAAGGATGGGCCCTTCGAGCAGACGGAGCAGCACCTGCCGCTGCACGCTGCTGATCGCGGGAAATTCCGTCGCCTCGTAGGTCCAGGTTTTGCCGAGATCGCTCGTGAAACTTACGGGCGTTTTCCCGCCGAACTTCGCCTGATCTTCGAGCAGGTCGTTTCGGCTGAAGGCCATGATGCGGCCATCCGCGAGTTGCACCATGGGTGCGTGGATGCCGGGATAACGGACGCCTTTTCCACCGGGTCGAAAGTCGCTGGGGCGTTGCTGAACATCGTTGAAGCTCCACGTCTTCCCGCCATCACGGCTGAAGACGAGGCTGCATTGCCGCGAGTCGTTCCCCAGCACGAGCGTGCCGTCCTTGAGGCGGAGGAGCTGGTTCCCGAATTCCCCGACGGGCTGGAGAATCGACGCCTTCGACCAACTCGCACCGTTGTCGGTCGAAGTGCGCATGATGTTTTCTTCGCGGCCCCGCGCGAAGTGATAAAGCGTGCGGTCGCCATCCCACCAGACTTTCGGGGCGTGATCGTTCACGTCCGCGCCGTCCCAGAATGGCGAAGCGGATTCCCATTCCCGGCTGCCCAGCCGCAGCCGACTTGCGAGGTTAGTCAGCTCCGGTCCGCCTTCATCCACGCATGAATACCACACGGCGAGCAGGTCGCCATTCGGGCACTCGGTGATGGAGGGGCTGTGGTTGTGCGAGGAAAAGAGCGGTCCGTAGGAATCAGGCGCGATTTTCACGTAAGGCCTCGGCCCTTCGAACACCGGCTGTTCGGCAGGCGTTGCTTTGATCTTCGCGAGGCCCTGACTGACGTGCTGAATATTCAGCGGTGGTGGTGGCGGCGGCAGAGTTTTTCCGGGAGGCAGTTCGCCGAGCACCACGCGAAAGCCGACTTTGTCCGACTTGGTTTGCGGCAGCCAGGCCCCGCGATTCGCGGAGCGGAGCGTGCGGGCGAAAGTCGAGTGGGCACCGCCGCGGATCAGACGGAAATCACCGTCGCTGCGGCCGAGCGGGTCGGTCTGCTCGCTCGCCTCATACGGCCCATACCAGTCGAGGCACCACTCGGCCACATTGCCGTGCATATCGAAAAGCCCCCATGCGTTCGGTGCAGTCTGGCTCACACGCAGGCTGATCTTGTTTTCGGTGCGATACTCCTTTGGCAGCGGTTGGCTGGCGAAGTAACGCTCACGGACCGCGCCTTTCGGCGGCATAGGCTGGAAGCCATCCGGCAGCGTGTCGCCGGTCGAGAAGAGGGTCGTCGTGCCGGCGCGGCAGGCGTATTCCCATTCGGCTTCGGTCGGCAGGCGATAGGGCTGGCCTTCCTTTTGCGAGAGCCAGTCGCAGAATCCCCTCGCTTCCTCCCAACTCACGTTCATCACCGCATCGTCATCGCCACCGCGACCTTCGCGAAAGCCCGGCTGGAATTGCCGATACTGTCCGAGCGTCACCTCCGTCGTGCCAACCTCAAACGCCTTCGTGATGGTCACACGATGCGCTGGTTTTTCATCCCAGTCCGCGTCGTCGAATTTCTCAGGATGCTTCGTCATCTTGTAGTCGGACGCCGGACCATCCTGTCCCATCGTGAACGAACCTGGCTCGATGCGGACGAGCTTCATGCCGATTGAGTTCGTGCTCGTGGTATTCGAGGAGGCGGGTAGAGTCCAGAAGGTGCCTTCGATGGCGCGATCTTCGCCGCGCGGGCCGTTGAAATAACAGACCGTCAGCACTTTCCCGTTCGGCCGCACGATGCTACGTGGATAACCAAGGTCGCCGTCGAACCCGTCGTCGCGGACGATCACCTCTGGGAGCCAGGTCCTGCCCTCGTCGGCGCTGATGCGTGCGCGGAGGCCAGTGGGTTTGCGGCGATAACCGTAAGTGACGCACAGCCGCCCGTCGGGAAGCAGCACGGTCGCCGGTGGGTTGCCGCCAATGTTGCCGGTCACATCACTCACGCGTGCCCACGTCTGGCCGAGATCGTCGCTGCGCCACAGTTCAATATTGTAGCCGGGGTTGCCTCGCCGAACCGTGGTAAGCAACGCACCGCTTGAGAGACGCACCGTGCTGGGCATGATGGCGAAGTCACCTGCGCGGGGCTCTTCGCCCATGAACGAAACGAGCTTCCACGTGAGCCCGCCGTCAGTGGTGCGGGCGCAGAAAACCCGCCCTTCTTTGCCGTCATTCTTTTTTCCGCAACTGCCGAACATCAGGCAATCGCGCGGTCCGAGCACGATCAGGTCGGTGCGCGTGCAGATCCCGTCCACGCCCTCGACGGAAAACGAATAGGGTCCACTCCACGTCTTGCACCGGTCGGTGCTCGTGTAGAACCACGAAGGGCCCGCGTGCAGTCCACCGAAGCGAAACATGAGCGCGAAATTCGGAGCGGTGAAATCGATCGGCCGAATGAGTGAGGTCGGCTTGGCCTCGTTCTCACGATCGGAAAACGGCAAGTTTTCCTCAGTTTTCCATGTCTTCCCGCCGTCGAGGCTGCGTGCCTGAATTTCGCAGCTCGGCTTGGTGCGGTCGATGCGATGATCGGTCGTCGTTTCGCGATACCACGTGGAGGTGAAACCGACGACGAGTTCATCGCCCCACTGCCACAGACCGTGATTGGCAGGCCAGCCGCCGTAGCGGCCGGGCTCCTTGTAAACAATGACGTTTTCGCGGCTCGCCGGTTTCATGGTTACCGCGCTGGCCGAGGCGCCTTTGGCGCCGCCGGTGTCGAGGCGCGGTGCGTCCTGGGCGCAGCAGAGGGCGGTGGCGAAAAAGAGCAGGATGAACTTCATGCGGAGAAGAGAACTTCGTTCTGGGTCGAGGTGATCTGTTTCACCTCGACCCGCACCGGCCCGCCCATGAGATAACGATCCCGCTGCTGGCTACCGAAGATTCGCGAGAGACCGAGGACGACGTGATTCAGGTTCACCAAGGCGAGCGGGCCTCGACCGTGGGGAGTGGCCGAGGAAAGAGCGTTTGTGCCCGGCGGCAAATGGGGTGAGGCGGAGGCGAAGGTGGCAAGGACTGCGGCTAGGCTCAGGACGAGGGAAGATAGAGGCGGCAGCAACTTCATGAAGGCGGTAGAAGAGAGGAACGAGAGGGCGCAGATTGAATCCTGCACCGCCGGGATACAACGCCTGATGCCCTGCCGAACTTGGGCTGGATTTGCGGGTCGTCGAAGTGTGGGGTCGGCACAGCGTTTTCTTGGCGAGCCGGACCGAGCCCGCCACAGTCCGCGACTTCAAATGAAGCACCTCACCCTTCTTTCCTTCCTTGCCGCTTTGAGCACCGCGCACGGCGCCGTGAAGCTGCCGTCCGTTTTTACCGATCATATGGTGCTTCAGCGTGACAAGGCGGCGCCAGTGTGGGGTAAGGCTGAGCCGGGAGAAGAGGTCGTGATCGAGTTTGCCGGGCAGAAGAAAAGCGCCAAGGCCGGGGCCGATGGCAAATGGATGGTGAAGCTCGATCCCGTGCCGGCGAACGCCGAGCCACAAGTGCTCAAAGCGGGAAACGTGAGCGTGCAGGACGTGGTCGTGGGCGAGGTGTGGCTCGCGTCGGGTCAGTCGAACATGGAGTGGGAAATGCAGATGAAGGCGGATTCGCAGGCCGACATCCCGGGTGCAACGCATCCGAATCTGCGTCTCCTCGAAGTGCCGAAAGTAACAGCGCTCACCCCACAAGACGACGTGACGACGAAATGGAATCGCAGCGCGCCCGAGACGGCCGCAAGTTTTTCGGCGGTGGGCTACTACTTTGGTCTGTGGTTGCAGGAGGAATTGAACGTGCCCGTGGGCATCATCCTGAGTGCCTGGGGTGGCACCCGCATCGAGCCGTGGACGAGCCTCGAAGGATTCGATGCCGTGTCGGACTTGAAGGATCTGGTGGCTGAGGTGCGGGCGAAGCTGCCGGGGAGCGAGGCGTATCGCGCCGCGCACGAACAGTATTTCGCCACGGTTGCACAGTGGGAACAGGCGGCGCGCGATGCCCTGGCGAAAAAGCAGGCCGTGCCCCCGCTCCCGCCGCAACCGGCCGGGCTGCCGCTGGATCACACGAGTCCGAGCCTGATCTACAATGCCATGATCCACCCGCTCGTGCCTTTCGCCATTCGCGGCGCGATCTGGTATCAGGGCGAGTCGAACCACGTCGAAGGTTTTGCTTACACTGACAAGACGAAGGCGTTGCTGGCTTCGTGGCGCAGCGACTTTCAGCAACCGGATCTGCCGTTTTACTTCGTCCAGATCGCGCCGTGGCAATACGGCGAGGAAGCTCCGGAAATCCTGCCGCAGTTCTGGCAGGCACAGCGGAGGTGTCTGGAGATTCCTCACACGGGGATGGCGGTGATCTCGGATATCGGCGAAGCGGCGGACATTCATCCCGCGCACAAAAAGGAGGTCGCGCGCCGCCTTTCGCTGTGGGCGTTGTCGAAGACGTATGGCCGTAGCGAGATCGATCCGAATGGCCCGCTCTACGCCAGTCATGCTATCGAGGGTGCGGCGATTCAGGTGAAGTTCGATCACGCCACTGGCGGCCTCGTCTCACGCGATGGCAAACCGCTCACGCACTTCGAGATTGCCGGTCGCGATGGTGCCTTTCAGCCCGCCGAGGCCCGGATCGACGCTGGAAGTGTGGTGCTTACTTCCGCGAAGGTCCCGCAGCCGCGCCACGCCCGGTTCGCGTGGAGCAAGCTCGCCATTCCAAACCTGATGAACAAGGACGGCCTTCCTGCCTCCGCCTTCCATACGCACTGGCCGGTCGATCCCGACCTCGGCGAAAACTTTGCTCGTGGCTGCACGTGGCAATGCAGCGACAAAAATCCCTACGGCTGGGACGTCGGGCTGACCGATGGTTCGTGGGCTTCGTTCGCGCCAAATGGATTCGCGACGAGCAACACCGATCAATTTCCCAAACACGTCACCATCGACCTGAAGCAGTCGCGCACGATCAATCTCGTCCTCGTCGGTGCACCGGAGATCGGCTCGACGAAAACCGTGGCCGTGGCCGTGAGCACCGATGGCCAGAATTTTCGGGAGGTCGGCAAACACGTCTTCCCTCTTGGTAAGGCGGGACGAGCCCCCTTTGCGTTCCCCGACGTTGAGACAAAGTTTATCCGCATCACCTACCTCGATCATTACGCCGAGTTGGCCGGGGGATTTCCAAACACCTTTGCTTTCACGAGCGAAGTCGAGGCGTATCGAGCGAAGTGAAGCCTTTCGTTTCCATACTCCCCCACTGGGTCACGGCTGGAGTCGTCTTGAGTCTCCTTTTTTTGCGGGGTGATCTCGTTGCCCAGGAGAAACCAGCCGACACGCTTGCCGGCAAGGTGATGTGTGGCTACCAGGGGTGGTTTGCCGCGCCGGACGACGGCCAGGGATTTGGCTGGGGACACTACACATTTCGGAAGGAGGGCGGATGCTCGATCGACCTCTGGCCGGACGTGCGAGAACTGGACCAGGATGAACTCTTCGAGTCGCCGCTTCGCCTGCCGGATGGCAGACCGGCGCCGGTCTTCAGCTCGGCAGCGCCGAAGACGGTGCGGCGTCACTTTGAATGGATGCGCACTTACGGCATCGACGGTGTTTTTTTGCAACGCTTCGGCGCTGTGCTGAAGGGTGAGAAATCGCGAGGTTTTACCGATCGTGTGATGGAGAATGTGCGAGCCGCCTCCGTCCAGACGGGGCGCACCTGGGCCGTGATGTATGACCTCAGCGGCCTGCGCCGCGGCGAGATCGAAAGCGTCGTCATGCAGGACTGGAAACGCCTGCGCAACGAGCGGCATGTGTTCGAAGATCCGCATTACCTCCGCCACGGCGGGCGGCCAGTAGTCGCCGTGTGGGGCATCGGCTTCAATGATGGCCGCGATTACACAATCGAGGAATGCGCCGCGCTCTTCCGGTTCCTGCGCGACAATCCCGAGTTTGGAGGTGCTATCGTCATGGCCGGCGTGTCTCACAGCTGGCGCGCGCTCGATCACGACGCGGTGAAAGACCCACATCTGCACGAGACTCTGGACCTCGCCGGAATCATCAGCCCGTGGGCCGTGGGCCGCTACGGCGATCCGGAGGATGCCGAGCGCCAGATCGCGAAGGTGCACGCTGAGGATGCCGCGTGGTGCCAGGCGCGTGGCAAAAGCTATCTGCCCGTGATTTTTCCCGGCTTCAGTTGGGCCAACCTCATGGCCAGCCGCGGCCAGGAAGCGAGGCTGAACGTCTTTCCACGCCTCGGCGGACGCTTCCTCTGGTCGCAGGCCATGCAGCGGATCAAGCTCGGCGCAAACATGCTCTACGTGGCAATGTTTGACGAGATGGATGAAGGCACCGCGATCTTCAAATGCGCCGACGAGGTGCCGGCCGGCACGAAGGGCTTTGTGACTAACGAAGGTCTGCCCAGCGATCACTACCTCTGGCTCACTGGCGAAATCGGCCGCGTGCTGCGAAGAGAAAAACCGGCAGCCGCGGAGTTCCCGAAACGGTAAGCTCTCTTCGGTAACTTTCTAAAATGCGCTCAGGACGCTAGCTCGAAGGCACTGCCCCCCGGGCTACACTCGCGGCGACAGATTTGTTCAAGCCACTCCAAGGCTCAAAACTTACCGCCGCGACTTCAGCAGGCCGTATTCGGCGCGGAGGCTGCGGACTTCACTATCGAGCGAACTAACTTCGCTGTTGCTGATGTCGCTGCTGCCGCGGGTCTCCGTGATGCGGGAGCGAAGGCTGCCGGTCTTTCCGCTGCCGCCAGCGCGATCGACTTCGTCGAGCTGCGAAAGCATACGGTTCAGCTCACCACGTTGGTGACGAATCTCGCTGGCGTTACTGCGGCTTTCAGCCTGGAGCCGGCCGGTCTGCGAACGCGCAGCACTACCACGGTCGCGCTCAAGAGCCACGGCGTCGTGCAATGCCACCTGTCGTTGTTTGGCCTTGCCTTCACTCCAGCCGAAGAGCCCGCCCTGCGTCGGATCGCCGGTAGTTTCGCAAGCGGTGAGAGCGAGAGCGGCGATCGTGCCGGTAAGGATGACGTGCGGTTTCATAGATGGCGAATTTTCAGGGAAGTATCGGCTCCCGCAGACACCGCGGACGGAACAGAAGCGCCCGCCCGCGGGTCTACGAAGGAAGTTATTAGCGAGCAGCGGTCGCGAGATCCTGCTTCACGCCGTTCATCTGGCTGATCTGGCCTTGGAGGATCTTTTTCTCCTGCTGGAGCGAATTGTATTCGGCCTGAAGCTGCGAACGGTCGGAGCTGGCGGGGGCGGCATCGAGCGATTGTTTAGCTTGCACGAGCACGGCGTCCTTGCGCTTGAGTTCGCTGTTCGAACGCGAAATGTTGGCATCGAGATTCTTCTCGAGGCGGGCGGCGTCGCCGCGGACGTTCTGACCAGAACGCTTGGCAGCCTTGATGCTGGCGAGTTCGCTGCGCTGGGAGGCGATATTTTTACGCAGGCTGGCGTTGTAAGCCTCGGCGCTCTGGCGCTCGCTGCGGGCTTCGCCGATCAACTCACGCAGACGCGCTTCCTCGCGGGCATAACCCTGCTTCTTTTCGGCAACATGCTTGCCATACTTGTGGCCGGCGTAACCACCCGCGGCACCGCCGATGAGCGCACCCGTGACGATCGATTGCGTGCTGCCGCCGGTGGCGGCGCCGATGAGGCCGCCGATGAGCGCGCCAGCCCCGGCACCTGCGAGCGTGCCTTCGGTCTTCGTGCGCTGGGTGTCGTCCTTGATGTTCGTGCAGCCGCCGAACAAGAGCGCTGCGGCGCAGAAGAGGGAGGTGACTTGGAGAGTGCGGGTATTCATAAATGAATGAGTGCGGTTGGGTAAACGATGAGAGGCGAAGCGTGACGGGCCGTCAGTCTTTTTGCAACTCCCGGAGTTGGCTCCGGAAATCAGGGTCCACCCGGGTGTCATCGGGTGCCACTTTCGGCAGGTAACGGCGCAGTAACTCAACCAACCGGATGCGCCAGCCGATCCCGGCGCTGGCGATTTCCTTGTCGAGGGCGTCGAAGGCTTCCCGGACCACGTCCGGCGACATCTTGGCCAGACGCTTGGCGCAGATGAGGTAGCGCTGCTCGGCGTCGATGATCGCATTTTCATCATCGCGATCCATCTGCTTGTAGCGATCGAGCGACTTGAGCGCTTCGTCATAAGAGGGGCTATCAGGGGAAATGGCGGAAATGCGTTCTTGAAGATTCTTGATCAGTTCCTTGTTTGGACCGGATACATTGAACAGCTTTTTCGAAAGCACTTCCGTGGCTTCCTCGGCCACGCGCAATTCCCGCAGGGCATCGACATTCGATTGCGATGACGGACCGGGCGTTACCAGCGGTGGCGGAGTAGAAGGATTGTCCGAAATCACCTCACCCGGACCGGTCGTGCTGCCGGGTTTTGTGATGAGTTTGCGGCCCCAACGATTGAAGGCGTAGCCCGCTCCGAGGGCGGCGACGATCAGGAAGATCAGCCCGAGGCACGCCACGATGATCGGTCCACTTGAGGTCGGTTTGGGCCGTGCGGGCGCATCATACGGCACCTGCGCAGGCGCCAGTGTGGGCCGCGGTGGAATGGTGGGTGTTATCGCCATCGGAGGCGAAGAAGCCGCAGGGGCCGACGCGTAAGACGGCGGCGGCGCAGAACCAGGTGGAACCGAGGGCGGCGGCGGGGCGACCGAGAGAGGCGCCGAGGAAGCGGGCGGCATCGGCGGCACCGTAGGATGATGCGGCGATGGCGGAGTGGTCGCCTTGGGCGCGGCAGATGACGGCGGCGCGGGCGGGCGCGTTGGCGGCGAGATCGGCAGCATGTCCGGCGTCGCGGCCATGGTCACGTCCATGGAACTCTCCTCGATCGCCAGCGAAAGCTGATCTCGCAGAGCACGCATGCTCGCGGGACGCACATCGGGGTCTTTTGCCAGCATCGATTCGATCACGCCAGCGATCCGCGGCGGCAGCCACGCCACCTTCTCCATGGGCGGCGGTTGCACGAGATGCTGCGTGACCACCCGCGTGAGCGAGCCTTCAAAGAGCGGCTTGCCCGTGAGCATGAACCAGAGGGTCACGCCAAGCGAATAGATATCGGAGCGGAAATCGACAGGACGATCTTCGAGTTGCTCAGGCGAAGCAAAGTGCGCCGTGCCGACGAAACCCCGGCGATCCGACGCGAGCGTGATATCCGCCGCCGCGCTATCCGCCCCGGTGTGCTTGGCGAGGCCGAAATCGATCACCTTCACGGTGAATTCCTCGGGCACCCGCCCGGTGATCATGAGATTTGAGGGCTTGATGTCGCGATGCACCACTCCGTGATCCTGCGCGACCACGAGCGCCTGGGTGACCTGCCGCGTGACCTCGAGCGCCAGCTTTAACTCAAGCGGGCCACGCCGCTCTACGAGTTGATGCACCGTCTGCCCCTCGCAGAACTCCATCGCGTAAAAGTGCGTCTCTCCCACCCGCCCAAGCCGGAAGACCGAGGCAATATTTCCATGCCGCAGCCGGGCGGCCGAGCGAGCCTCACGGAGGAAACGCTCCGCCGCATCGGGATTCCCGAGCACGTTTGGATTGATGACCTTCAAGGCCACGGGCACTTGCAAATCAGCATCGATCGCCTTGTAAGTGATGCCCATGGCGCCGCGACCGAGTTCCCACAGCGTGCCATCGGTCTTGCGCAGGATTTCATAACTGTCGAAGCGCTCCGGCATATTGCCAAAGGCCGAAACGGAAGGAGTGTGCTGGGTGGGCGGGCCACTGCTCATCGGCCCGCCAAAACCACCGGTGCCGGCGACGGCGCTGCCGGCCGCTGATTCCGCCAAGGCTCCACCACAACGGGTGCACACCCGGGCATTCGGTGGACTTTCGGTCTGACAAATCGGACAGCGCATGAAGCTCCCCATGGAACCGCCTTGCGGACGTTCGTGCAAGGATCGCGTGAAGAGGTTATCAGGTTTTTCATGTTGTCAGGTTATCAAGGAGGTTTCTTCACCGGGACCGGTGGACAGCCTGAAACCTGACCGCTTGATAACCGATACCCGCCACCCTTAGACTCCACCGCTCATGAATCCCGCCCTTCGCGTTTTCTTCGTCGCCCTGTCATCTGCCGCGCTGCTTTCGGGCTGTGGCAAAAAGGAAGCCGAGGTCTCCAGCGAGGCGGAGCATGTGCTACCCCAGGAAGAGCAAATGCCAACACCGGTTGCCGCCACGCCCGCTCCCGAGATGCCGGTGGCCGCCACTTCGCCCGATGAAGCCAAAACCAACGCGGACTTCGAATCGTGGTTCAAGAAATACAAACTCGACCTCAACGACCCGAAAATGCTCGACGCCGACACGGATGGCGACGGCTTCAGCAACCGCGATGAATTTCTCGCCGACAGCAATCCGCTCGATCCCGAGTCTCGCCCTGGCATTCACAAGAGCATCCGCCTGAAGGAATACACCGAAGTGCGCCTCCCCTTTGTGTTACGCGAAGTGCAGGGCGAGACGGCCACCATCGAGATGGATGCACCCGGCGATGACGAGCCTGCGAAGGGCTCCGGCAAACGAGAGAAGGTGCACAAGGGGGAGGTCATCAAAGGGACCAAGCTAAAGGTCGATCGCATCGAAGCCCGGACCGATACCGATAAACACGGCGACAAGATCGACATGTCGCAGCTCATCCTGACCGATGCCGACACCAATGACCGAGTCGTCGCGCTAAAAGACCTGCCTACCCGCACCAGCGCGAGCTTCGCCACTTTGGTGAGCGCCGACGGCAAGGACACGATGAAAGTCCGCGAAGGTGAGACCTTCACCTGGCCGAGCGAGCCCGGCGTCAGCTACAAGGTCATCGACCTGCGTATCGATCAGGTCGTGGTGAAGGATGAAGCGAGCGGGAAAACGGTGACGATTCCGCGGCAGCAGTAGTGGAAGCCGGAGTAGATAGGACGCATCAGTCGGACAGGTCGAATAAGGCCTATGGGTTGGTGCCATGACCGCGCTGGATGCTCTTGCGCTTTGCGCATTATCCGCTGCGGCAGGCGCCGTCAACGCAGTTGCCGGTGGCGGGACGATGATCACCTTTCCCGCGCTGATCAATCTGTTCGGGACGACGGCAATCGTCGCCAATGCCACCAACACGCTCGCGCTTTTTCTCGGCACGGCCGGGAGCATCTTCAGCTTCCGCCGACAGCTGGCGGCGATGAAGCCATGGCTGATTCGCTTTGTGCCGGTGAGCGTGGCCGGCGGTTGGCTGGGCAGCGTGCTGCTCACCCACACGAGCGAGCAGATGTTCTCGCGGCTCGTGCCGTTTCTCCTGCTCTTCGCCACGATTGTTTTCCTCGCACAGGGAGCATTCCGGCGCTTTGCCAGCAGCGGGGAGAACACGCCGGCTCATCCGCATCACCGCATGGTGTGGGCCGCGATCCTGTTTCAATTCGGGGTGGCAGTCTATGGAGGTTACTTTGGCGCAGGGATGGGCATTCTCATGTTGGCATCACTCGGTTTTCTGGCCTTGGGCGACCTGCACGAGATCAACGCACTGAAAAACGTCCTCGCCGGGCTGATCAATTTCGTTGCCGCAGTGTGGTTCGTGATCAGCGGCCTTATCGACTGGCCCAAAGCGGTCATCATGACGGTCGGGGCCGTGGGAGGGTATTTTCTCGGGGCGCATTACTCGCAGCGCGCGCCGCAAAAGCTGGTGCGCCACGCGATCGTGATCGTGGGCCTCGCGATTTCGATTCAACAGTTCATCAAGCAGTTTCGATAGGAGCAACTTGGTCCCAATTCACTCGTCCGCCCACCGCCGATGTTCCCGTTGCTAGCCGGGCTGGGCTGGCTAGATAAATAACTTTTCCCACCGATGCTGAGTTTTTCGACCTGTTGGAATTCTGGCCGCCACAAGGACGGCGAGGAAATGCTGCGTGAGATCGTGGATCTCGGGTTTACCCGTGTGGAACTGGGCCACGGCATCCGCATTTCTCTCATGGATGGCATCTTGCGGGCCTTCGACAAGGGACTCTGCACGTTCAGCAGCCTGCACAATTTCTGTCCGCTGCCGGTGGAGATCACCCGGGCATCGCCCGACTGCTACAAGTTTTCTTCGGCTGACGACCGCGAGCGGGAGCGGGCAGTGCGGCATACCTTTCAGACGATCGATTTCGCCTCGCGCCTTGGGGCGCAGTTCGTCGTGTTGCACCTCGGCCGGACGTCGATCGATCGCTATACCGACAAGCTCATTCAACTCGCCGAAGTGGGGATGATTCATTCACGCGAATTTGTGCGCACGAAACTCGAGTGCGTGCAGCGCCGTGAGCGGGATGCGCCCCCGTATTTCCGCCGGGCGAAAGATTGCCTGCGGCGAATCGTAGAGCACGCACGTGAGCGTGGCATCCGCCTCGGCGTCGAGAGCCGGCACTCGTTTGAGGAGATCCCGAACGAGCGCGAGATGCTCGAAGTGCTGGAGGAGTTCGACGAGCCAACCGTCGGCTATTGGCACGACTTTGGCCACGTGCAGGTGAAGCACAATCTCGGTTTCCTCGATCACCTCCAGTGGATGGAAGAAGTCGCACCACGACTGATCGGCTGCCACCTGCACGACACGCAGTGGCCGGGCCGCGACCACATGCCGCCGTTCTCGGGCGGTGTGGACTACGAACCGCTCGTGCGCTTGCTCCCGCCGGAGACGCTCTTCGTTTTCGAGATGAGCCCCCGCCGCACGGTCGAGGAGATCATCGAAGGACGAGACAAATGGGTGCAGGCGTTCGGAGAATGATTACGGACTCAGGAATTTTGGGACTTCGCAATTCCGGCATCTGGTCACCATGAAACGCGCGCTCATCACCACACTGCAAATCCTGCTGACCATCGGCATCGTCTGGTGGGTGTTTCGCGATCCAGCGAAGCGCGCCGAGATTGCGGACACGCTGAAACGGGCTGATTCGATCTGGCTGCTCGCGGGGCTGTGCGGGTATGGCATCGTGGAAATCATCGCGGGATGGCGCTGGTATCTGCTGCTGCGCGTGCAGGAGATTCACCTGTCGTTTCGCCGCGTCATGGGGCTCACGATGATCGGCGTCTTCTTCAACTTCTTTATTCCCGGTGGCACGGGCGGCGATGCGGTGAAGATGTTTTATCTCGCCAAGGAAACGCCAGGGCAGCGGGCCAAAGCGCTCCTGTCGGTGGTGGTGGACCGGATGATCGGGCTGTTCGCGCTGATCTGCTTTACGACGGCACTGGTCGTATGGCAGTGGAACTGGCTGTTCAGCGCGCCGGAGACGGCCCGGTGGATCTACCTCGCGCTCGGTGTGCTCGGAGCGAGCCTCGTTTTTATCGCTACGTCGTTTGTCGTAACGGGATTGGGCCTGGTGCACCGCCTGCCGGCGAAAATGCCCGGACGCGACAAGCTTGCGGAACTGGCGCTGGCTTACAATGTGTATGGTCGTGCCTGGCGGCCGGCCATGGGGGCATTCGTGCTCTCGATTTTTGCGAACTTCGGCTTCTACGGCGTCTTTTATTGCGCACTGCGGGCGCTTGCGAACTCGGGCATGCAAATCCCGACGCTCGGCCAATTTTTCTCCATCATGCCGCTTATCACCACGATTACGTCGCTACCCATCAGCCTCGGCGGAGTGGGATGGCGCGAGATGCTGTTCGAGGTGTTTTTTGGCGGGCTATGCTCGGCGACCGATGGGGTGGCGGTGGCGATCTCGTCAGCAGGCTTTCTCCTGCTCCTGGCGTGGGGACTGGTAGGGGCGTTGGTGTATTCGTTCTACCGTCCGAGCGAACATGCGCGACTCGCCGCAATGCGTTCCGAGGTTCGTGAAATGGAGCATCAGCTCGCGGAGGAGGAAGTCGCCTTGGAAACCGAGCGGCGAATGTAAACCGTTCGCCTTGTCCATGCGCCCTTTCGTGACCGCCAATTTCGCCATCACCACCGATGGCCGCATTTCGACCCGGAAAGGGACACCCGCGAATTTCACCTCGGCGCGCGATAAACGGCGGCTGATCGAGATTCGCGCCCAATGCGACGCAGTGCTCGCCGGGGTGCGAACCATCGCGACCGACAACATGATCATGGGTCTGCCCGCGGAAGATTTGCGTGCCGCCCGCGAAGCTCACGGGAAGCCGGTGGAGCCCGTTCGTGTGCTGCTCAGCAACTCGGGACGGATCGATCCCAAACTGAAAGTTTTCACGCGTGGGAGCGCCCCGATCGTCATCTTTTCCACCACGCGCATGACGCCGCGCACCCGCGCCGTGCTGGAAAAAAAGGCGGCGCTCTATCTCGATGAAAAGAGCGTCGATCTCGACGGTATGTTGCGACGTCTACGCCGCGAGCATGGCGTAAAACGGCTGGTGTGCGAAGGCGGCGCACGGGTCTTCCGCGCCCTGCTAGAACGCGATCTGATCGACGAACTGCACCTCACCCTCTCGCCTCGTATCTTCGGCGGGACCAAGGCCCCGACGCTCACCGGACCCGCCGGTGAATACCTCGCCCAGAGCACCCGGCTCAAACTTCGCGAGGTGCGCGTCATCGAAGACGAGTGTTTCCTTCGCTACCGCGCCAAGTTGGTGTCCAGCCTTTAGGCTGCGGAAAGGCGGAGGGATAATGAGCAGTCTTCGGCTGAGGCGCTCATCGAACAATCTAAAGACTGGACACCAACGGAGGCTGGCAAAGGTCGCTTCTGTAGCTTCATTGGCTGAATGGACCCATTTCTCGCCGCTGCCATCGCCGAAGCTGAAGCCGGAATCGCCGAGGGGGGAATTCCCATCGGCTCGGTCCTGGTGCATCGCGGGCAGATCATCGGGCGCGGGCACAATCGGCGGGTGCAGCGCGGGAGTGCGATTCTGCACGGCGAAATGGACGCGCTCGAAAACGCCGGGCGTCAGCCGGCTTCCGTCTATCGCGAGAGCGTGCTCTACACGACCCTCTCACCATGCCCCATGTGCTCGGGAGCCATTCTTCTCTACGGCATCCCACGGGTAGTCATTGGGGAAAACCAGACCTTCCTCGGCGAAGAGGCGTTGCTCCGCAGTCGCGGGGTGCAACTTGAAGTCGTGCAAGACCCGCGGTGTATCGAGTTGATGCGGGAGTTCATCCGGACTCGTCCGCAACTTTGGAACGAGGATATCGGGGAGTAACGCGGGTGGGGCGGCCCCATTACCTCAGCGGTTGACCCCACCCCTACCCGGCCCCATCTTCGCCCCATGGCTCGCTACGCCGTCTACCCGACCGCCACGAATTCGCCACTCACCCGGAAGTGGATCGTGCGGGCGCTCATCCTTTCCGTGCTCCTCCACGTGGGGTTCTTCATCTTCGCGAACTGGACGAAGATGGAGCACTTCTCCTTCAGCACGCCACAGAAGCTGGCGCCGCCGACCTTTGAGGTGAAGCAGGTATTCATCGATCCAAAAACGCTCGAGCCGGAGGAGCAGCGTATCAAGATGCCAAGCAGCGGGCCGAAACCAGAGGAAGTCGTCATTCCGAAGGACAAGATCGAGGTTAAGGAGTTTCACATCGCGCCGCAGACGAAGGAGATCCAGAACCCGCTGCTCAGCGAGAAACCGAAAGCGGACCCGCTGAATCTCACCAATCTGATGAAGACCACGGAGAACAGCGCCGGCAACGCGGAGAAAGAGCTCGGCGGCATCGCCAGCATGCTGATGGCGAAGAGCGCACCCGCCCCCAACCAGCCGATTATCAAGCTGGCCGGGCGTGGCAAAGAAGGCGCCGACGCGTGGGAGGGCATTCCTGGGCGCCAATCCATCGACGAAGCGCTCTCGCGTTCTGGCCCGATCTCAGCGGGCGGCAAACCGATCGCCATGCCGGGTGGCGCGCTCTTCGATTATGACCGGGCCGAACTGCGCGGGGAAGCGCTCGACGATTTGCAGAAACTCGGTGAACTCATCCGCCGCAATCCGAACGCGACCTTCCGCATCGAGGGCCATACCGATTCCAGCGGCACCCGGGAATACAACCTGGAGCTTTCGCTCCGCCGCGCTGAGGCCGTGAAGGCCTGGCTGGTGCAGAATCTTCACGTCGATCCCTCCCGCATCGAGACGATTGGTTACGGTCCTGACAAGCTGATCGTTCCCGCCGACAAAAGCATCGACGAACAGCAGCCGAACCGGCGCGTGGAAATCGTCATTAAAACCAACCGGAAATAGGGCTGCCCCGGGGGTGAAAATTCGACGGCAAATCGCGCTTGTCGCGCCAAAGGCGAACGATAGAGTCGCCGGGCTTTGCTCCTGAAAACTGGCTCAACCAACTGAATGAATCTCGGCAATCTGCTCTCGAAGGATCTCATCCTGCCGGAGATGCAAGCCAGCGAACGCTGGTCGGCGATTGTCGAACTTGTCGATCTTCTGGTCGCACGCGGTCGCGTGCGGGCGGAAGACCGCGACGTGATCCTGGCCGCGCTTCGTCAGCGCGAGGAAACGATGAGCACCGGCATCGGCTTCGGCATCGCTATTCCGCACGCTTCGAGCGATCGGATCAGCGAGGTCGTAGCCGCGTTCGGCCGCTCATCGAAAGGGATCGAGTTCGACTCGCTCGATAATGCACCCGTCAAATTTATCGTCCTCTTCGTCGTGCCCAAGGACCAGTTCCAGACACACCTGCGAACTCTTGCGGCGATCGCGAAATTCCTGAACGATCGCACCGTGCGCGACCGGCTCGGCTCGGCCGGCGGGGCGGACGATATTCACGACATCTTTGGCGGGCAACCGCCGAAGGCCTAAGGGCGCCGAATCCTCCTTGGCGCGGGTAAGACGCATAGGTCGAATACGACCTGTCGATCTCACGTGACCGTGCCTCCTGCTTTCTGATTTCATGGACACCATCCCCACTCTTCTCGAATCCCGCCTGCGCGCGGCGCTAAGCGAATTCCCGGCCGCGGAGCCGCGCGTCTCCGCAGCGACGGACGTGCGCTTTGGCGATTACCAGACGAACGTGGCCATGGTGCTGGCCAAACAGGCGCGCGCCAATCCGAGGCAGCTCGCGCAGCAGATCATCGACAAGATCGAGGTGACCGACCTGTGCACGACGCCCGAGATCGCAGGCGCGGGGTTCATCAATTTCCGGCTCAAGCCCGAAGCGCTGGCGGCTCGCTTTGTCGAACTCGCGCAGGACGAGCGCCTCGGCGTGCCGGTGCCGTCGAAGGCGAAGAGTATCGTGATCGACTTCAGTTCGCCGAACGTGGCGAAACCAATGCACGTCGGGCACATTCGCTCGACCATCCTTGGCGACGCGCTCGCGCGGACCGCAGAATTTCTCGGCCATCGGGTCGTGCGAGACAACCACATCGGCGACTGGGGCACGCAGTTCGGCATGCTGCTGGTGGGATGGAAGACAATCCTCGATCGTGAGGCCCTGACGCGTGACCCAATCGGGGAAATGGAGCGTATCTACAAGGATGTAAACGCCCGGCAGCAAGCCGACGAAAGCGTGCGTGAAGCAGCCCGGGCCGAGTTGGTGAAACTGCAGGGCGGCGACGAAGAGAACCTTGGCATCTGGCGCGAGATGATCCGCCTTTCGCAGACACAATTCGACGCGATCTACGGGCGACTCGGCATTCGCTTCGACGTGACGCTGGGTGAGAGCTTCTACAATCCATGGCTGCGCGACGTGGTGAACGATCTGGCCACACGCGCCATCGCGCGAGAAAGCGAAGGCGCCATGTGCGTCTTCTCTGAGCGCCATGGACCGGAAAAAGACGATCCCTTCCTCATCCAGCGCGACGGGCAATGGGTGGACATCCCGGCCCTGATTCAAAAAGCCGACGGCGCCGCCAACTACACCACGACCGATCTCGCCACGCTCGAATATCGCCTGCGCACGTGGGCGCCGGATGAAATCGTGTATGTGACCGACGGACGGCAGCAGCACCACTTCCGCCAGCTCTTCGCGATCTTCCGCCGGTGGAAGCCCGAGGTGAATGTGCGGCTCGCGCACGTGTGGTTCGGTTCCATCCTCGGTGATGACGGCAAGCCGTTCAAGACGCGCAGCGGCGACACGGTGAAACTCGCCGACCTCCTCGACGAAGCCGAGGAACGGGCCTTTGCGCTCGTCACGGACAAGAATCCCGAACTGCCCGAAAGCGAGCGGCGGGAGATCGCCCGCGTGGTCGGCCTGGGAGCCGTGAAGTATGCAGACCTCCTGCCGAACCGGCAGAGCGATTACGTTTTCTCGTGGGAGAAGATGCTCAGTTTCCAAGGCAACACCGCGCCGTATCTGCAATACAGCCACGTGCGCATTCGCTCGATCTTCCGCAAAGGCGGCATCGACGAATCCACCATTCGCCATCCGCAATCCGCCACACTCATCGAGCCCGGCGAAATCGCCCTTGCGAAAAAGCTGCTGCAATTCGGCGAGGCCGTCCCGCAGATCCTCGACGATTACCGGCCCAACATGCTGGCTAATTATCTCTACGAGCTAGCCGCGACCTTCCACTCCTTCTTCGAGGCCTGCCCGGTGCTAAAAAGTGAAGGTGCCACCCAACTGTCGCGACTGGCTCTATGCGATGTCACGGCACGTGTGCTCGCCAAGGGCCTTTCGCTGCTCGGAATCGAAGCTCCGGAACGAATGTAACCATCTCGAATCATCATCGGGCAGGGTGGAAAAAAGCGTAGGGAAGCATCTACGGCGGCGGCAGGGACGCATTATTCATCACAGAACTTTCATTCCAGTCTCGGACCGTGCGCCAATGACTTCGGTTGGAGACCTACTTTATTCCGGTGCAATACCCATCTTACGCGGACATTCATTCTGCCCGCTCTGTCAAGGCAACCGCGACACCACTCATGTCACGCGGCTCCCTTGACCTTTCGATTTCGCATCGTATGCGAGCACCGCACTCTGCGGCTCGGACCCGCCGCTTCTCGACCAGACGCCCATGCCTATGAAAACGTCGCCGTTTCTCCTGCTCGCGCTCGGCCTTGCGCTATCCTCTCCTCCACTCAATGCCCAAGGCATTCCCGAGATCAAGCCGGAGATCGTGCATGCGTTTGCCGCCGGCGTTTCCGATTTCCAGGATGGCGTGGAGACCAACGTCAGCGGGACCATCTACGGCCTTTCTCGAAGCGGTGGCATGCTGGGCCAGGGCACGTTTTTCTCCATCGACCCCATTTCCCCAACCGTGACCGTGGTGGCCAGCTTCGGTCCGGGGCAGGAACTTCGCGGGACGAGTCCGACGGGACGGTTGATTCGTGGAGGACCCAACCTCTTCTACGGGGTCACTCGCACGGGTGGACGCTTCGATTGTGGCACGATCTTCCAAGTTTCGACGACCGGTGAAGGCGAAACGCTGGCAGATCTCTCGGGATCGGATGGAGCCGCCCCGGGGCGTGCCCCCGTGGGGTTGATCGCCGGTCCCGATAACACTCTCTATGGAGTCACGGCGGGATCGAGCGGTTTTCACGGCCCGGTCGATAACGGCTCCGTCTTCCGCTTCGATCCTGCCTCGAAACGGTTCGAGACGCTGATCAAGTTCACCGGCACCGCGGGTGCCGCTCCAGGGACGCAGCCGGACGAATCGCTCTTCCTCCTCGAAAGCGGCACGCTCGTCGGCACCACGCGCTTCGGCGGCAAATTCAATCGCGGCACGATCTTTCGCCTGACATCGGACGGCACTTTCACGTCGTATCCGTTCACGAAATTCGCGGGCACGCTGCCGGGTTCAAACCCGTCGGGCCGCATGGTCACCGATAATGCGCAAAACGTTTACGGAACCGCCGAGCGGAACGCGACTACCGGGACCTTCGACGGCTTCAACGGACTGGTGTGGAAACTCCCGCCAGACGGACCGCCGGTCGTCTTGATGGAATTCGGCCAGTCACCGGGATTCGCGGGAGGCGTCGCCGGGGGACTCACTTCGACTGGCCTCACTTCTGCCGCAGTGATCCTGCGCACCGGCATCGCCGATGGCACCGCAAAGGGCGGCCTCTACGACATCGCGGGCCTCAACACCACGCCCGTGCTCACCCAGCGTCTCGCCTTCGACGGCACGGACGGCGCCACGGTCGATGACTTCATCACCAGCGAGTTGATCATGACCAGCAGCGGACGGTTCTTCTTCACCACCAGCAGCACGCTCTTCGAGGTCAACGGAAGCAATATGCTCTCGGCTTATGCCACCACCACCCCGGACAATGGAACCGGTGAAGGATCGCGGCCGGTCGATGGCGTGGCCTTCGACACGAACAACAACCTCTTCGTCCGCACCCACGACGGCGGCACCTACGGTCGCGGCACCATCTTCAAGCAGCCGCTCAGCGGCACTGCTTCCGTTTTCAGCTCCATCCCGGGAGACTACTTCGACTACGGCCCGCAGCCGCTCGCCATCGACGCCTCGGGTAACGTGCTTCTCGTCGATCAATTCGGCGGGACCAACTTCACCGGGCGTGTGCTGAAGTTCGACGGGAGCAGTTCGACCGTCATGGCGACTTTCGACAACACAGTCGTGGGGCCGGTTTATGGCCTCACACCCAATGCTGCCCGCACCGTCTTTTATGGCCAGGCCATGGCGCCGCAAGGCCAGGGCCCGAACCTCCCCGTGGTTTACGAACTGAACGGGAGCACGATCACCGCTCGCGGCATCACCGGCGGCCACGAAGAATTTGCCAGCGGTCCACTCACGCCATTTGGCGATGGTGTCAGCTTTCTCGGCGTGCAGCAGAGCGGCGGGCCGAAGGAGCTGGGAAGAGTGTTCAAGGCCAACGTCAGCACCAACACAGTCAGCACATTCACGCTCTTCGGCACCGCCGCGAGCGGCAGCAAAGCCCCCGTCGGGCCCGCCTTTCGTGAAGCGACCGGCAGCTTCCTCGTGCCTGCCTACTCCCTTAAATCGGAGAGTGTCGGCAATGCCGTGCGGCTTTCTCCCACCGGTGCCCCCACGCTGCTCGGTTCAGCGACCTCCTCGGAAGTCTTCGACTCAACCATCATTCTCGGGCCGCTGACGGAAGACAGCCTGGGTCGCGTCTACGGGCTGGTGAATCGGTTTGAGGGCTCCAGCAGCGGCGGCGTGCTTTACCGCGCAGACGTCGCAGGCGAACTCCAGGTGATCTACAATTTCGACGTCGATAACACCTTCGACAATCCCGGTGTCGAGGCCAACGGCGGCTTGTTTCTCGGCCCGGACGGCAACATCTACGGCATCAATTCGACGGGGGGCCCACTCGGCGGCGGCACGATTTTTCGGATCAATACCACGCCGCAGGCGATCGCTACCACGGGCGACCCGGTCACCAACGTCACCGGCAGCAGCGCCACCCTCTCGGGTTCGCTCACCAACAACGGCTACAACACGGAGTATTATTTCCTCATCTCCGATGGAAGCGGCAAAGGCTTCAACCAGGAAACCGAACACTTCTTCACCGGCGGCTTTTTCGCTGACGGTGGGAACACCACGAAGACATTCACCTTCGACCTCACGGGGTTGAAGGGACATACTCATTACACCATCGTATTCAACGCCAAGGTCGGCTTCGGTAGCGATGCTGTCTTCACAGCCGGCAACTCCGTGCAGTTCGACACGTTGAACAACGCCCCCATCGCTCGCGACGATACGATTCTCGTGAGCAGTGCGGCCACTTCGTTCCCTTGCATGGTGCTCGATAACGACGATGAACTCGACGGCGACACCAAAGTCGTCACCGCCGTCACGCAAGGCCTTCTCGGCGCGGTGACAACCGACGGGGTGACGGTCACTTACACACCGACCGCGCCATTCACGAAGGGGCAGACCGATTCGTTTATGTATACCGTGGCGGACGATCAAACCGTCGCAGGCACGGCAACGGCCACGGTAAATGTCGTCTTCGTGGACGACACGCCGGGCGAATACGCGGGCCTGCTTTTCGAAGAGGAGCCCAACGCCGTGCCGATCCCACCCGACGCCGCACCGGGGCTTTCACCGGACCAGATCGCCGCAGGCTTCGCGCAACTCGCGGTGGGCAAAACCAAGAAGTTTACCGGTCGCTTCCAGATCGGCACCCGTTCGATCGCGGTGAGGGGAGGCCTGTTCAGCGATCGCAGCACACGGGTCACCGGCGATCGGGGCCGCTTCACCGGCGACCTTCGCAGCACGCCCGCCGGGCTCGAAGCCCGCATCACCTACAATGGCCGCACGCTCGTCCTGCGCGCTGGCCAGGCGTTTGCCGCGGTGCCGAATGCCGCACGGCCCGCCAGCGATTTCACGATGCGCTTTGATCCCACGGAAGATGCCGATCCGGTCAGCGGGAATGGACTGCCACCGGGGAGCGGTTACGCCGTGGTGCGGCAGGGCAGAAATGCACGCGCTGTCCTCGTCGGCGCGCTGCCCGACGGAGTCGCGTTCTCCACCCGATCAATCGTCGATCCGGATGGCAAGTTCCCCTTCCGCGCGTTGCTGAGCCGGGGCAAGGGCGGGACGCTCGATGGTGAACTGATCCTCGATACTCCCAACGGAACCGTGGACGCCGCCGCAGGCACCAGCGTGCGCTGGGAAAAAACCATGCAAGCCAAAGCGAAGCGATTCCCCGCCGGTTTCCTCACCCGCCTGACGCCCTTCGGCAGCAAATACAACGTGCCTCCCAGAAACACGCCACCGATCAATGTCGCGGGCATGCCGCTCGCCGCCACGTTTGATCGTGGCGGTCTGTTCGCCCCGCTGGCGTCGAAGTTCACCTTCACCGGCGCCAGGGCAACGCCCATGGACGGAAACAATGCGGCGATGGCTACGGCGGCCTTCAACGGCCGCACCGGCATTGTCACTGGCAGCTTCAGACCTTTTGGCAAGCCGGTGAGATATCGCGGCGTCGTGGTGCAGCGCGACAACCACGTCTCCGGATTTTTCCTCGGCACAGCCGATGCCGGCACGGTGCAGATGACGCCCGATATGTAGGCAAGCAGGCTTGCGTCAGGCGTGCTTCCACCCAAACGCGCTACGCGCTTCCGCCACGATCGCGTCAGCGGCCTGCTCACGGGTCAGGTCCGACGTATCGAGCGTCCAATGCGCCGCCGCTTCGTAAGAAGGAGCGCGGGCGGCGAGCAATTCGGCGATTTTCGCCGCTGGGTTGGCGGTATGAAGCAATGGCCGCCGATGACCACGGCTAACGCGGTCGAGAATGGTTTTCTCCCGAGCCGAAAGCAACACGACGAAGCCGAGCGCACGCAGCAGCCGGCAGTTTTCCTCACGCAGCACCGCCCCGCCCCCGGTCGCGATGACATACCGCTCGTGGAACGACAACGACTCGATGGCACGCGTTTCGAGATCGCGGAAATACGGTTCACCGTGCTGTGCAAAAATATCGGCAATCTCCGCTCCTGCCCGTTCGACAATGAGAGCGTCCGTATCAACGAACTGAAACCTCAGCCGATGCGCCACCAGCCGCCCGATGGACGACTTCCCGGTTCCCATGAAACCGATGAGGATGAGGTTGGGGCGCGTGGACATCCCGCCTTCTACGCGAGGACCCCTCGAAATGGAAAGCTCGCTCGCACGCGAATGCTCCGACGGGCACAAGACCGCCCCGATCAGAGCTTCTCGTCCGCGAACTCCAGCACCGCGAGAATCTTGTCGAACGAACTATGCAGATCCCCATAGGCGTGTGCATCGACGGTCAGCTTGCCGCGGTCGTTCTGCAACGTGGCGACGTGGCCATCCGAGAAAAGCACATTGGCGAACTTCTGCCGATGATTGGTCCGCGTCGTGATGTTGAACTGCTCCATGCCCGGCGGACTCAGAAAAATGGTATCGACCACCAGCGCGCGAATCGGTTTGCCCTGGCGGTTCTCGCCGAGATTACCGAGGCGAATGTTGGGAGGATCGTCGCTCGTGGCCGCGGTGTCGCGTAGCGCGGTATTACCGCCGTGCCGGTAGAAGTAGCTGCACTGCGCCTGTCGATGACCGACCTTGGCCAGTTCCTTCTTCGCGTCGATCGCCTGATCGGCGCCCGGGCAGAAAGCACCTTCGGATCGCGGAGGTAGCTGAGCACGAGGCCCAGCGCCACCGGCTTACCGCTCCCCAGCGAGATGAGGCTCGTGGGTGAACCCGTCGCAGGATAAAGCGTGCCAGCCGACATGATGACTCCGGCCTTCGGCCCGAAAGGAATGCGTCCATCGTGATCGCTGGCGTAGGTGCCGATGCCCACTCCGATCTGCCGGAGATTCGTGGAGCACGCGGCGCCGCGACCCGCGTCTAACGCGGACTGCACGGCCATTCCCGCCAGGGCCGCCAGTAGCACGACGACCACGATCACCACGAGAAGTTCGATCAAGGTAAACCCGCCGGGTGCCTGATTTCTCCATGCACACAGTTTCATCGGCGGCGGCGACTGAGCCATCCACAAATCGCTGCCGCGAACAATGTTGCTGCGCGTGGCTCCGGAACAGGAGTGGAAGTCAGCCTCACGTTGTCGATCCCCCAGGTCGCGCCAAGCGGAACATCGGTCACATTCACGATCTGAATGCCGATGAACTTCCCGGCCCAGACATCCTGCGCGACAACGGCTGGCACATGCACCGTGAAGTCCTTGAGGTTCACCCCGGGGAAACTGGCCTCAGTATAGACCACGTCCGTAAACGCCACCTGTCGCAAAGGGTTCAACGCATCCGTCCCGCCGGGCGTATTGACGTAATAGAGGGCCAGCCGAATGACAGCGCCGTCCGGTAACGGGTAGGTGTAGCCGGTCGCCAGCGCGACGGTGAGATCGTAGGAAAAGCCCGGCTGAAACTTCGCGTCGGACGAAGTGAGATCCTGGTAGATGCCCAAGGTCGGATTCGCGAACAGGCAGGCGATCTGCGTCCCATCGGGATTCGCGATGTGGCTGGGCTGGTTCGCCGGAGTGTTGACGAAAATGCCGGCCGCCTGATCCCACTCCGTCGCGGTCACCCCTTCGATCACCGGCGTCTTGACCCAGGGCGTCATCAGCGTGGTGACATAAGGAGTCGAGGGACTTTCGAACGAGCCATTCGGCACCACGATCGTCGCCGCACGCGCCGGACCTGCGCCTGAAGTGAGCAACGCCAGAGCGGCGAAGCGAAGAAAGAGGAGACCTGAATAGCGGGACGGCACGGTGCTTTTTCTATGAGTCAGCTCCAGCACAATCGCTAGTGGAAATATGCCCTGCACGGCATACCAGAACCGGCAGGCGAAATCTACAGCACCACCATCCGAGCAACCCATAATATGCCATAATGGGCATACGTTTTTGATTGCGCGGCGAATTCCCGTTCTCCACGTTCGCGCGTTCGAGGCCCATTCCATGAGGGTTTCCCTGAGTTTTTCGCCACCCATTTTTCCGAAGATTACCATTCTCTCATCCTCACCCGCGCCGCAATATCTCCACTGTTTAACCGCGCTAAATTTATGAAGAAGCCCATCCACCCCTGTCTCGCTGGCCGCCAACGCCGTCATACTTCCGGCATCGAAGCACTGGAGGCCCGCATCGCGCCAGCGATCATTTACGCGGTCGATAACACCAATCACCTGCTCAAATTCGACAGCGCAAGTCCATCGGTGATTCTGGATTCGCATCCGATCACCGGCATGGCGGGAAACGCCATCGGCATCGACTTTCGTCCGGCAACGGGCGAGCTTTTTGCGCTCAGCGATCTCACCCAGGTCTATACGATCGATCCGAACACGGGCGCGGCGACGGCGCGCGGAGCGATGCTCAACTTCACGCCGTCCTTCTCGGGGGCCAGCCCGCTCGGGTTCGACTTCAACCCGGCGGCAGATCGGCTGCGGCTGGTCAATGCCGCGGACAGCAACGCGCGGTGGAATCCCAATACCGACGCACCAGTAGATTCGGACGCGAATGGCGCCAACGGCAACACGCCTGACACGAGCCTCGCCTACATCGCCACGGACACGAACGTCGGCCAGGATCCGAACATCGTGAGCGCCGCTTACACGAATAACGACAACAATCCCGGCACACCGACGACGCTCTTCGGGATCGACTCGACGCTCAATATTCTCGTGCGGCAGGGCGCGGTGGATGGAAACCCAGCGGATGTGGCCGGGGGCGGCTCGCCCAACGGCGGCCAGCTCACGACGATCGGGGCGCTCGGCGCGGATGTGGGAAACAACGCCTCCTTCGACATCGCCGGGATCACGAACATTGCGTTCATGTCGTCCACCGTGGGCGCCAGCACGAATCTTTATACCGTGAATCTCGCGACGGGCGCGGCAACGCTCGTCGGGGCGATCGGAGACGGCACTGTCCCGATCCGCGGGCTGGCGATGGCGCCGGGGCTCACGGCGACCGTCGCGGGCTCGACCGTGACTTTCACCGGCACCGCGCTGGCGGACAACCTGACTATTACCGAGAGCGGCGGGTTGCTGATGCACAATCATGGCGGGGACGTTGGTTTTAACAGTGCGTTCGACTTCGACTCGGCGGTCGCGGGTGACCAGACGATCGCCGCCAATGCATCGGGTGTGGTCAACTTCACCGGTGGCGGCGGGGCGGATTCGTTCAGCGAGACGCGCGCGGCGGATTTCAACGCGGGCGTCATCGACGTGCCCGGCGGCAGCATTTCGTTGACGGCCTCCACGGGCGCGATCCTCAGCACAGGCGCCAGTCTGACGGGTGCGAGTTTGAGCCTCGTGGCCACAACGGGCCTTGGCACCAGCACGCCGCTGGCGACGACCGTCGCTAATCTCGAAGCGAAGACGGACACCGGCGGCATCTTCATCAGCAATACCGGCGCGCTAACCATCGGCGGAGTGACCGGTGCGCTCGGGGGCATCCAAGTCGCCACCTCGGGCGATATCTCCATTACTGCGGCCGGCACCCTCAGCCTCAACGACGTGGACGGGTTCGCCATGGTGCAAGGTGGGAGCACCTCAGGGAACGTCACCCTGACAGCGACTGGAGCAACCAGCGACATCATCGCCGTGGCGGACCGGGACGCGATCACCGCCCCCGCGGGCACCATCGGTCTCTCTGCAGAGCGCGATATCCTGTTCGGCACGATCGGCACAGACCACGACAATGACGTGCGGGCGAGTGGCAGCATCACGATTACCGCCGGCCGCGACTTCGTCATCGACGCTTTTTCCGACATGGCCTCCGACGACTTCGGGAAGAACACCGGTGGAGGCATCTCGGTGGTCGCGACAACTATTACCATCAGCCACGCCCACGGCACCGACTCCTCGCTGGGAGCGATTGGCTCCGGCAACGTCACTCTCTCGGCCGGCCTGAACAGCGGGACCACGTTCACGAACCAAGGTGAGATCTTCAGCAACGGTGGGAACGTCACCGTCCGGTTCGACAACCATGATTTGCAGGTGGGCAGTTCCATCCACGTGGCGGCCAATCGCGAGGTGAATCTTCGCGTCAACACGGGCGGCGTCGGAGGCGACCTCGGCTCCGCCGCGGCTGGTGGACTGAACCTCACGCAGGCCGAGCTCAATACGATCACGGCCGGGCAACTGCGGCTGACGGTGGCGGCAGATATCACCCTCTCGCAGAGCATCACCCTGACGAACGCGGCGACGCTGGTGCTCGAAGCGGTCGGCGGCATCATCGACGGCACCGCGGGTGAACAGACCGACCTGACCGTGACGAACCTCGCCTTCAAGACGAGCACCGGAATCGGCGTCGCGGACGATCTCGACCTCGCGGCCACGAACCTGGCGTTCCGGAATGTGACCAGTGGCGCCGTCAATATCAGCAACTCTGGAGCACTGACCATCGGTTCGATCTTCGACGTGACCACCTCGACGAACTCGGCGACCGGGGCGGGCAACACGACGACCGTGGTTGCGTCCAGCCCGGTCACCGTAGCGGTCAATCTCACAAGCGCAGGCACGCTCGCCCTCACCGCAGGAGAGACCTCCGACGCTCCGACTTTCGCGGACAACCTGACCGTCAATCCCGGCGTGACGGCGGTCTCGACGGCCGGCGACGTCGTGCTCCAGGCGGGCGATGGCATCGTCATCAACGCGGGAGCGGAGGTGAGTTCCGGCACCGGTGAAGTTGCACTCATCGCGGGCGCCGGCGATCTGGACGGCAGCGGCACCATGACGATCGACGGCAAGCTGTCCGCCCTCGGCACGGTGTCGCTCAATGTGCAGTCGTCGAATGGCGCCCTGGCCCCCGGCAGCTTTGCGGTGACGGAGAGCGCCAGCGGCACCATCTTGGCCGACGGATTGCTGCTGCTCAATTTCCCGGTCGGTGGCGGAGCCGCGGGTTTCTCGCTCGATGCGAGCACGACCAACGCCGTGTCCAAGATCGCCGCACAGACGTCTTCCTCGATCAACTATCGCAACAGCACGCCGCTGGCGGTGGACTCCGTGAGTTCGCCCGTGACGGGTCTGACGATTTTTGGAATCACGGCGCTGGGCGCCGACGTGAAGCTCACGATGGATAATCTGACGATCAATCAAACGTTGAGTGCCGGCGGGGTCGTGACGCTGACGCCGGCGACGGCCGGGACCAACGTGGACCTCGGTGGCGCCGATGCGCCCGGGGTGCTCGGGCTCACGCAGGCCGAGCTGAATTTCATCTCCGCGCCCACCCTGCGCATCGGCGATTCCATCACGGCAAACAACATCACGCTCACGCAGCCGATCACTTCGCCGAGCGCGACGCTCTCGCTGCTCGGCGGATTCACGAGTATCATCAGCCAGTTGCCGGGCGCGTCGATCTCCGTGCAGAACCTTCTCGCGAGCGCGTTCAACGGTGTCTTCCTCGACGACCCGAACAACAACGTCGGCACCATCAGCGGCACCGCAGCCGTGTTCAGCTTCACGAACTCGGGCAGCTTCAGCGTCGGCATCGTCGATCCTGCCGTCACGTCGGGACCGCCTTTCAATGTCCCGCTCGGCTTCGGGATCACCACCTTCGGCCCGATCTCGCTCACCGCGCTCGGCGCGGGCAGCACGATGACGATCGACGCGCCCGTGAGCAATTCCACCTTTGGCGACTTCGCCAGCGATCTCACGCTCACGGCCGACAGTATCGTGATCAATGGACCTCTCGGTTCGATTACCGGCAGCACCCTCGGCGGCATCACGACGCTGCAGCCGTTGAGCCCCGGCCGGGCCATCGATCTCGGCACGAAGACGCCGGGCACCTTCGCCCTCACCGACACGGAGCTCGACCTGATCATCGGCGGCCTCGTGCGCATTGGCAACACCGACTCCGGGGATATCCGGGTCACCGCGCCGATCTCGCCCGATCAGGTCGGCACGCTTTCGCTCACCAGCGGCGGCTCCATCACATCTCCGGCGCCGGGCTCCATCAGCGTGGCTGCGCTGGCCCTTCACGCCAGCACCGGCATCGGCACCGCCGGCACACCGCTCGCTACCATCGTCGGCGATTTGTCGTTCCGGAATTTCAGCGGTCTCGTCAACGTCAGCAACTCCGGCGGCCTCACGATCAACAACGTAGACGATCTGCCGACTTCCGAAAACTTCGGCACCACCACCACCCTCACCGCGGCGAGCCCGATCACTTTCGCGGTGGACACCTATAGCTTCGGCACGCTGACGGCAAACGCCATCGAAAGCGCCGGGCCGGGCGATGACATCCGGGTTATCGCACTGGTCGATGTGACCTCGGAAACGGGCGATGTGGTGTTCAACGCCGGCGACGGCATCATCGCCGAGGAGAACAGTCTGCTCAGCGCCTTCCGCGATGTCCGGCTTTCGTTCGGGGTGAGCGACAATGACGGCATCAGCTTCATCGACCTGCGCGGCTTCATCACCGCGCGCACGCTCACGCTCGTCGGCAGCGCGATTCACGAGAACATCACGCTGGGGAATCTCGACAAGGTCGATGTGCGGCAGGTCAGCATCTTCACCGGCATCGGCCAGCCCGACACCGTCACGCTGCTCGACAACGCGCTCTCGAACGAAATCAACGCGAGCCTGCGCCTCGGCAGTTACATCGAAGTGCTCGGATTCAAGTCCGAGGTGCGGGTGTATGAGACCGACATCAACGATACGCTGACGCTGGCGGGCCGCGAAGGGAACGACACGATCATCGCGCAGCCGGGCGTCGAGAGCAAGGTGAGCATCGTCCTCGACGGCGGCAGCGGCAACGATGTGCTGACCGGCAACGGCATCCTCGTCGGCGGCGAAGGCCACGACACGCTCAATGGAGGCACCGGCAACGACACGCTGCTCGGCGACGGCGGCGCGGAGTTCCTCTACGGCCTCACCACCACGGGCACGCTCGTGCGCTTCTCGCCCGAGGCACCGGATTCGATCGTCGCCACGGTCACGGTCACGGGGCTGCAAGGCAGCGGCGGCGAAGTCCTCGTGGGGCTCGATGCGCGGCCGGTGGACGGCAAGCTCTACGCGATCGGCAACGACGCGGGCACGGGGCGCCTTTACACGATTGATCCGCTCACGGGCACAGCCACGCTCGTCGCGACACTCGCAGCGGATCCGACGGATTTGACGAGTCCGTTCACCGCCCTGACCGGGACGGAGTTCGGCCTCGACTTCAATCCCGCGGCCGACCGCCTGCGGGTGGTGAGCGATGCGGGACAGAACCTGCGCATCAACCCGGATAACGGCCTGGTCACCACCGATGGCGACCTGAATCCGCTCACCCCTGTCGTCGTCGGTTCCGCCTACACGAACAACTTCGCCGGCACTACCACGACCGCGCTCTACGCCATCGATGCGACGACCAACCAGCTCTTCCTCCAGAACCCGCCGAACAACGGCACGCTCACGCTCGTGGGCGATCTCGGGCTCGATGTGGATGCGGTGCTCGGCTTCGACCTCGTGCCGGGCACCGGCACCGCTTACGCGGCCCTCGTGGTTGGCGGAGTCTCGGGGCTCTACTCCATCGACCTGTTCAACGGTCGCAGCACGCTGGTCGAGAACTTCGGCGGTGGGGTGACGCTGCGCGGCCTGGCGGTCGGCACGACCCAAGGCAACGACACGCTCAATGGCGGCGCCGGGAACAACATCCTCAGCGGCGGCGAGGGCAGCGACGTCCTCCTCGGCGGCACGGGCGGCGACCGGCTCTTCGGTGGCAACGGCGACGACATCATCACCGGCGGTCTCGGGGCGGATGTGCTGAACGGCGGCGCAGGCGTCGATACGCTGCGCGAAACGCGGGACGCCGACTTCACGCTGACCAACACCGCGCTGACCATCGGAGCCGATGCCGCGGAAACGCTTACCGGCTTCGAGAGCATCGATCTGACCGGCGGCGCGAGCCCGAACACCTTCCACGTGGGGGCGTTCACCGGCCGGCTCAAGGTCACGGGCGGCGACGGCAGCGACACGCTGGACTACGGCGCTTCGACGCTCGGCATCACCGTGGATCTCGATCTCGTCGGCGCCACGCAGATTCTCAACACGGGCGGGGCCAGCCTCATTCTCGGCGATGTGCCGGAAAATTTCGTCGGCTCGGCCTTCAACGACACCGTCTCGGTCGATGCGACGAGCTTTCCGCGCTTCATCGACGGCGCAGCGCCGACGGTCTTCCCCGGCACCGTCAATGCACCGATTCCGCCGGGCGATCACCTCACGGTGGATGGCCGCGGGCAGTTCGTGAAGATCCAGAAGACCGGCAACTCCGGCACGGTCACCACGCCCGGCTTTGCCGACATCACCTTCAGCGACACCGAGACGATCGACACAATCAACTCCTCCGGCGACGGCGGTTTTGGCGGCACGACGGGCACTTCCAACGCGCTCTCCACCTCGGTCAATTACCTCGCGGGCGGCAAGCCGAAGCAGGTCGTCACTGGCGATCTCAATGGCGACGGGTTCGACGACATCGTCACCATCAATCCGAAGAGCAAGACGCTGAGCGTGCTGCTCGCCACGGGCAACGGCACCTTCCTGCCGACGGTGAATTACAGCCTGAAGGGCATTTCGCCGAGCGATGTCGCGCTCGGCAATGTGGACGGCAAGCTGGATGGCTCGAGCACCGATACCGACCTCGACGTGATCATTACCAGCGCCACCGGCGCGAAGATCGCCGTGCTGCTGAACGACGGCACCGGCGCCTTCGGCCTGCCGACCACGTTCAAGACGGTGGGCGGCTCGACCGCGAAGGTGAAGCTGGGCGACTTCAACAACGACGGTCTGCTCGATGTCACCACGCTCAACACGGCGCGCGGCGCGCTGAACATCCTGCTCAACACGGGCGGAGGCATCGCGGGCACAGCCAGCTTCGCCCCGGCCGCTCGCATCGGCATCGGTCGCACGACGGATTTCGCCATCGCGAACTTCGACGGCGATCTCGCGAACCACGCGGACATCATCGTGTCGCAGGCGACCGGCATGCTGCGCGTGCTGGTCGGCGCGGGTGACGGCACCTTCGCCCTGCAGGCCACCAAATACTCGGTGGGCAGCCATCCGTCCGGCCTCGCCATCGCCGACTTCAACAACGACGGCAATATCGATGTGGCGGTCAATCACGTCACCTCGGAGCATTTCGTGAGCATTCTGTTCGGGCGCGGGAACGTCGGCGGCGATCTCTTCGACCCGCAAATCCGCACCACGTTCGCCATCAACTTCCGCGGTGCTCGCACCATGATCGCCGGGGACTTCAATGGCGACGGCGACGCGGACCTCGCCTTTGGCTCCGACGACAACTCGTTCCTGCGCATCGCGCGCGGGTCCGGCGACGGCTCGTTCCAGCGCACGGTGACCTTCCTGACGAACAGCCCGCTGACCGGCAAGCCGCTCGCGACCGCGCTGGCCGTGGGCGACTTCAACGGCGACGGCGCACTCGACTTCGTGAAAGCGAATGCGGCGAGCAACTTCATCAGCGTCGTGCTGCGCACGCCGACGGTATAAAACTCACAAAGAACGGGCGCTGGCCTGCAGGGCGTGGCGCATTCGTCCGCTGCGGACGAATGCGTCCCCACGTGCGCACCATTCGATGAATGATGAATGTCGGATGAATGCCCAATGACGAGTGGTCGCATGAGAGAAATCCCGCGTGTTTCAATCATCATTGGGCATTCGTCATTCTGGTGCAGCAGTTTCCAAGGCTCGCCTCCCTCGGCCTCGGCGGAGCGGCGGCTCGCTGAATAGTGTGTTTATTGTGTCTGTTCGTCTCCCTGACCAGCGGCAGGGCAAACCAGCGTGCCAGTGTATCGAGAAGCGTTTCCAGCGCTCGCCTCCCTCAGCCTCGGCAGGGCGGCGCAGCGGTGGCTCGTAAAATAGTGTGTTTATTGTGTCTGTTCGTCCCCCCGGCCAGCCGCAGGACGAACCAGCGCGCCAGTGTATCGAGAAGCGTTTCCAGCGCTCGTCTCCCTCGGCCTCGGCGATGCGGCGCAGCGGTGGCTCGCAAAATAGTGTGTTTATTGTGTCTGTTCGTCCCCCCGGCCCGGCCGCAGGGCGAACCAGCGCGCCAGTGAATCGAGGAGCGAAGGCTGGCCCTCCTTTCCACACTCCTCGGCGGCTGCTTCTTCCTGAAAGCGATGCGCCATTTCGTGCGACTCCATCTGAAAAGACCAGTCCCAGCATGCACGGAAGAAAGCATCCTGCGCCCGCGCAGCCGTTTGCGATCACGTTGGGGACAGCGTGAGCCACGACCGGACCGGCCGCCTTGATGGGGTCTTCCCGCTTCCGATTTCATGCGTTGCATGGGGCTTCGGGTTGTCCTCCTCCCCCCGAACCAACCTGGATCAACCGGGATTGCTTCGGGTGAGCGCACGCCGAATGAAGGCGAAGAAATTCAACGCAAGGGCGCGGACAGCGCGGAGGGAAACCGTCGAGGAGTCGCTCGACGCACCACGCGTTCTCGCCGTCCTGATGGGTCAGCATTTTCCGGATGGGCAGGAGCGAAGGCATGCTCCTGCCTTTTCGTCCTCGATGTCGAAACAGGCGAACCGCCCATTCCTTTTATTCCGTCGGTTCCGAGCTTTTTATTCGGGCCGACGCGCGAGGTGCCTTAGCTCGTCTTCAGCACTTCGATGAAGGCTTCCTGCGGGATGTTCACGCTCCCGATCGCCTTCATGCGCTTTTTGCCTTCCTTCTGCTTTTCGAGGAGCTTGCGTTTGCGCGAGATGTCGCCGCCGTAGCATTTGGCTGTCACATCCTTGCGCTGGGCGCTGACGGTTTCACGGGCGACGATCTTGCCGCCGATGGCGGCCTGGATGGCGACCTGGAAGAGCTGCGAGGGAATGACTTCCTTGAGCTTCGCGGCGAGGGCGCGACCACGGGACTCGGCCTTGTCGCGATGCACGATGGAGGAGAAGGCATCGACCGGTTCACCGGCGACGAGCATGTCGAGCTTCACCAGTTTGTCGGCGCGATAGCCGGCCTGCTCGTAGTCGAGGCTGCCGTAGCCGCGCGTCATCGACTTAATCTTGTCCATGAAATCGACGAGGATTTCGTTCAGCGGCAGGATGCAGGTGAGCATCACGCGCTTGGTGTCGATGGAGTCGGTGTGATCAACCACGCCGCGCTTGTCCATGATGAGCTGCATCACGGGCGAAATGTATTCGTTCGGCACCATGATGGCCGCCTTCACGATGGGCTCGCGGATTTCCTGGATGACGCTCTGGTCGGGCAGGAAGGCGGGGTTATCGACGTGGAGCACTTCGCCGCTCGTCTTCACCACCTCATAAACCACGGAGGGGTAGGTCGAGATGATGTCCATGTCGAACTCGCGCCGGAGACGTTCGAGGACGATCTCCATGTGGAGCAGGCCGAGGAAACCGCAGCGGAAACCGAAGCCGAGTGCAACGCTGGACTCCGCCATGAACTGAAACGCGGCGTCGTTAAGCTGGAGCTTGGCGACGGCGGCCTTGAGGTGCTCGAAGTCGGCGGTGTTGATCGGGTAAATGCCCGCGAAGACCATCGGATTGACTTCGTGGAAACCGGGGAGCGGTTCCGCCGCGCCACCGCGCGCGAGGGTGAGCGTATCGCCGACCTTCACTTCGTTCACCGCTTTCATGTTAGCGATGACGTAACCCACGTCGCCGGGGCCGAGTTGCGGCTGGGCGAAAAACTTCGGCTGCTGTGGACGGAAGATGCCGACTTCCTTGACTTCGTAGGAGCGATCGGTCGCCATGAGGCGGACGTGATCGCCAGCCTTCACGCTGCCATCGACGACGCGGATGTAGATGACCACGCCACGGTAGGTGTCGAAGGTGGAGTCGAAGACGAGGCCGCGCAGTGGCGCGTCCACCTTCCCGCTCGGCGGCGGGATACGGTGCACGACGGCTTCCAGAATGTCTTCGATGCCGATGCCCGCCTTGGCGCTGGCCGGGATGGCTTCTTCGTGCGGAATGGAAAGGATATCTTCGAGCTGCCGATGCACGGTGGGCAGGTCGGCGTTCGGCAGGTCGATCTTGTTGATGACCGGCACGAGCGTGAGGTCCTGCTTATGCGCGAGGTGCACATTCGCCACGGTCTGCGCTTCGACGCCCTGGGCGGCATCGACGATGAGGAGCGCGCCTTCGCACGCCGCGAGCGAACGGGAAACTTCGTAGCTGAAATCGACATGGCCGGGGGTATCCATGAGGTTCAGCTTGTAGGTGTGGCCGTCCTTCGCCTTGTAGGTCATGGCGATGGGATGGGCCTTGATGGTGATGCCGCGCTCGCGCTCCAGGTCCATGGCGTCGAGGAGCTGGTCCTGCGATTCGCGCATCTGGATAGTTCCCGTTTTTTCCAGCAGACGATCGGACAAGGTGGTCTTGCCATGATCGATATGGGCGATGATGCAGAAGTTGCGGGTCCGGGATTGCGGCATTTTGCGGGCGCGGACTATCGGGGAACTCGGGCGACGTGCAACCGGAGCTTTTGGGTCGCTCACCGAGAGCTAAAGCGGTCGCTTCAGGCATGGAGAATCGAGCAGCCTGACGGCAGGGCCCCCACTTTAGCCGCCCTTCTTCTTGCTGGGCTCGAATTCGACGAGGCGGGTTTTGTCGATGCGCTTGTTGAGAACGAAGGGGTTGTTGTCGCCGAGCTGAGCCCACGGGCCGCTGGGAACCTCGCCAAACTCGACGAATTTCCAGTCCGTCACGTCGGTGTCGTTCATGCCGAGGTAATCGCGAACGGCAGGAGAGACATCGAGGCCGGCACCTTTGTTGAGGTTTGGCTTGGGACGTTCGCTGCCGAAGACATAGGCGCTGTGGTCGGTGCGGAAAGGGCCGCAATCCTCCCACTGCGCATAGGCGGTGCGGTCCTTGAAACGGACGGCAATCCAGCGACCCTTGAGCACGGAGACGCCGGGGCCCTTGTAGTCGTCTTTGAACCACGGGACGACCTGTGAGGCCTCGGGTTTGTGCTGGCCTTTGGTCACGTCGTTGTAGGGCAGCGCGACGTAGAAGGGGTTCTGCCGCGGGGTGAAATCGCTCGGGCGAAAGTTCACGCGATTGGCGCGAACCGGGTCGTCGGTGCCGCCATAGTGCGCGGCCCACTGCGGGTCCCACGAACTGGCGTGATTCGGCGTGGGGTTGTTCTTCGTGGGCTTCTCGCCAATCCAGAAAGTGGTGGTGACGATCTCTCTTCGCCACGGGTAGGATTTCGCGGAGGCGGGCGATTTTTCGATCCCGCCGAAGGGAGGCGGCGGCTCACTGCTCCCGATATTGAGCGAGCGCCCCAGGTCGGACCGGGTGAGGACGGACTCGCGCAGCTTTTTGCTGCCAAATTTTTCAGTCTCCGCTTTGACCGCAGGCTTCGGCACGAAGGCCGCCAGGGAAGTGGCCAGAATCGCAGAGGATCGGTAGAAACGTCGGCGAATCATAAGTTGAACAGGTTGAGGGCCGCGAAGCCCGGATTCTGTCTTTAGATCGTTAGCCGCTCTCCCGGCGGTGGCATGGTAATAACGACCTCGCCTGATCCCGCTCCGGCACGCTTTATGCCGCTCGCAGGCTCAGCGCTCCTCGCTGATTCGCTTCGTCTTGGAGCGGCCGCTTTTCCAAAGGTCGTATTGCGGGTCGGCGTAGCGGGTGAAGAAACCGTCGAGACGAGTGGCGAGTTCGGCGCGCCGGGGTTCGGTGACGGACTGGCCGTAGAGGTTCAGCCGCTCGCGCGGGTCGGCTTTCATATCGTAGAGTTCAAAGGGGCCGTTGGGGAAACGGGCGACGTATTTCCAATCGTCGGTGCGGATGGCGCGGCAGGTTTCCATTTCGTAGAAAACCTCGTTCGCCCACTCGATGGATTCGCCGCGCAGGACGGGGGAAAAATCGCGTCCGGGGGATTTCGGTTTCGCCGGCATTTTGTCGCCGAGGCCGAGGTGGCCGAGCACGCTGGGGAGGAAGTCGTAATTGCTGACGAGCAGATCGCTCGTGCGGTTTGCGGGAATTTTTTCCGGCTGCCGGAAGATGAGCGGAATCTGCATCATCAACTCATGCGCGCCGACGGGGCGGAAATGATCACCCATGCCCCACATGCCGTTCTGGCCGCCCATCCAGCCCTGGTCGGAGGCGTAAACGACGAGGGTGTCTTTTTCGAGGCCGAGGCGCTTGAGCGTGGCCATCACTTCACCCACGCCATCGTCCACGCCGCTCACTTCGCAAGCGACGCGCTCGATGGCCTCCTGGCGGTTGTGGAATTGTTTGTTCGCGTGCTGCCACGGGTGCATGGCGTCGCGCGGGAAGCTGAAGAACGGCTGTCCCCGGTAGATCGAGGCCCAGCGATTGCGCGAGGGATTGAGCATGAGATTTCCGAGCGCGTAGGGGCCGTTGTAAGCGAGATAGAGAAAGAATGGCCGCTCCTTGTTTTGCTCGATGAATTCAATGCCTTTGCGCGTCCAGAGGTCGGTCGTGTAACCGGCTTCCTTCCGCACCGCGCCGTTTTCGATGATGTCCTGATCGTAGAATTCGCGCGTGGAGCCATCGGGCTTCGTGACCCAGAACGAGAAGCCTTCGCTGGGCGTGAGGTTCGCGCCGAGGTGCCACTTGCCGCTCAGGCCGCAAACGTAACCGGCATCGCGGAGGACTTCGCCGAGCGAGGTGAATTCGGCGAGGGTATTGTAAGCCTCGGGCCCCATCATGAATTTGGGATCGAGAAAAGAATGCACCCCGTGCTGCGAAGGAATCAGCCCGGTAAGAAACGTGGCGCGCGTTGGCGAACAAACCGGATTGCTGGACAGGGCGCGCGTGAAGCGAATGCCTTCCGACGCGAGTTGGTCGATGTGCGGTGTCTTGATGTCCGGGTTGCCGTAACAACCCAGCGTCCACGCGCCTTGGTTGTCGGTGAGGATGAAGACGACATTCGCCGGCCGGGCAAAGACGTGCCCAACGAACAATATCAGGGCGAGCAGGAGGGAGCGCATCTACCCATGATGGGCTCCCCACTCGCGAAAGGCCAAGGGAGGACCTTCCCCGCTTTCGTCTAGTCGCCCAGACGCGGGGTATCGATGCCGAGCGCGTCGGCGAGATCGGTCAGGTGCTCCTGTTCCTGCGCGATGATTTTGCGGAGGACCTCGCTGAGGGCAAACTCGCCCAGCGCCTCGGCCTGGCGAATGCGCTCGCGATAATTGAGGATGGTCTCTTTTTCGTTCTCGAGGTCGAAGCGGAGCATGTCCTCGGCTTTGTCGGACATCTTCACGTCCTTGGGAACGGTGACCGGCGTGCCGTTGAGATAGTCGATCTGCTTGGCGATTTGCAGCGCGTGGTCGAGCTCCTCGGTGGCGTGGATGGCGAGTTCGCCGGCGATGTCCGTAAAGGCTGCGCCTTTCATCGTCTGGCTGTAAACGGTGTAGGCGATGACGGCCTGATATTCGCGGGCGAGATCTTCGTTGAGGAGTTCCACGAGGCGCTCCCGGGTAATTTTGGTGTCTGCGTTCACGACAACCAAATCGCGACACGGCAGACGGGTGGTTGTCATAAAGCGCGGCAGCAATTTGCGCCGCGGGCGCTCGGCTCTACATTAGTGCCATGCGCTTCACCGCTCTCCTCGCCGGTCTCGCCACGCTCCTCCTCGCGGGATGCGCTACCCTGAACGAAGCCGACCGCGACGTGCTGCGGCAACACCGGGTCTCGCCGGGCCTGTATGCGAAGATGACCCATCGCGAAGCGCTCGCGCTGCCAGACGTCATGGAACTGGCCGAGCGCCGGGTGCCGGCGCCATTCACGGTGCGTTATCTGCGTTCGACGGTGTCGGTTTATCGGCTGAAGTCGGACGACGTCGTGCTGCTGCGCAAATCCGGGGTGAGCCCGCAGGTGATCGATTACATGCTGGCAACGCCGACGCTTTACTCACGCTTGGACGATCCGTTCTGGTATGCGGACGATCCGTTCTGGTGGGACTATCCTCCGGCGGTCGTGGTGGGGCATTCGCACTTCGACCATCACGGCCACCACTCCCACCGGCATCACTGATCTGCTCAGGGCGCGACGGTGAGGTTGAAAGGCGCGAAGATCGTTTTGCCGCCGATGAAGATCTGACCGTAGAGGCGGAGAAAACCGGGCTTCGGCGCGTAGAAACGGAAGTCGAGCAGCGGGCCGCCCCGGGCACGCGGGTCGAGGATGTCGCCGCCGGCGGGATGCAGATGGACGACGGTGTGAAAGTCGTCGTAGAACCCAACGAGATGCGCGAAGGCGTTCATGGTGGGCTCGAGCTGGGTGACCGGTTTTCCGTCGGCGGAAGTGACCTTGATCGACATGGCGTGGAGTTGCCCGACGCGAGGTGGCTGGTTGTTTCCCCCGGCGAAAGTCAGCTCGAAGTTGAAGCCTTCGACGGTGCTCGTGAAGGTATCGCCAAGGCGCGAAAAACGTTCCCCCTTCCCTTCGGAAGGCAGGTCCACAAAAGGCAACTCTTCCACCCCCGTCGCGGCGGGGACGATATCGACCCAGACGCGATAAGGCGCGGTTTTTTGCGGCATGAAGGAAAACTCGTATTCCCCCGGCGTGCTCGTGGCAGTTGGCAACTCGTGGTGATAATCGCTGAGGCCCGTGTCCTGAATGAACAGGTGAATGGGCTGCGTGTGCACGAGGAGCAGATCGTTCGGCACGACGGGCGATCGATCGCCGTGCGCGAGACGGATTTTGACCGACGCTTTTTTCCCCGCGACGATCGGGCCGTCCGGGGTGGCGGCAAGCTTCACCGAAGGTTCACCGGGGGGCATGTAGATGAAGCTGTAGGGCAGCCGGCGCGGCACGAGCGGCCGGCCGCATTTGCTGCACGGCGCGGTCGCGGCGGGCTCGGCGATCTCCGGATGAACGGGGCAGACGTAGATTTCCCCGGAGACGATCTTCGGGTCGAACCAGGTCGCGAGTTGATCGAGCAAGGCGCTGAGTTTTTCGAACCCCTCGGTGGCGCCGGTGGGATTGTTCTGCCCGCTGGTTCGCGCCACGGCCACGACCCATGACTGGGCGCGAGTCGTGATTTCCTGCACCGGCGCGACGGCTTCGGCCTTGTTCACTTCCCGCACGAGCCGGCGCAGCGAGGGGCTGAGGAAGGACATCTGCACGGTGATCTCGTCGAAGCGCTGCTCGTGGATGAGACGCGCCGCATTAGCGCGAGCGAGGCGGATAATGTTCCAAGCCTCCGTGGCGGTTTTCGGATCGAGGATATTCGGCGGCACCGCCGGATCAGCGCGGGTGGAAAGCGGTGATCCGAAAAGGAAAAGCAGGGCGAAGAGGCAGAGCTGCGTCGCGGGGGTGGAGAAGAGTTTCACAGGCGGGGAAAAGCTGGGCGGCGCGTGTATGTAGGGGCGAGGACGAAGGGATTCAACGCAAAGGCGAGGCAAGCGGTTCGCCGCAGGCTGTCCTCCTTCCACCGCGGCAGCAGGGGCTGCCGCACTCCCCGGGCCTACGGCTTGCTCGGAATGACGCGGACGCGCGAGCGAACCGCATTGTTATTCGGGCTCGCCGGCTGCGGGGCGGTCGCCTGCGGCAGCGCGGGCGGCAGATTGGCGGGGCGAGGAATCTGCACCGGCGGACGAGCCTGCGTGGGCGGTTGCGGCATGCCGGGCCGGGCGATATTGGTCGCGGGCTGAGGCATGCCCGGGCGGTTCACCGCAGCCGGCACGGCGGCCCCGGGCGCGGCCGGACGGTTCGGGATCTGCGGTGAGGCGGTAGCGGTAAAGGCCGCCTGGTCCATCTCGATGGTCGCAAACTCGGTTCCTTTTTTAATCTGCGCCTTGGTCTTCCGCGGCTCTTCGGACCATTCGAGCTTCACGAGTTGATACCCTTCCTTCGGCTCACTCCCGACAAGCTGGATCAACGTGCCCGGCTGCGTGCGATCCTTCACGATCACCCAGTCCACATCGACACCGTCCTTCTTCTGCTTCGCCACGCTGCCGAGGTAGAGATTCTGCGCCCACGGCTCCTTCTCCACCGGTTTTTCCACGGCGGTCGCCACGGCAAAAAACGGCTCACTGCGGAGCTTATCGTAGCGGTCGTGCGGAAGGCGATCGGGAATTACCGCCGTGACGGCGCCGGCGAGACTCACGCGAGCGAGAAAAAGCAGTGCGCCCACGAAACGGGAAGAAAGGGATCGGCTCATGGCATCGGCGGGGCGGTTCATTGCGGGGCAAACCATTTGGCCACGTTGAGGCTGGCACTCACCTGCGTCTTGTCGTCCTTGTCGAGTTCGAGGGAGGCTTTTTCGAAGACGAGGAAGTTCGTGGGCGTCTGCACGTCGTAGAGGAAATCGACGAGGTCTTCCCACTTGCCCTTCACCTTGAAGCTCACGCCCACGGGCTGAAAGCTCGATTTGCCGCTGTTGCGCAGGCTGGGGTTGGCCTGGCCGATGTTCGCATCGGTCGGCGTGAGCGAATGGTTCTGAGCGATTTGCTTGATCTCCTCCAGCAGGTTCACGCCGGCGCTGTTGGCGTTGTCGATGTGCGGCTGGTGCTGGTGCAGCCATTGGTCGCGCTGCTCCCACAGGTCGCGCTCGGCAATGAGGGTGCGCATGGAGAGCAGGTTTTCCTTCTTCGTCCTGAGCTGCTGCGTGAGCAGCCGCTGTTGTTTGAGGAAAAATTGCACGAGAAAGAACGTCACGAAGATCACCACGATGGTGCCGACGAGAAAGGCGAGGGTGCGTTCGCGAGAGTTCATCTCCATGACGTCAGCGGCCGTAGATAGTGAATTTGACGCCCTTGTTGTCGTTGAAGATCTGCGGCGGGGGCGAGTCGATCTTGTAAGCGGCAAGGCCGGGCTCCTTGCGCAGTTTGTCGGTGAATTCGGTCCACTGGCTGGCGCTGGGCGCTTCGCACTCGATCTTGAAATTCTTCACCCCAAACTCGAACAGGGTGAACTTCACTTCCTTCGAGGGCAGGTTGGAAAAAAGCAGGTTCATCACCTCGACCGCAGAACGGCCGGGATCGATGGCTGGAGCAAGGTCGCTCCATTTCGTCTGCTGATCCTGCTGAAACTCGACCAGCGGCTGGGTCTGGGCGATCTGCACGTCCAGCGTCTGCGCCTGCCGCTTGAGCCAGGCGAGGTAAAGGCAGGCCGCCGCGACCAGCACGAGATAAAGCATCGCCAGCAGTTGCAGGCGCCCCTTCATCTGGCCGCTCGACTGGAGCTGGCGCATCTCTTCGAGCCACGGCGAAGGAACGAGATTCCCCTTCGGCTCCGGGAGCGGCTCGTCGAAGGAGAACACATCGACCGGCAATTCGAGCTGGGTGGCGAGCAGATCGCGCAGGCCGCCGCAACCTTGTTCGATGCGGACGCGGGCGAAGGTGGTCGGCACGCCAGCCATGTCGGCGCGCAGGAGCAGGCCGGGCAATTCGGCGCTCACCTCGGCGGGATCGGTGTGCGGGAGGCTTTCGGCGTAGCCGAGTTTGCCGTGCTCGCACACGGCCACCACGAGCTGGCCGTCTTCGGGCCAGAGGCACAGAATCGTTTCATCCAGCGGACACGTCGCCGCCACGCTCTGGGCATAGACGGTGACTTTCTGCGGGACGATCGCCTTGCTTTTGAGCGGCTCGCACAGGCGGTCGAGCTGGGCGTGATTCGCAATGACGGAAAGCAGCGTCGATTCACTCTCCGCCTGCTTGATGACATCGAAATCGGTCGAGGCTTCCTCGACGGGATAAGGCAGCGTTTTTTCGAGCTGGAGCAGCACCATGCCGCCGAGTTCCTGCTCATCGACCGAGGGGAGCGTCATTCGCTCGAACAGCGCGCTCGAGCACGGGAGCGCGAGGTGCAACTGCGCCCCCGACGGAAGCGCCGCAGCCGCTTCGTCGAGTGCCTGGACGGTCTGCATCTGCCCCGAAGGCAGACGGAGTTTCCACCCGGTGGCGCCGGGGAAAACAAAGGCGGTGCTGCTGCGACGGGCGTTCTTTTTCATTCCTGCCAGTAGAGGACTTGCGGATTCGACCCGCCTTTTCGGACGACGACCTCCAATTGTCGAATGACATTTCCGGCATGACCCTCGGAAATGATGCGCTGGGTCTGATCCTTGGCGCTGACGTAAGGCTGCAAGCCCTTCATCTGGCGGTCACCCAGGCCGAGGTAACTGCCAATCTCGGACAGGTTCTTGAACTGAAAATCGTCCTGCGTGCCGTCCACGCCGTCGCGCCCTCGGCGGATCGCTAGAAAGCGGGTGATCTGCGGTTCGCTCAAGCCGAGCAATCGCAGGAGCGCTTCATTCGCGGAGGACAGGTCGATGGGGCCATTGCTGTAGATGGTCAGCTCTTCCTTCCAGCCCGGCGAAGCCAGCAATGGCTCGACGTTTTTCACCCGGACGATCTCATCGATCGCCTGGAACGGCTGATTCGCCGGGAGGTAGCCCGGTTCGTCCTCGGCGCCGTTGAGCCGCTTGAGATTGTCGCCGTCCACATAGTCGAGCATGCAATCGACGAGGGTTTCGGTCTGCTTGAAATCCAGGCCGTGGTTTTGCAGCCAGAATTTCAGCATGGCGAGACGCTGCGGATCTTCACCCGAGAGCAGCCAGTTGATGTTCAGCTTCCCGCCTTCGCTGACGATCCGGACCCGATAACCGCGCGTGCCATCGATGTCTTCCTCCAAGCCCGGCGTTTTTTCGGAGACGAGCGGGTGTTTGCCGACGGCGATGCCGGAGAGCGCCATGGCTCGCGCATCGACTTCCGCGGAGCGATTCGCGGCCAGCTCGACGTCGCCCTGAATCCACGCGGACCACGTGAGAATCGCGGTGGTGAGCAGCAGGATGGCCCACAGGACGAGCATGAGAGCGGAGCCGCGGGTGGGATTCGTCGTTCTCATCGTTCGAGGCGCGAAGAGTTCACGGTGAAGACGGCCTGCTCGGGCATGGAATCCTTGGTCCGCCACAGCCACATGCGCACGAGGCGCGGGCGGCTGTTAATGTCGTTCCAGCGGTCGAGCCAGGCGTTGAGCTGCTGGCTGTAGTATTCGAATTTCAGGCCGGCCACGTCCGGCATCAGCGGCACCCAGTCGAAGCTCTTTTCGTCGGCATCCACGTAGCGGCGCTTGATGCCCAGATCGAGGACGCTGGTGTTTTTCTTCTCGGGCATGAGGGTGAGTGTGCCATACCACTCCCCCTGCCCGGCGCTGCTCAGCGTGCCGGCCCCGGCGAAGCAGCGCCACTGGAGTTCGTCGGAGTTGAGGTTGCTGCCAAACTTGTGCGGGGTGCCGAGGAGAGAACTCTGGGCGCGAGGCTTCAGGTCGTCGAGTTGCGCATCGATGTAACGGAAGACGGCGGCCACTTTCTCGGCTTCGGCTTCGCGTTCCTTGGAAAATTCGATGCCCGTGAGCGAGGTCTCCACGAAGCGGTAGAGCGTCATGGAGATCAGGCCGATGAGCACCACCGCCACGACCACTTCGAGAAGGGTGAAGGCGCGCCGGTTCATCGCTGCTCGGGGTAAATGTAAAACGACGTGCCGCGCGATTGCTTGACGCCGTCGGCCAGCCAGGAGACTTCCACATCGACGATGTAGAGGCCAAAGAGGTCCTGATCCTTCTCGTTCTTGCGCTTGAGCTGGGCGCGCTTGGTTGTGAGCTTGGCGCCCGGCAGCCAATCCTTGAGGTCTTCCGTGGTCGCCGAGTCACTCAGTGGCACCGCCCCCGCTTCGATCTCGGAGATTTTCCCATCGAGAAACCGGCGCACCTGCTCGTCCTGATCCTTGAAAATCTGAGCGGCGATGACGTTTTCCACGCACCGGCCGAGGGCGAGCACCGCGGCGGCAAAAATGGCTACCGCCACAAGCACCTCAATGAGCAGGAAACCACCCCGGCCCCGGTGGGAAAAGGGCGCCTTCATTCGTTGCTCATCTCCACAATGGTGCCGCGCGCGGTCAGCGGATCGAACTCGGCGACCCAATGGCCGGCCTTGCCCGTGAAGGAGACGCGCACCGGCTCGCAGGTGCCGCTGCGCCAGAACGGCCACACCGAGAGCGGCTTGTCTTCCAAGGCATAGGGACGGTCGAGCCGCACTTCCGCGCCGTCGAAGCCGAAGCTCTCAGGCTGGGCGTCGGCCTCTTCGGCGGTCAGGATTTCGGGTTCCATGGAGAGCCCCGCTTCCATGTGCCGTTTCGGGTCGCGGTCGTGCCAGACGAGGAGAATGGTCCGACGCTCGGTGATCGCCTTGGCCTGAGCCTTCTGAACAAACTCGCTGAACTTGTCGAACGTCCCCTGAAGCTCGTCCTTCTCGAAAATCGTCCCGATCGTCGGAATCGCGATCGTCATGACGATGACGGCCAGCGCGATTGCCAGCATCATCTCCATCATGGTGAAAGCGGAGCGGGAGTGGTGCATGGGGACCCGAGAGGATGCCTGATAACCGGGTCCAACGCCACATGACATTTTGGTAACAAATCTCTGCTCTGTGCCGCCCCAACGGGGGAGCCCGCCAGCAAATTCCTTCTGGAGTGACTAAGGATCGCCAGTTTTGCAAGGTTGAGCTTATGACCCATCAGGCGAGTTGCCCCGGCACGAACCCTCGCCACAATGGGTTCCCTTTACCCGCATCCTGCTTTTCCACCGTTCCTGATGAAGAAAACCATTATCGCTTTGACCGTTCTTGCCGCCCTCGGAGGGACTGGCTGGTGGCTGGTCAAAACCGGCCGCGTCGGCGGTCCGGCCAAGGAAGAGATTCCGGCCCGCCTGCTCATCAAGGCTGAGAAGCGCGACATTGACTTCAGCGTCGAGGTGGCCGGCGATGTGGCTCCGTCCTTCCAGCTCGATGTGAAGTCCGAGGTCAGTGGCAAGATTCAGGCGTTGCACGTGGAGGCAGGGGACACTGTGAAGTCTGGCGACCTGCTCGCCGAGATCGATGACCGCGACCTCATGACGGAAAAGCAGAGCGTCCTTTCGGAAATCGACGGCGCGAAGCTGGAGATGGAAAAGGACAAGCGCAACTTCGAACGCTCGAAAGAACTCTTCGAAGCAAAGCTCGTCAGCCGCGAACAATTCGACAACCTCAACAGCGAATACGACATTTCGCAGAACAATCTCACGAAAGCGGAACGCAAGCTGCAGATCACCGAGGAAAAACTGCGCAAGACGAAAATCACCTCGCCGATTGATGGCACAGTGCTCGTGCTGCCGGTCATTGAAGGCCAGGTCGTGGTCGCCGCGGCGAGCGTGAACAGTGGCACGACGCTCATGACGGTGGCGAACCTCGACAAGCTACTCGTCCAGACCCACGTCAACCAGGTCGATGTCGCGCGGCTCAAGGTCGATCAACCGGTGAAGCTGAAAGCGGACTCGCTCAAGGACGTGAACATGAGCGGCAAGATCAGCTTCATCGCGCCGGTGGCCACGGTGAAGAACAGCGTGAAAGGCTTCGACATCGAGGCCACGATCGAAAACCCCAACGCCCGCCTGCGCCCGGGCATGACGGTGAATCTCAACATCCCCATCGCCAAGGCCGACTCGGCCGTGGCGGTGCCGATCTCCGCGGTGTTCCGCGGCGATGGCAACAAAAAGGTCGTCTATGTGCGCAACGGAGTCGCCACCGAGCGCCGCGAGGTGCGCATCGGCGTGACCAATTTCGATTACGCGGAAATCAAGGACGGCGTGCAGGAAGGCGAAGTGGTCATGCTCATCGAGCCCGATCATCCGAACATCGAATCCGCGGTGCCGATTCACTCGAACAACGGCAAACCGGCGGGAACGAGCAAAGGCAGCAAAAAACAGCGGTCGTCGTAGCCTTTGGAAATCCGAAGCACGAAATCCGAAGTTCGAAACAAATCCGAATAGCGTGAAGGCTCCAAACCATCAGGAACCGCGCCCTCTTTGTTTCATCAATTTCCGGCTTTCTAAAATTTGTTTCGAATTTCGAATTTCGAATTTCGAATTTCCCAAAGAATGGCGCTGATCGAACTCCAGAACGTCACCAAGCGGTATATCGTCGGCGAGCAGGAGATCAACGCGCTCGCGGGCGTGGATCTCGAGATCGGCCAGGGTGAGTTCGCCGCCATCATCGGGCCCAGCGGCAGCGGCAAAAGCACGCTCATGCACCTGCTCGGCTGCCTCGATACGCCGAGCACGGGCGTCATGAAAATCGACGGCATCGATGTCTCCCGCGCGAGTGGCAACAAGCTCGCCGAGATGCGGAACCAGAAGATCGGCTTCGTCTTCCAGAGCTTCAATCTGCTCGCGAAACTGAACGTGCTGCAGAACGTGGAACTGCCGCTCATCTATGCAGGGGTCCCAGCCAAGGTGCGGAAGGAAAAGGCGCTCGCGGCGATCGAGCGGGTCGGCCTGAGTCACCGCGTTCACAACACTCCGCTCCAGCTTTCCGGCGGCCAGATGCAACGTGTCGCCATCGCGCGGGCACTGGTCAATTCCCCCAAGATCGTCTTCGGCGACGAGCCTACTGGCAACCTCGACTCGAACACCGGCGCGACGATCCTCGAAATGTTCCGCGAGCTCAGCCGCAGTGGCAGCACTATCGTCCTCGTCACGCACGACAACAACATCGCTGCCCAGGCCGCGCGCCGCATCGAGATTCGCGATGGCAAAATCGTGAACGACTCCCTGAACCCGCCTCCGCCCCCGGTGGCTGAAAAACCGCAGCCCATCACGTGAACCTCTGGCTGAGCCTCCTCGTCGGCTTGAAGGAAATCTGGGCCCATAAATTTCGCAGCTTCCTCACGATGCTTGGCGTCATCCTCGGCGTGGCGTCGTTGCTAAGCATGTTCTCCCTCACGGCCGGCATGGCGAAGGGTGTGCGGGATTACATCACCCAGCTCGGCGGCATCGAGCTGGTTGGCGTCATCAAACAAGAAATCCCCGCCGAGCAGGAATCCATCTGGGAAATTTCCCCGGGCCGCACGGTCGAGGACGCGGAGGTGCTGACTAAAATCCCGCACCTCGTCAGCCGCGTCGCTCCGGTCGTGAGCATCGGTGCCAATGTCATCGCTGGAGCGAGCAACTACCGGGGCGAAATCCAGGCGACCTGGCCAGACTATCTCCCGATCAACAAACACAACGTCGCCTTCGGCCGACCGATCACGTGGGTCGATGTCGAGCAGGCCAAACACGTTGTGGTTCTCGGCCGCATCGTGGTCGATAAACTCTGGCCCGACCACCCCGACTACAATGCTGTCGGCGAAACGGTGCTCATCAACCAGCGCCCATTCCAGGTCGTCGGCATCTTTGAATTTTACGAAGCCGAACGCGACAAACGCCGACGCGAGCTGGGACTCACGGGCTCTGGGGCCATGAGCAGCAGCGGACGCGTTCGCTCGCCCACCAGCAGCGGCCGCAGTTCCACCGCCAGCCGCTACAGCTCGTTCACGCGCAAAAACAGCACGATGGTGATGCCGATCACTACGGCGTTCTACGAATTCAAGAGCGCCAATGTCGTCGCCAAGGAAGACCAGGGACCGGATTACCGGCTCGATCAGCTTCAGTTCCAGGTGGCCGATGTGAATCGCTTCCGGGAAACACTCGATCGCGTGGCCGACATGCTGCGCGTCACACACCGAGGGATCGACGATTTCGGGTTCGACACGCGCGAGGAATGGTTCGAGCGGAATGAGGAATACATCCGCAGCGTGCGCACTTCGGGCGGACTCATCGCGGGGATCAGTCTGCTCGTGGGCGGCATCGGCATCACGAACATCATGCTCGCGTCGATCACCGAGCGCATTCGCGAGATCGGGGTGCGCCGGGCCGTCGGGGCCAAGGGGCGCGATATTTTCATCCAGATCGTCGTCGAGAGCGCCGTGATCGGCGTCATCGGCGGTTTGCTCGGCCTCGTCGCCAGCCTCGGCGTGATGCAGATTCTGATCGCCATTTCTCCCGGCGATAATGCGCCCGTGCTGGAGTGGGACAACGTGATCATCGCATTCAGCTTCGCGGTAATCATCGGCGTGATGAGCGGCATTTATCCGGCGGTGAAGGCGGCGCGGATCGAACCAATCGAAGCGCTCCGCTACGGGTAGGCCGGCAAGTCTGGAGGCACTCGACGGGCTGGCGCTTTTTCCCTACACCAGCGGAAATCATGCATCGTCTCGTGCTTTTCCTCCTCGCCGGGGTCGTCAGTGCCGCGGAAATTCGCGTGACGCCGGGAACGTCGGCTATTCGCGCAGCGGTGGAAAAAGCGAAGGCAGGCGACGCGGTGACGCTCGCGCCGGGGATTTATCGGGAACGGGTGAAACTGGAAAAGGGAATCACGCTGCGCGGTGAACCGGGCGCGGTGATGAATGGTGCGGAGCCACTCCGGGCGAGGTGGGAGTATGCGGGAGACGATTTGAAAGGTATCTTCACGGCGGTCCTGCCAAAACGCCCGGCGGGACTGCTGGTCGATGGGAAATTTCTCGCCGAGCTGCGCTTCGAGCGCGCGCAAAAGGACGGCGACTGGCACTGGCAAACGCTGCTCCGAAAGGGACCACCGCTCAGCGGATTCACGGAGATTCGCGCACTCTGGCTGTATCACCCCAGGGAACAACGCATCTATGCGCGCTTTGAGAATGGCGCCCATCCAGACTCACTCGCGCTGGAGTTCGTCCCAGAACGAGCCGCTCTCGTGCATATTGCGAAAACCAGTGGCGCCATCCTCGAAGGCATCGAATTCGCTGGCGGCTCGACTGCGGTCGTGCTGGGTGAAGGAGCGACCGACTGCACCGTGCGACGCTGCCGCATCACCTCCTTCGAGAGCACCGGCATCGACGTCACCAAGGGGGCCTCGCGCTGTCTCGTGGAGGAGTGCAATATCACGCGAGGCGCGTTCGAGGAATGGACGCCGAGCCTCGAGCACAATCGCGCGAATTACGAAGTCTGGCTCATTCACAAACAGGTGGGGAACTACGACCGCAACGGGATCGATCTCGTGCGGGCCGGCGCGGGCAACCGCATCCTGCGCAACCACGTTTATCGCACCTTTGATGGCGTCACCCTGGGCGATTCGGATGCGGAGTCGCTCGACATTTCCCTGCCCAATCCCGCGCACGGACGAGGCACGGAGATCGCGGGCAACACGATCGAAAACACGCGCGATTCCGGCATCGAACTCGGTGTGGGCTGCGTGGACGTGGAGGTGCATCACAACATCCTGCGTCGCACCCACGGCGGGCTGCGCTTCAAGCTGCCGCGCACCGGCCCTCTGTTTATCCATCACAACCAACTGATCGACGGCGCGCCGTTCGGCATCTGGTTCAGCATGGATGCGTCGCCGGCGGAGGCGTATGTCTATCACAACACCATCCTCCGCGGCGGAATGGAGGCGGTGCATATCGCGAAGGAGGCCATGAAGCGCGACTCCATCGCGCCGCACTGGCATTTCGTGAACAATCTCGTCATCGGGCCTCATCCGTTCCTGGAAAAGCCCGGGAAGAAGGCTCCGGACTTCACCGCTTCGCACAACGTTGCAATGCGCGAAGAAAACGACCGGGCCGCGATCGATGCCGGGCTCGATCTCTCGACGTATCGCAGCGGGAAACCGTTGCCGGGTTGCGCACCGGGCGCCTTCCGCGGCACCGCGCCGGATGCCGGCTCGGAGGAGCGCTGACTCTCTCCGGTCCTGGTTTCCTGCCTGCTTTAAGGCTGCACGATATCGTCGCTCGTGCCCATCTGGCGGTCGGGGCCGGCGGATTTGATTTCCATCTCGGTGCGGGACATCTGGTGGAAGAAATAGGGCGAACCCCAGCGATCAAGGAGTTCGCCCTTGCCGTTGAGTTGCTGCCCTTCGGGCGGGCCGAGTTTGGCACCTTTGGCGTTCTCGCCCATCACGGCGCGCATGATCTCGGCGTTGGTGCCGACCGGGTTTTCCTTCATCCGGGTGCGAAAATCGCGAATCATCAGCGAAACTTTGTCCATGTCTCGCGCAGCGGCTTCGATGTCTTCGGCGGTGCCGTGCTCGATCGGAGCGGCGGCCATGGGCTGTCCGGAAGCCGGAGGAGCGGGGGCAACGCCGGGCAGCCGGGCGGGGGCGGATGGCGGCGGTTGCGAGCGATCGGCGACAACCGGATTTTTCGCAGTCGGAGGCGGGGGTTGGGATGAACCGGCAGGAGAGCTGGAACCCGGCAAGGGCGCGCTCAGTTCCGAGGACGAAGACAACGGCTGCGACGGCGCGCCTTTGGACGGCGCCGGTGCGGCGGGTTCTTCCTTGAAAGCCAGCCACGCCAGCAGGGCAGCCAGCACCGTGGCACCCACGATCAACACGTCGGCTCGGAGCTTCATCGAAATCGGCGAACGCGAATGGCGCGGATCACCCCATGAACCCGAGCCCGTTGGCGCTCGATCCACTGGCAAAGCGCGTCAGGTTCGGGAAGATCCCGGCGAGTTCGCTGGTGCTGGTCACGCCCATCCAACGCGCGAGCGTGGCAGCGTATTCATCCACCGAGGTCGTCGGAATCCAGCGCCCGGTGCTGGTATCATCGGGGCCGCCCACGGTCAGCGTGGGGAACGTGCCGTAGGTCTTCTTCTTCGTCACGGCGCCGCCGACGACCATGTGGTGGCTGCCCCACCCGTGGTCGCTGCCGAGGCCATTGCTCGGGAAGGTGCGGCCGAAGTCGCTCGCAGTGAAAGCGGTGACGCGGTTGATGAAGCTCGAATCGCCGTAGGTGATGCCGATTTGCTTCATCGCTTTCTGGAAGGCCCAGATCGACTGGCTCAGTTCCGCGAGGAGATCGGCCTGCGAGCCAATCACGACCGCCGCGTTGTCGATGGCCGTGTTGCCGGCGTTGTTCGTCTGGCCGGTGTGCGTATCGTAACCGCCAACCTGCACGAAGAAAATCTGCCGCTTCATCCCGAGGCCGCTGTTCGCTCCATTGGCGCGGTAGCCGGCTTCGATGATCTTCGCCACGGTGCGAAGCTGCTGCATGAGGCTCGAGGTGAAGGTGCGCCCGCCGTTCGGGGTGACAACCTGCGCATCGGTGGCGGTCTTGCTCCAGTTGGCGACGGTGGTCCAGTAAGAGCTCATCTGCGAATTGGTCATCGCATTGCTCAGGCTGGTGCCGGTGGCGACGGAAGAATCGAGCGCCTTGGCGTAGCTGGAGGTGAAATAGTTCGCGTGGGTTTTGTCCACGCCGAGGATGTTATTCAGCGTCGTCTGCCGCGCGGCCATGTTACCGGGATTGGTAAGAGCCACGACTCCCGCGCTGGCGCTCACCGAATACTGCTGCACGCTCCCGCCGACCTCGAAGGTGTTCGCCCCCGCGAGGGTGATGCAGGTCGAAAGCGTATCGACCCCGGAGTTATTGGGATTGCTGGAGTGAAGGAGATCGGCCAGCCGCCCGCCCCAGCCCGTGGAGGGCGGCGCGTCGGTGATGGAGGTCTGCCAATGGCCGACCTGATCGCTGTGCGAGAAGAGCTGCGGCGGCTTGGCGATGGTGTTGGCGACGTATTGCGCCTTGGTCATCGGATAGACCAGCGTCCCCATGTTGAAGACGGGCGCGACGCTGCCGAGATCGTCGAAGCCAGTCGTCTGGTTGAACATCTGGGCCAGTTCGTAGCAGGCCGGGTGCAGACCGTAGTTGTGCCCATCGCTCACCGTGGGATTCAAAGCCTGGGCCGCGCCCGGGCTGCCATCGGCATTCGGCAGAGCCAGCACTGGCGTGCGGATGTTGGCATAGTCGGCGTATTCGCCCGCGATGGTCGGGATGATGAGGTTGTTCGAATCATTCCCCCCCGCGAGGAAGATACAGACCAGCGCCTTGTAATCCGAGAAAGGACCGGCGGCGAGGGCTGCATTCATGAAATGCAGATCGCGCAGGCAATTGGTCAGTCCCGCCGTGCCGAGGGCGGCACAGGCGGCCTGGCGGATGAATTTGCGGCGATTGCCGGAAGCGAGGATGCTGTCGTCGTCTTTCATAGGTCGGCTACTTTTGCACTGCGTATTCGGCAGAGGTCAGGATGAGGTGAATGATCGCGCGCACCCGGTCGCGCTTTTGTGTATTGGTGGGGTTCCCCGCGGTGTAGGGGAAGTTCGAGGTGTTCGAGACAAAGTTCACGATCTGAGTGCGCGTGGCGGCTTCGAGCGGCCCACCGATCAGCAGATTGGCGAGGTTATCGGCGAGGGTGCCGAGGTTGGTCGCACTGTCGGTCTGGTTGGTGGTCATATACGACCCGATATCCAGCACGACCGAACCGCTGCCGTTGTTGAAGCTGCTCAGGCCATTCACGTTCCCATTGCTGCCGCCGGTGCCGATGATCATGTTCGTGATCGCATTGCTCAAGGTGACGACGTTGGAATCGGTCGTGAGCTGGAACTCGGGCGAGTCCACGTTGTTCTGCGAGAGCGAGCCCGGGAATTTGTAGTCGGGGAAGAAGTAGTTGAACACCGTCGGCGAATTCATCGGCGTCTGCGTCAGAGTCGTTTCGGTCGAGCCGAGGTTAAACGTGCTCTGGTTCACCACTACGTTGCCGCTCCGTCCGGTCGGCGCTGGCACCAGGGGATAGAGATTGACGCTGTTATTCGAACCGGACGGTGCCGCCGCTGCGCTGTAACCATCCGGCTTGTTCGCGGTCTTGATATGGTCTTCGTCCAAGGTTTGCGTGATCGTATAGGCGCCGTCGGCGAGCGGAGTCACGACGACCGGCACATCCACCCAGATCTGGTCGCCCACCGAGAGGTTGTGATTCACGTTGTTGTTGAACTGAACCACGTTGCCCGATTGCGGGGTGTAGCTGGTCGGGATCTTCGGCATCAGCACCTGCCCGGTGCGGGCCAGGGTGTCCGGAGCCGTGATGGTGAAGCTGGTGCTCCCGGTCGTCGTCTGGACATCATAGATTCCGCTCGACGGCGTGCTGCCTCCCCCAGCATTGGTCTGCGAGAGGAAGGTCAGGTAGACCTTGCTCTTGATCGTGCCCGAAGGTCCGGCGACATCCGTCTGCGGCCCCTGCGTGCTCACGGTGATCGACGAGCTTCCCGCCGTCTGGGTGTAAGTGGCGTTGACCATGCCCGTCGCATTGACATCAAGCACGGTTCCACCGTTCACGCTCGTGACGCTGCCGGTATTGATCGTGGAGGGCGAAGCGGCACTGGAGGCCACCGAGAAGGAGGTCGAGTTGATCACCGTCACCGGGTTAAACGTGCCATTGATGGTCGGAGTGAACGAGCCGCCGGAGACGCCCGAAATCGTAACCGTGTCGCCGGTGGTCAATCCATGCGGCACCTGCGTGGTGACGACGACCGGATTGCTCGATTCGCGCCAGGTGGTGTAGCCGGTGGGCGCCACCGTGCAATTGACATTCGTGCCGCCGGAGGAGGCGACGGTAAACGTATTCGCCCCAGTCCTCGTCACGGTAAAGTTGGTGCCGTTCAGAGACGTAGCCCCACCGCTGAACGTGCCGCCTTGGATACCGTTGATTTGCACGCCGGTCGTCGTTCCGGTGGGCAGGCCATGCGCATTGACAGTCGTGACCGTGCACGGATTCCCGGTCGAAACTGACTGAACCTGGAAGATGTAGGTCGTAGTGATCGGCACGGTGAAGGTGTTCGTGCCTGTCGAAGTGGCCGTCTTTCCACCGGAGTTGATGCTGGCGTCGGAGAACTTCCCGGACAGACCAAAGAACCAGATGGTCTTGCTTCCCGTAAGCCCATGCGGAGCCGAGGTGGTAACGATCGTCTTCCCGAGGTCCGCCCCGCTGCCAATCGCGATTCCGGAGATATCCACGTGCGTCTGCGCGATCGCGGTCGTGTTCTGGACGGTGTAAGCCGCGCTCGTGGGCACGTTGCCCGGCAGCAGCGTCTGGCCGGATGGGCTATAATTCCCGCGGAAGTCGAGACTGACGGCGAAGCTGGGGCTGAAATCGTGGTTCGCGGTCGTCGTGATGCGCAGCCTGTGCGAGTTGATGCCGGTCAACTGGGTATAAGTGCCAGTGTAACCCACCGCCGGGAAAGCGCGAGCCGGACCGGTGAGACGCACCATGGGTTCGCGCTGTTTGCCGAACTGGCTGTTGGCAAACGCAGCGGTGCTGCTGCGCGCCTCGCCATCGAGGAGGATCTGCTTGACGACCGCCGCCATATCGCCGCGCACGCCGGAGCCGTTATCCTTGAACTTCTGCACGACGCGGAACAGGTAACCCGCGCTCGGTGTGCTGGTGACCAGACGCTGGATGAGCTGGCGGCAGATGTAAGGCGGAACGTTTTCGTTGGCGACGATATTGTCGATCGCCAGGTCGAGCTCTTTCAGGCCGTATTGATCGTAGGGATGCGGCAGGTTGGTGCCGACGCTATCGGATTGCGAACCGGTAATGGCGGTAACCGCACCGGGGAAGGACGATCCCGACGGCTGGGCCACGTTCGCCCCCGTCACCGTGCCGGCAGCACCGCTGCCACCACCGGCGACCGGGACAGTAAAGGTCGTGGGAGAGGTCACCGTGACCACGTGCCCCGTATTGATCGCCGCGAGCCCGCCCGTGTAGGTGCCGCTCGTGACGCCGGAGATGAAGGCGGAATCGCCCGTCTGCAGCCCGTGGACGGTCTGCGTGGTCACGATCGCCGCCGGACCGCTGTCGATTTTCTGGATATTGACGCGCGGCGTCCGACCGGTGGCCGGCGGAGCGATCACGTTATCCAGCAGGAGCTTGGCGTTCAGGTCGTGTTGGACCGGCACCAGCACCATCGGGTTCAGGTAATCCGCCCCCGGGCCGAAGTTGGTGGGAGCGCGGCCGTTACCCTGATTCGCCTGGTTGTAATTCCAGCCGGTCAACAACGCCGAGAGACCGAGAATCGTCGGCTGGGTGTAGGTCGCAACGAGATTCGCATTGGAATCGAGCACGAACTTGCCGTCGTCCCACCGGCGATTCAAGCCGACCGAGAAGAGCTGCATGATTTCGCGCGCGTAGTTTTCGTTCGGGTGACGGCCAATCGTATCGTCGCCCTTCTGGTTGCCGCGCATGTCGAGGTAAAGACCCATGGCCGGCGTGAGCGTGACGGCTTTCAGGATGCCGCGGAAATTGCCGCTATCCGTCACTCCGGTCGTCGGCAGGCAGTAGTTGATCAACTGATCGTAGTAGTCGGCGAGGATGCGCCCGTTGTTCTGGAGCGGACCGCTGTCGTTGTTCCACGAGACCACCATGATTTCGCTCATGGCAAAGGCGAGACGCTGGCGGAGCTGGTCGGGCCCGGTGATCGAATACTTCCACCACGTATCGGTAAAGAGGGTGGAGGGATAAGGGCTGTTGATGTTGGAAGTGATGCCGGCAACGACGTCGTTGGAGAGCTGGCTAGGCGGCAGGGCCAATTGGGCGTCGATCCACGCTTGGAACCCGTTAGCTTTGACATAGGCCACGTCCGACGGGCTGGCGCCAAAGGTGGCCTGGTTCAGGAACCGCGCGGCATGCGCGTCGTTCCCGCTCGAATCCGTGCCGCTCGGCTCGGGATACTGTGAGGCAATCGGCGCCGTCTGCGAGCCATCGACGAGGGTAAGATTGCCGCGAATTTCACCGGCGGGATAGTTCACCGAGTGAACATTCAGATAGACCTTGCCCTGCTGGATGGCGTCGCGAATCGAAGCCACATCGGGGAAGGTGCCCGTCGCTGCGAGATCCCAGGTATAACCGCCATCGGGCCCGATCGTTTCCGGGTGGAACTTATCGGCATCGTCGATATCGAAGATGATTTCGCCCTGCGGATGCGAACCGAACGCATCGACGTGCAGGTGATAAGCGGTGCGCGGCGAGCCGAGATTCTGGTAAGCGAAATGCAGCACCGCCTGCGTGCCGGCGGCATTGAGGCGCAGATTGGCCGAACCGCTCGCGTTCGTCGTGGCAGCCCCCTGCGGACCGAGATTGGCGGAGTAGAGCGTGCCATCGGGCGCCGTGACCGAGGGATAATCGTAGGGCTGGAAAACATAACCCGGCACGGTGCCGCTCAGCGGATAACCGGCGAGCGTGCCGCCTCCATTAGGAATGAGCGGTTTGGCTCCCGTGGGATTCGGCGCCTGCACGGTTGAGGGGATCGTGCCAATATCGTCCTGAACCCAGCCGACATTCACATAGTCATCGCTATCCGCCCCGGTGTTTTGGAGCACTTCGATGTAATACTTTTTGCCCGCAACGAACGCGAGCCAGGGAGTTTGTTGAGTCGTGGAGGTATTCCAGATCTTATTGCCGGTGCTGGCAGTGACCTTGGCGCGGCGAACCCGGCTGAGATACTCGGCGTCCGTCCCGATCCAAAGTTCCGCGGTGTTATTCGCCGCGAGCCAGAAGTAATAGTTACCGGTCTTCGGCGGCACGAAATAGCCCCGCAGGCGGCGCGAGGTATTACTCGCATAATCTGTGTCATCGTCGAACGCGGCGATCGTATCCGACGTCAGCACATTGCCCGCGGCGGACAAGGTTTCGCGAGTGACGCCACCCGCCGGGAAGATGGTGATCGTGACGACTGAACTTCCTTTGTTGGTGGAGGCGTTCTGCGTCGCACCGTTGTAGGAATTGATGGCCACATTATAAACGCCCTCCGCCGTGGGCGTGCCACTGATCACCCCGCTGTTGGAAATGCTCAACCCGGCCGGAAGCGGCGCGCTTTCCGCATCGAGGCTAAACGTCGTGGTGCCGCCGATATTGGGGGCCGCGACCCGATAGGCAAACGGCACGCCGACATACCCCACCGCGTCGAGCGACGAGATGATGGCAGTAACCTTGTCCGACTGGACCGGCTCCGGATAGAGGCGGCTCTTGGGAATGACTTCCTTCACCTGGCTCGTGCTCCACCAGTAGAGGCGCGCCTCGGCGGTGTGGCCGGCGTTCCAGTAATCGAGCTGGATGTCGTAGGGAATGCCCGCCTTTAACGTGATCGAGTTGGCAAATTCCGCGAGGCCCTGCGACCAGCGATCCACCAGGGTCTGACCATTCACCTTCAACACGGCGCCATCGGTGCTGCGGACATCGAAGTAATAAGTCTCCGAATACTTCGGCACGACCTGACCGGTCCAGCGAACCGACCAGAACCCGCCGGAGGCGCCCGTCATGCCGACGGGACCATCCAGGCTGCTCCAGCCATTCGTGCCGTTGAGAATCGAAGAGGCCACCGAAGTCGGCGCCACCGTGCAGTTGATATCCACGTTTCCAGTCGTGGCGAGGGTAAAGGTGTTGGGCCCGATCGAGTTGGCGCGCAGCGTCGTATTGATCGAGGTGCCGCCGCCGGTAAAGGTGCCACCCGTCACGCCGCTGATGACGATCGTCGCAAAGCCGTTCACGGGAATCTCATGCGGACGCGCCGTGGTAACCACACAAGGATTTCCCACGGCCACGCTGGCGATGGCATTCGGGAAATCGATCGGGCCGTCGATCCGGGTAAAGTTGGGAGTGCCGGCGAAGATATTCGTCTGCGCAGGCGTGTAGGTCGGGTCGGCCTGGTTGAAATATTTCCCGGTCAGGCCGGTGCCATCCTGAAGATCGGCGGGATTGATCACAACACTGCCGCGATCCGAACCGGCCACCGTATAGCCGCCGCCGGGCACGACCTTCACCGTGGTGGTGACATTCGTGCGCCGACCGCCGTTGGCGCGCGGATTCACCGTCAACACGTATTGATTCTGGCCGCCGGCATAGCCCGCCGGAGGTTGCGCGGTGAAGGTGATCGAGTTGGGCAGGCTGTCGTAATCGACTCCTTCGACGGCGCTGCCGAGTTTCTGGAGCGGCACGGTGATGGAGGCAAACTTCAGCGGACCAGTGCGGGTGACCACGATCGAGCCCGTTTCCAGCGCGGGCTCCCCATTGAGCGGCTGCGTCGCATTCGCCTTCGCCACGCTGACCGTGATCACGTTCGACTCGGAAAGAGCGTTCGGCAGCGCGGTCCCGTCGAGGGTGCTGCCGTTGGTCATGTTGCTGTTCGGATTGTAGCCGGCGACGGTTTCCGCCCAGTCGCTCATGCCATCCCCGTCGGTATCGATATCCTGCACCACGACGCGGTAGAAAACATTCGAGCCACTGCGCGGCACGGTGAGAGTTTTCGAAGTCCCGTCGCCCATCACCTGCACGGTCGGCACCACCGCCGCCCAACCGGCCGCATTGGTGAGGTCGGCGTTTTGCTGCGCGACGTATTGCTTTTTGTTCATCGTCGGGAACGTCAGATAGACGTTCGACGCGTCAGCCGTGATGCTGGTGACCTTGATCGCCGAGCCTGGGTTGAAGGGGTTGGTGCCTGCGGCGATTTCCACGCCGTTCGAAATGCCGTCGCCGTCGTCGTCGCGGCCCAACCAGCCGACATCGGCACCGGTCTCATTGATCTGCGATTCCTTCACGCCGTAGAGCATTTTCCAAACGGTCTTGTCCGTCGCAAAGTCGATCGCGGAGACGGGTCGCGCGCCGAAGAGCAGGATGAAAACGAACAGGGAAGCAAAGCCGCTCAGCGAGCGGAACAAACGTGCAGGAGGAAAGAACATGTTCGTGTGGGTAACGTTGAGGTTGCGGAACGAAGAAGTGCAGCTGCCCCCTCCGTCACGCGACGCCGTGAAGGCGCGCGAAAAGGCCGGATGGGTGAGACGCTGGGGACGTTTCATAAGGCTGGTGAGGGACTGACAAGGGAGGAAGTCGGAAATAGCTGGTTCCCGACCGATTAGGTTTAGGACACAAGCATGGGGCATGCACCGTGGCAATGCTTTTTCAACCCCAGAAACACTTCGGGCCGAGAGTGGCTTCCGCCACATTTTTCGTGGCGAAACAGCGCCAGGCAGATCTCCTTTCGGCACCGCTGAATTGACGCCTCGGTGGAAACAGGATTCTTTCCCGCCATGACCCCGCGCCTGCTTGCCGTCCTCAGTGCGACGTGTGTCGCTTCCGTGCTTGTCGCCGCCACCCCGGATCGTCTCCCCGGCGAGCGCTACACCCGGTTGCGCGCCGAGGCGCCTTTTGCCTTGAGCACCGCGCCGGTAAAACTCGAGCCGCGCGAGCCTTGGGAGCAAAATCTTTACATCGCCAGCGCAGCGAGAATTCAGCGAGGCGGCATTGATCACGATTGGGTGGTCCTCCGCGACCGGACGCAGGCGGGACGGATCATTCAACTCGTCGATGGCGAACCAAAGGACGGCTACGAGTTGCTCAAGCTGGAGTGGTCCCCCGATCCGCGCCAAACGAAGGCTTCCGTGAAAAAGGATGGGGAGTGTCGGCAGGTCACCATGGATCGGGCTGCGTTCCTGCCCGACTCTGTCGCGGCTCCACGCCCTGCTTCGTTGTTCAATCCGGGTGCCACAGCCGTCCGTGGTGGGCGGGCGCGCGTCCAGCCGATTCCGGTCAAGTAACTCGCTATCCCCAGCCGCGACTTCCCCCGAGTCATTCCCCCTCTTTCCTCCTCGACTGCCCTGCTCCGTGACCGCCCCCCGCCTGCTCCTTCTGACCATCATCCTGCTCTGCACCCTCAGCCTGCCCCGCACTGGTGTAGCCGATGTCCCGGTCCCGCCCAATGTTCTCAACCCCCAGTCGATCCCCGAAGCGTGGAACGTGATTCGGCTCGCCACGGCCAACGTGGATCGTTTGATCCAGGAGCATCGGCTCGAAGAGGTCATCGAGCAGATTTCCCTGCTAGCCCCTTCCCTGCGCACGCTCGGCCGCCTGACGAATGGACCCGACATCGCGGTCATTCCGAAGGAAGCAACCCGCGCGCTCGGCTGGATCAATGCCATCGCGCTCACCAGTAACCAGAGAAGCCAGACCGCGACCGAGGACGGCTTTAAATCCCTCAAGGCGATCCTCGACGAACTCGCCCGGCGCTACGACCCAAAGATCGTCCAGGCGGAAATTTACGCCTGCCCGGTGCACCCGGATTTCCTTTCGAGGGAACCGGGCGCAACCTGCGACAAATGCGGCCTGCGGCTTTTTCCTCGCCGGATTCCCTACAGCTTCATCTACACCGTGCCCGGAGAGCCGACGACGGTGCTGACGGCTACGGCCAGCGGTCCGATTGAGGCGGGAAAAAAGGTCGAAGTCAAAGTGCGGCTCGCGCGTCGCGACCAATCGCCCGTGCTCGTCAGCGACCTGGCCGTGACGCACACCAAGCCGATTCACCTGCTCCTCGAAGATCCCTCCCTGAGCGACTATCACCACGAGAATCCTGTCGAAACCGGGACGCCGGGTGAATACGTCTTTTCCTTCACCCCGGCCAGAACGGCGCCCTATCGCATCTGGGCCAACATCATCCCATACACGACGGGTATGCAGGAACTGCCTTATACCGATCTCCCTTCGCCCGCACCGCCGGCGGCGCTGGGAGATACCGAGAATCGATTCACCGCCGAGGCGGAGGCGTTCCACTTCGAGCTCGCGCTCAACCAGGGAAATCACATTCCGCTCTCCGCCGGGAAGACGCGCGCCATCTTCATCACCGTGACGGATTCGGCCGGCCAGCCGCTGAAGACGCTCGAACCCGTGATGAACGCGTTTGCCCATCTCGTCGCTTTTTACGGCGACTACGAAACCGTCGTCCATCTGCACCCGGCGGGCGGCGATATTCTCAATCCCGCTGCGCGCGGCGGCCCCGGGATGACCTTCCAATTTTTCCCACCCAAGCCCGGCTTCGTGCGGCTCTACTGTCAGGTCCAGATCGGAGGCAAGACGATCCTCGCTCCGTTCAACCTGAACGTCGCGCCGTGATCACTTGGTGATTACGTCGTCCGAAGTCCACATCTTCTTGTCCGGACCGGCGGAGCGAACTTCCATTTTATCGGCCGCGAGTTGGTGAAAGAAATACGGCGTGCCCCAGCGATCCACCAGTTCGCCCTCGGCATTGATCGACTGCCCTTCCGGCGGGCCCAACCGCGCGCCAACCGGGTTGTCACCCATCACTTTTTTCATGATCTCCGCATTCGAGCCGACCGGGTTTTCGCCCATCCGGGTGCGATAGTGGCCCAACATCATGCGGACATTTTCGAGATCCTGCTTTTCATCGGCGATGGCCTGTTTCGACGCGGCCGAAGGCGGCGCGGCCGCGACAGAGGCCGCAGGCTTGGCAGCAGGTCGAGGCGTGGGAGCCGGGGTGGATCGGACCAGCGGTTGCCCCGCCATGACCGCACTGCTCGTCTGCGCTGGTTCGGGCGGCACACCCAGTTCGGGCGTGGCGGGACGCGAGCCCTGTCTGGACGACAACGAAGGGGACACGCTCGACGAAGGCCGATCTGAAACTGCCGGAGGCGGAGAGGATCGCAGCGACACCACCGTCGGGACGCCGCCAAGGGGCGCCAGCCACAGATAGGCGGCAGCCGCGAGCACCACGGCGATCAGCGCAAAAAAGAGACGCAGCTTCATACGAGTTCGCTCGAACGATCCGCGAAGGAGTCGGCCGTGGCAAATCGCTCCGCGGAGAGGCAGCGGCAGCAGCGCCACCCAGGCCGCTCGCTACAGCATGAAACCAAGGTCCGACGTATCGAACCGGCCCAGGTTCGGGAACACGTTGGTCAGATCGTTGTTATCGAGGCCGAACCATTTCGCGAGCGTGGCCGAATATTGATCGACCGCGAGCGTGGGAATCCAGCGACCCAAGCCGGTATCGTCCGGGCCATTGATCGCAAAGGTCGGCAGCTTGCCATAGACGGCGCCGCCTTTGACCGCTCCGCCTGCAATGATGTGATGCCCGCCCCAGCCGTGGTCGCTGCCCTGGCTGTTGGTCGGCAGCGTGCGGGCGAAGTCGCTCGCGGTGAAGGCGGTCACCTTGTCCGAGATGCCGAGCTGCTCCATGGCTCGCGTGAAGGCGAACATGCAGGCGCTGACTTCATCCAGCAGCTTGTAGTGCGCGCCGCGCGCATCGGTCGGCGCATCGGTGCCATTGACGGAAACCTGCGAAGTGTGGGTGTCGTAGCCACCGACCGAGCAGAAGAAGATCTGGCGGTTCATGTTGAACTGCGACGGGCCGCGGGCTGCAATGAGTCGAGCGACCATCTTCAACTGGGTGCCGAGGCTGGTATTCGGGAAACCGCCATTGGTCCCAGTCGGCCACAGGGCTCCGACCGACGGAGGAGTTGCCGGTGCCGACGCGGGCGCCGTAACCGTATAAATTCCGTTCAAGCCGGTATTCCAGCGCCACGGGTTGCCCGCTAACTGGTTGGTGTAGCTATTCGGCGAATCGGTCGGATCGAGCGTTCCACCGATGTTCGTATTCAGCGCATCGCCCGTCACGATCGCGTCGTTGAGCACATCGGCGTAGGCGGTGCGCTGCAGGTTCGTGTTCGAGAGACCGAGGATGTTTTTCATGGCGCGGACTCGCGAAGCGTTGCTCGTCATCAAGTTGCCGCTGAGCACGACGGCCCCCGCGGTAGAGACGTGATATTGCGAGATCAGATTGCCCACCTCGAAAGTGTTCGCGCCGTTGAGCGAGACGGACATGGAGATATTCCCCGCCGGGTTGGAGAGCGAATTCGTCAGGTCCGCCAGTCGTCCGCCCCAGCCCGTCGTCGGCGGCTGATCCGGAATCGACGTCTGCCACTGCGTCACCTGATCACTGTGCGAAAAGAGCTGCGGAGGCTGGTAAAACTTGGAGTTCGAGCCGGTGTATTGCGCCCTCGTCGTCGGACGCACGAGCGTGCCGACGTTCATGAGGATAGCGAGTTTGTCCTCGTTGAAGAGCGTCTGCAGTTCCGGGCAACTCGGATGGAAACCGTAACTGTGGCCTTGGGCGTCCGTGTAAGGAGTTGTGCCCGTCGAGTAGAGCGGGAGCAGCGAATCCGACGGCAGCGCGAGGTTGCCGCGGATGGCGGTGTATTGGTCGAACGTGGTCGAATCGGTGGGGACGATCCAGTTGTTCGAGTCATTGCCGCCGCTCAGGAAGATGCAGACCAGCGCCTTGTAATCGGTCGGCGTATTGAAGGCCATCGCAGCATTGACCATCCGCAGATCACGGATGGTGCTCGCCAGGGCCCAGGTGCCGACAGCTGCGCAGGAAGCCTGCCGGAAGAAATCCCGGCGGCCGGTGAGGTTGGGATGTTTGGCGTCGCGCATAGGATTTATCGCTGAATGGTGAAGTCGGGGCTGGTGAGGATGAGATGGAGGATGGCCCGGAGGCGGTTGGCCTTCTCCGTCGCGGAAGGCGACGCGTTGTTATAGGACACGGGCGAGAGGTGAGCGTTCGCGTTGGTGGTATTCAGACTGGCGACGCTGGTGCAATTTAGCGCCGTGAACGGGCTGCTCGTCGCCGTCAGCGTGAAGGTGTTGGCCGCGGGGTTTGCTCCCACCAGGAAGGTGCCGTTCAGGGAGGTGGAGGCCCCGCTAAAAGTGCCACCGGTGGTGCCACTAATAACCACTGTATCCCCAGCCACCAATCCGTGCGAAGCGCAGGTAATGGTGACTGGGCTGCCGATGGCGCCAATGGTGATCTGGCGGAAGAGGAACTTCTTGATTACCGCTTTCGTAGTCGCCCCAACTTGGTTGCCGGAGAGCAAGGTGTCCATTCGATCAATGAGTGAATCGAGATTCTGATTGCTCGTCCAAGCCTGGCCGGTCTGCGCACCATCACCCAGAACCGAGTTGGTGGCATTTCCCAACCACGGGCTCAAATCCATCACCAGCGCGAGGCCGTTCCCACCGATGCTTGAGTTATAGAATCCGGCGATGCTCGTGTTGTTCGACGGATTAAAGATGCCGTTATAAATGAAGTTCGCCTGACGCACGGCCGTAGTCTGCGCCGTCAATTGGAACTCGGGAGTCGTGATTCCCTGCGAAGCCAGCGTCCCAGCAAACTTATAGTCCGGCAGGAAGAAGTTGAACACCGTGGGCGAGTTCAGCGGGGTCTGCGCGAGATCGCTATCCGTATTGTCCATCAGATACGTGCCTTGGCGCATAATTACGCTCCCGCTGCGCGTCAGCGGCTGCGGAATATACGGAAACACCACCGCCTGGTTGTCACTATTCATCGCGGCATTCGTGGCGTCACGCGCGGTTACCGTGAAGGTGTTCGCGTCCGGCACGTTCGTGATGGTGTATTCCAGATCATTCAGGGTCGAAGTCTCGACTCCCGAAGTGGTATCGCGGGAGTTCGTGAAGTTGATGAAGACCTTGCTGCCGACCGTCAAACCGTGGTCGGCCATCGTGCCGAACGTCCCCGCACCGCCGTAAACGGTATCGATGGTGATCACGCCCGCACGTCCGGTGCAGGAATAGGTGCCACCAAAGCGCGAAATCATCACATTGCCGGTCTGCCCCGCCCCACCCGCCGGTCCCGCAATGGTAAACGTAGAGCCGCCGTAGTTACCGTTGACGGCAGGAAGCGTCAGCGTGTTGCCAACGCCGCTGGCAATATCGTAGGCGGTCGAAGTCAGGGTCGTGCTCGTCGCCTGGTCAATCGCGCTTCCGTTCAAGCTGCCGGAAGTGAAGTCGAAATAAGCGATACCTTTGTTTTCCTGAGCCAGCACCTGAGCAGGAGAGGCATTAGCATTGTCGCCCGGCAAGTTATGGCCGTTCATGGTAATGGTCACCGTGCTGTTGTTGTTCCAGGTATAGGTGCCAGCCATCCAGCCGGGTGCGGCGACGGCGAACGTAGTGCCTGTCGGAGCAGGGTTGGAGAGCACCGTATACGTCCCCGTGCTCGGCGTCGCGCTCCCCGAACCGTCGGTGAATTCCATGAACACGACATTGCTCCCCACATACGGATGCGTGCCGGTCGTGGTGATTAGGATGTAGGGCACCCCCGACGTGTTGATCATCGCTGGAGTTTGAGAATAGCTGATAGGGCCAAAAGCGTTCGCTGGTCGTAGCGCACGCGCCGCCTGGGCGACGCGCATGATCGGTTCGCGCTGCTTGCCGTAGGCCGGGATGCTGAGCATCGCCGTGCTGCGGGCTTCGTAGTCGAGCAGGATGGCCTTGATGACCGCCTGCATGTCACCGCGCACACCCAAGCCGTTGTCATTGAATTTCTGCACCACGCGATAGAGGTAATCACGCGACGGATTGCTCGTGACCATGCGCTGGATGAGCTGGCGGCAGATGAACGGCCCCGTGTTCGGGTGATTGAACAGCATGTCGTGCGCGGCGCTCAGTTCCTGCGCCGGCAACGCTTCATAAACGGGATCCGTGTATTGATTGCTCGTATGCGTCGCATACGGATCCAGCGTCTGGCCATTCAACGTCGGCAAACCGGGGAAGACTTCATTGTTCAGCAGGCGCTTCGTGCCCGTGAAGTGTCGGGCAGGCACCTCGCGCATCGGCCGCGTCCAATCCGCCGTCGCGTTCATCGCCGTGCGGTAGTCGCCATCATACCCATAATACCAACCGGTAAAGACGTGCGCCAGGCCCACGATTTCGCGCTGCGTGTAAGTATCGATCGGCGCGTCCTGCTGGCTCAGCATCAACGTGCCGTCCGGCCACATCCGATACAGACCGATGGAGAAGAGCTGCTTGATTTCACGCGCGTAGTTTTCGTTCGGGCTGCGTCCGATCGCCAGGTCCGGCTTGTCGTTGCCGAGCATGTCGAGGTAACGTCCCATCGCCGGCGTCAGCGTGGTGCCTACCAGGACATCGCGGAAATTGCCAAAGGCATTGTCGGCGAGAGTGTCGTAGTGATCCGCGATGGCGCGCGAGTTATCCTCGAGCGGTCCCTGGCCGGAGACGACGTGAATCTGGCTCAGCGCAAAGGCCACGCGCTGGCGTAACTGGTCGTCCGCCGTCATCGACGTTTTCCACCAGGTGTCGAAGCACACTTTCACGTCGAACGGCCCGAACACGTCGGCAATCTCTCGCGCCAGAACTTCAGGCAGGTGGTGAGTCGCCGACTTGGCGAACTGCTGGTCGATCCACGTTTCGTAGCGCGAAGCGGGCCGATTCACCGCCGGGGCGCCGTCGCCACCCGTAGCAATCAGCCCCTTCAAGGCGGCGATGTCGGCGGTATTCGCCCCGAAGGTCGCCTGGCTGAGAAACCGCACCGCACCCGCGTCCGTGTTACCGTCGTCGGTCCAGGAAGCCGGGTTGGACGGCGGGCTGAAGGTGCGGGTGCCATTAGCCAGCGTATAGTTACCGCGAATTTCGCCGTTCAGATAGGCGTTGGTGTGGAGGTTGATGTAAGCCTTCCCGTCCTTGATCGCCTCGAGGATTTGCGGCCCCGTATAGGTGCCGTGGCTGGCGATCGTCCACTTATAGGCGCCGTAGTTCGGATCGGCGGGATTCGTGATGATTCCATCGCCCGGTGTCCCCCCTTGGGTGGGATTGTCGATATCGTAAACGATTTCGCCATCGTTGTGTCCCGGATTCGGGTCGATGTGAATGTGCTGAGAGGTGATTGGACCCGTCAGGTTGCTATAGGAATAGCGCATGTAGGCGACCGTTTCGTCCGGGCTCAGCCGGAGAGTCGAGGTGCCCACACCATTCGTGACGGCACCCGGCTGCGCGAGGAGACTGGCCACGTAGAGCGTTCCAGGCGTGGAATTCGCCGCTGGAGCGACATAAGGCGAAAGCACATATCCCGGCACGACTTGGCTCGGCGCCGTCGTCGCGTCACCCGGCTTGGCCCAGCCGATGGCGAGGTTATCGCCACTCCCCGCCGCGGCCTTGTGCAGCACTTCGAAGTAATACTTCTTTCCCTGCTCGAGCGCCAGCCACGGTGACTTCTGGCTGGTCTCGGCGCTCCAGTTTTGCGCCGTCGCGTTGCCGGTCGCCACCCATGCCCGCTTGAAGGCGTTGATGGTATCGTCGTCGTTGGAAATCCACAGTTCGGCGGGACTATTGGCCGCAATCCAGAAATAGTAATTTCCCGTCGCCGGCGCAGTGATATAACCGCGGAGACGTTCACCATAATTATCGATCGAGGCATTCGTCTCCAAAGCAGACACATTTTCCGTGAACGACGGATTCGTCGTCGTCGGAATGGAAGCGACACTGGTGCCGGCGATGCCATCCCAGCGATCATGCACCACCGAGCCTGCATTTTCATCGATGTGCAGATTCAGCACCGACGTGGACGTGCCTGTGGAGTTGGTGACCGTAACCGTGATCTGATAGTCACCCGCAGCCCCACTTGGCGGCGTCCCGGAGATCGCGCCATTGTTGTAGCTCAGCCATGCCGGCGTATCGGCACCCAGCGTCACGGAGGCACCGTTACTCCCTGGAATCGCCTGCGAGAACGTTCCGCCCACCATGCCGCTGGCATCGTTACTTCCGATATAAGCCGCGGGCGCCAGCGTCCCGCCGGAAGGATAGAGCCGCTCCGCCGGAATGATCTGCTTTGGCTGGCTGGGACTATACCACGAAAGGAAGCACCGCGCTGCGCTGGAACTCTCCCACATATCGAGCTGAATATCATAGCGCACCCCTCCGACCATCGGAATGCGGACATAACGCTCGTTGCCATTCGAGACCCAGTCCTTCAGCGGTTTGTTCGCGAGGTCGATGCTGACATTGCCAGTGCTGCCGTTCGGATAACGACCAGCGCCAATATTGACCTTGAATGTCGTAGCAGTAGCGGAGAGCGGAGAAATCGTCACGTTGCGCACGTCGTTGACCGTGATCGTCCCACCTGCCGCGATCGTGCCCGTTCCCACGGTTGGAACCACCGAGCAATTCGAACCAACCGTAAAGGCAACATTGCTAGGCACCGAGACAACCGTAAAGAAATCGTTGATCGCGGGAGTGAATGTCCCACCCGAGACTCCTGTGATTTTCACCTGCTGGCCGACGCTAAGGTTATGCGGCGTCGCCGTCGTGATGGTGCAGTTTACCCCGGTAGCGATGCTCTGAACGTTGATGGTTGGATTAAAGTTGAGAGAACCCGCATCGATCGTGAACTTATTTCCGGACACAGACTCGATCACGTAAGGCAGCGTGCTCAGGCTGCTCACGCTCCCGCTCGTCGGATCGACCTCGACCGTTTCGCCAACTGCATAGCTTCCCGCCACCCGATTCGCACCTGAATTGGCTGCCCCGGTCGTCAGATTCGTATAGTCCACCTCGATTTTATTCGTGGTCGGATTATAGGTATAGGTCAGCGGTGACGCTGGGTTATGGTTCAGGTTGTTATTAGTCCAGTCGAGCCTGACGATTTCACCATTCACGAAGCTGTTCGCGGCGGCGATGAGGTTAGTGTAATCGACCGTGACATCGCCGGTCGTTGCATCATAACTGTAAGACGCGTTACCCGTGCTCGCCGAAGGAGCCATTTTGAGCACCTGCTGCTGCCCATTGATCCACAGTGCACAGCTATCATCCGCCTGGACAACAAAGGTGTATTCTTCAGTAAACTGCGGCTGCACCTGGCCAGTCCAACGAACGGAGAAAGTATCAGGATTAATCAACACCGCATCAGGAGATCCGGCACCCCAAATACCATTGTTTCCGGTGGTTACCGCGGCGTCTATCCCGATACGGCCAGGGGTATTAGAAAAGGAGGTGTTGGCGTAAGTTTTATTGAGCACCCCCGCCGTGGTGCTGGCCGGCCGATTTTCAAGCAGACAAGACTGATTGGTTTGGCTCGCGGGAAGATTGGTGCCGGAAATTGCGACATCAAATGTGCTCACAGCCGCGTTCGAAACAGTATAGTTCCCACTGTAACCGGCCGTATCCGAAGCATTAGGCGTGAAAAGATTGCCCCCGGAAAAGTCGATCGCAACCAAATCGCCGTTATTTAATCCATGTCCCGCCAACGTAATCGTTGCAGTCCCACTTGTCGTGGTGGTTTTCGTGAAGTTATACGTCGCGGCTTGCGTATGGGTAAATTGGTTAGCCTGCGGGATATTCGCGAAACTTGTGCTGCCGGGCACCTTCCACTGCAAGCGACAGCGAGCATCACCCGTGGTCTCCACGTGCTCCACCCGCATTTTGTAGTGCTGATTTGCCGTCAAGGCAACAGAGCCGCTTAGCTTAAATGTGCCTACCGGATCAGAACCCGGGGTTGTCCAGTTGTGCTCTACGATCTGCACCAGACCGCTTCCGGTATCGAGCAACACCTGCGCTTTATCGTCAGCATCGAGCTGGAAGAAGTAAGCACCTGTCGTTGGCGGAACAAGGTAGGTCTCAAACGTGTCAGAATAATTGTCGGGGCGATTGGTTAGACCGCTGACTTCAGTGATCGTGACGCCATTCGGGGTGCCGTGTTGCCAATCGAAGTTAACCGTTGAATCCACCCGCTGCAGAGCCGGAGGGTGCGGGAAGGATTCGATGCGGAAATTGCAGTTGCCGCTGCCGCTGGCGGGCAAGCCCGAGCCGGAGACCTGAACGGTGAAACTAACCCCCGGATTCACCGCACTGACCGTGTGGACGACATTATCCCAGGTCGCTTGCCCGCTCAACGATCCCGACGTCATATCAATTTTCACCAAGTGCCCTACCTGAAGGGCCGGCGATCCATTGTAAGTGAAAGGAATCGTGATGGTGCTGCCGGTGTAAGGGGAGGCGCCGTTGCGAGTGTAGGTATAGGTGCCGCCAGTTTGTCCGAAATTAAGCACATCAGCATATGTCCCGTTCGCCGTGTCATAATACCGCGCATACAATCCCGTGCCGCTGGCGGTGGTCGAGTCGTTGATGATGACCGTGGCGCTGTTATGACTGCCCACGGTGAAGCCGGCGCTGCCGGGGGTGGGCGGGACGAGGGTGGCTTTGACCGATTTGCTGCCTTGCACCAAAGGGTTCTGAATGGGTGCGACCGGGATCTGGATTGTGGTCGTGCCCACGGGGAGATCGATCGAGGACGGCAAGGCCGAATAGTTCGAACCCGCTGTCGCGGTGCTGCCCGTCGTGCTGAGGTTCACCGTGATGGGCAGCATGGTTTGAGTGCGGGTGATGGTGAAGCCGCCGACCGTCGGGCCGTCTTCCGACGCGATCGGCGTCGTGGCGGTGATGTTCACTTCCGCCGGCAGGGCGAGCTGGGCGGTGACGTAGGTGCCGTCGTTCACGCCGGTATTCGTCTCGGCGGCGTTGGGGTTCAAATTGGCGATCACTTCAGCCCAGTCGCTCACCCCGTCGCCGTCGGAATCGATGTCCTGCACCACAACCCGGTAAAAGGTATTGCTGCCACCGCGCGGGACATCGAGGGTCTTGGAGGTGCCGTCACCGGTCACCTGCACGGTGGGGACTACGGCGGCCCAGCTCGCTGGCGCCAGGGTCGGATCGCTGTTCTTCTGCACCACGTATTGCTTCTTGTTCGCGGTGGGGAAGGTCAGGTGAACGTTCGAGACGTCGGCAGTAACGCTGGTGACCTTGACGGCGGAACCCGGGTTGAAGGGGTTGGTGCCGGCGGCGATTTCAGCACCATTGCTGATGCCGTCACCATCGTCGTCGCGGGAGAGCCAGCCAGTGTTGGCGCCAGTCTCGTTGATCTGGGAATCGGTCACGCCGTAAACGAGTTTCCAGATGCCCTTGGTGGCGTTGAAATCGATGGCCGGGGCGGAACCGGCGGCCAGCAGAAGAGCCAGAACGGGAGCAAACAACCAGGCGCGGCCGTTCAAGAGGCGCGGCGTGCGGGCAGGGTGAGAGGGCATGTTCGTGTAGGCGGTTTGGAGGTTCGGAAGCGAAACGGGAACGGGGCGGAAGTCTTCACGCCAGAGAAACGGCATCCCGGCAGGGGCCGAGACGGCATGGAGACGTGAGGGACGTTTCATGAAACTGGGGGAGTAAAACGACAAAATGCGACAGAAGTTACTGGCTTCTACGCACTAAAGCGCGACGCAATCATGCGGGTCTGCGCATGGCAATCATGTTTTTTGAAAAAAATTCTAAGGTGTGTCGCCACAGTGATATCGGGGAAATCCGGAGCAAGCATCAGGCCCCCCCCCGGAAAACTCACCCAAAAACCGCCGGAGCCCAGCTTTTTCGTTTCCCGGCAAGGGGCGACGCCACGATTTATTCTTTCCTTGCAACTTTTTGCGCCGAACCCACGTCTTTCCGTCCCGTCATGCGCAGAGCCTTCACTCTCATCGAGCTTCTGGTCGTTATCGTGCTGATCGCACTGCTGGCCACGCTCATCGGGACCGTGGCCGATCGCTACATCGAAGCGGGCCGCACGACCGCCTGCATGAACCACCTGCGCACCCTCGGCTCGGCCCTGAACATGTATCTGGCCGATAACAATGGCACCATGCCCACCCTGCTTCTCGGACGGGAGAAACGCACGGAACAGGCTCCGGTGATCGACAACACCCTCGACCGCTACCTCCCCGGCGACAGCGGCAAAAAGGCGTTCCTCTGCCCGGCGGATCATGAGATCGGGGCCAAATCGGGCACGAGCTACCACTGGAACGTGGCCCTCAATGGTCAATCGATCGCCAGCCTGAACTTCATGGGGATGGCGGAACAGCCCAGCTACATCCCCCTCATGGGCGACAAGGAAGGCTTTCATCGCGACCCTGAACACAAGGTGAACATCCTCTACGCCGACGGCCACGCGTCGAAGGAACTCACCTTTGCCGATAAGGTTCAGCACTGAGCACCCAGAGCGACATGAGGCCCCTTATCGCGCGGGCGGCAACAGCGCGGCCTCGGCGCGAAGTCGCTCCAGATCGGCTTCATAATCGGCCTTTTCCCGTTCGTAGGCCTGCCGTTCCCGCGCATCGCCCGGCGGCAGATGCAGCCGATGAATCTCCAGTTGCTCATAGCGCCGCTGCAGTTCGCTCTTCCGCTGGCGCAGTTGGGCACGCAGGGCTTCGATGTCCTCCGGACTTCGGCGAGCGAGGGCGATTCCGGTGCGCAGTCCTTCCAGGCGGGAATTCAACGTCGATCCCAGCACCAGAAACTCGAACGCAGCCTGCAGGGAGAAACTCAAAATCAAATTCACCACCACAAAGCCAATGCTCTTGAGGGTGTTGATCTCGTAAACCATGGAAGGCACCGCCACGATGCTGACGAGGAAAAGGAGCAGAAAGAGGCACCCAAAAACGAGAATGGCTCCCCCTCCCGTGCCGGCCTTCGCGACCACAACTCCGATTCCCAGCGCCATGATGAAGCCAAGGACGATGCCCATGCCGACCCACCCGAGGATGAGCAGCAGCGCCCGCCCGATCGTCCCTTTTTCCCCGGCGAACCATTTGCTCACCACCCAGATCGACAGCACGCCGAGCACGAAATTTCCCAGCAAGACCCACCACGGCACCTCGACCCGCCCCGCCCGCATCGCCTCCATGAGGACGGAAAAATCCGGAGCTGCCTGCGGTGGAGCGCCATCGATCCGGGCCAGCATCACTGGGGAAAAGCTTTGCATCGTCCGCCAGCCTAACCACATGACCCAAGCGTTTCCAAGCCTCCCGTCATGATCCGCCTCGAAAATCTCCGCAAAACCTTCCGGCGCCGCCCGGCCCTCGAAGGCATCTCGTTTGAAGTGCAGCGTGGGGAAATCTTCGGTCTGCTCGGGCACAACGGCGCGGGCAAGAGCACGACGTTCGGCATTCTGCTCGGGCAGGTGTATCCAGACAGCGGCGAGGCGTTCATCGACGGCGTGTCGGTGCAGCAGGAACGCGCGCGCGCCTTGTCGAAAGTCGGCGCCATCTTCGAGACGCCCGGCTTTTTCGATTACATGAGCGGCTGGGCGAACCTCGAAATTCTCGCCAGCTACAGCGGACGCGTGTCGCGGGCGGAGCTGGAGGAAGCGGTGCGCATCGTCGGGCTCAGCGGGCGAATTCAAGATCCGGTGAAAGTCTATTCCCACGGCATGCGTCAGCGCCTCGCGCTGGCGCAGGCGCTGGTGCCGATGCCGCAAGCCATCTTCCTCGACGAGCCGACCGAAGGCCTCGACCCCGAGGGCATTCACGAGATGCGCGAACTCATCAAGCACCTCAACCGCGAGCGCGGCCTCACCGTGCTGCTCTCCTCGCATCTGCTCGCCGAGGTGCAGCAGCTCTGCGATCGGGTGGCGGTGCTCAATCAAGGCAACCTCGTCTTCACCGGCCGCTGGACGGAACTCGGTGGCGAAGGCCAGCGCTACCGGCTGGAGCTCGACGATTGGAGCAAGGCGGTCGCGCTCGGGCTGCAGGTGGTCGCAGAGGAAACCATCGAACTCGCGACCGACGAGGAGATCGGCGAAGTGGTGCGGCGGCTCGTGCAGGCCGGGGCGAGCGTGCGCGCGGTGGTGCCGCTGCGGCCGACGCTGGAGTCGCTTTATCTGGAGCTCATTCAGCGCAAGCCGGGCGCTGCTGCCGCTGCATAGGTCCCATCGGACACAGAGGCCCCATCCGATCCACCTGACCTTCTCCGCCATGTCCCTCTTCTTCACCCAATTCCGCCACGAGTTGCGCAAACTCTTCGCGCGTAAACGCACGTGGCTCGGCTTCGGCGCCTTCCTCGGCGTCGAGCTCGTCATCCTCCTCCTGCTGCAGCTTCCCTCCGCGCAGCGTTTCTTTAAGGCCACTCTCGGTCGCGCCGGCCACGGCTTCGAGGAATACTTCTCCGGCATCACCCTCGCCTTCCAAGTGCTCATGTGGACGATCTTTTTGATCGGCAGTCTTTTCATCTCGCTCGTCGCGGGCGACATCGTAGCGAAGGAAGTCGAGGACGGCACGCTGCGCATGACTTTGTGTCGCCCGATCTCGCGCGTGCGGCTGCTGCTCATCAAATACCTCACCTGCGTCTTCTACACCTTCGTGCTCATCTTCTTCGTCGGCCTCAGCGCGCTGGCCGTCGCCACGCTGCGGGAAGGCTTCGGCAGTTTCTTCGTCTTTCAACCCATCTCCGGCCTCTTCGGCCTCTACGAATCCGGCCCCGGCCACCTGCGTTATTTTACCTCCCTGCCGCTGCTCGCGCTCAGCCTCACCAGCGTCACCTCCATCGCCTTCATGCTCTCGTGCTGGAACATGAAACCCGCCGCCGCGACCATTTCCACGCTCACCTATTTCATCGCCGACGGCATTTTCCGCAGCATCCCCTATTTCGCCGACATCAAGCAGTGGTTCCTCACCACGCACATGGAGAGCTGGTATAACGCCTACCGCGCGCCGATCCCGTGGGAGCAGATGATCGACGACTACGCTTACCTTATCGCCGTCGATGCCACCCTCGTCATCATCGCCGTCCTCGCCTTCCAGGCCCGCGATTTCAAATCGTAGCGGCGGGCTTGCCATGCACTCACGCCTCGGGCCATAACGGCGACGCATGGCCGATTCGTTTCCGCCCGCACCGGGACAAAGCGAAGGCTCGTTTCCCCAAGGGCACGAGCTTCCCAGCGACGCGCCTTTCCAAAGTGCGGAGACCCTCCTCTTCCGCCGCTATCGCGTGATCCGCGAACTGGGGCGCGGCGGGATGGGCGTCGTCCTCCTCGCTCACGACACCGCGCTCGATATCCCCGTGGCCATGAAGCTCATCCCCGATCAAATCGTGCCCGACACAGGCGCGATCAATGATCTGCGGCAAGAGGTGCTTCGCGGCATGGCGCTCATGCACCCCGGTATCGTGCGCTCACATACCTTCGAGCAGGATGAATCTGGCGCCGCCATCGTGATGGAATATGTGGATGGCTGGACGCTCGGCGACCTCAAGGAGCACCAGCCTCAACGCTGCTTCGACCACGATCAGATTCTCCCCTGGCTCGCGCCGCTCTGCGAGGCGCTCGACTATGCCAATCGCGAGGCCCGCATCGTTCACCGCGACCTCAAGCCGCGAAACATCATGCTCACGCAGGATGGGCGAATCAAAGTCGCCGACTTCGGCATCTCGGCCGCGCTTACCGATACCTATAGCCGCAGCACCGGCGAAGGGCCGAGCAGCGGCACGCCACCTTACATGAGCCCGCAGCAGGCGCGCGGCTACAAGCCCAGCGTCACAGACGATATCTACAGCCTCGGCGCGACGATTTACGATCTGCTCACCAGCAAGCCGCCTTTTTTTCGCGGCACACCCCACGTCATCCTCAACCAGGTCCTCCAGGAAACCGCGCCGACGATGCAGGACCGGCGCCACGAACTACAGATTCACGACCGCCGTCCCATTCCCCGCACCTGGGAATGGACCATTGCCGCCTGCCTTTCCAAAGACCCCGCTCAGCGCCCACAGAGCGCCCTCGAATTGCTCCATCGCCTGAGCAATCCCGCCGCGGCAGTCGCCGCCATGCAGCGGAATACCGGCATCCCGCCGTCTCCGACCCTCGCGAAGAAAACGAACTCCGGCTGGGTGCCGTGGATCGTCGGCAGCGTCACCCTCGGCATCCTCGTGACGGCACTCCGGTTCGGCCTCGGCGGCACGCAGACGTGGGTGCCCCAGCGCCCGGTCTCCACCTCTCCGCACCCCGACCCTGCACCCGCGCCGATTCCCAGTCCTGCACCCGCGCCGGCCAGTGGCGAATGGACCCTGCGCCAGATCGACGGACGCGACTACGTCTCCTTCGAAGACGTGGGCGCCTTCTACGGTTTGGGGAAACCAACGCGCCTCGACGACCGCAACTTCGAGCTGAAAGGCGGCTCTCGAACGCTCAAAGGCCGGCTCAGCTCCCGCGAGCTCTTCATCAACGGCATCAAGTTCATCCTCAGCTACGAAATCCGCCCCGGCGACGGCAACCCTTACCTCTCCCGGATGGACCTCAGTTCCCTCCTCGATCCCGTTCTCCGCCCGGCGCAGATCAAAGGAGTTCAGGCCGTGAAAACCATCGTGCTCGACCCCGCCGCCGGCGGACACGAAAACGGCGTGGCCAGCCCCTACGGCTACGAAAAGACTTTCACCCTCGATGTCGCCCAGCGGGCGCAGAAGCTCTTTGCCGAGCAGGGCTACCGCGTCGTTCTCACCCGTTCGACAGATACCGATGTGGCCTTGGCCGACCGGCTCAAGCTGGCCAACCTCCAGGCAAACGCCATCCTCATTTCCCTTGGCATGGGCTTCAGCGCCCAGGAAAACGACACCGGCATCGAAACCCGTGTGCTCGCCCGCCGGGGCACCGATTCGACGGTGCTCGATGTGGCGCCCGTCCCCGCCGACCTGGTCCAACCCGGCAACGCGCAGGATGCCCAGAACATCGCCCTCGCCACCGCCGTCCATGCCAGCGTGGTCATGCGCAGCAAACTTTACGACGGCGGCGTCAATCGGGTCCGCCCCGCACTGCTCTGCCAGGCCACCATCCCCGCCATCCAGCTCCAAGTCGGCTTCGCCAGCAACAGCGCCGATGCGAAATCCATCACCGACCCAGCCTATCGCCAGACCCTCGCCGCCGCCCTCGTCACTGCCGTGACCAACTACCGGCGTGCCACCGATCCGGCACCCCACCCCGCCAGCACCGCCACCCCGCGCAAAAACCCGTGAGTGGGCGGGGAACCACCCCGCTACGCCAGCTTGTGGGCGATTTGTTCGTCCAGGATTTCGCGCACCGTCAGCGGCACGATGACCCGGCCGGTTTGTTTGAAAAAGCGAGCGATCTCCGTCAGCGCACCGTCGGCATCGTCGAACGACACAAAGAACCCCTTCGCGCAATCCTCCCGCGCCATCATCGCCTCAAAGGCGTCGATGTCCGGGCGGCCCACCTTGTCCTTCTGCTTCACCTGGATGGGGTAAAACCGCTCCTCGAGCTGGAGTTCATCCGCCTTCGCTTTGCGGCGATTGTCCAGCGCCGAAACCGGGAAGATGCGGCCATCGATGCCCATGTCGCCCACCTGCGTCTTGTTCGGGATGCCGCCGAGCGCGATCACCGCCCAGTTCTCAAACTCGAAGGGCGGCAGTTCGCGCAGCTTCGTCCTGTTCGTCACTGAGACTTCGGGACCAGAGGATCATCGGAACGCATCGCATCGCACAGCCGAAGGAACCAATCATATTTCTCCGCATGTTCAGTGTATTTTTCCTTGAGCGTTAATACCTGCTCTATTGCCGAACGCCCCCAGAAGAGGCTCAGCGGGCAAATCAATGAGATTCCATCGAAACACAAAACACCACGATCGAAAGGCTTGAATCTGGGATCAAGATAACCTGGCGGAATGGGGACACTTTCATGAATGGCAACACACGGATGCTTGATTCGTTTTTCCACGCCAACAGCATGAACAAGAGCTTGACTAACAATAGCGTAGTTCCCGTCGTTGGTCGCCTCGATGTGCCGCCCAAAACCAATTCCGCCGCGTATGAGATAGCCTTTCGACAGTGTAATCATGTGCAAGCCTTGGATGATTGGCACTAACGGTTCAAATGCCTCACTAATGACGACAAACGCGTCGGACAAAATGCGAGTGCTTACCCCCTCAGTGCGGACAAGCTGCGTTGGATGCAAGTCGATGAGGTCTTGATATACATCTAGGACTGAGTCGAAGTCATCGAGCACGCGGCTGCCAAACCCGAGGATGTCCACGAACGCAACATACCGTTCATTTGCAGGGATGTCGCGTAGCTGTTGAGACGGCCTGTGCTCACTCATGCTTATCTTTGTTCGAAGCAGTTAGTGACAGCCTACGCGACTTTTCCCGTCGCGTTGCTTTGATAGCATTCCATTCTCAAAATGAATCCCCGAAGATCTGGTCGAGCATGATCTTCACGTAGTGCGAGGCGTGCCAGTCGCAGTGGTAGTAGAAGCTGCCGGTCTTTTTCAGCACGCGGGCGAGTTCGAGGCAGCGCGGGCGCATGAAGTCGATGTAGGCCTTGGTGCTCTCGTGCCGGTCCTCGAAGGCGCGCTTTTCCTTCGTCTCGCCCCAGAAGACTTCGTAGTTGCGGTTCGAGTTGAAGGGCGGGGCGATGTAGATGAGATCGACGCAGTGCGGGGGGGAGCTTGGCGAGCTGGTCGAGAAATAGAAACCTGCTCCGCCGGTCGCCGCAGTAATGACGCGGGTATCGACGAGTGAGGAGGGTTTGGCCGCGGGCATGAAGGCGCCGATCGTAATGGAGCAGGGCGCAGCGGGTCAATGCAGCGGCGGCGGCCCGGGCTGATTTCGAGGCAAACGTCACGCAGCGCCGCTTTGTGAAGCGAGCGCGATACGTGGGAACTCGCCATCGCGAGACCCCGCGCCTCTCCCAGCCCGTGCGGCGCCCGGAACGGCTCCCGCATCGGCTATTCGCTCCCTGACGGGCTCACTTTGGCGTTCGTCGCGAGGCTGCCGCCGCTTTCGTGGCCTTGCCTCCGGCTTTTAAGGTCGCTGCAGCGGCTTTTTTCACCCCTGTCGGCGGCTTCCTGCCCGGTTGCAGCGGCTTTTGGCCTGCTGTCGTCGGCTCTCTCCTCCCTATTCTTGGCTCTCTTCTCCCTGTTTGCGACTCTCTCCTCCCTGTCGTCGGCTCTCTTCTCCCTGTCGTCCACCTACAGCCTCCCAAAAAGACGACGACAGCCCTGTAAAAGGCGGTAACAGGCGCGCGGCAGCCGGAGATAGCCCCCCAGAAAGCGGAAGGCAGCGCCTCCGCCACCGCCGACCTTCCCCAACAGCCCCAGACATGCGTCTCAGAGCCGCTGCGTCCCTTCCGAAAGCCCGCGCCCACCGTCTAAAGAGCCACTCCCCCCTTGGGACAGGCCTTGGGACAGGGCGGGCATCCCAGCTTCCAGCGCTATTCCGCCGGGGCGAGGACGACGCGGAAGCCGTTGCTCGTTTGGCTTACTTGAAAGGATTTACGACGCGCACTCCGCCGTAGTCCTGCCCATCGTTCAAATCCTCGCTGTAGAGTTCGTGCGCACCGAGCGCTGTGGCGGCGGCAACGATCGCCGCGTCCCAATACGAAATCTGATGGCGCACCTTGAGCGCGACGGCAGCGAAGACCAGTTCCTCCGTCACTGGCAGGATCGGAAAGCCGCGTAGAGCGGTGAGAATTTCCAGCGCCTCCTCCTCCGAAAGGCGCAGCGCGGGCTTGCGCGTCGCATTGACATAAAATTCCTGAAGCACTTGCGCGGAAAAACCCACCCCTTCCATCGCCAGAACCCGGCGCGCCACCTCTCGCTTCGCGGTATCCTCGGGGGCATTCGAGGCCGCATACAGCAGCACATTACTGTCGCAAAACCGCTCAGCGCGCATGCACTTCGTCGCGGCTCAGGCGATCGGCAGCCGAGAACGCTTTTACCTTGTCCATCGCCGCGAACAGCCGGGCGCGCCGCACTGCCTCCTCACTCGCCTGCGATGCCATACCGACATCACCGAGGGCTGGTTGCGCCAGTTCCATGGCATCGCGCACCAGCCGCTCGAGCCGCCGGGCGGTGTCGGCATCGATAGATTGCATCTTCGCATCCAGTTCAGTGGCGATGGCAGTCATCGGCAGGCAAACTACCGCAAGGCGCGGCGAGCGGCAAGCGCGCTCCGGCACCCAGGCGAGGGCGGGCCGGCCGTCGCAAACGGGGCGGATGAGTGGGAGGGCGCGGGCGTGCTGGTGGTCTTTCCACCGGGCCATGGCGTGGCCCTGGGTGCGGGCGCCGAGTTTCGTGCAGGCGCGGGCATAGACGGTGCGCACGGTGGTGAAGGCGACGCTCCAGGCGTGGGCGATGTCGCGCAGGGTCTGGCCACGGGCGATGCGCGCGAAGAGCTCGTCTTCGCGCGGGGAGAGTTTGCCATAGGGGAATTTCCAGTCGGTCATGGCGCCACGGGGCCGGGGCGGAATTTGCAGCCTGAAACCGCCCGCGCTGGCAAGCGGAAAATGCCGTGGGGGGCCACGCTTCAGCGTGCGAAAGGGCGGGAAAAAGGCAGCCGGTGGCTGAGCGGGCTTTTCGAACAGCCTGAAGGCTGGACACCAACGGGCAAGCGTGCCGCTTACTCCGCCGGAGCGAGGACGACGCGGAAGCCCATATTCTCGACGTGAAGGTCGGGACCATAGGCAAGGCGATAGCAGGAGAGCAGTCCGTCGCTGGAGAGGCCATTCCAAGACGAGCCCCGGAGGATTCGGGAGGGCTTTGCCGGATCGAACAAATCTTCACACCACTCTCCGGCATTGCCGCCAAGGTCGTAGAGGCCGAGGGGATTTACCGCGTAGCTGGCGACTGGCGCAGTCGTAGCAAAACCGTCTCGATAACCGGTCAGTTCACCCGTGGACCAATTGAACTTTCCCGCGGCTTGCAGCGGGCGCAACTCTTCACTCCAATAGTTGCCCGAGTTGTCCGGAGGCGGCCAGCTCGTGCCCCAGGGATACACTCCTGCGATCTTTTTGTTTTTGTCCGCGGGCGACTTTGTCGGGTCTTCCCGCTCTCCGATGCCCGCAGCACAACTCCACTCGTGATCGCTCGGGAGCCGATACTGCTGGTTCGCGGCGAGCTGGCCCGTCTTGCGCTCCTGTTCGGTGAGCCACGTGCAAAAAGCGTTCGCATCGGGCCAGTTCACATTCACCGCTGGATGCGTCGGTCCCTGCGCGAAGTTCGCCTTTATCCACTTGTGCGCGGTCGCTTTTGCAAAGACCTCATAGTCCTGCACGCGCGTCTCCCAGATGGAGAAGAGCACGCGCTTCCCACCGGTCGGCCCGCCGGTGATGGGCACGGGGACGAACTTCATGCCGAGGGAGTTCACGAAGGGGGCATCTTTGGTGGCGGCGGCGGGGGTGGAGGAGATGCCCACGAGCTTCAGCGCGTCGGCGGCTGGGAGGCCATCGAGGGAGCAGATGCGGATGTTGCGGTAGGCGATGTCTTTCATCCCTTGGAGGACGATGGAACCGCGCCGGGGCAGGGTCGCGAACTGGGTGGCGGCGGGGAAGCCGGAGCTGGCGGCGAGGGCGGACCAGGTGGGGGCGTCGAGGTCGTAGCTGCAGGCGAGGCGATCGTCGATCCAGTGCTCGGCTTTGCCACCGCGGACGAGGAGGCGAGCGCGGTGCCATTCACCGGCGGCGGGCGCGGCGCTGTCGGTGGAGCGGATGAGCCGGTAGAGGCTTCCGGCGGGCCAGTGGCCATCGCCCTTCGGTCCGCAGAGCTGGAACTCGGGATGGTCGGCGGCCGCGCCCCGGCTGGAGACACGATAGAAGATGCCACCATTACCCTCTTCGGCGGCGCGCCATTCGAGCGTGAGCTCGAAATCGCCAAACTCCTCGGTGGCGACGATCTCGCTGCGTTTGCCGGCGAAGATGGCGCCATCGGCGATGGTCCAGTCGCTGGGCACGTCGCCGCTGCGGAACTTCGTCCAACCGGCAAACGTGCGGCCATCGAAGAGGGAGCGGAAGTCGGAGGCGGCGGGAGCAGTGGAGACACCCGCGAGCTTGAGGGCGTCGGCTTCGGGGAGGCCGTCGAGGTCGAGGAATTCGAGGGAGGTGATGAGCGTGGGGGCGGCCCCGGGATCGACGGATCCCACCCCGATTCCGAAGAGGCCTTCCGCATAGGTCGCGTCCGTCACCGTTCCAATAATCTGGTCGTTGAACCGCGCGGTGAGGGTCTGGCCGACGACGCGGAACTCGACGGAGAACTCCTGCCCCGGGCGCAGCGTCTGCGGGAGCGGGAAGTTGCCGAGGACAGTGGTTTGCTTGCTGACATTGCTGTAGCTCGTCACGGTGGCGTGATCGGCTCCGACGCTGATCTGGTAGATGCCTCCGGTCGGAGTGGTGCGGAGGCGCAGTGACGGAGCAATCCCGCCGAAAGCGAGCCGCATGCGCACGGCGCCATCGCGTTTCACCGCAGTGGAGGGCTGCCCCTTGAAGAACTGACCGACATTTTCAGGCCCGCCGATATGCACTGAGCAGCTGCCAGTGATGCGAATCCCTCCCGGCACCCGCTCCATGGCGCCAGAGAAGCCCCCGAGCATCGCCGGATCGTGCAGCACGTCCTGCCAGCGCTCGGTGGCGCCGGCCGATGGGAGTTGGGCGGAGGTTGCGGTGCTGGATGGAGCCGCTGGCTTGGGCGTATCCTGCGCGGCCAGTTTCGCGGCGGCTGGCGTCGCTTTCGCCGGGGTCGCTTTTGCGGCTGAGCGCTCGTCTTTTTTCCCGAGGACGAAGAAGGCGATGCCGGCGCCGACGACGAGGAGGAGGGCGAGGCCGGCCCAGAGCAGGCCGTAGCTGGCGCCGGGTTTGGTTTCGAGGTCGCCGACTTGTTTCCAGGCTTCGACGACTTTGCTCGGGCCGGTGTTCGTGACGCCGCTTTCGATCTGTTCGCGGACCATTTCGAGCTCGGCGATGAGGTCGGCGTAGCTGGGGTGGCGTTCGCGCGCGTTTTTCTTGAGCATCTTGCCCACCAGGCGCGCGAGCGGGATGGGGCAGCCGGGCATCGCCTTGAGGATGGCGGGGAGCGGGGCGTCGAGGTGCATGCGCATGACGGCCATGCCATCGCTGCCGCTGTAGGGCGGCAGGCCGGTGAGCATTTCGTAGAGCGTGCAGCCGAGGCTGTAGATGTCGCTGCGGAAGTCGAAGGTCTTGTCGCCGCGGACCTGCTCGGGGCTCATGTAGAGCGCGGTGCCGAGGGAGGTGCCCGTCTGGGTGAGGCCGCTGGTGACGCCGGAGACGCTTTTGGCGAGGCCGAGGTCGCCCACTTTCACCGCGCCATCGGTGGAGAGGAAGATGTTGCCGGGCTTGATGTCGCGATGGACGAGGTGCGCTTTTTCCCAGCCGTATTCGAGGCCGCGGGCAACTTCGGCGCAAATGGTGAGCGCCTCGGAAATGCTGAGCCGCTCGCGCTTCATGCGCTGGCGCAGGTTTTCGCCCTCGACCAGTTCCATGGCGATGAAGTGCGTGCCCTCCACGACGCCGGAGGAGAAGACGTGGACGATATTGCCGTGGATGAGACCGGCGGCGATGCGGGCTTCGCGCTGGAAGCGGGCGACGTTTTCTTCGTCGGCGGCGAAGTATTCCGGCAGCACCTTCAGCGCGACGACGCGGTCGAGCGAAACCTGCCGCGCACGATAGACGGCGCCCATCCCGCCCTGACCCAGCTTTTCCGCGATCTCGAAATCGCCGAGGACCTCGGCACGCGCGCCCTGCAACGGAAGGCGATAGGAGACATTCGGCGTGCCGTCGAGCGGCGTGGCCATGGTCTGCTCCGACTCCAGCAGCGCGGCGCAATCGACACAGACGGAACCCTCAGGGGCATCATCGGGCAGCGGGGTAGCGCAGCGGGCGCAGGTTCGGTCGAGGCTCATGGTCGGGCGCGGATTCCTTGTAGGAGGTCCGCCGCCCGGTCGCAACGGGCTTCTTCGCTCCCGCCCGCCAGCCCGGGCTCGGCGGGCCGATCCACGTCACCACCGGGGAAGGGAATCGCGCGGACTTGCCCACCGGAAGCAGCGCGAATAATCTGCGCGAAATGGCCTCCGAACTCACACCTGAATATTGCGCCACGCTGCGGCGCATGAGCGGGGCCGAGAAGCTGCGCGCGGCCTTCGATCTTTACTGGACCGCCCGCAAGATCAAAGCGGCGCGCCTGCGGCAATTGCATCCCGCGTGGACCGAGGAAGAAGTGCAGCGCCGGGTGAAGGAAATCTTCCTCCATGCCGTCACCTGAGCCGTTCCTGATCTTCACCCGCAAGCTCGGCGAACTGGGGACATCAGGCGCATGTTGATCGGACTCGGCGACGAATGGGACCGCACGGGCCTTACTCAAATGCTCGCCGAGCACGGGCTCACCACCGAATGGGGGAAAGCCCGCACTCACGTCGATTGACCCGGCGAACGCCGTCGCCAAAGCACCGAGCACAAAAATACCGGAAGGCGGTCTTGGCATGCCAGCGGGCGGTTGCAGGTTAAGAGCACCATTATGGACCTGTATGCCGATCCCGCCTATGCGATGGCGGCGGAGCAATTCCGCCTCATCGCCGACTACCTGAATATCGACGACTCGATGCGCGCGCGCATGTTGCAGCCGAAGCGCTCGGTCATCGTGACGCTGCCGATCCGGCGGGACGATGGGCGCGTGGAGACGTTCCAAGGGTATCGCGTGCAGCATCATCTGACGATGGGGCCGACCAAGGGCGGCACGCGGTTTCACCCCGGCGTGACGCTCGGCGAAGTGACGGCGCTGGCGATCTGGATGAGCTGGAAATGCGCGCTGACCGGGCTGCCGTATGGCGGCGCGAAGGGCGGCGTGACGGTCGATACGCGCTCCCTCAGCCCGCGCGAACTCGAAGCGGTGAGCCGCCGTTACATGCAGGAGATGATTCCTTTCATCGGCGAACGCACCGACGTGATGGGCCCCGACATGGGCACAAACGAGCAGGTGATGGCGTGGTTCATGGATACTTACAGCGTGCACACGGGCTACTCCGTGCCGGGGATCGTGACGGGCAAACCGGTGGCGGTCGGTGGGACGGCGGGGCGGCGTGAGGCGACCGGGCGAGGCGTCGTCTACCTCATCGAGCGCGCGCTGAATCTGCTCAAGATGCAGCCGGATCAATGCACGGCGGTGATTCAGGGTTTCGGCAATGTCGGAGGAGTCGCGGCGCAGGGGCTGGCTTTCAAGACGGGGATGAAGGTGGTTGGCATCAGCGATCACACCGGCGCGTTTTATCGGAAGGATGGCATCGACATCGCCGCAGCCGAAAAATGGGCGCGCGAGCACGGCGGCGTCCTCGCGGGATTCACCGAGGCCGATCCGATTTCGGCGGACGATTTGCTCACCCTGCCGTGCGACGTGCTGGTGCCGGCGGCGCTGGAGGGCGTCATCACGGAAAAGAATGCGGGTAAATTGCGCTGCCGCATCCTCGCGGAAGGCGCGAACGGCCCGACGACGCCGGCGGCCGACTCGATCCTGTTCGAGCGCTGGAACGAGATCTTCGTCATCCCGGATATTCTCTGCAACGCAGGCGGTGTGGTGGTGAGTTACTTCGAGTGGGTGCAGGGCCTGCAGCAGACCTTCTGGAACGAAACCGAAGTCACCGACCGGCTCTTCCGCATTCTGGAGACCGCCTTCCAATCCGTCATTCGACGGGCCAAAGACGCCAGGCTTCCGCATCGCATGGCCGCCATGGCCATCGGCGTGGAGAAGGTGCTCGCGGCAAAGAAAATGCGCGGGCTGTTTCCGTAGCTCGGCTCTCCAGAGCCGAGTTCCACATTCCGTTTCGATTGGTCGCCAAGTTCGGCTCTGGAGAGCCGAGCTACGGCTTTACGGCCAGATCTTCTCGAACTCCTCGGCACGCACCCAGCCGGCGCGATCGGTCGCGGCGCGAACGTAGAGGTATTCGCCCCGCGTTTTTTCCACACGCGCGACTTCCCCCTCGGCGAGTTTGCCGAGCAGTTCACCTTCCTTCGTCGGGGTGAGGCGCAGGATCGATTCGGCGACCATCACCACGCCGAGCCGTCCGCGCAGGGAGATCCCCGCGAGGGCAGGCAGCGTGAGCAGGAACACGCCGATCGCGACGACCGCACCACCTTGCGTCCACGCGCTACGTTTACGTTTCAACAGCGCCGGCAGCGTAAGCAGCGCAACGGCGGTCCAGAATGCGCCCGTCGCCGTCCAGAGCCACGTATCAGGCGAGAAGACCGCCGAATACTTTTCGGTCCACGCAGATTCCGCTTCGCTTAAACCGGCATGCGTGCGCGCGTAGCGCAGATTGGCCGTGGTGTTGCGGAAAGCTGGATCGAGCGCGCGGGCGCGCTCCCACGCGAGAATCGCCGGTCCCACGTGCCCGAGTTTGTATTCGGCATTCCCAAGATTGTGCAGCAAGCCGGAGCTCACCGCGCCGGAAGCTTCCGCGCTTTTTGCCTCCTCGTATTTGCCTTCGGCGTAAGCCTGCCGCGCGGCGTCGAACTGCGCCTCGGAACTCAACGCCCGCGCGCCACAGCACCACAGCAGCGCAATAATGAAGGAAAGGCGCCCGATCCTCACGGCTGATGCCTTTCGATAATCGCCACCGTCTTCTGCACCGCCGGCAGCAGGTCCAGCACGCCATTCGAGGCAACGCCATGGCCGGAGAAATTCTTCGTGTGCGTGTGCCGGAAAAGTTTCTGCACCGTTTCTGTGGCACCGTTGTCGTGCGGCAGTTTCGCGAGCACTTCCTGGAGCACGAGGCTCTCGGCCTCGGTCGTGTCGAGCGGGGCGGCGGCGGCGCGGATGGCATCGATGCTCGCGGTCACGAAAGCGTCGGCATCGCTGCGCCGAGCGGCGCTGCGGGCTACTTGCAAATGACGTCGGGCGGCGGCACGGGCGGCCCGACGACGGACGATCTCCGGATGCGCAGCGAGGAAATCCGCCCGGCGGCGCCAGAGCGCCAGGCCCAAAAGCGCGAACGCCGGCACGATCTGCATGGCCCAGAAAATCCTCTGGTTCGAAACCGGCGACACCGAACTCCGCCATGAACCCGGCTTCTCCGCGAGGCCGGTGAGAATCGGCTCAGGTGCGCGCGGAGCCGGCGCTTCTGGAGCGCCCTGCGGGGCGGGCGTAGCCGTGGCAACAGGCTCCGGCGATGGCGGTTCACCGGCCGGTTTCACCCCGACCGCCACGGGCGGAATGGCGAGATCGACATATTGTTTCCGCTCCGGATCGAAGTAGCTGAAGGGAATCGAAGGCACCGTGCGCACCTCGACCCGGCGGGGAATGAGCGTGTAAGTGATCGTCTTCGTGCCACGTCCGCTGAAGGCATCGCGATCGACCGTCATCGTCGGCGTGAAACTCTGCCAGGCATCGTTCGTCTCGATCACCGGCGCGCCGATCGATTCGAGATTCCCCTCGCCCATGATGGTAACCGTGAGCGTGACGGGATCACCCACCACGGCCTCCGACGTGGAAAGCGCGGGCTGGCCGAGTTCGAATTTTCCGATCGCGCCGGTAAAGCTCGCCGGGCGTCCTTGTTCGGGCAGCGGGCGCACCCGCACTTTCACTGGCGCGGTATCGAGCATCGCCTGCGCGGTGTTTCCGCTGGAGCGACCCGCGGCGTTGAGTTTGTTCACGAAGACGATCGCCTGCACGCTCACATCGGTTTCACCCGGCTTGATCGGCGTCAGCCGTAGCGGCGTGACGAGGGCGACCATCTCTTTCCCCTCCCACACGAGACGTTCGCGGCGCGAACCGCTCTGGCTCTGGAAAAGGAAGTCACCGCTTGGTTTGGTCACATTGGCGATCGCCTGCACGGTTTCGTCCGGCGTATCGAAAACCAACAGCCGGGCAGGAAGCATCTGCCCCACGAAGTATTCGCCCGGCACGAGATCGAGCACGGCCTTCACCGGCTGGTAAGGCAGGTCGTCCGGCCCCGGTTCCTGCACGACCACCTGAGCCGCCGGCACCGTGACCGGCTGCCCCGCCACCGTCGCGGTGAAGGACGGCATGAGGAACGTGCCCGGTTGCGCGGAGGTGACCGTGTAGCGAAAGGTCATGCTCGGCACTCGCTGGCCGTTGACGATGGCGTCGCCCGGCGTTTTGCCGGCCAGTTCGACGATCAAACCTGTCGGCGCTGGCAACGGGTCTGGAATCTCGATTCCCGCCGCAATGCCCAGGATCGTGACGCGATATTCGCCGAAGCGCATGAGCCGCAACATCTGCGGCTCGAAGCTCGCCGTGGCGCTGAGCGTTCCGCCCATTGGCCCGCGGCGAAGCTGGTCCAGCGGCGAGACCGGCTGCGCCTGATTGAAAGGAATCACGCGTGGGCGCGGCATGAAGGGATTATCCGCGGGCGGGCCGGGTGGTAGCGGTGGCGCCGAAGGAGGCTGCGGGAGCTGGGCGAAAGAGCCAGCGCAGAGGAGCATGCAAGCCAGCAGAGCGAGCGCGGAAAAGCAGCGGAAGAAACGTCCGACCCTCAACGCCGAGAGGGCACGCCCCCGTTCCGTTGAACGTTGGAAGGTGGATGTTGGGCCTGAAACGTTTTTCCCTCTCACCAGTCCTTGGTCTTACGATCCCGCGGTTTGTTCTGCTGTTCATCCCCGCCGACCGGCAGCTTCCGGTCGCCCTTGAGACCGAGCGCCTCGAGGATCTGCTGCGCGATCTCTGGCGTGATGCCGCGCTTCTCGCCTTCCTTTTGCACCTGATCTTTCCAGCCGGACTCGGGCTTGGGCTGTTCCTTGCCAGGCTCGTCCTCTTCCTCCTCGTCGTCATCCCCTTCCCCGGGCTGTTTCATTTCGTCGGGGATCTTCCCCTTGAGCTCTTTCATCTTCTCCTTCAGCTCCTGGCGGGTCTGGCCGATCTGCTGTTTCTGCTGCTCGAGCTGCTTCACGTGCTTCAGCAGTTCCTCGATGTGCCGCTCCACGACGCGCGCATTGAAGGTCGCGTCTTCGCTGTGCTTGAGCTCATCCGAACTGCGAAAATCGCCCACGGACCGGCGCCAGCGCACGAGCACGGCGCCGTAAAGATCGAGCGCCCGCTGCACGTCTTCATGCGCAAGCCGCAGTTGTTTCCGCACGGGTTTGCCGTTGAGATAGGCCTCCAGAATTTGGTTGAGCTGCTCGCTCTTCAGGGCGCGCTTCGCGTTCATCGTCGCATCGATGCCGTCTTCATTCGCCGTGTCGGCATGATCGACGAGCGGCTGCCGCGGCGACTCGCCCTTCAGCAACTCCTGCCCTTGCCGAAACCGCACGTGGCCAAGATCGTAGAGCGCCGGCGGCTGGAGCGATTCGCGCTGCTGCGCGACGGTTTCGAGGAACCAGTTCTCCGCTTCTCGCAGGTAGCCCTTCTTCAGCGCATCGACCCCCTGATTGTAAGACTGGCGCGGGGTGAAGTCCCCGTAGGCAGAAAACGCGAATGACGAAGCCAGAATGACGAAGGCCCCGCGCAGCGATCCCACGCGGCCTTCGGTTTTCGAGCTTCGAGAGTGTTTCGTCATTCGAGTTTCGTTAGTCGGACTTCCTGCGCGCGTGGCGGCGCGCGGAGACCAGAGGTTCCACCAGTAAAAGCCCGAGCGCAATCCCAACAGGCCACTGATATCGATCGACTCCCCGGGTTCGCATTACCCCGGCCCGGGTGGTCGTCAGGTCGTTCACGGCCCTGCGCACCTGGTCCATGCCGTCACCGACCGTGCTGAGAAACTGATATTTGCCACCGGTGGCCCGGGCGATCTCGCCGAGCGTTTTTTCATCGAGCCGGCTCACGACCGGACGCCCGTTTTCATCGACGACCGGCTGCACCGTATTCCCCTCCCCCAGCGCCTGCACCGTGGAACCCATCGGCGTGCCGACGCCGACCGTGTAAATGACGACCTTTTGTTTCGTCAGCTCCGCGGCTTTTTTAACGCCGGCTCCGCCGAGGTCTTCCCCATCGGTCAGCAGCACCAACAAACGGCGGTCGGTCTTTTGTTCAAAAGCGCGAGCAGCTTCATCAATCGCCCGGCCGATGTCGCTGCCGGGAACGGGCACCGCATTGACGTCCACCGAGCGGAGTGTGTCGGCGAAGGCGTCGTAGTCGAGCGTGAGCGGGCATTGCAAAAACGCCTGTCCGGCGAACACGACCAGCCCCACCCGCCCCCGGGCGTGGCGGCGCAGGTAATCCTGAATGGCGAGTTTGGCGCGCTCGAGACGGTTCGGGCGCACATCGGTGGCCAGCATCGATTTCGAGGTATCGAGCACGAAGATGGTGTCTTCACCCGTGCCCGCACTCGAGTCGCGCTCTTCGCCCCACTGCGGCCGAGCCAGCGACAAACCCAGCAACGCCACGCCGAGAAAGGTGAGCACGAGCTTCAACGTGCGCCGCCACGGACTTACCGCGGCCATGAGCCGATCGAGCAATTCCGGATCGGCAAACGTCGCCAACTGCTTCCGCCGCGCCATTTCCGCATAAACATAGAGACCCACCAATCCGAGCAGAATGATCGCCGTGAGCCACAGCCGATCGGGGTTCTCGAAATGAGGCGCGGTGAAATTCATCAGGGAATCCGGCGGTAACGCGTGTGCGCGAGGGTCTGCTCGAGGAGCAGCATGAGCAACGCCGCGCTGAGGGGCCACAGGAAGAGCGGCGTGTAAGTGCGGTTGTGCTTCAGCTTCACCTCGGTCCGCTCGAGGCGGTCGATGTCGTCGTAGATGCTTTCGAGTTCCTGCCGGTTCGTGCCGCGATAAAACCGGCCGCTGCCGATTTCGGCCATGCGGCCGAGCACGGAGTAATTGGCGGGCTGGAGAATCGTCGAGGTCATCATCGGCTGCCCGAACGCATCGAGTCGCAGCTTGCCCGTGTTCGTATCGAAGGACGGCAGCGGCGTGGCTTCGTCCTTGCCGATGCCGATGGTATAAAGCCGCGCCTTCATCGCGCGCGCCACTTCCGCCGCAGGGATGGGGTCGAGTTCGCCTTTGTTGTTATCGCCATCGGTGAGCAGGATGATGATGCGGCTCTTGCTGTCCTTCACGCTGCCGATGCGTTTCACCGCCATCGCGGTGGCATCGCCAATCGCCGTGCCGAGTTCGCGAATGATCCCGATATGCAGCCGGTCGAGGTTCGTGCGAATCCAGTCGTGATTCAGCGTGAGCGGACTCACGAAATACGGGACGCCGCTGAACACCACGAGCCCGATGCGATCCGCCGGGCGGCGCGCGATGAAGTCCTTCAATACCTGCTGCGCGATGTCGAACCGCGTGGCACGCTCGTTGTCGCTGCCCATGTCGAGCGCCATCATCGACCACGACAGATCATAAACGAGCAGGATGTCCACGCCGCTCGACTGCGTCTCGGTCTGGTCGTTTACCCGGCGTGGACCGGCCAGCGCGACGATGAGGAGCGCATACACCGCCAGCCGCAGGAAGAGCAGCAGTCGCCCGCTTTTCGCCCGCATCACCGCGCCGAGTTTCTCGATCAGTTCCGTGCTGGAAAAGCTGAGCGCCGCGTCGGCGCCACGCTGCCCGCGCAGGAATGCGTAGAGCGGCAGCAGCGCGAGCAGCCCAAGAAACCACGGATACTGAAATTCGAAAAACGAACTCACGTGGCGACGGGCAGTGGAGGTGGCATCATCGGCGGCCGGACTTCGAGCCGGTCGATCACTTCGAGCGCGCGGCTCACGCACGTTTCGGCAAAGGGTGCCTCCGAAGGAGCAAACAAGGCGAGATCACTCTCCGAAAGATACGCCGCGAGCGCGGCGAGGGCGTCGGTCTGCGCCGCGGGGTGCGAGGCATACGCCGCGCACAACTCGCGGGTGGTCGCGCCTTCCGGGCCGAGGCCGAATTTGTCATGTAAATAGCGCCGCACGATTTGCGCACAGTCGGCGATAAGGTTTGGACCACCGACCGCCTGAAGGGCGCGTCGCGCCACCGAGGCGGGCGGTTCGACCACGGGCGGTGGGAGCGGCTTTCGCAACTGCACGATGCGGCCCACGGTCAGCACCACGAAAGCGAGGAGAATCGCGCCATTCAAAATCGCCGCCTCGGGAATATCGATGGCGATGTGATCCTTCGGCGGCCGGAGATCGGGAATCGGCCCCTCGGCCTTTTTGATCGCCGCCAGGACCGGCGTGCGTGGCAGAAAACCTTCGCTCATCGGCGCCGGCGCTGCTCGAAAAACCGCTGCAACCTCGGCGCGTAATCTTCCCCGGCTCCGAGGCGCAAGACATCCACCCCGCTCTCCGCGAGCGCGCGATCGAGCGCATCGAGCTGCACCGCGGCTTCACGGGCGTAAGCCTCGCGCACCGCGGGGCGCGCCGCGTCGATCGTAAAGACCGCGCCGGTTTCATTGTCCTCCAGCGTCACGACACCGGCGTCCGGCAACGCGAGTTCCCGCGGGTCGTGCAGGTGCAGCGCCACCAGATCGTGCCGCGTATTCGTCTGGCCGATCTCGTCGAAAAGGTCGCGGCCGGTGTGCGCCCGGCCAAAGCTGTGCAGGAAATCGGTCACGAGGAAGACAATCCCCCGGCGCTTCGCGATATGATTAAAAAATCCCAGCGCCCCCTGGATATCGGTGCCGCGATGCCGCGGCTCGAAAGCGAGTAATTCCCGAATGACCCGCAGCAAATGCCGCCGGCCCTTCTTCGGTTTGAGCAGCAGCTCGACCTGACTCGAGAAAAGCACCAGCCCCACCTTGTCGCCGTTCTTGAGCGCCGACACGGCCAGCGTCGCCGCAATCTCCGCCGCCGCTTCGCGCTTCGTCATCCGCTGCGAACCGAACTCGCCCGAGGCCGATACATCCACCACCAGCCACGTCGTCAGTTCACGTTCTTCGCGATAGTTCTTCACAAACGGTCGCCGCATGCGCGCCGTCACGTTCCAGTCGATCGACCGCACATCGTCCCCCGGAATGTATTCGCGCAGTTCCTCGAAATCGAGCCCGCGTCCTTTGAACTGCGAATGATACGCGCCGACCATCATGTCGTTGACCACCCGCCGCGTCTTGATCTCCACACGCCGCACCCGCCCGGCGAGTTCGCCGGGATTGATGACCGAGGTGCGTGGCGTCATGTCCATCGACAATCAACGATCAACCATCAAATCGCCTCTACGGCACCGGCACGTGATCGAACACGGCGCGCACAAGATCGTCGGTCGTCTTCCCCTGCGCTTCCGCTTCGTAGCTGGGAATGATACGATGCCGGAGCACATCGGGACCGATCGATTTCACATCGTCGGGAATGACGTAACTGCGACCGTTGAGCAGCGCCCACGCTTTCGCGGCCAGGGTGAGATTGATCGTCGCGCGTGGGCTGGCGCCGAACTCGATGAAGCGTGCGATATCCAGTTTGTATTTCGCCGGTTCGCGCGTGGCGAAGACGATGTGCACGATGTAGTCGCGGATCTTTTCATCGACGTGGATCGAATCGACGACCGCGCGTGCGTTCAGGATTTCGTCGAGATCGATCACGCGCTCGACATCCATCTTCGGCCGGGTGAACGCCATCGTATCGAGAATCTTCCGCTCCTCCTCGAAGGTCGGGTAACCGATGATAACCTTGAGCATGAAGCGATCGACCTGTGCTTCCGGCAGCGGATAGGTGCCTTCCTGGTCGATCGGATTTTCCGTGGCTAGCACGAGGAATGGCGACGGCAGCGTCAGCGTTTCGCCGCCAAGGGTCACCTGCCGTTCCTGCATGGCTTCAAGCAGCGCGCTCTGCACCTTGGCGGGGGCGCGGTTGATTTCATCCGCCAGCACGATGTTCGCGAAGATGGGACCACGCGTCGCGTGATATTGTCCGTCGTTCGGATTGTAGATCAGCGTGCCGGTGATATCCGCCGGCAGCAGGTCGGGCGTGAACTGGATGCGATGGAAGGTGGCATGAATCGCCGAGGCCAGCGTGCGCACCGAAAGCGTCTTGGCGAGGCCCGGGACGCCTTCGAGGAGCACGTGGCCGTTGGCAAGCAGGCCGACGAGCAACCGGTCAACCAGATGCTGCTGCCCAACGACAACCTGCCCCACGGTCTCGCGGAGTCGCGTGACCCAGGTGGAGGCTTGCCGCACGCGTTCGTTCGTTTCTTCGAGAGTAGCTGACATGGAGGTGCGCCGTAGGACAGCGCAAAGCGCCGGATGCGCAAGCACATCCTGACCGCCGTTCCTTCGGGGCCTACTTTTTCTCCGCGCCGTGAGCGCATTTGCAGAGCCACTCCTGGTTGTCGCACTTGGAGCATTCGGCGGTGTCGTATTGTATCCGGGCCGTGACCGCCTTGGCGCCGGCCTTTTCCTTGAACTGCACGATAAGCCATTCGCCGGGTTTGACGGCGGGGACGACGAATTGATTGCCGGCTTTCTCCACGGTTAGTTTTTCCGCTTTGCCGGTCGGGCCGCCATTTACGGTGAGAGTCTGCTCGGCAAGGGCGACCGGTTTCATGTCTTTGTCGAGGAGGGCGATGTGAAATTTGCCGTCTTTCAGGGTCACTTCGCCGTGCATGCTTTCGTCTTTGCTGAATTCGAGGACGCGCCCGCCGTTCGGGCCGATTTCGATGTCGTTGTGCGCGAAGGCGGTGAGCGACAGGGCGAGGGTGGCTAGCAGGGTGATGAGGTTTGTTTTCATATGATTTTTAGTGTGAGGCAGGAGCTTCGTTTTCGATGGCGGTGAGGGCGGCCTTACGACCGAAGGTGAAGAAGACCGTGGGCGTGACGCCGAGGCCAAGCAGTGTGCTCGTGACGAGGCCGCCGCAGATGACGACCGCCACGGGATGCAGGATTTCCTTGCCCGGCTGATCCGCGGCGAGGACGAGCGGGATGAGACCGATGCCCGCTGCCAGTGCGGTCATCAGCACGGGCACGAGCCGTTCCTTCGTGCCGCGAATGACCATCGCCGCCGTGAATCCTTCGCCTTCGTGCTGCATGAGATGAAGGTAGTGCGAGAGGAGCATGATGCTGTTGCGCGCCGCGACCCCTGCGACGGCGATGAAGCCGACCAATGTCGCAATGCTGATGTTGTTCAGCTTGAGCCAGGTGAAAGCCAGCCCGCCGACAAGCGCGAGCGGGATATCGCAGAGCACCTGGATGGCGAAGAAGGCGCTGCGGAAATAGCCGTAGAGCAGGAACGCGATTACCACGAGGACTACCCCGCTGAGCAGCGCGATGCGCTGGGAGGCATCCTTCTGCGCCTGAAACTCGCCTTCGAAGGAAATAAAGTAACCTTCGGGAAGTTTCACTTTCTCCCCGACTTCCTTCTGCAAGCGCGCGACCAGGGTGCTCACGTCGCGCACGGTCGGTTTGATGGCGAGAGCAAACCGGCGCTGCGCGTTTTCGCGGAAGATGATGTTGGGGCCTTTCGCCTCGCGCACATCGGCGACGAGCGAAAGGGGGATGCGCTGCACGCCCCCTTCCTCGTCGTTCACCTCGATGGGCAATTCGGCAAGTTTGTCCGGCGTCTCGCGCCACTCCAGCGGCAGTCGAACCGTGAGATCGATTTCGCGCTGACCTTCGCGCAGGGCAGCGACATTCTCGCCGCCCAGCAGGGTGCTCAGCGTTTCGTTGAGGCGACCAGGGGTGATGCCGTAGGCGGAGGCACGCTCGCGGTTCACTTCGATGCGCAGCTGAGGGATGACGGATTGCTGGTCGAGCTTCGTATCCTCAAAGCCCGGAATTGCGCGCGCGACCGTCTGCACTTCGGTGCCAATCTGCCGCAGGCGATCGAGATCCGGACCAAAGATTTTGACCGCCACGGGCGCGCTGACGCCTGAAAGCATGTGGCCGATGCGATCGGCCAGAGGACCCACCACCGCGCTGAAGGTGCCGGGGACGCTCTGCACGCGCTTGCGAATGTCGGCGAGGATCTCCGCCCGGCTGCGAACGCCCTTTTTCTCGCCGCTGGCGGGGTCGCGAAAGTCCACGTCAAACTCTGAGGTGCTCACTGGCACGACGTGATCTCCACGCTCTGCCCGGCCCAGACGACGACCTACTTTCTTCACCTCAGGGATCGAAAGCAACTCGCGCTCGACCACGTCGCTGATGCGATTCATCTCCTCCAGCGAAGTGCCGGGAGCAGCCGTAGTCGAGACGAGTGCGGTCTCCTCGCGGAAGGCCGGAAGGAAATCCTTGCCCATCTGAGGGTAGAGCAAAAAAGCGCCAATCAGCATCATGCCGACCAGGCCGAGCAACAGGAAGGGTTGCGATAAACCGAGCCGCAGAAGCGTGTTTTCCAACAGCCACTTCAAGGCTCCGACCAGAGCGCCATCCTGATGTTCGTGCCCGCCCTTGGGGCGCAAAAGCAACGAACACAGCACGGGAATGACCGTGAGGGAGACGATAAACGACGCTACCATCGAGATGATCGTGGCGATGGCGATTGGCGCGAAAAGCTTGCCCTCCACGCCGCTAAGCCCAAGCAGCGGGAGAAAGACGAGGATGATCAGAATCGTCGCGTAGAAGATGGAATTTCGCACTTCGGTCGAGGCCACGGCGATGACCTGCGCGCGTGGGTGCGGCTTGGCCCGCGCGGCGTTTTCGCGCAGGCGGCGATAGACATTCTCCACATCCACGATGGCGTCATCGACCACCATGCCGATCGCCACCGCAAGGCCACCGAGCGTCATGGAATTTACGCTCACATCGAGCCACTTGAACGTAATCACCGAGATCGCGAACGAGAGCGGCATGGCGGTGAGGGTGATCGCCGTGGTGCGGAGGTTCAGCAGGAACAGAAACAGCACCACTGTGACCATGATCGCCCCATCGCGGATGGCTTCCTTCAGATTCCCGATGGCGTGTTCGATGAAATCGCCCTGCCGAAAGAGCACCAACGCCTCGACACCGGGAGGCAGCGTTTTTTGCAAATCGCCGAGGGCGCTTTCGATCTTGCCGGTCAGCGTGAGCGTATCGAAGCCTGGTGCCTTGGTGATGCTCATGATCACGCCGGGCCGGCCATTCACACTGGCGTCGCCGCGCATCGGTTCCACGCCCCACTCCACGCGGGCCACGTCGCCGATGGTGATGGGGCGGTCGTTCACCTTCTTCACCACGGTGCGCGCGATGTCTTCGAGGTTCACGGTCATGGCAAGATTGCGCACCATGATTTCCTGCGGGCCGGTGTTGATGAACCCGCCCGTGGAATTGGCCGCGGCCTGTTTCGCCGCGGTTTCGAGTTCGTCGAAAAGGACGTCGTTCGCCTGCATGCGATACGGATCGGGCTGCACCTGCACCTGCTTGATGCCGCCGCCCATGTTCAGGATTTCCGCGATGCCGGGGATGCTTTGCAGCCGCGGACGGATGGTCCAGTCGGCGACGGTGCGGACGTCGCGCGGAGGCAGTTTGCCATCGCGGCTGCTGATGCCAACGAGCATGATTTCTCCCATGAGCGACGCCACGGGTGTGAGGAAGGGTTCGACTCCGGCGGGCAGTTCACCGCGGGCGCTGGCGAGCCGTTCCTGCACAAATTGACGCGCCCGATAGATGTCGGTGCCCCAGCCAAACTCGGCATAGACGAGCGACAGGGCGACGTCGGAATTCGAGCGAATCCGCGTGAGCCCGGCGACGCCCATGAGCGCGCGCTCGATCGGCTGGGTGACGTTGATTTCGACCTCCTCGGGTGCGAGGCCCGGAGACTCGGTCAGGATGATGACGGTCGGCTTGGTGAGATCGGGGAGCACCTCCACCGGCAGCTTCAGCGCGGTCTGGGTCCCCACCACCATCAGCAGGATCGCGCAGCCGAGCACCACGGCGCGGTTGCGCAGGGCAAAATGAATCAGCTTGTTCAGCATGGCTCAGTTCGTTTCGGGCGCCTTTGGTTTCCGCAGCATGGCCGCGACCAGCAACACGAGGAGCAGGGCGTTGGAGATGAGAGAGAAAAGCGTGAGCGGCGCAAAGCCGCCTCCCTCATGATCATGACCTGCTCCCTCCTTCGCGTGGGACGCCCGCTGCGCGGCAGTCATCTCGCTGCCGTCCGCGTTGTGCTCATGCCCATGCGCGGCATCGAGCGCTTCTTTGAGCGAGACACTTCCCTTCCCAGCGAAGGCAAGAGAATATGCGCCAGTGGTGACGACTTCATCACCGGCGACCAGACCGGAAGTGACCTCGACGAAACGATCGTTCATCGCGCCGACCTGCACGGGAATGCGCACGAAAGCGCCCTTGAGGGAGTCGTCGTAATGCTTGCGATAGACGAAGCGGTCGATGTGATCGCCCTGTAAGGCCGCCCGCGGGATGCTCATCACTCCCTCGCGTTTGCTGAGCACGATGGAAAACTCCGCGCGCATGCCGGGGCGAAGCGTGAGGCTCGGGTTCGGCAGGGAGAAAACGGCGTCGATAGTGCCGCTGGCCTTGTCTGCCGCCGTGCCGAAACGGAGCAACGTGCCGTCGAATTTCTCCTCCGGCAGGGCCGCGACACGAATATGCGCGGCAGCGCCGGGCTTGAGTTTGCCAGCGAGATGTTCCGGCACGCGCGCGACAGCGAAGACCTCGGCGAGGTCGGTGATTTCGAGCAACGATTTATCGGGCTCGACTGGCTCGCCGGAGCGCACGGCGCTTTCGGTCACGAGACCATTCGAGACGGCCTTGAGCCAGATGGAAGGTGGAGGATCGCCCGGCTGGCGGCTCTCGATGCGGAGCACCTCGGTGCCGGCCTGCACCATGGAGCCAACGCTCGCCTTGATCTCCACCACGCGTCCCGCGATGCGGCTCGCGACGACGGTGCGTTTTTCCGGCACGGGCTCGACGTGACCGAGTGCGAAGACGGTTTCCTCAAAATCGGTCTCCTCCGCTTCGACGGTTTCGATCCGCAAATTGCGAACCCCGTTTTCGTCGAGGATGACTGTCGCGGCGACCTCTTCCGGCGTCATGGCGGCAAAACTCGCCGAGGCGAACAGGAGCGCGGCGAGAATGAACAGGCGTGGCAGTTTCATTTCGATCCGTTCCTCCCGGTAGCGGCTTCGTAACGCACGCGGGCGAGGTGGTAGTCGCGCAACGCGTCGAGGCGCTGTCGCTGCAACTGCAAACGTCGATCGCGGGCGCGCAGGGTTTCGATGAGAGGCGACTGCCCGGCGGCGTAGGACTGGCGCAGGCGCTCTTCCAGTTCGGTGGCTTTGGGCAGGAGGCTCGCATCGAATTCGGCGAGCAGCTTGCCTAGCGCGGCCATCTCGGCACGGGCGGCATCTGTCTCCGCCCCGGCTTCGAAACGTTTGGCTTCCACCTCGCGGGCGGCACGTTGCGCGGCGGCTTCGGCCTCCTGAATTCGGCCCGCGTTGTTGTTCCAGATCGGCAGCGGGATGTTAAATTTCACGCCAAGCATCTGGTCGGTGCGCAACCCTTCCGGCGCATCCTCCGCCCGTTCGCGTTCATAGACGAGGCCGAGCGTGACGTCTTCAAACCGGCTGGCGCGTTCCTTCGCGGCCTGCGCCTGCGCGGCTGTCGCAGTGTGTTGTGCGGCCCGCACGTCGGGGCGGTCCAGCCGCGAGTCGGAGGGCACCGTGGGAGCGCTGAGATCACCATCGACGCTGAGAGCGTCTGCCCCGGCGAGACCGAGCAGCGGGCGCAACTCGCCGAGCAGGGTCGTTTCTTCCACCCGGAGCTGGAGCAGATCCGCATCGAGCATCCGCGCTTCGAGATCGACCTGCGCCGCGTCGGTCACGGAGGCTTCGCCGGTTTCGGCGCGCTTCAGCAGGAAGGTGGATTGTTCGCGGCTGTTGGCGAGTTGTTTGGCGCGAAGCTCACGCTGGCCACGCAGGGCGACGAGCTTCACCGCCACCGTGCGCGCCTGAGCGATCAGCTTGCGCTCGACATCGGAGACTTCCGCTTCGGCTGCGGCAAGCTGAGCTTGGGAGACGGCTTTTTCAAAGCGCAGCCGTGCCGTCACGGGAAAGCGCTGCAGCAGTGCCACGCCCAGCGTGTGCTCACGCGGATTCGCGGTGTTGCGGTTGTAACCGAACTCGACCTCCGGATTGCTCAAGCGACCGCTCTGCACCAGCCGGCCACGGGCTTCGGCAATGCGCAACCGGGCGGCAGCGAGATCGGGATTCGCCGCGCGCACCCGGTTGGCAATGGAATCGAGGGTGAACGACAGCGGAGCGGCGAGCGCTCCAGCAACAGTAAGAAAAAGAAGAGAAAAGCGTGAAATCATGCGGGTAAAGGTGGGATCGACGCGGCCGTGAACGACGGCACGCAAGTGCACAGTGGAACTGTGCGAAGGAGTTTCCGCGGCACACGCGACAGGCGTGCCCGGGCATAGTGCGGGCGTGAGCCCGTTACGCCAGTTGCGGCGGGTGCTCGATCTCTGCCGGATCCACTCCCGGCGGCCGCTCGGAACGCTCCGCGATCCGACCCTCTGTCGCCACGATGCCGATCACCACGGGCGCCGTGGATTCCACCAACGCCACGATGTTGTGGCAGCAGAGGGCGTGATTGCAGGTTTTGCCATCGTGCCCATCCTTGGGCGTTTCATCGCTGCCATGGTGGTCGCAGCACGCATCGATTTCCACGCACGGCTGCGCCGAAAAACGTTCCATCACCTGATGTCCCAACCCGCCAAGCAGCATGAACGCCGTCAGGACGGCGAGCAGGCGATGGCGGAGCAGAGCGATCATGAGCGTGGCAGTTAGCGCCGCCGCACCAAAGGTCAAGTGCTTTGCCCGTTATCGCTCGAACACATCCAGAGTGTGGTTTTGTTCAAGTTAGTATTTTGGTTTTAATGACAGCGCCGCGCCGTCGGAGGACTTTCGATGTCGGGCACCAAGGTGCGCGGCGGAGAATTGGTTCCGATGCCATGATCGGGACGGCCACGGAGACGTGGCCCTGCGCCTCGACTTGCTCCGTCAGAGAAAACAGCAAACTACGCCCCCGCTATTCCGTTCAGGCATCGTTCGGCGGACCCGTGCTCCCGGCGCGCCGATTAAGCTTTTCGTAAGGCAGAGCTCCAACGAGGGGCGATTTTGATCCCGCCGACGCTTTACGCGCCGGCCATCGCTTTCTCCCGCGCCGCTTCCTCGGCATCGACCAGCGAGAGAAACACCTTTTCCAAGCCTCCCTGCTCATGCGCCTGGGCACGCAATTCATCCACCGTGCCGAGGGCAATGAGCTTGCCGCGGTTGATGATGCCGATGCGGTCGGCCATTTCCTCGGCCACGGAGAGCTGATGGGTGGAGAGAAAAACCGTCATGCCCTGCTGCGCGCGTTCGCGGAGGACCTGCTTCACCACGCGCGCATGCCTCGGGTCGAGGCCGACCATCGGTTCGTCGATGACGAGGATCCTCGGGTCGTGCAGCAGCGCGCTGGCGATGACGAGACGCTGACGCGTGCCGTGCGAAAGATTCTCGGCAAGTTCCTGATAATAATCGGTGAGGTGAAACAGCTCGAACAGTTCGCCGGTCCGGCGCTCGACCAAGGCACGGTCCATGCGGAAAACATCGCCCACAAAACGCATGAATTCCTGCGAAGTGAGCTTGTCGTAAGTGAAGGGAAAATCCGGCACGTAAGCGAGCTGCGCTTTCGCCTTCTCGGGCTCCTCCATTACATTGAAGCCACCCACATACGCCACGCCGCTCGTCGGCTTGAGCAGGCCGCAGATCATCTTGATCGTGGTGGTCTTGCCCGCCGCGTTCGGACCGAGGAAGGCGAAAAACTCCCCGGCTGGGACGTGAAGATCCACTCCATCCACCGCGCGCAGGGCGCCGAAATTTTTGGCCAGGGCTTGCAGTCGAATCACGGGACGAGATCGGTCGAGCGGAGCGTGTAACCCACCAGCGTCTCCGCCTGGAGCACCTGCCCCAACTGGCTGAAGTGGGCCTTGAGCAGCGTCTGCCCATTCTGCTCGATGGTAACGAGAAAAGTGTCCGTCTTTTCGCCGCGCCAGCGCAGGGACGATTGGCGTGCGTGGATCGTCGGCGGAGCCTGTTCGCGCCCCTGCTTCATGAGGTCATCGAAATTCGCGCCGAGGTTAAATTGCTTCGCGAGGCTGGAGAGGGCGTTTTCATCGGTGGGAACGTCACCCTCGCCGACCACTCCTTCGTGGGTGCGAAGGCTGAACCTTGGTTTGCTGCCCTGACCAAACGATTCCAGCTCCGCCTTGAGATAACCGGGTTCCTGCACGGTGACGCTCCACTTCGAGTGTTTGAGTTCGTAGTCGGGCGTCATCTCCATCAAGCCGAGCCAGTTCAGCCGCGTGCGACTGCCGGGGCCGAGCGCCAGTTGGAGGTCGCCGGTGGCGTCGAGCAGCCGGGTCTGGGTGGCTTGTTCGATGCGGGGGATCAGTCGCAGGCCGCCGATCCAGTTCGGCCCGTTGTAAACCGCGAGATCGCTGGGCTGCTCGTGCAGATACACGAGCTTGAGCACGTGGCTGATCGGCACTTCCCGGACCGCCGAAGCATCCGGAGCGACTTCATTGCGCACCAGCATCAAGGTCATCACAAACCAAAACATGACGATGAGGAAGGCGACGAAGCGACTGAGCATTGAGCCGGTGGACGACCGTTCTTTAGCACACGCCGGGCCGGAAGGCGCGCGGGTTTTTGTCAGGAACGGCGTCAGGCGCCCTTGCGACGCTCGATCCGGGCGTAGGCGTTGTGATTGTGGATCGACTCGAAGTTCTCGGCCTCGACGCAATACCAGGTGATATCGGTCGTGTGGTCGGCGCGTTCGGCCACGTTGCGGACGAGGTCCTCGACGAAAACCGGATTGTCGTAGGCCCGCTCAGTCACGGCTTTTTCGTCGGGACGTTTGAGGAGGCTGTAAAGTTCACAACTGGCACCGTCTTCCACCAGGCGGATGAGGTCTTCGATCCAGATCGGTTTCGTGAAGCGGATGGCGAAGGTGACCTGCCCGCGCTGATTGTGCGCTCCCCGGGCGGAAATCGCCTTGGAGCACGGACAGACGGTGGTGACCGGCACGATGACCGTGACGACGAAATCCACCTTCCCTCGCTCGATCGTGGCGGAAAATCGGACGGTGTAGTCCATCAGGCCGACCGCACCGGTAACGGGCGCGGGTTTCTCGAGGAAGAAGGGAAACTCGAAATCGACGTGCGCGCTTTCCGAGTCCAGGCGCGCGACCAGATCGTTGAGGAGTTTGCCGATATTGTCCACGTGCAGCTCGGGGCCAAATTCATTCAGCACCTCCACAAAACGGCTCATGTGCGTGCCCTTGTGGTGATGCGGCAGGTCCACGGTGAGCGCGCAGGTGGCGATGGTGTGCTGGGACTCGTGCGCCTTGTCGCGGATGCGGAGCGGGTAACGCAGGGCTTTCACGCCCACACGGTCGATCGCGATCTGGCGAAAGTCGGGTTCGCTTTGGGTGTCTTTGAGTTGAGTCGATTCTGCACTCATCGGGAGGCGCATATTGGCGAGTCTGGAGCATTTGGAAAGGGGAGACGGCGCTCCGTTCGGCAAAGCCCTTCTTTTCGCGAAGCGCAGGACGCTTCGCCTTGACCCACCCGCACCCGGCACGGACTGTCACGACACGAAATGGAAGCCGCCATGCGGCCGCAAGGCCATGCCACTTCTTCGACGGCCAGCGCCCGCTGGCATGAGGTCTTCGCTCCCGATGGCGCGATCCGCGGGCACTTTGCCAGACCGCTGAACGCCGTTCGCGGACTGGCGCAAACCGAACTGCGCACGCTCGAAGACCGCATGGCCGCCGTGCTGCGCGAGATGGGCGTGACCTTCGATGTCATTCGCAATGACCCGTGGGGACATCATCCCTGGTCGTGCGATGTGCTGCCGCATATTTTCGAGAGCAGCGACTGGGATCTGCTGGTGCGCGGGTTCACGCAGCGGGTGCGCGCCTTCGAGGCGTTCCTGCGCGATGTGTATGGGAAAAAGGAAATCCTCCGCGCCGGCGTGGTGCCGATTCAGGTCGTGCTCGGCAGCCCGCATTACCAGGCCGCGGCGATCGGCCTGCAGCGCCCGCACGGCTCTTTTCTGCACCTCAGCGGCCTGTGCGTATGCCGCGATGCGCACGGGCGCTGGCAGGTGAAACATCACCACTTCAGCCACGCCACGGGCATCAGCTACATGATGCAGAACCGCCGCGCGCTCGCGCGGGTGGTGCCGGAGCTGTTCGAGGAAATAGCGGTGCACTCGCTCTCGGAGATGCCGCTCATCATGATCGAGCGCCTGCGTGCGACGGCGGCTCAGCTCGGGTTGGAGCCAAATGTGGTGCTGCTCTCACCCGGAGCGAGCAGCGCGACGGCGAGCGAGCAAAGTTTCATCGCGCGGCGCATGGGTATTCCCGTGGTCGCAGGGGGCGACCTGCTCGTGCTGGAAGATCGGGTGCGCCTCAAAACCGTGCGCGGGTTGGAGCGCGTGGATGTCATTTTCAACCGGGTGGCCGATGCGTGGCTGGATCCGCTCGTCTTCCGGCCCGAGTCGATGATCGGCGTGCCGGGCCTCGTGCACTGCCTGCGCAAGGGCACCGTCGCGCAGGTAAACGCGGTCGGAGCGCAGCTTGCCGACGACCGCAGCCTGCTCGCCTTCGCCTCGCAGATCATCCGGTTCTACCTCAACGAACCGGCGATTCTGCCGACAGTGCCGACTTACTGGCTCGGCGATATCGACCGGCGCGAGCAGGTGCTCGACAATCTCGACTCGTTTCGCATCCGCCCCATCTTCCGCGAGAATACCAGCGGTTCGTGGGAACGCGCGCTGCCGACCAACGAGGCGAGCCTGCGCGCGGAGATCAAAAAACAGGCGAGCCATTTCGTGGCGCAACCACGCGACGAAGGCGCAACGACGTTGTGTTTCGAACGCGGACGCTGCGTCGAGCATCCGCAGGATCATATCCTTTTCGCGACGAGGGCAGGCGACGGGTTCGAAGTATTTCCGGGGGCACTTACGCGGGTCTTTTCGCGCAGCGATTCCCAGGGCGACTTCGGCGCGGGCTGGACGAGCAAAGACTCGTGGGTGCTGATCGACGACACCACGACGCCGCTGCTGCCGCAACTCGCGCGGCGGGTATCGGACAAAGGCCCGCCCACGCGGCTCGTCACCAGCCGTGTCGCGGAGTCGTTTTACTGGATGGGCCGCTACCTCGAGCGCGCGCATCACCAGGCTTATCTCATCTCGGTCATCGAAACGCTCGAAACCGAAGAACTCAACTCCGCCGAGCGCCGGCACTATCGGCCGGTGTGGAACCGGCTCCTGCCACCGCTGGAAAAGAGCGCGGGCACCAGCCGCCGCAGCATCACTACCCGGCTGGATCGATATCGGCTCGTGCTCGCCCCCGAGCCGGGCAGCGTGATGAGCACGTTTGTCCGCGCGTTTAAGAATGCGGAGAGCGTGCAGGACAGCCTGAGCCCCGAGTCCTGGGCCACGCTCTCGAACCTGCGCTCGCGGTTTCAGAAGACGAAGTTTCGCGAAGACCTGCCGGAAGCCGAAGCGGCCCGCGCCACCCGGCGCTTGGCCGACTTCGCCACGCAGCTCATTCCCCAGTTCTTCGCCGTCTGCGCGAACACCATGCTGGCGGATGACGCGTGGCGTTTCTGCGAAATCGGCCTGCTGGTGGAGCGCGCGACGATCACGGCCAATTCGGTGTATGCGATCCGCGACGGTCTTCGGCCTTCGCGCAAGGAACGCGAAGGGCAGAGCAACGAAATCGAACTCAGCGCCTTTCTGCGGCTGATGAGCTGCCGCGACGCTTATCGCCGCATTTATCAAATGCGCGCCGAACCCGCTGCCGTGCTCGAACTGCTCTGGCAGCACGCCGAGGTGCCGCGCAGCGTGCTGCACTGCATGCGGCGTTGCAGTGCGCTCCTCCGCGAATCGATTGATCCCGACATCCGCTCCAGCGCACCTCAGGCGATCGATGACCTCATCCGTGAGATCATGCGGGTGGACTGGAAACATTATGTGCAGCCGCTTGGGGATGAAGACCGTATCGGCATCAACCCGGCGGCGGCACCGGAGGAAGCGTCACCCGAAGTCGGGCCAGTGCTGAGCCGCCTGCTCGGGCAGACGTGGGGAATTCACACCCACCTGTCGGACAGCTTCCTCAATCACCAAGCCCGCATCGCCCAGACCAGCCAGCCAACGCTGGGGCTGTAGCTAAGCCGGCCTCAGTCAGGTCGACCGGGACCACTGCCCCCAGCTGAAGCGGCGCTCAGTGCGCCGCCGCTCCACCGCCGCTGCCGCTCGCCGATACTTCCTTCGGCGGATGGAAGGCCACGGCGAGCAGGATGGCGGCAAGGAGAGCCAGACCGACGGGGACGAGGAAGAGCTTGTGGTAGTCGATCATCTCCTTCGCCGCCGCGCCTTCCACAGCGGGCACGGTGACTTTCCACGACTGCATGAGCGGGACAAAGAGCCACTTCGCCGCGAGGTCGCCGAGCCCGAGGATGAGCAGATTGAACAACCCCTGCGCACTGGCGCGCACGTCCTTCGGAAACGCCGCGTCGATGAAGATATAAACGGTCGCGAAGAAGAACGCGTAGCAGATGCCGTGAAGCACCTGCACGAGGACGATGATGCCGTGGCTCTGAGGGAAGAAGGCAAACACCGCGAAGCGAGCAGCATGGCCAAGGATGCCGAGGATCATCGTGGTGCGCCAGCCGAGCTTGGCCAGCACTCCACCAAGAACCGCCATGGTGAGAATCTCGGCGACCTGGCCGATGCTCATGATAGGCATGATGTTCTCCGGCTTGAATCCGACATCGGCGAGGAAACCGAAGCTCATCACGAAGTAACCGTTGTGAATCGTCGCGTCGATGAAGGTGACGATGAAGAGGATCAGCAGGAACGGCAGCCGCAGCAGGCCCATCGCTTCGCGCCAGGCGAGCGAGTCCACGCCTTCGACCGCTTTCTTTGGCGGCGTGTGCGGCAGCGTGAGACTGAACCCCGCGAGCAGCAGTGACGCGGCAGCGGAAACGAGGAAGGCATAGCACTCCGCATTCGCCAGCGCCGCACCGGTCTTGCCCTGAAGCACGAAGTAGAGTGGCCACGAGGCGAGAATCCACCCGATCGTGCCGCCCATGCGGATGAGGCCGAACTCTTTCGTCGGGTTTTGGAGATTGGCGAACGCGAGGGAGTTCGCGACGGAAATGGTGGGAACGTAAAAGAGCGAGTGAATGAGCAGCAGCGCGAAGAAAACCGGGAAGCTCTTGGCGAAGAACAGACCACCCATCGCCAGCCCACCGACCAGATGGCTGAACGCCATGAATTTCTCCGAAGCGAACGTGCGGTCCGCGAATTGATTTGAAAAGAAGATGCCCAGGACCGAGGCGATGGCAAAGCACGAGCCGATGAGCGCCTGCTGCGTGGCGTCAAAGTTCAGACCGTCCTTGGCCCCCATCAGGTGGAAAAGCGGCGGCAGCCAGGCTCCCCAGATGAAGAACTCGAGCACCATCATGAAGAAAAGCTTGAAGCGGGGAGACTTGGTCATGGCCGCGGTGTGTAGTGGGAGCGCTTTCGCGCCGCAAGTGCGCGCATGAAAAAATAATCGCTTTGGTTAAACCGCCCTTTCTGGCCCACTGCCCGCCGCGTGCAGCAAACCTTCGTCTCCGTCTTCATCCTCATCCTGCTGGTGACCGACCCAATCGGAAACATTCCAAACTTCATCGGGGTGCTTCAGCGCGTGCCGCCGGAGAACCGGCGCAAGGTGGTGTTGCGCGAAGTGGCCATTGCCTACGGGATTCTGCTCGGGTTCATGTTTTTCGGCGATCACATCCTCGGCTGGCTGCATCTCACGCAGACTTCGCTCGGTATCGCGGGCGGTATGATTCTTTTCCTGATCGCGCTGCGGATGGTTTTCCCGGGTGAAGCGGGCACAGGTCCCTTCGGGTCACACGCGGTGGAAGAGCCGTTCATCGTGCCGCTGGCCGTGCCGCTCATCGCGGGGCCTTCCGCGCTCGCGACGGTGCTGCTGGTTGGCTCGCAGGCTCCCGGCCGCATGATCGAATGGGTCGGCGCCCTCACCGCGGCGATGATGGTAAGCGCGGTCGTGTTGTCCTTTGCGGAACCGATCCGGCGGCTGCTCGGTGAACGAGTGACCACCGCCGCAGAGCGGCTGATGGGCCTGATCCTTACCGCAATCGCCGTGGAAATGCTGCTGAGCGGAATTCGCAGCTTCGTGCGGAGCTTCGGGGCTGGTTTGTAAGGCGCACGTCCTCACGCGCCCTAGCCTACTTCACCGTGACCGCCCGAACGGCGTCCGCTTTTTTCCGCACATGGAGGATGACCGGGAGCGAAGTCACATCGCCGATGCCTTTGACGGCGCCGCGGGCCTGACCACCGCGAGTTTTGGCGTAGATGACGCGATCCATCTCCTGCACCCACGGTTCCGCCTTGAGGTGGATTTCGCCTTCGCTCTGCTCGGGCAACAGGGTGATGCCGTTGAGGCCGAGATTATCGACGATCACGCCGTGCGGGAGGTTTTGCACGTCGAAGCGGATCGCATCCTTCGATTCGAGGCGCTTGATCTTGATCCACGCGGGAATCGTTTCACCGGGGGCGATCGTGATCTCGAACGGCTTCGTCGGATCCTGCTCGGTGATCGGCGTAGGCGGGCTGAGTTTTTCGAGGGTGTCGCCGGGGGCGACGGGTTCAAGGGCGACGGTGACTTTTGGCTCCGTCGTCAGATCGACCTTGGCAAAGCCGGGAATCTCGCGCGTGACCATCGCGCCAGCGACCTTGCCGTTCGCGGTGACCTTCACTTTTTTCCACTCCTCCGGGGGCAACTCCTTCGCATCCGCAAGCGCCTGAATGGTGCCCTCGGCGGTGGTGTGGCCGGCCTCGACCACGATGGGGGTGCTCAGCTTGTAACCCGCGGGGACATTGGAAATCTCAACGGTGACCGGTTCGTCGTAGCCGTCCTTGCGGTCCAGCTTCACGGTGAACTCCTGGCCGCTGCGCGCGGGCAGCGTGGGCGACGTGCCGCCGAGTGTGAGGGTAAAGTCCGGCTGGGCTGGCCGCACCACCAGGCGATACACATTGCGCGCGCCGCCAAGACCTCGGCTATCGCTCACTCGCACGACATAAGCGCCATCAGCGGGCGCGGTGAAGAGCAGGCGCGAATCGGTGCCGAGCTCACGGTCGCCGTCGTCGTCGTTTTCGTAGTAGAGCGTGAAGGTCGGCAGGCCATTCGCCACGATCTTCGTGCCCGGCGGGTGCGGCTCGACGATGTAGGTGGGCTGCTCGAGCGGCTGGGCTGTCGGCGTGGTGTCGAAGTAGCCGATGCGCTTACCGACGTTGGTGTAGAACTGGAAGCCGCTGTCCGGCCCCTCGGGCATGCGGAAGATTTTCGCTACTTCGCCGTTCATATACATGAGCTGGTTCAACTCCATCTCACGCCAGTTATCCACGCGAGCATCGGCCGCATTCGAGTCGATGGGGCGAAACGTGATCGCGGAATCGCGCACGGCCTGCAGCAGCAGACGCTCGACTTTTTTTCCCTTCGCATCGAGCACCTCGATCTTCGTATCGACCGGTGTGCCGCGTTTCGCCGCCTCGGTTTCGATGGCCCACACGGAGCCTTTCTTCGCCTCGAAGCGGAAGAGATCGACATCGCCGGGGCGGTCGATGCGGCCAGCGATGCTCCCAGGCGCCGGAATGGGATTGGCGATGCCGGCGGTTTCATTTGGCTCGCGTTCGAGCGCGGCGGGCAGATCGCTCACCGCCACACGGAAGCCGCGGCGCGAGCGGAACTTCGCGGCATCGAGCGGCACGGGCATGTCGCCCATCGGGCCGGCCTTCACTTTCACGCGGCTCTCGGGCGGCAGATTGTAGCCGATCAGTTCCACTTCGGTTTCGGCATTTGAAGGCACGCTGAGCGGATAACAGGCGGTCACAAACGGCAGCGCCCCCGCAGTGAGCCGATAGAAATGCGCGGCGGAACCGCCCATCTGCAGGTCGCTCACTTCGATCACAAAGTGGCCCGCCGTCTTGAAGGTGTAGCCGATGAAGGGATCACCGGTGTTGTCGAAGTCGTTGCTGCCGGCAAGCACATGGCCGTCTTTGTCCAGGAGCCTGAGCACTGCGTCGGCCATCCCGCCGAGCGCTTTGGATTCGAGATCGAACACCACCGTCTGCCCCGCGGTGGCATCGAACTCGAACCGGTCGCGATTGCCCGGTTGCTCCAGCGTGCTCCAGACGATGGCGGGAAATTTGAGGCCGGTGCGGGCGGCGGTGTCCGCGAGCACGGGGAGATCGTCGATGTAGAGCTTCGCGGTGCCCGCAGGTTTGCCGTCGGCAGTGGCGAAGGTGAGATCGACCACCGAACGCGCCAGATCGGCGGGCGTGGCAATGGCGAGCTTCGCGCCCGTCGCGGTGGCGGAGAGAACTTCGACCGCGACGGCGGGATGGCTCGCCTTGGCGGTCTTGAGGCCGGCGAGATTTTCACCCGTAACCATCACTTCGCGGCGATCGCCGCGTTGGATGCCGCGTGGGGCGAGGTTGGTCACCTTCGCGACTTTGGGCGCCATCGGTTTTGCGGCGGATTTCATCGCGGGCTTGGGCGCGGCGATGAGTTTGCCGTCGGCAAGCGCATAGGCGGCGAAGGAGCCGTCGAGGCGGCCTACGAAAAGGTTCGTGTCGGCAAAGGCCACGGCGCTCGGCCAGTCGGGTTGTTTCTCCAGAAGTGCGCGCTCTTTCACCTCGACCGCGTCCCACAGTTTCACCGTGCCGTCCTGCGCGCCGCTGGCGAGGGTTTTGCCGTCGGCGCTCCACACGAGGCGGGTGAGCGGCTGCTCGTGAGCGTAACGCGCGACCTGCAAGGGGTTCATCGTTTCCTTTGCATCCGGCGTCACGCTCCAGACCCGAATGCGGTTATCCGCCCCGGCAGCGGCAAGACGTTTGCCATCGGGGCTCCACGCGACCGCGACCTGCTCCTTCGTGGGTTGAATGAGGGTGTCCTTGCGTGCACCGGTCTCGACGTCCCAGAGCTTGATCGTGCGATCGGCGCTGGCGCTGGCGAGGATTTTGCCATCGGGCCGGAAGGCGAGGCCGAACACGGCGCCGTTGTGGCCGCGGAGCGTTTTCTTTTCCGCACCGGTGGCGGTGTCCCAAAGCTTGATCTGCTGATCGTAGCTGCCGGTGGCGAGCGTCTTGCCGTCGGGCGAAAGGGCGAGGGCGTAGATGGTATCGCGATGCCCTTCGATGGTGCGGACGAGTTTGCCGTCGGCGACGTTCCAGATTTTCACCCGCCCGGCGAGAGCGTTCTCGCCGCTCGCGGCGAAGAGCATTGCGCCGTCGGCCGAAAAAATCACGGCGTTCACATTGCCGGGAAGGCCTTCCAACTTACGGACGACTTCGCGCGTGTCGGCTTTCACCAGTTCGACGGCGCCATACCGTCCGACCGCCAGAAGCTTCGCCTGTGGGGAATAGGCGAGCGCGTTCACGCTCGCGCGCACGGCGACTTTCGGTGCGACTTTCGGGACGTTGAGTTCGCGCTTCACCACGACCGCGGCGGGTTTGGCGCCGGCGTCGATCCATTTCGCGATCAACGCGATGTCCTCCGCGCTGAGGTGCTCGCGTTTGCCCGGCGGCATGAACTTGCGTTTGCCATCTTTCTCCACGCCGTCGCGCACCCACTTGATGAGCAGACTTTCGGCGCTCTTGCCGGCGACGAGCGCCTTGCCGTTTTCACCGCCCTTCAACAGGCCTTCGTAAGTTTCGAGGACGAGGCCACCTTCGTTGTCATCGGTGGCGTGGCACTCGACGCAGTGCTCGTCGAAAAGGCGGAAAACCTGCGCGAAATCCGGGACAGCCTGCTCGCCCGGAGCGGCAACGGCGCAGGAGGTAAAAGCGAGGAGGAGGAAGCGCTTCATGAGAACAGGGATAGTCGTGCAGGGAACCCGCTCGTCCATGAACATTCCGCCAGCGCGCTTTGCAGGATGCGGGCGCGGAAAATAGAAGACCGGCGTCCCGCTGGCCTCAAGAACTGACAATGAGAGCCCGCTTACTTCGCTTTGCCTAGCTGAGTAAGATAGGCGAACAAGTCGCGCAGGTCTTCGGGGGGGAGGATGTCGGTGAGGCCGGCGGGCATGAGAGAGCCGACCATTTCGCGGGTTTTGATGTCGGCCTGGGCGACGGTGTGCTCGGCGCCGGCCGGATCGCGCAGGGTCAGCTCGGAGGCGTTGCCGGCCACGAGGACGCCGATGATCACGTCGCCTTTCGTCGTCTCGATCTTCACGGTTTCGAAGCCTTCCTTCACCTCGCGCTGCGGCTCGATGACGGTGCCGATGATGAACTCGAGCGGCTGCGCGCTGCCGATGGCATCGAGCGCGGGGCCGACCTGACCGCCTTCGTTGCCGATGCGGTGACAGCCGATACAGGCAATCTCGGGGCGGTGGAAAACTTCGGCGCCGTGCTTCGGGTCGCCCTTGGTGAGGACGTCGGCGGCGATGCTGGCGGTGACGAAAGGCGAGGCGCGCAGGCGACCGTAGATTGGCACCACAGGCGCGCCTTTCTTTTGCAACGCCGGTTTCTTCGGCGCGGGCGGGGCCTTGGGTTTATCGAGGGTTTTGACGAGGTCGCGCCACGTGGGTTTCCAGAGCCAGGCGCGGGATGCAGTGGTGGAGTCGCGGATCGAGAGAGCCGCGCTACCGGCCACCGGTTCCCACAGCGGCTTGAGCACGGCGGTGGCGGCGACGAGGGCCGTGTCGATGAATTTGTCGCGTTCCTTTTCGGCGGCGCTCAGCACGACGACCATCGACTCGGCGCGCGGGATATTGCCGGCAGCGACGATGGCGGCGAGACGCACGCGCGGGTCGGGATCGAGGGCGAGCGTGGCGAGTTGTTCGAGCGGGTCGAAAGTGAGCGGAAGGCGATCGGCCCAGCGCGCGAGAGTGCCGGCGGCGTAGGCCCGGGCCTCCGGCGTCTTCGCGGCAATGACTCGTTTCAGCACCGGAATTTCCACTACCTCGTGCGCCTCGAACACGCCGAGCGCCTGCATGAGGGCAAAATCGATGGCGGGCGCACCGGGGTCGAGCCGCTCACACCACGTGCGCAACGCATCGGTGATGGTTTTCGAATCGCCGCCGAAAAGCAGGCGCTTCGCCTGGTCGCGCGGCCAGCGGTCGTGCCAGCCGAGCACGTTGAACAGATCGGTGAGGTCCTGCGGGTCGGAGAGCTTGTAATCGGCAATGCCCGGCGGCTGAAGCAGCGGGCGGTCCTTCGCCACGATTCGCCAGATGCGGCCATGCACCTTGTCGCGATCGGGGTGGCGGAAGCTGGCCTGATAGTGGCCGATGATCGGGTTATACCAATCGGCCACGTAGAGCGCGCCGTCGGGACCGAACTTCACATCGATGGGGCGGAAACTGCCGTGCACGCTCTGGATGAGCGGCGGGAGTTTGGGATCGTCGCCGATCTTCAAGCCGGCGCCGTCCTGCTGGACCTTGAGGGTCCAGATGGAGTTGTTGATGTAACCGCCGGCGAGGAAAATCCCCTGCCACTCGTCGGGAAATTGCGCGCTCTCGACGATGTCGGGATTGCTCGTCTTGCGCCCGCGGCCTTCGGCCCAGATCGGGTCACGGCGACCGCCCTGCCAGCCGCGAATCAGCTCCGGCGCGGGGTAATACATCGTGCCGCTATTGCCCGCATTCACGATGGGCTGCGCCCATTTGGTGAAGGTCCAGCCCCACGGATTTTGCGGATCCGCCGGACCGCCGTAAAAACCATCGAGCCGTTGCTCACGCGGGCGGAAGCGCCACAGGCCGGCTTGATCGAGCGCACTGATGCCCCACGGGGTTTCGACGCGGGCGTGAGCGTGCAGCCCCTGGCAGAAGAGCAGTTCGCCGCCGGGCGACCAGCGGAAGGAGTTGATGTTTTGGTGATTGTCGCCGGTGCCGAAGCCGCGCAGGACGATCTCGCGTTGGTCTGCCTTGAGGTCGCCATCGGTGTCGGTGAGCAGCCACAGCTTCGAGCCTTCGCCGACATACACGGCGCGGCCTTCATCCACCTTGCCAGCCTTGGCGGGCGGAGGGGCGATTTCGAGGCCGGTGGGAATCATGAGTCCGTCGGCGAAGACGGTCGTCTTGTCGGCTTTGCCGTCCTTGTCAGTGTCTTCGAGGACGATGACCTGATCGTTCGCTTCTTCGCCGGGTTTGATCTGCGGATAGGTCTTGGAGCCGATCACCCAGAGCCGTCCGCGCTCGTCCCAGCGCATCTGGATGGGCTTGACCACGCCGTCTTTTTCGCTGGCCCAGAGGCTGACTTCGAAGCCGGGAGCGAGTTTGAAGCTGTTGAGTTCCGTGGTGGGGTCGTCGCGGTCCTCGGCGGCGAAGGAGGGGGATGGGACGGAGAGGACGAATGGGACGAAGGCGGCGGCGAGCAGGACGCGTTGCATCGGGAAAAATTATTTGGAGGGTTTCGTTTCTTTCGCGGACTCGCTCGAAGCCTTGGCGGCGAGGTCCCAGATTTCCTTTTCCTTCGCGTCGACGAGCGGGAGCCACTGCTTCATCTCCTCGGGGAACCAGCGTTTGCTCGGGTCAAGGTGATCGCGGCTCGACGGCTGCTCGGTGCGGTCGCCATTGAGAAAGGCCCAGTTCTGCGGGCGGGTGTAGTGGAACCAAAGGCGGTTCTTGGCGACGATGAGCTGGCGGAGGTTCTCCAACTTGGGATCGTGGCGTGCGAGGTTCCCCGCAGTCGTGTCCAGGTCCATCAAGGTCGGCACTCCGATCTCCTCCTTGAACCCGCGGGTGAGTGCTGTCAGTTCAAGCGCTGTCAACCTGCCGTCCATGAACGCGGCACTGTGGTCGAGATGGACTCCGTCGCGAGTGTCATGCTCAAACTGGTTCGAAGGGCCGAATGGACTTTCCACGCGAGCTAGTTTTTTCCGATCTGCGAGATCGTTAATTGCATTGCGATAGTCTTCAACACTCGCAGCAACTTTAGCTGGCGATCCTTCCGGTGCACTTCGGGTTTCGAATCGGCGCGGCGTAATCATTACAACCTTCCGCTTCCCCCCCGCGCTCACTCGCTCGATCAGTTTCTCATACGCCTTGATGAACTCGGGCAGTTTGCTGGTGCCGGCGAGGCTTTCCATCTGGCCGAATTGCATGATGACGACGGTGGCGCCGAGGTCGTCGAGTTGTTGTTCAAGGGTGGGGTAGTTCAGGTCCCGCGGTTGCTCGAAGACGGTGTCACCTTCCCACGCGAGGCTGCGGACCTTGAGATGATAACTCGGCAGCGCGCGCTGGAGGAGGAGTTCGAGGTAGCCGTATTCGCTCGCGGCGACCATGTCTTCGCCGCCGACGAGGGCGATGACGTCGTTCGGCTTGAGGAAGGGGGAGGGATCGGCGGCGCGGGAGGCCTCGCACAAAGGCACAAGGAGCACGAACAGGAGGAGGAGATACTTCATCGGAGAAAGGAGGACACGGGGCAATAAATTCGCTCGGAACGCCAATCTTTGTGTGCTTCGTGCCTTTGTGCGAGCCTTGTCTTGCTTGGCAAATGGTGAGCGCTGCCCTTTCCTCCAGCGCCATGCTCCGCCCATTTGCTCCCCTGCTTTGCTTTGCCGCCGTCGCTTTTGCCGAAACGGTGCCGCCGAATCTCACGGTCGAAAATCTGCCACCGGTCGCGCCGGAGACCCGGGCGGAAGTGGGGCGCTATCTGGAATTTCGCTCGGCGTCGTTTCGCGCGTGGGTGCCGGGGACGCGGGAGATGCTCATCACCACACGCTTTGCCGATACGGCGCAGGTGCATCGGGTGAAAATGCCGGGCGGTGCGCGCAAGCAACTCACCTTCGGCAAGGAACCGGTGGAGGGCGTGCACGTGCAGCCAAAGATGGCGACGGCGATGGTGCTGAGCGAGGACACGGGCGGCGGGGAGAATTACCAGCTCTACCGCTACGATTTCGGGGATGGCAAACGCACGCTGCTGACCGACGGCAAATCGCGCAACACCGGCGCAAAGTGGTCGCGCAACGGGAAGGAACTCGCCTACACCTCCACGCGGCGGAATGGGAAGGACAACGACATCCGGATCATGGACCCGTTCGCACCGGAGAAAGATCGCGAAGTGTTTCAGGTCAGCGGTGGTGGATGGAGCATCGCGAGCTGGGCGCACGACGGGAAAAAGCTGCTGCTGCACGAATACCTTTCCGCCAACGAGAGCCGGCTGCATTTGCTCGATCTCACGACGGGGAAAGCCGAGTTGGTGACGCCGGCGCCGGGCGATACGAAGGTGGCCTGGGGAGAAGCCGCGTTTGGGCCGGACGACAAATTTGCCTACGCGCTCACGGATCAGGGTAGTGAGTTTTTCCGGCTGGTGCGGCTCGATTTCCAGACGAAGACGACGCAGGTGATGACCAAGGGGATCAACTGGAACATCGAAGACCTGTCGCTGTCACCGAACGGTCAGCGGATCGCGATCGTGAGCAATGAAGACGGCGCGAGTGCGGTGCGGATTCTCGATTCCAAAACGGGCGCGATCATCACGCAACCGAAGCTGCCGCTCGGGGTGATCGGGAACCTGTCGTGGAATGCGAACGGCCATGAGCTGGGCTTTTCGCTCAACTCCGCGAAATCGCCGACCGATGCATGGAGCTTCGACCTGAACACGGCGCAGCTCACGCGCTGGACGGAAAGCGAGACGGGCGGGCTGGATCCGTCGAAATTCAGCGAGCCCGAACTGGTGCGCGTCGCGTCCTTTGACGGCACGAAGATGAGCGGCTTTCTTTATCGGCCCGATGCGAAGCGCTGGCCGGGCAAGCGGCCGTGCCTGCTGAGCATTCACGGCGGACCGGAAGGGCAATCGCTTCCGATTTTCCAGGCACGCTACAACTACCTCATCAATGAACTCGGCATCGCGCTCTTTTACCCAAACGTGCGCGGCTCGGATGGCTACGGGAAGACTTTCCTCGCGATGGACAACGGCTTCAAACGCGAGGACAGCGTGCGAGATATCGCGGCCTTCCTCGATACCCTCGCGAAGGACGAGAAGCTCGATGCGACGCGCTTCGCGGTGAGCGGTGGCAGCTACGGCGGTTACATGAGCACGGCGTCGATGGTGAAATTCAGCGACCGCCTGCGCTGCGGGATCGACGTGGTGGGTGTGGCCGATTTCCTCACCTTCCTCGCCAACACCGGCGAATACCGCCGCGACCTGCGGCGCGTGGAATACGGCGACGAACGCGACCCGGCGATGAAGGAATTTCTCGCGAAGATTTCACCGTCCGCGCATGCCGCCGAGATCAAGAAACCGCTCTTCGTCGTGCAGGGCAAAAACGATCCGCGCGTGTCCGTCGCCGTCGCGCGCAAGATGGTCGAAGCCGTGCGGCAGGCCGGCGGCACCGTCGCGTATCTGGAAGCAAGCGACGAAGGGCACGGCTTCGCGAAAAAGCCGAACGCGGATTTTCAGTTCCTCGCGACCGTGGAGTTTCTGCGGGCGCATTTGCTGAACTGACCACCAGCCCGATTCCGCAGGAGCTTCTGGCTACGCCCGCACGAACTGGCCTGACGGTTCGCTGTCCTCCGGCGCGAAGGTGAGCCGCCCGCGATATTCGGCCACGTGCTCGACCTTGGGCGGCTGCTCGCCGAGAAAGCGCGCGGCGTGACGGGCGAAGCGACTCGTGTCGCCGCTGCACAGCACCCGCAGACGGCCGTGCGCGCTGGGCGTAAATTCCGGATGACGGATCAGCCAGTCGGCGAAGCGCGCGGCCACATGCGCCGCCGGGTCGATAACATTTACTCCCGCGGGGACACACGCGGTGAAGACATCGCGCAAAAGCGGGTAGTGCGTGCAGCCGAGCACGAGCGAATCGATGCCGTCGAACTGCTCCACGTAACGCATCACCGCCAGCCGGGCGATCTCCGTCTGCTCCACCCCTTCCTCGACGATGGGCGCGAGCAAGGGTGCCGCGACTTCGGTCACGCGCACGTCAGGACTCAACTTGCGGACTTCGGTGCGGAAGGTGTGGGAGGCGACCGTGCGTGCGGTGCCGATGAAACCGACGTGCCCGCGCGTCTGCGCGACGGCACATTCCGCCGCAGGGATGGTGACCCCGAGCACCCGCCGGCCGGCCGACGCATACCGCACCTGCAAGTGCCGTAGCGCCACGCACGAGACGGTGTGACAGGCCACCACGATGACTTGGCAGCCTTCCGCAAAGAGCCGCTCCACGCACTGCTCGGCGAAATCGAGCACGGTATCGAGATCGCGCCCGCCATAAGGCGCGCGGCCGCTGTCGCCGAGGTAGGTGAAGTCGAGCAGGGGCAGGGCCCGGCGCAATTCCCGCAAGACGCTCAACCCGCCGAAGCCGCTATCGAAGACGCCGATCGGCGCCGCGGGGGCGGTGGTGGATGGCTGATGGTTGATGATTGATGGGGATACCGGGAGCACAGTGACACGGTGGCCTCGCAGGCCATCCACGATCAACCTTCAACTATCAACCAATCCCTCAGTTCGGACGCGTGCCGGCGGCGTTTGGCACGCTGGCTTCGCTGCGCGGCCCGACGGCTTCGCTGTTGATACGCACCCGCGGCGAGGTGCCGGCGTTGGCTTCCTGCTGCGCCACGGCTTGTGGATTCTGCCCCACGGCGCGGCGGTAATTGTTTACGGCGGTGACGATGGCCCCGGCCATCTGCTGCCGGTATTCGGGCGTGGCGATGACCTTGGCATCGTAGGAATGGCTGAGGAACCCACCTTCGATCAGCACCGCCGGGATGGTCGTTTCGCGAATGACGACGAAGCGCGCCCGCTTGATGCCACGGTCGTAGAGCCGCGAGCGGACGACCAGCGAGGCATGTGTCGCGGTAGCCAGCGCCATGTTCTCCGCATCGTTCACATTGCCGGCCTGTTGGATGAGATCGTTCACGGAAGGCCCGTCGGCCATCATCGAAGGCACCCCGCGTGGGGCTAGCGTGTAGGTTTCCAAGCCGGTGCCCGCACCGCCCGAGTTGAAATGGACGGAGACGAAGACGGCGTTCTTCTGTTTATTCGCGATGCCGGCGCGGTCGTAGAGCGGGATAAAGGTGTCGGACGAACGGGTCAGCACCACGCGATAACCGGCCGCTTCGAGGAGCTTCTTGGTGCGCAGAACGACGTCGAGCGTGAACTGCTTCTCGTAGCCGTAGGGACTCCACGCGCCGTTGTCGTGTCCGCCGTGACCGGCATCGAGGACGACCGTGCGAACGTCTTCGGTGCCTTTGATCTTCTGGGGACGCAGGACGGGTTCGAGCAGCTTCGTGAGATCCATGCGGGAAAGGCACAGATGCCCGTCCGCTTCCCGGATCTCGTAGCTCAGGTTGAACTTGATGTTGTTGATCGTGAACTCCTTCGAGTTCAGTTCCCCTTTCAGCGACCGCGAACCACCCCGCACCTCGAAGGCTTTCTCCCCGTTTCGGCTGACGGTGTTCATGCTGTAGAAGTCGGCGACGTTCTCCAGCGACACGTAGTCCCGCCCGTCGATCTTATACAGCGTCCAGTCGCCCTGCTGTTGTGCCGCGTTCGCCGTCCCCCCGAGGGCAAGAGCGAGCATGGCGGCAAAAATGGTATCCCTGAGCATGAGGCGCGGATAGTAAGGGAAGGAGCCCCGCTTTCAAGCGGTTAAGCCGTCATCAAACCGGTGGAAGCGAGGCAGAGCGAGAAGCTCACCATTGTATCCTAACTCGTTTCGAGAGAACGAGATGAATAGGGTGCAGGCAAAGAGCGGCTAGAAAATGTGAAAGATGCCGCAGCCGGTGGAGGCCAGGGCCAGCGCGCTGCCGGCGATGATCCAAAGGACGCGAGGGAAGGAACGGGGTTGGGTGTTCATGGCGGGGAGAGAGCCGGGAGCGGTGCCGGAAGTCGAGCGAATTGGGAGGGCAAAACCGGAGGAGCTAGGTGCCGGCAGGGGACAGGTGCGATTGAAGCTCCGGAAAGAAGGCACGGAAATCGGCCTGAAAGTCGGTGTAGTGCCGATCGAGGACGGCGACGGCGGGAGCCAGTTCGACCGGGCGGCGGAAGCGTCTGCTGATCCGCGTGAGGGCGAGGGTGAGACCGGCCAGATCGTGATAGGACGCGAGCCATTCTTCGGTCCGGATCTGATCGAGTCGCGCGAAGGCCACGCGCGGCAGGTGAGAGCGGTAGGAATCGAATGAGGCGTAAATGGAGCCGAGAAAATCGGGGAGCGACTCGCGGGAATAGATGGCCCAGTCGCGGGTGAGGAAATGGTCGAAAAAGAGGTCCGTGAGGATGCCTCCGAAGCGGCGGAAGGGAGGCTCGATTCGCCGGATGCTGCGGCGAACGACCGGATGCGTGTCGGTGAACTGGTCGATCCGCAAATGTTGCGCGATCCCCGGCTGGAAATCCGCGGGCACCCCGGGCAACTCCCCGGCGGAAAGAAGATCCGGAAGCAGGTTCCCGATGCGAAAGGCAGGATCGGGAGTCGAAAGATAAAGGTGAGCCAGCCAGTTCATTCCTTGGCGGAGCCACTGGATCATCGCGCCGTCGTGGACGCAACGCCCGGGTAAAAAACACAAAGGGCGAGTCCTTGCGGACTCGCCCTTCGGTTAAGGTCTGGCCGGAGCCGGGGAAGTTATTCTTCCTTCGACTCGGTCTTCTTGGCGCGCGGCTTTTTGGCCGGCTTCTTTTCTTCGGCGCCTTCCGCGGGAGCTTCGGCTTCCGCCTTCGCTTCCTTGGCCGGGGCCTTCTTTTTGGCCGGCTTGCCTTCCGTAGCTTCCGCGTTCTCCGTCACCTCGGCTGCTTCCTTGGCGGGCTTTTTGGCCTTGGCCTTGGCGGGCGTCGGTTCAGGCGTCGCTTCCGCGACCGGCACGAATTCGACGAATTCGATCAGGGCCATCGGGGCGCTGTCGGTGAGACGGCGGCCGAGCTTGAGGATGCGGGTATATCCACCCGGGCGCTCGGCATTGAGCGGGGCGATCTCGGTAAAGAGCTTGCGCACCACCTTTTCGACGCGGCGGGAGTTATTGCCGAGCTTGGCGGCCACGACACGGCGGTCGTGCAGGGTGCCGCGGCGGGCTTTGGTGACGAGCTTCTCGACGAAGGGGCGCAAGGCTTTGGCCTTGGCCACCGTGGTCTTGATGCGGTTGTGTTCGATGAGGGAGCAGGCAAGGTTAGCCATCAACGCGAGCGTGTGCTCGGTCGTGCGGGTAAGCTTGCGCATGTTACGGCGATGACGCATGGCGACTTAAATCGGTAAATCGTGGAGGTTTGGAGCGTCAGCGCAGGCTGGTGAGGCCGGTTTCGGCGGCGTTCGGTTCGACCATGCCGGTCTCGAACTTGGCCCCCAGCGAGAGGCCGAGCTGTTGCAGCTTGTCCTTGATCTCGTTGAGCGACTTCTTGCCGAAGTTGCGGTATTTCAGCATCTCCTGCTCGGTCTTCATGGCGAGCTGGCCGACGGTGGTGATGTTCGCGTTGTTCAAGCAATTCGCCGCACGGACGGAGAGCTCGATTTCGTTGACGGACATGTTGAGCAGCTTTTTGAGCTTCTGATTTTCCTGGCTCTGCTGCTGCGGGGTCTCGTCGAACGCGATCGCGTTTTCGTCGTAGTTGTAGAACGGCTCGAGGTGCTTGCGAAGGATCGAGCTGGCCTGGGTCAGCGCGTCCTGCGGCGTGATGCGGCCATCGGTCCAGATTTCGAGCACGAGCTTGTCGTAATCGGTGCGCTGGCCGACGCGGGTGGCTTCCACGGCATACTTCACACGTGTGACCGGCGAGAAGATAGAGTCGATCGGGATGACGCCGATCGGCATGTCGGGATACTTGTTTTCGTCGCCGGTGGCGAAACCGCGGCCGGTGCGGACGGTGAGCTCGGCTTCAAACTTGGTTTTCTTGTCGAGCGTGCAGATGTGCTGCTTCTTGTTCACCACTTCGACACCCTGGATCTCCTGAATGTCGCCGGCGGTGATTTCGCCGTCCTGGTTGAGGCTGATGGTGACGGTGCGCTGCTCGGGGTCGGCACACTTGAACTTCACCTTCTTCAAATTGAGGATGATGTCGGTCACGTCCTCGACCACATGCGGGAGGGTCTGGAATTCGTGATTCGCCCCGGTGATACGCACCGTCGTGATGGCGGCGCCTTCGATGGAGCTGAGCAGCACGCGGCGGAGCGCGTTGCCGACGGTGACACCGTAGCCGCTTTCAAAGGGCTCGGCAGTGAATTTAGCATACGTCTCTGTCGCGGAGGACTCATCCTTCTGGGGAGCCTTCGGCAATTCGAAACGGCCAAGACGGACTGGCATGGTATTCTGACTTTCTTTTTCGAGGCCCGGGTTTCCCTCGACGTAAGCGGCGCGCGAGCAGTTGATCGGCGCCCGAGGACCAACGGGCTGATTTTAGGGTTTACGTTTGGGGCGGGGAAGAGAGCGGAGGTCCGCGGAGGCCGCAAGGGGATTTTTTGAGTCCGGCCTTGCTTGACGCGTCGGCCAGGTCGGACGTGTCCCGACCGGCAGGCCGCCACAGTCGCGTTGCGCATTACTACATACTTTAACCGATGCAGTTACAATTCTGAGAAAAGGCGAATTTTGCCTCGAATTTGGCACCGCTCGCGCTACTCTCACGATTCACTGCCCCGATTTCGGGCACGGTTACCGTTACCCTTACGACTCCATGATTCCAGGCCTGAAAAAGCGCAAAGTCAGTCTTCACGACGTCTTTATGTATGTCGCGTTGGCGCAAAAGCATGTGCGGCTGATCGGCCTGATCATCGCCATCTGCTCTCTGGGTGGGCTGAACTACTACATTTACTCCAAGCCGGTCTATTACTCGAAGGCGGTCGTGCGGGTGGACTACGTGCCGCAGCCGATGGACGTGCAGGCCGTATTCCACGACGCCCAGATGGGCACCATCTACAGTGAGCTGAACTCCCCGGTGGTGATCGAAAAGACCGCTGCCCGGTTCGGGATTCACGACAGTGCCCGGAATATCCAGTCGAAGTGGATCCGCCAGATGAAGCTCTCCGGCGGCGGCGGGCGGACCTTGCAGATTGAAACCTACGCGATCTCGAAGGACCTGACGCTGAACTGGGCCAAGGTGCTAATCGAAGAACACGAACGCTTCCGGCGCGAACGCCATCAGCGCGAAAAAGACTCCATCTACAACTCCTACGCGGAGGCCATTCAGGATGCCGCGACCAAGATGGGCGAGTCGCTGGACCAGAAGATGACCCTGCAGGACAACAACAAGACGCTGCAGACCATGTTGCAGCTCCAGAAACTGCAAAGCCTCCCGGCGGAACTGGTGCGCATGCGGAAGCGGATCGATGATATGGGACGCGTGAAGCTCCAGCTCGAAGACCCTTCGCTGGATACGATCTCGAAGCTCTCGCTCATCGCTGGTGTCGAAAACGACAAGCAACTCGCCGCTACATCGGCCTTGAAGCTCGGCGATCAGGTCGATTGGACGCCTCAAGCCCGTGCCAACGGAGTGGCCGATGCCGCCCCCCCGCAGCCGCCCGCCAGCGTCATCGTCGTGCCGGCACTCGCCCCGCAACAGTCGCCCTGGCAGGATTACGACCGGCAGTTGCAGGAGGTTCGCAAGGAAATGGGCGAAAAATCCTCGCTCTTCCTCCCCGGCCACCGGGTAATGCGCGCACTCCAGGCCAAACAGGACGACCTCGCCCAGAAGCTCGAAGTGGAGTTTCTCGGGGCGAAGAAGCGCTTCGATCTGGAATATCAGGAAGCGATCAACCGCGGACGGGAACTCGAGGGCCAGACGGGGGAATACGCAAACGCCATCAAGGAAAGCCAGATGGTCAATTCGCAAAATGCCATCTTCCGCCTCTCCCGCCTGAGCTGGGAAACGATGATTTCCGAAATGCAGAAGAAGATCGAGTCGCTCGAGTATGCGTGGGATCGCGAGCGCGTGGACCTCACTTTCCTCGCCGTGCGCGACGCCAGCGACCGGCCGGTCTCGCCGGATTTCATCAAGAGCATGTTCGTCGCCATCGCCATGGCAGGCATGCTGGGCCTGGGTGTGCCTTTCCTCATCGAATACCTCGACCACACCATCCACAGCCTCGATGAAGTCGAGAACGCCTGCCAGCTTCGCGGCCTGGGGATCGTGCCGAAGCATCAGTCGAACCGGCCGATGTCCCTCCTCGCCTCGGGCGAAAACTCCGGGCACGACCTGGTGGAAAACTTCCGCGTCATCCGCACCAACCTGCTTTCGATCGGGTCGGTCGGTGCCAAGCCTCATGTGGTGATGGTGAGCAGCGCGATGCCGAAGGAAGGGAAAACCGTGGTGTCGTCGAACCTTGCCATTTCCTTCGCGCGCAACGGCGGTCGCACTCTCTTGCTCGATATCGACCTTCGCCGCGGCCGTATGCATCGCCTCTTCGGCTATCGCAAGAGCCCGGGCCTCTCGAACGTGCTGCTCGACGAAGTGTCGCTCCAGGACGCCTGCCGCCCCACCAGCTACGAGAATCTTTTCGTGCTCTCCGCCGGCAAACACCTCGACACCGGCACCGAACTGCTCGCGTCGGACAAGTTCACCAGCATCCTCGCTCAGCTTCGCCAGCAGTTCGACCACGTCATCATCGACACCCCGCCGGTGCTCGGCCTGTCGGATACGTCGATCATTCAGAAGCTGGTGGACGGGGTGCTCTTCGTCATCTGGAGCGGCAACACTCCGATGACCAGTGTGAAGGCCGCGGTGGACATGCTGCAAAAGCATGGCGCGAACTTCTACGGCTTCGTGCTCAACCGCCTCGACCTCGACGCGACCCAGAACTACTACCAGTATTACTACTACTCGCACGACTACTACTACAACTACCGGCCCGCGGCCCTCGAACAGGCCTGAGCCCGGCAGCGAAAACGTGGGAGTAGCCAGCGGCGGCCAAGGCGAACTCAACGCCACCCGGGGCGAACCTGGCAGCGGCGTCTCGGTGGTGGTGCCGGCCTACAATTACGGCCGCTACCTCGGCGAAGCCATCGACTCGGTGCTCGCCCAGACACATCGCCACTTCGAACTCATCGTGGTGGACGACGGTTCGAGCGACAATACGCGGGAAATCGTGACGGCTTACACCGATCCCCGGGTGCGCTACGTCTGGCAGCAGAATCAGGGTCTCTCCGCGGCGCGCAACACCGGCATCCGCGAGGCGCGTTTCGACTTCGTCGCCTTTCTCGACGCCGACGATCTCTGGCGACCCAACCATCTCGCCGAAGCCATGGCCGAATTCGCCCGTCGCAGCCCGGAGTGCGCTCTGGTCGCCTCGAACAGCCAGCGCATGGATCAGCACGGCGTCGAAATGGCGACGCGTTTTCCGGATTGGCAGGGCACCCAGATCATCGATGCCTCGGAGATCGTGATTCGCACGCGCTTCATGCCCTCGACCGCCGTGGTGCGCCGTGCCGCGTTCGACCGCTGCGGCGGTTTCGATAACAGCCTGCGCAGCTCCGAGGATCGCGAAATGTGGATGCGAATCGCGGCGCAATACGAGGTGGCGTGTCGCAACGAGGCGACCGTGCTGGTGCGCAAGCACACCGCCAACATGAGCAAGCACGCGGATCGCATGTGCCACTCCATGCGAACCGTGATTGAGCGCGCCCAGAAAAACGGATGGGTGCGCAAGCCGGCCTTTGGTTTCTGGCCACGCGTCTGGGTGCTCTACCATTTTCAGGCCGCTTGGATGTATTACGACGAAGGGCGCGACCGCGAAGCGGTGGCCGCCGCCATTCACTCCATCCTGTGCTGGCCGTTGCCCATGAGCGCAGCCGCGATCAACGAACCCATTTTCTTCCGCCTGCGGGCGCTGCGCACTTTTCTCTGGTCGCTGCTGCGGCGCTCGTCCGCGCGGTGAAGATTCTGCACCTGGTCGATTCGCTGGAGCCGGGCGGGATGGAAAACGGCGTGGTGAATCTCATTCGCGGACTTCGCCCGGAGTTCGAAGGGCATGTGGCCTGTCTCACCCGGCGGGGAGCCTTCGCCGAGCGCGTGCCGGAACCGCTGCGAGTCTTTGCACTGGGGAAAAAGGGTGGCTTTTCCCCACTCGTGGTTTGGCGGCTCCTGCGCAGCCTGGTGCGCCTGCGTCCCGCCGTCCTGCACACGCACAATCTCGGCCCGCTCATCTATGCAGGACTCGCCACGGCCGGGGGGCGTCTGTGCCCGATTTTGCACGGCGAACACGCCTTGTTCACGGAGGATGAAAAATCGCCCCGCCGCCTGAAGCAGCGCCGCTCACTCTACAGAACCTGCCGGGCGGTGCATGTCGTGGCGCCCGCGATCCGCGAAGAACTACTCGCCTTCGATTGCCCCCACCCATCGCTCCACGTGATCCCAAACGGCGTCGATACGGAGCGCTTTTCGCCCGGTGACCGCAAGGCGGCCCGCTCCCGCTTCGGACTGCCTCCCGAAGGCACGGTTCTCGGGATCGTTGGGCGATTTGGCCCCCATAAAGGACACCTGCCCTTGATTGAGGCCTTTGCGACGCTGCCCACAACCTGCCACCTCCTCATCGTCGGAGGGGGTGGCCCCAAAGAACAGGAGGTTCGCGGGACTGCCGCCGCTTCTCCCGCGGCGGCACGCATTCACTTCACCGGATTTCTGGCCGAACCCACCGACGCTTACCGTGCGCTGGACCTGCTCACCATTCCCTCGACGAATGAAGGCATGGCCAACGCCGCCCTGGAAGCCATGGCGTGCGCCGCGCCCATCCTCGGCAACACCGGCTGCGGCCACGAAGCGCTCATCGAGAACGGACGGGATGGAGTCATCGCCGATCTCCGCTCCCCGGCCGCTCTCACCACAGAAATCGCGCGTCTCATTGCTCAACCCGCACTCCTGTGCGAAATGGGAAACCGGGCGCGCGCCCGAGTCTGCGATGCATTTTCCATCCGCACCATGCTCGATGCGTATGCGCGGCTTTACCGCGACGTGTCCCGCCCTTCGTAGCATCCCGTGACTGTCTTCGCTCCACACCTCACGCTCCAGCCCCGGAAAACGCGCCTTTGCCCGGCGCGCCGGTCGCGCCATGAGATAGAGGCGTCGCTCCTCTTCAAGCTGTAGCATGGACTACAACGCGCTGATCCTCTTTCTCATCCTGCACTACGTCCGGCCGCAGGAGTGGTTCAGTTTTGTCAATGCCCTGAAGCCAGTGCAGGTGCTCGCAGCGGTCGCGCTCTACGCGATCTATCAGCGCAAGAAGCCCGTCCGCGCGCGCGACCTGTGGGGGGCGCCTCACGACTACATGGTCACCGCTTACTTCGCGTGGACCATTTTTGCCTCGCCCACCCCCAAGGATACGTTCCGCAACATTCTGCCGCTGATTTTTTTCTACTTCGTCGGCGTCCTCACCCTCAATTCGCTCCCGCGCCTCAAGCGTTTCCTCGGCTACTGGGCGGGTTGCATCTTCTTCATCGCGACGCTGGCGTTGCTGACGACCATCGGCATCGACCCACTCCACAGCAACGACCTGATCGAAAGCTGGCTGAAGGGGCGTCTCGCGCTGAATCTTTCGATCTTCAACAACCCGAATTCGCTGGGGCACGCCATCGTGCCGGTGATTCCCCTGCTCTATTACATGCTCTTCTGGAAGAAGACCTTCGGTAAAGTCCGAATCGTCCTCCTCGTCATTCCGGCCACGTGCATTTTTATGACGCTGTCCAAAGGCGCGTTCATTTCCGCGGCGGTGACCTTTTTCGCCACGTTGACCTTCGGTCGCCCAAAGCGCGTCCAAATCGCCATGGCCGTCTGCGCCGCGCTCTTCGGCGGCACGATGCTCTACGCGCTGCCGCGCATGAACGAGCTTTCGAAGTCAAAAACCGACCAAGCGATTCAAGGCCGTGTCGCTGCCCTCACCTTTGGCCTCGAGACGATGTTGTCGAAAACCTACGGTCACGGGCTGGGGAATTTCGTGACCGAGTTTTATAAACACGGCCCGATGCAGACGACGAAGCATGTCCGCCTCAAGGACGGCTATCCGCTCGTTTATCATAAGAAGAAGCACTACTACAAGGCCCCCCACAGCGCCTACAACCAGAACGGCGCCGATCTTGGGTTCGTCGGTTTCATGCTTTTCATCGGGATCATGTATACCTGCCTGCGCACGTTGATTTTTGCGAAGACGGCCAACGACGACGAGGAGCTCATCCGCCGCTGTCTCTTCGCCATCGTGCTCTCTTACGCTGTGTCCTCGTGGATGGTCGATTTCTGCTACCGGCCCACCTTCTTCCTCTTCACGGCCGCCACCAGCGCGTTGCATCGCCACCTTCGCGGGGCCTTCGATCCCGTGGGCGGGAAAGAAGAAGAGGACGACGATGCCGAGGAGCGGCCGGTCGAGTCGCCGTGGCGGCGTCCGATCCTCCCGCCTCCAACCGCTCCAGCCATGGAAGTTCTCATGCCGGCAGGCAACGCCGCGATCGCTACCCTGCCTCCGCCTACGGTGGCTCCCATCATGGCTCCACCCTCACCCGACGGAGAACCTGCCCCCGCGCCAGCCTCTCACGGCACCATCGCATGGGAGCGCCTCGGCCTGCTGGATCTCGCCCTGACCTACGTTCTCACCAAGCTGGCCATCCGTTTCTGGCAGCACCTCATCGAGAGCATGTAAGCCGGCGCAAAGCGACTACTCGTAGCTCGCTTCCGACTGGTCGCTGAGGCTCAGGCGAATCTCATACTGCGCTGCGGCGAGGCAGCCGCCGAAGATGATCAGGGAACCGTTGAGGTAAATCCACATGAGCAGCGCCACGACCGAGCCAAACGTGCCGTAGATCACGTCAAACCTCGTCACGTTGCTCGTGTAGAGCAGAAACAACCGCTGGAGCAAAACCATCCCGCCCGTCACAAACAACGCCGCGACCCACACCTCCGCCAGCTTCGTCTTACGCCGAGGCGCGAATTTGTAAAACATCATGAACCCGTAGAAGAGCACCAGCGGCGGCAGCAACGCGCGACTCAGGGTGAAGATGTGGTTCACGAAGAGAAAATCGAGCCCGACCTCCCACGAATACTTCCAGTAAAAGTATTGCACGTTGTTCAACACCGCCGGCGCCACCGAACCAAGGAGCAGCGCGCTGGTAAGGATGCAGAGCATCCCGAAGTTCTGAATCGGCAGGCGCCACCACGCATAATCTTTCGTGCCCCAGGCCTTGTTCACGCCGTGCACGAGAGCCTGAAAAAAACGAATCGCGCTCCAGGCCAGCACGACGAACGCGATAATCGACGTCCGCGTGCGCGACTTCACGACGTTCTGGATGGTCGCAATCACGCGGTCGGCCGTTTCCGGGTCGATGAACAGCCGCTCTTTGACCTGCGAAATGATCGACTCCTGCAACACCACCACCGTTTTGGGATCCAGAAACATTGCGCTGATCGTGATGATGAGCACCACGAGCGGGAACAGCGCGAAAAACGCGTAGTAGGCAAACGAAGCCGCGCGCTGTTCACCGTCGGTCTCGTTGTATTTGATGCAGGCACGCCAGATCACGGCTCCGCAATGACGGAGCCAGCGTTCGAGGTTCGGCCAGAAGTGCCGGAGGGCTGACATGCGCGCGGACCTTAAGCAGACGAAACCGCGCCTGCCAACCCAGAGCCTGCACGTTTACACCCCGGGTTGCGCTCGCGCTTCCAAAACGCTAAACGGCCAGTCGAGATGCCGCGCACGATTCCAGCGCCAGTGACGAACCAACCGAAACGAAAGGGGTGGCGCCGCGTGCTACGCGGGATGCTGTGGTTGCTGCTTGCCCTCGTGGTTCTGCATCGGCCGCTGATCCACTATGGCGTCCCGCCCCTTGCGCGAGTGCTCGCGCGCAAGCAGCACCTGAATGTCTCGTTCGAGTTGTCCGGCTCCATTTTCACCAACCTCGCGCTTCACCACGTGCGCGTGACCCCTCTCGGCGATGGTCCCACTCCCGTCGAGCGCATCGTCATCGATCGCTTCCGCCTCGATTTCAGCCTGTGGAAGCTCATGCGGCAGGGTGTCGGCGAATTCATCTCCAGCTACGAATTGCACCACGCCGATCTCGCCTTCGTCGCCGTGCCGAGCGCCACGCAGGAGGAAAAGGAGGCGAAGAAATCCATCGCGGAAACGCTGCGAACCGTTCTCGGCCAGCCCGCCACTTATTCCGATCGCGTCGAGATCGAAGACTTCAACATCCGCGTCACGTCTGCCGATGCGGTCACCGAAGTCAGCGGGCTGGATCTGCTGCTCGATCCGCAAAAGCCCGGTTACCTGCGCCTCGCCAGGGTTGCCGTGCCGGGCCTGCCTTTGTGGCAGAACCTCAGCGCCGACACGAGCTACACGAACCGCAATCTTTTCATCCGCGACCTGCGCTTCAGCCCGAACCTCGCCATCGACGAGATCAACTTCGACGCCTCGCATCGCCAGGAAGGCAAAGGCCAGCTTTCCATCAAAACCCATCTCTTCGGCGGAGACTTCGGCCTGCTGCTCACCGGCGAAGATCAGGGCAAACCCGGCGAGCACCTCGAAAAAAGCTACGCCACCCATCTCCAGATCGGCGCCCACGGGGTGAAGGTGCGTGAGGCGGCGGAGTATTTCGGTGTGAAAGGCGTGCCGCTCGAACAGCTCAGCGCGCTGGAACTCGACTTTACTGGCGATCCTGAAAAGCCGCGCACCTGGGCCGGCACCGTGCGCACGAAAGTCGAGCAGATCGCCGCCGGCGGGTTCACCATTCCGCAGGCGGAATTCAACAGCGACTTCGCGCAGGGCAACGCCACCAGCCAGGCCGGCGTGCAGATCGGCGGCAATCGCGTGCAGCTTCACACCCACGTCTCGCTCCCCGAAAAAATCGATGGCTGGCTCGACGCCGCGGCGGAGGCCACCGCGCAAATCACAGCCCCGGACTTCGCGGCATTTCTGCCCGAAGCAAAAACCGCCGGCACCGCCGGCACCGCCGGCATCACCGCGAAGCTCGCTTTGCGCAATCGCGAAGCGAACGCGCACATCGAACTTCAGACGAAAGACATCGTCTTCAACGACATCACCACCACGACGGTGGACGGCCAGATCGAGGCGAAGCTCCCGCTCAGTGACACCTCCAAGTCCCCGCTTTCCGTGCTCGACGCCACCGTGCTGCTTGATGTCGCCCCCGTGCGCGTCGGCACCTTCGTCATCGACGGCGCCAGGCTCGCGGCCACGCTTTCCAAAGGCGCCGCCAACGTGCGCGAGTTGAGCGTGAAGCGCGGCAGTAACACGGTCGTCGTCACGGCCCTCGCGCAGATTCCGAGCGATCCGGCACAGACCACCGGCGAAGCGCAGATTGCCATCAAGGCGCCGCAACTCGCGGAATTCGGCGTCGTCGTGAATGGCCGCACCCTCGGCGGCGAGTTGGACACCGAAGCTCGCGCGCAGTTTGCCGGCGCCAAGGTCAACGGTGACATCCAGCTCGGCGGCGGGGTGGTCCTCGGCGATTTTCGCACCCATCAACTCGCCGCGCGCGTTCACTTGCGTGAGCAGAAGATCGAGGTGAAACAACTCACCGTCGCGCTGAACGACATCGACCGGCTTACGCTCAAGGCGCACTTCGACAACGAACCGCCCCAGCTCTACGACGGCGCGCTCACCCTCGCCATCCGCGACCTCGCCGTGCTCCAACCGCTGCTCGCCGTCTTCGATGTGAAAGACCCGCTCAAGGGCGCGCTCGACGTGAGCTGGTCGGGCAAAGGCGCGCTCAAAGCCGGGCAGAATAACGGCGATGCCAGCATTACCCTCAAGGGCGCGAAATACGGCACGGTGGAAATGAACGACTTCCGCCTCGCGGGCGGCTACACCGGTGAAAACGCCAAAGCGGAGTTGCACGCCGTCTCCGGGCCCACCGAACTGAACACCCAGATCGTCTGGGAAAATCAACGCGTGATGCTGCGCGACCTCGATGTGAAGCAAGGCAATCAGCGCGCGCTCACCGGCGAAATTTCCTACGGCCTCACCGGACTCGGCACGCCGCAGTTCGATCCTCTCAAGGAGCCCGTTGCCGTGAGTCTGCATGCCGATCAACTCGACATCGAAAAACTGCTCGATGGTTTCATGAAACCCGCCCCGGCCAGCGGACGCCTCACTCTGCACCTCGCGGCCAGCGGCACGCCGCTGCGGCCGGAGGTGGAGTTGAAGGTCCAAGGCCGTGCGTTGAAAGCCAAAGCCGCCGGCCAGATCGATCCCGCCGAACTCGACCTCGCTCTCAACTACCAGCCCGGCACGCTCAAGCTCGACGCTGCCGCGCGCCAGCCGCTTATTCAACCGCTCACGGTCAAGGCCCACGTGCCGCTCGACGTGGAGAAGCTCGCCACCGACAAAAAGATCGATCCTTCCCTGCCGCTCGACGTCGCCATCACGCTTCCGCCCACCTCACTGGTCGTGGTGCCGAAGCTCGTGCCCGCCGTCCGACGGATCGCGGGCACCGTGGCCCTCGACGTGCGCGCCAGCGGCACCGTCGAACGCCCGCAACTCAGCGGCGCCGCCACCATCGCCTTGCAGGATGCGCGCATGACGAATGAAAGCATTCCCGCGATCGGCAAGTTCGACGCGAAACTCGTCTTCGCGAACGACACGCTGAACTTCGAGCGCTTCGCCGGGGAAGTCGGCGGCGGCACGTTCGGCATGAGCGGCCACGTCGGCCTTGGCGATTTGAAAAACCCGAGCTTCGATCTTCAGCTCAAGGCGAAGGAAGTGCTCGGTATGCGCAACGATTCCATCACCGTGCGTGCTGATGCTGACGTGAAAGTCGCCGGTGCGCTCAAGGAAGGCAGCGTCACCGGCTCGGTCTTCGTCACGCAGAGCCGCTTCTTCAAGGAGATCGACATCCTGCCCATCGCGCTCCCAGGCAAACCCAAGCCCGCGCCGAAATCCGCTCCGAGTGCGCCGGACATTTCGCTCCCGCCGCCACTCGACACCTGGAAATTCGATCTCGCGATCAAGACCCGCGAAAACGATCCGTTCCGCGTCGTGGGCAATCTCGCCAACGGCCGCGTCGCGTTGAACCTCCAGCTCGGCGGCACGGGCAAACAACCGTGGCTCGAAGGAGACGTGACGATCGAGCAATTCACGGGCAGTCTGCCGTTCAGCACTATCACCGTGGAAAACGGCCACGTCTATTTCACCAAGAACTCCCCCTTCCAGCCCACCCTCGAGCTTCAGGCCGTGTCCAAGGTGCGCGAATACACCGTGGGCGCTTACATCTTCGGTCCCGCCACCGAGCCGCAGCTCCAGCTCACCAGCGAGCCTCCATTGCCCCACGCCGACATCGTCTCGCTCCTCGCGACCGGCACCACCGCGAGTGAACTGACGGGGAACGCCGACGTGCTCGCCAGCCGGGCCGCGATCCTCGCCGTCACTTCGCTGTGGAAGAAGATCTTCAAACCCAAAGGCGCCGCCGCCGCACCACCGCCGAAGAACGACGCCAACTTCGCCGACCGCTTCCAGCTCGACCTCGGCCAGGTCGATCAAAAAACCGGCGCCCGCGAAGCCACCGCACGCTTTAAGGTGAACGATCAGATCTTCGTCATCGGCGATCTCGACACGCAGGGGCGATACACCGGTTCGCTGAAATATCTGCTGCGGTTCCGATGAGAGACGCGCGTTCCAGCATCAATGTGGCCGTGCTGCTTGCGTCTGTCCTTCTCACTTCACCCGTCTCCTCCCGGGCCCAGGATCAGACCCTCGACCGCGCCCTCGCCGGCGCCGATCTCCTCATCGGCGCGGTCAAATCCGCCGAGCAATCCAAGGTCCAGTTCAGTGGCGCCACCAGCTTCAAGGACGAGGAACTGCGCACCGCGATCGCGCAGCACATTCAGGAGATCGACGAGAAGGGAGTGAGCCCCGCGCGCGCCGACGACACGGCATTTTACGTCGGCGCCTTCTATCGTAAAAACGGTTTCGCCAGGGTGCAGACCGACTGCGCCATCGCGGACGACAAAGTGACGGTGCGCATCGTCGAAGGCCCGCGTTCACTGGTGCGTGGACTCGCTTTTGCAGGCAATGCGCACTTTCCCGAAGCGACGCTCTTCGAATACATGATCGGCGTCACGCCCGAGCAGTTCGCGAAGCAGCCCGACATCGTCCCCTACAACGAAGGCGACATCTCCGCCGGGGCGGATCGCGTCCGCGGTTATTACGTCAGCCAGGGGTATCTCGACGTGCAGGTCGATGCCTCCGAAGTCAAAGTGTCCGACAACGGCACCCGCGCGGACGTGAAAGTGCGCATCGTCGAAGGCCAGCGCTACACCGTGGGTGAAGTCGTTTTCGCGGGCGATACCCTTTTCCCGCGCGACGATCTGATGAAGGCGATCCGCGAATCGCCCGAGGGCCCCTTCTCGAAAACCGAGGCGGTCGCCATGCAGCGTAACCTCGAGTCATTCTACAAATCGAAGGGTTACTTCCTCGCCACCGTCGCCTTGGAAGCCGACCCAAAGCTTGCGAAAAACGGCCGCGTTTCGATCCGCCTCACGGCGAAACCGGGCGCCCTGCATCGCTTCGACGGCATCACGACCAGGAACGAAACCCAGCCCCGCCCGCGCCTGCGCGAGAGCTTTCTCCCGCGGCGCTTTCAGCATCTCTCCGGTCAGGTCTATGACCCAAAGAAGGTGGACGAGACCTTCCGCGAACTGCTGCGCACCGGCCTTTTCAGCACCCTGCGCCTCTCTTCGATCGCACTGCCGGACCACACCGTGCGGCTCGATTTTCTGGTCGAGGAAGCCAAATCGAAGGAAATCGGCTTCACGCTGGGCTACGGCACTTACGACGGCGCCAAGGTCGGTATCCGCCTCGCCGACAAGGATCTCTTCGGCAATGGCCGTCCGCTGACTTTTCAGGCCGACTACTCCTTGCGCGGGCTGAATGCCGAACTGGCTTACGTCGATCCGTGGTTCCTCGACCAACCCCGGCTGAACCTCCACACTAAGATATTCAGCGCGAATCGCGACGAAGAAGGTTACCACAAGGAAGAGATCGGCTGGCGCGGCGAACTCGGGTGGAAAGTGCAGCCACGTCTCGAACTGAGCGGTTTCACGCAAGTCAGCACCGTCAAAGTCACCGAGTCCGACACCGACCCGATCGACCCCACCTTGCTCGGCCCGACCGACTACACCTTCATCAGCGTCGGCGTCGCACAGACGACCGATTTCCGCGATAGCCCGGTAGTGCCCACGCGTGGCTGGGTCCTCACCACCGCATTTGATGTGGGCCTCGTCGATGGCCAGCAATCGTTCACCCGCGAGGTCATTCGCTTCTCGTGGTATGTGCCGGTGCGCAAGTGCCAGCTTGCCTTGGGCGCGCGCGTCGGAGCGATTCAACCCATCGCGGAAAGCATCCCGATCGACGTCCGTTTTTTCAACGGCGGCGCCACCACCGTGCGTAGCTTCGCGGAGCGCGAACTTGGCCCGAAAGACAAGAACGACAACCCGCTCGGCGGCGAATTTTACACCGTTTTCAACGCCGAGTTCACCTTCCCGCTCGGCATCGCCGGCCTGCAAGGCGCCGTCTTCGCCGACGCCGGCAATCTCGTCGATTGGGACAACGCCGGCGCCGACGACCTGCGCTACGCCCTCGGCGTCGGCATCCGCTACGCCCTCCCCGTCGGTCCCCTCCGCCTCGACTACGGCATCAACCCCGACCGCCGCAAAGACGAAGACTTCGGCGCCTTCCACTTCAGCTTCGGCGTGGCGTTTTAGGGTGCGCTTGCCCACCACTGCCACCACCCGGCCGGCGGAGTTCTCCCGAATCGACAGAATGGACCGTTTGCGAACGCCTGATGTCGAGGCGACCATTCCCACGCAACGAGCAGCGGCGGGAAGGCTGAGTTTTGGGGGGCATCCCAGAGGCCAACCGTCGCGATCGCAACACCTCGATCTTTGAAATTCTGAACGGAAGGGGCGTATGGAACTCCCGGGTGAGTAACAGAGGAAATCCAAGTTAATCCAACTTGATCCAGCCTGCGAAATCACCCCAGCGAATCAAGGCAGCGCACAGGGCATGGTTCGGCTCACCAGATCCGAGTTTCCGTCAATCCATCCACGCGAAACCACGGCGATGACGAGCCGGAACTACAGAGGAAATCCAGGTTAATCCAACTTGATCCGACTACGGCGACAGCCGGTCGATCTTCCACGTGTCGCCCGTGCGTTTGTAGCGCAAGCGGTCGTGGAGACGGCTGCGGCGGCCCTGCCAGAATTCGATCGTGTGCGGGCGGATGCGGATGCCACCCCAGTTCGGCGGACAGGGAATGTTCGTCTCACCGTATTGCGCAAGGAATTCGGCCTGACGCTGCTCCAGCCAGGCGCGATCCGGGATGACTTCGCTCTGGCGCGAAGCCCACGCCCCGAGCCGGCTGGTCGCCGGACGGGTGACGAAGTATTCCTCGCTTTCTTCGCGAGTCGTCGGCGACGCGTGTCCGGCGACGTGGACCTGACGCTCCAGCGCCGTCCACAGAAACGTCAGCGAACAGCGCGGCTCCTTGAACAGGTGGCGGCACTTGGCGCTTTCGTAGTTTGAGAAGAAGGTGAAACCGCGCTCGTCGCAGACCTTGAGCAAGAGCGTGCGCGTCCACGGCTGCCCTTGGTCGTCCACACTGGCCACGATCATCGCGTTCGGTTCCAGGAGTTCCTGCTCGTGCGCTTCCCCCAGCCATTTCTGGAACTGTCGAATCGGATCGGGATCGAGATCGGGCAGGTCGAGCCCTCGCTGGGCGTAGTCCTGGCGGAGAGCGGCAAGTTGAGCGGGTGTGAGTGGCATGAAGGGTTAATCCGCACATTTCGCAGATTTTCGCCGATAAAAAGCCTCAATCTCATCTCTCGGTGTCGTCGGCGGATTTAAAACTCCTGCAGGAACGGATTGGTCATCCGTTCGCGACCGATCTTCGTGGCCGGGCCATGACCGGGGAGCACCGTGATGTCGTCCCCGAGCGGAAAGAGCTTCTCCCGGATGCCGTTCAGGAGCAAATCCCGGTCACCGCCGGGCAGGTCCCACCGGCCGATTCCTCCGGCGAACAGCACGTCGCCACCGAACAGGATGCCCTTTTCCTTCCACAGGAAACAGAGGCTGCCGGGGCAATGGCCGGGCACGTAGAGCGTCTGGAATTCGAGGCCTTGGAACCGGGCGGACGGCGTTTCGTCGATCAATTCCCCCCCGGAAACCGGCTCGATTTCCCACGCGAAACCGAACTTCAGGAAAAAATCCGGCTCCGTCACCATGGGTTGCGTCTCCGGGTGATAAGCCACGCGGCAGCCGTGCTCCCGCTGAATTTTCGCCGCGTCCCAGACGTGGTCAATGTGGCCGTGCGTGAGCAGCATCAGATCCACTTTGTGCTGCCGCACGCGCAGCCACTCCGCCGCATCCTGCGGTGCATCGATCAAAATTCGCGCAGCCGGAAGGTAGAAGCAGTTCGTATCAAAGACACCGCCAGTGAAAGTATCGATCTCCATGTGCTCAACAGATACGAACGGCAGGACGCTGGTGGCCAGTGGAAACCTTCTCGGCTACCTGCACTTCCGTCCAGTCCATGATGCCACGTGTCCTGCCTTGTGCTTTGCCAACTTTCTGTAACTTTCCCACGCCGTTTTCCATGAAGTCCATACGCCCCATTGCCTGGTTGCTCGCCACCGCGTTTTTCAGCACCACACCGACTTTCGCGGAACCCGAGCCGGGGCAGATCATGATCTCCGTCGGCCGCCTCCTCGAGCAGGGCCACTACAGCCGGCGCAAGATCGACGACAAGCTCTCGAAGGAATTGCTCAAGAACTACCTCGAGGCGCTGGACTACAATCACCTCTTCTTCACCCAGAAGGACGTCGATCAGTTCGCCAAGAAATACGAGACGACGCTCGACGACGACATTCTCCTCGGCAATCCGGAGCCGGCCTACATTATCTACGATCTCTACAAAAAACGGCTCACCGAGCGTGTGGCGAAGGTTAAGGAACTGCTCAAAACGAAGTTCGATCTCACTGGCACCGGCACCGTCGAGGTGAACCGCCAGAAAGCCGCGTGGCCGAAGGACGAAGCCGCCGCCGACGCCATCTGGCGCGCGCGGGTCGAAAACGAAGTGCTCGCCGACAAGCTCAGCAAGGTCGTGGACAAGGACCCGATCGAGCGCATCAACAAACGCTACGACCGCCTGCTTCGCAGCATCAACGAGCAGACCAAGGACGACATGGTGAAGATCTTCCTCACCACCCTCGCCCAGACTTACGACCCGCACAGCGAATACCTCAGCAAGAGCGAGCTGGAAAACTTCGCCATCAACATGCGCCTCTCCCTCGTCGGCATCGGCGCCGTGCTGCAGAGCGATGAAGGTTACGCCAAGATCATGGAACTCGTGACCGGCGGCCCCGCCGCTCGCAGCGGCCAGATCAAGGTCGGCGACCGCATTTCCGCCGTGGCGCAGGGCGACAAGGAGTTCGTCGATACGATGGACATGAAGCTCGACAAGGTCGTCGAGATGATCCGCGGCAAGAAAGACACCGTCGTCCGCCTGCAAGTGCTCCCGGTGAATGCGACCGACCCGAGCATGAAAAAGATCGTCGAGATCAAGCGCGACGAGATCAAACTCAAGGAACAGGAAGCCAAAGCCGAACTCATCGAGCGCCCGACGCCCAGTGGTGGCACGGAGAAGCTCGGCTGGATCGTGCTGCCTTCCTTCTACGCCGACATGGAACACAGCGGCGCCGCCAATGCGAAGAGCACCACCAAGGACGTGCTCGCGCTGCTCAATCGCCTCAAGCAGGAAAACATCACCGGCCTCGTGGTCGATCTCCGGCGCGACGGCGGCGGCGCCCTCGATGAAGCCGTGAACCTCACCGGCCTCTTCGTGAAGCGCGGACCGGTCGTGCAGGCCAAGGATTCCAACGGCAACATTCACGTCTCCCGCGACCGCGACAGCACCATCGCGTGGGATGGACCGCTCATCGTCCTCACCAACCGCCTCAGCGCCAGCGCCAGCGAGATCTTCTCCGCCGCACTTCAGGACTACGGTCGCGCCATCATCGTGGGCGACTCCAGCACCTTCGGCAAAGGCACCGTTCAGAACATGATCGAGATCGGGCGCGTGATGCCCTTCCTCGGCGGCGGCAGCGATGCCGGCGCGCTCAAGCTCACCATCCAGAAGTTCTACCGCATCGCCGGCGGTTCTACGCAGCTCAAGGGCGTGCTCCCCGACGTGAAGCTCCCCTCGCCCACCGATCATCCCGAAATCGGTGAAGGTGCGCTCAAAGGTCCGCTCGCTTACGACACCGTCGATCCGGTGCCCTTCGAGCGCTGGAACGGCAGCCTGCCCAAGGCCGAACTCGTCAATCGCAGCGCCGCTCGCACCAAAAACGATCCGGAGTTCAAATATATCCAGGAAGACAGCGACCTCGTGAATAAGCGCCTCGCGGAAAATCGCCTTTCGCTGAACCTCGAAAAACGCAAAGCCGAAATCGAGGAAGAGAAGGCCCGCAAGGAAGCCCGCAAAGCCGAACGCGCGAAGGAAAAGCCGGCCAACGAGAAGCGTTACCTCGTCACCCTCGACACCGTCAGCGCGCAGACCCTTCAGCTCGCCGAAGAGAAGGAAAAACAGGATGCCGCCGCGCGCAAGGAACGCGCCAAGCCCGATGACGACGATGCCGACGATGACAGCGACGCGCCCGACAAAGTCGTGGACGCCATCCGTCGCGAAACCCTCAACATCCTCACCGACCTCGTCGAACTGACCCGCGGCTCCAAAACCGCCGCCGCGAACGCGAAGTAAGCGCTCGGACTTCCCGTGGACCGCGGCAGCCTGCTGCCGCTATGGAAAGAGAGCAGCTTGCTGCTCGCGGTGGGACTTGTAGCCACGGCACTCCGCACCGTGCCGACGCGCGATACCCCCCCCAGAGCGGCGTTGCTCCAACCCGGCAAGCCCCCCGCCGTTTGACCGGGCAGAGATCACGCGGCGGACAGCCTTGCGGATGAATCGAACCAGAGGTTCGAACTACTTTCCTCCGCTCCTGCCAACCGCCTTACGCAGCCGCTTCCACCCGCACCGTCAGCCGCACCTTCTCGCCTGCCGACACGTTCACATCCCGCATCGCCAGCCCCGGCAGCTTCAAGTCCGCGATCGGGTAAACCTTCGCGCGCAGCTCAGCCAGCCGCGGCTCCAGCGCGGTCTTCGCGATTCCCGCGATCATCCCCTCCCCCTCGATCGCCAGTTCGGTAAACCGCGCCGCCAAATCGTCCCCGATCTCCGCCCGTCCGACGATATGCAGGGTGGCCGACACGATCATCGCCCGCACCTTGCACGCCAGTTTGAATTCCAGCACCCGCGCCGTCAGCGCCCGCAGTTCCAGCCGCGTCTCATTCACCTCCACCCCGCGTTGTTGCGCGAGCGAAGCCACAATGGCGTGAACAGTTTGCTCCAGATCGTGATGTGAGGATTCGAGATGAAAGTCCAAGGTGCGAGAAGGCGCGGACCCTCGCGACCACCGGCCACTCGGTCAAGCCCCGTCGCACCCAAACCGTGGCCACCGACTCAAAATGCCCCATCCCTCCTGACCGATCGGAAAAGCCCGTCCATCCCCATGCCACATTTCCCGCAAAAAATCGGTTGCCGGACCCGCTCGTCCCGAGCATATACACGCCCCCGCAAGCGCCAACTCCTGAGTAGCTCAGCGGTAGAGCAATCGGCTGTTAACCGATCGGTCGTAGGTTCGATCCCTACCTCAGGAGCCAGCTTACAGAGTAAGCAATAAGGCACAGACGGCTGGAAAGGGACCAAAAAGGACGCTGGGGAACAAACTCTTGTGCCACGTTGTGCCACGCGGTAAGGTCCGCGAGTGCAGATTCGTGAGCGCAAATATCCCTCGGGCAAGACCGGCTACCAGTTCGATGCCGGTTATGTCGTCATCGAGGGGAAGCGTCGGCGATACCAAAAACTCTTTCCGACGAAAGGCGCGGCCGAGAAGGAAATGGAGCGGTGGGGGAAGAAGCTGAAGACGCAAGGCACTGAAGCATTCTCGATCTCGACGGAAACGCGTGTGCGTTACCAGGACGCGGAGCGCCGCCTGTCCGAAGCGGGAATCTCACTCGATGAGGCGGTGAGTCTTGCGCTGTTGCACGGCAAGCGGAAGAAGGGACCGATTGAGCTGCAGGAGCTATGGGTGAAATTCAAACAGAGCCGCGTGGAGAAGGAAGTCAGCGCGGAGTGGATTAAGAAGCTGTGGATCTCGATTGGCGACTTCCTCGCCGGCCGCGAAATGAAGCTCGCGCACGAGGTGACGAAAAAGGAAGTGCGCGATTGGATCTGGAGTGAGGAGTGGACGTGGAAGACGCAGCAAAACTACCTCGGCACCGTCTCTTCAATGTTCGCGTGGGGTATCGAGGAAGGTTATCTCGGCGTGAATCCCTGCCTCGACATCGAGTTGCGTGCGCGAGTGGAACCGGAGATTGGCACGCTGTCGGTTGAAGCGAGTGAGAGCCTGCTGACGACGGCGTTGAATGGGGTTGGCGAGGCTTGGAACTTTCGCCTGGCCCGATACGAGCCAGCCTTCATCTATCGGCCGGCAATCGGCGTTGCCGCGATCGGTCTCTTCGGCGGCCCGCGTCCGGAGGAGATGAAGCGCACGCCGCGCTCGAGCCTGCATATCGACGATGGAGTGATGATGATTTCCGCGCAGCACGCGAAGCCGAGTGCTTCGCGGACGCGCCGCCGGCGTGTGATCGAACTGCCGCCAAATGCGCGCGCCTGGCTCAAGATCTGGAATGAGCTTTGCCCCGGTGACTGGATCGTTCCGCCGGCGTTCAAGCACGACTGGCGGGCCTTGCGCGTGCAGGCCGGTTGCTGGCCGTGGCCGCATGATGCGATGCGCCACACGTGCGCCTCGATGGACTACGCTGTCTATCAGGACGAAGCGCGGCACGAAAGCGATGGGAGAGAAGTTCCTCGCGTTGATGCCGCCCGCGCTGGCGACTGAACCGATTTTACTGCCGGGGCAGTAAAATCAACGTGCGACGTTGCCGCCCACGCTCTGCAGGCGGCTCACGCGCGGATTGAGCACAGTCACCGGCTCGGCAAGCCCGACATAATCATAAGCGTGCACAGTCGCGGCCGCGCCCAGGGCCGTGACGTATTCAAACTTGCCGGAGTGTTTCACCGTCACCGCGACGCGGTCGGAATCGACCATGCTCTTTTGCAGCGGGTGATTGCGGAGGTAGATCACCGGCCGTGACGGTTGCATGGCGCCATCCATTTCGTTCACGCTCACGAGCACTCCCTCGGCGAGCACGGAAATTACCTTGCCGTAAATCTCGACTTCGCCCGCGTGCAGCTCTGCGTATTTGCGAGCGGCTTCCTCATCGCGGGCCTTTTGCTCCGCACGGATCTTCGCCGATTGCTCCGCGTCTTTCGCGCACCTGGCTGCATCGTAGCCGTAGCGGAGCTGGTCCGCAGTCGCGAGCTTGCTTACGTGAATGCGTTCAACGCCGCCGTCAGTTTCGACGATCAGCACTTCACCGGGCGCACGCTTAACAGTCGCGTTCTTAATCTCACGGCCATCAGCCATCTTGAGATCTTCGGCCAGCGCGCACGTGGCCACGAGTGAGAGGAGAACCGGGAGCATCTTCATAGCGGGTGGGTAAGACGCCCGCAGTGCGCCCTTTGTTCAATCCGGAGTCAAGCCGCTACTTTTTGCGCTTCGGTCGAGTCCCGACCGCGGGCACGAGTCGCACGGGGAACGTCGGCGAGTGCTCGTTTTCTTCGATGAAGAGGCAATAGGCATCGATGAGCTCACGAATCACCTGATTGCCATCCGCAGCCGCAGCTTTCAGCGCTTTTTCAAACCGCTCGAGGCGGTCGGGATCGTCGGCGTTGTTGATGCGGATGTGCCGTGGGTCTTGCATTCCCGGTCATGTTGCCATTGTGACGCTCCGCCCCGCTTCGTAATTTTTGTGTCGGAAGGCGACAATCAGAGCACGGCGGAAAAGACCCAGTCGAGCAATGGCGCGAAGACGTCATCCGGCTTGCCGTGCGGATGGCCGATGAGAGTCCCGAAATCCACTTTGAAGTCGCAGACGAGAATGCAAAGGCGCGCGTTCATCATCAGAAGAAGCGACGTGATGCCGGCGAGCGCGATGAGGAAGCGCGTCCGCACGCGGTTAAACCACGAGCGTCGCTTGGGCTTGGAGCTTTCGTCCTCTCTCGCTTTCGCCGCCTGGCTCAGAACCTTCGCGCTCATCAGCCACGTGCTCTGCCAATGCTTGCACGTCCAGCATGGCGAGACCGATAGCTTCGTCGGCGTTTGATCGGGATGGGTTGGCATTCCTATAGGGAGTTTCCCCTACCCATCCCTAATGTATTCGCAACTGCGGTTGCTACGCGCGCTTGCGGCTCGCGCCTGCCCCCACGATCACTGCCATAGGCGCGCCGCGCCCGCCCGGCTCGTGTTTGCTTTCACCGAGCTGCTTCGCTTCCACGATCACTTTCGCTCGCGCATCGAGCATTGCGACGACCTCGGGAAGGACGCGTTTTGATGGGTCTTCGATCATATCGAGGACGATCTGAACGCACTTTTCCGCGAACTTGTTTGGCGTCCATTCGAGGGCCTCGGCGTGAGGTTTCAGGCGCTCTCCCACCGCCGCCGCGATCCTAAGATTGAGGTATTTGGCCATGTGATTCGGCGAGTCTGACGAAAGCCTTTCAAAAACAATCAAAAAAAATTTTGACATATGACGCACAGTGACGCACTGTGCGTCACATGAGCGCGACCTTACTCGATACGAAATTCGCCCCGGCAAAGCCCGCTGCTCGCCGCTTTCTCCTGCGTTGCGGCAGCAAAGGCTGCAAAGTCACCGTCGCTTTCGATTGCCCGCTGCGTGAAGAGACCCGCTACACACGCGGATTCGTCGGCATGCCGGGTTCTGCGCAAGCCTACAAGGTCATGGCCCCGCTCCGGCACGTGATCCCGGACCTCTACTGCGTTACCCACAAGCGCAACCTGCTGACCAATGAGGTCAAGGGCACAGTCACAGGATGCCCGTGCGACGCACGGTGCACGTCGGCACGCGGCCACAATTGCGAGTGCTCATGCGGGGGCGCCAACCACGGGGAGGACTACCTGTGAGCGACGAGAAGGCCAAGAAGACGAATATCACCATCGACCCCGCCTTACACAAGGCGTTGCGGGACCGGGCGCGCCGTGAGGGCCGTTTCCTGCACGCGCTGGTCGAAGAGAAATTGCGCGAGCTTGTCACTCCGCAGCAACTCGAACTCGTAAAACCTGAATGAGCGCGCCCGCCCAGGACTTCGAGAATCGCGCGGGTGCCTATCTCAAGTGGCTGGGCGCGCAACCGCTTCTCTGCACCGCCGCGCAGGCGGAGGTTGACGAATTTTTCCGCCGCAATCCCGAGCACGCCCGCACCGAGCTTTTCGCCGGCGTCATCGCGTCGCTGGTCATCGAACGCCTTTCCGCCGGAGCTGATTCGCAGTCAGCCGAGGCACAACCCGAACCCCAAACAGTAGCATGAAACCGACACCACACGCATACGAGCTCGCACTCGTTGACCTCAATGTGAAGCTCATCGGTGCGGATGATCTCCGCGCCTTGAAAACCGCCGCGCTTGCCCGCCCGCGCCGAGTAAACCGCTCGACGAT
>JBGAGV010000031.1:0-110732 GCA_044226525.1 Chthoniobacteraceae bacterium | reverse complement strand
CGGCCGCGGCAACATGCGCAACGCCCGGCGTGAGGCCATCAAGAACGAAGGCGACTGGGTCGAACGCAAACCGCTCACCGCCTGGGAAACCTTCGCCCAGACCCTCCTCCTCTCCAACGAGGCCGTTTACGTCAACTGACACACTAAACACAGTAAAATGGTGTAAACCAGCGTCTCGCGATTGTCCCTCCGCGAGCAGGCTTGCCCGCTTTGCTAAAGCATGACGCCCGTCGTCCCAGAAACCAGCCTCACTCCCGCGCAAGAGTCGGAACTCGTGCGCCGGGTGCAGGCTGGGGATCTCGAGGCGTTTGCTCCGCTGGTGCGGCGGCACCTGGCTGAACTGCGGTCCTTCGTTTGTCTCCGTCTGCCGGTGCCGCATCTCGCGGATGAGGTGACACATGAGACCTTCGTCTTCGCTTTTCGGGAGATCGCTCGCTTCGATGCGGACAAACCATTGCGGCCATGGCTTCGCGCCATCGCATGGAACCTGGTGCGGTCGGAGTTGCTGCGCTTTGGGCGCGAGCAGGCCAACCTCTCCCGCTTCGAGCAGACACAGATCGCTGCTCTTACGCGTGACTCCGAGCAGCGCGCGCTTCGCGATGAAGCGATCTTTCTCGAAGAGTGTCTTTCGCGTCTGCCGGAAAATGTGCGCCGTCTCGTCGAGGAGCGCTACCGTCTCGGTCGCACGAATGAAGAACTGGCCACGGTCTTCGAGCGGAGTGCCGAGTGGGTGCGCGTGACTCTCTTCCGTGTCCGCCGCCAGTTGCGCGACTGCATCGAAACCAAACTTGCCGCTGTCCCCGATGCCATCTGACCAGGAACTCGCGGATTATTTTTCGGGGATGCTTTCCGGCGCGGACAAAGCCGCTTTCGAGGAGCGCATGCTGGCCGATCCCGTCGGGATGGATGAACTCGTGGCCCAACGTCGGATTCACACCGCACTCAAGGCCATGCTTGATCCGCAGCCGGCGCGGCTGGAGGAAGGAATTCTGGCGCATGTGCGGGGCATTTCGGATGAGGCGGTCGTGAAGAAAGTGCTCGCGCATACGACCCTGCCGGCGCAGGCGGCGCAGGCTGCCAAAATGGTGGCTCCGCAACCGCAACCGACGGCCGGAAAACTTCGGCGGCCGCAACCTCCGGAACCTTCCGGTGCGCGCTGGTGGACGGCGTTTAACGCGCTGGCTTCGCTCGCGGCCGGTGTGGCTGCGGTGCTGCTGCTCATCTATCATTCCATCTGGTTTCCGCCGCGCCAGGAACAGCCGGTGGGACGCATGGCCAATCCAGTGATCGCACACGTGCGCGACGATTCCGGAGCACACTGGGGCGCGCGTCAACGTCCGCTCCGCTGGGGTGACGCGCTCCGCCGCGAAACGCTGGTGCTTGATTCCGGGGTGGTTGAACTCGGCTTTCGCAATGGTGCTACGCTCGTCGCGGAAGGTCCAGCGCGGCTTGATCTGCTCAATGGCGGACAGGTGCTTCTGCATCAAGGCAAGATCTCGGCCAAGGTGCCGCCCACCGCGGTTGGATTCACCATCGATACCTCAGCGGGGAAGATCGTGGATCGCGGCACTCGCTTCGGTGTGAAGGCCTCGCCCTCGGGTCTTGTGGAAACTCACGTTTTCGAAGGGCGCGTGGACGTGACGCCCGACTCCGTTTTCAAAAGCACGATGAAACCGCTCCAACGCGACATGGCGGTGCGGCTCGATCCTCATGCGGTGGCGGTGGCGTCCATCAAAAGCGATGCTCGCGAGTTTCCGAGTGCAGGACAGATTATTGCTGAGCCTCTGAAAGGCGCCGACTTTGAAGGAGCTGCTGTTGGGACCGATGGGATGCCGATCGCGGCGGGAGTGTGGAGCGGAGATGCGTGCGAAATTTCGGGGCCGCGTGATGGCATTTTCCCGCAGACGGGTCAGCGGATGCTGAACTTCATGCTCACCGGCGAAGGTCCGGTGCATGGCCGCGAAACCGATGTCTGGTCGGCTTCCGAGCAATGGCAGTTCGTGGACCTCACGCCTTACAAGGATGCGGTCGAGAACGGGGTGACGGCGGAACTTTCCGCGTGGTTCAATCGCGTGGGCGGCGAAAAATCGGTGAGCGAATTTGTGGTCGTGCTCGCTGCGTATCGTGGCAGTCCGGAAGAGGTGAAAAATCTGTGGTGGGGGCATCGTCCCGAGATGGCGCTCGCCTACAGTCAGGACACGATTGTTACCGACGAAGATCCCACGACATGGGAGCGCGACGAAGTGCGTTTTGAAATTCCCGCCGGTGCGAACTTGTTGCTGGTGAGTGTCGCGGCGGCGAAGAGCACTCCCGACGAACGTCTGCACGGCCACTTTGCGGATTCGGTCTCGCTGCGCCTGGTCATCCCGCCGAACGGCGCGGTGCACGCACAGCGCTGAGCAGAACGAGGTCACAGCACGGACCCGCCGGAGGCTGCGCTACGGGCAGAAGTCCGCCATATCCCACGACTTCACCGCTCGCCGCGCGAGAACAACCGTTCGGCAAGCTGCCAAACGGCACAGGCTGGCAGCCTGCGCTCCCCGACACACTTCCGAATCGCGCAATCAATTCCCAAAAACGACGACACGCCGGCGCTCGAATGAACGAGCAGTCCGGCGTGCCGCTGGTCGCTGACGATCGGACGGGCCGATCGCCGGCGGGATTACTTGGCGCCGAGGATCGAGTCCTTCGCGGCTTTCGCCACGCGGAACTTCACCACGGTCTTCGCGGCGATCTTGATCTTCTCGCCGGTCTTCGGGTTGGTGCCGATGCGCGCCTTGCGCTTCTGCTTCACCAGCTTGCCGAAACCGGGGAGAACGAATTCACCGTTCTTCTTCGCTTCGCCGTAGGCGATCGAGGTGAGGGTTTCGAGGAAAAGAGCGGCGACCTTTTTGGTGGTCGCGGTTTTTTCTGCGAGGATGGTCTGGAGTTGGGTTTTGGTTAGCTTCTTGGCCATAGGAGTGAGTTTCTACGCTGGCGGACGCGCGCGGTTCAAGCGGCAAAACATCGAAAAATCAGGGAAATTCACCACTCCTTGGCGCGCGACGCGCTTTCTCTCAAATGCCATGCCTCGGCAGCCAGACCTTAACGATTGCAAACTGGACGCCCGTGTGGCGGAAAGACAAATGTCTGCCTTGCACATTTCACCGGCAGTATTAAGCAGACGCATGGCTACGGGAAATCCCGTATGTCCATCCGCGCGAACTACATCGCGCTTTCAACCCGCCGCCCTCCCAATCGCCCATTGAACGCTAACGGGATCCTCCAAAAACATTGGTTCCACGTCGCGCTGCATTTCCTGATCGACGCGCTGCTGATCGTCGGCGCGTTTGTCGCGGCCGCGTTTCTGCGTTTCGGTGATGAGGCGGATCTGCCATTGCTGATTCACTGGCCTGCGGTTGCCTTCGGCGGCGGGGTGTTTTCCGCGGTCGTTTATATCGCCGGTCTTTATTCGACGCATAGTGGAGGCCGCGGCTTGTTTGAGCGCGCGGTGCTGCTGCTGGGATGCAGCGTCCTCGCCATGCTGGTGGTGATCGGCGGTTCATATATCGGCTCCGCGCACCCGCTCGGTCGTGGTGTGATGTTGATCGGCGGTTCGCTCACGTTCGTGCTGGTGCTGACGCATCACGCCTGGCTGTTGCATACGTTGCTGGCCACGCGGGAGCGCGTCGTTTACATCGTTTCGAGTCCTTTCGAGGAAGCGGAAACGCGGTTGTTCGAAGATTTTCGCAGTCACAACCTGGAGTTGATTGGCGTTGTCGCGGCGTGCGGCTACACCCCCAAGGGGAACGCGCCGCTACTCGGGACGGTGGAGGAACTGGCCGATCTCGTGAAGCGCCACCGCGTCAATCGCGTCCTCTGCACGCACAAGAATCTCAACAACATTTCGCTCACCCGGCATTTCTGCCACCTCCGCTACTCAGGGGTCACCGTCATGCCGCTGATCATTCTTTGCGAAGAAGTGAAGCAGTATGTGCCGATCGAACTCGTGACGCACGAGTGGCTGCTCAACGCGAGCGGCGAGCCGCATCTGCTCTACATCAAAAAGGTGAAGCGGCTCTTCGACATCATCGCTTCCGGCACGGGGTTGGTCCTTGGCTCGCCGCTGCTCGCCCTCGCGGCGCTGGGCATCCGGATCACGTCGCCCGGACCAGTCATGTATCGGCAGGAGCGCACCGGGCAGTTCGGCCGGCGGTTCACCATGCTCAAGCTTCGCACGATGCGCACCGACGCGGAGAAAAACGGAGCGCAGTGGTCATCGAAAGATGCGACCACCGATCCGCGCGTGACGTGGATCGGGCGGATTTTGCGCCGCTACCGGATCGATGAAATCCCCCAGCTCTGGCACGTGCTCACCGGTGAGATGTCCTTTGTCGGTCCACGGCCGGAGCGGCCGGAGATCATCCGCGAACTTGCACGGCAGGTTCCGTTCTACGAGGAGCGACTGATGATTCAGCCGGGTCTCACCGGCTGGGCGCAGGTGAACTATCCGTATGGTGCTTCCGCGCAGGATGCCCGGCGGAAACTCGAATACGATCTCTACTACATGAAGCACATGAGCTGGTTTCTCGATGTGTTCATCCTGCTCGACACCGTGCGAATTGTGCTGACCGGCGGGGTGCGCGAGACGACCAAATCGCTGGGTCACTCGGGCGCGATGCAGGAATGGGAACGGCTCAAGGAAGTCGAGGGCAAGGCGCCGGTCGAGAAGACGGAGGCGCCCCGGCTGGAATCCACTCTCGAGGCGATCTGATGGCCCTGTTATAAGGCTCCGATCTTTTTTGACGTGTCGAAGCGGCGGATCGCCTACATCAAGAACGGTCTTTTTTCTTACACGAACGTTTCCGTGCGCGAGCAACTTGCCGCGCAATTTCCGGAGCTGGAAATCGACGTGATTGATATCTACGACGATCTCATCAAAACGCATCGTGCAGCGTATGGACTCGGGGTGCTACAGGCCGCGTGGCTCTATTCGCGCAAGTTTGCCCCCAGCTGGCGCGCACCGCTGCTCCTCGCGTTGCGCACGCCATTTCTCTTCCGCAAAGTGCGCCGGCTCATCAACGAACGACTGGCTCCTCGTCGTGCCGAATACGCGTTCACCTTCCAGACGCAGTCCATTTTCGACGCGAGCGTCGAGGGGATCCCTAATTTCGTCTTTACCGATCACACGCACCTCGCGAACAAACGGTATCCGGCGTTTCGCTCCGAGGATCTTTTCCCGGAGCCGTGGACGGGACTCGAGCGGGAGATTTACGCGCATGCGCGGCACGTCTTCGTGATGAGCAATCATGTGCGCGATTCGCTCTGTGAGGATTACCAGCTCTCTCCGTCGCGTGTGACGACGGTGTATGGCGGCAGCAACGTCGATCCGTCGCCCGCGCCGCTGCAGAACGGTGGCTACGCGAACCGCACCGTCGTCTTCGTTGGCGTCGATTGGGAACGCAAAGGCGGGCCCACGCTCGCCCGCGCTTTCGAGCGGCTGCGCGTCGATGTGGCGGACGCGCAGCTCATCGTCGTCGGTTGCCGGCCGAATCTCGGCCAGGCGTGGTGCGAGGAACTGGGCAAGATTTCACGCGAGGACGTGAAGCGCCAGGTCGTGCGCGGTTCGGTGCTATGTTTGCCGACACGAGTGGAGCCATTCGGCATCGCGGTCATCGAAGCCTTTTACCAGAAGCTCCCCGTCGTGGTCTCCGACGTGGGCGCGATGCCCACACTCGTGCGCCATGGTGAATCGGGCCTGGTGGTTCCCTCCGACGATGCCGAAGCGCTCGCCGCTGCTTTGCGGGAGTTGCTCACCGACCCGGCCAAATGCCGCCAGTTCGGCGAGGCCGGCTTTCGGGACGTAGGCGAGCGGTATGCGTGGCCGACAGTGGGACGCAACCTGCGGGAAGGGATCGAGCAAGCTCTCCGGTCGTAGCGAAAAGCCCTTGCCAAGGCAGGCAGGCCGGTGGAAAGTATAAATCCCTACTATTCCTATAGACTTTGTCTTTAGCCGCTGATTCCATCCATCCTCAACAAGTCCGCGAACTCGCCGAGAAGTTCGAGAGCTCTTCGCTGACAGAGATTCTCCGCTGGGCGTGGGAGAACTACGGCGAGAAGGCGGCCATCGGCACGAGCTTCCAAGGCGCCGGGTTGGTGATGATCGATCATGCCGTTCGCGCCGGGCTCCGCATCCCGGTTTTTACGCTCGATACGCAGCTCCTTTTTCCTGAGACGATCGAACTCAAGAAGCGCTTGGAAGACCACTTTGGCATCGAGATCGAAGGGCTGCTCCCCGAGCAGACCCCTGGGCAACAGGCGGCGGAACTCGGTCCCGAACTCTGGAAAACCAAGCCGGATCTCTGCTGCACTCTGCGCAAAGTCGTGCCGCTCCAGAAAAAGCTGGAGACCCTGAGTGTCTGGATGACCGGCCTGCGCCGCCAGCAGAGCGATACGCGGGAGAAGACGCGCATCCTCGAACTCTACCATTTCGACGTCATCCGCGATCACTACATCCTGAAGCTCAACCCGATGGCTCCGTGGTCGCGCGACGCCGTCTGGGCGCACATCCGCGAGAACAAGATTCCCTACAATCCGCTGCACGACCGCGGTTTTCGCTCCATCGGGTGCTGGCCCTGCACCCGGGCTACCGACGGTGGGGAAAACGAACGCGCCGGCCGCTGGACCGGCTTCGACAAGGCCGAGTGCGGCATTCATACCTTTCTCGGCGAAAGCATCTGATTTTTTTAAGCAATGACGGACCACACCAAGCACCCCGCTTACGGCAGACTTTACGCCGCGCCCGATCCGGCGGAACCTCCCGCGTTTTTCCCGGAACAAATCTCCCGCGCCGACGCCGCGCACCTCGATGCGCTCGAAGCGCAGAGTGTGTTCATCATTCGCGAGGCGTTTCACCACTTCAAAAACATCTGCATGCCGTGGTCGATGGGGAAGGACTCGAACGTCCTTATCTGGCTGTCGAAAAAAGCGTTCTGCGGTCACATCCCGTATCCGTTGCTGCACATCGACACGACCTACGAGTTTCCGGAGATGCTCGATTACCGCGACTGGGCGGTGCAGTATCATAACCTCAACCTGATCGTGAAAATCAACGAAGACGCGCGTGCCGGCACAGGTGACTACGCGGAGCGCGGCCCCATCGGCTTCGATACGGCGGACCCGATCACCTGCACGCACGAGTTGAAGACCGTCGCGTTGCAGCAGGTCATGGCCGAGCACAAGTGGGACGCGCTCATCACGGGCATCCGCCGCGATGAAGACTCGACCCGCGCCAAGGAGCGTTATTTCAGCCCGCGCACGAAAGACTTCGAGTGGGACTACAAGGATCAGCCGCCGGAGTTCTGGAATCAGTTCACCACCAGTTGCGCACCCGGTGAACACGTCCGCGTGCAGGCACTGCTCGACTGGAGCGAGCGCGACATCTGGATGTATATCCAACGCGAAGGCATCCCGATTCCGAAGATGTATTTCGCCCGCAAGGCGCCGGACGGAAACCGTTACCGCTTCCGCTCGCTCGGCGACTGGCCGATCTCAAACCCCGCCCCCAGCGACGCCGACACGATCGACAAGATCATCGACGAACTCGCCACCACCAAGACCAGCGAGCGCGCTGGCCGCGCCCAGGATCACCACGAGCGCAACGCGATGCAGAAGCTGCGCGCGAAGGGCTTCATGTAAGCCGACGAGCCCGTGTCCACTCAACCATCTTCCGAACGTCTCATGTCTTTGAATAGCGAACAAACCCGCCGCCTCCGCGTTGTCTTCGTCGGACACGTCGATCACGGCAAATCCACGCTCATCGGCCGTATTTTTTACGACACGAAGTCGCTGCCCGACGGCAAGGTCGAGCAAATGCAGGCGGCCTGTAAGCAGGAGAACATGGAGTTCGAGTATTCGTTCCTGCTCGATGCGCTGCTGGAGGAGCAGGCGCAGAATATCACCATCGATACGACGCAGATCCAGTTCAAGACGGCCAAGCGGCCCTACGTCATCATCGATGCGCCGGGGCATAAGGAGTTCCTGAAAAACATGATCACCGGCGCGGCCAGTGCCGATGCGGCGGTGCTGCTCATTGCGGCGAATGAAGGGGTGCAGGAGCAATCGCGCCGTCATGGTTACCTGCTCTCGCTGCTTGGCATTTCGCAGGTCGTGGTCGCCGTGAACAAGATGGACCTCGTCGATTTCAGCGAAGCGCGCTTCAACGAAGTGGTCGGCGAATACCAGGCCTTCCTCAAGCAGATCGGACTCGAAGCGCGGCAGTTCGTGCCCGTGTCCGCGCGCAACGGCTTCAACGTCGATGCCGCAGCGCCGAACGAGATGCCTTGGTATAACGGCCCGACGATCACGCAGATGCTCGACACCTTCGAGCCGCCGAAATCGCTCGCGGAACTGCCGCTGCGTTTCCCGATTCAGGACGTGTATCGTTTCGACGATCGCCGCATCATAGCAGGCCGCATCGAAGCGGGTTCGCTCAAGGTGGGCGACACGCTCGTCTTCTCACCAAACAATAAGACCTCCGTCGTCGCGAGCATCGAGAAATGGAATGCGCCGAAGAGCGACTCCGCCGTGGCCGGGGAAAGCGTCGGCATCACGCTGACCGAGCAGGTTTTTATCGATCGTGGCCACGTCGCCTCGCACGAAAAGGATGCGCCGATCGAATCGAACCGGTTCAAGGCCCGCCTGTTCTGGATGGGCAAGCGCAACCTCAACGTGGGTGAGCGCACCAAGATCAAGCTTACCACGCAGGAACTCGACGCCGAGATCGTGAGTGTCGAAAAAATCATCGATGCCAGCACGCTCGACATCGCCGCGAGCGGGCGCGACTACATCGCGCGCAACGACGTGGCGGAAGTGACGATCCAGACCCGCGGCCCGCTGGTCATGGACAACGCGGATCGTAACGCGCTGATGGGGCGATTCGTGATCGTCGATAACCGGCAGGTCGCCGGTGGCGGCATCATTTTCGGTGGCACCTATCTCGACCGCACGAAGGTGAAATCGCAAAACATCTTCTGGAGCGAAGGCCAGGTTACCGCGAAACACCGCGCGCTCCGCAACGGCCACAAGGGTGCCGTCGTGTGGCTCACAGGCTTAAGCGGTTCGGGCAAATCGACGCTGTCGCACGCGCTCGAACGCGAGCTCTTCAATACGAATCACCACGTTTATGTGCTCGATGGCGACAACATTCGCCACGGGCTCAACTCGAACCTCGGCTTCAGTGCCGAAGATCGTGAGGAAAACATCCGCCGCGTCGCGGAAGTCGCCAAGCTCATGGCCGATTCCGGCACGATCGTCATCACCGCGTTCATCAGTCCGTATCGTGCCGACCGCCGCCGCGCTCGCGAAGTCGCGCTGCAGGGGGGATGCGAGTTCATCGAAGTTTTCGTCAACGCCCCGATCGAGGTCTGCGAACAGCGCGATCCGAAAGGCCTCTACAAAAAGGCGCGCGCCGGGGAGATCAAGGATTTCACCGGCATCTCGGCGCCCTACGAAGTGCCGGCCGATCCAGAGGTCACGGTCCACACCGATCGCGATTCCTTGGAAGAGTCGATTGCCCGCATCATGGAATTCCTCAAGCCGCGCTTGCGCGGGGGGGAAGATCTGGTGTCGATTTAACCCCGGAGAAAATGACGGCAATTACCCCTTGCGCGGCTAGGGGACCGCGCGTAGAAGACGCGCCCAAATTTTCCCGAAAGGACCGAGGAATCTGAGATTCGCTCCCCTCGCATCATGCCAAAACACAAGCCTTCCAAAGCGCCAGCCAAATCGAAAAACGCGTCCCCCAAGCACGCGGCGAAAAAGCCTGCCAAGGCGCCAAAGGCGGCTGCCGCCAAGCCGGCACCCAAGGCGAGCGACAAGAAGGTGAAATTAAAAGCCAGCTCCGCCAAGGAAAAGGCCTCGAAGCCCGCTTCGAAGGCACCTGCGGCCAAGGCTGCGCCCAAAACCGCGCCCAAGGCAGCCCCCGTTAAGCCGGTTACCGTCGCTCCGAAGAAGGAGAAGCCGGTCAAGCTCTCGCCTTTCCTCGAAAAGCAGAAAGATCGCCTGCTCCAGCTCCGCGACACACTGCTCGACTCCATGAGTGGCGTTGCCAAGGACACCCTCCGCAGCCGTGCGGAAGGCAGCGAGGCCAGTGCCTTCGGCATGCACCAGGCCGATGCAGGCAGCGATGCCTACGACCGCGATTTCGCCCTTTCGCTCCTCTCCCAGGAGCAGGATGCCCTTTACGAGATCGAAGAAGCCCTCAAGCGCGTCGATGCCGGCACCTATGGCGTCTGCGAAATGAGTGGCAAACCGATCGCTCACGCGCGCCTCGAGGCTTTGCCCTTCGCGCGTTACACTGTCGAATGCCAGGCGCAGTTTGAGCGCCAGCGTCGCGTCGCCAAATCCCGCACGCCGGTTACTTCCCTCTTCGGCCTCACCGAAGATGAAGGCGACGACGACGGTGAGGAGGAGACGACCACGCCCGAAACCAAGACCAAAGAAGAAGAATAAACTGCCATGCCAAGCGAGAACATCATCCTCGAATGCACCGAGGCCCGTGCGGAGGGCAAATCTCCGTCGCGCTACATCAGCAAGCGCAACAAGAAGAGCCCGAACACGCCGAACCGCCTCGAAAAAGTTAAATACAACTGGTTCCTCAAGCGGCGCACGCTGCACCGGGAAATCAAGTAGTCCACGACCATGAGCACACCCAAGACACCTCAACGCCGTTCCAATTTCCGCCGCGCCAACCGCGCCATGCCCCGGCGTCGCGTGGACATCTCGCTGGATTCGATCGATTACAAGAATCCCGAGCTGCTGAAGAAATTCGTGACCGAAAGCGGCAAGATCCTTCCCCGTCGTGTGACCGGCATGCCGGCCCACTTCCACCGGAAGATCACCCGCGAGATCAAACGCTCCCGTCAGGCGCTGCTCATGCGCTAAGGCGCACGAGAAGAGAAATTCATTTCATTTCCGCAAGGGCCGCGTCCTGGACGCGGCCTTTTGCGTTTGCTGGGAGGAATGAGAGGAAGGGGAGTGATGGGAGTCATTCACTTTTCATTCTTCTCTCGATCCTCACGATCAATCACTTGACCGGATGAGAGCGCTGCGCACAGCGTGCGGGACGATGTCTTCACCTCTGGTCTCCCAAGCCGTTCTGCTCGCCGCGGGCAAAGGAACCCGCATGCGCGAGCTTACCAACGAGATCCCCAAACCGATGCTGCCCGTGCAGGGCAAGCCGATCCTGGGGCACATCGTCTCCGGCCTGCGTGCGGCTGGCGTGCAACGCGTGCTGATCGTGGTCGGCTGGCGCGCGGAAGTCGTGCGCGACCATTTTGGCGATGGCTCGGCGTATGACCTGGCCGTCGAATACGTCACCCAGGAAGTGCAGGACGGCACGGGCCGGGTCGTCGAACTGGCGAAGGACTTCGCCGGGAACCAGCCCTTCGTGCTCAGCTACGGGGATATTCTCATCAACCCGGAAAACTATCGCAGCCTCGTGGCGCTGGACGGCGCGGAAGCGCTGATCTCCGTGAAACATAACCCGGGCGAAATCGCCAAGGGCGGTGCCATCTTTGTGGACGGGAGTTTCACCGTCACCGACGTGCGCGAGAAACCCGGCCCGGGCGAGCCGACCAGCCCCTGGTATAACGCGGGAGTCTATACGTTTGCTCCGAGCATCTTCGAGCACACCGCGAAACTGGAAAAATCCCCGCGTGGCGAATACGAACTGACCGATGCGATTCGCACGCTGGCGCAGAGCACGGGGAAAGTGCGGGCGATCGAACTCAGCGGCGACTGGGCCGATGTGCGCGACCCGGAAGTCCTGGCCTCGTTGAACGCTAGATAGTTTTTTTGTCGGGCGCGGATCAACCGGTGGTCGCTGGGCGGGAATCGTGCGCGCCGCGCTTTGACGTGGCGGCGGTTCGCGCTTAGCTCAGCGGCGCGTGTCCACCTTTCATCTCACCATTCTCGGCAGCGGCAGCGCGGGCAATTGTGCGCTCATCGAGACGCCACGGACGCGTTTATTGATCGATGGCGGGCTGAGCGCGAAGCAGATCGCCGAACGTCTTAGCGCCTGTGGAGTCAACCCGCTCGGGATCGACGGCATCCTGCTCACGCACGAGCATGGCGACCACGCGGGAGGCCTCGAGGTGTGGTGCAAAAAGTTCCAGACACCGATTTATTGTAACCGGATGACTTCCGAGGCGCTGCGGCGAGATCAAAAGGTCGCGAAGGACTGGAGGATGTTCGTCACCGGAAACGATTTCACGATCGGCGACATCGCCGTCGAAACCTTTCCGGTGCCGCATGATGCCGTCGAGCCGGTGGGCTTCGTTTTGCATTGTGGCCGGGCGGCGCTTGGTTTTCTGACCGATCTCGGGTTTGCGACTAAGCTCGTGCATGAGCGGATGCGCGCCGCGCACACCGTGGTGATCGAGACGAACCACGACGAGAAACTGCTGCAGGTCGATACGAAACGTCCGTGGAGCGTGAAACAGCGGATCATGTCGCGGCATGGGCATCTCTCGAATGCCGCTGCGGCGGCGGTGCTGGCGGATTTGCTCGAGGGAAAACTCAAGCGCGCCGTGCTCGGCCACCTGAGCCGGGATTGCAATTCGCCCGAGCTGGCCATCGGCACCGTGCGCGCTGCCATTGCCGCCCGCACCAGCGAGCCGGTCGAAGTTTTCTGCGCGACGCAACGCGATATCTCCACCCGTTTTCAAATCGGTGGCGAGCCTGCGCTGGTGGATTAGATCGCTTGTTTCGAGACGCTCCTGGCCGGCAGGATGCTCGTTTAAACGAGAAGCAGGAATGGCGTGGCGACGGTTTTCACGGTCGCGGTGTCGAAGCCGCTCGTGAGCGCGAGGACGAGGCCATCGGTCACGGTGTCCGTGTCGGTGAGGCTGAAGCCGGCGGGCGCGAAATCGTTGAAGTCGAGCGCGCCGTCCTTGTCGAAGTCAGCGCCGATGATCTTCGCAGTCACCTTCGAGATCGCGTGGACGGCGTTGCTCGAGGCGAGGTCGTTCGTCGTGAGTGCATTGCCCGCGAAGATCGCGGCGATGCGACCCGCGGTGATATTCGTCACGTCGCCATTCTGCGCGAGCGCGCCGCCATTTCCGCTGCCGCCGAGGCCGGCGATGATGCCGCCCATGATGGCGGGATCGACACCGAAGGTGGCCGCGAAGTTCCCGATGTCGCCGGTGATGACCGAGTCGGTGACGCTGCCGCCGAGGCCACCGACGTTGCCGGTGCCATTGCCCGTGCTGCCGCCGGAACCGGCGCGGAGTTGCTGCACAAAGTAGGTTGCCTTCACTTTTACGCCGCTGACGTTGCCGCCCGCGCCGCCGGTGGAGACGGTGCTCGGAGCGGAGGTGCCGCCGCCATCACCGGCGGAGACCACAAGCTTGCCCACCGTGCCGGTCACGCGGTTCACTTCGCCGCCCGCACCGCCGAGCGTGGCTGCGCCGCCGCGGCCGCTGACGCTTTGGGAATCACCGAGCGTCACATCGGCCCGCGGAGCCGCGAGCGTGATGTTGTGAAAGTCGCCGCCGTCACCGCCGCGGTCGGGGCCATCCTGTCCGCTGTTGCCGCCGGAGCCCGCGCTGAGTCGATACGCGATGCCGGCTTTGTCCGTGATCTTCACCCCATCGAAGCCGCCGCCCGCACCGCCCGTGCCCGCAAAAGTCGGGATCGTCGCGGGGCCGCCATTACCGGCGGTGAGGCTCACGGAGTCCGCCGCCGACATGCCGCGACCGAAGTTGAGCGCGACATTTGAGAAACCGCCGCCCGCGCCGCCGCCCGTGCTGCCACTGCCGCCAAAGCCGAGAATGAAGACCGGATTAAAGGCCGCGCCCAAGCTGGTGAAGCTGCTCTCGGTGACATTGCCGGCTGCACCGCCGACGTTGTTCGTGCTGCTACCGCCGATGCCAGTCAAGACGGTGAAACTTAGCACGGAGCCGCTGGAGTTGAAGGTTAGCGCGCGAATGTCGCCGCCGGCGCCGCCCACGCTCGATGGGCCGTTCGTGGAACCACCGGAGCCGGTGTTGATGTTGAGAGCGCTGACAACCATGCCTTTGCCGAGCGTGAGCTTCACGTTGTCAATCTTGCCGCCGCGACCGGCGGAGGCAGCGTTTGTGGCCGAGGCGCGGCCCGCGTCGAGTGACACCCCGCCAAAGCCGCTGACGACGTTGATGCTCGAGTTCGTCACGTCGCCGCCGTTGCCGCCGGCGCTTGATGCACCGCCGAGGCTGCTGCCGGCATTCCCGCCCGAGAATGCGGTCTGGCCGTTGACCTGACGCGTCACGTTGATCGCGGTCTGGTCCACGATTCCGCCAGCTCCGGCGGCGATACCGCTGCCGCCATTTCCACCAGCGACGTAGGCCGCGCCGACGAGGATCTTGAGGTTGCCTTTGCTCACGGCGCCGCCTGCGCCGCCCGCGGTCGAGCCGTTGCCGCCCGTGCCGCCAAAGATCGAAGCGTAGCCCGAGCCGGTGATGACCCCATTCACCACTGCGCCGCCCGCACCCGCCGAGGACGTCTCCGAGTTGCCGCCATCGCCGCCGGACATGCTCAATGCGCCGTCGAGAGCCTTCGCTGCGAGAGAGCTGTCGGTGATATTTCCGCCAACGCCGCCGAGCCCACCGCTCGCGTTACCGCCGTCGCCGCCGTTCATTAAAATTGAATCTTGCGCGTGCTCGGTTGCCCACGCTTTCGCGCGCAGGATCGCGCCGCCCGCGCCACCCGCGCCGGTCGGCCCGCTACCGTTGCCGCCGTCGCCAGCGTGGATCTCCAGCGGTCCGCCGAGCAGCGTGACCTTTACCGTTGCGTCTGTGATCGCGCCACCCGCGCCGCCGCCGCCGGAACTCGTGTTGTTACCACCCGTGCCGCCGATGATGGAGTGCTGCGCCTTATCGGGCAGTAGAGCGGAGCCGAGCGTGACGGAGATCGCGCTGACGTCGCCGCCTTTTCCGCTCGCAGTGTTCGACGGGCCGTCGCCGCCGTTGCCGCCAGCGATCGTGAGCACGCCCGATTGCGTCGGCACGTTCACCGTTACATGTGCCACATCGCCGCCCGCGCCGCTGGCGCCGCCGTCGCTGACGCCGCCATTGCCGCCGCCGACGTAGATCGATCCGTTGAGCGTCTTCTTCACCACATAGGTGACTCCATCCACCAAGCCCGCCGCGCCGCCCGTCGTCGTGCTGCCGCCGCCGGTGCCTTTGCTGCCATTGCCCGCCGTGACCACAAAGCTGCCGAGCTGATGCCCGACCGTCACATTCACCGCATGCACGCTGCCGCCATCGTGGCCCGCGCCATTACTACTGTCGCCGCCGTTTCCGGCGAAAAGATCGAAGCTCCCGGTTAGTTGCGTCGCGATCTTCCCGGTGAAGCCGTTCATGTCACCGCCTTTGCCGCCAGCTTTACCGGTTCCGCCGTTGCCGCCGCTGGCGATGATTGCTCCATGCATCTGTGCGGCGTTGAAGGTGACGGGATTCACCGTGCCGCCGTCGCCGCCGATCGTCCCCGCGCTCGCGCCGCCATTGCCGCCTGTGCCGGCTGAGACGGTGAAATTTCCGCTCAGTTGCTTGCCCACGGCCACGTTCACGCCGCTCACATTGGCGCCGAAGCCACCGTTGCCGAAGCCGTTGCCGTTGCCGCCGTCGCCACCGTTGATCGTGAAATCGCCAAAACTCTCAGGAATTTTGATCGTCACGCCGCTCACCGCCCCTCCGCTGCCGCCGGGCGCGTCCGTGCCGCCGTTGCCACCATTGCCGCCTGAGATCGTGATGTTGCCCACGATCGCGCTTTTGTTCGTCACGGCCGCGTTGCTCAGGCTGCCGCCGTTGCGTCCCGGCGCGCCTTTGCCGGCCTGAATCGAGATGTCGCCAGTCTGCTCGAGCACCGTGATGTTCGAAAGCGGGCTGCCGACGTCGGTGCCCGTCGCATCGCCCACGCGGATGTTATGCGCTCCGGCGGCGACGGTCACTTTATCGATCGCTCCACCACTTGGCGCGAGGCTTGTGACAAAAAATGCCGTGGCGCCGAATGACACAAAACCTCCGGGCGCGCCGGTCACGATCGTCTTCACACTCACGGAGGACGAGACGCCGAGCGGCGCGCCGATCTTCACGTTCCCGATGTTTAAGCCCGCCGCGAGCGTGTCGGTGATCGCGCCCTTCACGTCGAGTTTCACGATGCTGTCGGAGTTCAGGCTGATGGTTCCTTTCGAGAGCAGCAGTGCGCCCGAGCCATCGAGCGCCGTGAGCACGCTGCCTTGCACATCCGTCTGAATCGCGCCCGAAAACGACCCGCCCGTGGCCACGCCGCTGATCTCGTTGAAGTCGAAGCCGCCATCGCGGTCGGAGTCATTCAGCAGGACCATCGCGCGTCCCTGCGCGACGGTCACCATCACCGGGTCGGTTGCATCGAGCTTGCCGTTGAAATTCTTGTCCCACACCAGCTTGTCGCCGACTTCGATGGTCACCGCCGAGGCCGCGCCCGAGGCGGCGCGCGCGTTGGTTTCATTTGCCGTATCGACCGCGTCGAGGCCCGTGCTGGCATCGATGACAATGAGCGCGACGGGACTCACGAGGAAGTTGGCCGGCGCGATGCGGGCTTCGAGGACTTCGATCCGGGTAGGGCTGGTAGTCATAAAAGGGAAACTAGGCGGGCGCGACGCGGAACCGATGAGCGAGCGCACGTGACATGAATGGGAAAAACTCCGCGAGGGGCAGACGCGCTTCATTGAACTCACGTGAAGCCTGGAGGTAAAACTCGCGCTCCAGCCGATGCACGGCGAGCGTGTGCAGGGCCGCGTCCGGCTCGACGCCGAACTTCTGCACCGTCCAGTCTTCCGGACAGCCCGCATAAACTTCGTGGTCCGGCACTTTGGTCAGTGGGCGTTCGTGCAAGACGGCGAGCGGCAGCGTTGGGTGCAATTGCGTGGGGAAGGCGCGGCACACGTTCGGGCGCGAGCCGTAAATGCCGCAACGCCCGAGGAAATGCCGACCGGGATGCGTGCCGCGCTCCGGCGCTTCCTGCTCCCGGCGCCACTCCTGCAAAAACCAGCAGCGTTGCGTGCCAGGAAAAAGAGCCGAGTCGGTGCGCTTCAACGCCAACAAAAAGCGGCGATCCTCCGGCCGGTCCGCAAATCGCAACGGCACATTGTCAGGTTCATAACGCGCCACTTCCTCCACGGTGAACGACATGAGGGTCGCGAATTCGCCGACCGCCATGCCCAACTCGCGCGAGATTTTCAGCGCATCGTAGGCCGTGACGAAAACGTAGTGGCTGCGACAACACCCGGCGTGACACGTGTCGCAGGGCCGCCCCATTGCTCAATACGTGGCCATGATCCCGTTGGCGATCGCTTGAGCGAGCTTCTGGCGGTAGTCGCCAGAGGTGGAGATCCGTTTTCCTTCCGCAGGGTTCGTGAGGAAACCGCATTCGCACAGAACCGCCGGGATGCGGGTATTGCGAATGACGTAAAAACCACGCTGCCGCACACCGCGATTCTCCGTGCCTGCCGCGCTGACCATGCGGGAATGGATGGCCGACGCGAGCCGGGCGCTCTTGCTGGAGTAGTAATAGGTTTCGATGCCGTCCGCCCCCGCGCGTGGCGCGCTGTTCAAGTGCACGGAAACGAAGATGGCATCGCGCTGGGCGTTGGCGATCGCGCACCGGCCGCCGAGCGTGACGAAGTAGTCGCCATCACGCGTCATCACAGTCTTGTAACCTGCCGCGGCGAGAATGCGCCGGAGCCGTTGCGCGATATCGAGGACGTAGGGCTTCTCGGGGATCTTCTGGCGTGGGCCGCCGCCGCGATCGTGCCCGCCGTGGCCGGCATCGATGACCACGGTCTTAGCCAGCGCCAGCGGCGCCGTGAGCAGGAGAAGGAACCAGGTGAACAGGACGGGATGACGTCGGAATCGGTGCATGTGGTTTTTCCGCGGGCGGACAATGCCCCGCTGAGGCGGGATGGCGAGAGGTTTTTGCCGGTCGATGGAACTCAGCGCAACGTCGCCGAATCGAGATTGACCTTCTCCTGCGGCACGACGCGCAAGTTTGGAAGGATCTCTCGCAGCGGCTTTTCGCAGTCTTTTGCGCGGCCAACGACGATCACGGTCATCGTTTCCGGCGCGAATTGGGTCGTGGCGTAGGATTTGATCTCGCCGCCGGTAACCCGGTCGTATTTGGCCAGCGTGTCGGCAAAGGCTCCCGGGGCTTCGCCGTGCAGCACGAAATCGGCGATGCGTTTGACGTAGCCTTCGTTGGTTTCGAGTTCACGCTGGAAGCCGCCTGTGAGCACCAGGCGGCGAGCGTTGATTTCCTCGGCAGCGGCTGTTTCCTCGCCGATTTGTTTCAGCTCATTTTGAATCACCGTCACGACTTCCGCGGCGGAGGCATTTTTCGTCTGGCACGCCGCGCCGAAAAGACCGCCTTCGCGCCAGCGCGCGAGCTTGCTGCCGCAGCCATAACTCAGACCGCGCTTGATCCGCACCTCGCGGTTCAGCCGGGCGGAATAACCGCCGCCGAGCAGGTTGTTCGCGATCTGGCTGATGAAATAATCGTCGCCCGCGCGCGGCGCCTCGGCGCGCCCGATGTAAACCGCGGCCTGGCCCGCATCCGCCATGTCGATGAAGATGGCGGACGGTTTCGGTAACTCCGCTTTCGGCCGGCGCGGCGAAGCTTTCACCGGCCCGCTCTTCCAATCGCCGAAAAGTTTTTCGCCCAGCGTGAAAGCGTCGTCTGCTTTGATCTCGCCCGCGAGGATCAGCACCCCGTTTTCCGGTCGGAATGCTCGTGTGTAGTGCGCGACCACGTCGGCGCGGGTGATGCGCTTCAGCGAGGTCGGAGTGCCGTTGCTGGTGTGGCCGTAAGGCGTCGCGCCGAGGATGGCGCGCGTCGCGACGGCGCGGGCCAGTTGCGAAGGCTGCTCCAGTGCCACCTCGCGTTCATCGATCCGTTCTTTTCTCAGCCGATCGATTTCCGTGCCGGTGAAGGCCGGATGACGAACTACGTCGGCGAGGATCTCCAAGGCGGGGGTGGCATTGGCGGAGAGCGTCGCCAGCATGGCGAGAGTTCCATCCCAGCCCGCTTCCGTCTTGATCGCTGCGCCGAGTCCTTCGAGGTCCCGGGCGATCTGGGTGGCGGAGCGTTTTGCCGTTCCCCGGGTCAGCGCCGCCGCGGTGAATTCCGTGAGGCCCGCTCGATCTGCTGGGTCGGACTCCGCGCCGGATTTGAAAACCAACCCCGCCTGGAGCATGGGCTGTGTGGGACGTTCGACAACAATGATGCGCAGGCCGTTGGCGAGCATCTTCTCCTGCGGCTTGGCGAAGGTCATCGGACGGGGTTTGCCGGCCTTTGGCAAACCTTCGATGTCCGCCTGCGCTATGAGGCCAAAGGCGAGGAAGAAAAGGGTGGGGCGGATCATTTCTTCGCTTCCGTTTTTGGCCGCAGCGCGGCAGGGAGATATTCGATGACCAGCCGGTTTTCGGCCGCGAAATACTTCTTCGCAAGCGCCTGCACGTCGGCGGCGGTGACGGTTTGCAATTCGTTCAGCTCGCGATTGGCTGCCGCCGCGTCGCCGAGCAGCACGGCGGCTTCGGCGAGCGCCTGCGCTTTGCCTTCGGCTTTCTCGCGTTCCTTCAGCTTGGTGGCGAGGATCTGGTTTTTCGAGGTCGTCAGCTCGCGCTCTGAGATCGGTTTGTCTCGCAGTGACTCGAACTCCGCGAGCAGCGCCTCGCGCGTTTTGGCGAAGTTCACGCCCGTGGCGAGAATGACGGTGCAGGTCGGCAGGCCGAGGTCTTCGCGCAAGTCCGCGCGGAATTCCACCTCCTGCACCAGGCGCTGGGTGTAGATGAGCGAGTGGTTCAAGCGCGCCGAATCGCCTCCGGCCAGCACCCGCTCCAGCACCATCCAAGCGGCGCGTTCGGAGCCGGTGACGGGTGGGCCGAGATAGGTGAGCGCCAGTGCCGGGACCGGCACCTTTTGGTCGTATTCCCGTGCGGTGTGTTCCGCGATGCGAGCGGGTTCTTTGGCCGTCACATGTGGAATTGGCTCCGCCGGTTTGGCGATCGGGGCAAAATATCGATCAACCCAGCGTTGCAGCGCGGCGGGATCGAAATCGCCGGCCACGACAAGCGTCGCATTGTCCGGCCGGTAAAACGTGCGGTGAAACGCGCGCACCTCTTCGAGAGACGAAGCGTCGAGTTGCTCAATGTTGCCGATCACCGCGTTGCGATACGGGTGAGTGGTTAGCGATTGTTTGGGAATGAATTCGTAGAACTCGCCGAAGGGCTCGGCGAGCACGGTCTGACGATATTCCTCTTTCACCACGTCGCGCTCCGTCTTGAAGTTCGCGTCGTCCACGTTGAGCGAAGCCATTCGCTCGGCTTCCGCCCAAAGCAGCCGCTCGAGATGATGCGAGGGGACGGTCTCGTGATATACCGTCACGTCGTCCGCGGTGAACGCGTTGTTCTCGCCGCCGATATCCTCCGTGAGACGATCGAGCGTCTCCGCCGGCATGTGTTTGGTGCTCTTGAACATCAGGTGCTCGAACAAATGCGCGAACCCGCTTCGGCCCGGCGGGTCGTTCTTCCCGCCCACGTGATACCACACCTGAATCGCCGCCACCGGCGCGGCATGATCTTCGAGCCAGATGACACGTAGCCCGTTCTCGAGCGTCCGCTGGGCGAACTTCAGGGGCGGAACAGCGATCTGCGCGGACGCAATGAGAGGGACGAAAAAGAGAAGGGCGGCGCGAAGCAAAGTTCGGCGAGTCTGTCTTTCCCCTTGGCATGTGCAAGCCTCACCATTCGGTGGGCTCATCCTCGGGCTTGCACTCGAGTGGCGCGCGTGTGGAAATCGGCGCATGAACTCGCCCCGCTTTTCCCGCCGCTCGTTTCTTCAGTCCGCGCTCGCCGCGGGTGTCGCGCCACTGGTGCTGCCTTCCCGGGTCTGGTCGGCGGAGGTGAAGCCGAATAGCCGGCTGAACCTCGGTTTTATCGGCATCGGGCGACAGGCTCGTGGCTTGATGAGCGGGTTTCTCGCCAAGCCGGAGACGCAGGTTGTGGCGGTGTGCGATGTGGATACCACCCGCCGCACCGATGGGAAAAAACAGGCGGAGGATTTCTACGCGAAACAGACCGGGAGCGATTACAAGGGCTGCGCGGCTTACGGTGATTTCCGCGAACTGCTGGCGCGCAAGGAGATCGATGCGGTGGTGATCGCCACCCCGGATCACTGGCATGCGCTCATCGCCATCGCCGCAGCGAAGGCGGGCAAGGACATCTATTGCGAGAAGCCGCTCACGCAGACGATCCACGAAGCGTGGGCACTGGTGGGGACGGTTCGCGAGCAACAGCGAGTCTTTCAGGTCGGCTCCATGCAGCGTTCGTCGCGAGAGTTTCGCGTCGCTTGCGAGTTGGCTCGCAACGGCGTGGTCGGAAAAATCACCCGCGTGACCGCGGGCTTCGGTGGGCCGGCCAAGCCCTGCGACCTGCCGACCGAGGCGGTCGAGCCCGGCCTCGACTGGGGGATGTGGCTCGGCCCGGCGCCGCTGCGCGATTATAATGCCGTCCTCAGTCCGCGCGGCGTGCACACCCATTTCCCGCAATGGCGCGCCTATCGCGAATATGGCGGGGGTGGCGTGACCGATTGGGGCGCGCATCACCTCGACATCGCGCATTGGGGAATCGGCGCGGATGCCAGCGGGCCACTGGAGATCATTGCCCCTGCCGATGCACAGAACGCGGAGTCCGGTGTGAAGCTGCGCTACGAAGGAGGAGTCGAGGTCGAGCACATCAAGGAAAACGGGGTGACCTTCTTCGGCAGCGACGGCGAGATTCATGTGAACCGCGGCAAATTCGCGCTGAAGCACGAGGGCGCGGAAAAGGCGAAGTTCCTCGCGAAGGACGACAAGCCTTCCCTCAACGAACAGCTCGACGCGGTGGAAAAGGAATTCCTCACGGATGCCAAGGTGAAGCTCTCCGTAAGCACGGATCACAAGGCGGACTTCCTTGGAGCCATCAAGTCGCGCCAACGCCCGGTCACCGACGTGGAAGTCGGGGCGCGCACCGTCACGGGCTGCCACTTGATCAACCTCGCTTATTACCACGGCCAGTCGATGAAGTGGGATCCGGCGAAGAATGACTTCGCGCCCGGCAGCGGCGACCCGAAGTGGCTCACGCGCGAATATCGTGCGGATTGGAAGGTCGCGTAATGGGCGCACACGTCGCAGTCTGCATCCCGTCAGGGGAAATGGTGCACGCGGACTTCATGTTGTCCGTGCTGCACCTTGTGCAAAATGCCCGCGTTGCGGGCTTCCGGGTGTCGATGGTAAACGCGAAATTCTCCATCGTCACCGAAGCGCGCAATCTTTGCGTGAAGGCGGCTCTCGAAGCGAAAGCCGAGTGGATCATGTTTCTCGACAGCGACATGGTCTTCCCGTCGGACACGATCAAACGCCTCATGTCGCACGAGGTGCCGATTGTCGGCGCCACCTATCCGCGCAAGCATTGGCCACTCGCCTTCATCGGTAATCGAGTGGATGGCGCAGTCTTCTCACTGGAAGACAAGGGGAGGGTGGAAGCAGCCCGTCTGCCGACCGGCTGCCTGCTCATCAAGGCCAGCGTTTTCAGCAAGCTGAAGCCCCCTTATTTCCGGTGCAGCTATAGCGAAAAGGCAGGTCTCGTGCTGGGCGAAGATTTCTGGTTTTCGGACAAGGTGCGAGAACTGGGCTGCCAGCTCTGGTGCGACATGGACCTTTCGCGGTTCGTGGAGCATCTGGGAACCTTTCGGTTCAATCTGCGCGAAAAAAAGCAATAGGGGCCGGCGAGTCAGGCGGAGAATTCCGCATGTAACGCCGGCTCGTTTCCGGCATACACTAGGACGTTGCCATCCTCCGTCCACGCCTCGCCCGCTTTTAACCCGACGCGCTGGAGCCTCGTTGCCCAGCTTCGTTCGGGCGATGCTGCCTGCGCTCACGTGGCCCTTGAGCGACTGTGTGCGAGCTATTGGTATCCGCTCTACGCTTATGTGCGGCGCAGCGGTCACGGCCCGGAGGAGGCGAAGGATTTCACGCAGAGTTTCTTCGCCCACATTCTGGAAAATGGGATGCTGGCCACTGCCGATCCCGGGCGCGGACGCTTGCGCACGTTTCTGCTCACGGCTTTGCAAAACTTCCTCCGTGCCGAGTGGCGCAAGACCCAGCGGCTGAAGCGGGGCGGGGGATTGGCGCCGGTGTCGATCGATGAACTTGCCGCCGAGGACCGCTACGCGCGTGAGCCGGCGGATACGCTGACGCCCGAGGCCATTTATCATCGGCGCTGGGCGCTCACGCTGCTTGAAGATGCGATGAACGCGCTGCGGGCGGACTATGCGGCGCAGGGAAAGGCGGAAGTGTTCGAGGCGTTGAAGCCCTCGCTCGCCGGTGATGGCGAGGCGTCCTTTTCCGAACTCGGCTCGGCGCTCGGCTTGAGTGAGGGCGCCGCGCGGGTGGCCGCTTTCCGGCTGCGCAAACGCTACCGCGAGCACCTGCTCGAAGCCGTGGCGTCGAGTCTCGATGTATCGAGCGAGGCCGAAGTGGATGAAGAAATCGCAGCGCTCTTCAAGGCCCTCGGTTGAATGGACGCCGATTCGCCACCACCACGCGACACGGTCGAGGGCATCGATCCTCGTGCGCTCTTTGCGTGGGCCACCCAGCGGTTCGATATCGCCGCCTTGCTGCGCGCGTGGGAGCCGCCGCCGGTCGAGGTCATCGCCCCCCTGTTCCCGGCCTACGAAGTCGTGGCGCTGATTGGCCGTGGTGGCATGGGGGCGGTCTATCGCGCGCGGCAGGCAAACCTCGACCGCGAGGTGGCCATCAAGCTCATGCCTCCGGAAGCGGCGGCGGACGACGATTTTGCCGCGCGTTTCCGGATCGAGGCCCGCGCCCTCGCGAAGCTGCATCATCCGAACATCGTTGCGATTTTCGAGTTCGGCCAAACCAGCGACGGCCACCTCTACTTCGTCATGGAATACGTCGATGGCACCGACCTCGCGCATCTCATCCAGGCGGCGTCATTGCGGCCTGTCCAGGCGCTGGAGATCGTGAGCCGGGTCTGCGATGCCCTCCAGTTCGCGCATCAGGCCGGAGTCGTGCATCGCGATATCAAGCCGGCGAATGTCCTCATCGCGCATGGCGGCGCGGTGAAGGTCGCCGATTTCGGTCTCGCCAAACTCCACCCGGAATCCACGGTCCGCAGCAGCCGCCAAAGCGTGCCCGGCAGCGTCATCGGGACGCCGGACTACATGGCGCCCGAGCAACTCGACGGCCGCGAAGTCGATGCCCGCTCTGATATTTTCAGCCTCGGTGTGATGCTCTACGAGATGCTCACGGGCCAGCTTCCGCGCGGCGCATGGGAACCGCCGTCTCGCAAGGTGAACACGGATGCACGTCTCGATGGGGTGGTGAACAAGGCGCTCCAAACCGAACCGGAGCGTCGGTATCAGCAGGCGAGCGAAGTGCGGACCGCAGTCGATGGCATTCGCAGTTCGCCGATTCGCAGGCGTTTCGTTCCATGGTGGCTCATCCTCACCCTCGCCTTTCCCGTCGTTCTGATCAGTGTCGTTGCGCTCTATCGCTCGCAGACACCGTCTCCGGTTACGTCCGCTCCGCTTACTCCCGCGCAGCCTGAACCCGTTAACGATGGCTCCATTCTCAGGGCACTCGACCTGCGGACCGCGATCGTTTCCGGCGATTGGCGCTGGAAAGAGAATCGCCCTGGCGGCACGCTCAGTCATGCCCATGTGGCGCCCGATCAATCGCATCGCGTGCGCCTGCCATTCCGCGCCGAAGGCCGATCGTATCGGCTTGGCTTCGACCTCGTGCTGCTCACGCCGACCTCCGACGCTGGAGTGGTTCTCCCGGTTGGCGATACGCGCACGGGGCTCATCCTGAACCTCAATGGCAGTTCCGGTCTGGGCATGGTGAAACAGGCGCGCTGGGACCAGAACGAAACGTCCACTCCGCAGTCGTTGCCGATCGGCGAGCCGATCTCTGTGTCGGTCAAAGTCGGTCCCTACTATGATGGCGCGACGATCATGGTGGAGGTAAATCACCGCGCGTTGATCCGCTGGCAGGGCAAACGCCGCGACCTTTCACTTTTCGACGACCCCAAGCTTGGCTGGACCTTGCCCCTTCCGGACGAACTCGGTTTCGTGACCTACGGCGGGGCGGTGGAGTTTTCGAACGTGGAAGTGGTGCCGCTCTCCGACCGATAGAAACGCTACCGGGGCACTCCGGTCAGGATGGTGGCCTCTCCAGCGCCGACGATTTCAGTCGCACCGGAGACGAGGCGCACGATCAGGCGGCCATCTGGTGCGAGAGCCTCGGCGATGCCCTCGATGCGCTCGGTCGAGGTTTGCAGGGCGATGGCTTTTCCGAGCAAGGAACTGCGCCGGCTTGCTTCTGCGAGTAATCCGGGGAAACCGGCATCCAATACATCGGCGGCACGACGGGTCATGGCGCGCAGCATGGCGGCGGCGAGCGCGGCGCGATCGATGGTTCGACGCGTCGTGATGCGCAGCGAAGTCGCGCGGGCCTGTAACTCAGGTGGAAAATCCTCGGATGCGTGATTCACATTCATTCCGATGCCGACCACGGCGAAATGCTGCCCCGCGGAATCGCTTTGGAGCTCGGTTAAAATTCCCGCCAGCTTGGAGCCGCGAATTTCGAGGTCGTTCGGCCACTTGATCGATATCTCGGACCCCGCGACCTCCTCGACGGCTTCGGCCACGACGACCGCTGCCCAGGTGGTGAGACGCGACCACGATTCCAACGGCAAGGCCGGTCGCAGCAGGACGGAAAACCACAGCCCGAGATGGGAGGCCGATTCCCAGCGCCGGCCAAACCGTCCGCGTCCTGTCGTCTGTTTTTCCGCGAAGATCGCGACACCGGCTGGCGCGCAGTTGAGACCGATTTCCAGTGCGCGTTGGTTCGTCGAATCGGTCTCGGCAAAGACGATGATGTCGCGGATCAACGAGGAGGCGCCAAGCCGTGCGCGGAGATCGTCGGCAATGAGGCGGTCGGGTGAGCCGGTGAGCCGATAGCCGAGCCCCGGACGCTCATCGATCTCGAAACCAGCTTCGCGCAGACCGTCAATGCGGCGGGTCACGTCGGCTGCATCAATCCGGAGCAAGGCTGCCAGTTCCGATCGCGGAACGTGGATGGTCGCCCGGCGAAGTGCTCCGAGCAGCGCCGCATCGAGCGTGCTCATGGATTGAGTTCGAGGGAAAAGTCGATCGCCCGCGCCGAGTGCGTCAGTGCACCCACGGAGATGAAATCGACTCCCGTCGCCGCGATGGAACCGACGGTGTCCAGATTCACGCCGCCGCTCGCTTCGAACTTCACGCGCCCCGTCCCGAGCCGCACGGCTTCGGTCATGTCCTCGCAGCTCATGTTATCGAGAAGGATCACGTCGATGCCATCAAGGGCGAGGAAATCGCGCACCTGGTCGAGTCGGTCGGCTTCGACCTCGACGCGGATCCCGGGATTGGCCTGGCGGAATCGCGCGATGGCTTCGCCCAGTTTGGCAGCGTCCTGACCCGCGGCGAGGTGGTTGTCCTTCACCATCACCATGTCGTAGAGGCCGAAGCGATGGTTTACGCCGCCGCCCGCGACGACGGCGGCTTTTTCCAGTGCCCGCAGTCCGGGCGTGGTCTTGCGCGTGTCCAGGATTTTAGCGGAGTGCGGCTGGACCGCATCCACGTAGCGGCGCGTGAGGGTGGCGACTCCAGAGAGGCGCTGGATGAAATTGAGGGCGACACGTTCCGCCGTGAGGATCGAACTAGTCGTGCCGGTGATTTCGAGAACCGTCTCGCCGGGTTCGAGAGCGCAGCCGGACGGGCGCACGATTTTCACGGCGATCAGTGGATCGACGCGGCGAAAGACTTCCGCGGCCGTCTCCACCCCGGCGGCGACGGCTGGCTCCTTCACAAAGATGCGCGCGGAGCGGCGTTCATCGGTCGTGAAATAACGCGAGGTTAGATCGCCCGGGCCGATGTCTTCGACCAGGGCGATGGCGATCGGGTCGTGGGCCGACGGGCGCGGCGGATCGGGCAGCGAAGTGACGGCGGCAGTGGAAGTGGATGGAGCCGGCATGGTGCGGTGAAAGGCGATGCTCTCAGGCGGGGCGGCTCAAATTCAAGCCCCGTCCCGGGGAGGTCAAAACAGCTCCGGCGCTGGAGCCTGATAGATACTGCGCCCGCGGACGTAGGTTTCGACAACCGCCTCGGGGCCGCCGCGATAAACGCACAGACTTACGACGTCGTCCGCGCTCAGGCTGCTCGCGACGCCTTTGGTGCGATACGGCAGCAATGGGCCGAGATCCATGACGGTGAGGTCGGCTTCCTTGCCGATGTCGAAGCTGCCAAGGACGCGTCCCTTGCCGAGCGCTTCGGCGGCGCCTTGCGTGGCGAGGTGCAGTGCTCCGGCGGGGGAGAGCGGCGATGCGTTCGGTTCGTAGAAGGAACGCGCGGTCTGGGACTCCACGGCCGCCCGCATCACGCGCCACAGGTTCAGTTCCGCTCCCGCCGCCACATCGCTGCCGAGGCCCACGCGAATGCCAGCGTTGCGCGCGGTATCGAGCGGGAGAATACCGCTGCGGAGGAAAAGATTCGCGGTGGGGCAATGAGCGATGGCCGCTCCCGCTGCCGCGATGGCGTCACGCTCGCGCTGGCTGAGATGGATGCAGTGACCGAAGACGGTGCGCGGTCCGAGCAGCCCGCAGCGCGCATACACATCGGTGTAATCTTGCGCCTGCGGAAAGAGGTGGCGGACCTTCTCGATCTCCTCGCGATTTTCGGCGAGGTGCGTCTGGACGTATGTGCCATGCTGCTTCGCCAGTTCGGCGGCGCTGCACATCAGCCGCTCCGAGCATGAAACGGCGAAGCGTGGGCTCACGGCGTATTCGAGCAAGCCGGCGTTTTGACCGTGCCACTTTTTGATGAGTCGCTCGGTCTCGTTTAGCGAAATGGAAAGGATCTTGGATGGCTGGTGCGAACCGTAGCTGCCCACGTCCATCATCATTTTTCCGATGATGGCACGCAGGCCTTTGTCCGCGGCGGCCTGGAAGGCGGCATCGCACGAGTCCTCGAAGATCGCCGTGTAAAGCATCGCTGTGGTGGTCCCGTGGCGAGCCACTTCGGCGATAAACGCCGCCGCTTCACGCCGGCCGCGCGGGCCGGTGTATTCCTTCTCGAGCGGGAAAATGTATTGGCGCAGCCACGGCAACAGCTCGCTGGTGCCGCGTGCCACCGCCGGGTATTGCGGCGCGTGCGTGTGCAGGTCGATGAGACCGGGGAAAATGACGACGCGATCCGAATGCTGCCACCGGATCGGTTGCGGGCGCGGCTTTTTCGAGAGCGTGTGGAAATCGCCGACCTCGACGATGAGGCCGTCCTCGATCACCAGCGCGCCGTCCGGCCAGGAACGGAGCTGGCCGAACTCCACGGCGTCGATGAGCCAGCCGCGAATGCCGGTGAGCGAAGGGGGCGAACTGGGTGCGACGGAGTCGAACACGCGCCGGCGGCTGCGTTACTGCTGCGGCGGAAGCTCGACGATTTCGAACCAGTATTTCTCCAGCGTCTGGAGGATATCGACGAGTGCTTCGAAAGTGACCGGCTTCACGATGTAGCTGTTCACGCCAAGATCGTAGCTGCGGTAGATGTCCTCGTCGGACTTCGAAGTGGTGAGCACGACTACCGGAATGGTGCGCAGATCCGGGTCCTGTTTGAGCTCCTTCAGCACGACGCGTCCGTCTTTGCGCGGCATGTTCAGGTCGAGCAGGATGAGCCCCGGGCGCGGCGCCTCGGCGGGCGCGGCATACTTGCCGCGGCGGTGCAGGTAGTCGAGCAACTCCTCGCCGTTCTCGACGAAGCGGATGTCGTTGATGAGGCGCGCGTCCTCCAGCGCCTCGCGGGTGAGCTGGCGGTCGTCGGCATCGTCGTCGGCCATCAGGATGGTGATCGGCATAGCTTTTTGGACGCTATTCATGGGTTTTCGGGTTCGGAAGTTTGTTTGACCGGGAGGGTAATCACAAACGTAGCACCCCGGCCTTCACTGCTTTGTGCCACGATGCGGCCCCCGTGCCTATCCGTAATTTTGCGGCAGACGGCCAGCCCGATTCCGGTGCCTTCGTATTCCTGTTTGGTGTGGAGCCGCTGGAAGACCACGAAAATCTGCTCGGCGAATTTGGCGTCGAAGCCGATGCCGTTGTCCTCGACGGTGATCTCGACCAGTTGATCGCGCGGCTTTGCCCCGGTCAGCGAATGATCGGTGGCCCAGACAATATCGGCGGTGATGCGCACCACCGGAGGCACGTCCGGCTTGTGGAATTTGAGCGCATTCGCGATGAGGTTCTGGAAAAGCTGCCGCATCTGGAGCGGGTCGGCGTCGATCGTTGGCAAGCCGTTTACTTCGACCTTGCCGCCAGTCTGCTCGATGCGGACCTCCAGATCGCTCACCACATCGGTCACGATCTTACCCAGATCGCAGGACTGGAAGGGCTGCGCCCGGCTGGTTACGCGCGAAAGCTGGAGCAGGTCCTGGATGAGCGTTTGCATGCGCTGCGCCGCGTTTTGCATGCGCTCGAGATAACCCCGGCCCTGCTCTCCGAGCTGATCGCCACACTTTGCTGCAAGCCGGTCACCAAACGCCTGAATCTTCCTCAGCGGTTCCTGTAGATCGTGCGAGGCCACGCTGGCAAAGTTTTGCAGTTCCGCGTTGCTCCGCTCGAGCTGTGCGGCGAAGCGCTGGAGCTTTTCTTCGTCCGCTTTGCGTTGGGTGATGTCCGTGCTCACCCCCACCAGGCCGACGACCCGCCCGGTTGCGTCGCGCAGGGGCATGCGCGTGGTGGAGAGCCAGTGGATATTCGGGGAGGAGGGGCGCGCGGGTTCCTCTCGATTACGAATCGGGGCGCCCGTCGAGAGCACAAAACGATCGTCGGCTGCCTGCTGCTGGGCGATTTCCTTGGGGTAAAGATCGGTGGCGCTCTTGCCGTTCAGCGTTTCGCCCGGTTGCACGCCGAGGTAGCGGCGGTGCGCGCGGTTATCGAGCACGATACGGCCCTGTGCATCTTTGAGCACGATGAGGTCGGGCATGGTGTCGATGATTTCATTCAGCAGCCGCGCCTGCTCGCCCAACGCCGCCTCGGCGCGCCGCCGTTTGGCGATATCGCGCAGGATCATCCAGCCGGCGCCGACGAGGGCGATGAAAGCGACGCTCGATCCGACGATGATCACCAGCGTCGTGGCCGCGCCGACAAATTTCGTGGTGTCGGCGCGCTCGTTCAGCCGCATCCGCTCGCGTTCCTCGAAGTCGCGCACCACGGCGTGAATCTCTCGATTCACCTGCTCACTGTCCGCGCGCACGAACAGGTCCTGCGCCACCTTGAATCCACTCTGCCGGCGCGCATCGATTTCCGCGGTCTGTTTGACGTAACTGGCGTCGAGCAGGCTGCGAATTTTTGCCGTCCGCTGCAGTGTTTCCTCGTCCTCGGCGACGAGCCCCTGGAGGAGTGAGAAATTCTCGTTCACCAGCGCCTTCGCGTCCTGAAACCCGCGCAGTTGCTTCTCGTCGCCGGTGAGCAGATAGCCGCGCCGCGCGCTCTCCATCTCCATCAGGTGACGCAGCACTTTTTCCTCCGTCTCCAGCACCGCGCGCGAGTGAGCGACGAGTTCCGCCGTCACGAGGAAGTGCTGCGTGCTGCGCCAGGCGATGATGGCGATGCCCACCAGCATGACCACGCCGAGGCCAAATCCGAAGAAGACCTTCCCCCGGATGGAAACCTTCTGCGGCGTCTGCGGTTGGAGCGTGGCGTGCAAGAAAGGGTGAAGGTTTGTGGGTTGAAGTCCGCTTCGAAGGGAGTGTGGCGCGCCTGATGCCTTTGCTCAACTCTCAACCGCAGCGGGCGGGGGGAGTGGCGGAAGGAGTGGGATTCGAACCCACGGATGCTTTCGCATCTCCGGTTTTCAAGACCGGCGCATTAAACCGCTCTGCCATCCTTCCGAAGGTGAGCGTGCCATCATTACCTTGGACGGAGGGAAGGCAAGGGATTGTGCGCGTTTTAGACTTGCTTGAGCTTCCATCGGCCGCGCCGGAAGAGGAGGCCGCTCCAGATCGCGAGCAGGGAAAAGGCGGCTGGCACCGCGATAAAGACCCCCGTGGGACCGAGGCCGCCCGGGCGGGCGAGCAGCCAGGCTAAGGGAATCTGGCCGACCCAGAAGCAGAAGAAGTTCAAGCGGGTGGGAGTCCAGGTGTCACCTGCGCCATTGAAGGCACTTTCGAGACACATGCCCGCGGCGTAGAGGGGGAAGGCGAGGCTCACGATCCACAGCGCCCGAGTGCCGTAGGCCAGCACCTCGGGTTCGTGGGTAAAGAGCTGAACGATGGGGCCGGCGAACGCCACCAGAAGGATGCCGATCACGAAGAAGAAACCGGTGTTGATGCGCGTCGCGATCCACACGGCGGATTCCGCACGGTCAGGTTTTTCGGCGCCGAGGTTCTGCCCGACGAGCGTGGCGCCGGCATTGGCGAGTCCGATGGCAGGCAGCAAGGCAAACATGGTCACCCGTATGGCGATGGTATAGCCCGCGAGGGCCGAGCTGCCAAAGAGCGCGAGGATCTTGAACAGGCCAACCCAGCTTGTCGTGCTGATGAGCAACTGCGCGATGCCGCTGCCCGCCGTGCGAAGCAGTGAGGCGAGCATGGCGCGATCAGGCCACAAGTGCGCCAGACGCACACGCACGCGGCTGTGGTGTCCGGCCAGATGCCAGAGTTGGTAGAGCACGCCGGTGCCGCGCCCGATATTCGTCGCGACGGCCGCGCCCGTGACCCCCAGCTCGGGAAACGGTCCCCAGCCGAAGATGAAACACGGCCCGAGCACGATGTTCAGTGCATTCGCCAGCCAGAGGGTGCGCATGGCGATCACCGCATCGCCCGCCCCGCGAAAGATGGCGTTGATGAGGAAGATGAGGAACACCGTCACATTCCCACCCAGCATGATGCGCGAGAAGTCCGTCCCGGTTGAGACGATCGTTTCGCTCGCGCCCATGAAGCGCAGGATGTGGGGCGCGGCCGTGCCGAGCCCAAGGCCGATCACCACCGAGACGCCCAGACCCAGCACGACGATCTGCCCCGCCGCATGCGCCGCGCGCTCCGGTTCCTTTTCGCCGATGCGGCGCGAGACCACGGCGGTGGCGGCGATCGAGATGCCGATGGCGACGGCATACACGAGTGTCATGATCGATTCGGTGAGGCCAACGACCGCCACAGCTTCTTTCCCGAGTCGCGATACCCAGAAGACGTCGGACAGGGCGAAGAGGGATTCCATGACCATCTCCAGCACCATCGGCACGGCCAGCAGCAGCACGGCGCGGTCGAGACGTTCGGCGGTGTAATCGCGCGATTCGCCGCGGAGCGATTGCGCCACGCTTCGCCAGAACGAAACCGGTTCGGGGACCGTTCCATTGTTTTCAACCGGGTGGGGCGCGGACATCAAGGAAGAGGAAACTGCCGTCGAGGCAGGTGCTGGTCAAATGAGAGCCGGAGGTGAGTCGTTCGCTCCCGTCGGCGGCCTGGGCTACGAATCAGTGCGTTTCGGATTTCGCCGGAGCCTTCACTCCGCCGAGCATCACGCGATCGGTCCACGCGAGCAGGATGGCGGAGATGACGAAGATCACGTGGATGACGACCTGCCACATCACGCCTTCGTGAGTGGTGTGAATGCTGGGTGTGCGCACTTCGATGAAGGTTTTGAGGAGATGAATCGAGGAAATGCTGACGAGCGCGGTCGCGAGCTTCACTTTCAGCACTCCGGCGTTCACGTGGCTGAGCCATTCAGGTTGATCGGCATGGTCCTGCAGATGCAGCCGCGACACGAAGGTCTCGTAGCCGCCGATGATGACCATGATGAGCAGGTTCGCGATCATGACTACATCGATGAGACCGAGGACTCCGAGCATCAGCTTCGTCGCCGGATCGGCCCCGGCCATCGGATCGTGCCCCAGGTGCGTGACTCCGAGAACCAGCTCCACGATATGTCGCAGCTCGATGAAGAACTGCAGCACATAGACGATGAGCGCCACGATGAGGCCGAGGTAAAGCGGCGCCTGCACCCAGCGGCTGGCGAAGATGGAGCGTTCGAGAAGGCGTTCGGTAAGGCTGTCTGGCTTTGGCACGGGGGCGCGCTTAGCGCGCGAAACCGGAGCGGCTACTGGCAAATCACCGGGCGGCCCTGGCCTTCGCGTCCACCTCTTCGAGTTTCAATCGCACGCTCACGATGTAGGGCTGCTCACCTTCGGTCCAGTGACCGTAAGTCGTCGTGACGATGGTGCCGTCGGGCAGCACTTCCACGCCGGGATAGGTGCAGTCGGCGCCTTTCGTATTGTCCATCAAGCGCACGCGATACTGTCCCTCGCGGCCGGCGATGATGTCCTCGTATTTGCCCACCCACGCGACCCAGTCGCCCTTCGTCGGGCTGACGTGCGTAGTGTCGCGGAAGCTGATGAAGAGGCGGCCATCGGGCGCATACTTCGCGGTGTGACGATCACCCGTCAGCGCGGCGGGTAATTCCTTCGGCTCGCTCCACGTCAGGCCCTCGTCTTTGGAGGTGATGACAAAGCTGTTGTATTTGCGGCTGTTCTCGCGCAGCAGCACGGCGATTTCGTGGCCATCGGGCGAACGCACCGCGCCGGGTTCGCACAGGCTCGCATCGGGCAGCATGGCGATCGGGACCGGGTTGCTCCACGTCAGCCCGCCGTCGGTGCTGCGGGTTTGATAGACATAAAACCGGTAAGCCTTCGCAGTGTGGGAGACGAAATCGCTGTGCGGGCTTTTGACCGTGCCCTGGTCGCCGCCGATGATGAAGCGCCCGTCGTCGTGAAAGAGCGCCATGTAATGCCCGGGCTGCTTGAGCTGCACGACCGAGGCCATCGTCACTACGCCGCCGAAATTGCCGATCGGCTTCAGTTCGCTCCACGTGGCGCCGTCGTCTTCCGTCACCGCCATCCTGATGGGATAGAGGCCGCTGAACATGATGATGCGTTTCTTGCCCGCCGCATCCACGACGCGGTGCAGCGTCGGCACTTCGAGCGAAGTCTCCCACGACTTGGGCGTGGGCAGGCGGTCGCTCCACGTTTTGCCGCCGTCGGTGCTGCGCTTGTAAACAATCGCGCCGCGACCGTGGCCCTTCGGATAAACGATGAGCATGGTCTTCCCATCCTCCAGGAGCACCGTCGTCGGGTGCCCGAGATATTGCCCGGCTTCGCGGTCCACGATCACCTGCCGGTCCTTTTCGCCAGCGACGTCGATCGTTGGGATGGTGTAGCCCGGCGCGAGTTTGGTCTTGAGCCCCTTGGGTGTGGCGATGGTGGTGTCCTGCTTTTGCGAAGGCGTTTGCTGGGCCAGCGCGCAGGCGGAGAGGAGAGCGAGAAAGCTGAGGGGTGTTCTCATGGCGATGGTGATAACTCGATGAAGCCGGTGACCTTGGATCACCGATTAGGAAAAGTTGCTGCCGGGCCGGGAAAACCACCAGCGTGCGAGGGCGCCTTCGCAGCGGAGCGCGCCGGCGCGAGGGAGGCTGTGTCAGGCCAGTTCGTCGGGGCCTTCGCCGGCGGCGCGTTCGCGCCAGGCGTTCACGGCGGCTTCGTGGACGATGCGAATGGGGACCCCGGAGGCTTCGCTCGCGGCCCGCACGCTGTCGAATTCCGGTGCCACCTGCACGACCCGGCCGCCTTTGAGGCCGAGCTTGATCTGGACGTCGCCATACGGCGTCTCCACGATCTTGAAACGTCGTGCGAGCTTGAGCCGGTGCACCTTTTCCACCCGGAGACCGAAGGCGGTCGTCTCGGTGAGGATGATGTCGGCCAGCGCATCGCGCACGCCTTCTTCGCAGATCACGCCCAGCATCACGCCGGGGCGATGTTTCTTCATGAAGATCGGCGTGAACCACACATCGAGCGCGCCGGCGGCGAGCAGGCGTTCCATCGTGATGCCGAGAACTTCGCCCGAGCAGTCGTCGAGATTCGTCTCGAGCTGATAGACTTCGTCGATCTCGAATCCGCCGGCCATAAATTCAGGCGGTGACGAGTTCGCCGAGGACCGCGCGGAGCACGTTCGGTCGCGAAGCCAGGTCGCGCGTGCCGACCCCGTAACCGATGCGGTCGATCTTGAGCTGCGGCATGGGGCCGAACGATTCCGCGAACTCGGCGACGATCGCTGCACCGGTGGGCGTGATCAGTTCGTGCGGCTCGTCGATCTGGCCGAGTGGGATGTTGCGCAGAATTTCGAGTGTCGCGGGAGCGGGGACCGGGAAGGTGCCGTGCGCGCACTCCACCGTGCCGCGGCCGTCGTGCAGCGCGGAGGCGTAGATCTTCTCCACGCCGAGCGATTCGATGCCGATGCAGGTCAGCACGATGTCCGCGATGGAATCGAGCGCGCCGACTTCATGAAAGTGCACTTCCTCCGGCGAGACACCGTGGATCTTGCCCTCCGCCACCGCGATACGTTGGAAGATCGAGAGGGCGCGTTTTTTCACAAACTCCGAGAGCTGGCTGTGCTCGATCAGTTCACGAATCTGCGCGTGCGTGCGGCCATGGTCATGCTCGTGGTCATGGTCATCGTGATCGTGCCCGCAGCACTCGTGGCCATGCTCGTGTTCGTGGTGGTGATGTTCTTCCCCGTGAGCATGGGCATGTTCGTGCTCGTGTTCATGCTCATGCTCGTGGTGGTGCCCGCAGCAGCCGTGACCGTGTTCATGCTCGTGATGATGATGCTCCCCCTCGTGCTCGTGCTTCTCCTCTTCTTCGTGATGATGGTGCTCGTGCCCGTGAGCATGGTCATGATCGTGGTCGTGCTCATGATCATGCCCGCAGCAGCCGTGCTCGTGCTCGTGGTCATGCTCGTCATGATCCGCCGTGTGCGTGGCGCCTTCGTGGATGGTGAACTTCACGCCCTCGATTTCCTTCCGCTTGGCGCGGTCGAAGTGCATGTGGAAGTCGCCGATCGAGAGCTTGGAGAGTTCCCACTCCAGCGTGGAAGGTTTCACGCCGAGATCAAGGAGCGCGCCGACAGTCATGTCGCCGCTGATGCCGGAAATGCAGTCGAGATAGAGAGCTTTGCTCATGGCAGATGGAAGATTCGGGATTTGGGACTAACCACTTCGGCGAGCTGAAATTTGCCGTCGTAAAGCGCCTTGCCGATGATGCAGCCGTAGAGACCGGGCATCTGGCCGAGCCGCCGAACATCGTCGGCGCTGCTCACGCCGCCGCTGGCGATGAGCTGGCATTGGATCGCGTTCAGCACGCGTTCGGTTTCCGCAAAGTTGGGGCCTTGCAGCATGCCGTCGGTGGCGATGTCGGTGTAAATGATCGTGCCCGCCCCGGCGTCCTCGGCGTGGCGCGCGAGATCGAGCGCCGCCATGCCGGTGGCTTCGGTCCAGCCTTTCACGGCCACGAGACCGTTTTTCGCGTCGATGCCGACGGCGATGCGTTCGCTGCCAAATTCGCGCGCCATGTCGCGCACGAAGTCGAGCGACTCCGCTGCACGGGTGCCGATAATGACGCGATCCACGCCCGCATCGAGTGCGCGCCGGATGGCAGCTTCGGTGCGGATGCCGCCGCCGAGTTCCACGGGAATCTGGATGGCGTCGCAGATGGCGCGGACGCTGTCGAGATTGCGCTGCTCGCCGGTGAAGGCGGCGTCGAGATCGACGACGTGGAGGTAGTCGCCGCCTTCGCGTTCCCACTTCTGGGCAAACGCCGCGGGATCGCTCGAATAGACGGTTTTCTGGTCAGCTTTACCCTGGCGAAGACGGACGACTTCGCCGGACATGAGGTCGATGGCAGGAAGGAGGAGCAAAGGGAAAAATTTGAGGAAGAGAGGTGCCACTACGCGACCCCCTCATGGAAGACAAGTGAGCTTTCGCGCAGAACGAAGATCAGACCGGGGCGTGGGCTCGGTCACTGCCGGACCCGGTTGCCGTAGCGGTCGTATTGCGGGGCGGTTGGAACGGCTGGAGCGCTGGAGGGGGCGCGGTTGCCGAATTGATCGAAGCTGGCCGGTGCCGAGGACGCAGAGGCCGCCGCCCGAGCAAGCGGCGGCGCCTTCTGATCGACCACATAGGAAAAGGTGAACGCCTTGCCGCTGCGATCGACCGGCGCGGCGAGGACGTTGATCCTGCCTGCCGCGATGGCGTCGTCCGGGGTCGGATAACCGCTCAGCACCACGCTGTCGTGGGCCGCGGCCACCGGCGGTCGCGGCACGGTTCGGACCTGGCCGTCGATGAGTGCGTAGGTGGCGCCATACGAGGCGTCGGTGCGGGCGATGCGCTCGTGCACCGCAGCCTGGAGCTGGGCGGTTTCCTGATCGACCTGTTGTTTGGCGGCGGCGGCGAGTCTTTGGACGGCTGCTTGTCCAGTGTAGGCGTCCACGGAGCGCGCCATGCCCTGCTCGATTTCCATCCGGCGCTCCGGCGAAAGCTGCACCTTCGTCTCGCTTTCGGGCGGTTCGCAGCGGATCACGAGCTGGTGCGGATTGGAACCGGCGGACACGGTGCCGCGCACCAGGACGAGATCGCCGTAGCGCAGATGCACCGGAGCGGTGGGCCGATCGTCCGACACGAGCGGCGCGTTGGCCGGTCCTTTGAGGGCAAACCAGCCGATGGCCGCCAGGACGGCGGCGAGCGTGAAGAAGAACAGTTTCATGGTGGGGTTTCTTACCGGTGGGGAGCTGCGGATGATGGCTTATCGGCCTATCCCGGGCAGCTCAATGACAAACGCCAGACGGGGACGCGGCGAACACGCGCTCTATTTGATCCACACGCCCTTGAGCGGTTTGCCGGGGATGGTGCGGACGTGGGGATTGGCGGACTGGGTCGGGGCGCCGCCACGACCGGGGAGGAGGCGCATGGCCGCGAGAGTTTCGAGGTCGAGCTGGCCGGTCAAAGGCAGGGCCACAAAACGCTGGTAGCTGAGGATGCCTTCTTCCAAGGCGGGGCCGGAGCGTCCGTTGATGTCGTCGCGATACATGCTGAGATCGCGCAGAAAACGCTGGGCGCGTTTGATGGTGTCCTCCTGCACACCGATGGGCGCCGTGGCGTAGGGCGTCTGGGCAAAGAGCCGGCCATAAGGGCCGCCGGCCGTTTGCGGGGGAGGCGGGCGGCGCACAGGTTCATTGACCGGAGGCTCGGGCATGCTGCGCGGGGTTTCGCGTCGGAGGAATTCGCGGTCCTTTTCCTGGGTGCTGTTGTCCCGGCGCAGGTTGACGGGTGGGCGAGGGGTCGGCTCCGGCTCGACCGGGGCGGCTCGGGGTGGAGGTGGGGCGACGCGTTCGACCGGTTCTGCCGATGGGGCGGCGTCGCCGTTGAGGTTCAGGGCTTCGAGCGTTTCCTTGGTCAGCGTGCCGGTGACTTCAAGGCCGTTGCGGATCTGGTAACGCTTGATCGCCGCGGCGGTTTCGGGGCCGCTGGCGCCGGTCGCTTCGCCGTAAAAGAAGCCCTGCTCCTTCAGCGCGCTTTGCACGCTTTTGGTCAGTTCATCCGCATGGAGCGAGGAGACAAGAAGGCAGAGGGAAAAGCAAAGAGCGAGGCGAGTCATGGACGGGGAATGGGACGGGACACCGGCCCGAAAATTCAAGGGGCCGCTTTGGCCAGTTGGGTGGCCGGTTTCGGCGGAGGCGGCATGGTGCGGGCAAATTCGGCGACACCTTCCGCGATGGCTCCGGCGAGGCGCTCGCGATACTCCGGCGTGGCGAGCAGGCGAGCTTCAAAGGGATTACTCAGGAAGCCGGTCTCGATGAGGACGGCGGGCGCGCGAGTGTGGCGCACGACGAAGAGCCGGTCGGGCTTGATGCCGCGATTGGTTGCCTCGGTGCGATTCAGCATCGCTGCCTGCACGTAACCGGCGAGGTTTTCCCCGCGATCCACGTGGGGGTTGACTTCTGGTTTGGAGAAAAATCCGGCGAAGGAAAAGGTCGGCTCCGGCTGCACCTTTTCGGTGGCGTAAAACGTCTCGATCCCGCTCGCGCTGGAGCTGGCGGAGTGGTTGCAGTGGAGGCTGAGGAACAACGAGAACTCGACCTGATTCGCAAGGTCCACACGCTCGGGCAGTTTGATGGTCGCGTCGCTCCGGCGGGTGAGGACCGTGGGGAAGCCGAGCGCCTGCATGCGCTGCTCGAGCCGCGCCGCGACATCGAGCGTGATGTTCTTTTCCGTGAGGCCGTTCGCCTTGGCGCCGTCGTCGCTGCCGCCGTGCCCGGCGTCGATGACGATGGTGGGCAGCGTGCTCGGAGAGAGCGCGGCCGTGACGTGCAAATCCCTCGGAGCTTCCTCCGGTGTAACGAGGAAGGTCAAACAGCCTGCCATGGTCAGAAGACCAACGGTTGGCGCTACAACGTCCATACGGAGAACTTCGCACAACCTGCGCCAAACGCCAACTCGGGGCGGGGTGGCGTGGAGGGGGGTAAAAACGGGCTCCGAAGGCGAGTTTACAGAGGAGAGAGGGACAGTCTGGCGCGGCGGTTTTCGGGCGGTCGGCTTTTCCGACAAAGGAAGCAAGGCCTGCTCGCCCTCCATGGCAGGGTGGGGTGGGAGCTTCGATTTCATCCCTGCGCGTGAAGCAGTTTGCGCGACTCGGCTTCTGGCAGAGACCGCCAGGCAATAGGGGAATGGCTGCCGTGCTCCAGCACCGCGCACTCCACCGCGGCGTCGGCGATCTGGGTATCCAGATGCTTCTGCAAATCTTCCGTGGGAGGCACCGTGTCTTCGGCTTCGTCTTCCACGGAGAGGTGACCGGCACTCCATGCGAGCGAAGCCAGTTTTACCGCTCGCTGGAGGGAGGCAGTTTTGCAGTCCGCGTCTTTCAGCAATCGTTCCATGCGAGCCGTGCCAGCCTTCGTTCCCGCGATGGCGCCGAAGTCCTCGAAGGTGCGTCCGAAGCTGCCGCCGTTGGTATGGATCGAGCCGTCGTAATCGAGCCGGAGGAACAGATTGGGCGCTTCGCCCCGACCGAGTTCGGCAAAGAGCAGCCGGGCGAGGTAAGGAGCGCCGTAGATTTGCTCGAAAGCGGTCTTGAGTGCGGGGCTGAGGGAGTAGTTCGCCAGCCGACGGAGCGAGACATCGTGCGACGACCGGGCAAATCCCTCCGTGCTGCAGAGTTCGATCGCCGCCAGTCGCAGCCGTTCGATATCGCCGGGGTGCCCGATCCCGCCCATGCCGATCCGGTCGTAGATCTCGAACAGCTTCTGCCGATCGCGGCTGAGGGTAAAAAGCACGATCCCGCCCGCGTAAGTGAGCGCGACGATCGGGCTGCCCGGGGCGAGCTGATGCTCGACGTATTCCCGGCGGTTGGCGATGGCTTCGACCCAGCGGTATGGCTCTTCGATCATCGCGGTGGGAGATGGCTTGATTTACCTTGAATTGCCTTGATTGGGCAGGACTGGTCTGACGATTTCTCAGGTCGGATTAAGTTGGATTGAGTTGGATTCCCTCTGTAGCTCGGCTCTCCAGAGCCGAGACGGGAGGTGTCCCGGGCTGGCGAAAGCTCGGCTCTGGAGAGCCGAGCTACGGTGCCTTGAATTACATTTGTGGGGCTTGAATCCGGGGTGGCTTTTGCCGAGGTCGGATCAAGTCGGATTAACTTGGATTTTCTCTGTAGCGGCCCGGGTGAGATCATAGCGGGCGGAGGGCGAGCAGGCGGCTGCTGAGGCGGTGGGATAGAGCAGCGACGAGTGTGCCGGTCAGAGTGACGGCGACGAAGGAAGACATCGAAAAGATTCCCCAGCATTCCGCTAAACGATACGCCGCTTCGGCTCGCGCCTGCACCATATTTTCGAGAGGACGCCACTCTCGGTCCATCCATACTGGGTCCGTGGATTCGAGCATTCGCTGTTGTCGCGCCCGCTCCGCTGGAGGAAGCGACTCTAGAAATCGACTCTCCTCCATGATTACTCTAGTCACGAGCCGCTGCCGGCTCATATCTCCCGTGGCTTGCAGGATGGAATTCGCGGCAGCGGCAGCTGCGGCGGGTGTCTCGCCAGAGGCGGTCAAAGTGAACGCTTTTTTTGAATTGGTGGGCAGCGGGCTAAAGACCGATGGGGGCATTATTTTCCGTCCGCCGACGGGGAACGCGGAGGGTTCAACTTGCGCGATGGCGCCATGCCTTTGTGCCTGAACGTCGGCGATGCCTTGGATCGTGGCGCTGGTCAGGAAATAGGGGAGATGGATAGCGTCGACATTGAAAGAAGTGGTCGCTGCATATCTACGTGTTCCCGACCACGTTCCCCAAGCCCCTGCGCAGAAAACCGCGCCCCCTAACATTGCCCACACCAGCCACCAATAGCGGGAGGAGTTGCGGAGCATCATACGAGCTTCGACTTGAAGATCTTTTGGAGGCGGGATTCGGGGAGGGTGGCGATGCCTTCCTTGGTGATGAGCTTGACGATGGGGAAGACGTCGGCGCGGCGGTCCACGCCGCCGGTGGCGGAATCGCTGGAGGCGGCGGTTTCGAGGGCGCGAAGGGCGAGGAGGATGGCGTCGCTCGCGCGGAGTTTGCGGAGGGATTTTTTGCCCCAGCTTTGCTCGTAGTGCAGCACGGCGCGAACGGCGGCGGAGCCGGAACCAGTCGCGGCAAAATCGGCGGCCTCGAACTGCGCGCCCATGGCGTCGTAGAAATAGAGGCGGGCGGTATCGGCTTCCGTGTCGTAGGTAGCGAAGATGGGGACGACGACGCCCACGCCTTGCAGGACGAGGCCGAGGTTATCGCGCAGGAGTTTCGAGAGGGCGCGGACCTTGCCATCGAGGCTCAATTCCTGGAGCTGAGTGCGGCGGTAGAATTGGAAGGAGTGCTCCAGCACGCGCGCCATTTCCCACGCGGTGGCGGGCACGCCGGCGATGGCCATGAGCGAATGCCGGTCGATCTCCAGCACCTTGTCGGCGCGATCATAGACGATCTGGTTCGCGGCGGTGGCGCGGCGATCACCGGCGACGAGGATGCCGTCGGCAAATTTGAAAGCGAGGATGGTCGTCGCTTCCGTCTGGGGAACGGGCGACGAGGGCGCGGCGGCGGCAGGCGCGCTGGCGAGCAGGTTTTGTCGCCGCAGCAGAGCCGCAAAATCTTCCGCTGCGGGGGGCGCGGTCGGGGTCACTGGCCGGTGCGTTGACGGTAACGACGCGATTGATTCGGATCCACCTTCCGCATCCGCTGGAGAAGGTCCTTCACGTCGGGCTTGGATACGTCGGGTGCTTTCGGCCCCCCGCCGTCGCCTTCTTTCGGTCCCCAAGGAGCAGGACTCGTCGGTTTTTGCGTCCGTTCAGGCATGGGCGGAAACTACGACCGGTGGGCCGGAATGGCAAGCGCGGGGCGTGGAAGAAAAATGGGAAGGAGGGGAGGGAATCGGAGTGATGGGAGGCATGGGGGGGCTGGCTTCCATGACGCCGTCTTTGGTCCTGCGGCGATTTTCTCAGGAGGTTTCCGGATGTGAAGAAAACCATGATGAAATCGAGGGTTTTCTTGCCGCAAGCCCGGGGGTTCGCGCATAACGCGATTCATTCGCTGCGGCGGATTCTTTTTGTTCGGCGAAAACCTCAAATCCAAAACACCCATCATGAAAATCGCACTTCGTTTGACCCTGCTTGCCGCCTTCCTGCTCGCGGCGCTCCCGGCCCAGGCCGCCAAGTTTTCCTACCCGAGCGAGGATAAGGAATGGTTCACCGTCGATATCCCGCAGACGTGGAAGCCGGAAGTCGATGACGACGGCACGCTCGAAGCCGCCGCGCCGGAAGGCGACGGTTATCTCGCGTTCTGGACGCTCGAGAGCGAGGATGAGATCAAGACACTCGATAAGGACATCGAGAAATGGATGAAGGGCGATCTCAAGAAGATCGAGATGAGCGACAAGTCCACCGACAAGGAAATCAACGGCGTGAAGTTTACCATCTTCAACGGCACCGCGGTGACCAAGGAGGACAACAACAAGATCGGGTTCGAGATTTTCCTCTTCTCGCCGAAGGCTGGCAAGCTCGGCGTCTTCTACTGCCAGTATGGCGAGGACAAGGAGATCAAGGCGCTGATCAAGATCGTGGAGTCGATCCAGCTCAAGAAGTAAGGAGAGCGATTGTTCCAGGCTGCGCGCTGTCCATCCGGCGCGCAGCTTTGGATTGGTGGGACGGGAGCGAAGCGACAGGTCAGTGGCGCAGTGCGGGCAATCCAGCCTTAGGCTGCGGAAAGGTGGCGGAACTGGTTGGGAATGGCAGCCTTCGATCGGCGGGATTTGGAGCCGCCTAGAGGCGGGACACCGACGGTCTCACGTGGGGCGGATTTTTTCCAGGAGGCCGGCGGCTTCGGTCCACTCGACCTCGTGCGGGAGGCGTCTGGCTTTCGCGGCGATGGCGGCGACCGCGCCGGCGGCTTCGCCCATCGCGGTCGAGTTGCCGGTCACACGGTAGCTGGCGTGGGCGATGAAATCGCCGCTGATGCAGCGGCCCGCCATCATGAGACCGTCCACATCACGTGCGATGAGGGCGCGCAGCGGGATGTCGTAGGGTTTCACCTTGATACCCTTGTTGTCGATCGATTGCGTTTTGTTCCGCTCGGCGGTGACGGCGTGGATATCGACACCGAACGTCGCGCGTGCCACGGCGTCCTCGTGCCGCGCACCCATGATGAGATCGGCTTCGGTGACGATGTAGCGCCCGCGAATCCGGCGGCCATCGCGCACGCCAATCTGCTCGGCGGTGGCGGCAATCTGGATTCCTTTCCACGGCCCGCCGAGTGCGCGCAAGGCATTGACGATGCGATTCATTTCACCGCGCGCGTGCACGGTTGCTTCGGTGACTTGTGCGGCGTCCCACGGCTTGATGCTGAACTCGTGATTCATCATCACCAGCAGCAGATTGTCGCGCACCTGCCACAGCGTGGGGCTGCTGTAGGAGGGGAAGAACCCGGCGCGTTTGATCTCGGCGAGGAAGGCCTGCTTCGAGGGGCCGACCGTCTTGTCGGGATCGGACACGTGGATGAACGGCGCGAGCGCGGCGGCGTCCTTGCAGACAAGCAGTGCATTGAGCGACATCGGCTGGCACGGGCAATCCTGGCCCTGGCCGATTTCCCATTCGCAACCGGCGAGTGCGCCGAGATCGCCATCGCCGGTGGTGTCGATGAATACCGGCGCGCGCCACGCCTGCCGGCCGGATTTGGATTCGGTAACGATAGTGGTGAGGCGGCGCCCTTCGCGATAAGCGGCGGCGACGCGGGTGTGCAGTTGGAATTTCACGCCGGCCTCCACGAGCAGGTCTTCGAGCAGGAGCTTCATGCCCTCCGGTTCGTAGGTGATGGAACCCATGCTCTTGCCACGGCGTGCGCCGCGTTGATCGAGCTTCACCGCGAGTTCGCGGGCGAAACCGGGTTTGTTGAAATCCAGCAGATAACCGAGCAGCCCTGCTGTCCAGACACCGCCGATGCAGCCGCGCCATTCAAACAGGCGCACCTTTGCCCCGCCGCGCGCGGCGGCGATCGCCGCCGCTACGCCAGCCGGCCCCGCGCCGCACACGATCACGTCCGCATCGCTCACGAGCGGAAGGTCGCGCCCAGGTTCGGAGAAAATGTCGGCGCGTGCCGGCTTCGCGTCTTCACTTCGCGCGAGGTCGGGCATGGTGGCCGTGCCGGCGGCAGCGAGAGCGGTGCGGAAGAAGGTGCGCCGGTCGAGCGCGGTGGGGCGGGGAGTGGAAGAGGAAGGGTTCATCGGCACAGGAAAGGGAAGGGTTCTGTTGTTCGCGGCTTTTCCTCCGCGGGCAAAAGAAATTCCACCGTTTGCTGGCCGTTCGTTCGGGGAGGGGCGTCGTCGTGCTTTGGTTTTACAATCTGTGTCCTGCGCTTGCTCGCTGCGCCCCAGGGGCGAGCAAGCGCAGGTGCAGGACAAAGGGAAGCTGCGCCGCCCGCGCTTCGCGCTAGGCAAGCACGCCCGACTTCGCTACGAACTCTGCCATGTCGCGTCCGCTTCGCCTGCCATCGGGGCTCAAACTCATGAACCTGCTCCTCGGGAGCTGGACCGGCGTGGTGTTTGCGTTTCTCTACATCCCGATCCTGCTGCTGATCGTCTTTTCGTTTAACGACTCGCAGCTCAACCTCAACTGGGAAGGGTTCACGCTCGACTGGTATCGTGCGCTGGCCGAAGACTCGGTGCTGATCGAGGCGTTCAAGAACAGCCTCATCATCGCGGCGATCACCACGGTGCTGTCGGTCGTGCTCGGCACGGTGGGTGCGTGGTTGCTGCACCGGTATTGCTATCCGGCGCGCAAATTCATCAACACCCTCATCTTCGTGCCGATGGCGATCCCCGAGATCATCATGGGCGTGAGTTTGCTGATTCTTTTCAGCGGGGTGTTTCGCTGGCTGGAAGGTTACCAGGAAGCCGCGTGGGCGCCGCAATGGTTTGCCGATCTGAACCTCGATCTTGGCTACGCCACGGTCATCATCGCGCACACGACGTTTTGTTTTCCCTTCGTGCTCGTGGCGGTGCAGGCGCGGCTCGCGGGCGCGGACCCTTCGCTGGAGGAAGCGGCCATGGATCTCGGTGCCACGCCGCTCCGCGCCTTCTGGCATGTGATGGTGCCCTACATGCTGCCCGCGATCATCTCGGGCGCGCTGATGGCTTTCACGCTCTCGATGGACGAAATCATCGTGACGTATTTCACGGCCGGGCCGGATTCCCAGACACTGCCGCTGAAGATTTTCGGGCGGGTAAAAAAAGGCCTCGATCCGTCGCTCAACGCCATTTCGACCATCTTCATTCTCGCGACGGCAGCGTTGGTCATTCTGTCGGAGTGGATCAAGCGATCGAGCCGGCAGACGATGAAGGGTTGAGGTTTGCACGACATCGGGATTTCTCCGGAAAATCTCCTTGTCTCCCCGGGCGTGCCCGGCAGGCTCCGCAGGCCGTATGGAACACGCCGCTCTGGAATTGTCTGAATGGGGTCCGCGCCGGGACGCGGATGCTGGTTGGTCCCACCGAAAAGTCAGGCACGATAGTCGGTAGTTTTCCTGCATCCAAGGCGCGGGAAGGTCCGCATCAACCAACGACTCCGTTTTCCACCCATTCACTCGCACTCCGGTTCCCAACTCCATCGCGTGTTTTGCTGGCTCAGCCTCGGAGTGGTGCTGATGGTCGGTCGATTGTCGGCGCAGGAAAACACGCTGCCGTATGCGTTCCAGCGGGTGGGCGATGAGTTCCAGCTTTCGCTCGGGCTCACGAATTTTTACTACTACAGCTTCCTCTACACGCCAGACCTGCTGCAGCAGTATGGGGTCATCAAGATGGCGCTCGGCAATCCGGCGCCGACCTTTGGTTACACGCCGGCGGATGGGGAAGGGCAGGGCTTTTTCAAAGGGCAGGCCAATGACGTTTTTTCACCCGGCGACTTCGACGGCGACGGCATCGACGATGTCTGGGAACTCAAGAACCGGCTCAATCCGCTCAACTCCGCCGACGCGCGGCTGCGTAATCTGATCGATCCGACGAAGACCAATCTGCAATACTATCTCAACCGCTACAAAAAGACGGTGGTGAAAGAGTTCTACAGCCGGGAGGTGACCTTCGATAACCACCCGTTTGCCTTCTCGGAGGAGATCAGCCTCTACAATGTGCCGCCGCTGGCTGGAGTGAGCTTCGAGGGGATTTCGGATGAGGTGAGTTTGTATAACTTCCCGATGGTTGCCGGGGTGAGCCTCGAGGTGGTGTCGGATGAAGTGAGCATCTATAATCTGCCGCCGGTGGTGGCACTGAGCGTCGATGCATTCTCCGACGAGGTGAGCGTGTTTAACGGCTTCGTGACGGGAAGCCTGAGCGTGGATGCCCTCTCCATGGAGGTGAGTGTTTTTAATTCGCCGGTTTTGGCTGGGCCGAGTGTCGAGGCGATTTCCGACGAGGTCACCGTGCAGAACACGCCCGGAAGTTTCGTCGCCGCGACAGAAGCGATTTCCGACGAGGTGACGGTCTTCAATTCCGCTGCGGCGGTGGCCAGTATCGAAGCGGTTTCCGACGAAGTGACGGTGTTTAACAGTCCGGCTTTCGTGGGACCGGGCGTGGAGGCGATTTCGAAGGAGGTCACCGTTTTTAACACGCCGGCGATCGTCGAGCCGGGTGTCGAGGTGATCTCGCGCGAAGTGGCGGTGTTCAACGCGGCTGCCTATGTCGGCCCGAGCGTGGAAGCCATTTCGGATGAAGTGAGCGTCTTCAACACTCGCTCCAGCGCCGTCGATGCTCCGGTCGTCTCCCGCGAAGTTTCCGTTCTGAATACCATTCAATAATCCAACTATGAAATCCTATCACGTTATCCTGGCACTGATTGTAAGTAGCTTTGCTGCCTTTGGACAGATCTCCGTTCCCGGCGATGGTTCGGACGGCGCGCTCACGGTGGCCAACAGCAACACCGTTACCTTGAATCTGACACAGGCGACCCCGGTGACGGGCGGGGTAGGAGATGACTATCTGAAAAACAACGCCGCCAATGCAGGCAAGGGAGTCTATGACCCCGTGCGTCATGCCGTGGTCTTCAAATTCACGTCGGTGACGCTTGGAACCTTCGCCACGGTGAATTTTACCAACCACTCGACGCACGCACCGGTGGTGTGGCTGGTGCAGGGGAACGTGACCATCGGGGCGAGCGCGACGGTGAACATGTCCGGTGTCGCGACTAATTTTAGCAACGTGCCCGCGGAGCCAGGACCGGGAGGTTTTCGCGGTGGTGTGGATGGCTCGGGAGGCCAGGGGGCTGGATTGGGAATCGGCGGCAGCACTTTCGGCGGGCCGGCGTCTTACGCTTCCGTCTATGGAAATCCTTCAATCATTCCATTGATCGGGGGCTCTGGCTCGGGCGGTGGTGGCGGCGGAGGTGGGGCTATCCTGATCGTTGCGGCGGGAACGATTTCGGTGAACGGTTCGATCACCGCGAATGGGGGTGGCAGTGGCAATCGTGCCGGGAGTGGTGGGGCGATTCGTCTGGTCGCCAACACCATCAATGGCAGTGGGACGCTGAGCGCGCTCCCAGATGGGCGCATCCGTCTCGAGGCGAATTCCGTTTCAGGATCCCTTTCGCCTCAGCCGCAAACCGTTGCGGTGGCGCCGCAGAACCCGCCGGTGATCTGGCCGGATGCGAACGCGCCGACCGTGAAAATCGTAAAGGTGGACACGGTCAATGTGCCCGCGAATCCGACCGCCAGCCTTGATATTTCTGCCGACGTCGGGGTTTCGGTGAACTCTTCTGCGCAGGTCACGGTGCGGACGACCAACTTCGCCACGGCCGGCGGTCTGGTGCAGGTGCGATCGGCGGGGAAATTTGTGGCTACGCCGATTTGGACGACGGCGATTTTTCAAAGCGGGAACGATACCCAGGCCGATTGGATCGCGACGGTGCCATGCCCGAGCGGCTTCACCACGTTACAAGCGCGCGCGACGCGCCCGTAGACGCGAAATGCTCCGGCTGTAAATTATCTGAAGCTCTCATGGTGATCATATGAATCCTACCCGTTTCCGTCGCGGCTTGGGGCTGCTGCTCGCCTTTCTGCTCACCCGCACGGTTGCCCTGGCGCTCCCGGGTGACCTGGACCTGACGTTTGGCAGCGGCACCGGCAAGGTGACGACTCCGCTCGGCAGCGGGGATGCACTGGCGAACGCCACGGCGATTCAAAGCGACGGAAAAATCGTCGTGGTAGGCACGGCGTCCAACGGCAGCGACAACGACTTCTGCGTCATCCGCTACAACAGCGACGGCAGCCTCGATTCGAGCTTCCACAGCACCGGGTCGGTGCTGACGCCGGTTGGGTCGGGCGACGATGTTGCCAAAGCCGTCGTGCTGCAAACGGATGGTAAGATTGTCGTCGCCGGATCTGCGACGGTGGGATCGTTTACGGATTTTGCGGTGGTGCGTTACAACAGCGACGGCAGCCTCGACTCGACTTTCCTCAGCACCGGCATCGTGACCCTGTCGATGAGCGGCGGCGATGACTATGCGCAAGGCGTCGTGGTGCAGAGCGATGGAAAGATCCTCGTCGCCGGGTTTTCGAGCAACGGCAGCAATACCGATTTTGCGCTCGCGCGGTTAAACGACGACGGCACGCCGGACTCGGCGTTCAACACCACGGGGCAGGTGGTCACTCCCGTGGGCGGGTTCAGTTCCGGGGCTTATAGTGTGGCGCTTCAGGGAGATGGAAAGATCGTCGCCGCGGGTTATGCCTTCGACGGCAGCAGCTACGATTTCGCCGTGCTGCGCTACGACGCGAGTGGCACGCTCGACTCGACTTTTAACAGCACCGGTATCGTGACGACTCCGCTCGGCATGAGCGACGACTTCGCCTTCAAAGTCGTGGTGCAGGCCGATGGGAAAATTGTGGCGGCGGGGTATGGCACGGTCGGCGGTGGGGCGGATTTCGCGCTCGCTCGTTATCAAACCAACGGCGCGCTCGACCCGGGCTTCAATGGCACCGGCAAGGTCCTCACTGCGATCGGGCCGGGAGACGACATCGGCAATAGCCTCGCGATTCAAAGCTCGGATCAGAAACTCGTCGTGACCGGCTACGCCTCGAACGGAACCGACTCGGACTTCGCGATCGTGCGCTACAAAACCGACGGCACGCTCGATACGACTTTTCAGGGCACGGGCAAGGTGACGACACCGGTCGGAGCGGCCGACGATCTCGGCGCGAGCGTGGCGATCCAGAGCGACGGCAGGTATGTCATCGCCGGTTACACGCTCAATGGCGCCACCTACGAGGCGGCGCTCGTGCGGTATCAAGGCGACACGCCGCCCGTTGTCACCACGGATGCGGCCACGGGGATTCAACCCACGCAGGCCACCTTCAACGGCACGGTCAATCCGAAGGGAGTAGCGACGACGGCTTACGTCGAGATCAGCACCGATTCCGGGATGGCGGGGGCGACCCCGGTGGACGCGGCGGTCGATGTGGGAAGCGGGAATTCGCCGGTGCCGTTTTCGCAGCCGGGCAATCTGCTCCCTCACACGACCTATTATTATCGCGCGGTTGCTTCGAGTCTGGGAGGCGCGGGGCAGGGCAATATCCTTTCTTTCACCACTCCCGATTCACCTCCGGCGGTGACGACGCTGGCGGCCGACGGGATCAGTCCGGTGGCGGCGACTTTGCATGGGACGGGAAATCCTTTGGGCCTGATGGCGACAGGTTATTTCGAATACGGGACCGACCCGCTGCTCGCCGATGCGAGCGTCACGCCGGATTTGTCGCTGGGCGCGGGGCAGACTCCGGTGGCGATGGATCAGCCGATTGGCCCGCTGGCGCCCGGGGCGACTTACTATTATCGCGCGGTGGTGGCGACGGCGGCGGGGACCAGCGCGGGAGCGATCCTGTCCTTCAGCACCGGGGCGTCGGTGCCGGTCGGGACGATCTTGCAGGGGCCCGTCGTCAATCCGGTGAATGGGCACGCGTATTATCTGCTCAGCGCGGATACATGGACCTCGAGCGAGGCGCGGGCGCGGACGCTTGGGGGGCATCTGGTTACGATCAATGACGCGGCGGAAAACCAGTGGGTTTACGATACCTTCGACGGCGCCAACCAGCACCTCTGGATCGGGCTGACCGATCTGGTGAAAGAGGGAACATTTGGGTGGGTAAATGGACAGGCGGTGACCTATACGAATTGGAATGGGGGCGAGCCGAACGATGGTGCGGGTGGGCCCCCCGAAGATTTTGCGCATCTCATTTCCGGCAACGGTGGGCTGTGGAACGACGGGATGGAGACCGCCCTTCTGGTCGGTGTGGTGGAGGTGCCCGACGCTGAGCTGGTGGTCGATGTGAGCAGTGGGGTGCCGGGTCAGCCGAATTCGACGTTCTTCGAGTTTGGTGCGCCGGCTGTGGACGGAGGCCGGGTGGGTGGAGCGGCGACAATCACCACCAATGGAAAAAAGCAGACGATCATCTTCGGCGGGATCGATGGCGGGGTGATCGCAAACACCAGTGGACCTGCGCCAGGCGATGCCGTCTTTACCGCGCTGGGCGATCCGGTGTTTGCGGGCGAAGGACTGGCCTTCACCGCGGTGAGTCGCGCGAATCCCGCGCAGATTCCGCTCTTCCTGATCGATACGCGCCTGGGGATTGCGGACTCCCTCCGGGCGACCACGCCGCGTCTGGGGAAACCATTGGCGGGACTCTTTTCGAAAACCTCGCGTTCGAACTCGCTGCGACTCGCGGCGAGGCAGGGGGATGGAGCGCCCGGGGCGAGTGACGCCCGCTTTAGCAAGCTGCCCACCTTTGGCCTGCCGCGAAATCGGCCCGGGGTCTTTTTCACCGGCAAGCTGGCGCGAGGGGGCGGTGTGACGGCGAAGAATGATTCCGGCGTCTGGCGCGAGAAGACGGCCGGAAACGACAGCGACCTGCTGCTGCGCACCGGCTTCACGATTCTGGCGGCCGAAGGCGAGACGGCGAGCGTGACGAAGCTGACGACGATGATTCCGGTGGAGAGTGCCACGGACCAGCGGCGCAGTTTTGCGCCGGACGGCACCGTTTCGGCGCTGGCGGCCTTTGCGGACAAGACGACCGGGCTGGTGATCGTGGATTCGGCGGGAACGAAATTGGTGCCCGTCACCAGTCGATCGGTCGTGCCGGGTCTGCCCGACGCGTCGTTCGATCGGCTCGATCCGCCGGCGGTGGCGCATGGTGGGCTTTTCGCTTTTCACGCCGCGCTGAGGGCGGCGGCTCGCGGTCTGCCGCCGCCGCCGAATTCGGCGATCTTTGTTTCACGCAACGGCCTGCGCACGCGGGTCGCGGCGGTCAACGATGTCCTCGGCAGCCAGACCCAGGAACGCCTGCGCAGCGTGGGGCAGCCTTTGCTGGGCCAGAGCGGCCTGCTCGCCTTCCTCACCACGCTGCAGCGCGTGGCGGGCAATCCCGTGAAGCCCGTGCGCGGGATTCCTGTGCGCAAGGGAATCGTGCAGGTGCGCGACGACGACAAGAAAGTGATCATCGCCGTGGGTGATCCGGCGCCGGAATGCGGCGCCGGCGTGACGCTGCAGCGCATTCAATCGGTCGTGGTGACGGATACGCCGGGCGGGCACATCGTTTTCACCGGCACGGTCACGGGGAAGGGGCTCGACAAGCTGAGCCGGCAGGGCATCTGGAGCGTGTCTTCCTCAGGGGTCATCAAGTTGCTGCTGCGCACGAATCAAACCGTGGTGGTAAACCCGACCGGCGTGCAGCCGACGCTGCGGGTGTTCGAGGCGCTGCAAGCCAAGCCGGCGAGCCAGGGCCAAGGGCGCAGCACCGACGAAGTGGGCTTCGTGACCGCCAAGGTGAAACTCAGCGATCGTCGCACGGGGGTGCTGCGGATCCCGCTGAAATAAGCAACCAGGCGCGTTCGGCGTTACTTCACCCTTGCCACGGGCGGCCCGCTCGTGCTTCACAGATGAGCAGGAGAACCGAGTAACGAGGCAGCCAAGACAACTCACAACCGAACTGAACTCAAGCATATGAACCGCCGCCAATTCATCCTCACCGCTTCCGCCGCCGCGCTCGCCGCACCCGTGCGCGCCGCCGCCAAGAAGGACACGCTGAATATTTTCTGCTGGTCGGAATACATTCCGCAGTCGGTCATCGATAGCTTCGCGAAGGCCAACAACGTGAAGGTCAACGTGCAGAACTACGCCTCGAACGAGGAGATGCTCGCGAAGCTCCAGGCAGGCTCGGCGAAATACGATCTCATCCAGCCGTCGGAATACATCGTGGAGGAAATGATCAAGGACGGGAAACTCGAGCCGATCGATTTTGCGAACATCCCGAACTTCAAAAATCTTGATCCGAAATACACCAAGATGCCGCACGATCCGGAGAACAAATACTCCGTGACGTGGATGGCGGGGAACGTCGGCATCTGCGTGAACCGCGCGAAGGTGAAGGACCCGATCAAGACATACGCCGATGTGTTTCAGGACAAGTTCAAGAAGCGCCTCGTGGTGCTCGACGACAATCGCGAGATGGTCTCGTGGGCGCTCGCCTCGCTCGGCCTCGGCATCAACGACATCACCAAGGAAAACCTCGAGAAAGCGAAGGGCGTGCTCGCGAAGTGGCTGCCGCTGGTGAAGCTGTATGATTCGGACAGCCCGAAGACCGCGCTGCTCAACGGCGACGTGGACATGGGCATCGTCTGGAACGGCGAAGGCGCGAAGATTTTACAGGAAGTGAAGAAGTCGAAGAAGCGGAAGCTGGAGTTCGAATACATCCTGCCCACCGACGGCGCGCACCAGTTCATCGACAGCCTCGCGGTTCCGAAAGGGGCGAAGAACAAGGCGATCGCGGAGAAGTTCATCAACCACGTGCTCGACCCGAAGGTAAGCGTGGAAGTGTGGTCTGAGTTCCCCTACACGCTCGCGAACGCCGAAGGGAAGAAGCTGCTCAAGCCCGATCAACTCGACAATGCCGCGAGCTTCCCGCCGGGCGATCCGAAGCTCGATACGTTCAAAGCGATCCCGAAAGAGATGTCCTCGGCAATCGACAAGGTCGTGACGGACTTGAAGAACAAGTAAGCCCGGTAGCCTCGCCGCTCTGCGGCGTGCCCGGCTTTGGGTCGTTGGTTTTTACGGCCCGTCGTCCGCGGCTACCGTCACTGCATGCAAGCCACCCTCACCAACGCCGAACAGGATCGCGGAGCACAGCGCCGCCCCGGTTGGACGGGCTGGTTGCTCGTCGCTCCGATGCTGCTGTGGCTGGTGGCGTTTGTCGTCGTCCCGACAAGTATTTTGCTCGTCTATAGTTTTTGCCGGGCGGGTTCGCCGGTGGAGTATTCTTTCACCTGGGAAAATTACGCGCGCGTGTTTGGCGGCACTGAATATTGGCCGTTGCTCAAGTGTGTGCTGGAGGCTGCTGGGATCACGCTCGTGGCCGTGGCGATCGATTGGTTTCGCTCGCCGGACCGCATGCAGGAGGAGCGCATCGAATCCGCGCGCCGCATTGGCTTCGCGGTCTTTCTCACCGCGCTGCTCTGGATCGTCTGGACGAATCTTTCCGACGTCTTCACCGGCACGTATGTCCGCATTTTCGTGCGGTCGCTGTTCTATGCGGGCTTCACCACCTTTGCCTGCGCGGTGGTCGGTTATCCGGTCGCCTATTGCCTCGGCAAAGCGAGCGACCGCTGGCGCAACGTGCTGCTCATGCTGGTCATGATCCCGTTCTGGACCAGCTTCCTCATCCGCACTTACGCGTGGATCACCATCCTCAACGAGAACGGGCTCTTGAATGCTTTCCTGCAATCCGCGCGCATCACGCAGGAGCCCATCTCCATGCTCTATACGCCCGGCGCCGTGGTGCTCGGTCTCGTCTATAGCTACCTGCCGTTCATGATTCTGCCGATCTACGGCAGCGTGGAGAAGCTGGACAACTCACTGGTCGAAGCCGCCTTCGACCTTGGCGCCAGCCCCGTGCGCGCGTTTCAATCCGTCATCCTTCCGCTTACTTCGCCCGGAGTCGTCGCCGGGGTGCTGCTCGTTTTCATCCCTGCCATCGGCATGTTTGCCATCACCGATCTCCTCGGTGGCAAGACCGTCCCGATGATTGGTAACGTCATTCAAAATCAGGTCACCGGCCAGGCCCGCGACTGGCCCTTCGGCGCCGCCCTCGGCATGACGTTGCTGGTGATGTTCGCCATCGCCTTCTGGCTCGCCACCCGCAAACAGCGCGGGCACTCGGTGATGGGGTAAAGGGCTATCGGGTTGACTTGTCCGGCAAATTGCCGGACATCTCCCGCATGGCAGTGACTGTAGATAAAGCCAAAGCGCGAGCCGCGAAAAACGAACGTCTGGAAGCACGGGTCACCGCGGAACTGAAGCGCACGATCGCCTACGCGGCCCGTCTCGCGGGACGTTCGATTACGGATTTCGTTCTCGAAAGCGTCCGGAAATCGGCCCACGAAACGATTCTTGAGCATGAAGTTATCCGATTGAACGCGGATGAAAGTCGCGGCTTTGTTCGCGCGCTGCTGACTCCGCCGAAGGCGAACGCAAAACTGCGCGCTGCCTTCGCGAGTCACCGCAAGCAAACGGGTGCGGCGTGAGCCGGTTCCGGTTCGAGCCGCTTGGATCGCAGCACGACCGGTCCCACTTTTCGTGCGGTGCGGAACCGTTGGACGAATATCTGAAGACGCGGGCTCGGCAGGATGCGAAACGGTTTGCGGCGGCCGTTTTTGTGATGGTGCCCGTCGAGACGCCTGCGGTCGTCGCCGGCTACTACACTCTTTCAGCCACCTCCGTGGCCTTGGAAGAGGTGCCGGAGGAATTTGCGCGCAAGCTGCCGAGGTATCCTTTCGCTCCGGCAACACTGCTCGGAAGGCTTGCGCGAGACGCCCGCTTTCCCGGCACGGGCAAGTTGCTGCTGGCGGATGCCCTCCAGCGGGCCTGTCGCCAGGTCGGTGAAATCGCGTCCGCAACGGTGATCGTGGAAGCCAAGGATGCCTGGGCTCGGGCGTTTTACGAAGCGTTTGGCTTTCGCACGCTGCTGACGTCCGGAAACCGGTTATTCCTGCCGATGCAAACCGTCGCGACGCTCCTTAAGCCACTTTAGATCGGTTGAGGGGAGCGCTCGGCGAGCTCAGCGCGGACCTGCTCGGCGCTGACTTCGTTTTCCCAGCGGCTCACGACCACGGTGGCGACGCCGTTGCCGATGAGGTTGGTGATCGCGCGGCATTCGCTCATGAAGCGGTCGATGCCGACGAGGAGGGCGAGGCTTTCGATGGGGATGCCGGGGACGGCGGCAAGGGTGGCAGCGAGGGTGATGAAGCCGGCGCCGGTGACGCCGCTGGCTCCTTTCGAGCTGATCATCGCGACGAGGAGGAGCGAGATTTGCTGGGAGAGGTTCAGCGGGGTATTGGTGGCCTGCGCGAGGAAGACGGCGGCCATCGTCATGTAGATGTTCGTGCCGTCGAGGTTGAAGCTGTAGCCGGTGGGAATGACGAGGCCTACGGTGCCGGGCGCGCAGCCGAGGCGCTGCATTTTCTGGATCATGCCAGGCAGGGCGGTCTCGCTGGAACTGGTGCCGAGCACGAGCAGGAGCTCTTCCTTGATGAAGGCGAGAAAACGGAAGATCGAGAACCCGGCGAAGCGCGCGATGGAGCCGAGCACGACGATGACAAAAAAACCGGCCGTGAGGTAAAAGCCGCCCATGAGCGCGCCGAGACGGGCGAGCGATCCGATGCCGTAGCTGCCGACGGTGAAAGCCATCGCGCCAAATGCGCCAATCGGCGCGACCTTCACAACGAAGGCCATGATGCCGAAGAAAAGCTGGCCGGCGGTATCGATGGCGTGCAGCACGCGCGGGGCGCGATCACCGAGCGCCTTGAGGGCGAAGGCGGTGAGGATGGCGAGGAGCAGGACCTGGAGCAGATCGCCCTTGGCGAAGGCGTCGAAGAAACTGGTGGGAATGATGTTCAGCAGGAAGTCCGTCGTGCTGAGAGCGTGGGCCTTGGCTTCAAATTCGTGTGCCTTGGTCACGTCGAGTCGCGAAAGATCGACATTAAAGCCGGCGCCCGGTTTCAGGACATTCACCACGACGAGGCCGATCAGGAGCGCGATGGTGGAGACGACTTCGAAGTAGAGAATCGTCTTGCCGCCGACGCGGCCGAGTTTCTTCACGTCGGACATGGAGGCGAGTCCGTGCGCGACCGTGCAGAAAACGATCGGCGCGATGATCATCTTCACCAGCCGCACGAAGCCATCGGCGAGGGGCCTTAGCTTGGAGGCTTCAAAGTCGCCCGCGACCTTGGGCGTGTCGGGAAAAAAATATCCCACGACGATGCCGAGAGCGACGGCGATGAGCACCTGAACGTAGAGGATTTGATACCACGCCTTGCGCGGAGCGGGGGACTGCATCGGTGGGAAATGGCAGGAGAAGACTGGCTTCGGCAAGCTGGAACGGCGGGCCGTGCTTCCGCTGGCACAATGTCCAATCCCGTGCATATTCCTCCATGCTACGCCTCGCCGGTCGTCTTGCCCCGCTCGCCCTGGCGCTCCTCCTCGGAGCCTGTGCTTCGCGCTCTTTGCCGAAGTATGAAAAGCCGCTCGCCCTCGCGCGATTTCAGCAAGTGCGCACGACGGCTTACACGCATACGGAGGCCGATCACGTGCAATACGGGCGCAAGAATGCGCTCGGGATGGTGTTGAACGACACGGGTGTGCGCAGTGCGGCGGCGGACTGGTCGCGCTGGCCGGCGGGCACGGTTTTCCGGATCGTCGAGACGGGGGAGACGTATCAGGTGGACGACTACGGCTGGGCGCTCTCCGGCACGAATACGATCGATCTCTACAAGCCCTCGCGCTCCGCGATGAACGCCTGGGGGGTGAAGCGGGTGACGATTGAAAACATCATCTGGGGCGACGTGGATCGCAGCCTCGCCATCCTGCGCGGGCGATCGAAATACAAGCATGTGCGCCGGATGATCGCGGAGATTGAAGATCGATATCGGACCCTGAAGAAACCGCCGACCGAGCCGGCCATGCAGGTGGCGCAGGCGACGCCCGTCGCTCCCACCGCGCCGACAGAAGTGCGCCGCGCGGTGCCCGTGCCGGCGGCGGAGCCGGTTCGACTGGCCTCGAAAGGGTCTGCTCAGTTGAGTCCTTTTCGCGGGACGCGCTGATTCGAGTGATTTGAGGTCTGGACGGAACGGGCGGATGTTGTGAATGGTCGCAGGATGCCCGTCCCACTGCTCGACCTCCGCCGTCAATACGCGCCGCTCAAGGCGCAATTCCTCGCTGCCATCGAGGAAGTTTGCGACTCACAGGCTCTGGTCCTCGGGCCGAAGACGGAAGCGTTCGAGCGGGCGGTGGCGGATTACGTGGGCGTGCCGCACGCGATCGGGGCTTCCAGCGGCACGGATGCGGAATTGCTTCTCCTCATGGCGCTCGGCATTGGGCCGGGGGATGTGGTGGTGACGACGCCCTACACGTTCTTCGCCACGGCGGGCTGTGTGGCGCGGCTGGGTGCGCGCACGGTCTTCGTCGATATCGATCCGACGACTTACAATATCGACCCGCAGAAACTCGCCGACACGCTCGCGAAGACGAAGAATGTGAAGGCGATCATTCCCGTGCACCTCTACGGGCAGTGCGCCGACATGGCGGCGATTCTTGCGCTGGGGCGCAAATACGAGGTGCCGGTGATCGAAGACGCAGCGCAGGCACTCGGCGCCCGGCATCAGCTCGGGGCAGCGGGCGCGATGGGTGAGGCTGGCTTCTATTCCTTTTACCCGACGAAAAATCTCGGGGCCTTTGGCGACGCCGGCATGGTCGTTTGCCGCGACGACGCCCTCGCGAAGAAATGCCGGGCGTTGCGCAATCACGGCATGGAGCCGCGTTATTACCACGCGATGATCGGCGGGAATTTCCGCATCGATGCGCTGCAAAGCGCGGTGCTGCACATCAAGCTGCCGCATCTCGACACGTGGAGCGCGAAACGCCGCGCGCACGCTGCCGCCTATCGCCAGGCGTTTGCCAACGAGCCGCGCATCACCCTGCCGGCCGAGCAGTGGGCTGACAGCGCCGTCACGAATCACCACATTTACAATCAATTCATCGTGCGCGTGCCGGAGCGTGATCGCGTGCGCGCGGCGCTCGCGAAAGCCGGTGTGGGCAGCGAAATTTACTACCCGCTGCCGCTGCACCTGCAGGAGTGTTTTGTGTCGCTCGGGTATCGCGAAGGCGATTTCCCCGAATCGGAAAAAGCCGCGCGCGAGACGCTGGCACTGCCGATCTTCCCCGAGCTGACCTCGGACGAACGGCAGGAAACCGTCGTCCAGCTTATCGCCGCGTTAGGTTAGCGGTTGTCGAAACGGTCGGACTTCGGCTACAATTGGCATCTTGCAAGAAGCGCTGTTTCCCAAAGCCACCCTCGCAGAGTTTTACCGTTTCGCCCTGTTGCTGACCGGAAACATCAAGGTCTCCGAACAGATCATGGCGGAGACGTTGCGCGACGTGGAGGGCCAGTTGTCCGAGTTGCGCCACGAAGGCAATCGCCAGGCGTGGCTCGCCTCCCGCATCCGCCAGCGGTGCCTGCGGGAAAATTCCGGTGGTGGCCAGCCCGCGCCGCGCCTGCTGCGGACGGATGAAGCGGAGGGCATCCTGCGCATCGAAGCCTTCATCGTGGCGCAGCATATCTCCACGCTGCCCGAGCCGGAGCGGAGCGCGCTCGCGCTCTTTTATACCGACCTGTTTACGGCGGACGAAATCGCCAAGGTGCTGAAGGTCGATCTGGAAGAGCTCGCCGGGCTGTTGTCGCGCGCGCGGCATCAACTGGCCGACGCCATGCATCCACAATCCTCCCCGTCATGAACGCCGCCAGCGCCCGCCAGCTCATTCCCCTCTATCGCCCGGGCAAGCAGATGGATCCGCGCGTGATCAAAGCCGTGCGCTTCGCCGAGTCCGACCCGGCCCTGCGCGATGAGATGGAGTGGCAGATGAATTTCGACGACGAGATCGTCGAGGTGATCCACTGCGTCTGCCCGCCGGCCAATTTGCGGCAGAAGCTCGACGAGATCTGCCAGGGCGATGCGGGGCAGAAACGCAAAGGTGGCGGGGTCAGCGTGCTCAACCCGGCCATCGTGAGCGCTCTGTTTGGTGTGCTGCTGCTGGTGGGCTTCCTCGGCTATCTCAAGATGGAGTCGAACAAGGACTTCACCGGTAAGGCCATGGCGGTGGAGATGCTGGAGTTGAACGATCGCATGACCGGCGCGGAACTCGATCCGACGAAGCTCAAGGCGGGCGATCTTTCCGACAACATGATGTTGCGCGGGTTCGACCGATTCGCCCTGCCGCCCGAACTCGCGCCGCTCCAGGCGGTGGGCTGGCGTGTTCTCCGGCACCGCGGGAACAAGGTCGCGCAGGTGGCCATCGATCAGCATTCGCTCATTGTCTTTGTTTTCCGCGCCTCGGATTTTGGCGTGCATCTGGACACGCAAAATAGTTGGAAGGTGTTCGACCACGAGCGCTGGGCGGCTGCGGCCACCGAGCGCGACGGTCTTTGCACCCTCATCTCCTTCCGCGGAAAACCGTCCGAGATGGAGAGTTTTCTGAAAACGTTGAAGCCATGAACCGAATTCTTCGCCTCCTCCCGCTCCTCATCGCGATGCAAGTGATGACGGGGTGTTGTTATCAACACTACCGCGAATGGCGCGTGTGGAGCCCGGCCACGACGAAGGAAAGCCGCACGCTGCTGCGCAAGACCGAAGCACCGCCTACGCCGCAGAGTCCGTTCGATGGCCGGTGGGAAGGCCGCTGGACGAGCCAGCGTCATCGCGCCCCGTTCTCGCGCGAGATGGAAGGTGGCAACCTGCGTTGCGTCTTTACGCAGATCGACGCATATCGTTATCGCGCCAATTTCCGCGCCGAATGGCTGCTCGGTGCGAACGAATACCTTGCGGAACTTTACGGCCATCAACGTGGCAAAACGCTGCACCTGAAGGGCGAGAACCGCATTCCGCTCTTCGGCGGTGGCAAATACACCTACGAAGGCACCGTCACGCCGAACCACTTTGTGTTGAATTACGACTCGTCCTACGACACGGGGACGTTCGAGATGCGGAAGCTGCCGTAAGGGCCGGTTCGTTTCGGCAAGCGCCCCGTTGGTGTCCGGCCTTCAGGCTGCTCCAACAAGCCGCTCAGCCGAAGGCTGCCATTTTTCATTCGAGGCTCCACCGCCTTGCCGCAGCCCGAAGACTGGACACCAACATCCTCACCGCCGCGCGGCCCGGCCGAGGGCGGCGACGGTCCAGATGAGCGGATACAGGCGTTCGAAATACCAGAGCTTCGCGAAGTAGAAACCGATGGGGGAAGGTTCGCGCCATTCGCCGGAGTGGACACGCGCGGCGAGCCAGGCGGTGCCGCGATCGGTGGCCGTGGTGTGCCTTGTGCCGGCGAGCGCGGCGACGGCGAGGGCGGTTTCCTCGGTGGAAGCGGGACCATTCGCCGCGCCGGACCAGCCGCCTTCCGGAAGCTGGCGGGCGGCGAGGAAATCCTCGGCGCGGGCGAGCGCGGTGGGCGCGTGGGGAAGGCCGGCTTCGTCGAGCGCCCGCAGGGCGACGAGCACGTGAGCGGTGCCGTAGATCGGGTTCTCGTCGTCGGGCGCGTGTTCATTGCCGAACCAGAGCGGAAGCCAGCTTCCATCGGGGCGCTGCGTTCGTTCGAGGAAGGCGACGGCGCGCGGGATGGCGCGTGCGATCCGCGCCTTCAATGCCTCGCCAAGATGGGGCAGCCACGCGCTCCACGCACGCAAGGTGTGCGCGGTGAGATCGGGCGAACTGCGGTCGAAGGGGAGCGCGCCCCAGCCCCGGCAGAACGTTGGGATGCCGCCATCGCGATTTTGCAGATCGAGCAGCCAGCGCACACCGGCTTCGCCTGCCTGTCGCGTGGGACCGTCGAGCAGGCCGAGCGAGAGGAGCGCGAGCAAGGCGCCGGGGGTGTCGTCCGCGTCGGGCACGCCGCCAGGGAGATCGGTCCAGGCCCAGCCGCCGGGAGCGGCGTGGGTGTAGGGATGTTCGGTGCGATATTGCTGGCCCAGCAGCCACTCGCGCAGAGTGAGCTTTTGCTCGGGCGAAAGGGCGCCGGGTTGCGTGGCGAGCGCGTTGATCGACAGCGTGGTGACCCACGTCGCGAGATTCGTATCGATCGGCCAGCTCCCATCGGGCCGCACCGATTGGGCGAGGAAAGTGACGCCTTTCCGAATGACGCGATGATCGCGCAGGCCGGTCGAAGCGAGTGCCATCGTGACGAACGAGGTGAGCGGAGTCGCTTCGAGAAAGCCGCCGTTTTCCGGCTGGATGCTTTCCAGCACGCGCAACGTGCGGCTCTTCGTGAGCGTGCGAATGCTGCGCGCGACGGGATTTCGTGAAGGCGCGTGATGGTGAATCGCCTGCCCGATGGCGATGAGCGCGGGCAGCGCGTAACTGACCACGGGCATTTGCAACGCGCCGAAAAGCTGATGCGGACACGCCGCGAGTTCGAACGGAAGCGGCATCACTTCCCGCCAACCGATCTGTCCGCAGATGGCGAGGTGCATGAGGATCGGCACGGAGAAGGTGTGATCCTTGCCATAGCGCGCGGCGATGGCGGCGGCGAGGAGCGCGGGAGAATGACCTGAATCGTCCGGGCTCGCGAGAAAGTCCGGCACGCGCTGCGAGGCATCGCGTTTCAGCCACGCGGCGGCGCGGGCGTCAGTTCCGCCGAGCGCGGCCCAGCAGAGGGCGGTGGTGGAGATGTTCGACTTGCTGAGGACGGTGTCGCCCCACCCTCCGTCGGGATTTTGATGCTCGCGCAACCAGCGTTCGCCGCCGCTGATCAGGACCGCATGCTGCTCTGCATCGACGGTGCGCAGGGCGACAATCGCCGTGGCGGTGGAAAGCGCGCTGCTGGAAAGTTCGCCGGTCCAGTGGCCGGCGGCATTCATCTCCCGGAGAAGCGCTGCCGCCGCCGTGCGGAGCGCGTCCCGCACGCCGCTCACGCCAGCTTGTCCTGCTCGCGCGGTCGCTTGGGCATGATCGCGCACGCATCGGTGCACCCGAAGGCGCGGCTCAGGATGTAGCGATTGTTGGCCACGAGCTTATAGACTCGCTCCGCGATGTGGATGACGCCCGGAAGCCACATGAACAGGGCGAGTGGAACGAGCAGCGGCATGCGCAGGGCCAGAAAACGAATGCAGCGTGCGCCGCGATAGATTCTGCCGTCGGTCGTGACCACATGCATGGCGGCGCGAAGGGTCTCGCGATCGAGTTGCGGAGCGGCTTCGCGGGCGCGGTCGGAGGAAAGCGGGACGAGGGCGGCGATGTTGAGCCAGTCGAGCCAGGTCAGCACTTTCATCTGGAAAGTGCAGAAGGCGCATTCGTCGTCGTAGAGCACGAGGTGCTGTTTCACGCGACGAGCATAACCCGCTGGAGTGGTTTGGCGAGGGGGAGAATCGCGGTGCGCGCTACACCGGCGTGGCGCCGGTCACGTATTGCTCCAGTTGGTCGATGGTGGCGGCCTGGGTTTCGATGACCCAGCGGACCAGATCGCCCATCGAGATGATGCCGAGCAACTGGCCCCGGTCCACTACCGGCAGATGGCGCACGCGGCGCTGGGTCATGATTTCCATGCACTCGGTCACGGAATCGCCCGGGTGCGCCAAAATGAGCGCGCCGGTCATGATTTCCTTCACGGCGGTGTCTTTGGATGACTTGCCCTTGAGGACGACTTTGCGCGTGTAATCGCGCTCGGTGATGATGCCGACGACCTTGCTGCCCGACAGGACAGGCAAGGCGCCGATGTTTTTGTCCGCCATCAGGGCGATGGCGTCGAAGACGGTCGTGTCTGGTGCGATGGACCAGACCTGGCCGTCTTTTTGCGAGAGGATCGAAGTGACGGTTCCGGCGATTTCCATGGGCTTGGGAGGTTTGAACCTTTCGTCTTAGCCCCGCCTTCCGGGGCGGCAATCGGGAAAATGGGAGCCGTTGGTGTCCCTTCAGGCTGCGGAGAGGTGGCGGAAAATCGGCAGCCTCCGGCTGAGCAGGTTTTCGAACAGCCTAAAGGCTGGACACCAACGGGGGCAGATCCAACGGGTTACTTTTCTCCGCCGCCGATGGCGCGGAGGAAACGGCTGTATTCCTTGGGCTCCAGCTTCAGGACGTCGCCGGCCTCTTCGGTGGAGGGTTGCCACGTTTCCTCGGGTAGTTCTTTGGCGAACTGCACATCGTCGAAGCGCAACACGATGTTCCAGCCCTTCCGGGCGAGGGTGAGGCGGGCGGGTTTGTAGTCGGGCCGAACCCAGAGGCGCGAGACCCAGCCGTCGGCTTTCAGGGCCTTGGCGAGTTCGGGCATGAGGGTCACGTCGAGCACCCGGCAGTTCACGCCATCGAGTTCCTGCTCGCCCACGTCTTTCACGCCGAAGAGCACGGTGAGAAAGACGAGCTGTTTCTCCGGGATCGGCAGCGCGAATTCGCTCAGCTTGAATTTCTTTTCCGGGGGCGGGAGCGTCTTGCCGGCGGTGGCGGCGTCGAGCAGGCCGCGAGCTTTGGCGCCGGGATAGATCCAGATTTTTTCATCCTCGCGCACGAGGGTGAAGGTGTCGCCGAGGAGCGGGCCGTGCAGGCGCAGTTTATCGGGCATTTGCACGGAAATGTCGGCACTGGCGCCGTTCAATTCCTTGGGCAGATCGGTGCCTTGCTCGATTCGCACTTTCATGGTGAATGCGCGATTCTCCGTCTTGCGATCCTTGGTGGCGAAGATGCTCAGGAAAGGCATGAGCGTCTTCGAGAGCACGTCGAAGCGGTTCTCCTCGGCGTGGAGGGCGCAGCAGAAAAGAAAGAGGATGGAGAAGCAGAGAGGCCGTTTCACGTGAGGATTGGTCTTTGCAAAGGCGGACACCCGCACTAGAGCAAGCGCTCTCCGATGGCGGCAACGCTTTTCGCCAACTTACTTCCCGGCGCTGCCGGCCTCGTGCTCGCTGAAAGCGGGGGCGGACTTATCTTCGCGCTCGAACACTCGACGCTGCCCGGCAAGCTCGTGCTCCTCGCGCTTTTCGTCGGCTCGGTGCTGGCGTGGACGGTCATGGTCACGAAGATGCGCGTGATTCGCCGCGCGAGAGAGAGACGCGACCGGTTCCTCGCGCTCTTCCGCTCCGACCGGCAGCCGCTGCATCTTTTCTGGGAACGGGCGCGCTTCGAGGGCACGCCGGTATTCACGGTCTATAAAGCGGGGTGCCGCGAACTGTGTTTCCAGCTTCTCGGCAGCAGCGAAGTGGATGAGACCTTCCGGGCGCGGCTGGAAAGCGCGCCGAAGATTTCTGCCTCGCAGATGCGCATGGTGCAGACCGCGCTGGAGCGAGCGGTGGGCGAGAGCGCGCTCCGGCTGGAGAGCCAGATGATCCTGCTCGCGACCGCGGTGAGCGGCGCGCCCTTCCTCGGTCTGCTCGGCACGGTATGGGGCGTCATGGATACGTTCTCGGACGTGGCGCGGGCGGGTTCGGCGAATCTGGCGGCGATGGCGCCGGGCGTGAGCGCGGCGCTCATTACCACGGTCACCGGCCTGCTCGTCGCGATCCCGGCGATGTTTGGTTACAATTTCCTCGTCACGACCATTCGCGCGATGGTGGTGGAACTCGACAACTTTGCCGCCGAACTGGTGAGCGCCTTCGAGCACCGGTATGTGGATCACGGCGTGGAAAAACGCCGCCTGTAGCGTATGCGCCGATTTAGCGATCGCAACGCCCTCCATACGGTCAGCGAGTTGAACGTGACGCCACTGCTCGATCTCGCGTTTGTGTTGCTGATCATTTTTATGATCACCACGCCGCTGATGGAAAACAGCGTCGATCTGGTGCTGCCGACGAGCGATGCGGCGAAGAGCCCGGTGAACCCCGCAGCGGTGCAATCGATCGCGATCGACCAGAACGAGGCGATCGAACTCAACGGCCAGCCGACTTCGATGGAACAACTCGGGAGCCAGTTGGCAGAGTTGAAGGCCGCGGATGCGGAAGTCGCCGTGGTGGTGCGCGCGCATCGCGATCTGCCTGTGCAAAAGCTGATGAACGTGATGGATGTCGTCCAGCGGGCGCAGATCAAAAAGGTCGGCGTGGTCACGAATCCCGAGCATCCCTGAAGCCATGCCGAGCCTCCGTGCCACCGAGCGCGAACCCCGGCTGAGCGATGCGCAGCCGGAGGGCGCGCTGGAGCGCCGCGAATTCCGGCAGACGGCGGCCTTCGTCGTCGGGGCGCACGCGCTGGTGCTGATCTTTTTCGCGCTGATAGCGAAGTTTCAGCACAAGCCGGAGGTCGAGCAGATTCAGTGGCTCGATGGTGGCGTGATGGGCGGCGGCGAAGCCGGCAGCATGAACGCCGCCGCGCCGGAGCCTGAGCCACCCGAGCCACCGCCGGCTCCACCCGAGCCGGAGCCGGAAGCGCCCAAACCTCCGCCGGAACCGACCAGCGATCTGGCCGTCCCGCAAGCGACGCCCCCACCTGCGACGCCCAAGCCTGAGACCCCGAAGCCAGCCACTCCCAAACCGGCGACGCCCAAACCCACCACGCCAAAGCCGAAGCCCGCGACACCCAAGCCTCCCAAAAAAACGACTCCGAAAGCGTCGCCGAAAAAGTCGGCCTCGCCCAAGCCCGCGTCTTCCCCGAAGCCGAGCCCGAAAGTCTCGCCGGGGGCCGCCGCCGCTTCGCCCAAACCAGCGCCGAAAGAAGGGGAAGGCCACGGCGATTCCACCGCCGCGGCGGATAAAGCGGGCGGTGGAAAAGGGGCTTCGGTTGGCGAAGGCAAAGGCAAAGGCACGGCCGGCAACGGTCCGGGCGCGGGCAAGCCGAGCGATTTCGGATGGTATTTCTCCAGCCTGCGCGACCGCTATTACGCCGTGTGGGCGCCGCCGAGTGTGCCCGATGCCGGTTCGCTTGTCGTGACGCTCAAGCTGCGCGTGAAGCGCGATGGGACGGTGCTCGGGCATGAGTTGATCAAGTCGAGCGGGAACTCGTTGATGGACGGCTCCGTTCTCGCTGCTGCTGAACAGGTGCCGAAAATCGACCCGCTCCCGCCTGGCCTCGGCAAGGAGGATGTCGTGGAGATTCCGATCAACTTTAAGCCGGAGTAGGCGAAACTTATTTGGTTGGATCGATCCAGCCGCGGCGGCGGTATTCAAACCAGCCGACGATCTCGTGCAGCCACGTGGAGGCTTTGGCGAAACCGCCGTGGCGTGGGACGCCGGGCGGATCCCACAGCGGGGCTTCGCTCAGGTCGGTGAGGAAGTTGCACGGCGCGGGGGTGACGTGCAGGCCGGCGGTGCGGAAGGTGGCGGAGGCGCGCCGCATGTGGTTGGCGGAAGTGACGAGGAGGAGATGTTTCCAGCCGCGCTCGCGGGCGATCTTCGCGGTGAAGACGGCTTCGTCGTGCGTGTCGGCGCAGGCGGGGAGCGCGATCACTTCGCCCTGCGCGAGGTGGCGCTCGACCATCCAGCTTCGCACGGTTTCGGATTCGAGGCGGTCGCCTTCGGGGAAAGGCATCGACGCGCCGCCGAGCACGAGGGTGGGCGCTTTGCCGAGACGCGAAAGTTCCAGAGCCATCACGAGACGATCCGCCGCGCCGGTAAGGTGCATCTGCGCGACTTCGAGCCGGGCGGGATGCGCGCCAGCCCCGAGCATCACGATGGCGTCCGCCTGTGGCAGGGCGGCGATATCGACGTTGGCGTAGGGTCGTTCGAGGCTCCGGAGCAAGGCCCCGGGGAAGTCCGTCGCTCCAACGAGATAGAGAATGGCCATCGGCACACCGGTGACGAGCGCGGTGCGCCAGCGGCGCTTGTGCAGATAGACCAGCGTAAAGACGAGCAGGAGCGCCCAGACGAACCCCACCGGTTCCAGCAAGCCCATGACTTGCTCGATCAAATAATGCACGGACTCAGATGATGACGCCGACCACGGTGGCGATGAGATAACACGCCAGCAAACCAGCGATCATGGCGCGCATCCCGATCTGCGCGAGATCGGCGCGGCGCTCCGGGCAGAGCGCGCCGATGCCGCCGATCTGGATGGCGATGCTGGAGAAATTGGCGAAGCCGCACAGCGCGTAGCTGGCGAGCGTGATGGAGCGGGGCTCGAGTTTTCCGGGGTTGGCGGCGGCGTAATTCGAGAGGTCGATGTAGCTGATGAATTCGTTGAGGACGATGCGTTTGCCGAGGATCTCGCCGATGTAACCCGCATCTTTCCACGGCACACCGAGCAGCCACGCGAAGGGCGCATTCAGCCAGCCAAAGAACACCTCGAGGGTGACGGGTCGAGTGACGCCCAGCGCGTGTTGGGGCCAGGCGACGAGCGCGTTCAGCAGCGCGACCACCGCGACGAAGGCGAGCAGCATTCCGACGACATTGAGCGAAAGCATGACGCCTTCACCCGCGCCGGTGCAGAGGGCGTCGATGGAATTGGCGGCGGTCCGTTCAACGCGGAAGTGATGTTTCTTGCCGGTCTCGCTCTCCTCGGTTTCGGGGAACATGACCTTGGCCATGAGCAGTCCCGCGGGTGCGCCGAGCACGGAGGCGGTGACGATGTGGCCCGCGCTCATCTGCGGAAGCCCGGCGTAAACGACCATCACGCCGGTCGCGATCGTCGAAAAACCGGTGACCATCAGCGCCATGATCTCGCTGCGCGTCATCTTCGGCAGGTAGGGTTTGATGAGCAGTGCAGCTTCGGTCTGGCCAAGGAAGATATTGCTCGCCCCCGCGAGGCTCTCGCTGCCGCTGGTGCGCATGGCGCGCATCATGACCCACGCCATCCCCGCGACGATTTTTTGCAGCACGCCCCAGTGGTAAAGCAGCGCGGAAAGCGCGGAGATGAGGATGATGGTGGCGGAGATGAGGATGGCAAAGATGGCACCGCCTTTGCCGAAAGCGCCCTCGAGTTTGGCGGTATCGGCGAGCGGTCCGAAGACCATTTGGGCTCCTTCGAGGGCGTAGAGATTGAGCTGGCCGACCGCATTAGTCGCGGCTTCGAACAGACCCTGGCCGATCGGCGTTTTCAGGATGAAAAGCGCGAAGCCGAATTGCAGGCCGAGGCCCCACAGCACGGTGCGCCAGGGGAACGCGCGGCGATTGTTCGAGAGGAGCCACCCGATCGCGATGAACGCGACGAGGCCGAGGAGCGAGATGAGACGGTCGAGCACGGGCCGCGTGTTTAGACAGATCGCAGGCGTTTGGCGAGGATTACGCGCGGCGAGCTTTCAGGCGGTCGAATTCCTCGCTGAGTGCGGCGCGGTCGAGGTTGCGGTAGCGCTCGGGCAGGTAACGCAGGTCGGAGCAGGAAAGGATGGCGGCGAGTTCCTGTAAACGGAGGAGCGCGGGGTCGAGCGGGTCGAGGAAACTGGCCACGGCTTCTTCGAGATCGGCCAGTTCCACGGTGTCGCGCTTCGCGAGCACGGCGCGCTCCTTGGCGCGCATGAGCATCGACTCGATGTCGCTGCCGGTGAGCGAGCGGGTGCCGAGTTTTTCGCGCACGAACGCGATGAGCGGATCGCTGAGGGGGATATTTTTGGTCTTCGCCACCACGCCAAACATCAGCACGACATCGTCGGCCGTCTGCGCGGGGAAGAGCGGCAGCGACAGGCCGAAACGGCCCTGGCGTTTCATGTCGATGGCGAGCAGATCGGGACGCGAGGTCATGGCGACCCAGAGTTCGCGACCGCGCAGGGAGCTATCGCCGAGATGCGCGGCGAAAGCGGCGAAGACGCGCGAGTTCACGCCGCTGTCACCGGATTCGCTGCGGTTGCCGAAGACCGCGTCGGCTTCATCGACCACCACAATGACCGGGCCGAGCGCGCGCACGGTGGCCAGGATGCGCGACTGCTGGCGCTCCGTGTCGCCGACCCATTTGCTGCGGAAATCGCCCAGTTCCATCACGGGCAGGCCACACTCACTGGCGAAACAATCGATGAGGAACGATTTGCCGACGCCGACGCGGCCCGGCACGAGGATGCCGCGCTCGATGACGTCGTTCTTGCCTTCGCGGATGAGCCACGCGAGTTCGCGCAGCTTTTTCTTGGCGGCATCGTGGGTGGCGACGAGGTCGAGGGTGACGCCGGGTTTCGGGTCCTTGAAGCGCACGAGGCCCTGGCAGAATTCTTCGATGAGGCGCTTCTTGCCGCCGGTGACGTGTTCGTGGGTGATGCGTCCGCCGTTGGCCAGCGCCTCGGCGAGAAGCTGGCGAATGCGGAGGAGCGAGAGACCGGCGGTGCGGGCAGCGAGTTGTCTTTCGTCGAGGTCGCTCTGCGAGAAATCGAGTTCGCGGCGGAGGAACTGCGCGCGTTCGTCGGCATCCGGCAGGTCGATGCGCACCTGCGCGACGTGCGGATTGCGCAGCAGTTCGGCGCTGAGTTCGTTGGCGCTTTCGGTCAGCAGCAGCACGCCGACATCGAGCCGGCGCACATCGTCGGATGCGGCCCATTTCAGCAGGGTGACGAGGGCGAGTTTTTCCTCGCCGCTGCCGCCCATCTCGGAAGCGGGGATGAGCTTCTCCGGGAAGTCGATGATGAGGGTGACGCCGCGCGATTTCGGATCGTCTTCGCTGCGAGCGAAGAACCGGCGGAGCAGGGGCGCGAGCCGGAGAAAATCCTTCGGCGGTCCGGTGACGCGGAAGCTGGTGCCCTCGACGGAATCGAAAATTTCCAGCCACTCGAAAAAGCGCCGCTGCATCTCCGGAGTGCCGAAGGTGAGGCCATCGGCGATGTCGAAAAAGAGGAGCGTGCCGCGGTCGGGAAAAAGCCGGCGCGCGAGGAAGGTCTTGAGCGGGGCGTAGCTGTAGCCGTTGCCGTCCGGGATGGGGAAGAGATCAAAGATGTCACCGTGGACGACGAAGAGCGATTGCACGCCAGCGTTCCAGCGGCGGGCTAGATCGAGAGCCCAGGTGTCGAGAGGGAGGCGGGGTTCAGGCATGGGGCGGGGGCGTCCAGCGGTTCATGATTCGGTGGTCTTCTGGCGTTGCGGGACGGGTGGAGGCACGCCGGGGCCGAAGCCAATGCGCTGGCTGGGCATGGCGGGTTCGGCGAGCAGCGCGCGGAATTGATCCATCTCGCGCAGGTAGCTGTTGGTGGCTTCGAGTTGCTCGACGGTGGCGTCGAGGCGGGCGCTGAGGGCGGCGGTGCTCGGGGCGGCCATGGCTTCGGCGCGCAGGAGTTTGATCTGCTGTTCGAGGCGATCTTCCTCGGCGCCGACCAGTTCGAAATGGCGGCGGGCCTGCTCGACGCGCTCGGCACGTTTCTGGAGCGTTTCGAGGTAATCGCGGCGCGAGGCGAGGAGCCGCTCATGGGCGTCATCGGGCGAAGTTTCGCCCGCGAGCCGCTGCACCTCCGCCTCGGCGGCGGTGACGAGCTTGGGAAGGTTTTCGCGCGATTCGAGTTCGAGAAAACGCTCGATCGTCTGGTCGGTGCTGAGGAGGCGCGCGAAGGTCCACATGAGCTCTTCGAGTTTACGCACGCGGGGATCGTCGGGATTGGCGACGGTGTGCTCGATCTGGCTGCAAACTTCGGCGAGCGCTCCGTAACGCTGCCGGCGGGAACTGGTGAGCGAATTCAGCGCAGCGTCGCGGCGGGCTTTGAATCCGGCGGCCTCGGTGGCCTCGGCGGCGGCGAGCTGTGCCTGCTGTTTGCCTTCCACCCAGCGGCGGAAGAAACCCAGGTCGGGCAGATACACCCAGCCCACGACGTAAGCCGCCGCGCCGAGGATGAAGTAGAGCGGTTCCCCCGTGGCGAAGCCGACTCCAAGCGTCGCGGCGGCGAGCGCGGCGTGGTGCGGGCTTCGGAAAAATTCGCTGCGCATGGTTGGGTGCGCTGTTGTTAAGAGCTTCCGGGGCGCTCGGCAAGCAACGTAGCGCGGCTCTCCTGAGCCGCGACTCCGGCCACACGGCTCTGGAGAGCCGCGCTATGAGCCGAGCTTCGCCAGCAGGCGGTCCACGTCCACGTGGCGCTCGATGAGGGATTGGATCTTATCGATCTTCTCCACGTCGCCGGGGAGCGTTTTCACCGTCATGGAATGAATGCTGGAGGCCACCGAGTAGCTATCGAGCGGCGAGCGAATGACGGGCACGTCCGAATTGGTCATGAGATCGAGGACACTTTGATGCGGAAGCAGATCGCCGCTCAGGACGAGGCCCGCGATGGCGCGGTCTTCGGCTTCGGTGAGGGTGCTGGTGGAGAGCGCGGCGAGGATCACGTCTTCGCGGTCGCCCGGCGTAATGACCATGGTGCCCGGGTGAAAATGCTCCATCACGTGCGTGGAATTCATCGCGCCGATGACGATTTTCTTCACCCGGCGCCGGTTCTTTTCCTTGGCGTTGATGAAGGCGCCTTTGATCGTCTTGCTGATCTGGCCGAGGGTGGCGTTGGCGAGGAGCGGTTCCTGCGGGATGGCGCCGAGCAGTTCGAGCCCGAGTCGCGCGAGGCCGCGCCGGGCAAACTCGCAGACGTAATCGTATTTCTCGCCGAGAATCTTGTTCATCACCACGCCGACGACTTCCACGCCTTCCTTTTCGAAGAGCGCGGCGTTGAGCGCGATTTCATCGATCGGTTTGCCGATGCCGCCCTTGGTGACGAGGATGACTTTGCTGTGGAGCAGCTTGGCGACGCGCGCGTTGGAGAGATCGAAAACCGAGCCGACGCCCGCGTGGCCAGTGCCTTCGACGATGATGAAATCCTTCTCCCACGCGGCCCGGTCGAAGGAGTTCTGGATGCGCCGGACGAGGTGGTCGTTGTTCTGCTCCTCGATGTAGCGGCGGGTGAAATCGGGCTCGACCGCGATGGGGCTCATGGCCTCGAGCGGGGTGGCGACGCCGAAGGTCTGGTCGATGAGCACGGAATCTTCATCGATGCGCTTGCCCTCGATCTCCTCGAAACGCTGGCCGACCGGCTTCATGAAACCGATCCGCCCGAGCCGTTTGCGCAGCGCGGCGAAAAGGCCGAGCGAGGTGGTGGTCTTGCCGTCGTTCTGCTGCGTCGCGGCAACGAAAACCCGCGGTGTGGTGGTATTCATTTTGAAAATCCGAAATTCGAAATCCGAAATCCGAAACAAACGGCGGAGTGAATGGAGGAAATCGAGAAACGGAGGAGTCGCGTCATTCGGATTTGCGGAGGATGGAGCCAAAAATGGCGGTTAGTTCACGCGCTTCTCGAACGAGAGCATCGCGTTCGGTGTGCACCGACGTAGTCGAGCCGGTGTCGAGGAGGCGCAGAAAATAGTCGGATTCCTTTGCTTCCTTGCGGCTGATTTTAATTCGCATCAGGAAATCCTTCTTACTCAGCGATTCGTTCGCTTCAATATAGTTGGCGCCAACCGAGCCCGAACTGCGAACGACCTGCCGGACGTCTTCAGCATTGGAAATCGTATGCGGTAGCGTTTTCACGAAATCACGCACCCGCTTCGCAAATTGAAACGTCCGTTCCTCCAAATCGTAAGGCCGGTCGTTTCCTCCCTTTTCCATGATTCTGATCGCCGTTTGTTTCGGATTTCGAATTTCGTGCTTCGGATTTCCTACTCCGGGTAAAGCTTCCGATACTCGATGGCCTGCAGCCCGAGGATGGCGGCCACCGCGAGGATGTCGTCTTCGGTGCTGCCGCGGGACATGTCGGCGCAGGGTTTGGAGAGGCCGAGGAGGATCTGGCCGTAGGCGTCGGCGCCGGCGAGGTATTGCACGAGCTTGGCGCCGATGTTGCCCGAGTTGAGGTCGGGGAAGATGAGGACGTTGGCCTTGCCGGCGACGAGGGAAGTGGGCGCCTTTTTCTCCGCGAGGTCGGGGAGAAGGGCGGTGTCGGCCTGGAGTTCGCCGTCGATTTCCATTTCGATCATGGCGGCCTCGGCCCGCTGGCGGGCGAGGGCAGTGGCGGCGGCGATCTTGTGCGGCGAGGGGAGTTTCGAGCTGCCCTTGGTGGAGAAGCTCAGCATGGCGATGCGGGGCTTGATGCCGGTGAGCTGGCGGCAGAGTTTGCCGCTCTCGACGGCGATTTCCGCGAGCTGCTCCACGCTGGGTTCGGGGATGACGGCGCAGTCCGCGAAAAACATGACGCCGCGCTCACCGTAGCGCTTGTTGGAGAGGTCGAGCATCATGCAACTGGAGATGCTGCTGACATCCGGCAGGGGCTTGATGAGCTGGATGAGGGGGCGCAACGTGCCGCTGGCGGCTTCGCTGGCTCCGGTCACGAGGCCATCCACCTGGCCATTCTGCACCATCATGGCGCCGAAATAGTTCGGATGGCTGAGAATTTCCTGCGCCCCTTTCGGTCCGAGATCGCGGTAGCGTTTCAGCTTTTCGAGGTGCTTCGTGAAAACGGGCAGGTCGGAAGCGGTGGCCGGGTCGAGAATGAGGACGTGGTCGAGACTGGTGCCCTGCGCTTTGGCCGCTTTTTCGATCTCGGCCTTGTTGCCGAGGAGCACGGGGGTGCCGAGTTTGAGCGTGACGAAGCGTTCCGCGGCATGGAGGACGCGCGGTTCGGTGCCCTCCGGGAAAACAATCCGCTTCGGATGGCGCTGCAGTTTCTTGAAGACCGATTCGATGAATCGCATGGGGGGAGGAGTCTGGCGTTTCGTGCGGAAAGTGTCGAGTGATCGTTGCCGTAAATTGCGAGCCCGCGTAAAAGGACAGAGCAGTGTCCGTCATTACCCCGACTCCCAATCCGCAACTTTCCGCCCTTTCCGACTACCACGTCCACACGCCGCTGTGCCACCATGCGCGGGGCTGGCCGCTGGAATTCTGCGAACGCGCCGTCGAACTGGGCCTCGGTGAACTGGGCTTCGCCGATCATAACCCGATGGCCACCCAGTTCGACAACTGGCGCATGAGCATCGACGACCTGCCGTTTTACCTCGAACGCGTGATCGAGGCGCGGGAGAAGTATCCGCAGCTCAATATCAAGCTGGGGCTGGAGTGCGACTACATCGCCGGGCACGAGAAGTGGATCGAGAAACTCGCCGGGATGGCGGAGTGGGATTTCTTCATCGGCTCGGTGCATTATCTGCCGGCGGGTTGGGCGGTGGACGATCCGCAATACATGAGCCGTTTCCGGGGCGGGGCGGTCGAGGACATCTGGGCCAACTATTGGCGCACTTACACCGACGCGATTCGCAGCGGGCTGTTCGATTTCATGGGGCACCCGGATCTGCCGAAAAAATTCGGGTTCCGGCCGGAAGGAGACCTGCGGCATTTCTACGAGCCGGCCATTACCGCGCTGGTGGAGACCGACACGCCGTTTGAGATCAATACCGCAGGGCTGCGCAAAGACTGCGCGGAGCTTTACCCGGCGAACGATTTCCTGGCGCTGGCCGGGCGGGCGGGTGTGCCGATCCTCATCAATTCCGATTCGCACGATCCGCCGGAGCTGTGCGCGGGGTTCGGTGACGCCGTCGAGGCTGCGCGCACGGCTGGGTTCAGCCACACGGTGAGGTTCAGCAAACGGGAACGTTCGCTGGTGCCATTGCCGGTCTAGGGCGCCGGAGCGTCGAGCACTTCGCGGACTTTGCTGGCGAGGGCGGCGAGGGTAAACGGTTTTTGAATGAAGGAGACTTCGGCCTGGAGGATGCCGTGGCGGACGACGGCGTCGTCGGTGTAGCCGCTTTGGTAAAGCACCTTCAGGTGCGGGTAATGCGTGGTGAGTTGATCGGCCAGCGGACGACCGCCCATTTCGGGCATGACGACATCGGTGAGGAGCAGATCGATGGAGCCTTGCTGCTCTTCGGCCAGCTTGAGAGCCTGCCGTGCGCTGGAGGCAGAGAGGACGCGGTAGCCGAGGTGTTCCAAGGCAATCGTGCTGACGCGGCGGAAGGCGTCTTCGTCGTCCACGACGAGGATGGTTTCGCTGCCACGGGCGGCCCGGGCTTTTTCCATGGCGGAGGTGGGACGCGCTCCGCTTCCTTCGGCGGGAAGGTAAACTTTGAACGTCGTGCCGACGCCCACTTCGCTGTAAACGCCGAGATGACCGCCGGCTTGTTTCACGATGCCGTGGACGACCGAGAGACCGAGGCCGGTGCCGCGGCCCACGCCTTTGGTGGTGAAGAAGGGTTCCCAGATGCGCGCCAGCACCTCTGCTGACATGCCGCAGCCGGTATCGGTGACGGCGAGGAGCACGTGCGGGCCGGGTTTGGCGCCAGGATGATCGTGGACGTAGTCTTCGTCGAAGTCGATGTTGCGCGTCTCGATGGTGAGTTGACCGCCCTGGGGCATGGCATCGCGGGCATTGACGGCAAGGTTCATGATGACCTGGGTCAGGTGGCCGGGATCGACCCGCACGGTGTTGAGACCGGGGCGAAGGGTGGTTTCCAGGCGCACGTCTTCGCCGATGAGCCGGCGGAGCATTTTTTCCGAATCGGCCACCGCGGTATTGAGATCGATCACCTTCGGTTCGACGACCTGCTGGCGGCTGAAGACGAGCAGCTGGCGCGTGAGGGAGGCGGCGCGCTCGGCGGCCCGCTGGATTTCCATGAGCGAGTCGTGCGTTGGGTCTTCCGACGACATCTCGGCGGTCAGCAGGTCGGTATGGACCGTGATGACCGAGAGGATGTTGTTGAAGTCATGAGCCACCCCGCCGGCGAGCTGGCCGATGGCTTCCATCTTCTGCGCCTGACGATACTGGGCTTCGAGCGCCCGCTCCGCGGTGATGTCGCGCGAGATCACGACGAGTTCCCTGGTGTGTTCGTCCGTTTGTTTGCCGGTGGATTGGAGCGTGCACCAGGTGCCATCCTTGCGGCGGAAACGATATTCGCACGAGACCGGGGTTTCCGGATGGGCCAGCCCGCGCTGCATTTCCGCGGCGACCTCGGCGGTGTCCTCCGGGTGAATGAAAGCGAACGCACTCTGGCCGATCATGTCCGCCGGGGTGTAGCCGAGGATGTGCTCGATGGACGGGCTTTCATAGCGGATGATGCCGTCGGGATCGATCACGGTGATCAAGTCCGACGCATCCTCGATCCAGAGCCGGAAGCGTTCTTCGCTGTCGCGCAGCCGGGCTTCGGCGCGGGTGCGTTCGGTCAGGTCGCGCACGATCGCTTGCAGAAACATCTCGCCGCCGAGATCCACCGCATTCAGGCTGACTTCAGATGGAAACGGCGTGCCGTCGCGCCTGGTGTGTTTCCAGGCAAAGAATTGCGAATGACCTGCCAGGGCGGCGGTGATTTTTTCCATCGCGGCTTCCCGCGAATCACGACCATCCGATTGGCAGGCCGGGGAAAACCCATCGGGAGTGTGGTCGAGAATCTGGTCGCGCGACTCACAGCCGAACATCTCCAGCGCGCGAGTGTTGCAGTCGATGAACCGTCCCTCTTTCATGAGAAAGATCGCATCGCTGGCATTCTCGAAGAGGGTCCGAAACTTCTCTTCGCTCTGCCGCAGGGCCGCCGCAGCGTGTTTGCGCTCGGAGACGTCTTCGCTGAAGATGATGATGCCGCCGATGGTTCCGGGGGTGGAATACCACGGGCGCACTTCCCAACGCAGCCACTGTTCGCGGCCGTCGGCGCGCACAAACCGATCTTCGTCGGCCCGCTCCACCGCCCCCTGCAGGCAGCGGCGGTGGATCTCTTTCCAGGGCTTGGGAAGCTCAGGGAAGATATCGTAGTGGCAGCGACCGAGCAGGTCCTGCCCTTCCAGTCCGAAGTCCGCGACCCAGCGATGACTGGCCACGATGTAGCGCATATCGCGATCGAGCATGGCAATGGAAGCCGGCGCGTGCTCGACGAAAAGCCGGAGCTGCTCCTCGCGTGCCTTGAGGGCGGACTCGGCGCGTTTGCGATCGGTGATGTCTTCCTTGATGGCGACGAAGTTGGTGATCCGGCCCGCGGCGTCGGTGATGGGCGAGATGGCGGCCTCTTCCCAGTAGAGTTCACCGTTGCGCTTGCGGTTGAGGATTTCCCCGCGCCAACTGCGCCCGCTGGAGATTTCCGCCCACATCTGCCGGTAAAACTTTTCGGGATGATGATCGGATTTCTGGATACGGGGATTCTGGCCGATGGCTTCTTCGGGGGAATACCCGGTGAGTTCGGAGAACCGTGGATTCACGTATTCGATGAGCCCTTTCGTATCGGTGATGACGACGGAGGCGGAGGTTTGCTGGACGACGACGGAAAGCCGCCGCACCTGCGCTTCGACCTGTCGGCGCTCAAGCCGTTCCACCACCAGGGAGACCAGGCTCGCGACGGACAACGCGAAAGCCTGCTCGTCGGCGGTCCATTCACGGGCTGGGCCGACGTGTTCGTGACAAAGCACGCCCCGGACAGTGTCGCCCACGCGCACGGCGGTATCGAGCATCGAGGTGATCCCCAGCGGGTTGAGATAGGTCTCGGTAAATTCGCTGGTTTGGGGGTCCTGGGGAGCGTGCTGGACGGCGATGACGTCCTTTTCGCTCAGCGCGCGGAAATAGTTGGGAAAAGCCGCCACGGAAAGAGTCGCGCCCGCCTGGTGGTCGTTCGACGCGGCGAGATAGAGATCCTTGCAGATTACGTCGGTGCGATCGGGATTGTAACACCACAGCCCGACCCGTTCGACGTTGAGGGTGGCGGACATTGTCTCCGTGATTTTCCGAAGGGCGGGGCACAGTTCTTCCCCGGCGAGTTCCGGGCTGGCGGTCAGGGCGGCAAGGGCGTCGCGCTGGCGCAGAAGACGCTCCGTGCGGGCGTGAGCCTCGGTTTCGGCCCGCTTGCGCTCGGAAATATCGACCACTACGCCGTCCCAGACGAGACTGCCGCCTTCAACCCGGCGCGGTAGCGAGCGTGCGTTCAGCCACTTCACCTCGCCGGTGAGCGTGCGCTGGCGGAACTCCTCGTCGAACAGGGTCAGGTTTCGCGCGGAGTCGTCCTTGGCGGAGGCGAGCCTGGCCCGGTCTTCCTCGACGATGAGATCCCAGAAGGGTTCGGGGTTGGCCAGCACCTCGTCGGCGGAGAGGCCGAAGATTTTTTCGACGCCGGCGCTCATGTAAGCATAACGCACGAGGCCGTCGGGAGCTTCCACGAGCTGGTAGATGGCGCCCGAAGGAATGTTGTTGCCGAGGCTGCGAAGGCGCTCCTCCCGCTCCTGCAGGTCGGCGGTGGCTTTCAGGCGCTCGGTGATGTCGCGGGCGACGCCGAGCACTCCGATGACCTGGCCATTGGCGCCGACCATGGGGGTCTTGATGGTTTCCAGCCATTCGCGATGGCCGTCGGCAGCGTAGGTGACTTCCTCGATGTTGATGCGGGGTCGCCCGGCGGCGATGGCGGCGCGGTCGTTTGCGCGGAAACCATCGGCGGTCGCGGTGTCCACAAAATCGAAGTCGGTTTTGCCCAAAATCCGGGCTTCCGGCGCACCGTAGAGTTCCTCGAAGCGTCGATTGCAGGCGAGGTAGGTGCCGCTGAGGTCCTTCAGCCAGACGAGGTCGGGCAACGTCTGAATGAGTCGCTTGAGGGAGCCACGCTCCCGTTCGAGGGCTTGCTGTGCCTGCCGCTGCTCGATGGCGATGCTGGCGAGACTGGCGAGGTTTTGGAGCGCTTCGATTTCCCACGCTTCCGGGCGATGGGGCTGCGCGAAATAGACTGCAAAGGTGCCGAGCACTTTTTTTTCGGCGGAAAGAATCGGGACCGAGCTACACGCTTTGAGGCCGGCCTGAAGCGCGACCGCGTTATACCGAGCCCAACGGGAGTCGGTGGCAATCTCTTCCGTTACGGCGACCTCGCCGGAAAAGGCCGCGGCGCCGCAGGAGCCGACGGCGGGCCCGATCACGAGGCCATCGATCGCTTCGCAGTAGAAGTCGGGAAGGGAGCCTTTCGCGCCCAGCAGGAGTCGCTCGCCCGTGTCGTCGAGGAGGAGGATCGAGGAGCGCCAGCCCAGGTGCATGGCGTCGAGGCCCTCCACGATGGACTCGAGCACGGTCTGGAGTGGAGAGCCGGTGGCGAGGAGTTCGAGCGTGCGGCTGCGAATGTGCTCGCGCTGTTCGTTGAGCATGCGCTCGGTGATGTCCACGACCGCGCCATCCCACACGAGGGAACCGTCGCGGAGCCGGCGGGGAGAGGAGCGGGCGTTGACCCATTTCACCTCGCCCGAGGTGGTGCGCTGCCGAAACTCGAGGTTGAAGGTCTTGACCTCCCGGAGGCACTCCTGCTGCCGGGCGGCGAGCAAAGCCCGATCTTCCTCGACGATGAGATCCCAGAAAGCCTGGGGATTCGCCAGCACCTGCGCGGCGCTCATGCCGAAGAGCTTCTCCACCCCGTTGCTGATATAGGTGAAGCGGAACTCCGTTTCGCTACCGAGGGCCAGCTCGTAGAGGACGCCGGAGGGGATGTTGTCGCCGACGGTGCGCAAGCGTTCTTCGCGGTCCCGCAGATCGGCTTCGGCCTTCAGGCGCTCGGTGATGTCGCGCAGGATGGCGGTGAAGTATTGCTTCGACTCGACCGTCACGCGGGAGATCGAGACTTCGACCGGGAATTCTTCTCCGTTTGCGCGCAGGCCGAAGACATTGCCGAGAGCGCCGAAGCGTCGGCGGGTTTCGCCGTTTCCGGCGAAAGCCTGCATCTGCCTTTCGTGATCGTCGCGAAAGCCGGCCGGCAACAGGCGGTGCACGGGCTGGCCGAGCACCTCCTTTTCCGCACAGCCGAACATCTTCTCCGCCGCCGGGTTGAACAGCACGATCCGGTGCCCGGCATCCACGCTCACGATCGCGTCCATGGCCGATTCGACCAGCCCTGCGAGGCGCTGGCCGAGTGCCTTCATTTCTGTTTCTGCCACGAGTTCGTCGCGCAGGAAATCGGCCTCGCGCCGGCGCCAGAACCACCCGAAGCCGCCCAGGGCGGCCAGCGTGAGTCCGAGGGCCGCGACTCCGACGGTGATCGCTTCGCGGCGCATGGGCGCGTAGACTTCACTTTGATCGACTTTGACGCCGAGGAGCCAACTGGTGCCGGGAATCGAACGGAAAACGGTGAGAACCTCGTGGCCGCGATAATCCGATCCGTCGATTACTTCGGGGGCTCCTCGAAGCGCGCTGGCCGCTGGCAGCGAGGGATCGTTGATGGAGAACTCGGCTCTCGAGTTGCGAATGTGTCGCGAAGGATTCAAAAAGAGGACCCGGTCCGCTTCGCGGCGAACCAGCACCGTCTCTCCCGTCCGGCTAGGCAGGGGCCATTTGTGAAGCAGGGGGAAAAGAAAGCGGTGCGGGTCCATCTGGAGCAGCAGCGCTGCGACCGGTTTGCCCGATGGGGTAAAAGCCTCGCTTTCGGCGTCCGGCAAACTTTCCGGGGTGAAGATCGGAGAGGTGAGGCTCAGGAGGGAGTGCTCGTTGGGGTCGTAGCGCGGCAGGTCGCCCATCACAGGCTCGGTGCCCTCCGTCGTTTGCTCCAGTTGGGCTTGCAGTTCTGCCCCTATTTTCAGCGGCTCCTCCGGGAGGGAGAGCAGCGTGCGGCCTTCCCGGTCGAGCAGCGCGACTCGTTCGTATCGGGTCCCCCCTTTGAGTTGTTTCATCCAGCGAAGCACGGCGTTTCGGGTTTCCAGAGAGCCGGGGTTGGCCAGCATGGCCTGGACGTCGTGGGAGACCGAAGGGGTGCGGCTGAAGAACCGGGCATCGCTGCGGCGTTCGATGCGCCAATTCGTCAGGTCGTTCATCTTCAGGTCCGCGATGGCACCCAGCTCTGCGGTAATGCGCGCCCGCTCTTCGATTTGATCCCCATGATAGTGGAGCAGCGCGCCGGCGATGATCAGAACGATGACTGCTGCCGCGAGGAGGGTGGGAAGCCATCCATGATGCCGGCGAAACCTACGCTGGGGGGGAGGCGAGAGCGGGGCCTTGTAATTCGGGGTTTTCATCGATTTCGTTTGAACCGCCTCCCACGCAGAAGGTTTCAGGACTTCCCCGTAAGATTTGGCGCCTTCTGGTGGTAGCGTGAACCGCGCCTCGTGCTCGCCGCCCCTTGGCTGGCACTCCCCAAATTTTGCTGCCCGACCGGGTGGTTTTCCGGGTCCGAAAACGTTTTTCTCGCGAGGCCGGACGGGCTGGCCAATGCTGGGCGGAATGCGCCTCCAGCTTCGCGGACAGTCCATCGCCTTCCCGCGGCGTCCGCTCATCATGGGTATCGTCAATCTTTCCGCCGACTCCTTTTCGGGAGACGGCCTCGATAACGCTGCCGCTGCGCTCGCCCGGGCGGGAGAGTTGATCGAGGCGGGGGCGGATATCATCGATGTGGGCGCCGAGAGTGCGCGAACCAATCGGGGGCCCATCAGCGAACAGGAGGAGATCGACCGGCTGGGCGGGTTCATTGCGGGATTCCCGGAATCCCAGAATATCTTCCTTTCCATCAATACCTGGCGCCCCGCTGTCGCCCGGGCGGTCCTGCGTGAAGGGGGCGACCTGCTGAACGACATCGGCGCCCTGCCGACGGATGAAAACGCCCGCATTTGCGCCGAGACCGGGGCGGCGCTGGTCATCATGCACTCGGTGGGGGAGCCGAAGGTGGCGCACACGCATGTCGGTTACGAAGACGTGATGCAGCGGCTGGACGAATTTTTTGCCGAGAAGATCGCGCTGGCGGAGCGGGCCGGGCTGTCGCGGGACGCCATGGTCCTTGATCCCGGGATCGATTTCGCCAAGCAGCGGGACGATAACTTGCGCATCTACCGGGAACTGGAGCGACTGCACCGCTTCGAGCGACCCATTCTGCTGCCCGTCTCGCGCAAGACGGTGATCGGTGATGTGCTCGGCATTCCCGCGCCCGAGCGCGACGCCGGCACGGTGGCGTGCATCGTGGCGGGCATGTTGCGGGGAGCACAGATTTTCCGGGTTCACAACGTCCGCGCCGCGGCCCAGGCCCTCCGGACTGTCGAGGCGGTCGCCGCCTGACCTTCAGCGATTCCGTGCCCATCGGCGATCTGATTTCGTAATCGTGCTCCTGCTCGTGCTCGTAATCGAAACCCTGACCGCTCGATTACGATTACGAGCATGAGCACGATTGCGAGCATGAGCACGATTGCGAGCATGAGCACGATTGCGAGCATGAGCACGATTGCGAGCATGAGCACGAGAAGGGAGCGGGAACGACGCGCGAACTCTGCTTTCCGCTCGCCCCAGTCGCGGTCTAATCTTTTACCCTCACCCCGCTCTAATACCGTCCATGCTTCGCCTTTGCCTCTGTTTCTGCTTCGCTTTCACCTTCGCCGCCCTCGCTGCCGACAAGGGACAACTGCCCGAGCGTTCCGACGAGGAAATCCTCAAAACCGTGACCGTGCCCGAGGGGTTTGAGGCCACCGTTTTCGCCCGTCCGCCGGTGGGTGGCGGGTATCCGATTCAGGTGAGCGCGGCGATTGATGGGACGATCTTTGTCGCCATCGATGAAAACGGCTCGCTGGGGCGCGACCGCAATCCGGCGCCCGGCGTCGAGGGGCCGAAGGATGGGCGCATCCCCGGCAAGATCGTCCGCATGTGCGACACGAATGGCGACGGGAAGGCGGATGAGTTCAAAACTTTCTGCGAAGTCGAGAGCCCGCGCGGGGTGATCTGGGACGGCAACGGCATGGGCGCGGACGGCAAGATGCCCGGCACGGTTTACGTGATGCACCCGCCGAATCTCACCGCTTACACCGACACCGACGGCGACGGGAAGGCGGACAAGCAGGAGGACATCCTGACCGGGCTCGGCTTCGACCTCGGCTTCCGCGGCGCGGATCACACCACGAATGGCTGCCGGCTCGGTATCGATGGCTTCATCTATATCGCGGTGGGCGATTACGGCTTCATCGGCGCGAAGGCGAAGGACGGGAAGACGCTCACGCATCGCGGCGGCTGCGTGGTGCGCATCCGGCCCGATGGCACGGGCTTTGAGATCGTGGCGGAAGGCACGCGCAACATCCTCGACGTGGCCGTGAGCCCGACGATGGACCTTTTCACCCGCGACAATACGAACGACGGCGGCGGCTGGAATGTGCGCCTGAGCTTCATCCAGCCCGGCGCGCACATGGGCTACCCGTTCCTGTTCAAAAACTTCGGCGAAGACATGATCGACGCGATGGCCGACTTCGGCGGCGGCAGCCCGTGCGGCTCGATCTGGCTCGATGAACCCGGCCTGCCGAAGGGGCTCTTCACCGTCGAGTGGGGCGCGGGCGGCATCTTCTACCACGACGACCTCGTCCAAAACGGCGCCGGCTGGAAGCTGACCAAAGCCATCTCGACCGAGCCCGATCCCACGTCTGTCCACAAACGCCCGCCGGTGAAGCAGACGCACTGGATGAAGCTGACGCGCCCGACCGACATGGACGTGGACGCGAGCGGGCGGCTGTATATCACGAGCTGGGAAGGGGCGACGTTCAACTACAACGGGCCGTTCGCGGGGTATGTGCTGCGGGTGGTGAAGAAGGACGCGCCGAAGGTGGCGGTGCCGGATTTGGGGAAGGTGAACATGCGGGATCTCGCTGCGGTAATTGCGAGCCCAAGCGCGACGCTTCGGCTGGCTGCTCAACGTGAAGCTCTGCGACGACTTCCATCGCAAGGCCGGCATCCAGAGCAGGACGCTCTTGTCTTGGAGTTAACATTGCAGATGAAAGATCCGCAGGTGCCGTTGGGTGCCCGTGTCGCGGTGATGGAGTCGGCACGACAAGTTTCCGATCTGACGCTTCACAGGCTACCAGCACAAGAACGCGAGGAACTGATTCGCTTGGCAACCAAAGGTGGCTCGTCAGAGCGAGTGCATGTCTTTTCACCGTATGACGATCTCGACCTGCGCGAGCAATCGCTCCGTCTGAGCGGTAACGGCGACGAGGCGTTGCCAGAAATTGTGGCGAAGCGCGTTCTTCAAGGTCTCGCCGACGCGAACCCCCGCATCCGCGCCGCCGCGATCACCGCGCTGCGGCGGCTCGGCAAGACCGACGCTGCGCCTTCCATCCTCCCGCTCGTCGCCGATGCCGACCCGGTCGTCGCGCACCTCGCGGTTCGCACGCTCAGCGCGCTCAAGGCCATCCAGCCGTGCCTCGGCGCACTCGATTCCGCCGACGCGAAAGTGCAGCCCGGCGCGCTCAAGGCGCTCTACGGCATCTACGATCCCGCCGTGGTCGAAGGCCTGATTGGACGCCTGCCCGGCGCGAAAGGCGAACTGCGCCGCGGCATCCTCAACGCCCTCTGCCGCCTCGCCAATGCCGACGCGCCTTACGAGAGCCCGAGCGTGTGGTGGGGCACGCGGCCCGATACGAGCGGCCCCGTCTACCAGCCCATCGCGTGGAGCGAGAGCGAGAAGATCACCGCCGCGCTCAAGACCGCGCTCGACCAGTCCGACGCCGACGACGCGAAGTGGCTCGTCGCGCGGATGTATCAGACCAAGGTGAACTTCCCCGGTCTCGTGGAGATGATGCTCGCCAAAGCCGGCAACGACACGCCCGCCAAGCTCACCGCGATCGAAGGCATGGTGCGCAACGACAAGTCGCTCCCCGAGGAAGGCGTCGCCGCGCTGAAGACGATTGCCTTGAATGAAAAAGAGGCGCCCGAACTGCGCGTGCGCGCCCTGCGGCTCTTCACCGCGAACGCGGAAAGCGGCAGCGTGATCCTCGGCGCCGTGGAAGCCTACGCGCCGCTCGCCGGCCACGAACTCACCGACACGCAGCTCAAGGGCGCGTTCGAGGACTTCACCCGCGGCGGTCACAACGCGAAGTGGGTTGGCAATTACACCAAGCATCTCAAAGACCCCGCCCGCCGCGCGCTCGCCGCGACCGTGCTCGTGAATCTTTCCGTCGGCCGCGTGGGCCGCGACAACGAACGCGCCGACGCGAAGAAGTCCGTCGAGAACGGTTTCAAGGACCCCGAGCAAGCCGCCGCGCTGCTCGCCGCCATCGCCCGCACTGGCGCGAAGCAACTCGCCCCGCTCGTGGAAGCGAACCTCAACAACCCGAACAACGCCGTCGCGGAAGCCGCGCTCTTTGCGCACCAAAAGCTCGGCCTCGGCGGCGCGCAGGGGAAACAGATCGGCCAGATGAAATACGACGAAGTCTTCGCCGCCGTGCAGAAAGGCGGCGACGCGAAAGTCGGCAGCGAGATGTTCCTCAAAGCCGGCTGCATCGCCTGCCACACCGTCAACGCCGACGAACCGCCGAAAGGCCCGCTCCTTAGCGCCGTCGCGAAAATCTACGACCGCGCGGCGCTCACCGAGTCGATCTTGAAACCGAATGCGAAGATCGCGCAGGGCTTTGAGACCACGTGGATCAAGACGAAGAAAGGCGAGCAGATCGAAGGCTTCGTGACCCGCGAAGGCGGCGACAGCGTGGACATCCGCAACATCGCCAGCCAGACCGTGACGGTGGAGAAAGGCGACATCGTCGAGCGCGGCCACCGCGAGACGTCGATGATGCCCGAAGGCCTGCTCAATGTCTTCACGACGCAGGATCTCCAGAACCTGCTCGCCTGGCTGGAGTCGCTGAAGAAGTAGCGCGGCTCTCCAGAGCCGTGACCAGGGAGGCGTTCCTTTGCCTGGTGCCGCTCGTTTTAGAAAGGCGCGACTATTTGCAAGATTTCGAAACTCGGCTCTGGAGAGCCGAGCTACGGCCTGCCACGCTCCCGCCATGAGCGAGCCAGTCTTTCGCGGCTTTGATCGGCATGGGGAGTTCGATCAATACCGGCGGAACTTGCCGCATTGGTGCCAGCCCGGGGCGACTTACTTCGTCACGTTTCGGCTCGCGGATTCTATTCCGCACACCGTCCTTGAGGCATGGGCGGCAGGCCGGCGTGACTGGCTACGCGCGCATGCCATCGATCCGGCGTTGGAGAAAACCCAACCTGCTCTTTTCCGGGAACTGATGGCCAAAGTGCCGGAGCCCGAGCGCAAGGCATTCGACAAAGAACAGGCCCGGCAGGTTCATCTCGAACAGGATCGGTGTCACGGGGACTGCGTTCTGCGACGGTCTGAAGCAGCTCGCACGGTCGCTGGGGCTTTGCGGTTCTTTGACGGGACGCGCCTTTGGTTGGGGGATTTCGTCGTGATGCCGAATCATGTGCATGCGCTCATGCAGCCGCGCGAGGACTGGAAACTCGAAGAGTTGCTCGGATCGATCAAAAATTTAGCGCGCGACGAATGAGGGCATCGCCGGTCACCAGCCACTTCTGGCAGCCGGAAAACTTCGACCGCTTGGTGCGTGATGCCAAAGAACTTCGAGCCTGTCGGCGATACATCGCGAACAACCCGGCGAAGGCGAAGTTGCGCCCGGGTGAATACATTCTCGAAACTGCCAAGTGGCTGGACGAGTAGGGCAGTTCTGGAAAGCCGCAAACTCGGCTCTGGAGAGCCGAGCTACGACACGTTAGTCTCGCTCCTTTCGCCCCGTGTCCGAAACTTCCTCCGCCGCTCCGCGCACCAAATTTGCCATCCTGTTTTTTCTCGCGGGGGCGGCGCTGGGGTTCTGGAACGTGAACTTCGGCAATGTGCTGCGTGCGCACGGTTACGAACACCTCATCGGCTATGCCTATGCGTGCAGTGCCATCGCGGCCTTTATCTCGCCGCTGGCGGTCGGCGCGCTGGCGGATCAGGCCATCCCGCCGGTGCGGCTGGTGCGCTGGCTGTCGGTGCTCACGGCGGCGGCGCTGACGGTGAACTATCACGCCATCGAGCAGCACTGGAGCACGGTCGCGATTCTCGGGCTCTCGCTGCTGCACGCGATTTTCGTCGCGCCGGTGTTTGGGCTCAGCACGAGCATCATCCTCGGCTCGCTCACCGATCCAGGGCGTGAATTTGGCCCGCTGCGTGCGGCGGCAACGATCGGGTGGATGTGCGCGGGATGGCTGATCAGCTTTGTGTTGCACGCGGATACTTCCACCATGAGCGGCTACGCCGGGGCGATCACGTGGCTCTGCACCGCCGTGTTTACCTTTACGCTGCCGATCACGCCGCCCATCGAACCCGACGGCGAACGCGATGTCTTCGGCCTCTCCGCGCTGCAATTGCTGAAGGACGGCAACCACCGCGTCGTGATCCTTGGTGCGGCGCTCTTCAATATCTCGATGTCGGCGTTTTATCCCTACACGCCGATTCACCTGACCGAACTCGGCGTCGAGCATGCCACCGCTGCGATGACGCTGGGCCAGGTGAGCGAAACGCTGTGCATGTTTTCGCTCGCTGGAGTGCTCGCTCGCTGGCGTCTCAAGCCCGTTTTTCTCACCGGCATCGGCTTTGCCGCAGTGCGCTTTGCGTTGTGCGGATTTGACACGCGCGGCTGGCTGATGACCGGCATTTCGCTGCACGGGTTTGCCCTCGTGCTCTACTACATCACTGCGCAGATCTATCTCGAACAGCGGGTCGATCACCGCATGCGGGCGCGTGCGCAGGCACTGCTTTCGGTCATGATGTCCGGCGTGGGCAATCTCATCGGTTTCCTCGGCGTCGGCTGGTGGCGCGGCGCCTGCACGGTAGCGGGCGCGACGAACTGGCCGCGGTTCTGGCTCGGGGTGAGCGGGCTCGCGGTGGTGGTGTGGTTCTGGTTCGCTCTGAGCTACCGCGGCCGCAAATCGTCGGCCTGACGCTTCCGCTTCGCGAACAGGAGGAGAGCTGCCAGGGCCAGCGTGCCCGCGCCAAACGGGACGAGCGGAAAACGCAGCGCCGGTTTCTCCGCGACCGTCGGTGCCGGCGTTCCGGGCGCGATACGGATGATCTCCACCTTCGGGGTGGTATCGACCGGAGACCAGTTCGCCGCGATGAGCAGATCGAAGCCCGGATTCTGGTCCTTCACTTCGCACGAGCACGCTCCGCAAAGATAGCCGGAGTGTTCGACCACGTTGTCCTTGTGGATCCCCGCACCGATGAGCGGTTCGAGTGCGCGTCCGCGGCCGAAAACTGGAAACACCATCGGTTCGCCCGCGTAGCTGCCGAGGTCGTCTTCGAGGTGGGTGAGCATGGCGAGGAGCGCCGCCTCCTTTGCCTCGGTGCGCGGCACCCGCAGTGTGGAAAAGGCAATTTGCAGCGGCAAATCGCTGCGCAGCACTTCGGCGTTTTCCTGAGCGCGTCCGGCGGCGGCGCTCGGTGTTACCACGCCATCGGGGAGCTTCAGTGAGGACTGCGCTTCGCCGAGGGCCGCGGTGAGCGCGGCGAAGGCCTTGTCGTCCTTGGCGCGGTCGCCGCTCTCGATCAGCACCCATACCGCTGACTCGCCGGCGAGCAGCCGTTTGCGCAGCTCCTGCCGGAGGGGGGAATCGACGAGGCTCTGCACGGATTCGTCGGTGAATGGTCCCTGCCAGATGGGCGGCTTCTCGGCCTCACGCGGCTTTTTCGGAAAGCTCAGCGCCATCTGCGTGGGGCCGTTCCCGTTCGGTGGCGCGATTTCGATGGCGAGATTGAGCGGCGCGGTTTCACCTTCGATCTCGGCGCGCAGCTTGTCGAGCCGCCGCTTTTCCCCGGTGCTGAGCCCGCCGTCGGCGGGAGTAATGGTCAGCCGATATTCGGCAGGCGCCCAGCGCTCGAGCGCATAACGAAAGACCGGCACCTGACACGCGGGCGCATGCTGCGCGACGACGGCGAGCAAGGCAGTTGCGAGAGGGAGCAATGGACGAGCGGGGCACATGAGGGCGGGGTGTCCCGACATGAACCACAAAGCGAACCCTGTCTTCGGCATTTTCGCCGCTTTTCGGGGTGACAAAGGAATCTTCCGTTCGCAGGTAGCCCATGCACCTATTTCCCCGTGAACCGCTTGTCCTGCCTCTTTGCCGTCAGCCTTACCGCCGTCCTCGCCCGCGCCGGCGACTGGCCGATGTGGCGCGCCGACGCGGGCCGCACCGCCACGGTGGCGGCGGCGCTGCCGGAAAAAATGCGTGTGCTCTGGTCGCGCGAATTGCCGCCGCTCAAGCCCGCCTATCGCGACACACGGTTGCAATTCGACCGCGGCTACGAGCCGATCGTGCTGGGCCAGCGGCTCCTCGTCGGCTCATCGCGGGAGGACTGTGTGATCGCCTTCGATACCAACACCGGTGCCGAGCTCTGGCGTGTGAATGCGGATGGCCCCGTGCGTTTTGCTCCCGTCGCGGGCGAGGGCCGGGTGATCTTCGGCAGTGATGACGGCGTGGTTCGTTGCGTCTCCGCTGAAACCGGTTGGCTCTTCTGGGAAAAGCGTGCCGTGCCGAACGATCGTCAGATCCTCGGCAACGAACGCATGATCTCGGTCTGGCCCGTGCGCGGTGGTCCGGTGCTGCGCGACGGGCGCGTCTATTTCGCTGCCGGCGTGTGGCCGCTCGAAGGGGTCTTTGTCTTCTGCCTCGACGCCGCGACGGGCCGCACGATCTGGGTGAACGACCGCACCGGTTATCTCTATGGGGTGCATCCGCATAACACCGAGGCGCTCGGCGGCATCGCGCCCCAGGGTTATCTCCTCATCGACGGCTCCGACCTCGTCGTGCCGAGCAGTTCGGCGTATCCCGCGCGCTTCGACCTCGCGACGGGTGCGTTGAAAGAGTTTGCGCTGCCTTCGGCGGGACGGTTGCCGGGCGGGTGGTTTGCGTCCACGCCGGAGGAGAAAGAAGCGCAGAAGCTGAAGCGCCGCGGCGTGATCTTCGACAGCGCGGTGAATGCCAAGCGTCACGAGGACAAGCCGTGGGAAAAAGGAGACGCGGGCGTGCGCCGCAGCTTCCGCGCGGGTGAGCGCGAGTGGAGTTTCGACGAAACGTTCGCGGGGGTGAGCGGGAAAATTCACAGCGTCATTGCGGCGGATGAGAAGTGCTTCGTCGTGACCGAAGAAGGCACGCTCTACGCCCTCGGCACCGGCTCGGGCGAAGCGAAGACGTGGAAGCGCGAAGCGGTCAAGCCGGTGACGAATGATGAGTTCGCCGAGAAGGTGCTGAATGCCTCTGGCATCGAGCGGGGGTATGCGGTGGTGCTTGGCGCTCGTAGCCCGGCGTTCCTTGAAACGCTCGCAACACGTAGTCGCCTCCGCATCCTCGCCTTCGACGAAGCGGCACGCTCGCGGCTCGTGGCGACGCAGCTTTACGGCGACCGAATTGCTCTCAGCTCTCGCGCGACTGGCCTGCCGCCCTACTTCGCAAGCCTCGTTGCGACCACGCTCGAAAAGGAGGAGTTGCTCGCCACGGGAGGAATCGAACCTTTGTTCGCGCGGCTGCGCCCCTACGGTGGGCAACTCGTCGGCCCGGCATCGCTGCTCGACCTCGCGAAGTCGGCGAACCTGCCCAAAGCCACGCTGAAGCTGCACACCAACGGCCTCGCCGTTATCACACGCGAAGGTCCGCTCGACGGCAGCACGAACTACGAAGGCGGCTGGATCGAAAGCGACGATGCGCTCGTGCGTGCGCCGCTCGGGGTGCTGTGGTTTGGCGACATGGTGAGTAACTTTAAACGCTCGCCGCAGCCGAAGTTCATCGATGGCGTCATGGTCACCACCGACAAGGACTGGCTCAATGCCTCCACGCGCAAAGGGAAGGTCGACTACCGCCTGCTGCCGCCCGTTTTCAGCGATGTCTATACCGGCCGGGTGCTCGACGATTACGAAGCTGCCGACCTCCGGCGGCGCTTCGCGAACACCGACACCGAGACAATCCAGCCCGGGCAGTATCGTCCGCCGCAGCAGAAGAACGACTGGGCGCCCGAGGCCCCGAAAGCTGGCCTGCGCACGAACCCGCTGACCGGCGAGAGCGAGCCGCGCGTTTTCCCGAAGGCCTACGGATGCGACGGCGGTTTCGACTACGGTTCGATCTACACGATGCGTTCGGGCACGGCCGCTTTTTACGACAAAAAGCTCGATAGCGGCACCATTCACATCAGCGGACCGCGCTCCGGCTGCACCAACAGCATCGTGCCCGCGAACGGCATCCTGAACGTCCCGTATTACTACGAAGGCTGCACGTGCAGTTACCCGCTGCCGATGGGCCTCGCGCTCGTGAGTCTGCCCCCGACCTTCGAGCAATGGACCGCGTGGGGCAACGTGCCCGCGGCCGCGCTTGCGGGGAAGATCGAGCGCGTCGGCGTCAACTTCGGCGCTCCCGGCGACCGCAAGACGGAGGACGGCACGCTGTGGCTCGACTGGCCGAGCGTGGGCGGGCCTTCACCGGAAGTGATTGTGCGCACGCACGGCGATTCGCCGGAGGTGTTCTATCATCACTCCGTGTGGATGGAAGGCGGCGAAGGGTGGCCGTGGGTCGCGGCGTCGGGCCTTCGCCGGCTGCGCAACGTGACGATTGGCGGATTGAAGCCGGGCACTTACACCGTGCGGCTGGTCTTTGCGGAGCCGGACAATGACGTCAACCGAACCTTCGACGTGCGCGTGCAGGACCGTGTGGTCGCAGAATCGCTGGATGTCTTCGCCGAAGCGAAGGGGGGGATGCGGGCACTCACGAAGACGGTGCAAAAAGTCGCGGTGGGCGATGGCACGCTGAACGTCGCACTCACCCCGCGAAAGGGTGAGACGATCCTCAGCGGCATCGAAATCATTCGCGACGGTCTGCCGATGGCGCCGCTGCCCACTGCCCGCGTGCCGGGACGACTTTAACCATGAAACACCTCGTTGCCCTTTTTCTGCTCGCCGTCTCCGCCCCCGCCGCGGATTGGCCGACTTATCGCGCCGACGCTGCGCGGAGCGGTTACACGCCGGAGACGATCCCAAATCAGCTCCGGTTGCGCTGGAAATTCGACACAGGTGCCGCCCCCAGGCCGGCCTGGCCGATGTCGCAGCGGATGGAATACGACCTCGCATTTCAGCCCATCCTCGTTGGCGATTTCGTGATTTTTGGCAGCTCGGCGGACGATCAGGTCTATGCGCTCGATGCCACGACCGGCGCGGTGCGCTGGCGGTTCTTCGGCGAAGGTCCGGTCCGTTTTGCGCCGGCGGCGTGGAAGGATCGCGTCTTCGTCGCCTGCGATGATGGCTTCCTCTACGCGCTCGCGCTGACCGATGGCAAGGTGCTGTGGAAACACCGAGCGGGGCCTGGCGATCAAAAGGTGATTGGAAATGAACGCATGATCTCGCACTGGCCGTCGCGAGGCGGCCCGGTGGTGTGGAACGACATCGTCTATTACTCCGGCGGCATCTGGCCGAGTGACGGAGTTTTCCTCCATGCGCTCGACGCCGCGACGGGCACGCCGCTCTGGTCGAACAGTGAGACGGGCCGCCTGCCAATGAAGCAGCCGCATGGCGGCGCGGAAGCCTTGAGTGGCGTGGCGCCGCAGGGGTATCTGCTCGCGACCGACGATGCGCTGATCGTGCCAACCGGACGGGCGGTGCCGGCCGTCTTCGACCGCGGGGACGGGAAATTGCGCTACTATCATCTGCAGAAGAACCAGCAGCGCGGCGGCACGCGCACCGTCCTGACCGACGCGTTTTTTCTGAACTCCGGTGTGCTCTTCGAGACCGCGACCGGGGAGCAGGCGTCGCAACTTGGCGCGGGTTCGACGGTCGCAGTGCCGGGCGGCATCGTGCGCGCGGAGGGACGGTCGCTGGCGAGTTATCGGTGGAAGGACATCGAAAAAATCGATCGCAAAGGGCAGACGCAGAAAGTGCGTGCGTTGGAACAGGACAAGATTGTGCCGGTCGATCGGGATGTGACGGAGTTCATCGTCGCGGGCAGCGAAGCTGTGGTTGGAGGTGACGGGCAGATCACGGCGATCGATTACAACGGCCAGCGGAATCAGTGGTGGAAATATCCGGTGGAAGGTCGTGTGCTTGGTCTGGCCGCGGCGAATGGCCGGGTCGTCGCGACAACCGATCGCGGGGGGATCTATGTTTTCGACGGGAAACCGGGGTCGGCGCCGGCTGCCGCGCCGCGCGCGAAGCACGAACCGGAGTCCGCCGAGGCGAAAAACATCCTCGCCGCAAGCGGGGTCACGATTGGATACGCAGCGGTCTTCGGTGCGGGCGATGGATCGCTACCCCTCGCGCTGGCGCAGCTATCGAAGCTGAACGTGGTCGTCGTTGAGCCGGATGCGGCGAAGGCGGCGGCTGCTCGCGAGCGGATCGCGGCGGCGGGCCTTTACGGCGAGCGCATGAGCGTTCACGTCGCGCCGTTCGAGGCGACGAACTTTCCCAAGCAGTTCGCGAATCTCGTCGTCGCGCCGGCTGACGCGAAGGTGATCGAGGAAGCCCGGCGGTTGCGGCGTCCGTTCGATGGCGTGCTGCTCACCCGGGAGGGCGCGCGATTCGCCGCCGAGAAAGCCACGCCGCTCGCGCACGCCGGAAGCTGGACGCACCAGAACGGCAGCGCGGCGAACACGCTGTGCTCCGACGACGAGTCGATCAAAGGCAAGTTGTCGATGTTCTGGTTCCGTGATGTGGAGTTTGAGATCGCCAACCGCCACGGCCAGGGGCCTGCGCCGCTGGTGGCGCAGGGGGTGATGGTCGTCGCCGGCGTGCACGGTCTGTGTGGGCTCGATGCCTACAACGGGCGCGAACTGTGGCGTTATGAAATCCGCGACCTGCTGATCGACTACGACGGCATTCATCACGATGTCGGCATCGGTGACACCGGCGGGCCGTTCTGTATCGGCGGGGATTCCGTCTATGTGAAGACCGGCGCGCGTTGTCTGCGGCTCGATCTCGCGACGGGGAAGCTGAAGCGCGAGTTCACCACGCCAGTAGCAGCCGACGCGGTGAATCGTAACTGGGGCTACCTCGCTTGGGAAAATGGCGTGCTGTTTGGCTCGGTGGAAAACGCCGGGCACAACGTGAGCGCCCGCTATGCGCTCACGAATCTGCGCACCGAGTCGGTGTCCTTCTTTGCCGTCAATCCCGATACCGGCGCGGTGAAGTGGCAGTATCAGCCGAAGGGTTCGATCCGGCACAACGCGGTCGCCATCGCGGGTGACCAGGTCTTCCTCGTCGATCGCCCGATCGTCGAAGCGGATCATGTGACCGATTTCAAACGCGACGGGCGCAAGGTGCAGAAGCTCACCGCGAGCGAAGTGCCGGCGGGGACGCTGCTGTGCTTCGATGCGTTGAGCGGAAAGACTCTGTGGAAGAACGACGAAAATATCTGGGGCACGCAACTCGCCGTCAGCGCGAAGCACGGCATCCTCTTGATGAACTATAAGGCGGTGCGTCACAATTTCTTCGAGCTGCCGTCGGAAGTCGGCGGCCGGCTCGCAGGCTTCGATGTGAAGACCGGCGCGCGCCTGTGGGATCGCGAGGCGAAATACGAGACGCGCCCGATCATCAACGACGACAAAATCTACGCGCAGGGTGGCGCGTGGGAGCTGAAGACCGGCGCGCCGATCGCGTGGCAATTCCAGCGGTCCTACGGTTGCGGCCAGATTTCCTCGAGCCGCAACCTCATGCTCTTTCGCTCCGCCACGCTCGGTTACGTGGATCTCTCGCGCACCGACGGCACCGAAAACTACGGTGGCATCCGCCCGAGCTGCTGGATCAACGCCATCCCCGCGAGCGGCCTCGTGCTCGTGCCGGATGGTTCGTCGAAATGCCAGTGCAGCTATCAGATGCAGGCGTGGTTCGCTTTGCAGGGGGAGTAGGAGAGGCGGGGGGCTCGTCAGTCCGCAGAATGCCCGGCAGTCTCGGCGCGCCATGAATGTTCCGACCCGCAAACGATCATCGTGAATGGAACTAGCCCGAACGTGCCGTCCTGAGAGGGACGTGAACGGCCTTGGCGAGAAAAGCCGAAAGGACGGAACGGACGCGATGGACGGTTTGGTGATCCGGCTTCCCTACGCGAAAATAGGCATGTCATGTCCTCCTTCCATCCATTCACCGCTCGCGGTTTTGAAACGATACCGAAGCGCGGTGCGCCATGGTCTGCAGCCCCGTCCGGCGGGACTGCCACCGTGAAGGGCGGTTCCGCCATGGCGGAACGGTCCACCGCAGGCGCCCTTGTCCTGTCCCCAGCCTCCTGAAAAGCCTTCCCCGACTCTGTGCGATGCACTCAAACAGACACAATAGACACAATAGACACAATAAACTCATTCGCTTGGCATGATCCCGCCTCGCGTCGCGGGCAGAGCTGCGGTCCGGGTCTCGATCCGCCTGCGCCCAGCAAGCCCGCCGCGAACAGACACAATAAACACACTACCCTGCGCGAATGGCACTGAGTGAAGGCCATTTCTCAGAGTAACCTTGTGTGAGATCATCCGAAAAGCGGCTTAACTCAGTGCCATTCGCGCAGGCCCTTTGTCCTTCCGATAAACCGCCATTCTCCGGGGCGTGGAAGGCTCGCCCCAGTTGACCGTGACCAAGCCTGGCGCTCGCCGAATGGGTAGTCCTAAAACCAACCCGGTCGCGCTGTTGTGCATCCATGAAACGTCTCCTCGCCCTCCTCCTGCCGCTCGTTGTCGCGTCGTCCTTTGCCGCGGACAAGAAGCCGAATATTCTCGTGATTCTGGCCGACGATCTCGGCTACGGGGAACTAGGGTGCCAGGGATTCACCAAGGAAGTGCCGACGCCAAACATCGATTCCATCGCGGAGAATGGAGTGCGTTTCACGAGCGGTTATGTGAGCGGGCCGTATTGTTCGCCGACGCGCGCGGGGCTGATGACGGGGCGGTATCAGACGCGGTTCGGGCATGAATTTAATCCGGGACCGGCTGAAGCGGCAGTGCCGAACTTCGGCCTGTCGCTGAAGGAGACGACGATCGGCGACCGGCTGAAAGCGGCGGGTTATGCGACCGGGTGGTTCGGTAAATCGCACCTCGGCTACGAGCCTCCGTTTCATCCGCTCAAGCGCGGCTTCGACGAATACTTCGGTTTCCTCGGGGGGGCGCACGATTACCTCGACGCAGTCAGCGACAAGCATAACCCCATCCTCAAAGGGACTGAGCCGGTGGATAACATCGGCTACACCACCGAGGCCTTTGGACAGCAGGCAGTGAACTTCATCGACCAGCACAAGGGAGAGCCGTGGTTCTGCTATCTGCCGTTCAATGCTGTGCACGGGCCGCTGGAGGCGACCGAAAAATATCTGAGCCGTTTTCCCCACGTCAGCGAGGGTAAGCGGTGCACGTTCTGCGCAATGCTGTCCGCCATGGATGACGCCGTCGGCAGCGTGCTCGCGAAGCTCCGCGAGACCGGCCAGGAGGAAAATACGCTCATCTTTTTCTTCAGCGATAACGGTGGCCCGACGGCGCAGACGACAAGTGGCAACGGCCCGCTGCGCGGCTTCAAGTCACAGACATGGGAAGGCGGCATCCGAGTCGCGTGGATGATGCAGTGGAAGGGGCGCATCCCCGCTGGGAAGGTCGATGATCGTCCGGTGATCCAGCTCGACATTCTCCCCACCGCGCTGGCCGCTGCAGGGGTGGAGGCGAAGCCAGAGTGGAAGCTTGATGGGGTAAATCTGCTGCCTTTCCTGACGGGCGCAAAAACGGGGACGCCGCACGAGGCGCTGTATTGGCGCTTCGGCCAGCAGATCGCCATCCGCATGGGCGACTACAAACTCGTGAAAGGCGCCGGGATACCCGGCGTCACGCCCGGCGCGGGTGTCGGCAGCACGGACGGTGCGGAGCTTTACAACCTCGCCAAAGACATCGGCGAAAAGGAAAACCTTGCCGCGAAAGAGCCCGAGAAATTCAAACAACTCGCTCTCGCCTGGAACGACTGGAATGCCGGAAATATCGAAGCCGCCTGGGGGCCGGGAAAAGGCGCAGCCAAAGGAGGAAAAGGCGGCAAGGGCGCGAAGAAGAAGAAGTGAACCGCTGAATTTGTAAAAGAAAAGCCGCCCCGCGGTCTTCCCTGTTCTGCGCCCACCGCACAGGGCAGCTTGCTCCTTCGTCCCGAACCGATACAAAACCCATCGTGAACTTCACCCTCCATTTCTCCCTCGCGCTCGCGTTTGCCTCCACCGCGCTGGCCACCGATTGGCCGCAATGGCGCGGGCCGGATCGCACCGGCGTGGTCAAAGATCCTGCCCACAAGCTCGAAACGCTGCCGGGCGACCCGAAAACGCTCTGGTCGATCGATGCCGGGCCGGGGCAGTCGTCGCCCATCGTCGCGGCTGATCGCGTGATCTTCATGGATGGTGTGCAGGGACAGGAAACAGCGCACTGCCTCGATCTGAAGACCGGCAAGGAGCTGTGGAAATACGCGGTCGGGCCGATGGTCGAGTTCCAGAACGCCTACGGCGAAGGCCCGCGCTGCACCCCGCTGATCGATGGCGATCGCGTGTATGTGCAGTCGTGCGGCGGTGAGTTTGCGTGTCTTTCGCTGAAGGACGGCAAAAAGGTGTGGGGCGTGAGCTTCGGCAAGGACTACGGCTCGACCTTCCTCGGCAACAAAAGCGGCGATCCCGCCGCGAAGGAAACTGCCTCGCGCCGCCACGGTAACAACGGCAGCGCGGCGATCGATGGCGACCGCATCTTTGTGCCCGTGGGCAGCGTCGAGAAAGGCACGCTGATCGCCTTCGACAAAAAGACCGGTAAACAGCTCTGGGCCGCGGGCAGCGACAACACGGCATATTCGAGTGTCGTGGTCGGCACCCTCGCCGGAACGAAACAGGCGGTGCATTTCACCGCCGATGCGCTCATGGGGGTCGATGCCGCGACGGGGAAAGTGCTCTGGCGTGAGCCGCTCAAGACCGGCGCGAAACGCCACGTGGCCACACCCGTGATCGATGGCGATACGGTGACGGTCGCCTCCACCAGCATCGGCACGATTCGTTTCCTCATCAGCAAATCCGGCAGCGAATATAAAGCGACCCGCGCGTGGGAGAATGGCCCCACGAAAACAGTCATCGGCACGCCCACTCAGGTCGGCGATACGATCTACACTGTCGGGCCGGGGAACCGCTGCGACCTGGTGGCGCTCGATGCGAAGACCGGCAGCGAAAAGTGGAAGCAGAACGGCCTCGGCGATTACGCCAGCATCACGGCGGTGAACGATAAATTGCTCGTGCTCGATTCGACCGGCGAACTGCGCCTCGTGCGCGCCAGCGCCGACAAATACGAAGAACTCGGCCGCGCGCAGGTCGCTGCGAAAACGTGGGCCTCGCCAGCTTACACCGACGGAAAAATCGTCGTGAAAGACGGGAGCAAACTCGCGCTCCTGCAGATTGAAGCTGAAGTGCGCGGAAAGGAGTAGCGCGTGATTGCGCGCCGCACTTTCCTCGGCACGTGTGCGGGTGCCGCGCTCGCGGTAGATGTGCCGTCGTTGCGCATCATCGACACGCACACTCACTTCTATGACCCGAGCCGCCCGCAAGGCGTGCCCTGGCCGAAGAAGGGCGACGAACTTCTCTACCGCACCGTGCTGCCGTCTGAATATCGCAAGCTCGCCGAGCCGCACGGGATCGCGGGCACGGTCGTCGTCGAGGCGAGCCCGTGGCTGGAGGACAATCAATGGCTGCTCGATCTCGCCGCGCGGGAGCCGTTCATCGTCGGCATCGTCGGGAACCTCGATCCGCTCGATGCGCAGTTTGCCACGCACCTCTCCCGCTTTGCGAAGAATCCGCTCTTCCGCGGCATCCGCATTCCGGGGAAAACAGTCGTGGAGCATGGAAATGAAGAAGGTTTTCTCGCATCGATGAAACGACTCGCCGATGCCGGCCTGTCGCTCGATCTGAACGGCGGCCCCTACCTGCCGCACGTCGCGAAGTTCGCGCGGGCGGTGCCAGGCCTGCGCATTGTCATCGATCACGTCGGCGGTGCCGGGAATCCCGAAAGGCCGCCGAGCGATTGGGCCATCGCCGAGGCAGCGGCTGCCCCGAATGTCTTTTGCAAAATCAGCGGCATGCCGGAGCAGTCTGGAGCTGCGAAGCGCCAAGCGCCCAAGGAAGCGGCCTTTTATCGTCCGCTCATCGACACCGCCTGGAAGGCTTTTGGTCCGGATCGGCTTCTGTTCGGCAGCAACTGGCCCGTTTCGGACAACGGCACCGATTTCGCCAGCGTCGTGGGGATCGTGCACGCATACTTCGCCGGCAAATCGGACGAAGAGCGGGCGAAGTTTTTCCGGGAAAACTCCCGGAAGGTTTACCGCTGGATCGATCGTTGACCGCAACTAACCCGCGCTGCCGGGGTTTGCCGTCCATCGCTCCTGCCATGAACCCGCGTTTCATTCTTTCGCTCGCTTTCGTTTCCGCCAGCGCCGCCGCCTTTGCCGCGGACGACGTGGACAAACCCGCGCTGCCCGAACCGAAGCCGACCGCCGAGCAACTGGCCTTTTTCGAGAGCAAGATTCGCCCGGTGCTGGCGGACAAATGCTACAAGTGCCACTCGGAAAAATCGGAGAAAATCCGCGGCGGCCTGGTGCTCGACACCCGCGACGGGATTCGTCGCGGCGGCGATAACGGTCCGGCGGTGGTGCCGGGGGACCTGACCAATTCGCTCCTCGTCGATGCGATCCGATATTCCAACAAGGACACCGCCATGCCGCCCGAAAAAAGCGGTGGCAAGCTGCCCGATAACGTCATCGCCGACCTCGAAGCATGGGTGAAGATGGGCGCGCCCGATCCACGCGAGGGTGTGGCGAAGGTCGTGAAGAAATTGGACATGGAAGAGGCGAAAAAGTGGTGGTCGTATCAGGCGCCGCAGAAATCGGATGCGCCCACCGTGAAGGATGCTGCATGGCCGCGCGGGGACCTCGACCGCTTCATCCTCGCCGGGCTCGAAGCGAAGAATCTGAAGCCAGTCGGCGATGCGGACAAGACGACGCTGCTGCGCCGCGTGTATTTCGATCTCGTCGGTCTGCCGCCGACGCTGAAGGAAACCGATGACTTCATCAAAGACACGTCGGCGGATGCGCTGGCCAAGGTGGTAGATCGCCTGCTGGCGCTGCCGCAGTTTGGCGAACGGTGGGGCCGGCACTGGCTCGATGTGGCGCGTTATGCCGAGTCGAGCGGCAAGGATGTGAACATCGCCTATCCGCACGCGTGGCGGTATCGCGATTACGTCATCGCGGCGTTCAACGAGAACAAGCCGTTCGACCAGCTTGTGCGCGAACAGATCGCGGGCGACCTGCTCACCGCGAAGGACGATCGCGACAAGGCCGGTAAGATGGTAGCCACGGGTTTCCTCGCCATCGGCGCCAAGTCGCACAACGAGCGCAACCCGCGCCAGTTCTACCTCGACCTCGCCGACGAGCAGATCGACACGATGTCGCAGGCATTTCTGGGCCTGACGGTGGGTTGCGCCCGCTGCCACGATCACAAGTTCGATCCCATCCCGCAGCGCGATTATTACGCGCTGGCCGGCATTTTTCTCAGCACCGACACCCGCTGGGGCACCGCGTCGGGCATTCAGAATCAGCGCGTGAACGACCTGATCGAACTCCCGCACGGTGCGAACCAGCCGGTGATCGAGCGCACCATGTCGAAGGAAGAACGCGCGCGGAAACAGAAGGCTTATGATGACGCGCGTTCGGAGCTGGAGGAGAGCTTCCGCGAGCGGTTCAAGGGCGGCGGCTTCAACAATCAGAACGGGCGGGATCAGATCAAATTCCTCCGGACGGCGACCATCGCCGGGATGATGGAAGCGGACCTGAAATCGTTCGACGAAAATGGCCGGGCGAAGCCCCTCGCGATGGGCACGAAAGATCTGCCGGCTTCGTCGGCGAGTGCGTTTGAGGGTTTCTTTGGCCGCCGTGGCGGACCCGGCGGGGCGGGTGGACCGATGTCGTTTCGCGATCGTCTGCGCGCGCGTCCGCCGGAGTTTGCGAGCGTGGGCGATGCGCGCCTTTATGCGCGTGGCGATGCGGAGAAACCGACCGATCGTATCCCGCGCGGGGTGCCCGCGGTGCTCTCCGCGAATCAAAACCTCGACATCCCGAGTGGCACCAGCGGGCGGCGTGAACTGGCCGACTGGCTCGTCTCGAAATCCAACCCGCTGACGGCGCGCGTTTTTGTAAACCGGGTTTGGTATTGGCTCTTGGGGAGCGGTCTGGTCGAGAGCTGCGATAACTTCGGCACCACGGGCAAAAAGCCGAGCAATCAGGCGTTGCTCGACACGCTGGCCGTGCGGTTCATGGACAAGGGGTGGAATGTGAAGGGACTGATTCGCGAGATCGTCCTCAGCCACGCCTACGCGGTGTCCTCGAGTTACGACGCGAAAAACTTCCAGACCGATCCCGAGAACGCCCTGGTGTGGCGAGCGAACAAACGTCGGCTCGACGCGGAATGCCTGCGCGATGCGATGCTGTTTGCGAGTGGCGATCTTTATCTCGGTCAGCATGTCGGGAGTGTGATCGCGGAGAACGGGGACGGCCCGATCGGTGGCCCGCGCCCGCGCCGGCCCGCCGGAGGCAACGGGGGCTTCGGCGGTGGCGGCCCTGGTGGGATGTATGGCATGCGTCCACCTGGCACTGGCGAGGAAGACATTCAGGACGCGACCGGAAACTACCGCAGCGTCTATCTGCCCATCGCGCGCGACGTGGCCCCCGACTCACTCTCGGTTTTCGACTTCGTCGATTCCACGCTGGTGACTGGCACTCGCGACGCGACCAACGTGCCGGTCCAGGCGCTCTACCTCCTCAACAGCGACTTCGTGGCCGACCAGGCGAAGAAACTCGCCGCTCGCGTGCTCAAGGCCTACCCCGCCGGGCTCAATGGCGGGGTGAGCGCGAACCTCGACCAGCGCGCCACCTACGCCTATTGGCTCGTCTTCAATCGCCAGCCCGACGCGATCGAGAAACAAGCCGCCGCAAACTTCTTCATGAAGTTTCCGAGCAATTACGCCAAGGGCGATACGTCGGCGATGGGGATGAAATCCGACGAAGCTATCAAGGCCGCGTGGGCGAGCTTCTGCCGCTCGCTCTTCGCCGCGGCGGAGTTTCGGTATCTGAACTAAGCCAGCTACGGGACGAGCACGATCTTCCCGCTCGCGCCGGGCGACATGACAGCGCGGTGCGCTTCGGGCGCTTCAGCGAGCGGCAGTTCGCGGCTCACGACGGGTCGCAGGGCGCCGGCATCGAAGCCCATGCGGAGCGAGCGATGGATTTCGCCCATCGTCTCGGGTGCGGCGCCGGCGATCATCACGCCGACCACGTCGGCGTTGCGCGTCATCGCGTCGCGGGGATTGATCTCGACGGGGCCGCGACTGCCGATCACCGCGACGCGACCGCCGGGGGCGAGGATGGTGAGGTCGTGGCCGAGGTTTACGTTGGCGAGCATTTCGAGAATGACGTCCACGCCGCGGCCATTCGTGGCGGCTTTGATTTCGTCGAGGTAGCCGAGCTTGGTGTGGTCGAAGGATTGATGAACGCCGTGTTCTTCGATGAGCACATGACCCGCGGCACTGCCCGCCGTGCCGAAGACGGTGAAGCCCGCGGCCCGCGCGAGTTGCACCGCGGCCAGGCCGACGCCGCCGCTCGCGCCGTGGATGAGCACCGTCTCCCCGGACTTGCCCCGTGCGCGATGAAAGAGCGCGAAGTGCGCCGTGGTGTAAGGCGTGGCGATGGCGGCCCCCTGCGCAAAGGAAAGCGATTCCGCGAGCGGGTAAACGTGCTCGGCTTTGCAGAGCGAAAACTCCGCATACGTGCCGCTGATGGAACCAGCGATATAGACACGCTGTCCCACCGTCAGGCCCGTGACGCCTTCCCCGAGTCGCTCGATCGTGCCGGCGCCATCGTTGCCCGGCGTGTAGGGAAGCGCCGGCAGGCGCGCGTAGTTGCCGGAGCGAATGTAGGTCTCGACGGGATTCACACCGGCCGCGCCGATGCGCACGAGCACCTGGCCGGCTGCGGGAGAAAGAGCGGGCACGTCGGCGAGTTGAAGAACTTCCGGCCCGCCGAAGCTGGCCACTTGGATGGCTTTCATGCGGAAACACATGCACAACCGATACGGAAGGTCGAATAGACAAATCCATTCGCCTCATCCGTCCTTTCCGCGACCCATGCCCCTCAACCTCGCCTGGCTTTACGATAACCATGCTCCGGCGCTGTTTGCTTTCGTCCTCAACGTCACTCGCGATGAGGCCGATGCGCGCGATGCGGTGCAGGAAGTTTTCGTGCGGCTGGCCGAGCGGCCGCAGCGGTTTGACGGCGTGCGCGACGAGCGGGCGTTTCTGCTGCGGCTGGCTCATCATGCCGCCATCGATGGAATGAGGCGGCGAACCTCGCAGGCGAATGCGCTCGATCGCGCTTCCCGTGAGCCGGCCACTCTCTTCATTTTGCCGACGGACCCCGATGAAGCGGCCTTTCACGCCGCGGTGAGTGCAGCGCTGGCCGAATTGCCTGAAGATCAGCGCGCCGTCATGCATCTCAAAATCTGGGAAGACCTCACCTTCGCTGAAATCGCCGCCGCTCTCGACATTCCCGCGAACACCGCGGCGAGCCGTTATCGCTACGCGTTAGACAAACTCGAGGCGCAGCTGCGTCCTCTTTGCGAACCGTGAACGATCTCGAAGCCAGACTCCGCCGCCTGAATTTCCGCGAACCGCCTCCGGGCCTCCGCGGCAGCGTGCTGGCCGCTGCGTCGGAGAAATCGGAACGCGCCGGCTGGCTTGGGCCGAGCCCCATGGCGTGGGCCGCCCTTGCTGCGGTCTGGCTCATTCTCCTCGCCCTTGATCGCGCGTTGGACCGCTCTGCTCCGGCGCCGCGTGCCGTCGCGGCGGAGGTGATCGCGCCCCCCTCTTCTCCGCCCGCTCTGCTGGTGCTGCGTGTGCGCGCGGCCATCGGAGAACCGCCGCTCTAGGTCCTTTTTTCAATCCATGCCCTCCCTTCCATCCTTCCTGCGGCGCATCGTCGCGCCCCGAAATCTCCTCCGTTTCGCCTTCATCGTCGCGGCTCTCGCGGTGATTTGGTATGGGTTCTGTCTCGAGGAACGCTGGCGTGGGCGGCGAGCGTGGGCTGCTTATCGCGAGGCGGCCCTCGCCCGCGGGACGAAGCTCGATCTCGAAACGGTGCTGCCTCCCGCGGTGCCCGATGCGGAAAACTTCGCGGCGATTCCGATGATTCGCGAGATCTTTGCCACCAACGCGGCTGGCAAGCCGGCGCCGGAATGGTTCGCCGCCCTCAAGCTCAAGGAACGGCCCTTGCCCGCTTTCCCCAGCGGAACGACGGATTTCTCGCTGGCGGCGTGGCAGAAATTCTTTGTCGAGCATGGTGTCCTGCGCGCTGCCGGGGCCGACCCGAGCTCGGATGTCCTTGCTGCCCTCGCCATCGTCCAGCCGGAGCTGGATGAGCTCCACGAAGCCGCGCGGCGCCCGCACGCGAAGTTTCCGGTGCCATGGGAAAAGGGCTTTGCCACGCCGGTGCCGCACCTCGGCCCGCTGCTCCTGGCGGTGCGGGTGCAACAGCTCGCCGTCACTGCGCATCTCGCCAGAGGCGACAGTGCCGCCGCGTATGCCGTCTGGCAGGACTCGCTGCAAATTTATCGGGCCCTTCGCGACGAACCGGTGATCATCTCGGGGCTCGTGCGGATCCACGCCATGAACAGCCTGCTCGGCAGCGTTTACCAAGGGCTCGCTGCCCGGCAATGGGCCGCGTCGGAGCTCGAAAAGTTGCAGGCGGACCTCGCCCGGCTTCGCATCGTGGAAGATTGGCAGTTTGCCATGGTGAGCGAACGCGCGGTTGTCAATCGATCGCTCGACGATCTCCACCGCATGCGTGGTGGGGAGGTCGCGAAGCTCGTTCAAATCATGGATGGACCGGAACGCCCTTCCTCGCCAGCGGGGGCTCGCCTCGCCGTGGCGCTTTATCCGTTCGGCTGGTTCTACTTCAGCACAGTGAAGATCAACGAATACTTCGATCGCGCCATCGCTCGAACGGAAACGATTCGCGCCGGTCAACTTCCGCAGCCGATCGACGAACTCGACCGGCAACTCAGGAGGGAGAAAGCGCGGGGGACTTTTCGCAACCTGCCGCAGGTGCTTTATCTGGTGTTCGTCCCGGCTGTTTCCGGGGTGGAGAAGACCTATCTTCGCTGCTTCGTCCTTGCGCGGCAGGCGACGATCGCATGCGCCGTGGAGCGGTATCGGCTCGCCAAAGGTGAGCTGCCCGAGCGACTCGACGCCCTGGTGCCGAAGCTGATGGCCGAAGTTCCCCTGGACCCGATGGCGGGCGCGCCGATGCACTATCGTCGTTCTCCCACGTCCGGTTACGAGCTTTGGTCCGTGGCGCTCAACGGCACCGACGACGGCGGACGTCCCGGTGAAAACAAAGGGACCACGAACCAACTCGACTGGGTCTGGCGAATCGGTCCCGAGGCGATCGCGGCGCAGTAGAGCGAGGTCCGTCATGTGGCGGAGCGCGTGCTCAAGCGACGGCCTTCGCGAGCGACAAATCGAACCAGCCATCGGCGAGGCGTTCGCCGTTGATCATCAGTTCGACGGCATGTTTGCCGACGTGGTGTTTGCGGGTAGTAAAATCGCGCAAGCGCTGGCGGCGGGTGAGGGTGACGGTCTCACCGGCGGCGAGGGTGAGTTCCTTCCACTTGAAGACCTTGGCGGACGCGGCGCCGGACTGCTTCACGTAGTGGATGGTGTAGTCCACCACGAGCTTCTGTGCTTTGCGCGCGGTCGAGGTGATCCGGCAGGAGAGGATGATTTCTTCGCCGAGGCGGATGCGGCGCGGGGCGACGGCGAAGGAGTCGAGTTGCACCTGCGCACGAGCGCCGGCGCCGATGACAGTCAGCGCGCGGCGGTCGCCTTTTTTGATGAGGGTGCGCAGGGCGCGCTTGGCGATCCAAGCGGTGTGGGCGTTCGTGAGGTCCCACGATTCCACACGCTCGAGCGTCCACGCGGGGTGATCCTTGGTGATGTCGTTGAGATGATTCGCGACCGACTTGCGCACGTAGAGGCTCGGGTCGGCTTTGAGGTTCTCCAAAATCGGCGCCACCGGTGATGGGTCGGCAATCAGCGCCGTGAGCTTGAACGACCACGGCAGGCGGGGGCGGCAGCCTTCGCTGGCGAGGCGGCGGACGTGTTCGTTTTCGTCGCGCGACCACTGTGTCATCGCGCGCAGCGTGCGGGATAGGTCGCGACGGAGAAACTCGCGGATGGCGAATTCGGAGGAGCCGAACCGGGTGAAGAACTTGAGCGCGTCGAGCGAGCGGTCGAAATCGTCGAGGCCGTAAAGGCCGACGAAATCGGGCAGCACCAGCGCGGTGAATCCTTCGCCATAGATGGGCGCGAGCTGGCGCAGGATTGTGAGGGCCTTGGAGTAGTCCTCCGGCAGCGTCGCGCGCAGGGCCTCCGTGGCGCGGCGCAGGCGCTGGAGTAACGCGAGGGGTTCGAGGTCCGGCAGCGTAAGGGCGAGAAAACGTTTCTGGTCGAAGCTCGGAAACACGGTCGCCACGTCGCGCGCCATCTTGCGATAGCGCGCTTCGTTGAACATGTCCTTCAGCGCGGGGGCGGGAGTGTCACTCATTACGTTGACCGTGTCGCGGATAGTCTCCCGCGAGAACCACAATCGTGTGCGGCGTTACGAGAAGGAAGGCGGTAAAGGTGGAGGGCGAACAGGCAACGGTGGCGGGGTCTTGTGCCGGTCGCTCCGCCGCTTCAGAAAAAAACGAAGCCCACCGAAAAACACCGCGCCAACGGCGGAAACGATCGCCAAAACAAAGTTGGGCCGCGTCTCATCCTCGATAATTACAAAGCCCGGCGCGAGAGAGCGAATGCGTTTAGCCAGTTCTGTGCGGTCGTCTTCGAAGTTCGCGACGCTGTGCCGAATCACGCCGTCGATGCTGCCCGTTCTCACCATGTCGGCGCCCAACTTCTGGAGCACGGCACCCGCATTTTCCGGGGTCACGCGGGTTTTGTGTTTGCCGGAGATGAAGGCCAGGTCATCAGCTCTTCGGGAAACGAGCACGATGTGCGCTTGCTTCAAATCGCCACCCTTCAGCGGGTAAACCGGGATGAACACCTCTCGAATCTCGGCGCCGGCTTTTTCCAACGCGACCGATTCGAAACGCGCCATCTGACAGTCGGTTAGTTTGATCCACTTCCCGGACGGTTTTTTGGCCAGGTATTCGGCGCAGGTCATCTCGATGCGTTTCGAATTGTTCAGCGTCGTATAGAACACCGGTGCCCCGATCAGGAGGAAGAAGAGAGCAAGACTGCCGGTGCAGCCACAGCCGCGAATGAGGGAAATCATTGGGACAAGCCCAATCGTTAGAGCAGCGTCTTCGCGTGCGCCAGCGCGTCGTCGAGCCTGGACGGATCCTTGCCGCCGCCGCGGGCGTTGTCGGGTTTGCCGCCGCCTTTGCCGCCGACGAGCGGAGCAATGGTCTGGATGATTTTGCCGGCCTGGGCCTTCGCGGTGAAATCGGGCGTGACGGCGGCGACGAGGGCGACGGCGCCGTTCGCGGAACCGCCGAGGACGATCACGCCTTGAAAGGCGTTGGTCTTCAGCGCGTCGGCAACGGTTTGCAGGGTGTCGCCATCGGCGGCGCCGAGGTTGGCGATGATGGTGGGGGTGCCGTTGATCGTCTGCGCGCTGGCGAGCAAGTCTTTCGCGCGGCCGGCGGCTTCGCGCTGGCTGGCGGCCTTGAGGGCTTTCTCAAGCTCCTTTTGCTGGGCGAGCAGGGCGTCGATGCGCTTTTCCAGTTCGGGGAGCGGCGTGCCGATTTTCGTGGCGAGCGCGTGAAGGCGTTGCGTGTCGGCCGTGGCGAGATCGTAGGCGTTGAGGCCAGCCTGGGCTTCGATGCGGCGGACGCCCGCGGCGATGGCGCTTTCGGCGGCGATGCGGAAGAGGCCGATCTCGCCGGTGGCGCGCGTGTGCGTGCCGGCGCAAAGTTCCTTGCTGTAGCCGCCGATGTCCACGACGCGGACGAGTTCGCCGTATTTGTCGCCGAAGAATTGCATGATGGTCGGGTCGCCCTTCACCTGCGCGTAAGGCACTTCGCGCCATGCGATCGCGGCGTTCTCGACGATCTTTTCGTTCACGAGGCGCTCGATGTCGCGGACCTGCGCGGGCGTGAGGGCTTGCGAGTTAAAGTCGAAGGTGAGCTTGTCCGGCCCGACGAAGGAACCTTTCTGCGTGGCCTCGTGCGAGACGACTTCGTGCAGCGCCCAGTGCAGCAGGTGCGTGACGCTGTGATGCCGCTCGATGGCGCGGCGGCGCAGGGTCTCGACCGAAAGCGTGATTTCCGTGCCCGCCTCGGGTGTATCGACGCCTTCGAGGAAATGCAGCCACGTCGCACCGTTCTTTTGCGTGTTGGCGATGCGCCACGTGTCCGCCCCGTGAGTGAGTTCGCCGGTGTCGCCGACCTGCCCGCCCATCTCGGCGTAAGCCGTGGTGGTATCCAGCACGATTGCCGTCTTGTCCTTGAGCGCGACGACTTCGAGCACCTTCGCGGGCGTCGAAAGCTGGTCGTAGCCGAGGAACGCCGTGGGCGTCTTCGTTTCGATTTCGCTGAGCTCGATGACGGTCTTCTTCTGGGCCTTCCGCGCGCGTTCGCGCTGTTCTTCCATCAGTTTCTCAAAACCAGCGGTGTCCACAGTGAAGCCGCGCTCGCGAGCCATCAGTTCGGTGAGGTCGAGCGGGAAGCCGTAGGTGTCGTAGAGTTTGAATGCGTCATCGCCGGAGATCGCAGGTGTCTTTGTAAGAATCCGCCGCCAGTTTCCTTCGCGCAGCTCATCAAAATCAAAAACGGCAACTTCTTCAGTGCCTCGTAAGAAGCGCATGTGGACCATCTCAAGTTCCGATGGCTTGTCCCCCCAGAACGCATGCGAAGCCCCCATAACCATAAGGCCGTCAGCCTGAGCGGCCAGGGTGAGGGAGCGCTCAAGAACCTCATTGTCGAAAAGCTTAATCCCCCGATCCAGCGTCCGATTGAACGCCTCCTCCTCCCGCTTCAACACTTCCTCGACGTGCTTTTGCTTCGCGCGGATTTCCGGGAAGACGTCGCCCATGGTGCGCGAGAGCACGCTGACGAGTTTGTAGAAAAAAGGCTCCTTGAAGCCGAGCGTGCGGCCGTAACGAACCGCGCGGCGCAGGATGCGGCGGAGGACGTAATTGCGGTCGGTGTTGCCGGGTTGAATGCCGTCGGCGATGGCGAAGCTGAGCGTGCGGATGTGGTCGGCGATCACGCGGAAGGCGACGTCGATCTTTTCCTGCTCGCTCGTCGGGATGACCTGCCCCTGCGCGTTTGGCTGCGGGAGGGTGCTGCCGTATTTGGCGTTCAGCGGATTCAGCTTTTCAATCTCGTCGAAGATCGGGCGGAAGATGTCGGTTTCGTAGTTCGAGATTTTCGCATTCGCGAAATCGGAAAATTCTTTGGTGCCCTGGATGATCGACGTGAGGCGTTCGAAGCCCATGCCGGTGTCCACGTGCTGCGCGGGGAGCGGCGAGAAGGAGCCGTCGGGGTTCGCGTTGAACTGGATGAACACGTTGTTCCAGATCTCGATGCACTCGGCGGTGCCTTTGTTGACGAGCGCGCCTTTGGTGTCGCCGGCGGGGGTGAGGTCGATGTGAATCTCGCTGCACGGGCCGCACGGGCCGGTCTCGCCCATCATCCAGAAGTTGTCCTTCTTGTTGCCGTTCACGATGTGCACGGCGGGGTCGAGGCCGACGCTGCGGAACTTCGCGGCCCACAGGTCCCACGCTTCCTGATCCCGCTCGCTCGGGTCGCCCGGATCGGGCTGGTAGATGGTCGCGTAAACGCGATTCGGCGGGAATTTGAACCGCTCGATGATCAGCTCCCAGCTCCACTCGATGGCTTCCTTTTTGAAGTAATCGCCGAAGCTCCAGTTGCCGAGCATCTCGAAGAACGTGTGGTGATACGTGTCGAGGCCGACATCATCGAGGTCGTTGTGTTTGCCACCGGCGCGGATGCACTTCTGGGTGTCGGCGGCGCGGCCGGGTGAGTAGGGGCAGGGGACTTCGTTGAGGAAGATCGGCACGAACTGGTTCATGCCCGCGTTGGTGAAGAGCAGGTTCGGGCTGTCCGGCATGAGCGAGCTGCTAGGCACGATGGTGTGCTGCTTTTCGCGGAAGAAATCGAGGAACTGCTGGCGGATTTGAGTGCTGGTGAGCATGGCCGGACGGGTGAAAAAGGGCGGGGAAGGTAGTTGACCGCGGCGAAAGGTAAAGCGGCGGGAGGGCGTAAATACGCTCTTGGTGGGGATGGGCACTTGTGCAGGGTTAAACCCCGCTGAAAACGTCCGACGCTCCTGTTGGGTTTTGGCGGGATTGCGCTTGGACTAATGGGGATGCCACCGTGGCAAAATAGTGTGTTTATTGTGTCTGTTGGTGGCGGCGGGTGGATGGTGGATGGTTGATCGTTGATGGGTCAGGGCGCACGCTGCGCGTGGCAGGATCGTGGTCGGCGGGTCGCCGGCGCTCCATGAGTCAGAGGAGTTTGGCGGCTTCTTCGATCTGGCGGAGGACTTCGGGGGTGAGGCCGGTGGGTTTGGGTGGGGGGCGATGGGCGCGTTCGTAGCGCATCTTGGAATCCTCGAACCGG
>JBGAGV010000030.1:0-112378 GCA_044226525.1 Chthoniobacteraceae bacterium | reverse complement strand
CTAACGAACAGCGTCGCGGCGAGGTGACAGCCTCGCCGCGCGCTCAGGCGTCTGCGGCCTCCCGAAGGGTTCCCTACCCTGCTCTCCCACCACTTAATTGGCAGTCTCGTTTTCATCTTCCGGGCGAGATACAAGGCGTCCGACCACGAAGTCCTGCCCGGTAGTTGAGTTGAAGACAGCTCCTGTGAGCACGATCTTCCCATCGCTCTGCACGACGGAATCGTTGGCGGAGCCGCCGGGGATGCCTGCGGGAATCGTCACCTTGCCGCCGGTGCCGAAGGTGGTGTCGAGGTCGCCGGGCGCGGCGTGCACCGACGGAGGGAACCAGGCCAGGGTGGCCAGAAAAAAGGAGAGGATGGGCAGCAGCTTCATGGGTGGGCCGTTTCGAGGCTGCCTGCCGTAGCAAGAACCGTGGCCACTACCGGTTAAGATTGTGCGGCTTTGCTGGGAAAAATCGGACTTTTCCGACGGGGGCTGACGGGGCGGCCTACCCTTCAAAGGCTCGCACGCACAGCGTCACGTTGTGACCGCCGAAGCCGAAGCTGTTATTGAGGGCGACCTTCACCTTCTTCTCGCGCGCGGTGTGCGGGGTGAAGTCGAGATTGCACTCTTCCCCAGGGTTATCGAGGTTGATCGTCGGCGGGATGATGCCGGTCTCGATAACCTTCGCGCAGACGACCGTCTCGACGACGCCGGCGGCGCCGAGGAGGTGGCCGGTCATCGACTTCGTGCTGCTCACGGTCAGGCCGCCGTTGGTCGCGAAATCGCCGAAGACGGCTTTCACGGCGCGCACTTCAGCCACGTCACCCACCGGGGTGCTGGTGCCGTGCGCATTCATGTAATCGACCTGTTCGGGATTCACTCCCGCAAGTTGCATGGCGCGCCGCATCGAACGCTGGGCCTGCTCGTGGTTCGGCAGCGGGGCGCTCATGTGGAAGGCATCGGCCGTGAGCGAATAGCCGGCGAGTTCGGTATAGATGCGGGCGCCGCGCGCCTGGGCGTGCTCAAGCGATTCGAGGACGAGGATGCCCGCGCCTTCGCCCATGACGAAGCCGTCGCGGTCCCGGTCCCACGGCCGGCTGGCGCGGGTGGGGTCGTCGTTGCGCGTGGAGAGCGCTTTCATGGCCGCAAAGCCACCGATGCCGAGCGGCACGATGGCCGCCTCGCTGCCACCCGCGACGAAGGCGTCCGCCTCGCCGTCGCGAATCATCCGCCACGCTTCGCCGATCGCGTGAGCGCTCGTGGCGCAGGCGGAAACAGGCGCGTAATTCGGCCCTTGGAGACCGTATTCCATCGAGACGATGCCACTGGCCATGTTCACGATGAGGCTCGGGATCATGAAGGGCGACAGGCGCGACGGGCCTTTCTGCATGAGCACGGTGTGCTGATCCTCGGTGGTCTTCAGGCCACCGATACCGCTGCCCACGATGCAGCCAAAGCGCTCCGGATCTCCGATGGGGCCGGTCAGGCCGGCGTCCTGCATGGCGCACTTCGCCGAGGCCACCGCGAGGTGGGTGAAGCGGTCGGTGCGGTTCACGTCCTTGGGCGTCTTGAACCAGTCGCTCGGTTTGAAATCTTTCACCTCGCCAGCGATCCGGCACTTATACTGACTCACGTCGAAGTGCGTGATCGGCCCGATGCCGCTGACGCCTTGGACGAGATTGTTCCAGAACGTGGCAAGATCGTGGCCCAAGGGTGTGGTGACACCCATTCCAGTGATGACGACGCGGCGATGACTCATGATGCAAAAAGGGGCCGGAAGGGGAGCGCGGAAGTTCCCGATGGGCAATGGGAAAAGCACCACGGGGCATAAAGGTTGTTTCGCAGGGAAAACGGCCAGGTCGCTCGGCTTAAAATTCCGGAAAAATAACTCTCCATGTTGCTTTTAATTAGATAGTTACAACAACCAAGCGCCACCATCAGCTTGCACTGGCACGAAAATAGCGTCTAGTTTTTGACACAATTATCCTTGCAACTGATATGGAATTTATAACACTGGCAGTGAATCGAAACCGCACTGCTATGAAACTTCGTCAGTCCATCTTGCTCGCCGTTTCTGTCCCGTTTCTTTCGGTCGCCGCGACCGTCGCCACCGCGATGTCCGGAACGAGTTCGGATCGCATTTCTGTCTCTCCGGCCCCTGCGACGACACTCGCCAGCCTCGCCCCGGCGACTTCGGTGCCGGAGCCGATCGCGGAGCGCACTGCTTCCAGTTCTGAGCGGAACAATCTGCTCCCGATCCTTGCCGTCGTCGCCGCCGTCGCGGCCAGTCCTTTCGTTCGCAAAGCTCTTCGCGCCTAGCAGCCCAGCAAAACGCGCCTCTCCCTCCGTCGCCATCATCGGGATGGCTGCGGAGGGAGGGTGTTGGAAGTTCGATGGAGTTCGAACTCGGCAGGGAGGGGATAGAGGCCGAAACGCCTTCGCGTTGAACGTTGGAATCGAAACAGGCTGAAGCCTGCCCCCCCCGAGAACGCACTTGATCGGGCGGGACCTTGGAACCACAAACCGCGTGCGCTTTTTTTGCGCCGCTTTTTCCCATGTCCTACGTCCCGACCATCGGTCTCGAAGTCCACGTCCAGCTCAAGACGCGCAGCAAGATGTTCTGCGGCTGCGCCGTCGAATACGGCGCCGAGCCGAATACCCACGTCTGTCCTGTGTGCCTCGGCTACCCCGGCGCGCTTCCCGTCATGAACAAGGAAGCTCTCGAAATGACCGCCCTGACCGGCCTCATGCTCGGCTGCACCGTGCCGGAACTCTGCAAGTTCGATCGGAAGAATTACTTCTATCCGGACATGCCGAAGAACTATCAGATCACCCAATTCGACCAGCCGATCTGCCTCGGCGGCGGGGTGCCGCTGAACGAGTTCGCCTATCCGAAGGACGCGCAGAAGAGCATCGTGAATCCGGGCAAAACCGTCCGCCTCACGCGCATTCATCTCGAGGAAGACGTGGCCAAGTCGCAGCACTTCGAGGCGAACACCGGCATCGATTTCAACCGCGCCGGCACACCGCTCATGGAAATCGTGAGCGAACCGGACATCGCCAATCCCGAGGAAGCCTTCGCCTACCTCACGGCGCTCCAGCAGATCCTCATCTACGGCGGCGTGAGCGATGCGGACATGGAGAAGGGCCAGCTTCGCTGCGACTGCAACGTTTCCGTGGCCCTGCCCGGCGCGCCGCTGGGCACGAAGATCGAGATCAAAAACATGAACTCGATCAGCGCCGTGCGCCGCGCGCTCGCCTACGAGATCGAGCGCCAGATCGAAGCGGTGGGCAAAGGCGAGCAGCTCATCCAGTCCACCCGCCGCTGGGACGATGACGCGGGCCGCACCTTCCAGATGCGGGTCAAGGAAAGCTCGCACGACTACCGCTATTTCCCCGACCCGGACCTGCTCCCCGTCGATACGAGCGTCTTCATGGATGAAGTGCGCACGCGCCGGCCCGAACTGCCGCACGAGAAGCGCGAACGCTTCGTGCGCGACTTCGGCGTGACGCCCTACGACGCCAGTGTGCTCGCCAGCGAGAAGGCCCTCGCGGATTACTTCGACACCGCCGCCAAGGGCGCGAAGAAACCGAAGAGCGTGGCGAACTGGATCATCAACGACGTGCTGAGCGCTCTTGCCGCCGCGGAGAAAACCATCGCCGATTGCCCGATTAGCGCGCCCTCGCTCGACGAACTCGTGAACCTCATCGAAGACGGCACCATCAGTTCCAAGCAAGGCAAGGAAGTCTTCGCTGAAATGTTTGCCACCGGCAAACCGGCCGCGCAGGTGGTGAAAGAAAAAGGCCTCGAACAAGTCAGCGACACCGGCGCGCTCGAAGCTCTCTGCCAGCAAGCCATCGCCAACAGCGCCAAAGCCGTGGCTGAATACAAGGCGGGCAAGCTCCAGGCGATCAACTCGATCAAAGGACAGGTGATGAAACTCTCGCAAGGAAAGGCCAACCCTGCTGTGGTGGGGCAGATTCTGGAGCGGCTGCTTCAGGATTGATGAACCTAAATCGCGATGATGAACCCGTTTCACGCTCAACGTTCGACCTCCCAAGTTCAATCGGCCTGCCGACGGCTCGTCTGCGCCGCCCTCCTCACCCTCGTTGGAAGTTGGACGTCACGGGCACAGCCCGTCCCCCCTCCAGTCATCCCCTCGAAAAAGCCGGCCTCCGTTCCGGCTACTCCGACCGTTTCCATTCCCTCCACCGCTGCCCCATCCCGCTCCATCATCAGTAGCGATCTGGGCGGTCGTGAACTGACCATTCTGCAAAAGGCGAACGAGCACAGCACCATCATGCAGCACCTGGCCGAGTTGGGAAAAACACATGCCAGCGCCGAACCGGTCCGCGTCCTCGCCGATCTCCTCGGCACGACGGAAACGAAGGAGCACTCCCAGCTTTTAGCGCTCACCAAGGCCAAAGGCGTTACCCTCACCGAAGCAGTGATGCCGAAAAAATTGCAGGACCGTCTTTCGGCCGCGCCGAAGGATGCTTTCGATCAGACCTGGCTGGAGGAAGTCTCCGGGCTCATCAAGACCTCCATTCAGAACTACTCCGCCGGTAGCACCAGCACGGACAAGGACATCAAAAAGTTCGCCGAAGACGGCCTCGCGCTCGCGCAGCAGAAGCTGGATGTGGTGAAGAAGGTCGCCAGCCGCTGAGGCGCGAATGGCAGATGGCAGATGGCAGATGGCGAAAGGCGAAAGACCTTATGCGGGGGGCTCGCCGCGAGCGGTGCGGGCTTCGTCGGTGTGGTAGAGCGGGTGATCGGGCTTTAACGAGCGGAGGAAGTTGAGACGGAAATGGGTGACCTTCGTTTTCGCTTCGCGCACTTTGCGCTCTTTTTCGGGGAGATGCCGTGGGCCTTCGAAGGGAAGTTTTTGAATCGATGATTCCCAACCGGTGAGCTGGCGGGAGCAGGATTCGGCGAGGGCGCGGATTTGCCGGAGGGCGATGAGGCACGGCTTCAACTTGGGGCGGCCCAACACGACCGCGATCATCGAGCGAACCTCGCCAGCGGAACCACGCGCGATTCCGATGAACGAAAGGAGCTCCGCTTTGGTGGAACGCTCGTAACCTTCGGCGATGTTGTTCGAGACGGACAACGCGGCGCGGTCGAGTTGATTGCGATAACCGGAAGAGAAAGAGGCCACGCCCGGGCCGTCGAATAGATCCAGGACCGCATTGTAGAGACGCGCCGCCTCCTGCCAGACGGGGAGATCTTCAAACCGTTCGTATTTGGCCATGGGGGAAGGTTTTTTGGGGAGGTTACGAGTTCGGAATCACGGGTTTACCGCGGATTCGCCCACTTTGCCATCTGCCATCTGCCATGGCCCCTACCCTCCGGCCGCGACCCGCATCATCTCCACCCGGTCGCCTTCGTTCAGCGCGGTCTCCGTCCACTCATGGCGACGAAGCGCCGTGCCGTTGTGCTCGATGAGCAAGGTGGGGGCGGGAAGCGAGAGCGCTTCGACCAAGGCCGCGATGGTCGTCGCAGCCGTCTCATGCGAGTCACCATTGAGCTTGATTTTCACGGTGTCAGAATCGCGGCATCCCAGTCTTTCCAAACGGGATCGAAGCCCCGCGCGCGAAGCAGAGCGGCAATCTGGGCGGGAGAGCGTTCGTCGGAAATCTCGAACTGCCCGGTGGCGTGTTCGGCGGCAATGTCGGGTTCAACGATGCGGCCCCGCACGGTGAGGTGCAGGTCGTCTTTCCCCTGGCCAGTGTAGCCGCCGGGTTCGGTGTGGCTGCCCGCGCTCATCATGGTGATCCCGAGCGGGAGGAGTGCATCGCGCAGCGGCGCGGGTTCGCGCGTGCTGAGCACAAGGCCGACCTGCGGGAAACACACGCGGAACGCGCAGAGAAGCTGGATGAATTCGCGGTCACCCACGGGATGCGTGGGCTGGTAGCCGCCCGCGCACGGGCGCAGCCGCGGCAGGCTGATGGTGAATTGCGCTTTCCAGCAGCGCCGCAGGAGGTGGTCGAGGTGCGAGGCGAGGGCGAGGGCTTCGGCGCGCCAATCGCTCAGGCCGAGCAGGGCGCCGATGCCGATGCGGCGGAAGCCTCCAGCGTAAGCGCGCTCCGGGCAGGCGATGCGCCAGTCGTAATCGCGCTTGGGCCCGGCGGTGTGCAGGCGCGCGTAGGCTTCGCGATCGTAGGTTTCCTGATACACGATCAGCCCCTCCGCACCGGCGCGGACGAGCGTGGCGTATTCGTCCGCTTCCATCGGGGCGACTTCGAGGGCGATGCTCGGGACCTCGGGCGCGAGCACGCGCACGCATTGTTCCAGGTAGCCGTTGCTGACGAACTTCGGGTGTTCCCCTGCGACGAGCAGGATATTGCGAAAGCCTTCCGCGACGAGATGCCGGGCTTCCCGCTGCACGGCCGCGACATCGAGCGTCACGCGCAGGATGGCGTTATCGCGAGAGAAGCCGCAGTAGGCGCAGTTGTTGATGCACTCGTTCGACACATACAGCGGCGCGAAGAGACGAATCGCGCGGCCGAAGTGCTTGCGCGTGACGGCGGCTGACTCTTCAGCCAGCGCCGAAAGGCGGGCGTCGTCGAGCGGCTCGAGCAGCGAGGCGAAGCGGCGCAGCGCGGGCGAACGAAGATCGGGTTGGGTGAAGTCCGGTGGATTCACGGGCACCGCACGGTGTAAACGCAATTTGCCGCGCCGCCAAGCCACCATCGACGGGGATGTCACGGAACGGGGAGGGATCCGCAGATTTCGCCGATTGGCGCAGAGGAGCAGAAACGGGCAGCGCGAAAACATCCGTGCCATCCGGGCAATCTGCGGTTCTAAAAACCCGTGGTGTTTCTTCATCTCGTTCTCCTCATCGCCTTGCTCTGCTGCCTCGGGAGCGTGTTGCTGAACCTCTCGTGCTTTCGCGGGCTGGAACCAGCCGACCCGCCGACCGATGCTCCGCTGGTCTCAGTGCTGGTCCCTGCGCGGAATGAGGCGCGCTGTATCGAGCGGTGCGTGCGTTCGCTCCTTGCGCAGAACTGGCCGAACCTGGAGGTCATCGTTCTTGACGATTGCTCCGAAGACGGCACCGGCGAAATCCTCCGCTCGTTCGCCGATTCGCGTCTGCGCGTGATCGGCGGAGCCCCGTTGCCCGGAGGATGGGTCGGGAAAAACTGGGCCTGCCATCAACTCTCCCAGGCGGCGCGAGGGGAGTGGCTGTTTTTCACCGATGCGGACACCGAACACGCGAGTGGCACCGTGACGGCGGCGGTGATGTATGCGGAGAAATCCAAGGCTGACTTGCTATCGGCGTGGCCCCGTCTCGTCACGGTCGCACTCGGTGAGCAGTTGATTATTCCGGTGATTCTCTTTTTCGGCCTGATCTTCTACCCTCATGCTTTGGTGATGTGGCTTCAGCGTCACCCCACGGTTGCCGCCCGCTTGCCGCGACGAATCCGGCGCAGTCTCGGTGCCGCGAATGGCCAGTCCCTGCTTTTCCGCCGCACCGCTTACGATCGCATCGGAGGCCACGCCGGCTTGCGCGATCATCTGGTCGAAGACGTCGCCTTCGGCCGTGCCATCGCGGAACGCATGGGCGAGGGGATGCGCCTGGAAAACTGCGAGGCGCTCCGGCTCTCGACCTGCCGGATGTATCACTCCCTCGCCGAAAGCTGGGCCGGGTTCACCAAAAACGCCCGGGCCGTCTTCGAGGACGATGGAATTTCTTTCCTCGTAGCCGGCATCGCGCAGTTCTGGCTCTTCCTCTTCCCTTTCATTGCCTTGTTCCTCCCGCACGCTCCGCGTGGATTCGTGCTGGCGGAGATCGCGATCATTTACACCATCCGGTTCATCCTCGCCGCCCGCTTCCGCACCTCGTGGCTCGGCGCCATCCTTCACCCCTTCGGCCTCGCGCTGATGCTGGCGATCGGCGCCAATTCCGGCCTCCGCTCGACAACCAGTGGGGTGGATTGGAAGGGTCGTCGCTACACCCTCCCCTCCTCGTAACTTCTGGATGGCAGCCTTGCTTTTCCGTCTAATCCCTCCATCGTGGACGGTCCAACACTTCTCGTGAAACTCGATAGCAGTATTTTTCTCAGCCAATTCGCGCTCGGCTTCTACCTGGCGAGCATCTTCCTGATCATCGCCCTTTTCCATTTGATCCGGGCCAAAGGCGAACTGGCCCGTTTTCGCCGGCACCTCAGCGACCGGCTCGAAATCGAGGCCGACGCCATGCGCAAGATCAAGGGCGAGACCGAAACCCTGAAGAAGGAAAACGAAAGCCTGCGCGTGAAGGTGAACGCGTTGAACGATCAGCCCGAACGCAAGCTTCAGCGCGACCTGGAAATTTACGCCCGCGCCGAGCGGCAGATGCTCATTCAGGTGCCCGGCTTTGCCCCTGCGTGGGAGACCGCCAAGAGCGCCGCCCACAACGACATCGCCGAGGAAGAAGCCGGTCGCAGCGCGCCGAAGCGTCTTTTCTCCCGCCTCTTCGGAGGCGGCGCAGCGCAGACGGTGGTGGCCCTGCCGGCGGAGTCCTCCTCCAAGCCGGTGACCGAAAGCAGCAACGGACAGAAGCGCGAATGAGTCGGGGGACAGGGATTCAAGGGGGCCACTCGCCAGTCGTCTGCTTTTTGCCACACACCGCTCGCGTATGAACTGGCAGGATTCCGTCGTCCTCGTGACCGGTGGCACCGGTTCCTTCGGGAAGAAGTTCACCGAAGTTCTGCTGGAAAAGTTCCGGCCGAAAAAGCTCATCGTTTTCAGCCGCGACGAACTCAAGCAGTTCGAGATGCAGCGCCGCTGGAACGGGCCGGAGGTGCGTTATTTCATCGGCGACGTCCGCGACCGCGACCGGCTGATGCGCGCGCTGGAAGGGGTGGACACGGTGGTGCACGCCGCCGCGCTCAAGCAGGTCCCCACCGCGGAATACAATCCCTTCGAGTGCATCAAAACGAACGTGCTCGGGGCGGAAAACCTCATCGAAGCCTGCCTCGCCTCCGATGTGCAGCGTGTCGTGGCCCTCTCGACCGACAAGGCCGCTGCGCCGATCAATCTCTACGGCGCGACCAAGCTCTGCTCGGACAAGCTTTTCATCGCGGCGAATAACATCCGCGGCCCGCACCGGATTCGTTTTTCGGTCGTGCGTTATGGTAACGTGATGGGATCGCGCGGCTCGGTCATTCCTTTCTTCCTCGAGCAACGCCGCACCGGCACGCTCCCGATCACCGACGCGCGCATGACGCGCTTCAACATCACGCTCGAAGAAGGCGTGAACATGGTCGTCCACGCACTGGAACACTCCGCTGGTGGCGAAATCTTCGTCCCGAAGATTCCGAGCTACCGCATCCTGGATGTCGCCGAAGCGATCGGGCCGAAGTGCGCCAAACCGATTGTCGGCATCCGTGCCGGGGAAAAGATCCACGAGGAGATGGTCACCGAAACCGATGCTCCGCAGACCATCGTCACGGACAAACATTACATCATCGTGCCGATGCGGCCCGGGAAGAAGCAGGAGGAGATGGTCACGCAGTATTGCAAGACGCACAACGGCCGCCCGGTCGAGGAAGGTTTTTCCTACAACTCCGGCCGCAATACCGAGTGGCTGACCGTGGAGCAGATTCGTGCGCTCATCCGCGAGCACGTGGACCCGACTTTTTCGGTCGAGGTCTCATGAGCGTCTCGCCGCAGGAACTGCGAGCCGCCTGGGAACGCGGCGAGAACCTGATGGCGCTCCTGCGCAGCCGCGGCGGCGCGGCCGAAAACGATGAGCGGATGATCGAGCTCTCGTATGATCTGCAAGCCGGCAGTTACGTGGACATCCTCGAAAGCAACGCGGAAGTCCGGCAGAAGAAGGTCGAGTATGCCGCGCACATTGCCGCGGTGATTCAGGAAACCGGCCCCTGCCATAGCCTGCTCGAAGCCGGAGTCGGCGAAGCGACGACCTTCAAATACGTCCTCGACCAGATGTCGTCCCGCCCGGCCATCGCACACGGCTTCGATCTGTGCTGGTCGCGCATCGCCGTTGCCCGCCGTTTTCTTGGCGCGGGCTGGCCGGAAACCGAACTCACTCTTTCCGCCGCGCGGCTGAGCAGTGTGCCCTATCGCGACAACAGTTTCGACGTCGTCTTCACCTCGCACGCCATCGAACCTAATCGCGGCAAGGAGAGCGAGATCCTGAAGGAACTCTATCGCGTTGCCTCCCGTTACCTGGTGCTCAACGAGCCTGCCTACGAGCTCTCCTCGCCAGAGATTCGCGCCCGCATGGATGAGCATTCCTACGCTCGCGACCTTCCCGGGCACGCCGAGCGCCTGGGCATGAAGGTGATCGCGCATCGCCTCCTCATCCCGTCGCGCGTGAGCCGCAATCCCACCGCGCTCACCTTGATCGAAAAGAATCCGTCCGCGCCACCAGCGACTCCCGCGATGGCCTGCCCGGAATACCGCACGCCGCTGAAGCGGCTCGACGGTTGTTATTATTCGCCGGAAGCGATGCGTGCTTATCCGATCATCGCCGGGATTCCCGTTCTGCGCAGTGAGCACGCGGTCGTCGCGAGCCGGTTGGAAGAATTTAGTGCGTCCGCATCGTGAAGGAATCGCGCGCGTTCATTCCCTACGGCCGGCAAAGCATCACCGAGCAAGACATCTCCGCGGTTGCCGAAGTGCTGCGCTCCGACTGGCTCACGCAGGGCCCCACGGTGCAGCAATTCGAAACCGAATTCGCGGCGCTCTGTGGCGCCCGGCACGCCGTCTCGTGCGCGAACGGCACCGCGGCCCTGCATCTCGCCATGATGGCGGCCGGCGTCGGCCCCGGTGATCGCGTCGTCACGACCCCGAACACCTTCCTCGCCTCGGCCAATTGCGCGGCGTTCGTGGGTGCCACGCCCGACTTTGTGGACATTGATCCCGTCAGCTACTGCCTCTCACCCGAGGTGCTGGAAGCCGGCTGGAAGCCCGATACCAAAGCCGTGGTGCCGGTCGATTTCGCCGGACAGCCCGCGGAGTTGCCTCGCATCAGCGCCGTAGCGAAAGCGCGCGGAGCGCTCGTCATCGAAGACGCGTGCCACGCGGTTGGCGGCCATTTCAGCATCGAGGGGAAAGAGCACCGCGTTGGCGGCCATGAATATTCCGACATGGTTTGCTTCAGTTTTCATCCGGTGAAGACGATGACCACTGGCGAAGGTGGCATGGTCACGACCAACAGCGACGATCTCGCCGAGAAGCTGCGCCGCTATCGCACCCACGGCGTCGTGCGTGAGTTCGAGCGATTCAGCGGTCCGCTCGCCCCGGCGACGCCCTCCGCGTTCTACTATGAAATGCCGGAGGTCGGCTTCAACTACCGCCTCACCGACATGCAGGCCGCACTCGGCCTCACCCAGTTGCGTCGCCTGCCGGAATTTATCGCCGCGCGTCAGGAAATTGTCGCCGCTTACCACGAAGCGTTCGCCGATCTGCCTTGGCTGCAAACCCCGCAACTCGCGCCGTGGCTCGCCGCCGCGCCGCACAGCCTTTCGTGGCACCTCTACGTGGTGCAGATCGACTTCGCCGCGCTCGGCCTGAGCCGCGATGAAGTGATGAAACGACTCCGAGAAAAAGGCATCGGCTCGCAAGTTCACTACATCCCGGTTCACCTCCAGCCGTATTACGCCCGGACGTATGGCTGGAAGCCCGGCAGCCTGCCAAACGCCGAGCGCTATTACTCGCGCTGCCTCAGCCTGCCGCTCTTCGCGGATCGCTCCATTATTGATCCCGTCGTCGCGGCTGTGCGATCCTTGCCCTAATCTTCTCGCTCATGTCTCTCGATAACGCCGCCGCTCATCGCCTGCTCCGCTCGATGCTGGAAGACATGGCGCAGCAGGACGCGATTCACCAACCCACCGCTTTTTGGAGCGCCGCGTCGGCGAAGATCGTGGCGGAGTTGGAAGCGTCCGGGTTCGAGCCTTTCCGCCGCCTGGAAAGCACGCGTTCGTTTTTCGTGCCGTCCTACGGACCGCCGGGGAACATGCTCTCCGTGGACGACGTGGCGCGCCTGGAAGCCGCGCTGCTCGAGAAAGTGCCCGCCGGCAGCAAAACTCACGCGACGTTACTCCACATGCTGCGCGGCGAATCGTGGGCGCTCGCGGATTATCGCGTCTTCCGCGCCGGCGATCGGCTGGATGCAAAACCCGACTTAAAGGACGCCTCGGAGTCGTCTGTTGGTGAGCCGCCGGATCAGGTCACCCTCGAAGGCCGCGCCTACAGCCGCTCTTTCCTCAACTATCTGCACGGCCTCGTTTTCCTGAAACATCAGGTCGATACCGCCAGCATCTCGACCGTCCTCGAAGTCGGCGGTGGCTACGGCACACTCGGCGAAATCCTTCACCAGGCGAACGGCGGCTACAGCTACGTCGATGTGGACATTCCGCCGACCGCGGCCGTGTCGAGCTATTACCTCTCGCATCAGCCCGGCCTGAAATTGATCGACTACGCCGCCACCCGTTCGCTTGCGGAAATCCCGTGGCCACAACCGGGCGAGCAAATGGTCCTCTGCCCGTGGCAGATGCCCCGGCTGCAAGGAAAGGTCGATCTGTTCGTGAACTACATCTCGTTCCAGGAAATGGAGCCGCACGTCGTGCAGGCTTACCTCGAACAGGTGGACCGACTGCAGAGCCGCTACGTGCTTCTGCGCAATCTGCGCGAAGGCAAAGCGAAGAAATCGGAGAAGGTCATCTATGGCGTCGAGACCCCGATGCTGGCCGACGATTACGACCGCCTTCTGCCCGCCTATCGCCTCATCGGCACGAACGTGATGCCTTACGGTTATCGCACCATCGACGGATTCCATTCCGAGTTGCGGCTCTACGAGCGCAAGGCGGGATGAAGACGGTCGCGATCATTCCCGCGCGCGGCGGCAGCAAGCGCATCCCGGGAAAGAACATCAAACCGTTTGGCGGAAAACCGATGATCGCGTGGTCGATCGAAGCTGCCGTGCAAAGTGGCGTGTTCAGCCGGGTCATCGTGAGCACCGACGAGCCTGCGATTGCCGAAATCGCGCGTCAGCACGGCGCGGAGGTGCCGTTTTTCCGGCCGGCTGAATTGTCGGGCGACCAAGCCGCCTTCATGCCGGTGATTCGTCACGTCTTACGCGAGATCGAGCCGCAGGAACCGGGTGTGACTCACGCCTTCGCCATCTACGCCACCGCGCCGTTCTTGCGCCCGGAACGACTGCGCGAAGCCGCAGCCCAACTGGAGGCGGACCCGACGGCTGAATTTGTCCTCGCCGTTACACCTTTTGATTACCCCGTGCAGCGTGCCCTCATCCGCGACGCACAATCGTCGCTCCGTTTTCGCGAACCGGAGTTTGCCTTGAAGCGCTCGCAGGAACTCGAACCCTGCTATCGCGATGCCGGGCAATTTTTTGGCGGGCGGATCGATGCACTGATGACGCACGACGCGGTTCTCTTCGCGCGCTGTCTGCCCGTGGTGATCCCACGCGACGAGGCGGTGGATATCGACCATCAGGAAGACTGGGAGTTTGCCGAACGGCTGCTCCAGTTGCGCGGCAGCCAGGCATGAAGGCGATTCGCATGTGCTTCGACGGCGGCGGCCCATACGGAATCGGCAACGTGCGGCGAAGTTGCGAATTGGGTCGCTTTCTCCAAATGCGTGGACACGCCGTTTCCTTCGCGCCGCTCTCCGACGCGGCCCGGTCGCTCATGCCCCGAAATGTCACGGTGGAAAACGAGATGACGCCCGCCGGCGTGACCGTTCTCGACATTCCCTACAACGGCTCCGCCGAGGTGACGCGCGCCCGCGCCGCTGGGCACCAAGTGCTCGCGCTCGATTTTGAAGGCGACGTGCCACCCGATGTCATCGTGGCGTTGCAGGCCACCCGCCGAGTGCCGGAGGGGTGCCGTTATTTGTGCGGCGTCGAATACGCAATCATCGCGGAGAAAATCCGCACGCGTCCCGAACTACCGGCGGGCGATGAGGTTTTGGTTATCGTCGGCGGTGGCGATCTGGGTGGTTTGTCGGAAGCAATCGTCAATCGGCTGAACCCCAGCGGCCTGAACCTCTGCGTCGTGCAAGGCCCTGCGGGCAAACCACTCGAATTCACCGCACCCCATGTTCGCGTGGTCGTCGATCCGCCGAATCTCGTCGAATTGATGGCGGCGTGCTCATGGGCGGTCACCACCGGAGGCACGACGATGCTGGAAATGCTCTGCCTCGGCAAAGCGGTCCATGTCGTGCCGCGAACCGAACAGGAGCGCTTCTTTGCCGAAAAATTTTCCGCGCAGTCGGCGCTGCTTGGCCTGGGGCTCGAAAGCCTCGTCCTTCCGAATGACGGCGACATCGCACGGTGTGAAGCCTTGGGGCCACAGTTGGTCGATGGGCAGGGCTGTGAACGCATCGCCAGGGAGATCGAAGCGCTGTGATGAACGACAAACCAAAATGGCTGATCGCAGTCGGCGGCGGACGCTGGCAGTTGCCCGGCATCCAGGCCGCGCGAACCGCTGGGTTGCGCGTGCTGGTGCTCGATGGTGATGCTTCCGCGCAAGGCTTCGCCATCGGGGATGCCAGCGTGGTCGTCGATATTCGTCAGCCAGCAGCAGTGGTCGAGGCGGTGAAACAGTGGGGCGCTCTCCCGGCTGGGGCGATTTCCTTCTGCAACGAAGCCGGCATGCTCGCCAGCGCCGCGCTCCGCGAACATTTCTCTCTGCCCGGGCCGCGCACGGACGTGGTGCGGCGCCTGATCGACAAAGGCCTGCAACGCCGTGCCTGGACCGATGCCGGTCTCCCCTGCCCGCGCTGGGCCGTCGTGACCGAGGCGAGCGCAGTGGAAGAATTTCTCGGATCCCATCGCGAGACAGTGATCTTCAAGCCGGTGGACTCCGCGGGCAGCCGAGGAGTGCGTGTGGTGCAGGCCGGCGAATCCTGGGAAGATGCTTTTCACTTCGCACTCCAGCAATCCCTGAGCGGTCGCGTGATCGTCGAGCAATTCATCGTCGGCCTTGAACACACGGTGGAGAGCTTCACCCATCGCGGCCAGACGCACGTCCTCGCCGTCACCTCGAAGCGCAAAGTGCCTGGCACGATGAATACCGTCGCCTTCGAACTAGCCACCGCGGCCATGCCGCCGGAAGAACGCGCCGCCGTCGATGAACTTTGCGCCGACGCGTTGCGCGCCCTGAATTACACCGACGGCCCGGGGCATATGGAAATGCTGCGCACCGACGACGGGAAATATCATCTCGTCGAAGCCGCCGGGCGCGGAGGCGGATTTATGGTGGCGGATGGAATCGTGCCGCAGGTCAGCGGATACGACCTCGCGACGGCGTGCGCGTTGCAGGCGGTGGGACTCGAACCGCCCTCGTTGGACCATTTATTGCACCGCGGCGCCGTGCTGCGCTTTGTGCCCTCGGTGCCCGGGGTAGTGGAGTCGATCTCCGGATTCGATCCTGCCGACGAAGTGGCAGGCACGCAGGCCGCACCGATGGTCGCGATCGGGCAGCAGGTTCGCCAGGCCACGACGGACGGCGACCGCATGGCCTACATTCTTTCCTACGGAAACGACCGCGCCAACGCCTTGCGCCGTGCGGATGAACGCGAGGCTCGCATTCAAATCCGGGTCCGATAGACTGCGCGCTCCTCGCATGAAAATCTTCGAGGCCCATCTCCATCTCGATCACCGCAACGGCGTGAGCGCCCGAGCGGCCGCGGACGCTTTGCTGCGCGAAATGAAAGCCTGCGACGTGGAGTATGCGGTCGTGTTGCATTTGCTCACCCAGCCGTGGCCCGTCGCAGAGGTGGCGGAAGTGTTGCGCGCTGAAGAAAAGTTGATCGGCTTCATCAACGTCGATCCCCTCTCGCCCACAGCGCCGGCCGATCTGGAGCAAGCGAAAGCACTCGGTTTTCGTGGCCTGAAATTGCATCCCCGGCAGCAGCGCTTCAAACCGGATGATCCCGCGAATGTGGAACTCGTCCGCGCCGCAGGAAGACTGCGAATGCCCGTGCTGATCGATTGTTTTCCCGATGGCGACTGGCTGGCGGCAGGTTTGTCGGTGCTGCAATACGCGGCGCTCGCCCGCTCGGCGCCAGAGGCGACGGTGATCGTGGCCCACGCCGCAGGGCATCACTGCATCGACCTCATGATGCTGGCGAAACGGACGCCCAATCTCTGGTTCGATCTCAGCTATTCGCTCCTCTACTATCGCGGCAGCCCGGTCATCCCGAGTTTGTTTTATTGCATGAAGAGCATGCGCTATCAGCGCGTGCTTTTCGGCACCGATTACCCCGACCGCCCGCTGGTCGAGTCGGTGAAGTCATCGCTCGAATTGCTCGACGAATTCAACCTGCACGGCGAGGAGCGCGAACGCATCTTATGGAAGAACGCACACGACTTGCTGCTGCCGAGCTAGGAATCGCGGAGAGCGACGTGGAAAACATCCGTGCGCTCTACAACGGGCGTTACGCCATTCACGGCACGGGCGTGGAGACGGTCGGCTGGGGCTCGAAGAGCGACCAGGAAATGCGTTTCGAAGTCCTCTGCCGCGGCCTCGATCTGCGCGGCAAACGCATCCTCGACATCGGCTGCGGCCTGGGCGATTTCGTCGCGTATGCGCGCCGGTGTTTCGATGGCGAGATCGACTACGTCGGCATCGACCTCGCGCAGGATTTGATCGAAGCCGCCCGGCAGCAATACGGGAATTCGCGCACCTCTTTTCACGTCGCCACGATGAGCGAGGACGCGGACCTCGGCGAGTTCGATATCGCCGTCATGTCCGGCACCCTTACTTTTCGCACGCAGGATAATATGGAAACAATGCGCCGCATGCTCGGGCTCGCGTATCGCCGGTGCCGCGAAGCGTTGTGTGTGAATTTTCTTACCTCCTATGCGGACTTCCAACTGGAGAAGAATTTCCACTACTCGCCCGAGGCCGTCTTTTCCTTTGCGAAAACGCTTTCGCGCTTCGTGACGCTGCATCACGATTACGAGCTGTATGAGTTCACGGTGCAGATCCTCCGTGCCCCTTCGCTCAAACGCGTGCCCAAATCATGACACCGTCGCCCATCGCCCAAAAGATCATCGACAACATCAAGCTCAACCGGATCTCGACCACGGAAGTGGCGGATGCGCTAGGCAAAAAAGGGGTGCTGGGGGGCGTGCTGCCGATCACGCACGATCACCATTGCGTCGGCATGGTCCGGCCGGTGTTCACCGCCTTTAATAGCAACTACGGCATTCACGACCAGGTGCGCGCAATCGAACCGGGCGAAGTCGTGGTAGTCTATACGCATGAGTGCGAAGGCCGCGCGATTTTCGGCGATCTCGTCGCGAAATTCATCACGCTCTATCAGCGGGCGGCAGCGGTGGCGGTGAACGGTCTGGTTCGCGACGCTGCTCGTTTGCGGCGGGAGCGTTATCCGGTGTGGGCCACGGGCGTGACCCCGCTCGGTTGCTACAATGTGGCGGGGAAATCATTCCCGGCGGATCTGGAAGCCGAGATCCGCGCCCAGGTCGAAGGCGGCATCGCGGTGTGCGACGATGGCGGTGTGGTCGTCATCGCTGCGGAAGACGTGAACGAAAACACGCTCTCCCGGCTCGACCAGATCGAGCTGCAGGAAGACGTGTGGGCCTACTGCCTCAATGTTTTGAAATGGGATACGAAGCGGATCGTGGTCGATCGGGATTACCTGAAGGAACCCGACATCCTCCCGGCGGCCTACATGGCAGCGATCAGCGCGCTGGAGCGGCGGCTCGATGAGCAGAAGGCGCCATGACGACGTTTGACGATCTCTGGTCGGCCCCGAAAACCAAACCACCGCTCATCGTGGCGGAGCTTTCAGGCAATCACAACCAGTCGCTCGATCGTGCGATTGAATTGATCGAAGCCGCCGCCGCTTGCGGTGTGGATGCGATCAAACTCCAGACCTACACGGCTGACACGATCACGCTCGACGTGGCGCGTGACGAGTTCGTCGTGCAGAAGCCGGGCAGCGTGTGGGATGGGCGCACCCTCCACTCGCTCTACGCCGAAGCGCACACCCCGTGGGAGTGGCATGGCCCGATGGTGGAAAAAGCGAAGGCCTTGGGACTGCAATGGTTCAGCAGCCCGTTCGATTTCACGGCGGTCGATTTCCTCGAAACGCTCAGCCCGCCGGCTTATAAAATTGCCTCGCCGGAGTTGATCGACCTGCCGCTGATCAAAAAATGCGCGGCCACGGGCAAGCCGCTGGTGATGTCCACCGGAATGGCCAGCATCGCGGAAATCAGCGATGCGGTCATGGCGGCACGAGAAGGGGGATGCGAACGCGTGGTGCTGCTGAAATGCACCACCGATTACCCTGCTTCGCCAGCGACCTCGAACTTGGCAACCATGCAGCACATGGCGCAGTTGTTTTCGTGCCCGGTGGGAGTGAGCGATCACACCCTCGGCATCGGGGCATCGGTAGCCGCATCGGCCCTGGGAGCAGCGTTGATCGAGAAACACCTCACCCTTCGCCGCAGCGACGGCGGGCCCGACGCCCACTTCAGCCTGGAGCCGGCAGAGATGAAATCGCTGGTGCAGGAGTGCCGCGTGGCGTGGCAATCGGTCGGTCACGTGCAATACGGAGCGCAGAGCGCGGAGCGTGGCTTCATGCGGGGCCGCCGGTCGCTCTACAGCGCAGAGGATATCAAGGCCGGTGAGGTGTTCACCGAGCGCAACCTGCGCAGCATCCGCCCCGGGTTTGGCCTGCCGCCGAAGTATTACGAAATGCTGCTGGGCCGGCGTGTGAATCGCGATATCGCGAAAGGCACCGCCCTGACGTGGGCCATGATCGGCGGCTTTCCGGAGACTGACCAATGAGCGCGAAGCTGCCCGTGATCGAACTCAGCTATTACAACCGCGTGTGCGAATGCTGCGGCGGTCTGAACACCGAAAAACTCTGGCACTTCGAGCACCTCGCCCGGACGCGCTCAGGCTTCCACGCCTTCCGGATGGGCAATGTGATCTGCCGAAACTGCGGCTTCGTTTTCGTCCAGCACAGCCCGACGCAGGAATCGCTCGTTTCCTATTACGGAGACACCTTCCCGCTGGGGAGTTCGTCGGTGCCTGAATACCATACGCAACGCCGGCTCGATCTGGTGCGGCGTTATGCTCCGGCCAATGGCTTGATCGTGGATCTCGGTGGCAGCCGCGAAGATGAGTTTCACCGCGTGCTCAAGCAGGAGGGCAAGACGGTGGTGCGCATGGATCTGAAGTCCCACGAGTCGCCGGACGTTTCCGATACGGAAGCCATCCGCGACGGCACGGTGGACGTGCTCACGCATAACTTCGTGCTCGAGCACGTGCCGGGGATTCGTGAGTTCCTCGGCAACTGCCACCGGTTGATTCGTGAAAACGGGGTGATGATCATCGAGGTGCCGGACCTGCGGAGCTACCCGGTGGATTGGCTGGGGATTCTCCCGCACGAGCACGTGAACCACTTTTCGCCCGGCTGCCTCTCGCGCATCGCGGACGCGTGCGGTTTCGACGTGCTGGAAGCGTCGCAAAAAATATCCAGCCGCGCGCCGATCGGATTCGCCGTGGTGTGCCGGAAGCGGGACGAATCCGAATCGATCCCGACGGTGGTGTCCGAGTATGCGGAAAACAAGCAGTGCTTTCTCGCGGGGGTGGAACACGTGCGTGCGCACGAGGAAAAACTCCGGCGCATTCATGCCGACGCGCAGAAGGCGCTGGCCGCTGGAGAGCGCGTGCTGCTGTGGTGCGCGAACGACCAGATGCACCGCATGCTGCAACTCTGCGGACCGCTCTCGGGCGACTGGCGCATCGTCGATAGCGATCCTCGCCGGCGCGACTATCTGCAGGATGTCGAGGCGCACACCCCGGCGGAATCGGCCGATTTCATTCGGGGCGCCAATCGGATTCTGATTTTTTCCGATCTGAATGCGAAGGCGATTCGCCGGGACATTGAGGAGAAGTTCGGCAAACGGTTCGACGATCAGCAGGTAACCCTGCTCGGGATTTACCCGCCGAACTGATCCCCTGCTCGGCGCCTACTCGAATCGCACCGGCCAGCGCAGCGTCTTTTTGTAGCGCGGCGGCAAAGGTCCCGGGATGAAGCGCGGTTCGGTCGCGAAGTCTTTGACGACGCCGATGGGACTCCATTCCTTCGAATACCAATGCGAGGTATCCGGCACGAAATTGTCTTCGGGATCGAACACCCGGACGACGATTTCAATTTCTTCGATCTTCGAGCGCTCTTCGGGGCTGACATCGAGATAGCCGGCGTAGCACAGGTCCACCAAGGTCTCGGCCCGCACGGCCGCGCGGTCGGGCACGTTTTCGAGCACGGCGATGCAGTAATCCGACAGGCGATACATGACGCCGGCGATGGTCCGTGGCCGCCACGGCTGCATGCGGGAAGGAACTCCCTTTTCCGTCCAACATTCGAGCACCGACCGCTTCTCGCCGTTCATTTTCGCGAGCAGCCGGAAGGTATAAACGCCGTAGAAGTGAGTCTCGACAAAAATCATGATCGGTCGCAGCGCGATGGTCCAGGACGCGAGGCCGGTGACCCAGCCACCGCGCAGCCGGAAAAGCCCGGACGAGCTGAGGATGCCGAGGAGGATGAAGAAGATGACCACCCACAGCATCGGAGAAGTCAGCGCCGGCAGCGCGGCGGGCGTTGGATCGATGGCACCCGGGGTCGGGATCCAGCGGGAGAACTCCATTATGCAGAGCAGCGTGGAACTGAGGAAAGTCTGGTGAGCCAGGAAGGCAAGATACACCATCATGCACAGGCAGGTGGCGAAGCCGAGCGACATGGGAAACGCCAGCCAGCGCATGGGCGGCACCAGCAGGCTGACAAAGAGAAACGCCTGAAGAACGATCGTGGCCCAGCTCATCACCCAGGAAAAAACGAGGCTCTTGTTCGCCCAGTGAAAGGCCGGTTTGATCCAGTGACGCAGCGATGTGAAGTAGAAGAAGCCCAGGCCGCGGCGCCACATCGGCGAAGACAACTTCTCGCCGCCCGCCGAAAGCATGAGGCTCGCATAGGTCCACGCGTAAAAATTCACGCCGAGCACGCTTGGCTCCGACAAGCCGAAGTCCCACCCCAGCAAAGAATCCACCGAGAAGGCGAGGTGGGTGTTCATAAAGAGCAGGCAGAAGCCCGCCGAGCGAATGAGCACGTCTTCGAGGGAATAGACGCGCGAAGTTCGCCACACGATGGAGCCGAAAAGAATGTGACCAAGAATGCCGAGCGGCGTGAGAAATCCGACGCACATCATGGCTGCGGGGATCATCCAGAGATAAACGCGATTGAGAACCCACTGCGTTTTCCGCCAGCCGAGGACAAGAGGGGCCGCCGGAGTGGCACGATAGCATCGGAAGACGATCATCGCCCCATAGACCGCGCGAAAGAGACCGAGCAGCCACTGCCGGTGAGGGTCGATGTAGCCGAAAGGCAGATTGTGCGTCAGGCCCCAGCACGCGCCGACACAGGCAAGAACCGTTACGATGCGGCGGATGTTGATCTCAGTGTGAGAAACGTTCGACATGGGTGAAGCTTTCTTTTCGGTGTAATCGAGACTGGCTGCAACTCCCGCGTTGCGGGTGGTGATGGGGCGGCAGGGTAGAGACAAATCGCTTGCTGGCTTAACATCCATTGGGAAAATGCTGACTGCCTTTGTGCTCCGCGCGAACCAGCGGAGTGCGTCCTTTTTAACAACCCGCACCGCTTCTTGATGTCGTTTCTGGTGAATCTGGCCAACGCCGTGAAGAGCCGTCTTCCTTTCGGAAAACCAGCCTACACCTTTCGCGGTGCGGTCCATGAGTTCAAGCGGCGACTGCCGCTCTGGCTGGAGAAAAAAAACGCCGGGCCATCCAAGGGACGCGTCGGCATCGTGGTCGTGCCGTGGCTCGATACGGCCATCCCGCTATCCAGCGTGGAGACGGCCCTGGCCCTGCGCGCGGAGGGATGGGAGCCGGTGTTTCTATGCGACTTTTCCGAGTGGGCGTTCAACGAGACATCGTCTTCGACGCAGTCGGTCATGAAAGAGCTGTGCGCCGAATTGCCGAAGTTCGGCGAAGTCGTCCAGGTGGCCTCCGAACCGGACGGAGAGGCGCCGCCGTTCGATGTGGAACTGCTTCTCCGCGAGAACGCCGTCTGGACCACGAAGGGCGAGGAGTTCGCGGAGGAATTCGTCCAGCAACGGCCCGAACTGCGGGCGGCCTTTACGACGCACGCCTCGCGAGTGGCCGGTGTGTTGAAGCGAATGCCGCTGCAATGGCTGCTCATTCCCGGCGGAGTATTCGGGGTGTCGGGGCTTTATGCGGGGGCCGCTTCATCGATGGGAATCGACTTCACGACCTTCGATGCAGGTCGTGGTGCCATTATCGTCGCGCACCGCGGCGCCGCTGCCCATTACGCCGATCTGCCGGAGGCGCATCGGTTGTTGAACGCTGAACTGAACGAGCGGCCGGAATTGGTGACCTCGATCAAAACCATGGTGGACGAACTGGTTCTTGATCGGAAGGAATCACGCGACCCCCTGAAGCTCCAGGCGGTGGCAGCCACGGGGCGAACCGATCTGGCCTCGGATCTTCTCGTGTTCCTGAACTATCGCGCCGACACGGCGGCATTGTGCCGCACGCGTGCCTTTCCCAGTGTGCGGGATTGGGTGACGAGCATTCTCGATTACGCGGAGCGTCGAGGCGATGTGCGGGTGATCATTCGTGCGCACCCCGTCACGCGGCATGCGCATGTGCGCTCGACGGATTTGCTCGGCGAAGTCGTGAGGGAACGCGATCCGGAGGGGAAATTTGTCCGCTGGATTCCCGGAGATGCCGAGGTGAATTCCTACGATCTGATCAACAGCACGCGGGTGGTGCTGCCCTTTACCTCCACGGTCGGAATCGAAGCTGCGTTCATGGGCAAGCCGGTCATCATCGGCACGCATGTCTTTTACGAGTCGATGGGTTTTGTCGAAGCTGCCGGAGATGCGGCGGCTTATTTCGAACGGGTCGATCAAGCCCTCTTGGGCAAACTGCAACCCAGTGCGGAGCGAATGCGGCAAGCGGCTCTCGCGCTCTATCTGGCCCTCAAATGCCGCGTCATGCGCACTTGTTTCACGCCGATTCCGATCAATTTCGCCGAATGGATGCGCATGGCACCGGATGAGTTATGGAGCCAGCCGGAACAATTGGATCTGCGAGAGGCTTTGATCACCCGCCTGCCCCTGACATGGCTTCGTCACCAGCGTGTGATGAACCAAAGCCATCCGTCCTGACCGATCGCATCCCACTTTCAGGCTCCACGGTGGAGCCCCTATCCCGTCGTCGTCCCTTCGCGATTGAAGACGTAGCGCATGGGAATCATCTTCGATTTGAAGAAACCGTGCTTTTCAAAAAAGTGCTGCCCCTGCTCGTTCAGCCGATCGGTCAGCAGCGTGATGCGCAGAAAATCTTTCTTCCGTGCGTATTCGAGGGCGTGGCAGAGCAACCGGTCGCCATAGCCGCGATGGCGGAAATCGTGGTGGACGATGACGTCTTCGAGCAAGACCACAAAGCCGCCCTCGGCGGTGCTGATGGTGAAGAGCAGGTTGATCATCCCAAGGATCATACCGTCCTTTCGAAGGACAAAGATGCGTCCCCGGTTGGGCTGCTCGAGGATAAGGCGCAGCCCGCGCATCTGCTTGGCGCGATTCGGCATAAAGTCGCCCTCGATCGAGAAGAGTTCATGCAGCAGATCGACCATCTGCGGCAAGTCCTCGAGCGTAGCTTGTTCGATGACTGTTTCGTCGTTCATGCGGGCGACAGATGGAATCTATCGCACAGGCTCGCTAGAGAGGGAAGGGAGGAGTAGTGGGGTGACGGAGTAACCTGGCCGCTACCCGGCGCGCCCTCCGGCACGTAATACCATAGTATTATACCTGTCTTCGTTCAGGCGGACATGCTCGCGAGCATGCCGTCACCTCGTTCCAGTCCATTCCTTTACACTCGTCCTGAGCGGGTTGGGCTGGTTGTAATGACCTGCCACCCATGACCGTCGCCCGCCGCCTCCTTACGCACGTGGCGCTCGGTGTTGCCTTCGTGGTGGCGGTGGTCACCGCAGTCACGTATGCCCTGATTTACGATGCCCTGAAGAAAAGCGGCTTGAAGCAGCTCGATACCTACGTCGCCGAGCGAGCCGAGCGGGAAGAGGCCCGGTTCCTTCGCATCCAGACAAACATGCTGTTGGTTCGCGCGCAGTATTTGCAGCGTCTCGATCAACCGACATCGCCGCAACACATCGAGGAGCGATTCAATACCTGGTATCGCCGCTACGACGATGGGGCGTGGCGCAGCCGTGAGCAGTTCAACGACCCGCGCAAAACCTCCAGCATGTGGGCGGCGCGTGAGTGGGAGGCGACTCCGGAACAGCGCCGGCAGGTCGTCATCGCCCAGGAACTCTGCGATGAAATGCTGCCGGGCTGGTTCGATTCATTCCCGAGTTATTACCTCCAGTTTCCGAAACCTGGCCTGGCGAATGTCGGCGTGGATGTCCTGCTGTGGGATTGGTCGTGGAAGATGCCGGCGCACTTCGACACCACCGGCGTCGAATGGATCGCGCTGGCCCTGCCGGATCATGTCGATGATCCCGATCGTTTTTCGTGGACGGGATTGCAGCAGGACGATGTCGTCAGCGAACCGCTGGTGAACGCCTATCTCCCCGTCGTGAAAGATGGCGTTTTCATCGGTTCGGTAGGGCACAACATGAACATGGGGCGGATGATCGACGCAGCGGCGCGGAGCGAAGTGGAGGGAGCGTCTCATTTCATCGTGCGCACGGATGGCCGCCTGATGGCCTACCCGGCAAAGCGAGCGGAAATCCTCGCCAGCAAGGGCCGCCTGACCGCTTTGGATTGCGACGATCCGGTCCCGGCCTCGATCTACCGGATTGCGAGCCAGCATTCCGAAAGGCGATTTTCCGGTTTCGATCCCGCGAGCGACATCTACTACAGCGTCGCACGGCTGGCTGGCCCGGAGTGGTTTTACATCACCACCATGTCGCGCGACTATTTGCAGCGGCAGGCGTTTGCTTCGGCCCAGTGGGTGCTGTGGAGCGGCCTCATTTCCCTCGCCTTGGTGCTGGGGTTGATCGCGCTGGTGCTCAGGGCTCACGTGGCTCGCCCGCTGGCCGAGTTAACCCGTGCGACCGAGGCGATGAGTGCCGGTGGAAATGAACCCGCGCTGACTTCCCGCGCCGACGAACTCGGCGAACTCGCGGCTTCCTTCCGCGAAATGGTCTTGCGCGTTCGCGAGCGCGAGAGCGATCTGCGCCAGCTCAACCTCACGCTGGAACGCCGCGTCGCCGCCCGCACGGCGGACCTCGACCACGCGCTCGCCCGCGAACGCGAACTCGGCGAATTGAAGAGCAACTTCGTGTCGCTCGTGTCGCACGAGTTCCGCACCCCCTTGGGCGTTATCATGTCCGCGGCGGAAGTGCTGGAGCGCTACTTCGAGCGGCTGCCGGCAGAGAAGCGCGCGCGGCACCTCGGCATGATTCTCAAGAGCACAAAGAACCTCGCCACGCTCATCGAGGAAGTGCTGCTGCTGAGCCGCGTGGAAGAAGGGCGCATGCAATTCGCACCCGTGCCATTGGAACTCGAAACGCTGTGCCAGACGGTGTGCGACGAAATCCGTTCCGCTACGAGCACGGCCTGCCCAATCCGATTTCACGCCACGAATTCCCTCGAAGGTGCCGTCAGCGATGAAGCACTCCTCCGCCACATTCTCACCAATCTCCTCTCGAACGCCTGCAAATATTCGGAGCCGGGCAGCCCGGTCGATTTTCTCGCCGAGCGCCGGAATGGCGAAGTGGTGTTCATCATCGGCGATCGCGGCATCGGTATTCCGGCTGAGGATCAGCCACTGCTGTTCACCACCTTCACGCGCGGGCGCAACGTCGGTTCGCGGCCCGGCACCGGGCTCGGGTTAGTCATTGTGCAGCGATCGGTGCAACTTCACGGCGGCACGATTCAACTCACCAGCGCGGCGGGCGAAGGCACCACGGTCACTGTCGCCCTGCCGGTCTTCCCCAAAAGGAGCGTTTCATGACGGTCGCGCGTCGTCTTCTCATCCACGTCGTGCTCGGGGCATCGCTCGTCATCACGCTCGTCGCATGGGGCACCTATCGGGTCGTTTATCGCGCAGCCGAGCGGCGCGCGGTCGAGAACCTGGACGCCTACGTGACCGAGCGAACGAAACGTGAGGAAGCCGGTTTTCACACCACCTACAGCAACCTCGAAGTCATCCGCGGACTCTTGCTCAAGCGCATCGAAGAAAAGCCGCCCACCGATGTGCAGGAACGCTGGGATCGCCGGTTCATGCTTTACCCCGACGGCGCGTGGCGCAACCGCGAGGAATTCTTTGGGCCGCGGGTGTATTCGAACCTCTGGTGCAGCAATAAGTCCAAAATCACGCCGGAATTTCAGGCGCGGGTGCTGATCGCGCAGGAGATTTGCGAAGACGTGCAACCCGGCTGGGTCGATAGTTTCCGCAGCCTGTATTTCATCCTGCCCGGGCCGGCGACGATGGGCTTCGACCCGCTCATCGCCCGCTGGGCCTGGCAGACGCCCGGCGATTATGATCTCGACGCGGAGGAATGGGTGAAGGAGGCACAGCCCGAACGCAATCCGTCGCGGGGAGTTGTGTGGACAGGCGTCTTCGTGGACCCGCCGAGTGGAAAGCCGTTCGTGACGGTGCAACTCCCGGTGGACCAGGATGGCGTGCAGATCGCCACGGTGGCGCACGATACACATATCGACCAGCTCTTCGATGAAATCGCGCACAGCGATTTCCCGGGGGCAACCCACCTCATTTTCCGGCCCGACGGGCGGCTCATCGCTCATCCCTCGTTGCGAGAAAAGATCCTCGCCACCAACGGCGCGGTGACTTGCGAAAATGCCGACGACCCTTCACTGGCCAGCCTCTACCGCCTGACCGTCGCCAACAACGAAAGGCACTTCTCGGGCTTCGAACCGGTCAGCCAGTCATACTTCTCCGCGTCACGTTTCACTGGATCAGAGTGGTATTTCGTGACGCTGATGCCGCGCACGTTTGTGGCGGAGCAGGCGTTTGCTTCGGCCAAGTGGGTCTGGCTTTTCGGCATCGCATCACTCGGGCTGCTGTTTGCCGTCTTCGCTGGCCTTTTGCGGCGGCTCGTCACTCGCCCGCTGGCCGCGCTCACTCAGGCCACCAAGCAGATGAGCGCCGGGGTGGCCGAGGTTTCGGTGCCGGTCCATCGGAGCGACGAGCTCGGCGATCTGGCCAGCGCTTTTCGCGAGATGGTGGCCAAAGTCGTCGCACGCGAAAACGATCTCCGTCAGCTCAACCTCGAACTCGAACAACGGGTCGCCGACCGCACCGAGGCGCTCGAGGTGGCGCTCGCCCAGCAAACCGAACTGGCGAAGCTAAAGACCGACTTCGTATCGCTCGTGTCGCACGAATTCCGCACGCCGTTGGGCGTCATCATGTCCGCGGCCGACGTGTTGAAGCGTTATTTCGATCGGCTGTCCGTCGAGAAACGCGAACGGCATCTGGAGATGATTTTCCGCAGCACGCGCAATCTCGCCAGTCTCATCGAGGAAGTGCTGCTGCTTGGAAAGGTCGAGGAAGGCCGGCTGCAATTCACCCCCTTGCCGATCGACCTCGAAAAGGTCTGCCGCGGCCTCGCCGAAGAACTGAGTTCGGCGACGGGCGCCATCTGCCCCATTTCTTTCCGTGCCTTTTCGTCGCTGGAGGGGGCGGTGAGCGATGAATCCGTCCTTCGCCACATCCTCACCAATCTCCTGTCCAATGCGGTGAAGTATTCCCCGCCCTCGTCGCCAGTCGAATTCACGGCCGAACGCTGCGAAAGCGATGTCATCCTCGTGGTCCGCGATCAGGGGATCGGCATTCCGGAAGAAGACCAGGTGCGCCTGTTCACCACCTTCACTCGCGCGAGCAATGTCGGCACGCGACCCGGCACCGGGCTGGGCCTCGTCGTGGTGCAGCGTTGTGTGCGACTCCACGGCGGCGCCATCGCGCTCACCAGTGCCATCGGGCTCGGCACTACCGTTACCGTCACGCTCCCCGTTTTCCACCAGCCATCCACCAACATCACACGACCATGAAGACGATCCTCATCATCGAAGACCAGCCCGATATGCGGGAGAACATCGCGACCATTCTCGAAATGGAAGAGTTCGCGGTGCTCGAAGCCATCCATGGCCGCGACGGCATCGAGATGGCCCGGGAAGAAAAGCCAGACCTCATCCTGTGCGATATCATGATGCCCGAGATGGATGGTTACGACGTGCTCCACGCGCTGCGGGCCGACAAGACGGTGGCGGGGACACCGTTCATTTTCCTCACGGCCAAAGGCGAAAAGCGCGACCAGCGCGCGGGCATGAATCTCGGGGCGGACGACTACCTCACGAAACCGGTCAGCGCCGATGAATTGCTGGGCGCGGTGAATGCCCGGCTGGATCGGGAGCTCTGCCGTTCGGGTAGTTTCGAGCCTGATTTCACCAGCCCAAAACCTCTCGAAGAGCTCGGACTCACGCCCCGGGAAGCGGAAGTCCTGCTCTGGGTCGCGCAGGGCAAATCGAATCCGGAAATTTCCACCATTCTCGGGGCGGCGGAGAACACGATCAAAGTTCACCTCGGCCGGATTTTCGAAAAGCTGGGGGCCGACAATCGCCATGCCGCGATGCTGATCGCGTTGGAGAAATTGAGCACCAAATAGCCGGTGCACCCGTGTCGTCGCCGGAAGTCTTGCCCTTGCGGCAGGGACAAGGAACGATGCCTTCCCATGAAGACTTTCCGACTTCTCGACCTGCCCGCTGTTTTGCTGCTCGCGCTCTCCCAGCCGGGCTGTGGCCAGGAGGTCCGAACGAAGCCCGCACCACCGCCGCCGGGGGAGGCTTCCGGCGAAGCTGCCGAGGGCGCGCGCCAGATCGCGGCGAAATGGAATGTGCGGGTGGACGTGTTGATCGTTTCATTGCCCGAATCCCGCGCGCTCGAACTGCTGCCCGAACTGCGCTCCGATGATCCGCAAAAGGTGAATGGGGCGGTGACGAATATTCAGCAGATGCTCAGCGCCAAAGAAGCCACGCTGATCGGCTGGCCGGAAGTAGTGTGTCTCGACGGAGTTCGCAGCGTGATGGAAACTATCGACGAAAAACGCTACCCGAGCGATTTTAGTTTCCCCGTCGCGGCGGACAACGAAACCGCCTCCCCGGATAAACCGGACACCCAGCCGGGGGCGGCGGACACGCCGGCGCCCAGCGCTTTCGAGACGCGCAACGTCGGCATCACGCTCGAAGCCGAGCCGCAGGTGCTGGATGACGGCCGCAGGCTTTTACTCAGCGTCGTGCCCCAGCACGTCCGTCTGCTCGGCTTCATCCCCTACGGAGGCGAGGCCGGAACGGACAGCCAGCCGGGACTGATCGACCAACCCGAGTTCGCGGTGACCAAAGCCACCACCACGCTCAGCATTCGCAACGATCAGCGCGTGCTGCTCGGCATGCACAAGCTCGATCCGGAGAAAGACTCGGTCGAGTTGTTCATTCTCCACGCGGTCGCGACCAAGGTGGAATAGGAGATCCGCGCGCGGCTCACCAACGGCCACCAGCCGAGGCGGCTATTTTCGCGTCGCGAGGTATTCGACGAGGTCGCGCAGCTCGCGTTTGCTGAGTTGATCGCGAATATTTTCCGGCATGGGGGACGGGGCGCTGAAACGCTCTTTGACCCGATTAGCGGCGACATTCACGGTAGTGGCCTGGCCTTTCTCGTCCATCGTCTCGAGAGTGAGCTGGCCACCGGCCTCCTTGACGAGGCGTCCGGCGATCATCCCGTTATCGAGAGTCGCGAGCGTGAGCATCTGATACCCCTCGGCGATGTGCGCGTTCGGGAAGGCGATCGATTCAAGCAAGGAGGTGCGGTCGCGTTGCGCACCGATTTTCGTGAGGTCGGGACCCACCACGCTGTCGCCGATCTCACACTTGTGGCAACGCAGGCATTGCACTTCGGCTTTCTCGCGGAAGATACGGCGGCCCCGGTCGGGATCTCCACCGGCCAGCGCGAAACGATAGGGCGCCAGGTGATCGTTCTTCGGCAGACCTGCCTCGAATTCCTTCACTCGCTCTCCCATGCCCGCGACGCGCGCCGCTTCGGTAACGTCGAGCTGGATTTCTGGCGGGCATTTCCCGGCGATCGATTGATCGAGCAGGAGGCCGATCTGGGCACGCGATTCCGGCGTGTTCATCTGCGCGAGGGCCACGAGCCCCCCTTGTTTTTCGCGCACCGAGCCGCGGGCGATGACTTCCGCGATGGCCTTCACGGCGGCCCCGGGATCACTGGTGGCCAGCGCTTTGAGCCCCTCGGCGCGCAGGCGTCCGTCCTTTGACGCCAGAGCCGTGTTGGCCGCTCGAGAGAGCTGCGGATCCTTGAATGCGGTCAGCGCCTGCAGCGCCGCGAGCCGGACCGGCGTGGCCGCCTTGGCATCGAGGGCGAGCGCCAGCAACTGTGGGCTGGCCGATTTGACCTCCAGCGCCCGGGCCGCGAGGGCGGCACCTTCCTGCACGCCGGGCGGTTGATTCGTGAGGAGTCGGGCAATCTGCGATTGCAGGGCAGTCGCGGCGTCCTTCGCATTGCGCGCGGGCAGCGGGCGCCATTGGCCGAGGACTCGATCCTTCGGGCTCGGATTGGCCCAGCTCGCGAGAGCTGCGAGGGCATCTTTCCGGACCGGCTCGGGCACGGCGCCATCGAGCGCGAGTTTCACGAGAAGCTGAGCCGGGATGGCCTGACCGAGACGATAGTTCGCATTCACGGCGCGCTCCTGGATACGCGGGTTCATCGACGAACCCGAAGTCGCCAGCATGGCGAGGGCAGGCATCGCGCCCGCGATCGGCACATCGTGAATGGCGCGCACGGCCTCGAGCGTGACGGCATCGTCACCATCCCACAAAAAGTCCGCCACGCGCGGGCTCTTTTGCCGGCGCAGCGCGAGAGCGGCGCCGATGCGGACGGCGGTATTCCCATCGGAGGCCTTCGCAGCCAGTTGATCGACCGACGCAAGGCTGGCCAGGGCGAAGACCGCGCCATGGCGAATGGTGGCGTCTTTGTCGCCGTTGTCGGCGAGTAATTTGAACAGCGGATCGACCGCCGCTTTGTGTCCGATCTTGCCCAGCGCGATGGCAGCCTGAAACCGCACCCGAGGGTTGGCGTCGGCGAGGAGCGGCGTGAGCGGGCCGCCGGCAGCGGCGAGCTTGCGAAAGCCGAGCACCTTCGCCGCCTGCGCGCGCACTTCGGCGTCGCGATCGGCGAGCAGGCCGAGCAGCGGGCCAGCGGTAGCCGCGTTAAATTTCGCCAGCTGGCCAAGCCCCCAGATGGAGTGGAGGCGCGCGAGTTGATTCACACTGCTCTGTGCGACTTTGGCGAACGGCATCACGGCATCCTGACCGCGCTCGACCAGTTCAAACTGCGCCGCCTGCCGGACACGCTGATCGACGTGCGCGAGGAGTGCGACAAGATCATCGATGCTCTTCTTCGTGAAATCGCTCGCGATGATTTCCTGCGTGGCCTTCTGCACCTCGCGATCGGCGTCCTTGGCCGTGAATTTGTAAATACGTCCCTTGCCCGGCCCCTGCCAGCCTTCGACCCAGTCGAGCACGTAGAGGCCGCCGTCCGGACCGAACTCCACGTCGGTGGTGAGGATGCCTTTCACGAAGTCATCGCGATCCTTCATCCGATACCCTGCGCCGCGCGGCTCGAGCACGATGTCGTGCACCACGCTCACCGCCGGACCGCCGCGGAAATCGCTGAGGAAAAAGTGGCCGGCAAACTTCGCCGAGAGCCCGGTGCCGGGATTACAGGTGAAACCCGCCGGGCCGCTCCCGAGATTGGCGATCGGGGGCACCAGGTAACGGGCCTGCGGCGCGGCTTTTTCGTCCCACAGCTTCTCGCGATTCCACGGACCGCGATCGGGGAGGTATTGATACGCCATGCGCCAGCCGTAGTCCGCGCCTTCGACCACGTTGAGCAGGCGGGCCTGGTCGCCGCCGTCGGAGTTGTTGTCGGCCGTGAAGAGATCGCCGTAGGCGTTGAAGGCGAGCTCCTGGGGATTGCGCAGGCCAGTGGCGAAAATTTCCAGGCCAGTGCCATCGGCGCGACAGCGAAGCACGGAGCCGCTTTCCAGTTCACTCACGGAGCGGCCGTCCGGCGTGCGCACGTTCAGCGCACGATCCCCGATGCTGAAATAGAGCCAGCCGTCCGGGCCAAAGCGCAACCCGTGCATGTCGTGGCCGCGGAAGGCGAACTTCACGCCAAAACCGCTGAGCAGCTTGCCTCGCTCGACCGCTTTGCCCTCGAGGCCGGCGCGGAATCGCCACAGATTCGGAATGCAGGTCCACCAGACATTGTCGCCCCGGGCGAGGATGCCCGCGCCGGTGCCGTCGAGCGGGTCACGAAAGCCATCGGCAAAGACCGTGGTTTTGTCCGCCACGCCATCCCCGTCGGAGTCCTGCACCAGGGTGATCCGTTCCTCGGTCTTGGCGAACTTCTCCGCGAATGCTTTCGGGTCGGGGTAAAACTTCCGCATCATGGCGAGCCGGTCATCGGTCGTCTTCGACGCGAGATCGTCGCTCAGCCAGTTCATATGGCTGCGGTTATCCTCCACGCCCCTCTCCTGCCGGTAACTCTCCGCGATATACCAGCGGCCGTGTTCGTCCGGGGAAAAGGCCACGGGGTTGGCCAGAAGCGGCTCGGACGCGAACAGGGAGACGTTGAGGCTCTGGTCGAACTTGAACCCCTTCATTGCCGCCGCCGCCTCGGGAGTGGGCCCATTCGACGGCACGCCTTCGCCATGGGAAGGATCAGTCGGAGGCACCGCTCGGAGGACGAGCGTGCCGGCGGCTAGGGCAAGGGCGATACGAAACATCAGGTCTTCGGCGGAAAAGTGAGCCGCCACAGTGCGCAGGCTTAGAGTGAAAGCAACGACGTGACACAGGAAGCGGGGGACGGCGGAAACATCGAACACTCTCCCGCCGGCGCTGAAGTTCGAGGCGCTGCGGCAAGCAGATCGGCTCGGCGCAGCACAGCCAGTTCGCGGCTGCACTGGCGCAGCAGGTTCCAGCGCTCGTCTCCCTCGGCCTCGGCGAGGCGGCGCAGCGGCGGTTCGCAAAATAGTGTGTTTATTGTGTCTGTCAGGGTGATGGTTGATGGATGGGTTACCTTGGATTTTCTCTGTGGAGCGGTCGTCGGATTGACCGCAAAGGCGCGGAGGGCGCAAAGGGAGGCAGGCGGTGCGTTCAAGGGGATACGGCGGAGCGGCGGCTCGCCAAATAGTGTGTTTATTGTGTCCGTGCGTCTCCCCGACCCACCGCAGGGCGAACCAGCGCGCCAGCGAGTCGAGGCGCGAAGGTTCAACGCAGAGGCGCAGAGGGCGCAAAGCGGGAACGGGGAGAAATTCATCGACACACGGCGCGTGATTCCGGCCTTGGCGGGGAGACTCGTTTCGGCATGGAAGCGGTGGGCGCATGTCCTTGCCTTTTCGTCCTCCATCGCCCCGGCGGCGAACCGCCGGTTCCGTCCATTCCGTCCGTTCCCACTATTTTTCGGCGGGGTCGACTCGCTCACGTCATTCGTTCCATGCTGACCCCGGGTGGTTAACCAGACGCGCCCGGCAGAAGTCTGGCCCTCTCGCTTTGGTCAACCAACCGGCGCGGCCTGGAATTTTCCTCCTCCGTCCGCCCTCCAAAAACCCGACTTTTTCGCTCGTCAGCCTTCCCCCCCCGCGTATGGGTGCGCGCTCGCTGCGCCATGACTGAACGCAAACTCACCTTTCTCCGCCGCCTTGGCTCCACCGTGGCGCTGTGGACGGTGGCGCTCTGGATCATCTTCTCCGGGTCGGAGCCTGGCTTCGTGTTTCTCATTGGGGGGCTCTCGATGATCAGCCTGTGGGAATACTATGTGATGCTCGATCACAAGAAGCTGCCGAATTTCAAGGTGATCGGCCTCGTTTGCGGGGCGCTGTTCGTGGCGGGCTCTTTTTACTACCAGAGCCAGCAGGGGCCGGATCGCGCCCGCGATTTTGAAGTCGGCGCACTCCTGCTTTTCCACTTCGCAGTGTTCAGCCGGCAGATGTTCCAGCGCACGCGCGACGTCTCGCCCCTGGAAACGATGGCCTACACACTCTTCGGCCTGCTCTACGTGCCGTGGCTGTTCAGCTTCGTGACGAAAATCGTCTATCTCCTCCCGCGCGATGCTGCCGGGCACGTCACCGGCCATTTTTATGTGCTCTGGCTGCTGGTGGTGACAAAATTCAGCGACATGGGAGCTTACGTGACCGGGTCGCTGATCGGAAAACATCTGCTCGTGCCGCACATTTCGCCGAAGAAAACCTGGGAGGGCTTCTTCGGCGCGCTGGTCTTCTCCGCCGGCGGCGGCTGGGCCGTGCTAAAGCTCATGCCCCAGCAACTCAGCCGGCTGACCGGAACGGATGCACTCGTGCTCGGCGTGGGGCTCGGTTTTGCGGCGATCATTGGCGACCTCGCGGAATCGATCATCAAACGCAGTGCCGATGTGAAGGATTCCGGCCGCCTGCTCCCGGGCATCGGCGGTGGGCTGGATCTCATCGACTCCGTTCTTTTCACGGCCCCCTTGATGTTTTTTTACCTGCGCCTCGTCGTAGGCATCGAATGAGAAAACGCCGCGTTGTCATCCTCGGAGCCACGGGTTCGATCGGCACCAGCGCACGCAAGGTGGCGCGCGACATTCCGGACCGGATGGAGATCGTGGGCATGAGTGCGCACTCCAACGAAGCGGCGCTCCGCGAGGCGGCGAAGGAATTTCCGAATGCGAAGCTTGCGATCTCCAGCGGCGACGGCGGCGAAGAGCGGCTGGTGGAACTGGCCACGATGCCGGAGGCGGACATGGTGCTCATTTCCATCATCGGCACGGCGGGCCTGCGCCCGGCGCTGGCGGCGATCGAAGCGGGCAAGGATCTGGCCGTCGCCTCGAAGGAAATCCTCGTGATGGCCGGCGAAGCAGTCATGACCGCCGCGCGCGAACACGGGGTGCAGGTGCTGCCGGTCGATAGCGAGCACAACGCCATCTACCAATGCCTCGAAGGCCACGCCAGCGAGCAGGTGCGGCGGTTGATTCTCACCGCCAGCGGCGGGCCTTTCCGCAAACTGCCGACGGATCAGCTCGCGAATGTCACCGTCGAGCAGGCGCTCAAGCACCCGACATGGGACATGGGCCGCAAGATCACCATCGACTCCGCGACGCTCTTCAACAAAGGGCTCGAAATGATCGAAGCCCGCTGGCTGTTCGACGTGGAGATGAAGCGGGTGGACGTGATCGTGCACCCGCAGTCGATCGTGCACTCGATGGTTGAGTTTATCGACGGCTCGGTGCTCGCGCAGCTCTCGACCACCGACATGTGTTTCCCGATTCAATACGCCGTCACCTGGCCGGACCGGGTTCCGAACACCCTGGCGCCACTCGATTTCGCCCGACTCGCCAAGCTGGACTTCGAAGAACCCCGCCGCGCCGATTTCCCTGCGCTCGATCTCGCCCGCCATGCCGGTGAAATCGGCGGCACGCTCCCCGCCGTGCTGAACGCGGCCAACGAGGTGGCGGTCGCCGCCTTCCTGGAGCGCCGCTGCTCTTTCCCTGCCATCTGGCAAACGGTCGATGCCACGATGCAGGCGCATACCCCGGTTGCAGCTCCCGACCTCGCGGCTATCGTCGAGGCCGATTCCTGGGCGCGGCGTCGTGCAGCAGAACTGCTCGGCTAAGCGCCCCCATTGACCCATGAGTATCCCTGAAATCGCCCGCTTCGTCTTCATCTGCCTGGAGGTGCTGCTGCTCTTTAACCTCCTGATCTTCGTCCACGAACTGGGACACTTCCTCGCCGCCCGGTGGCGCGGCCTCTACGTCGTCGAGTTTGCCCTCTGGTTTGGCAAACCGCTCTGGCGCAGGAAAATCGGCGGCGTGTGGTATGCCATCAATAGCATCCCGGCGGGCGGCTACGTGAAGCTGCCGCAGATGGCGCCGATGGAATCCCTCGAAGGGGAAAGCGAAGACCTGCCGCCGGAAGCGAAGACGCCGATTCGCCCGCTCGACAAGATCATCGTGGCCTTTGCCGGGCCGCTCTTCAGCTTCCTGCTCGCGTGCACTTTTGCCGTCATCGTGTGGAAGGTCGGCCGTCCGGTGCGTGAATCGGAAAGCACCACGCGGATTGGTTACGTGCAGGCCGGCAGCCCGGCGGAAACGGCTGGCCTGCGCGCGGGCGATTACATCACGGCCATCGATGGGCAGCCAGTTCACCGCTGGGGTGGCATGTCGAGCGACAGCATCATGTGGCGTGTGGTGACGAGCGAAGGCGACGCGATTCGCGTCGATTACAAGCGCGGCAACGAAACCGGCACCGTCGAAGCCAAGCCTTACCTGGCGGACACCAAACTCTATCAACGCAAGAGCATGCGGCAGCTTCTCATCGCGCCCGCCGACACGCCGCTGGTGGAAAATGTGACCGCCGGCGAAGCCGCCGCGGAAGCCGGCCTGCGCAAGGGCGACTTCATCGTCGAGGCCAACGGGCAGGAAGTGCTGACCTACCTGACGATCGCCGATGCCGCAAAGAAGGCGCCCGACCAACCGCTGATTCTGACGGTCGAGCGCGATGGCGAGCGCGTAAAACTCACCAAGTCGTTACAGATCAAACCGCCGACGGTGGAAGAAGTTTTCCCCGACAGTCCGGCTGCCGCGGCGGGCGTGCAAAAAGGAGACCGGGTCATGAAAGTGGGCGGCCAGCCCGTTTTCTCCACGCTCCACATCATTGAGGCCGTCGAGCGCAACGGAGCCAAGCCCATCGTATTCACCCTCGATCGCAAAGGCAGTCCGGTGGAGGCCACCATCACGCCCCAGATTCCCGTGGGCGAAACCAAGCCGAAAGCCGGCATCGCCTTCCGCGAAGACACCCTCGGCCTCACGCTCAACGAGCAGGGCCGCCGCAGCGTGGTGTATCCGAATCCGGTCGAGCAAATCCGGCTCAGCGCCCTCAGCATCGTGAACACTCTCGGTGCGGTGCTCTCGCCCAAGTCGAAGGTCAGCGCGCAGCACCTCGGCGGCCCCGTGACGATCTTCCGCACCTACTATGTGCTCTTCCAGAGCCCCGATGGCTGGCGCCTTGCGCTCTGGTTCAGCGTGCTGCTGAACGTGAACCTCGCGTTGCTCAATCTCGTGCCCCTGCCGGTGCTCGATGGCGGCCACATCACCCTCGCGATCTTCGAAATCATCCGCCGCCGCCCCATCGAAGGCGCGCTCGAGACGCGCGTCCTGGAAACCGTTCAGACGCTCGCCGCCGTGGTCCTCATCGGCTTCATGCTTTTCATCACCTTCTTCGATGTGCAGGATCTCTTCGGAGGCGGCCGTGGCCCCGGGATGAAGTTTGCGCCCAAGACGCAGACGAAGTGAACGGCTTGTCGCGCGGACGGATTGCGAATATCCTTCTCCCATGAGCCTCGAAGAAATTCGTGCCCTGCGAAACGCGAGCCCTTTTCGTCCCTTCGACCTGACCCTCACGGATGGCCGCAAAATTCACGTGGCTCGTCCGGAGCGGATTGCGATCGCTCCGTGGGGAAGGCTCTCCATCTTCGAAGGCAACGTGCCCTTCCTTCCTCATGTCAGGGACGTCGTGTCGGCCGACTTTCAAGGCGGAGAGACGCTAGCGGCTCAATGAGTCCTCAACTCGTTCAACGGCTGCTCAACTCCGCTCCGTTCATCCCATTTCACTTGCTGCTGACCGATGGTCGAGCCATCGCCGTGAGTGCGGTCGAAGTGTTGAGTTGGGCCGACGATGGCCAGGCTCTTTCGCTTTTCGATCCGCCGGAAACAGTCGAATACATCGACCCGGCCCACGTCGTTTCGATCAAAGTTCGTGAACCGCTGGAATGACCTACTGCTCCTCTCCTTACCTCTATGAACGCCGACGCAGCCGCGCGGTGAATGTCGGGCCCGTCGGCGTCGGCGGGGATAATCCGATCCGCGTTCAGTCGATGCTGACCTGCGACACGATGGATACCGAAAAGTGCATCGCGCAGACGCTCGACCTCGTGGCGGTGGGTTGCGAGATTGTGCGCATCACTGCCCCCACGGTGAAGGATGCCGCGAATCTTCAGCACATCGTCGCCGGCCTGCGTGCACGGGGATGCCACGTGCCCATCGTGGCGGACATTCACTTCAAGCCCGAAGCGGCGATGGAAGCGGCGAAGTGGGTCGAGAAGGTCCGCATCAATCCGGGAAACTACGCCGACTCGAAGAAATTCAAGATCATCGAATACACCGACGCGCAGTATGCCGCGGAACTGGATCGCATTCGCGAGCGCTTCACGCCGCTGGTGCTCTTCTGCAAGGAGCACGGACGGGCGATCCGCATCGGCACCAATCACGGTTCGCTCAGCGACCGGATCATGAACCGCTACGGCGATACGCCGCTGGGCATGGTGGAAAGCGCACTGGAGTTTGCTCGAATCGCCCGCGACCTCGGCTATCACGAGCTCATCTTCTCGATGAAATCGAGCAACCCGAAGGTGATGATCGAGGCGTATCGCCTCCTCGCGGCACGGCTCGCGGAGGAAGGCCCGGACTGGAATTATCCCATTCACCTCGGCGTGACCGAGGCGGGCGATGGAGAGGACGGCCGCATCAAGTCCGCCATCGGCATCGGCTCGCTGCTGAACGACGGCATCGGCGACACCATCCGCGTGTCGCTGACCGAAGACAGCGTGCACGAAATTCCGGTCGCCCAGGCCTTGGCTCGGTTGTGCGTGCCAGGGCCGGTGCGCGGCCTGGAAGACGCTCCCTCGGCAAACGCCCAGCCGTTCTCCTACCAGCGCCGTGCCACCGCGCGAATGGAAGTGGCTGGAGTTTCCTTGGGCCATGAGGAGACGATGCGCGTCTTCACCACGCAGGATCGCTGGAATGCCCTCGCGCACAAGATCGACAAACTCGGCGACTATCGCCCCGAGGCAGTGGTCGAGGACAGCGGCGTGGTCGCTGTCGATCCGCGCGACGAAGCGGCGATCGCTGGCCTGAACGACTCCCTCGAAGCGAAATTCGTCACCGTGGCGGATGGTCTCGACCTGCCGGTCATCGCTGCGTTCCGCCTTCTCGCGGCCCGGCTGGACGATCGCCATCCCATCCTTCTCAAGGACACTCTCACCCCGGAAACGCCGGCACCCGATTTCCTCTCCGCCCTCCTTCTCGCAGCGAAGCGAATCGGCTCGCTGCTTTGCGACGGCATCGGCGACGCCGTTCTCATTCGCGGTGAAGAAGCCCCAGGCCAATCGCTGCGCCTCGCCTACAACATCCTCCAAGCAGCCGGTTCGCGTATTTTCAAGACCGACTACGTGGCCTGCCCAAGTTGCGGACGCACCCTCTTCGACCTCCAAAGCACCACCGCGCGTATCAAGTCCGCGACTTCGCATCTCAAGGGTGTGAAGATCGCCATCATGGGCTGCATCGTGAATGGGCCGGGCGAGATGGCCGACGCAGACTTTGGCTATGTCGGCGGTGCGCCGGGCAAGGTGAACCTCTACGTAGGTAAACAGCCTGTAAAATTCAACATCCCCTCCGATGAAGCGGTGGATCGGCTCGTGGATCTCATCCGCGAACACGGAAAATGGGTCGAACCGTTGGTAACAGCGGAGTCATAATAATTTTCCGAAAAGCTGCTTCCCTATTCTCAGGGATGAAATAATCTCGCGCCCGCGAAACCCAGCCATGGCCAGAATTCTCATCATCGACGACGACCCAGCGATGGTCTCGGTCATTTCCGAGATTTGTCACGAACGCGGTCACCAGACGGTGGCCTTCAACTCAGGCCAGAAGGCACTCGAGGCGCTCGCCACCCAAGCCCCTCAGCTCGTCATCACCGATCTGAAGATGGACAAGATCGGTGGCCTCGAAATCCTGCGCGAATGCCGCGAGGTGCTGCCACAGACGCCCGTCATTCTCATCACCGCTTACGCCAAAGTCGAAAGTGCGCTGGAGGCGATGAAACTCGGCGCTTACGACTACATCACCAAGCCGTTCAAGGTCGATGAGTTGCAGCTCACCATCCAGCGCGCGCTCGATCACCAGCACGACCGCCGCGAGATTCGCAATCTGCGGCAGATCGTTAAGGAAAAGTATCGCTTCGAAAACATCATCGGCACGTCCGGCAAGATGCAGGAGGTCTATAACCTCATCGCCAAGGTCGCCGATACCGATTCCACCATTCTCATCCAGGGCGAGAGCGGCACCGGCAAGGAACTCGTCGCCCGCGCCCTGCATTTCAATTCCGTCCGCCAGCATCAGCCCTTCGTGGCCATCAACTGCTCGGCACTGCCGGAGAACCTGCTCGAGTCCGAACTGTTCGGCCACAAGAAGGGCGCTTTCACCGGCGCCGTGCAGGACAAGATGGGCCTCTTCGAGGAAGCCGAGATGGGCACCATTTTCCTCGATGAAATCAACTCCATGGCGCTCTCGCTCCAGACGAAGCTGCTGCGCGTCCTCCAGGAGCGCCAGCTCCGCCGCGTGGGCGACACGAAAAGTGTCCCGATCAATGTGCGTGTGCTCGCCGCGACGAACGAATCGCTGAACGACAAGATCAAGACCGGTCAGTTCCGCGAAGACCTTTACTACCGCCTGTGCGTGATCCCGATCGAGATGCCGGCGTTGCGCGAACGCGTGGACGACATCCCGCTTCTCGTCACCCACTTCCTGCAAAAGAATGCCTCCCAGACCGGCACCGAGCCGAAGAAGATCGACCAGAAGGCGATCGAGGCATTGCAAGGTTATCGGTGGCCGGGCAACGTGCGTGAGTTGGAAAACGCCATCGAGCGCGCGTGTGCGCTGTGCGACGGCGGCATCATCAAACCGCAGGATTTGCCGCCGCAGGTCCTTCGCCAGGGCGGCGCCCCGGCTCCGGCTGGCACGTCTGCGCTGCCTGTGGGCCGGACCCTCGACGATTACGTTCGTGAACTCGAGCGCACGTTCATTGAGGAGACGATCAAGGTGAACGGCGGCAATCGCGAGAAAGCGGCCAAGATGCTCGGCATCTCGATGGCTACGCTTTACCGGAAGCTCGAGGTCAAGAAGAACCGCGGCGAAGGCGAAGTGTAGCACGGCTTCCCAGAGCCGAGACTTCCTCCTCGTTCCCTAACGATAGAAGGTCTTCGCATGCTCGCGAAGACCGGCGTTGGCGCTGGGTGGTTTTCGCTGCCACCTTCCGCCATGAATTTCTATCCCGACGAAACCGCGCGGCGCGCCGCGTTTCCGGTCTGCCACGAGAAGGTCTTTCTCGCGCACGCCGCCGTGTGCATCCTGCCCCGCACAGTTGCGGACGCGATGCATCGCTACATCGAACTCGGCGCGCTCAGTCATCAGGAAGACGCCCACACGTGGCGCGACGTGAATGCCACGCGCGTGCTCGGCGCGCGACTGCTCGGCTGCGATGCGGACGAAATCGCGCTTCTCGGGCCAACTTCCATCGGCCTGTCGCTCTTTGCCAATGGACTCGACTGGCAGCCTGGAGACGAGGTCGTTTGCCACGCCGACGATTACCCGGCGAATGTCTATCCATGGCTCGATCTGGAGCGGCGAGGAGTCACGGTCCGAATGCTTCAGCCCGAGCGCCCCGGCGAGATCACGCCCGAACTAGTCGAGTCCGTGCTGACGCCCCGCACCCGCCTCGTCGCGCTAGCGAGCGCGCATTACTTCACCGGTTACCGCCCGGATCTCGATGCGATCGGGCGGATGCTCCGCGCGCGCGGGATTCTCTTCGCGGTCGATGCCATTCAGACGCTCGGCGCGTTCCCGATGGATACGACGCACATCGATTTTCTCAGTGCCGACGCCCATAAATGGCTCCTCGGTCCCTGCGCGATCGGTCTCGTGATGGTCAAGCGCGAACACTTCGAACGCCTGCGACCCACCCTGCTCGGCTCATGGAACATTTACAGCCCCGGCTTCGTCGCACAGAAAGAAATCCGCTTCATGCCGACGGCCCAGCGCTACGAACCCGGCGCGCTGAATTTTCCGGGCATCTACGCGCTCAAGGCCGGCCTCGAACTCGTGCTCGACTTCGGCATCGAGAAAATCGCCGCGCGCTTGCTCGAACTCAAAGCTGCCCTGCTCGCACGACTTGAGCCGCTTGGCTTCACTCTCCTCGGCGTGCGTGAAGGCCCCGCCGCTCATGCGATCACCACGGTCCGGCGCGAAGGCAGCGATCACAAAGCACTGCACGAAAAGCTGCTCGCAGCCGGCATCGTTACCTCACTACGCACCGACCGCGCCGGGCAGGACTGGCTGCGGTTCAGCCCGCACTTCTACAACACCGAGGAAGAGTTCGATCGAGTCGCCGCCGTGTTGCGCGAAGCGATCAGCTAAGCGACCGCAGCACGCGCAACCCCGGCACACGCAAGAAGTCTGAATCGAGCGAAAGCACCGCTGCATCCACCTCCAATGCAGAGGCGGCGATGAGCAGGTCGGTCACCTGCATGATCTTGCCCGTCCGGTCCAACTCCCACGCGAGGCGATGCACCCGCTCCCACACGTGATTGAGCGTCGGCACATAGAGCATGCAGCCGAGGTAATCCTCCATCCGTGCGTGCGCATTTTTGTGTTTCAAGCCGCGCAGCACCTCGGTCATCACCACCCCGCAGGTCACGAAATCGAAGTCATCCGCGCACTCGGTTAGTTCCGCGAGCGGATCTCGCCCGGCGCGCAGACGATCGATATAGAAACTGCTATCGACGAGAACGTTTCCCGACATGGCGCGGTGCGTCTTCCGCTACTCGAAGAGATTCCTCCGGAAAAGGGTCTTCCCATGCGTTCTTCAACTCCTCGGAGGTCAATCCCAGCCCCTTCCTGCCCAATTCCTTGAGCTTCGCCTTTCTCACCATCTCGGTGAGAGCGACCTCGACCGCCTTGGTCTTACTGGGAACGCCAGTGATTCTCATCACTTCGGCGAGCACGTCTTCGTTGATGTGCATGGTCATTTTCATAACCCAACGAGAGTATGGCATGCATGCCATACTCGCAAGCTCTTTTGGCTATTCGACGAAAATTTTGCCGGCGCGCCGCCGCGCGTGCTTTCCGCCAGCCAGGTTCACCTTGGCCGGCTTTGGGCCGGGAAGGAGGGATCGGACGCTCTCGACATCTTCGAAGCTGATATCCGCGACTTCCCGACTGCGTAGCCATGCGTGAACGACCCGGCGTTGCAACGCGACCGGCATGACTTGGAGATCAGCCGTCTTGAGCGGCGAGGCGGCGACCGGTGGCGTTTTGCTCGCGAGAAATTCCTCCTCCGCCGCCAGCACGGCGGCGGTGCGCCAGAGGATACGCTTCACGTCGCGGTCGAAAGATTTTTCCAGAAAGGGCAGCACCTCGTGCCGCACGCGATTGCGAGTGAAACGCCGGTCGGCGTTGGATTCGTCCTCCTGGAAACGCAGCCGATGTTTCTTCACGTAGCGATCCACTTCATCGCGCCACACGCCCAGCAGCGGACGATGCAATTCGAGCCGCGCACCGCGCACTTCGCGAATGCTGACCGGTTGCATGCCGGCCAGGCCGGTTCGTCCGCTGCCGCGGAAGAGATTCAACAGCAACGTCTCCACCTGATCGTCGGCATGGTGAGCGAGCAGGACGCGAGGAATCCAATGCGTTCGCGCAACCTGCGCGAAGAACTCGTAACGCACCTCGCGCGCCGCGGCCTCGATCGACAAGCCCTGCTCCTGCGCCAGTGCCTTCACGTTCACGCGGTCGGCTTCAAAAGGGTAACCGTATTGGCCGGCGAGTTCCGAGGCGAACCAAGCGTCCGCTTCGCTGTCCGGGCGCAGCATGTGATCGAGGTGGCAAACGACAATTCGTTCCAACCCGGCTTCGGCGAGCGCGTGCAGCAGTGCCACGGAATCGCGCCCTCCCGACACCCCCACGAGCAGCGGCAGATCGCTCCGCAGCCGCGGAGCGTTCATCACCGCTTTCTCGACCGGGCCGGGGCGCGTGGACATTTACACGATGCGGTCAGCGCCAAAGTAACGCTGGAGCGGCAGCGGCAGCAGGATGGTGCCGTCTTCCTGTTGATACGTCTCGAGCAGCGCCACGTAGAGCCGCGGCAGCGCGGTGCCGGAACCGTTCAGCGTGTGGCAGAAGACGTTTTTCCCGTCGCTCGTCTTGTAGCGCAGGTTCATGCGGCGAGCCTGGTAATCCGTGAAATTCGAGCAGCTCGATACTTCGAGATAAGCCCCCTGCCCCGGCGCCCAGACTTCGATGTCGTAAGTTTTGGCCGAGCCAAAGCCGACGTCGCCCGTGCACAACTCCACGATGCGATAATGCAGGCCAAGCATCTGCAGCACCTTTTCCGCATCGGCCGTGAGCGATTCGAGTTCGGCGAAGGAAGTCTCCGGCGTGGTGATCTTCACCAATTCGACTTTGTTGAACTGATGGACGCGAATGAGCCCGCGGGTGCCGAGCCCCGCCGCACCTGCTTCACGACGGAAGCAAGGAGTGTAGGCGGCGTAGCGAATCGGCAGCGCCTCCTGCGCCACGATTTCCTCGCGGTGCAGATTCGTAACCGGCACTTCGGCCGTGGGCGCGAGGTAAACCTCGTCGCGTTCGCAGCGGTAAAGCTGCTCTTCGAATTTAGGAAGCTGCGACGTGCCGACAAGCGTCTCCGGGCGAACGAGGAAAGGCGGGAGCACTTCCGTGTAGCCGTTCTGCTGAGTCTGGAGGTCGAGCAGGAAATTGATCAGCGTCCGCTCGAACCGCGCCCCGGCGCCGGTGTAACACGCAAAGGCCGAGCCCGCGATTTTTGCCGCCTTCTCGAAGCTGAAGAGCCGGAGATGTTCGCCCAGCTCGATGTGCGACTTCGGGGTGAAGTCGAACGACGGCTTCTCACCCCAGGTGCGAACGATGGGATTGTCCTCTGCATTCGTGCCACGCGGGCAGGCGTCGTGCGGCAGATTCGGCACGTTCATCAACAGCGTGCGCTGGCCGGCTTCGAGCTGGCGCGCCTCATCTTCGAGGCGGCCGATTTCCTCGCCCATGGCGCGAACCTCCGCTTCGACGGCGGACGTGTCCTCGCCTTTGCCACGGCGCATGCCGATTTCCTTCGAGATGCGTTTGCGGTCGGCCTGAAGCTGCTGAAACCGCGTCTCACTCGCGCGGCGCTTGCGGTCGCAGTCCAGAATTTCGTCCACAGTGGAGGCAAGCGCGGGTTCGCGCGCGGCGAGGCGCTCCTTCACATAATCGGGCTTTTCGCGGATGAGACGGATATCGAGCATTGGACGGAGACGCTATCGTGCGTTTGCGGTGAGCCGCAAGTCCACTCACCAGGTGTCTGGATGCCACCCTTTGGGTAGCGGAGTGATATCAAGCAGCGTGGCCCCATCGCCCGGAGCCCCTTCATCCAGTTTCACCTCGCCACGGTTCGGACCTCTCGGGGCGATGAACAGCTTCCCACTGGCAGTTTGTTTGTCGGTCGGACCGGGCGGGTTCAAAAGACGAAGTGCGCGCAAAGCCTGCGGGTATTTCTGATAGAGCGGCACGGTCGTGGAGGCGGTCGTATCGGTAAATGCGTTCAGCTTCCCAGCGAGAGCGAGTTGGTTGTGCAGCGTGGGCCAGCTCAGCTCGGGGCGATACCCAACGGCACGAACTTCGATCGCAAGCCCCACGCTCAACGAGACGGCTGCGATTCCGTAAATCCCTCCCAGAACCGTTCCCGCCCGGAACACCCGAACTTCATCCACGGCGAGCCAGATGAGAAAAGCATGCAGGGCAAACGTGCCGAAGAAATATTGCGGCTCGGCAGGGATTCGCATCAGGCCAAAAAGCAGCGCCTGCAGGACGAGGCCTGCCACCGCGACAAGGCCGACCACATCGCGCGGGCTTTCCATTTTCCGGGCGCGGAAAAGGGCGGTAAAAATGCCGGACCACGCGAGCGGGAAAATCACATAAAGCAGCGCCGCCAGCCGAACCAACCACGGATCGGCGACGATCTGCCGGAGAATGTGCGGACTGCCGATCAGGTTTCCACCGAGCAGCGGCGCGAGCGCACAGAATGCCCGGTCGGCGCCGTGAGGATAACCATGCACGACGGACCCGGAGAGATTATGCAGGAAACCATATACCGCTTCGATGAACCAGATCGCATGCGAAGCAGAAAGGCCGAGGAACACCGTCGCGAGCATTTTCCAGTGTGCGCGCAAGGCGAGGCGCTGCCGCCACCCCAACCAGCCGAGAACCGCGAGCGTGAAGGGCAGCCCTTGCGGATGAATCGTGGGGACGAGAAGGGCTCCCGCCACCGTCACCCCCAGCGTCCGCGCAGAACCGGTGCGCAGGAACGAGGCGAACGCAGCCAGCGTGATCGTTCCGAGCGGGACCGCGAAACTCGCATCCCACAACAGCCGATGATATTGCAACACGTAGGGAGCGGCGAGGATCGCAGCAGCAAACCAGGACGGCAGGCGAAGTTCGCGCCCCAGCCACAGCAGGCCGCCAGCCGTGGCGCCCGCACAGAGCAGAGCGCGAATGACGATCAGCCTGACGGGATCGTGCGTGATGAGCAGCAGTAGCTGATAAATCCACGTCGGCAACGGACCGTAGCGGATGCCGAAATTTCCCCAGAGCCCGCCCCGCGCGAGTTCGCCGTCGTGGTTGGCGTGCCAGGCCTCGGCGATGAGCCGCGGCTCGTCGGAGCCCCACGACACATCGCCCGGCCATAGCAACGTCAGCGCGAGGGCGGCAGCGATCAGGAACGCGGTAACGATCCGTTGCGGCGTCATGAGGCAACCGTCACATGACGGTCGATCTCGACACCGATGGCCGTGTTAATTTCCGTCCGAGCAGACGTGAGAAATTGCCCGAGCGGCTCGCGCAGGGCCGCGTCCGCAAAAATCGAACGCACGGGGATGTGGAGCAACTGCCGCCCGCGGAAGTCTTCGATGAACACGCGGACGAGGTCGTGATCTTCCACGACTGGCAGGGTGCGAATGTCATCCTCGGTGGTGGAGAAAGCGAGGGGCGGTTTATCGAAGGCAAAGTGCTCCTGCGCGCACTCAAGCACCCGGCGGAAAAGCTCGGGCGACTGCAAGGCCATGATGCGAGCGGCCTCGAGCCAGCCGAGCATCGCGAAGTCGAGCAAGGCGCTGGCACCAAGAGATCCGACCGCCATCCAGAACTCCGCGACCTTTCCCGCCAGGTGAGGTATCGCCAGGCCAAGGCCCGATTCGCGAACGATCGGAGCAAACTCGGACAGCACGCGCTGAAATCCCTCGGTGCGCTCTTCCACCGCACAAGCGGGCTCCAAGGTAACCGGCCAGCACGGCGCGAGATGGGTGATGGGCACCTGTCGGCGGCGAAGTTCAGCGAGGAGAAACCTGAGTTCAGCCGGAGTGGTGGCGGTCTCGCCACGTTCGAGATTCCAGACCACGAGATCGGGCTGAAGGTCGCGGGTTTCCTGCTCGGCGTGCGCCAGAGCCCAACCGTATTTGGTGGCCGCGCGCAGTTCGATTTCACTCCACTCGCGCTCCGGAAAAATGCCGTCCTCGCTCAGCGCGGCTTTCGCATCGGCAAGTTCGTCGGCGCTGAGCAGAGCAGCCTCATCGTGGAGATACGCAGCGGAGTCGATCTCGCGCCAGAAATCGACCACCGGCAAATGGCGGGCGAGCCATGCGGCGCGCACCTGCGCGGTGAGCAACTCGTGCGGTTCCGTGATGCGGATCGCGGGCAGGCTGTTCACTTCCGCTGGAGCAAAAGTTCCTTCACTTGACCGACCAGACCATCGAGTCCATCGAGCGAACGCAGCCGGCCTTCGCGGTCGAGCAACCAGACCGTGGGAAGAGAGTTGATGCCAAAACCGCGCACGATCGGACTCTCCCAGCCGCGCCCATCGCAGACTACCGGCCACGTGATCTTTTTCGAACGGGCGAGAGTTTCCAGCGGCTCGAGTTTACTATCGAGGCTGACCCCAAAAAGCTGCACTTCGTCGGCGGGCCATTTGGGCAGCGCTTTTTCGATGGTGTCGATCGCTTCGATCGCGGGCTGCGACCACGCGGCAAAGAAGACGAGCACGATCACTTTGCCGTGGTAATCGGCGAGATCGACCACCTCGCCCCCGGAAGGCGCGAAACGCAACGGGACGATTTCACCGAACAGATCAAGTCGTCGGAGATCGTCGGCGATACGAGCCTTGAGCTCTTCATCGCGCGCCGCGACCTGCGCATCGACCAGCATGGCACGCTTGCGTTTTGGCTCACGGTCGAAACGCGTGGCGATTTCGGTCAGCAGAGCGGGCAAGCGGCGATCCTCCGGGAAGGACGACTGAAAGCTACGCATCTGGTCATAAAGAAACTGGCGTTGCTGCACCGTCGGGGTCCGCCAGCGGCGCATCGAATAGCTGAGCCGGGCGAAGCGAACGTCCGCGCGCTGCTCCGGCTTTGCGGCACGCTCTGCCTCGGTGATGAGCGCCTCGACTTCCGGCGAAGTGATGCGGGCATCGGTCACGTCGGCCTTGAGCTGGAGCGTGCGGGCGAGGCGAAGCTTCGCTTCCAACGTGCGAGGATCGCCCGGGTGCTCGCGCAGAAAACCGCGCACCTTCTGCTCCTGCTGCGCGAGATGCTCCACCGCAATGGCCTGTGCTTCCAGCGCCGTGGTGGGGCGTTTCTGCGGGCCGGCATCGAGCGCGACGACAGCATCCCAATCCTCATCCGCGCCGGCCGCGAGGAGCAGCGAAGGAACGAGCAAGGGTAAAAGCAAATGGAGGCACTTCACGCCGCCAGCCTCGCCCATGCGGCGCATGATGGACAATGCCGAATGCAACCGCGTAGAGTTTTCTCCATGAACCGCCTCCTGCCCCTCTTTTTTGCCGCCGTCCTCACACCTGCTTTTGCGGTGGTGCGCCCGGGCGACCTCGCCAGCGACATGTCTCTCGGCAAACTCCTCATCGACGGCGAGGACTGGAGCGTGGTCGTGGAAGGAATGGGTTTTGGCGATGGCCCCACTTCCGATGCGGAGGGGAACTTCTATTTCAGCGACATGAAAGCGCCGGGCATTTTCAAAGTCGCACTCGACGGCTCGAAAACCCTGCTCATCGACGAACCCGCGAGCGGGTTGAAATTCGGTCCGGACGGGCGCCTTTACGCCTGCCAGGGCTCGAAAAAACGCCTCATCGCGATCGATCTGCCGAAGAAAGCGATCGAGGTCATCGCGGAAAACGTGCAGCCGAACGACCTCGCGATTTCCCGAACCGGGCAGATTTATTTCACGGAAACAGGCAAACATCAGGTCACGCGAATCGATCTGAAAACCAAGGCGCTGAGCGTGGCGGATACCGGCATCACCGCACCGAACGGCATCGCGCTTTCCCCCGATCAAGGAACGCTGGCGGTGAGCGATTATCGCGGCGCGAATGTGTGGACGTTTCGCGTCGAAGCCGACGGCACGTTAAGCTCGAAGGCGCCTTACATGACGATGCGGCGCCCGATCGATCCGAAGGGCGAATTCAAGCGCGAGGAACCGCCGCCGCTGCTGGCTGTCGCGGGCGGAGATGGAATGTGCAGCGACGAGCAAGGGCGCTTCTACGTCGCGACGACGCTGGGCATTCAAGTCTTCGATCCAACCGGGCGCGAGTGCGGCCTGCTGCCGCGCCTGCAACTCGACAAGCCGCTCACGAGTTGCACGCTCGCGGGTCCGGGGCGCTCCTATCTCTACATGGCCAACGGCGACAAGATCTACCGGCGGAAGGTCCAAGCGGTCGGATCGTTCTCGGCGAAGTAGAGCAGTCTTCCGAAACGCAGCTCAGGAGAGCCGCGTTACGGCCTGCGCCACCTCATCAATCCTGCCTGGAGCAACCCCATCGCGATTAACACGCCGGTGGCTGGCTCGGGCACCGTCGCGTAACCGAGGTCACGCAAAAAAGCGAGGTCGAGCTGGGTGAGCGTCTTGCGCGTGCCAGTCGTGATCGACGGGTCCATCACCGCTTCCTGCATGACCCCATCGCTCATGCGCGGACTCATGAACCCTTCGACGATATGCCCGCTCGTTACAAGTCCCACTCCGTGGTTAGGATCAAGCGCGGCGGCTTCCATCCCCATCCACGTCGTGCCCGAGCGTTTGCTGTTCCACGTGTCGGAGGCGCCAAAACCGATCGCATGCGTGAGTTCGTGCAGTGCCACGGAGTAAAAGTCGTTCTGCCCATCGAGAGAGGGAGGCGTCAGTTCGAAGTGCCAATACGTATCGAGCAACGAGAAATTGTCGGCCACGTTGTCGTTATTGGAGTCGTTGTCGAACCACAGATTCCCGAATATCGACCCGTAGCTTACCGTGAAAGCGTTGCTTCCGATCGTGTCGCTGATGGTGCCGATGACGGGACCTCCCCCACGTGTCATCTCGGCATCCGACGCGACCTGCGCATTGTGGACTGCATTGGTCAGGTTCGCGCCGGAACCGGCGAATCCGAAACCAAGGCTGGCTCCCGAACCCGGTCCACCAGTGCCGAGAGTGTTGCCCAAAAGCGGACGCATGCCGACAAAGATCCGGATCGTGTTCGCAGGAACGTCGAATGTGGCGAAATCGACATCGGCATTGGTCACTGGATTCGCGACCGAAAGGGTCCAGTCGAAATCCACGCTCGCCGGCCCGCTAGTGCCAGTGTAGCTGGCGTGCGTAACCGGGCCGAGCGAGGAGGTGATGACTGAGCCAAGATCGGTTGCGGCCTGCTCAAGGGTATTCTTCGCGGTGAGATGCGTGCCGAAAAAATTTCCCCCGTCCTGAATGTCGTAAGTGTAGTCGAGCAGGATCGTGATCGCAGAACTCCGGCCCGAAAGGACCAGCCACGCGAGGCAGACAAGACAGACCGTTCGAATCATGACGGACACCTATCTCGCAAAAATCGCGCCGCGCCTCCGCAATCCGGTATCAGTTCGGAAAGGAAACGAGCCCGCTCAGCGCCGCTTGGGCTTGTTCATCGAGAGGATGCTCGTGCCGCGCGTGATCCAGCCGCTGCCGCCGATGATGACGCGGCGCACGGGCAGACCGGTCTCGGGATCGTGGGTGAGCGCGGGATCGGACATCTTCTGCTCGACCTCAAACTGCCGGGGCTTCTGCCCCTTCTTCTCCGGAATCGTCTCGTAAACGTAAGTCGCCATGATCAGCAGCTTACCACCAAATCATCCTGCCGAGAAGCCTTACGGCATCATGTCGCCGAACGTGGCGAGCTGCGCGCTCTCCAGGATCAGCGTAGGCGGTGTGCAAATCGCCGGCGGGTCGATGGTGCCATCGGCGCTGGTCGGGATGAGCTTCGAACTCTCCTCGGCCATCTCGCGCAGGGAGGCGAGGGCTTTGGCGAGATCGATGCCATCATTCGCCTGCACTGCCGCAGTCACCTTATCGGTGGCTCCATTCGTCACCTCCGCCATCTTGTTCATCGCCTTGCGCGCGCCGAGGATCGGAGCCGAATCCAGCTTGGTGATCGTGAACGCGACACAGGCTGCCAGCGCTACCGCCGAAGCGATATCGCGCATGATGTAGCGGAAAGTGAAGTGCGGACGCACCAGATGGTTCCGCTGCTCGGGCTTGAGCGCCAGGTCTTGAATCTCCGCAGCGACCAGTTCCCGTTCGTAACCCTGCTCCAGCAGGCGGGCCATCTCGATGGTTTCGCACACGTCGTTGCGGCACTCTTCCGAAGCCGCGAGCATCGACTCTACGTAGATGCGTTCCTCGGGCTGAAGTTCGTTCAGCGCGTAGTCAGTCAGGTCTTGTTCAGAAAGCGGTCCTCTCACGATGCTGCTTTGGTTAGATAGATGATTTTTTCGTCTTTCTCCTCGCGCTCGAACTTCGAGCGGAGGTTCCGCATGGCGGCATTCAGGAGGAAACCCACATTGCCCACGCTCAACCCGGTGATATCGCTGATCTCCTGGTAGCTGTGGTGGTGCATGAACCGGAGGCGCACGACCTCCTGCTGGTTCTTTGGAAGTTCGGTTACGTAATCCATCACGCGAGCGACCTGTTCCTTGCGCTCGAGTTCCATCGACGGCGTCAGACTCTCGCACTTCTTGGACTCGAATTCCTGCTCTTCGACGTAGATGTAGCGATCCTCTTTCTTGAGGGACTTGAGGGCGCAATTCCGGCAAACCGTGAAGAGCCACTGGGACAGATGCCCTTCGATGTTCTTCTGCTCCTGATTGTGCAGGCGCATGAAGGTCTCCTGGACGATGTCGCGGGCGCGGTCGAGATCCTGCACAATGCTCAGAGCATACTGGAGCAGCGGACGCTCAAAACGTTCCAGTGCGGCGAGGACCCAGGCGGCTTTTTTCTTTTGTTTGCTTCCGAACATGTTTTTGGATTCTAGAGGTTCGCTGCCGAGTTAAACCGGGTTCTGGCGATTTCCTAAGAGATTTTTTCCACCGTTTGGGGTGGTGAGGGTTGCGAGGGGGGGACCGGGGCCCTTCTCAAAAATAGGCCTCAAGCTACTTAAATCGAGCCTCTTACACACTTCAATCAGCCAGGCGATTCGGATCAGGCAGACCAGTCCGACTCTCCTTGTCGGCAGGTGCATACCTCCGCACTGCCGCCCCCCGGCGATAGCTTCTCAGATGAAAACGCGCCCCTCTCTCGCCCTGATCGCCGGCGCACTGGCGGTCCTCTTCGCCCTTCCCTCCCTCGCAAAGGAAAAGCCGCGCAATCGGGAAACGATCGAGGCCGCGACCCGGCTACAGGTTTTCCTGGATCGGGCGGAGTTCACCCCCGGAAAAATAGACGGGCACTACGGGGAATTCACGGTTCGCGCACTCGCGCTTTATCGGCAGTCACGAGGGGAATCGGCCCCGGCAGCCCCTGCAAAGTCCGCCAAAGGCAAATCGGAAGTTGCTCCGGATGTCAGCGGGCTCGACCTCGCCAGCGTCGATCCCGTTTTCACAAGCTACACCGTTACCGAAGCCGACCTCCAATCGGTCGGCGAACTGCCCGGGGCGATTGCCGCTCAGGCGAAACAAAAGTCGCTTCCCTACCAGACGGTCGCCGAGGCGATTGCCGAAAAATTCCACACCGACCTCGACTTCCTCGCGGAACTGAACCCCGGTAAAACCAAGTCGATCAAGGCGGGCGACGTTCTCACCGTGCCGAATGTGGAGCCGTTTGAACTCACCGCCGTAAAGGACATCCAGCCGGGTGGCGAAATTGCTGCCAACGACACGGAAGAGGCTGATGACGCCAAAGAACGCAAAGGCGGCAAAAAGGAAAAGGCCACTCCGGAACCGCCGATCACCGTCTCGGTGCGAGTGGATATGAAGACTAATATGCTGAGTGTCTTCGACGACGACAAACTCATCGCCGCTTATCCCGTAACCATCGGCTCCGGGCGAACCGCCTCACCGGTGGGCGACTGGAAAGTCCGTGGCGTCGCGAAGATGCCCAACTTCCGCTACGATGAGGCGATGCTGAACCACGGCAAACGAAGCAGTGACTTTCATCTGCTCCCGCCGGGCCCGAACAACCCGGTCGGCGTCATGTGGATTCAGTTGAACAAAAAAGGCATAGGCCTGCACGGCACGAACAGCCCGGACACCATCGGGCGCTCAGCCAGCCACGGGTGTATTCGGCTGGCAAACTGGGACGTAGTCCGGCTCGCGGGGAAAGTGAAAGCAGGCGTGCCAGTCGCGATCCATTAAGACGTGGAAGTCTGACGGTCCCGATTAATTTCACCGCTTCGTCCTGACGAAAGATAGAATCGGCCGGTGGCGTCCGCCGCCCGCGGCTCACCGTTTTTTTAATGCCGCTACAGCGAAGGACGCGGCACAAGAGGCAGAAAGAAGGATGGCATGGACGAAAACTCATCACGTCCGATTCGCCAGAACCCAATCCGCCAGAACCCGATCAATCGTGATCGTGCTTGTGATGCTTGCGCTTGTCCACCACGACGACGTTCGAATGCGGCGCCGGACGGCGATTCACCACGACGGTATTGTGCGACCGATAAGGCGTGCGACCCGCCACCACCACGGTGTCGTGACGCACAGGAGCACGGTAGCCATAGCCATATGGGCGATGATAGTAAGAAGGACGCCCGTCCACCACGACGGTCGTCGAACGATGCCGACTGTAACCGCCGTAATAGCCGGGGCTACTGCGGCTCACGTAAACATCCTCATCGCAGCCTGTCAGCGTGACAGCGGCGGCGGCGGCGAGGGCAAGGGTCAGGAGCTTCATAGCAGATTGAGTGATACGATTGTATCGGACTGCGACGCAAGGATGCGCGTCTTTATTCAAATTCGAGTGAGGCGCGGCGAGTGCCACTCGAGCAGGACGCCAGTTCACCTTCCAAACGAGGCCAGCGTCGTCTCGTAAATCTGCAAATCGCGCGCGGAGAAACAGCAGAAGATGACCTCCTCAATCACTTCGTTTTCGACGATCGCCGCGCGCACGGTGGCAACCGCGAGGCGGGCGGCGGCGTCGATGGGGTAACCGTAGACACCGGTGCTAATACTCGGAAACGCAAGGGTGCGGAGCGCGTGCCCCATGGCAAGTTCCAGCGAGCGGCGGTAGCACGATGCGAGCAATTCCGCTTCGCCCCGACCGCCACCCCGCCACCCCGGGCCGACGGTGTGAATGATGTGCCGCGCGGCGAGGCGATACCCTTTTGTGAGCTTCGCGTCGCCCGTCTCACAACCACCCAGCGTGCGGCATTCAGCCAGCAGTCCCGGCCCGGCCGCACGATGAATTGCGTCATCAACTCCACCGCCGCCGAGCAGGGACGAATTCGCCGCGTTCACGATCGCATCCAGAGCGAGGGTGGTAATATCGGCCTGAATGGCCCGAAGCGGCGCAGGCATGCGCGATCGTGCTCCGGAGCGGCCTCGGAGCGAGCGTTTATTCAGTATAATGCCGGATTTTGTGAGGCCCAGCGGCAAACTGGGATCGTAGAAAGCTCGCCAATTCCAGACGCGCTGACACACTCGGCGCATGAAGACTTCTGCGCCCCCCTTCCCCGTCGTTGAAATCCTCGAAACCCGCATCGCTCTTGCGGTCCATGAATGGACGGGCGGCGGCGCAGACAATCTCTGGTCGAATGCGCAGAACTGGACCAACGGCTCGCCCGCCACCGACGCCTCGGGCGACATTGATCTGATTTTTCACACGAACCTCACGAATGCCGCTCAACTCGTGATGCAAAACGACATCGCGGCGCTCACGGTGGACTCGATCACTTTCGACGCCAATGCGGGCACGAACGCCGCCGGCGGCACGTCGGCGAATGGATACACCATCAACGGCAACGCGATCACCATCAAAACTGGCGCCGCGGGACAGGACCCGTTTGGCATCGATATCGCGAATAACGTCGCCGATTCCACCAGCGGGATCACGGAGATTTTCAATGTCGCGCTCACGCTGAGCACCAACGACGCCACCTTCCGTTCGCAACAGGTCAAGAGCCTGCTCACGTTTCACGGCGACATCGATCTTGGCGGACGGACGCTGACGATCAGCAACACGACGGGCGCCGGAAACAATGCCAACACTCCCGGCGTCCTGATCGATGGCGACATCAGCACCGGCAATCTGATCAAGACGGGGTCGGGCACGCTGGAACTTTCGGGTGACAACAGCTTCACGAATTTCACCAGCAACGGCGGCTTCACCGTGGCAAAGACGAATACCGCCCTCGGCACCGTGGCCGGCTCGATCACCACCAACGACCCGGGGCAGGTTCAACTGCGCAATGGCATCACGGTGCAAAAGACCACCTTCAACCTGAACAGCAACTCCACCGGCGGCGGCCTCGGTGCAGACGGCGGCGCCACCAATACCTTCCAAGGCTCGCTCGTGCTGATGGCTGGCAATGGCGGCGTCGCGCTCGGCGCAGGCTTTCCCGTGGCGGGCGACCCGACGGCCAATACCGGCACCCGCCTCGTCGTCGATGGTGTGATCAGCGGAGCGACCAGCACGCTCTTCATCAACGGCAACGGCATCGTCGAGTTTACGCACGACAACACCTACACCGGGCAGACCAATTTGAATGGCAACCAAGGCCCGAGCACGCTCCAGATCGATACACCCGCCGGGCTCGGCGCCGGTGGAGGCGGGAATGAGCTCATCGTGAGCAGCGGTAACTCCGTTTTGCTCAATTTCGACGGCACCTTGCGCGATGCCGGCAGCACCGCTGAAGTCGTTCAGTTTGCCGGCAAAGGAGTGGGCAGCCTCGGTGCTATCCGCGTTATCGGCGACCATGACGCCGTGCTCGCCGGCAACCTGACGCTCATCGCGGGTGCGCCATGGACGCTCGGCGTGGACGGAGTCAACAGCTCGCTCACCACGACGGGCGTCATCGATTCACAGGCGGCCAACCGTGGTCTGACCAAGGTCGGTGCGGGCACGCTGATCATCGGTGGCGCGGGAGCAAATACCTTCGTGGGCGGAGTCACGGTCAATGGAGGTCTGCTCGACGTGACGAATACCACCGCCACCCCACTGGGAAGCGCCTCAGGCGCTGTCATCGTCAACGGCGCCAGCACGCTGCTCGTCGAAACAGGCGTGAACCTTCCCAATGTCGTCGGACTGACTAACGGCGCCACCCTCACCGGGATCGGCACCGCCAGTTCGGTGATTTCCGCCAGCAGCACCATCAGCCCAGGCACGAACACCGGCCGGTTCACCGCAAACTCACTCGTGCTCGACGCCGCTTCGGACTTCGTCGCGGACATTCACGGCACCACGGCGGCGACCACCCACGACCAGTTCCGAGCTACCGCGAGCGTCATCCTCGGGGGGGCGACGCTCACACTCGTGGACGATTTCACGGCGAACCCGGGCGACCAATTCAGGATCATCGATAACACCAGTAGCAGCGCGGTAAACGGCACCTTTGCCGGGCTTCCCGAGGGCGCCAAGTTCACCGCCAACGGGCAGGGTTTTCAAATCAGCTACGTCGGCGGCACTGGAAACGACGTGGTCCTCACCGCCTTGGCCACCCCAGCCAACGATCTCGCCGTGAGCGGCGATGGCAAGAGCGCGATATTCACCGACGGGGACGGCGATGTGGTGACGGTGAAGATCAAAGGCAAGACGGCGCAGCTTGCTCCGGGCGACTTTACCTTCGGCTTCTCGACCGGCGGCCACGCCCAGCTCCTCAAGCTCGCACTCGACCCCACCGACGCGGGCGCCACGCTAACGATCACTTCCAAACGCACAGCCGCCGGCGGCGATGGTTTGACGAACATCGGTTATCTCAATGCCACGGGGGTCGCGCTCGGCTCGGTAGTCGTGGATGGCGATCTTGGGCGGATCGACGCCGGAGCGGTGAAAGCGCTCACCGTTCAATCGCTCGGCGCCCTTGGACTCACCACGCAGGGAGGCACCGGCAGTCTCGTGAGCAATCTCACCGGCAACCTCGGCAGACTCACCGTGAAGGCGAGCATCCACGACGCCTCCGTGCTCGGCACAGGCAGCATCGGCGCGGTGGCGATCAATGGATCCTTCCTCGGCGGACGGCTCAGCGCCGGGGCCGACCTCGGCACGATCACCGTGCGCGGCGATATCGCCGGCACTGCCGCCTCGCCGGTCATCATCTCCGCCTTCGGCAAGGCGGTCGCGCCAACCAAGGGTCTCGATGTCGCGATCAAGTCTCTCAAAGTCCTCGGCGGGGTCGATTTTCTGCGCGTGCTCGCCGGCTACGACCTCACCCTCGCCGCTCTCAATGCGGACGCCTCGATCAGTTCAATCTTTGCCGGCGCGGACTGGCACGCGAGCACTGCGCTCGCCGGCACGACGGCGGGGGCGGACGGCTTTGCGGGCACTGCGGATGACGCCAAAATCGTGGGCACACGCGACAACGCGAAGATTTTCTCCACCATCGCCAGCGTCACCATCAGAGGCCAGGCCTCCGGCACCATCGCCGGCGGCGACACCTTCGGCATCGTCGCCGAGCAGATCACCAAGGCCAAAGTCGCCAAGGCCGCCCTCAAATTCGACAAAGGCCCGAATGACGCTGCCGATGCCTTCGCGTTCGGGGCCACCGGCCCCGGTGCCACCGGGCTGACCAGCGATTTCTTCCTCCGTGAGGTGACGCTTTAACCCGCCTTACAACAGGGCGCGAATTTCGGCTTCGCGAGCGCGATGCGCCGCCTCGTCGATCACCGGTGCGAGCGTGGAGCCTCCGGCAAGATCGGGCACTTCGATCCACGAACGGCAGCCGCCGTATTTGGGCGATTCCGGGAAGACCAGCGACGGCTGCACGGTGGAAATGCGCACGAACGCAAGGCTCACGCCAGGCGTATCGTCCTGCTTGAAACGCTTCTCGATCTCCGCGCGCGTCCAAAGGTGGTGTGCTTCGAGCGCACACACCTTTTCCCAATCGGTGACGTCCGCGGTCCACTCGACGTGCGCGGCGAGCTTGATCTCGTGCTGGCCATCGGGCCGCGCGGCAGGGAGTGCCGTCTCGGCGGGCAATCTCAGCTTCTGCACCTGCTCATGGAAAAGCGTGGGGAAGAGCAGGAAATCGGCGTGTTTGAAGCGGAACCCGTCGCGCCCCTCGGCAATGCCGCCTTTGCGGAGGATGATCGATTGCGTGCCGCGCGCGAGCGCGTCGCAGATGAGGGTCCATTCTTTGAAAGCAAACACGATGGGAATGAAGAGTTAAAAATTAAGAATTAAGAATTCGTGGAGAAAACCTCCGTCGTCCTACACTTTTAATTCTTAATTTTTCATTCTTCACTTCCCAATGCCCTACAACATCGACCTCCACTGCCACTCGTGGTTTTCCGGCGACGGGGTGAGTTCGCCCGAGGCGCTGATCGAGGCCGCGAGGAAGAAGGGGCTGCACGGGTTTGCCATGACCGACCACAACACCTGCGACGCGTGCCGCTACCTGCTCGACAAGGGACTGGTGCGCGAAGACGGCTTGCCGGTGGATGATTTCGTGATCATTCCTGGCGTGGAGGTGACGACAGCCGAGGGCCACCTGCTTTGCCTCGGGGTGATTCTGCCGTATCTGAAAGGCGCGCCAGCCGCGGAAGTCTGCAAACTGGTGCACGAGATGGGTGGACTGGCGATCCCACCGCATCCCTACGACCTTTTCCGCGCCGGCATCCGCGAGTCGGTGCTCGATACGCTGGAACTCGACGCGATCGAAGTCTTCAACGCGGCCACCACGCTAAAGCGATACAACCGCAAGGCCTTCGATTACGCGCAAAAACGCAAGCTGCCGATGACCGCAGCGAGCGACGCGCACCACGAATCGGCGATCGGCACGGCTTACACGATTCTCGATGCACCGGAGTTTTCCGTGAAGGGATTGCTCAACCAGATCAAGCGCGGCACGGAGTTGAACCAGCGTTATCTCTCGCCCGCCGCCGCGTTCAAAAAGACGTGGAGCAACTGGCGCCGCCTCGGCCGGAAGCGGACACACGGGCCGGAAGACAAATCGACTTAGCGACGGACCCGGTCGGCGAGCGCCGGATTGCCGGGCGCTGTTCTCAAATCAACCCGCGGCTCTTTACGCCCGCAGGCGCGCCACGCCGCTTTCGAGGAATTTACCCACGAAGCTCGTGTCGTATTTGCCGCGCACGAAGTCCGGGTCGCGCATGATTGCCTTGTGCAGTGGGATCGTCGTCTTGATGCCGTGGATGAAATACTCATCCAGCGCACGACGCATGCGGTCGATGGCGTGCTGGCGTGTGGTCCCCATGCCGATGACCTTGGCGATCATGGAATCGTAGTGCGGCGGGATGGTGTAACCCGCGTAGGCATGGGAATCGATGCGCACGCCACGCCCGCCGGGCGCGTAGTAGAGATCGATCCGGCCCGGGCTCGGCGCGAAGTTGTTGAAGGGGTCCTCCGCATTCACGCGGCATTCGATGGCGTGATACTTCAGCTTCGCGTTGCGCACGAAGTTCGAGAGCGATTCACCCGCGGCCACCTTGATCTGCTCCTTCACGAGGTCGATGCCATACGCTTCCTCGGTGACGCAGTGCTCCACCTGGATGCGCGTATTCATCTCCATGAAGTAGTAGTTCCCCTTGTCATCCACGAGGAACTCCATGGTGCCGGCGCCGACGTATTTTACTTCCTGGGCGAGTTTGACGGCGGCAGCGCCCATTTTGGAGCGCAGCTTTTCCGTCATCACCGGAAGCGGCGACGGACACTCTTCGATGATCTTCTGGTTGCGCCGCTGCATCGAGCAATCGCGCTCGCCGATGTGCACGGTATCGCCATGCGAGTCGGCCATGATCTGGAACTCGATGTGATGCGGGTTCTCGATCAGCTTCTCGATATAAACGCCGGGATTGCCGAAGGCTTTCTCGGCTTCATTGCGAGCGCCGTGGAAACCCTGCACGAGGGATACTTCATTGTGCGCCGCACGCATGCCACGGCCGCCGCCACCGGCGACGGCTTTGATCATGACGGGGTAACCGATCTTCTTCGCGACCTGCCGGGCTTCCTGCTCCGTCTCGACGAGTCCGTCGGAACCGGGCGTGACAGACACACCCGCCTTGCGCGCGGTGGCGCGAGCGATGTTTTTGTCGCCCATGGCACGGATGGCGTCGCTGGCCGGCCCGATGAACTTGATATTGCAGCTCTGGCAGACGTCCGCGAAGTGCGCGTTCTCCGCGAGGAAGCCGTAGCCCGGATGAATCGCATCCACATTGCCCACCTCGGCGGCGGCGATGAGGCGATCAATCTTGAGATACGAATCCTTCGACGGTCCGGGCCCGATGCAGATCGCCTCGTCGGCGAGTTTCACATGGAGCGAATCGCGGTCGGCCTCGGAATAGACGGCGAGCGTCTTGATGCCGAGTTCCTTGCAGGCGCGGATGACGCGGAGGGCGATCTCGCCGCGATTGGCGATGAGGACTTTGGAAAACACTGGCGAGTTACTTCAGTCGGAAGAGCGCCTGGCCGAACTGGACCGGCTTTCCATTCTCCGCCGCGATCTCTACGACCGTGCCGGAGATTTCAGCTTTGATCTCGTTCATGACCTTCATCGCCTCGACGATGCAGATGACGGTTCCTTCGCTGACGGTATCGCCCACTTTCACGTAGTTGGGCGCGTCCGGCGACGGGGCGGCGTAGAAGGTGCCGACCATCGGGCTGGTGATTTCCTTGAGGTTGCTCGACTCTGCGCCTCCTGCGGGGGCTGCCGGAGCAGCTTCAGCAAGGGCAAAGTTCGCCGGCGCCACCGCGGACACGCCGGCTGGCAGAGCCACCGGGGTCGACGCAGTGATGATAGGCTGAAAATCATTCCCTCGTTTGAGGGTGATCTTGAAGCCGTCCTTTTCCATCTTGAAGACGGAAAGGTCGTTCTTCCTCATCAGGGCGATGAGGTCTTTGATGTCTTTGAGTTCCAAGTGTTTGGCTTCGGTTAAATGCTTTTCAGGCGAAAAGCGGGGCGGAGAGTAGGCGGCACCCCCCAAGGGGGTCAAGGGCGAGGTTTGCCCTTTGGCTGCGTCAATTTGACTCGCTCGAGTTGCAAGCGGTTCACGCGTTCGTCACGTAACTGTGCCTTACCGCGAGCAGACGCAGGCTATTCAGGACGACGACCAAGGTGCTGCCCTCGTGTCCGAGGACACCGACAGTGAGCGGGATTTTTTCCAGCAAGGCGAGGATCATCAGGACGAGGATGACACCCAGCGAGACGGCAAGGTTCTGCTGAATGACGACACGGGCCCGGCGGCTGAGGTCGTAGGCGGAGAGAAAATTTTCGAGCCGGTCGTTCATCAAAACGACATCGGCCTGCTCCAAGGCGGCGTCACTCCCCCGAGCCCCCATCGCCACGCCGACATGGGCCGCCGCGATACTCGGCGCGTCGTTCACGCCATCGCCGATCATCGCAACCTTTTCGCCGCGTGTCGTGAATTCCGTGATGATGGTGAGCTTGTCGTCCGGTTTCAGCTCGGCGCGGACCTCGTCGAGGGAAAGATTGCGGGCAAGCTGGTCCGCCGCGGTCTGGCGGTCGCCGGTCAGCACGAGCGTGCGCAGGCCGTCCCGGCGCAGGGCTTCGATCAATCCGCGCGCCTCCGGCCGGATGTCATCGCGAAGCAGAATGCGTCCGCACAGGTCCGGCGCGGAAAGCCAGACCTCGGAAACGCCTACCGTCTCCGGTGCCGTGACCTCGCGCGCGGAGCCGTCGTTCGGCAACGCCCAGGCTCGTTTGCCCAGACGCACTTCCCCCGTCGCCAGCCGTGCCGCCATGCCGGCCCCGTTGCTCGACGAAACCTCATGCAGTTCCTGCAGCGGCCAACCCTCCCGTTTCGCATGGCGGACAATCGCACGGGCCAGCGGGTGACTGGAGTGCCGGTCGAGGGACGCCGCCAGTTCCAGCACCTCGCGCTCGCGCCCGGCCGGGAAACTCTCCACCGTCTCGACACGCAATTCCCCCGTCGTGAGCGTCCCGGTTTTATCCATCGCCACGGCGCGGACTTCGGCGAGTTGCTCCACCGCCGCCCCACCACGGAACAAAATGCCCCGCCGCGCTCCACTCGCGATCGCCGCAAGAATCGCCGAGGGGATCGACAGCACGAGCGCGCACGGCGAGGCGACCACCAGCAGCGTCATCGCATGGTAAAAGGCGCTCGGCTCCGTTTCGGTGGACCGGAACGGCGCGTGATTCATCGCCAGCCACCACACGAAAAACATCGTGGTCGCGAACGCCAGCACGCCCAGCGTGTAGCGCGATCCAAAACGGTCGGTGAAGCGCTGCGAGGGCGCCTTGCTCTTCTGCGCATGCTCGATGAGGTGGATGATCTTCTGCAGCGCGCTTTCCCCCGCCGGCCGTTTCACGATGACTTCCACCGAACCGTTCGTGTTCAGCGTGCCCGCGAGCACTTCATCGCCCACGACTTTTTCCACCGGCACGGCTTCCCCGGTCAGGTTCGATTCATCCGCTGCCGTCTGGCCCTTCGCGATCTCGGCATCGACGGGGAAAAGCTCGCCCGGCCGCACGAGGAGCCTCAGCCCCGGAGTCAGTTCCTCCACAGGCACCGCGCGCTCGACGCCGCCTTCGTCAAGGACCACGGCGGTTTTCGGCGCATCGTGAAAGAGTGCGTTGATCGCGCGTTGGGTGCGATCCATCGCATAATGCTCCAGCGCACTCGACCCGGAGAAGAGAAACAGCAGCGCCGCGCCTTCACTCCATTTCCCAATCGCCGCCGCCCCGATCGCCACCGCGACCATGAGAAAATGAATATCCACCACGCGCTGCTCGAGCCGCTCCCAGACCTCGACGGCCGCAAACCAGCCACCCGCGAGGTAAGCGAGCACAAACAACGGAAGAGCGGCGGAAGGCCAAGGAGTCCAGGCTCCACTGATGCCAAACACCAGGCACGCGCCGCAGGCAGCGAGTTGCACCTGCCAGGGCGCTTCGTTGTCGTGATCGGGGTGGCCGTGCGGTGAAGACATTCGCTGCTGTTAGCATGCAGCCTACTTCCAGTCAGCGAAACCTTGTGATAAGCCAGGCGCGTGACGATCTACTTTGTGGCCATCGAACCTCAGGATGAAACCTTCTACGGTGAGCGCTTCGCCGAGCATGATCTCGTCTCCGTGGCGCGGCTCTCCGAAGTCGAAGCAGACGCGGAGATCGTGAACATCTTCATCGACGAAACGATCGACGAGGCCTTTCTCGTCTCGCATCCGAACCTCCGGTTCGTCGCGACGCGCTCGACCTCGACCGACCACATCGACCTGCACGCCTGTGCGAAACACAACGTCCTGGTCTGCCACATTCCCGGCTACGGCGGCGTCACGGTCGCCGAACACACTTTTGCCCTCATGCTCGCCGTCGCGCGCCGGCTCCGGGAATTGATGCGCCAGTCGAAGGACCAGCGCTTCTCCTACGAGGCTACCCGCGGCATCGAGCTGCATGGAAAAACACTCGGCCTCATCGGCATGGGCCGCATCGGGCAGCAGGTCGCCACGCTCGCCCGCGCCTTTCACATGCATGTGATCGCCTACGATACGAACCGCTCACCGGAACTCGCCCAGCGGCTTTCCTTCCAATGGGTCACTCTCGACGATCTCTTCACTCGCTCCGACATCATCTCGCTCCACGCGTCGCTCACGCCGGAGACGTATCACCTCATCAATCGCGACACGCTCGCCCGCACCAAGCCGGGCGTCCTCATCGTCAATACCGCTCGTGGTGCGTTGATCGACTCATCCGCCCTGCGCGAGAGCCTCGAAAGCGGCCACGTCGGCGGCGCTGCGCTCGACGTGCTGCAGGATGAACGCGTTCTCCGGCAAAGTGCCGAGGAAGTGATCGCTCAGGACATCGTGCGCCACCTGCGCAGCGATGCGCGGGCCAGCGAAGCGCGCGATGCAGACCGCATTCGTGAATTGGAGGAACTGATGTTGGGCGACGACATCCTTTCGCGCGCCAACGTGATCTTCACCCCCCACGTCGCGTTCAACACCCGCGAAGCCGTGCGCCGCATGGCCGAGGCAAATGCGGATAACATCAGCGCCTTCATCGAAGACCGCCCGCACAACCTGGTGATGGCACCGTAGTCCAGCCGTTCACCACATGGGAGAGTGGTGACAAAGGAGCGAGTTTCCGTTACAAGCCTCGTCCGTGCTCCCACTTCAACAAAACTGGCCCGGGGTGACGCTTGTCGATCATCCGCTCGTGCAGGTGAAATTGACCGAAATGCGCGATGCGGCGGCATCCACGGTGGTCTTCCGCGCGCGGCTCGCGCAGGTCGCGGCGCTCATGGTCTCGGAGGTGACGCGCGACATGCCCACGCAGCCGCACGTCATCCAGACGCCGCTCGCCGAATATGCCGGCACGAAGCTCTCCCGTCCGCTCATCATCGCGCCAATTCTGCGCGCCGGTCTCGGTGTGGTGGAGGGCATGCTGAACCTGCTTCCCGAAGTCAGCGTCGCCCACATCGGCATGTTTCGGAATGAGCAGACGCTCCGGCCGGAATCGTATTATTTCAAAGCACCGCGCCATCTCGCCGAAGCCGAAGTGCTCGTCGTCGATCCCATGCTCGCCACCGGCTGGAGCGCCACCGCCGCCATCGCGAAGCTCAAGGAGGAAGGCGCGCGCCACATTCGCTTTGTCTGCCTCGTAAGCTGCCCGCAAGGCATCGAGCAACTCCGCGCCTCGCATCCCGACGTGCCGATTTACACTGCCGGCATCGACCGCGAACTGAACAACAAAGGCTACATTGTCCCCGGCCTCGGCGACGCCGGCGACCGCTACTTCGGCACCGTCGGCTGACCGTAGCTCGGCTCTCCCGAGCCGAGTTCGTGAGAGCTACATGCGTGAGCCTCGGCTCTGGAGAGCCAAGCTACGCACTAGCCAAGTCCCCTCACCCATGATCGACTGACTCGCCCATGTCTGCCGTCGCCCCGAATCTCGAACGCTTCACTGCCTTGCTCCCGCCGGACCGACTGCTCACGCGCCCGGCGCAGCTCGCGGCTTATGAAAGCGACGGCCTCACCGCCTTCCGCGCCACTCCACTCGCCGTCGCAGTGCCGGAGACGCAGGAGGAAGTGATCGCCCTGGTGCGCGCGTGCCACGCAGAAGGCATCCCCTTCGTCGCGCGTGGCAGCGGCACGAGCCTGTCGGGCGGCTCCATGCCGGTGGAAAATGGCATCGTCATCACCCTGAACCGTCTCACTCGGATCATTCGCCTCGATCCCGCCGAACGGATCGCCGTCGTGGAGGCTGGCGTCATCAATACCGCCGTAACCCTCGCCGCCGCGCCGCACGGATTGCTCTTCGCGCCCGATCCTTCGTCACAATCGATCTGCACCATCGGCGGCAATATCGCCTTCAACTCCGGCGGCGCGCATTGCCTCAAATACGGCATGACTTCCAATCATGTCCTCGGCCTCAAGGCCGTGCTCGCGAATGGCGAGGTGGTCGAGTTCGGCGGCGACAGCCGCGAAGGCATCGGCCCCGACTGGACCGGCCTTTTCGTCGGCAACGAAGGTCTCTTCGGCATCGCGCTCGAAGCCACGCTCCAGCTTCTGCCCAAGCCCGAGTGTTATCACACCGTGCTGGTGGGGTATCGCACCATCGAGCAAGCGGGCGAAGCCGTGTCCGCGATCATTGCCAGCGGACTGCTGCCCGGCGCGATCGAAATCATGGAAGCACTCGCCATCGAAGCGGCGAAGGCCGCGGTGCATGCGGAATATCCGCCCGGGTGCGAAGCCGTGCTCATCGTCGAACTCGAAGGCCCGCGCGAAGTCGTCGCCGCCGATCGCGTGCGGCTCGATGAAATCCTCGCCGCCAGTCACCCCGTCGAAATCCGCCCCGCCCGCGACGCTTACGAGCGCCTCGCCATCTGGAAAGGCCGCAAGAGCGCCTTCAGCGCCGTCGGCCGCTTGTCGCCCGATTTCATCGTGCAGGATGGCGTCGTCCCCCGCCGTCGCCTCGGCGAAGCCCTCCGCCGCATCAGCGAAATGTCGCGCGAGATGAATATTCGCTGCGCCAACGTCTTCCACGCCGGCGACGGCAACCTCCACCCGCTCATCCTTTACGATGGTCGCGAACCCGGCGCGCTCCATCGCGCCGAAGCCCTCGCGGGCCGCATCCTCAAAATGTGTGTCGAGATGGGCGGCAGCATCACCGGCGAACATGGCGTCGGCGTCGAAAAACGCGACTACCTCGGCGACATGTTCAGCCCCGACGAAATCGACTGCATGCACCGCCTCCGCGCCGCCTTCGACCCCCTCGGCATCGCCAACCCCGGCAAGATGTTCCCCGGCAAGGAAGCCCCCGCCCTCTCCCACCACGGCCTCCATCCCCTCGAAAAAGCCGGTCTCATCTCCCGGGAGTAGCCACCCCGGTTCGCGCCGGATCACGTCTCGAAAAAACGCGCAAGTCGTTTCTTCAACGCTAGAAGCTATCCCAAAACCCGTGATTCTTACGCAAGTTAAACATACGACTTCTGTGTTCAAGCGGCTTCCGAGGCTAACATCTCTTAGCTACGGGAGGTTTTGGGATAGCTTCTAGACCCGTTTAACTAAAGTCATCGCCGTCTGGAGCGCCAACGGCGCGGCCCCAAGCCAGCGCAGGGCAAAGCGAGGCACGAGCGCCGCCCTGGGTAATAGCAACGAAATTGGGACAGCCCTGAAGGGGCGCAAGAAGTTGAAAGGACTCGGCCACGAAACACATTAAACCGCTCTAACGGCTTTTAAGTTTCACATTCCGAGACCGTGATAACGCGCCAACCCAAAGCGCGAAGAGCGCGGCTCTGATTACGATCCCGCCTTACGTTTGCGGCAAACTTCGCTGACCCGACTCCTGGCAGGACGAATCAGCAACGAATGAAACTTGATCTTTGCCACCAACCTCACACACTCGCGCTTATGTTTGGACCACAGTTACTCGCACGCTCGCTTTCTGTAGCGGTTCGAACAGGGCGGGGTGGTATTCGGTGGCAATACCATTCTAGAAGCTATCCCAAAACCTCCCGTAGCTAAGAGATGTTAGCCTCGGAAGCCGCTTGAACACAGAAGTCGTATGTTTAACTTGCGTAAGAATCACGGGTTTTGGGATAGCTTCTAGAACCGATCGGCATTCAAAGATCGCGTCTTGGGGAATTCTATTCGACCTGCTTCAGTTTTGACCCGGCTTACGCCAGCAAGTAGCAGAAGGTAAAATCGGCTTCGCGATCGACTACAATCTGGGTAGCGATCCGCGGGGCCTCAAAAAGACGCTCGGCCTCATTCTATGCACTCGCGGCCTTGGGAAAATGACAGCTTCCGATACAACTTTTGCTCAACTAGCGAACCGTCTGAAGATCGTGCTTTCGGACGAGGAACGCGTAGCCTTGGCAGCGACACCCGAGCTTCGCGAAACTCCGGTTGGTTCTGTGTGCCTGGCTTTGCATGCGAAGGCATGTATGACTTCGCACGGGAATGCAGGCCGCAGACTCTTCGACGAATTGGATTCCTGGCAGACCACGGTTTCCGCAATGGAGCCGCGAGCATTGCGGGCGGGAATCGTGATCATTAATTCCGCTGCGAGTTTCCGTAGCCCTGTAGGACAAACCATCGTGCGACACAAACAACCGCTCGCCACTTGTCGCGCGGTTGAGGCGATGCATCGTTTGCCTCGTTGCGATGTCAGCCGAACAGACGGCTTCGATGCTCTCGGCGTCGTGATCGTCGATTGCGTCAACGATGGTCACTCTCCTGTTCGATGGGTTCAGGAAGCTCCATCGCCTCAGCAAGGTGAGGCGCTCGAATACAAAACCATGATCCGCCGGCTTGCGAAGGCATATGAGGAAAGCGCCGAGATCAGTTTGATGGGCGGCAACTAATTGTTGATTCGCCGTCGAATTTCAGAAGAAGGTTCTCTTCTAGAAGCTATCCCAAAACCATCTATAGCTAATGCTAATTAGTCTCCGGAGCGGCTTAAACACAGAGGGCGCAATGCGGGTCGATAACTGGAATTGGGGGTTTAGGATAGCTTCTAGCTTTTCACTCTGCAATCTCTGTGCATTTATCTCAGCATTTTTTGGGGTCTCATACCATTTCCGGGAATGATCTGCATTGAGTGGGCGCAATCGTGGCCGATCAACCCTCCGCCCGGGATCTCCGTGCCTTTGTGTCTTCGTGCGAGCCTCTTTAACCTCGCACCAAGGCACAGAGGTCACCAAGAGCTGACTGATCGTCCTTGGACCAAACCCGCCTGCCGCCGGTCCATATTATTTCCAGCTTTGGTATTAATCCTCTTTGCGAAGATGCCAGCGTTTCGTCGTAGGGTCTTGCCGGGCTACGCCGTCGGCTTCAAGCATTCCTAGAATGCTCCGTGAGATGTGCCCCTCCTGATTTGAATGAGAGGAATAAATCCCCAAGAAACGCCCAATCACGGCGTTGGATAAACCATCGTCGGGAGCAGATGCGAGTATCTGGCGAGTTGCAGCTTTTAAGTCTGCGACTGCCCGCTGCGCAATACGATACGGATCATTCATCGCATTCTTCTCGAGCACATTTTTAGGTCGGTCGAGCCGAAATCTATTCGAGCAAACATCCCGGATGCTCCTTCGAGGGCCAAGAAAACTGTAAACGCAGTGAGAGAGTTGCAAGGAGAAGGGACGCGTGGCGAGGGGGCACTCATTCACCTTCACCCTCCGCACCGAGCATTGCCTCCCCCCGGACTCTCTGCCAAAGAAACCCCATGACCTTCCTCCGCTCATTCTGCTTCACCGCCCTCGCGCTCGCTGGGCTCCACTCGCACGCATCGGCGCAGGACGAATGGACCCGATTCCGCGGCCCGAACGGCACCGGCGTCAGCCACGCCAAAACCATCCCGACGGACCTCACCGCCGCGGACATCAACTGGAAGGTCGAACTCCCCGGCGTCGGCCATTCCTCGCCCGTCATCTGGGGCGACCGCCTTTTCCTCACCACCACGGGCGACGCATCGGGCGGCCTCAGCGTGCTCTGCCTCAGCACGGCAGACGGCAAGACCCTGTGGAAGCACGACTTCCCGCTCACCCCCTTCACCCATCACAAGTTCAACAGCTTCGCCTCGGCCACGCCGACGGTGACAGCGTCGGCGGTGTATGTCGTCTGGAACGAGCCGGAACATTATTTCCTCACTGCGCTGGACCACAACGGGAAGCAGCTCTGGCAGCACGATTTCGGACCGTTCGTCAGTCAGCACGCCTGCGGCATTTCGCCGATCGTGGTGGGCGACAAGGTCATCCTCGGCGGCGAGCAGGACGGAAAACAATTCGTGAAAGACAGCGACCGCGACGGCGTGAGCTTCATCGCAGCGGTCGAGGCGAAGACCGGCAAAGTGGTCTGGCAGACCCCGCGCAAGAGCGTGGTCGTGGCCTACTCGACGCCGTGCGTGCGCGAGACGAAGGACGGCAAACGCTCGCTGATTTTCAATAGCCAGGGGCACGGCATTTACGCGGTGGACGTGGAGACCGGCAAGGTGCTGTGGGAATACGATCAGGCCTTCGACAAGCGCAGTGTGAGTTCGCCCTTCATCGCGGGCGATATCGTGTTCGGCTCCTGCGGCAGCGGTGGCGGCGGTAATCGCACCGTGGCGATCAAAGCCGGCGACGCCACAGGCACGGGGAAACCGGAACTCGCTTATGAAATCAAAAAATCCGCGCCTTATGTGCCGACGGGCGTGGCGGTGGGCGATCACGTGTGGCTGTGGAGCGACGGCGGGATCGTGACGTGCCTGCACGGCCCGACCGGCGAGATCAAATATCAGGAACGCGTCGGCGGGAATTTCTTTGGTTCGCCCGTGTGGGTCGATGGCCGGCTGTTTGCCGTCTCGACTTCGGGCGAAGTGGATGTCGTCGAAGCGAGCGAACAATTCAAAGTGCTGAGCCGTTTCCCGCTGGAAGAACTCTGCCACTCCACCCCCGCCGTCGCCGGCGGACGCATGTATATCCGCACGGAGAAACACCTCGTCAGCATCGGCGGCGACAAGACGTTAGTCCGGCCCTAACTGATCAGGAGCAAACGGGGCGGATCGCCGGGCAGGGTATCGGGCGCGCGGTGAATGCAGGGCGGGACGGGGCTGCCCGGGTAGGCGCAGGCAACGCGCCACAGGTTGTGCAGTCCGAAAATAAACGGACGCGCTTCCGGAAGTGGGGCGTAGTGGAGATCGAAACAATTTTCGTGGAGGAACTCGGCGAAGGTTTCGTCGTCTTCGCCCGCGAAAAGCTTGAGTAACGCCGCGCGCGTTTCGGGCACATCGACGCGGCGGATGGCCTCCTCGTTGCGCAGGCCTTCGCTCGATGGGCCGTGATACGTGCAGAGCCACGTGTCGGCTTCGATCGGCGCGCTATCGACATGAAAGGAACAAACGTCCGTGCGCACCAGACCGGGAACTTCGTCGCGAAGATAACCGCGAATGCAATCGAGCACCGGCTCCCGGCCATATTCGCGAAGGAGTTGCTGGTCTTGAAGCATGAGGTCGATGGCACTCCGCCCGGCAGCGCTCACGGGGAGATCGCGCAACTGCGCATCGTCGAGGGGGGTGATTCCTTCCTGCACGGGAAGAAGAGCGATCACTTCGGCAAAATCGCCGGGCAGCATCCGCGGCCAACACAGGGCATTAACACCATCCGCAAACGGCGCCGTGGCCAGTTCAGCAAAACTCGTCACGAATTTGATGCGCGGGTTATCGAGCGGAAGTGTGTAAGCGGTCATCAGCAAAAGATTGGAGTTCGGTCGTGATTTCAGCAGCAGCCGGCTGGGTATCGCAAACGAACGGCCTAAAGGCTGGACTCCAACGGCGCCTGCTCTTCATTCTACGAAAACCGATGGGCGATTCACTCCATCAATTCGTGAACGGGCTCTTCGAAGAGTCGGGATCCACGTCGGCGCCGGAGTTCCTGCCGGGGAAGCTTTCCATCGCCGATCCGCCGACGGAAAAGGAAGGCGATCAGGTGGGGCGCTACCGGCTGCTGGAACCGCTCGGTATGGGGGGCTTCGGCACGGTTTGGCGCGCGGAGCAGGCGAAACCGGTGCGGCGCGAGGTGGCCTTGAAGATTGTGAAGCCCGGCATGGACACGCGCGAAGTCATCGCGCGTTTCGACGCGGAACGGCAGGCGTTGGCGATGCTCGATCATCCGAACATCGCCAAGGTTTTCGATGCGGGCGCCACCCTGGCCGGAAGGCCCTATTTCGTCATGGAGCTGGTGCGTGGCGTGCCGCTCACCCGTTACGCCTCGGAGCACGAGCTGGCCTTGCCCGAGCGGCTGGAGCTCTTTGTCGAGATCTGCCAGGCGGTGCAGCACGCACACCAAAAGGGCATTGTTCACCGCGACTTGAAGCCATCGAACCTGCTCGTCTCGGAGATCGACGGAAGGCCGGTGCCGAAGGTGATCGACTTCGGCATCGCGAAGGCGACAGGCGAAGCAGCGTTGACGGACAGCACGGTCACGCAGGCCGGTTCGCGCATCGGCACGCCCGCTTATATGAGCCCAGAGCAGGCAGACCACGGGCTCGACCTCGATACGCGCACCGACATCTACAGCCTCGGCGTGGTTTTTTACGAATTGCTCACCGGCCAGCTGCCGCGTGCGGTCGGGCCGGATGGAAAAGTGGACCACTCACGCGACCCGCAGCGTCCCTCGAAGCTCAATCCAAACGCGAAAGGCGACCTCGACTGGATCGTAATCAAGGCGCTGGAGCACGATCGCACGCGGCGCTACGAATCAGCCGACGCGCTCGCGAAAGACGTGCAGTGTTTTCTCGACTGCCAGCCCGTGCGCGCACGACCTCCTACGGCTGGCTACCTCCTGCGCCGTTTCGCGCAGCGCAACAAACTCGCGGTTGGCGCCGCCTCCGCCATCCTCTTGGTTCTCCTCGCAGGCATCGCAACTTCCACCTGGCTGTATCTCCGGGAAAAGCGCGAGCGTGCCAGGAGCCAGCAGGTGTCGGTGTTTCTCAGGGATGTGCTCGCCCAAGCCGGGCCGCTGAAAGCGCAAGGGCGCGATGCGACGATGCTGCGAGCACTTCTGGACCAGACTGCCGCCCGCATCGGCACCACGCTGGCGGACCAGCCGGAAGTGCAGGCAGAAATCCACGCGATCATTTCGGAAACCTACACCTCTTCACTCGAGTTCAAGGAGGCCCTGCAGCATTCCACCGAAGCATTGCGGCTCGTGCGGCTGAGTCATCGCGGCGACGAGGTGCTGGCCCGTGCGCTCTACAATCACGCCCGGCCCAATATGGGCCTCGCGCGCTGGCAGGAAGCGCTCGATGCCTTCACCGAAGCATTGGCCATCCGGCAGCATCTTTACGGAGAAGATCATCTGCTCACCGCTACGGTGCGCGGGGAAATGGCGTGGGGGCTGATGCGCCTCGGAAGGGTGAAGGAAGCCGAATACTCCGCCCGGCTCGCGGTGGCGCAGTGGCGGAAGCAGTCCGACAAAACCGTGCTGCTCGGCGGGCCGCGGTCGCTGGAGATGATCCTGCACAACACCAACCGCCACGAAGAATGCGTGGCACTGGGGCGCGAGGAATTGGCGGCTTTGCAAAAAGCTCTTGGCCCCGAAAGCACGGCGCTCGTCAGCACACTGGACAACCTTAGCTACGACATGCTGAGCCTGGGACTCTACGACGAGGCGGAGCCGATCGCGAACGAAGCCCTGCGGCAAAGTCGAAAGTTTTATCCCACTTACGACGACCAGCGGCCGCACATTTACAACTCGCTTTTGCGCATCGCCGCCGCGCGTGGAAAATGGGAGGATCAGCTCCGGCTCGCGCGCGGGTTTGTGGCGGAGCGGAAATCCACGGCCACCGCCGATCCCCGCGACGTGCGCGCCGCGTGCAGCACCCTTGCCCGCACGATGCTCGAGCAAGCCGAGCGTTTTACCCTCACTGATCCTGCACGAGCGCTGGCCCTGCTGGACGAACTCGGCGCGTCGGAGGATTTCGCGCGGGACGTGAAAACGGCGCACCATTGGATCGCTTGTATGCGCGGCGCGGCGTTGAAAGCTGACCCAACACAACAAGACGAAGCGAAAGCGATGCTCAGCCGCGGGCTGGATGCGATGAGAAAAAAGGAGAAGCCATCGGCAGAGGAAACCAAGCGGATCAAAAAAGCGGAAGGCTGGCTGCAACCGTAGCTCGGCTCTCCCGAGCCGAGGATCGAAATGGCATCGCGACCGGACCACTCGGCTCTGGAGAGCATCGCTACGTGCTCAGCATCTCCTGCAACCATGCCATCTCGCCGGGAATCTCCTCTGGCGTCAGCACGGTGTTCGCCACTTCCTCGCGGAGTAGCGTGCGGAATTTCTCGCGCAAGCGGTGGATCATCACGCCGGCAGCGACCTCGGTTTTGCCGAGCTTTTCGGCGACGTCGCGCTGGGAGGGCGGTTCGGTATCGCACGTAATGAACGGGAGCAGCGCTTCAAAGGCTTCGGCGCGGCCTGTCTCGGTAAAGGCGATACGTAGCCTCTGCTGCACCCCGGAGAAGATTTCATGCGCCCAGGCACGCGTGAAAAGCCACTCGGGGTCGCGCGTGTCCTGCGGTTCATGCGCGTAGCGTTCTTCCGCCGCCATCTGGTCGAAGGAAACGTGCGGCCGCCCGCCGCCACGCTTTTCCGCGAGGGCGTGCCGGAGATGGTCGGCGAGCACCCGCTTGAGCACGCCGAGCAGATACGAGCGCAATTTACCATGCTCCCGCCGGACAGTCTGCATCGCTTCTTCGCTGATGATCCGCGCGAAGAACGCCTGCGTGAGGTCTTCCGCATCGTGCAGGCCGTGCCCGCTGCGCCGGAGGAACGCGTAGATGGGATACCAGTAGCCCGCGCAGATCGCCTCCATCGCCTTCGCCGCGTCTTCCGGCGAGCCCCCCTGCACCACCTGCACGAGCGTCCATTGCGTGGTCGGAAAAGCGGATTGGCGATTGCCGTCTCCCGGCGGCTGCGAAGGCATCGCCTCTCTATGCCAGCACCGTGCGGCAAACGCCATCCGAAAATCTCGCGCGGAAGGAGCACAGCCCATCCCGGCTGTGCTCCCTTTCGCGAGGAAGAGCTAGCTGAAAACGCCCTTTCCGTCGGCTACCTCGGACCGATCGCGATAAACGAGAAAGCCTGGTCCACCAACCCGCCGGCGTCGTTGAAGACCCGGACCGAAACCGTGTTCGCCTGGATATCCTGGAAGGCGACGATGCGGGCCACGGAGCCGGCCAGGTCGCTATACGCGTTCGCCGTGACCGAGGGGATGCCCGTGAAGGCGCTGCTGAAAGTCACCGTGAAGGCACCCGTGGGCGCGCCCGCCGTGCGCGCCACGGTGAAGCCCGAGCCCGCAAAAACCGTCGGCCCGGTGCCGACGCTGACGATGCCCCGAACGGTGCGCAGGTTTTCCTCGCCGCCCACGGCAAAAAGCTGGCCGGTGGAGCCCAGCTTCACGTCACCTTTGGTTCGGATGGTGCCCACCACATCGATCTTGGTGCTGGCATTGGGAAAAACCCCGAACCCAAAATTGCCCGTCTTGTCGATAATCATCCGGGCGACGTTCACCGTGCGATCCACGATCTGGAACGAACCATCTCCCAGCAAGGCGCCACCATCGCTGTTCTGGAGGGTGTAAACGCGTCCGTTCGCGGAAGTGCTTCGCAGCGCGATCTCCACCGCCGAGCTGGTGGCGACTTCGAGCTTATAGCCAGGCGTGCCGGTCCCAATGCCCACATTGCCATTCGCCAGCACCGTAAGGCGCTCCTGGAAAGTGCCGCCCGTCGCGTCGTAGATGCTCCACCGATTGTTTCCACCGAAGATGCCGGTGAAAAAGCTGCGATTCGGATTCGTCTGGATAACCCCGCTTCCGCCGCCACCGGTCTGGTTCAGGTTCACAACCAGATCGCCCGTTCCTTGCACGTCGATCGGGAAGCTGGGCGTCGTCGTGCCGACTCCCAGCGAACCGCCGGACAGCGAACCGGTGATGGTGCCACTCGCCGCGGACACGTTACCCGTGAAGGTCGCATCGCTCCCGGCCACCGCGCCACCCGTGCCGGCCGCATCGACTTCCAGCACTGCGGGATAACCGCTGCCCGAACCTTCCTTGGAACTGATAAGCACACTGGCCGTGCCGTCGCTGGTGATGCTGAACCCTAATTCCGGCACCGTGCCATCGAGCCAGGCCTTGACCTCATTGGTGACGATGAGGGTGATGAAGCTCTTCGTCTCCGTCGCCGCAACGGCAAACGTCACGACGTTCGAGAAGACCGTCGGTGAAGGAATGGTCCTCGTCGGGAAAAGCTCGGTAAAGCCTGTGGCGTTGACGTTCAGCGTCAGATTTCCCGGCTTCGTGACTTTCGGAAGATAGATGACGAGCCGCGCCTCCGTGACCGCACTGGAGACGATGGTGGAACCGGTCACGTTGAACCGGAGGAAGGCGGTGCTCTTCGAGGAAACCGGCAGCGTGGTCGCCAAGCCGGCCGCCTTGGCGATCGTATTGGTCGTCTTCGAGCCGGCGGCGTCATCGGTGATTTGGAAGGTTTCCGCGCGGGCGGTGATGCTAAAAACCCCGAGCGCAAGGGCCAGGGCGGTCGTGAAGAGCGGACGAATGAATTTCATGCAAGTGGTGCTCCAGCGTGGTGTTTCGGTATTTGCCGCGGTGCCGACCGGCGGTCGACAATTGCGGGCACCTCCTCCTTTCGGAATCGTCCCGGATTTCTTACAGCGCCGACGAAAAAATTTCTTCCCTGACGTCGCCTGGGCACGGTCCCGGTCCTGCGTCCGGGCAGAATGGCCGGACGGACCACGTTTACGCAACCGCCGCGAGCCGCAAAATCCAGGCATGAACAGGAAGGGTCACCATCGGAGCATCCCCGGAGGACAGCTTTTTACTCATGACAACCGACACGTCGCTGCTTTCGGACTTGATGGCGCGCCTCGTCGACGCGACACGCAATGGAACGCCGATGACTCTCGCCCCGACTACTCCCGCCGAACTTGCCGACGCGGTGCGCTCCGCGCCTCGCGTGCTCGCGATGGGCGCCGGGACGAAACCGCGCCTTTCGCAGGTGGATGGCGACGTGACACGGCTCTCGACGCGCCAACTCAGCGGGGTGGTCGAATACGAGCCTAGCGAATTCACCTTCACGGCCCTGGCGGGCACTCCCGTGCGCGATATTGTCGCAACCCTGGCGGAGAAAGGGCAGTATCTTCCGTTCGATCCGCTCCTTGTAGAAGCGGGCGCAACCCTCGGCGGAACCGTGATGAGCGGGCTGAGCGGGCCGGGGCGTTTCCGCTACGGAGGGTTGCGCGATTTCATCCTCGGCGTGCAATTCGTCGATGGGATGGGGCGCCTCCTTCGGCTGGGTGGGAAGGTGGTGAAAAATGCCGCGGGGTTCGATGTGCCGAAGTTTTTCGTGGGCAGCCTCGGACGCTACGGCGTGCTCACGGAAATAACGTTCAAGGTCTTCCCCCGCGCGGAAACTTTCCGCACGTTGCGCATTCCGACGGACACTCCGGGCGAAGTGATGATGGCGATGTCGGGCACGCGCTGGGAACTCGATGCGCTCGATGCGGCCGCCGGCGCCGTCTTCGCCCGGATCGGCGGTCCTTCCACCGCGCTGGATGAACTGACGGCGGAGATTCTCTCGCGTTTCCCTGCGGGTGCCGCGCTGCCAGAGGGCGAAGCCGAGGCGTTCTGGAAAAATGTGCGGGAGTTCTCATGGGCGCACTCGAACGGCACGCTCGTGAAAGTGGCACTCACACCCCGGCGCCTGCCCGAACTTGATGCCGCGCTCGGCGACGCCCGCATCCACGTGAGTGCTGGCGGCAACGTGGCCTTCGTGTCCCAGCCAGCGTTCGAGCCGCGCTTTGCCGGCTTCAATGCACTCACGCTTCGTGGCGAAGCCCCGCTCTTTCCCGGAGTGCAGCCGCCGCAACTTCCCGCCGTGAAAAACGCGCTCGATCCAAAAGGCCGCTTTCCGTCGCTCTGATGCTTCACACGATCACACCCGAACAACACGGCCCGCTTGGCGAACCGATGGCTCATGCCGTCAGCACCTGCGTGCACTGCGGCTTCTGCCTGGCCGCGTGTCCCACGTATCGCGAGCTCGGCCAGGAAATGGATACGCCGCGCGGGCGCATCGTGCTCATGAAGCAAGTGCTCGAAGGCCAGCTCGACTGGTCCGCGGCCCAGCCCCACATCGACCGCTGCCTCGGCTGCCTCGCCTGCGAGCCAGCCTGCCCCAGCGGTGTGCCGTATCGCGATCTGCTCAGCCCCTTCCGCGCGCTGGCGGAATCGAAATCGAAGTTCAAGCACACGCCGCTTGAGCGCCTGCGTCACTGGCTCGCCGCGCAGACGATTCCGTATCCCGGTCGCTTCCGCCTCGCCGCGCTCGCCGGGAAAATTGGGAAATTTTTCCGGCCCCTTACTCCGGCGGCGCTGCGCCCGATGCTCGATCTCGTGCCCGACGACCTTCCGCCCGCCGAATGCTGGCCGGAAGTCACGCCAGCCCAGGGAGAGCGGCGCGCCCGCGTCGCTTTGCTCACCAGTTGCGCACAACAGGTCCTCGAACCGGATATCAATACGGCCACCATCGAAGTGCTCGCGCGCAACGGCGTGGAAGTCGTCATCCCGCCCGCGCAGGGCTGCTGCGGCGGCCTCGCCTGGCACACCGGCGATCTCACCGCGGCGAGGAAATTCGCCCGGCAAAATCTCGATGCTTTCCCGGCCGATGTGGACGCCATCCTCACCAACGCCGCCGGCTGCGGTTCGGCGATGCACGAGTATCACCTCATTCTCCGCGGCACGCCCGACGAAGCCCGCGCCGACGCGTTCCGCCATCGCGTCACGGATGTGAGCGTCTTTCTCGCAAAGCTCGGCCTGCGCACGCCGCTACGGGAGACGAAGACGAAAGTCGCCTATCACGACGCCTGCCATCTCGCGAACGCGCAAAATGTCCGCAGCGAACCGCGCCGCCTCCTGCTCCAGATTCCCGGTCTGGAAATTTGCGAACTCACCGATGCGCACCTCTGCTGTGGCAGCGCCGGCACTTATAATATCGATCAACCCGACGTCGCCGCTTCGCTCGGCGAAAAGAAAGCCCGCGCCGTCGTGGCCACCGGCGCAAGCGTCGTCGCCACCGGCAATATCGGCTGCCTCACTCAACTACGTGTGCACCTCGAAAAACTCGGTGCCCCCGTGCAGGTGCGGCATACCATGCAGATCCTCCGCAACGCGATGGAGGGGATTTAGGATTTGAGATTTAGGGATTGGGAAGCTCCACCGGCTCACGCCTTGCGCCCGACGAACATCAGGTAACGCCACACGCCTCCGTAGGCACGGTGCACCCGCGCGATGACCGGCGCGAAGTGCTCGCGCAACGGGGGCAGCAACTGCGCTTCCATGCGGACGTGATTCACCCCCATCCACCGGGCGAAGGCGCGCACCGGCGTATCGTGAAAATCGACCACGGCCATGTGACCGCCGGGCAACAGGTCGCAATAGGCGGCCGCGATGGCGGTCTCATAACCGGGGTTGAACATCGAAAGCGCGTAGGAAAACAGGATCAAATCGAAGGACGGCGCATCGTTCAGCGCGGCATCGTAGGAGCGATGGACGAGACGCACCCGTTCCCCGAACTCCGTCGTCCTGGCCCGCGCAAGTTCGAGCATCGACTCGGAAAGATCGACGCCGGTGATCGTCGCCCCGGGGAAACGTCGCGCAAGATTCGCGAGGTTCTTTCCCGTGCCGCAACCCACCTCGAGAATTCGCGTGGGAGCAGCGATTTCGGCGACCTCGCCCAGAATCTCCGTGCGGCCGAACAGAAAGCTCCAGCGCGTCGCGTCGTAGATGCGCGAGTGGAGCTGGTAGTAGCGTTCGATCGCGCTGGGAGCTGGCGCGGCGCTCATCGCACTTCGGCGAAACTCAGGCTGCCGTAGGTGCCGACGCGATCGGTCAAGTGCAGCCGGTTGGTCAATTCCGGAAAAAAGCGCAGCCGGGCGCGAATGTCCTCCGGCACAAAATCGAGCGATAACCCCGCGGAACGGAGCAGCACTTTCGTGCCGGGCCGGCTGTTCTGGAAGATCAACTCCCACTCTTCGCGGAGTGCCACGGGATCATGCCACGCCAGCCAGTCCTGGTGATCGAGCAACACGTAGTGCGAATACACGCCGGGGTTCTGCTGGAGGAATTGCGAGATGCTGCACGTGTGAGTGCGCACCCGGTCCGCACGTTCTCCCAGCAGGCCGAGGTTCGCCTTGCGCAGGTAATTCGGGCAGCACGACATCGTGTAGGAACCGGTCACATAAACGCGCCAGAAATAGTTCTCCGATGCCGGCAACTCGGCCATCACGCGGCGGAGCTTGTCTTTCACATAAGCGCCGAGGCCGCCGGGATAGTGATCTTCGATCAGCTTGATCTGCGGACGCGGCACGCCGAGCAGCGTCATGATCATGCGCTGGCGGATGAGCCAGTTGCTCAGGTTGTCCCAGATTTTCCGCTCGAGCAGCTCATAGACCTCGGCCTGTTGCTCGACGGAATCCGCATCGAGCAGACACATCGCGAAGTTCTTGATGTTGGGCTTCGCCTTGAACAGCGCCGAGCCCAGCAACCACGCCGCCATGCCCGCCGTGCCGTGGTAGTAAAACGACTTCTTCATTCCGCCGGGATCGAAGAACGAAATCTTCGCATCCCAGAACTTGCGCGCAAACTCCGGCAGCTCCTTGCGCAGCGAGCGATAGACCCGTTGGTGATCCGTGTGTGAGCCGAGGCCGAAGAACTCGAAGAAGTCCGCGAAGTCGCCCCGCCGGATCATCGCGAGTTTCAGTTCCAGCAACGCATTCTGGCGAAAGTTCACATCCACCGCGTGAATCTCCGCCGGCCCATCGAGCAGGTAATCGAGCGCATTACACCCGGCGCTGGTGATCATCACCACCCGGCTATCGCCATCGAGTTCCATAAGCTGACGGTCGATCCGCGGATCTTCCCAGCAGGTGTTGTAGATGAGCTGCCCGCCGTGGACATGGTGGAAGATCAGATCCTCGGTGGCTTTGAGGAATCGGGCAGCGGGATTCGTTTCGCGCAGGCGTCCGGGTTCGGAGAGCATTGCAGTAAAAGCGACGCTTCTTCGCAGGATAATCCGCGCCGTCGAGACGCTACGGCTCCGCCCGCACCGGATTTAACCCCGCCGTCACCCAACCGCCATCGCAACGCCTTGTCTAGGCGCGGGCGAGGAGTTCCTGCACCGCCACGCCTTTGCCATCTGGCGTGGTGTAGAAGGGGCGGCCTTCGATCTCGTAGTGGATGTCGGGAGCGATGCCGAGCGCGTGATAGATCGTCTGGTGCAGCTCGGCGATCGTGACCGGTTTCTCGATCGCCTTGCACGGGCGCTCGTCGGCGGTTTTGCCGTGAACGTAGCCGCGCTTCACGCCGCCACCGAACATCAGCACCGAACCCGCGCCGGTGAAATGGCGGTGCATGCCGTAGTATTTGGTTTCGTTCACGATGTCCGGCAGCGCCTTGAGATCGCGGCCCTGGTCGGCGGGTTTGTCGGCGGCGCCTTCGAGCATGGCGTCGCGGCTGAACTCGCTCGCGAGGACGATGAGCGTGCGGCCGAGCAACCCGCGCTCGTCGAGGTCCCGCACGAGGCGGGCGATCGGGCGATCGATCTCCTGCTTCAACTTCGCGAGCCGCTCGTGGCCGTCCTTGTGCGTGTCCCAGTATTCGAAGGGAATGTATTCACTCGTCACTTCGATGAAGCGCGCCCCGGATTCAGCGAGGCGTCGCGCGAGGAGACAGCCCAAGCCGAAACGTCCAGTGTTGTAGGCCTCGAAGGCATCCTTCGACTCGGCTTTGAGATCGAACGCCGCGGCCTCGGGCGAGCGCAGCAACGCGTAGGCCTGCTCCATCGAGCGCACCATCGAGTCCTGCTGATAGTCACTCGCCTTTTCGCCAAAGCCGCTCTTCTTCAGCATCTCGCGATAGATGGCCTGCCTCGCTTCGAAACGCTCGGGCGTCATCCCCGCAGGCGGGCGCACCGTATCGAGCGCGGCAGTCGGTTCTTCGACGATGAACGGCCCGTATTCCTGCCCGAGAAACCCGGCGGTGTGAAAGGCCTTCAGTTCTTCCTTCTCGCCGCGATCGAACCGCTGGCCGATGACAATGAATGGCGGCACGACCGGATGCTTCGGGCCGAGTTCCTTGGCGATCCACGCGCCGAGATGCGGTGCCGCCACACTCTGCGGCGGCTCGTAGCAGGTGTGCCAATGGAACTGATGCCGCGAGTGCAGGATTTTTCCGAGATCCGCCACGACGTGCGAACGAATGAGCGTGCCGCGATCGAGCACCTTCCCAATTTCCTCAAGCCCGTCCGATAGCATCACGCCATCAAGCGCCGTCGGCTTCGCGGCAAACGTCGAGAGCATCGACGACGCCTGCATGCCGGGCTCGAACGGCGAATAGCGTTTCGGGTCGAATGTCTCCGTATGCGCCATGCCACCAGCCATCCAGAGCAGGATGACCGTATCAGCGGTGGGCTTCGGCCGCGCGGCTTTGCTCAGGGCAAACGCCTGGCGCGGCGCACCGGTGGCAAGGGCCGCAAGCGAGGAAGCGGAGACGCGGCGGAGAAAATCGCGGCGATTCATATTAGTAAATGATCTGGAATTCAGGCTGAAGCACGAGCGCCCAGAGCACGTCGCCGGGGCCGGCCTGGGCGAAGGTGAGTTCGTCGGGCCGCGGATCGCGCAGCAGCGCGGTGCGGTAAAGATTGGTGAGTCGTTTCACGGCATCCGCTTCCTTGTGCGTCCAGAGTTGCGCGCCACGCTCGAGCGCGGCGGCGAAGGTTTTCCCGTTCGTGAGGGTGAGCGCCTGCAGCAGCGTGGCCTGCGAGGGGCGTTGCATCACGCTCTGATCGCGGATCGGACGACCGAGCACATTGAGCAACGCGTCATTCTGCACCAGCGCGGCTCGGGCGAGTGGCGGTTCTTCGGTAAGCGAAAAACCGCGCACCCCGGCCCACGGCAGCCCATCGGGTCCGAGCGCGATCGCGGAAGTCCATGCGCTGTCATCAAAAGCGGGCGTCTCCCAGTCCTTGAACACACGCGCGCTCGTGCGCCAGCCCGTGCCGGTCTCCACGAGCATCGGCGCTTTCTGCCCGTCGAACCAGATCGCCAGCGCCAGCTTCAATCCAGCAGCGCCCGCAACGAGATTTTCCGCCATCACCGCGAGCGTGACCGTCCTGTTGCCGAGCAGATCGGAAATATCGGCGGCATCGGCGCTTTCCCACGTTGTGCCGACGATGGATCGCTTCCCATTCACAAAAAGCGTGAAGCTGTTATCCGCCGTGGCGACCACCCGGGCGAGTTTGACCTTTTTTCCCGCGGGCAGATCGAAGGTCGTGCGGAAGTAGCGTTTGCCTTCGGGGAAGCTGCCGAGCGGTTTGTCGCCCTCGTCGTGCCAGATCCATGCCGCGCTCTTCGCGAGTGCGCCGTCGTCGCGACCGGGAGCAAATTGCCGTTTCGCATAGATCGGCGCCGCCACGCGACTGACCGCATCGGCGAATTGCTCCGCACCCATCCGACGCACCACCGGTCCTCGGAAGACGAACGAATTCTTCGCGAGATCGTCCGCGCTCGCGGTGTGCATGGATGGAAGTTGATACGCTCGTGAGGTGAGCATGAGACGCAGCGTGCGCTTCACCCGGAAACCGTTTTCCGCAAAATCGGACGCGAGCCAGTCGAGCAGGTCCTGATTCCAGGCGCGGTTGTCCATCACATCCACCGGCTCGATCAAGCCCCGCCCGAAACACACCGCCCAGAGCCGGTTCACCATCGTGCGAGCCAGGCGGCCGTTTTCCTTTTTCGTGAGCAACGTCGCGAGGTCTTTCTGCCGCTCAACCCGTGGTTTAGCGGCATCGATCGTCCCCAGTTCGGGCCAGAAAAAGGCGGGCGCACATTTTTCACCGGTAGCCTTGTCGCAGCGAAAAACATCGAGCGGCGCATCGGCGAAGACCGCCGCCAGCGCGTGTGAATCGGTGAGCTTGTAGTCGTTCGTAAACGAGTCGTGACAACTCGCGCACTTGAGGTTCAGCCCGAGAAAGACTTGCGCCACGCTCTGCGCCGCCTGTAGTTCGACCCGCTGCCCGGCACTCACATTGCCGCGCCATTTGATTCCCTTGATGAAGCCTTCCGCATCCGCACCCGGAGCGATCAACTCGCGCACAAACTGATCGTAAGGCAGGTCCTTGAGCAGTGCGGCGTAGAGCCACTTCGTGATCTGCTTGCGCCCGCCGTCGATATAGCCGGTCCCGGTGTAGTCATTGCGCAATGCATCGTTCCACCAAGTCAGCCAGTTGACCGCGTAATCCTCATTCCGCGCGAGCAGGGCATCGACGACCTTGGCGCGATTACCGTCGAATTTCTGCACCTCCTCCCATGTCGGCAGCAAGCCCACCGCGTCGAGGGAAGCGCGGCGGAGAAAGGTCCGGTCGTCCACCGCTTGCGGCCACTCGATCTTCTGCTGCGCAAAATATCCGGCGACGAATTTATCGATCGGGTTCTCGAACGCTTCGGTCCCCGCCGGGAACTCCGGCTTTCGCGGTGCGATCGGCGCACGCTGGAAAACCACGCCGGCGGTTTCGCCATCCGGCCACGGGGCGCCGGCGGCGATCCACTTCCGCAAGGTGTCGATGTCCTGCGATTCCACGACTTTCTTTTCCGGCGGCATGTGGTCGTCGTCCGCCGTGGGCAGCGTCACGCGCTTGAGCAGTTCGCTCTGCTCGGGCTTCCCCGGCACAATCGCTGCGCCATTTTCGCCGCCCTTCATGGCGCCCGCCCTCGTATCGAGCCGCAACTCGCCCTTCTGCTTGTGCTGGCCGTGGCACTTCGTGCACTGGTGCGCGAGCACCCCGCGCGCTTCCGCGCTCAGGCGGAGTTCATCCGGCGTAAAGGCCAGCGCCGTAGCGACGAAAAACGGAAAGACGAGGAGGCGGAACATCTGCGGGGAAAGACCGGCACCCTGCCCCGGCCTTAGCCGCCCCGCCATTCCTCCAAATGGGGAGCTTTTGCACTTTCAGCGCATCCGCGTGCCCCAACGCTCATACGCCAGCCAACCCCACAGTCCCAGATGAGCGAGCACGACGATCCAGAAGATGACCTGAAAGCCGACCTTGCGGGTCTTGTGCCGGAAAAGCTGCTGGGCAAACAGCGCCCCGGGCCAGCCGCCCAGAAGCTCAAGAAGATGCAGCAGACTCTCCGTCAGCCGCCATTCGCTGCGCCCGGCCCGATCCTTATCGATTCCATAGGCCACCATGGCAGCAAGGCTCGTCGCCAGATATCCCTGCGAAATCCACGGAGAGATCAACTCCGCTCCCGCCGCACCCACTATCGCTGCGAGAAAAACAGCTCCGAGCCAAAAGGAGGCCTGCCTCCGAAACCGGTCCGCGAAGGAGCGAGGAGCATTCATCTCGGGCATGTTCGGTCTGGTATGCGGTCGAGAGGCACCAAAGTCACGGCCTTTGCGATCCGGAAACTCCACCTTGCCGCCCCCGAGCTTCGGGAGTATCATCTCCGCCCTTTTTATCCACGCACATGAGCACTACGACCACGTCCCAGCCTGCCACCACCGCCGCTCCGCAGAATCGCGGTGAAGTCGGCCCCGCCATGACCGGGGCGGATATCCTGGTCGAGGCGCTGGAACGCGAAGGCGTGGAGGCGATCTTCGCCTACCCGGGCGGAGCATCGATGGCCATGCATCAGGCGCTGACCCGCTCGAAGAAGATCCGCACCTTCCTGCCGCGCCATGAACAGGGCGGCGTCTTCGCAGCGGAAGGCTACGCTCGCGCCACCGGCAAAGCGGGCGTGTGCATGGCGACCAGCGGCCCGGGCGCGACGAACCTCGTCACCGGCATCGCCGACGCCTTCCTCGATTCCACCCCGCTCGTCGCCATCACCGGCCAGGTGCCGCAGGCGATGATCGGCAAAGGCGCCTTTCAGGAGACCGACGTGTTCTCCGTCACGGCGCAGATCGTGAAACACAATTATCTGGTCACCGATATCAACGACCTGCCGCGCATCGTGAAGGAAGCCTTTCACATCGCGCAGACGGGCCGTCCGGGGCCGGTGCTGATCGACGTGCCGAAGAACATCCAGATGGGCAAGACCCAGCCGGTGTGGCCTTCGGAGGTGAACCTGCGCGGTTACAAGCCCGATGTCCGCTGCGGCGACCACGAGCTGAACGAACTCGTCGGTTTCATCCGCCAGGCGAAGAAGCCGATGATCTATTTTGGCGGCGGCATCATCAGCGGTGAAGCACACCAGGAACTGCTCGAATTTGCCGAGCGCACGCAGATTCCCACCGCGGGCACGCTGATGGGTCTCGGTGCCTTCCCGCAGTCGCACGAGCTGTCGCTCCGCTGGCTGGGCATGCACGGCACGGTGTATTCCAACAACGCGGTGAACGAAGCCGACCTGCTCATCGCGGTGGGCGTGCGTTTCGACGATCGCGTGACCGGCAAGCTGAGCGAGTTCTGCAAGCACGGCACGATCGTCCACATCGACATCGACAACGCCGAGATCAACAAGAACAAGGTCGTGCGTCTGCCGATCCAGAGCGATGTGAAGTTCGCGCTGAATCGCCTGAACCAGCTCCTCGCGCAGGCCGGCTTTGAACGGAAATCGAAGGACTTCTCGCTTTACCCCGAGTGGCGCGCACAGATCGCGGAGTGGAAGAGGGATTTCCCGTTCTTCTACGAAGACACCGAAGACGCCATCCAGCCGCAGTATGCCATCGAGCTCCTGCACAAGATGACCAAGGGCCAGGCGATCATTACCACCGGCGTGGGCCAGCACCAGATGTGGGCCGCGCAGTTTTATCCGGTGGATGAGCCCCGCCAGTTCATCTCGTCCCTCGGCCTCGGCTCGATGGGCTATGGCTATCCCTCCGCGCTCGGCGCGAAGGTGGCCTGCCCGAACCGCGAAGTCATCGACATCGACGGCGACGGTTCGTTCGTGATGAACATTCAGGAACTCGCCATGGCCCGTGTGGAAGGCATCGCCGCCAAGGCGCTGGTGCTGAACAATCTTCACCTCGGCATGGTGGTGCAGTGGGAAGACCGCTTCTTCGCCTCGAACCGCGGCCATACCTTCCTCGGCCTGTTCGAGGACGAAGCCCGCGTGGTCGCCGACACGAAGACGATCTACCCCGACTTCATGAAGATTTGCGACGGTTTCGGCATCCCGTCCCGCCGCGTCGAGCACAAGAAGGATCTCGCCGAGGCCATGCAATGGTTCCTCGACCAGAAGACCGCGTGCGTGCTGGAAGTGATGGTGCCCTACACCGAGCACGTGCTGCCGATGATCCCCGCCGGCGCGACTTACAAAGACGTGATCTACGAGGGCAAGAAGACCCTCCAGGCCGGCGAAGGCCTGTAAGCCCGTTGGTGTCCGGCCTTCAGGCTGTCCAAAATCACGCCCAGCCGTCAGGCTGCGCTCTTTCCTGCTGGCGCCTTGCCGCAGGCTCACGCCTGGACCCCAACGCGCGCCGGCGCACGCATCCCGCCCACATCGCGAATCCAGTCACGATCGCCGCGCCCGTGGACGGCTCGGGCATGCCGGTCACCTGGTGAATGAAGTCCAGATTCGCCGAGATACGCGTGGCATAGAGTGAGCCCGGTCCCGTCTCGGGCGCGTAAGAACCATTGAACTGCTGCCCTTCGTAGCCGTTCTGATCGTAGAGCGACGCGTTGAAAGTCAGGCCCGTGTTCGGGTCCTTGTAAGGTCCGCTCACCGCGAAATTCACCCCGGCGAGCTTCCAGACCCCATCGGTGTCCTTGATGAACAGGCCGCCGCCCGAATCCCCAACGCTCAACATCGCTTCATTGGGCAGATTCGGATTCGGATCGAACGCCGCCTCGACCATCTGACCATAAGGCGAACCCGCATTGGCGATATCCGTCACCACATTCGTGCCCCAGCGCTGCTCCTGATTCGTCGTGCCCCACAACCAGCCTTTGCCGGCGATCTCCGCACCGCGCGCCGGGCCGCGTCCGAAGAGCACGAGTTCCTTCCCGATTTCGTCGCTCTTTTTGTAGAGCTGCGCATACGAGGAAAACGTCGTCGTGACGTGCCAGATGCGCAGATCGCTGTTCGGGTCGTCGTAGAAGGCGTCAGTCGTGTAGGTCTGGTTGTTGAAAAAAAACTGCGCGCCGACGCTCCCGCCAATGTGCTCGGCCGTGATGAAAAACTGGGGACCGATGACCGTGCCGAGGAAATTCCCGAAACGCCCTTCATACTGCCAGCCGCTGTTCAGGTAACTCCCGGTCGGCGCCTGCGTGTTGTAGGCAATATCGCCGGTCGAAAAAAAGACGACCGCCCGCGCCGAGGCAAGGCACCCCAGCATTACGGCGCAGGCAGGCAAAAACGTTCGTCCCTTCATTCCTTCTTCTTCGTTCGCTCAGTAGCCGCCGCGCGCACGATAAAACCGGGCCCGAGCCATAATTTCTTCGACGTAACGGCGGGTGCCGGGAAAATCGATCGAGTTGAGCAGATCGTGCGCGTCGGCCTTCGGGCCCACCCCGGTAGCGGCAATCCAGCGGTCGAGCCGGCTGGCGCCCGCGTTGTATTCGGCCAACGCAAACGGGATGGGATCGTCGCGATCTTTCCACTTTTCGATGGCTCGCTTGAGATACCATGTGCCGGCTTCGACATTCGTGCGCGGCTCGAAAAGGTCCGGCGGCATGAACGTTTCGATCTTCTGAGCGCGAGCCCAGTCCGAGGCGGCGGCCTCGCCAACCTGCATGAGACCACGCTCCCCGGAGGTGCCCACCTTGTCCGGCTCGAAAGCGCTCTCGCGCCACATCATCGCCTTCACCAACGCGGGATCGAGGTGGTTCTTCTTCGCGGCTTCCGCGATGAGGCCATCCTGCGCGGCATAACGGCCAAAGGAGGTAAGCTCCTGGGCCGCGTAGAGCGGATCGGGCGACAGGACAATCAACAACCCCGCCGCAGCCAAGGCGGCCAGCGCGAGCACGAGAATCAGGGTGCGCAGGAATCGAAACATCGAGCCGCTAATCAAGCCGGGCCAGGCGACCCTGCAAGGGCGCGAAGTTGCTCCACATTGGCCGTGCCGGTCGTGCCGAGCTGGTGGATCACCAGCGAGGAGGCGGCGATGGCCAGCTCGATCGCTTCTCCAGTGCAGGCTCCGGCCGCCAGTGCCGTGGTGAGGTTCGCCGTCACCGAATCGCCGGCGCCGACCACATCGATGGGACCGCGCAAGGGGAGCGCGGGCAGATGATCGATCGAGCCGTCCGGCGCGGCGCCCACCATGCCCCGCTCCGCCATCGTCACGAAAACCGCGCGTCCATTTTTCGCCGCCAGAACGCGAGCCGCGGCTTTCTCATCCCCTTCCCCGCCGATAAGGGCGCGGAGTTCTGCCGCGTTCATTTTGAAGATGACCGGCGGATAATCGCGCAGGCCGCGGCGCGAGTCGGCCAGCACCGGCACCGTCGGCGGGAATCCCGTCAACGCCGGCAGCACCCCCGAACTGACCACGCCCGTTTCGGCCACATCCACCTGATCCATCACGATCACCGCATCGACTTCCCCGCGCAGTGTGCCGAGCGCCTGGACAATGTGCTGCACGATTGGCGGAGGCGTTGGCGTCCAGTTTTTGGAATCGAGCCGGTTCAACTCGCGCGGTGGCTGGCCGGGGTCGAGCACGAGTGGCTTGCAGTAGGTGAAGGTGCGGCGCAGCGGCGTGGTAAGGAAATGATCGAGCTGCACACCGGGCAATGCCCCAAGCGCGCGACGCAGCTCGAAACCCTCGCCATCGTCACCGCAAAACCCGACCGGAAAAATCGTGCCGACTCCCAGTGCGACGAGATTGTTCAGCACCGTCCCCGCCGCACCGGGCTGAGCGCGGACATTCACGACATTGTGCACGGGCAGATTCGTCTCGATCGAAGTCTCCACCTTCGTGGGGTCGATCTCGAGATAACGGTCGAGGCAGAAGTCGCCGACCACGGCAAGGCGCAGGCGCGCGTAGCGGGAAGTGATTTCGTCGAAGCGGGCGGGCGTCATGAGCAGAGTTCGCGGCAGAGATGATGAATGAACGTGGCGTTGTCGCACTGGAGGTAGTGCATCGGCGCGCCCATGCGGGAGAAACTTTTGCAGAAGCGCAGATAATACGCCGCGTTGGTTTTCGGCGGTTCACCCTTGGTCCAATCCCAGCCACCACCGTCCTGGAGATCGACCACGTGAATGGTGTGCCCGGAGATCACACTCCGCCCGCTTTGCAGCCGCAGATTGTTCACACAGCTCAAGGTCTTCTCAAAAACCTGCGGCCCCATGATGGCAGACCCGACCGACAGCACCACGCCGCCGTCGAGTCCCGCGACCGAACCGCCGAAGAGCTTGAAATCCCATTCCGCCGCCCGGCCAATGACCGCGCCGCTGAAGATCGGGTGATTGGAAATAATGTCGTAGCCGATCCCTGGATGCACCGTCATCGCCACGCCGTGCTTCCAGGCGCTGGCAAGGATCGACGCCTGTTTCCAGCGATGCTCGACCCGAACGCGGCCCTCCGTCACGTGGCCCGCGCGAATCGCGCGCAGCAGGTCAGCGCGCGCTGCCGTAAGCGGGTGCGACGGCTCGGCACGGATCTGCGATTCCAATTCCCCCACGCTCGGCACATTCGCGCCGTCCTCGCCAATGAACCGCCCTAGCGAACGTCCGTAGCCGAGCCCGTCGAGCGCGCCGGTCATGAGCGCGAGGTGAATGTTCGTCGCCGTCTCGTGCCACGTGCCGAACGTGCCGCTGGCCACGTTCATCTCCACACTCTCCGTGCTCGCGCCGAACCACGCGTATTCCCAGTCATGAATCGTCCCGGCGCCGTTTGTCGCGAGGTGCGTGAGGAATTTCTGCTCCATCAGGCGATCGAGCAGCAGCGCCGCGCCATTCCGCAAAAGATGCGCACCATAGATGAGCATGATGCTGGCGCCCCGCTCCCGGGCCGCGCGCACATTCGCAGCGGCCTCGCGCACTGCGGCGGCGAGATCTTCCGGCAGCGGTTTTGGCGCCGCGTCCGGAGAAATCAGGATATCGTCGGCGCGCGTGAGGCTGCGCCGCTCGGCGAGAGGGAAAACACGAAGCTGGCTCAGGTCCAGCGGTTGAACAGAGTTCATCGAGCCGATGATGATTTACTCAGCGCACCAGATTGTCGAACACGTCGTTGCCCTTCCCACCATCCGCAATCTTACCGTCCACGTCGTTACCGCTGATCTCGTAGTCATCCCCATTGAGAGCGATCGACTTCCCGCCACTGCCGCGAATATGATTGTGGCTGACGATATTCGTGGCCGTGCCAGCGGCGAGTTGGAGCGCGTTGCCCTTGGTGCCGACAAAGGCGTTTTCCATGATCACGTTGCGCGTGTTGAGGTCGGGCATCTTGCACCAGCGCCAGAGATTGATGCCAATATCGCACGCCTCGAACCGGTTCCGCAGCACGGTGCATTCGTTCGCGTCGTTGAGTTCGACGCCGACGTGACAGCGGGCGACGGCGTTTTGCGACACGATGCAGCCCACGGCGAAATGATCGAGGTCGATCGCCTCATCCACGGTGTCCTCGATGGTGCAGCGCTCGACCATCGCGTTGCGCACCGCGTAGAGCGCGACGCCGCGGCCGAAGCAGTTTCGGATCGTGCAATCGCGCACGATCAGCCGGCTTACCGGCGGACCGGTGAGGCCGTCGGTGTAGTTGTAGGCACCGCTGGCAAAGATGCCGCAAAGCTGCGCGTGACCGGAAACCGCGGGATCGCTGGCCGTCCGGCCGCCATCGATCGCCAGTTGTTCGATGACGATGCCTTCGCACGCCCCGCGGAACTCGAAAAGATTCGGCGCGTCTTCGTTGATGATCCTCGTTCCTGCCGGCACGGGAAACTCCAACGGCTTCGCCAGCGCCAGCTGGTCGCCGTCGATCTTTTGGAGGCCAACAAAAAAGGTCGGCTTCGCCTTGCCGGAGAACGAGTCGATCGCGCCGTTTGCCATGATCCGCAGGCGCAACCCCGGCGTCAGGCCTTGTTGCACACGCACGCGCAATTCGGTCCCGCCCACGGCGGCGTCCGCGCTCGTCTCGGCAAATTGCAACGGCGGCAATTTGAGCATCGCACCCGGTTCGCCCTGGAATGTGATCTTCTTTGCATCCTTCAGGCCAATCGAACGCCCGCAGACATAAGTCCCGCTCTTGATCAGAATGGTGCCACCACCAGCCGCGCGAGCCTTTTCGATCGCCGCCAGGATCGGCTTTTCATCCTTGCCGTTGAAATCGCCACTGCCGTCCTGGGCGACGGTGAGGGGGGCAGCGGAGGCCGTGAGGAAAAACAAGGGGAGGAGAAAAAGCGCGCGAAACATGGCGCTCTCATCTTACGCTCCGAGGGCAGGCCCACAGCAAGCCGCGAGTGCTTCCGCCACTTCGCGCAACCGGGGCGGTTTGCTCAGCACCCGATCGACATTCTCGGGGATCTCGTCCGCCGCAATGAGTCGCTGGCCCCAGCCGGTCAGCAGAATCACCGGAGTCGCTGGCGCCGCCGCCTTCACCGCCGCCGCGACCTGCCGGCCATCGACGTGCGGCATGCCGAGATCGGTGATGACCGCCTGGAACGGCGGCCCTTCCGCGAGGGCCGCAAGGAAGCGTTCGATTCCCTCCTTGCCTCCACTCGCCACCACCACGGTGTGCCCGCCGACTTGCAGCCCAAAATCGAGCGCCCTCGTGATGAGCGGATCATCATCGACGACGAGCACCCGCAGCGGCGGCACCTGCACGGGTTCGTCGGCAGGTGCGCGCTTGAGCAACGCGCCGTCGGGCACGGTGAAGGTCAGCCGGATCGTTGTGCCCTTGCCTCGCTCGCTCTCGATGATGATCTCCGCATCGTGCCGCTGCGCGACCCCGCAGACCATGGCGAGGCCAAGCCCGGTGCCGTGCTCACCTTTGGTCGTGAAGAACGGCTCGAGACACCGATGGCGCGTCTCCGCATCCATGCCCACTCCGGTATCGCCGACTTCGATGAAAACCCTCGGCGGCTTTTCTTCGGTGAGGCCGGTGCGCAAAGTAAGCCTGCCGCCCTCCGGCATCGCATCCACGGCATTGAAGACGAGATTGATCACCGCCTCGCGAATCTCCGTCTCGATGCCGGGCACGTCGGGCAGCGCATTGGCGAGCTGGAGATCCATCTGGATGACGATGCCGCGCTCCTGCGGCATATCGACCCAGCGGGCGCGGGTGAGTTTGACGACTTCCTTCGCCACATGGTTGAGCGCAATGGGGAACAACTCGATCTGTTCGTCGCGCTTGCGATAAAATTCGCGCAGCCGCGCCACGGTGCCGGCGACATCCTGAATCGCGTGCTGGATCGTCTTGAGAAAATCCTTCGACTCGTCGTTCAGGTTGGTCTCGGTCTGCTGGATGAGGTCGCAATAAATCGAGACCGGGGAGATCGCGTTGTTGATATCGTGCGCGACCCCGCTGGCCATCTGCCCGAGGGCGCGCAGGCGTTCCTGCTGGAGCGCCGCCTCGCGGGAGGCATGCAGCTCGGCATTGGCGATCCGCAGATCGGAAAGCAGCCGCACCTGGTGAATCGCCAGCCCCACGTGCTCCCCCAACTGGCGAACAAATTCCCGATCGTCCTCGCTGAAGCCGTGCGGCTGCCGGCGCGCGGCCAGCAGCACGCCGAACACATCCTCCGTCATCGCCAGCGGTGCGAGCACCGCCGACCCCAGCCCGGCCCGGGCGAGAGCGGCTCCGAAGGCGCCCTGCGCATGCACCAGCTCCGGCTCGTGCACCAGAACACCGCGTTTGCACTGCTCGAGTGCGTCGGAGACGATAGCCAGCCGTTCGCCCTCGCCGAAACCCGCCGCCGCGGCGAGCTGCTCGCTCTGCTTGCCCATGGCCGTGAGCATGAGGTCGGTGCTCTTTTCGTCGATCAGGCACAGTGCGCTGAAATCCACCGGCAGATGCTCCTCGAGATTGCACGCCACCACGAAGAGGATCGTTTGCAGATCGGTGCGCGTGCCGATGATGCGGACGATCTGGTTGAGCAGCGCAGTGCGAGCCAGTTGATCCCGCAGCAACCGCTCGGCTTCCATGCGCGCCGTGATGTCTTCCTTGATCGCGATGAAACGCGTGACGCCGCTGCTTTCGTCCGGCACCGGAGAGACCCACGCATTTTCCCAATATAGCTCGCCGTTTTTCTTCACGTTGTGGAATTCCCCGCGCCACTCCCCACCGGCCTTGATCGTCTCCCAGAGTCGGCGGTATTCCTCCGGCGAAGTCTCCCCCGATTTGAGGATGCGGGGATTTTCTCCGATCGCTTCCTCCTTCGTATAGCCAGTCAGTTCGGTGAACTTCGGGTTCACATACTCGATGTTTCCCTCCGAGTCGGTGATGACGACCGTTGCGGGACTGTGTTCGATGGCATGGCTGATGATGCGCAGCCAGCGCTCACGCCGCATCGCGCCGATGGCGAAGGACAGGTCGTCGGCCAACCCGGCCAGCAGGTCCGACTCCTCGTCGTCGAAGCGATCTTCCACATCGGAATAAATCGTGAAAGCACCGATCACGCGGCCATCCACCCGCAGCGCAAGAGAGATCGAGCTGCGCATTCCGGCCCGCTCGGCACGTTCGAGCCACGGGGCGAAGTCGGAATTACGAGTGAAGCTGCGGCAATTCGTCGTCTGCCCCGTCCGAATGCATACGCCCGACGGCCCGCGTCCGGTGATCTCGTTTTCGTCCGCGCTGAGCTCGATCCCCTCGAGATACTCCAGTGCCGAACCCGCCTTGGCGACAATCTGCACGCGCCTGGTCTTGTCATCGACAAACCCAACCCAGATGAGCCGGTGCCCGGTCTCCTTCACCATGCGCTCGCAGAAATCGTTCAAAAGCTGCTCCTCGCTCTTCGCCCGGACGATGAGCGAATTCGCCTCGCTGATCGTGCGAATGGTGCGCAGCAGATGCGCCTGCCGCTGCTGCGCGGCGTGCTGCTCGCTGATGTCGATGAACAGCGCCACCGCCGCGGGCTCATCGACTCCCGGCAGTTCCAATCGTTTCATCGACAGGAGCACCGGGCGCTCTTCCCCGCTGCGATGCCGCAGGCGCACTTCCATTTCATGCACCTTGTCGTCGGCTCGCAGGTCTTCCACCATTCTCTGCCGCGCGTCCGGATCGCACCACACCCCCAGTTCGAGCACGCTTTTTCCGATCACCTCCTCCCGCGTCCAACCGCAAAATTCACACATTCGCGCGTTCACTTCGAGCAAGCGTCCACTTTCCAGCACACTGAAGGCCGCGGGCACCGGGCTTGATTGAAAGAGCACCGCAAACCGCTCATCGCTGCGCCGCCGCGCTTCCTCCGTGCGAATGCGCTCGGTAATGTCCGTGGTCATCCCACAAACCCCCGCCACCGCACCACTCGCATCGCGCAGGGGAAATTTCACCGAGAGGAAGGTGCGCACGCCGGCCGGCTCCGGCAGCAGTTCCTCGATCGTCTGGCTCCGGCCGGCCTCCATGATCGCCAGGTCGTTCTGCCGAAAGCGTTCGCCGCTCGGGCCGGGAAAAACATCCGCATCGGTCCGTCCGAGCACCTGCCCGCGTGGACGCCCAGTCACCGCTTCCCACATCTTGTTCACGAGCTGATAGCGCCCTTCGCGATCCTTGGCGAAGACCAGGGAGCCGCTGTTCTCCACCAGATCGGTCAGGAAACGCTGCTGCCTTTTCAGCTCGTCCTCGGCGCGCTGCCGCTGTGCGATCTCGGCCTGCAAATCCTGCGTGCGCAGCCGCACCTGTCGCCGCACCATCACGACGCAGAAAATGGCCACTCCGGCGATCACGAAACACCCGGCGCCCAACGCAACCAATCTCCGAATCAACGCCGGATCGACGGGAGGATTCGGCTCGAAGACAAAACCGGTGAGCGAAACGTTGGCTGGCGCCATGCCGACCTTCGCGAAGGTGTCCGCGATTCGCTCCCACCTTCCGGGATTCATGTGCCCGATCTCCACGACGTCGGGGAGGATGAAGTCGCGCATGCCGTGCGCGTGTTGGAGGATCACCTCCCGCGTGTCGCCGCGCTCGGCGACGCCTTCCATCGGCGCGATCAAGTCGGCGATTTCCTCGGGATGTTTCATCGCGTAATCCCAGCCACGCAGGCTCGCGCGCACAAAGGCCGCGACCCGTTTCGGATTGCTCCGCACGTGCGCCTCCGTCGTGAAGAGCGTATCACCGTAGAAATCGACCCCGTAGTCGATCGCGCGCAGCAGGGAAGTCTCGATGCCGCGCGCCTTCAGCCGGACCGGTTCCACCATGGCGTAGGCAGACATCGCATCCACGCGCCCCTCGATCAGGTCGGCCGGCTCCCAGCTATGCGGCACCATCTCCACTCGCTCCGGCGCGACTCCCTCCCGGATGAGCATGCCGCGAAACTGGGCGGCGCCCTGGTCTTCCCCCAGCATCACCCGCTTGCCGGGAAGATCGCCGGGCGAGCGAATACCGCGCTGCTTCAGGCTCATGATCACATACGGCGAATGCTGAAAGATAGCCGCACACGCGACCACCGGCTGTCCCTTCGCTCGCGCCAGCACGATCTCCGAATCACTCACGCCAAAGTCGGCGCCGCCGTTCAAGACGGTCGGCACCGGCGGACGACCGGGCCCACCTTCAATGATGCGCACCGAAAGCCCTTCCTCCTTGTAGAAGCCTTTGGCTTCCGCTGCGTAATAGCCGGCGAATTGAAACTGGTGACGCCATTTGAGCTGGAGCGTCACGGTTTCCTCCGCGCGGGAACGGCCCGGCAAACCCAATGCAACCATCAGCACACCCAAAGAAACCATGCCACGCAGGCCAATTGCTGTTCTGGGAAGAAGCATCCCCAACTCCTTAACTTCCGTCTTTCTTAAAAGCCAGCCACATCGACCACACGGCTGGCCCGCACCGATCACTCTTTCTTCGCCACGCCGGTCTCCGCGAGGATGCGGTGGAACATCGGTGCCATCTCCTCGACGGTGTTGGGTTTCAGCACGAGCGCCTTCACCCCGACAGCGCGCACCCGCTCTGTATCCTCGGGTCGAATGTAACCCGTGGCGATCACGATCGGGATATCGGGCCGGATCCGCAGAATTTCCTGCGCCAGCTCGGGACCGATCATCTCCGGCATCGACAGGTCGCTCACGACGAGGTCGAACGATTTCGGATCCGCCTGAAATGCGGCGAGGGCCTTGCGAGGCCGATTGAAGGCACTCACGCGATAACCCAGGCGCTTGAGCATTTCGCTCGCGAGCACCACGAGCTGCTCTTCGTCGTCCACAAAGAGGATGTGTTCGCCAGCCCCCCGCACCGCCTGGCGCTGGGTGAGTGGCACCGGTTTTATCGCGCCGCCATGGACCGGGAAATAGAGATGGAAGACGGTGCCTTTGCCCGGTTCGCTATAAACCGTGATCGCACCGTCGTGGTTTTTCATGATGCCGTGCACGACGGAAAGGCCGAGACCGGTGCCTTCACCCAGCGGCTTGGTGGTGAAAAACGGCTCGAAGATGCGCGCGACGGTGGCCTGGTCCATCCCGCAGCCATCGTCGCTCACCGACAGCCGCACGTAGCGCCCTTCGTCCAATTCCGCCGACGCGCGCGCTTCTTCAGCGGTAAACTCGACCGTAGCGATGCTCACCTCCAGCGCGCCGCGTCCCTTCATGGCGTGGCCCGCATTCGTGCCGAGATTCATGATCACCTGATGAATCTGCGTCGCATCCGCAAGCACGGTGGGCGAACCGGCGAATTGCGCGCGAATCTCGATGCTCGCTGGAAGCGTAGCCCGCAACAGCTTGAGCGCCTCTTCCACAACCACGCGCAACGCCACGGGTTCGCGCTCGGCCGGCTGCTGGCGGCTAAACGTCAGAATCCGACGCACCAGATCGACGGCCCGCGCGCTGGCGATCTCGATCTCTTGCACGCTTTCCAGCGCGGGATGATCGGTCGGGAGATCGTCCATGGCGAGGCGCACGTTGCCGAGGATGGCCGTGAGCAGGTTGTTGAAATCGTGCGCGATGCCGCCGGCCAACTGGCCGACCGCTTCCATCTTCTGCGACTGGAGCAGCTTGTCCTCGAGGTTCTTGCGCTCGCTCACGTCCAGCAGCGAGCCGAGAATAGCCGCACGACCGTTGTATTCCGCCCGTCCGCCGTGCGCCTCCACGTGCACGATCACCCCATCCTTGCGCACCATGCGCAGCGCGTAGCGCACATTGTCCACTGAGCCATCCAGACGGCGCCGAATGTTCTGCTGCACCGTCGGGCGATCTTCCTCCGCAATGAAATCGAGCAACGGTCGCGCGGCCAGTTCCTGCGCGGAGTAACCGAGGATCTCCTCCATCTTCGGGTTGGCATAAACGAAGCGGTCGTCCTGGATGACGTAGATGCCAGTGAGCGACTGCTCGACCAGCCGCCGAAACTTCGCTTCCGCCGACAGGCGCGCGGCGTCGGCACGTTTGCGTTCCGTGATGTCCTGAATTACCGCCAGCGTGCGCACCGGACGGCCCGCTTCATTGTGGATGAGCGTCGCATTGATGCTTACCCATACAGGGCGTCCGTCCTTGCGAAGGTAGCGCTTTTCTCGCTCCAGCTGCGGCATTTCCCCGCTCACCATCCGCCGATGAGCCGCCGTGTCGGCCGCGCGATCCGCGGGATGCGTCAGCTCGTAGAAAGTCATGCCGAGCAACTCTTCCTCCGAGTATCCGGTGATTTCGCAGAACTTCGGGTTCACCCGCAAATAACGCCCCGACACGGGATCGGCCTGCACCTGTCCCACCGCCATCGAGAGAAAGCTCGCACGAAATTCCGCCTCGCTCGCGCGCAATGCTTCCTCCATGCGCTTGCGCTCGGTGATGTCGATCGCCAGGGCGATGAACCCGGTGATATTGCCCGCTTCATCGCGCAACGGCACCTTGTCGGTCTGGAGCCACCGCTGGCCGCTCGGAGTCATCAGCGGCTCGATGAAACCGATCTTCGGCTGGCCGGTCGCGGCGATCTCGTCCTCGTCTTTCGCGTATTGCTCGGCGTAAGGCGTGCCGAGTTCGGCATCGGTTTTGCCGATCAGTTCTTCCGCCGGTCGTCCGAGCGTCCGCACCATCTCCGCATTGGCACGCACCAGGCGATGCTGGAGGTCCTTGTAAAAAATCATCGCCGGCACGGAGTCGAATATCAGGCGCAACTCGCGATCCAGCCGCACGCGTTCCTCCTCCGCCAGGCGGCGCCGGGCCTCGTTTTCCATCTGCCGGAGCGCGAAGGAGACGTCACCTGCTACTTCATCGAGCAGCTTCACTTCCTCCTCGTTGAAAAAGCCCGGCTCCGCCGAATAGAGAACGAAACATCCGATCACATCCCCGTTGTTGCGCAGCGGAAACGCGGCGGCGGAACGGTAGCCGCGCCGCAGCGCTTCGGTGCGGAGCGGCGCCATGCGCGGATCGCTCTCCACGCGATTCGCCACCACGGCCCGGCCTTCACGGATGGCGACGGCGGCGGGCACCCGCCCCGCGGGTTCATCACGCAGGGAAAAGATGGCCTGCTGGAGAAATCCTTCATCGGCCCCCCGGCAAGCCACCGGTCGCACGCGCTGCTCCACCCGATCGGCAAGACCGATCCACGCCATGCGAAACTTTCCGAGATCGACCGCGATTTCGCAAATCCGGTCGAACAGCGCCGCACGATCCGGGATGTGCACGATGCTCTGATTGCACTGGCTCAGCACCAAATAGAGCCGCTCGCGGTGCAGCACCTTTTCCTGCACCGCGTTGAGGGTATGCGCGTTGAACCAGATCAATGCCGTAAAAATTGCGACGCCCACCGCCGCGAAGAGCGCAATCCCGAGTTCCGAACCAAAGCCGCCCGCCTCCTGCCACCGGCCACGCAGAGCCCCCAGCACGAGCGGCATCAGCGCCGCAGCGATCAACAAACGCAGCGCCATGCTGCTTCCCGCTCGCTCCGGGTTCACGGTCGCCATCCACCCCTTGTTCGGCCGGGCGCATTGCAAGCCGATCGCCAGCAAAATGAAACCCGCCATCGTATGCAGCGCCTCCGCGGAAAGAATCTGCATCCCCTCGGAGCTCCCGGTGACATGGATCGAGCGGCTCACTCCAAAAAGGCTCAGCAATCCCACCGCGAAAGCGCACGCCTGCATGGGCCAGATCATTTCCACGCGGAGGAAGATCAGCGCGAAGCCAATCATGACGAGATTCACCGCCGACAGCGGCGTCATCCGCGCGGGAAACGACTCCCGCGGCAGGCTCGAATCGCGCGCCAGCATTTCATCGAACCCGAGGTTCCAGCCGAAAGCGTGCTCGCCCATCGTCAGCAACCCCAGAGCAAGCAGGGCGACGGAGCAACCGAGCCCGAGGTTTCGCAGCCGTGGAGCCGCCTTTTCCTCACGCAGAAGAAACAGCCCCAACCCCGCCAGCATGAAGCCGAAAGCGGTGTTTGGCTTCATCGTTTCCCCACCCAGACCGAAACCCGCCAACCCGGGAATTCCCGTGGCCCAACCTAGTAAACCTACCGTCCCAAAAGACGCCACCATCACGGCCACCACCAAGGCAGCACCGCCCATAAACGCCGCAGGTTGGAAACCGGACCGGGAGGTCATAACGCGTGCCGAGACTAAACGGAGGAAATTCCCCGTCCAGTAGGCAAAATCCCCTACTCACCCCACCGAGCGGACCGACCTCTTCCAGCAAAACCCGATGCTTTAATTGCGCCCGCTCTCGGCCAGCGCATCGGCCAGCGTTCGCATCATCGCCTTGGGCCGCATCGGTTTTGAGATAAAACGCATGCCACCCCACGTGCCATGCAATCGCTCCACTTCGTCCGGCTCGATCGCGGCGGTGAAGAAAATGATCGGAACATTCGCGAGCGCGGGGTCGGACTCGAGGAGCTGCGCGACACAGCCGCCGTCGAGGTCCGGCATGGTTAAATCAAGCAGGATCACATCCGGCTGGAATCCGCGCGCCGTGGCCACCGCCCGGCGGGGGTGGTTTTCTTCGCACACTTCAAAGCTGCCAAGTTTTTGGAGAAGAAGGCGCGTCGTCAGAGTCGTCGCCGGGCTGTCGTCGATAATGAGAACTCGTCTATTCATGCTTCTGAAAAGAGCGCCGTTCACACCAAACCGACGGGGGGTGATTATGTATTTCCCCTGCGGAGAAACCCGCAGGGATCCCACTTACCGAGGCTCCCGCACCATGGAAAAAAGCTTCGGCGACGACCCCACCTGAAGGACGCCGCCGACCGCAAAACCATGCCGTTCGTAGAGCGCCATGTTCATTTCGTGGGTCGCTTCGAGATACGCCGGGAATCCCTGCCGATCGCACACCGAGAGCATCGATTCGAGCAGGACAGAACCCAGTCCGATCCGCTGGTGGCGCGGATCGACGCCGATCAACGGCAGATACCAGTGCGGCATGCTCGGATGATGCGCTCCCATCCGTTCGAGCAACACAAACAGATCTTCCTGCCGCTCTGGGTTCACAGTTTCCTGCAACAACGGCCCAACGACTTCTTCATTCGGCAACACTTCGGGTGGGAGCCACAGGGCGCTGCCATGGAATTCACCGACCGCCTGCGCGGTGCCGAGCGCAAAAGCCTGGCCGGCAAAGGCTCGGACGAATTGCGGGAAGAAAGTGCGGTATTGATGCGCGCCGGGATACATCCAGCGCACGACAGGGTCGTTGGCGAAGGCGAGAACCAACGGCGCGATGGCCATCTGGGCCTCCGGGGCGGCGACCGTTTGAACGAAAGGAGGGATAGCGAGTGCGGACATTTTTTTTTGCAAATGAGCGATGGAGCGGGAACTCGTTGGCAGGTTCAGGCGGACTGTGCGGGTGCATCGGCTTTGCGCGGCGTGCGAGGCACGAGCATCGGCACGGTTTCGCGATAGCGGAGGTAATCCTTGCCATGCGCGTCGATGAGGTCGCGCTCCTCCCAGCGAATCGCGAGAAGGATGTAAGCCGTGGTTCCCAGCGTGAAGACCAGGTGCGCCACGGTCATCGCTGGCGTTGCCCAGAATGCGAGCAGCCAACCCACATAGATCGGGTGCCGCACGAATCGATACAGCCCCGGCGTTCCGAATCCGAGCGCCGTGTAAGGACGCCGCCGGAAGTGCAGCCACACCTGGCGCAGGCCGAAGAGATCGAAATGGTTGATCAGGTAAGTGGACGAGAGCACCAGCGCCCAGCCGAGCGCATAAACCGCGTGGATGAAGCCGCGAGCGAGGGGCGATTCGACGCGCCAGATCACACCACCCATCGGCTGCCACCAGGCAAAGAGCAGCGCGAGCGCGAGGCTCGAAAAGAGCACGTAAGTGCTGCGCTCCGCCGCCTCCGGCACGTAGCGCCTCCACCAGCGCTTGAACGCGGGCCGCGCCATCGCGCTATGCTGGATGGCAAAGACCGTGAGCAGTCCGAGATTGACGAGCAGCGCCTGCCAGAACAGCAGCACCGGCTCGGCATCGATGGATTTCGGAACCCAGAAATTGCCGAGGAATCCAGCCGCATAGATACTCACAGCCGTAAAGGCGGCGTAGCAAATGACGCCGTAAAGAAGGAGGAGGGAACGTTGGAAAAGCGAGGCGTTGGTGTTCATGGAATCGGTTGATCGGTGAAGTTGAAGGTCGAGCGAAATCAGGCTCGGAGCGCGTGCGCGGCGTGGGTGACGGCGGCTCCTGCGCGCAAGGCGGCCGCGACCATCGCGGTCTCGGCGATCTCGGCATCCGTGGCCCCCGCCCGACGGGCATTGCCGGTGTGGATGTCGATGCAATATGGACACTGCGTCGTGAGCGCGACGCCGATGGCGATCAGCTCTTTGTATTTAACGGGAATCGCTCCGTCGGCGACGGCTGCTTTGTCAAAAGCCCAGAAGGCATTCACGACTTCCGGCGCGAGGTTTTGGAGTTGTGGGAGAGAGGCGAGATTTTCTTTCGAATACATAGGGTGGTCTGGTTTCACCCGCGCCCCTTTTGCACCGCGTATGCCACGCACGAACAACAGACTCAAGCCGTTCATCTCAAGATACTTAAACCAATTCAACCCCCGCCAAAACGCCGCGAGTTTTCGCGACTCACGAGATCTCGGGAGCAATTTTCACGAAATCTCGCGAGGGAAAGCTGCCCTTTAAGGTCGCTCGATTCCGAGCGCCTTCATCCGTGAACTGAGCGTAGATGCTTTCATCCCCAGCAACGCCGCAGCTCCGCTCTCGCCCGCCACACGCCATCCACACTTTTCCAGCGCCCGCGCCAGATTCGCACGCTCGAAGGCAACCATTTCCTCGGCGTTATAAGTGCGCGTCGTGTCGATGGTCTGCGCGCCTTCGCTGGCGGGCGGCGCTACCTCAGGAATGGCCCGTGTCAGATTCATGCGCTCGCCCACGGCGGTGATGACCGCACGCTCGATCACATTCTCCAGTTCACGCACATTCCCCGGCCATGCATAAGCCTGCAATTGCCGCGCGGCCTCCGGCGAGAGCGGCGCGATCGTCTTACCAAGCCGCAGCGCAAAACGACGCGCGAACGCCTCGGCCAGGCGCGGGATGTCGTCCGGTCGCTCGCGCAAGGGCGGGAGCTGAATCGGGAACACGTTCAGCCGATAAAACAAATCCTCGCGGAAACGTCCCGCCCTGGCCTCCTCGCGCAGATGGCGATTCGTCGCCGCGATCACCCGCACATCGACGGTCTGCGTGCGCGCACTGCCCACCGGCTCGAAGGTGCCCTGCTGCAGCACGCGCAGCAGTTTGGCTTGCAGATCCACGGGCAGTTCACCGATCTCGTCGAGGAAAATGGTCCCTCCGTCCGCCAGCGCGAAACGGCCTTCGCGTTTCGAGGTCGCGCCGGTGAACGCGCCCTTTTCGTGGCCGAAAAACTCGCTCTCGATCAGGCTCGCGGGGATCGCCGCACAGTTCACCACGATGAGCGGCTGCTCGCACCGCCGGCTCTCCGCGTGAATAGCTCGCGCGAAGAGTTCCTTGCCCGTGCCGGTTTCGCCGGTGATCAGCACGGTCGCATCCGTCGCCGCCACCTGCCGAACCTCGTGCAGCACCTGCCGCAGGGTCGCACTCTGCCCGATGATTTCATCGAACGGATGCTGCGCGCGAATCTCCTCCTGCAAATATTCCGCCTGCGCAGCGAGCGAATGGATGCGCCGCTCGGCTTCGAGCCGTTCGTTTACATTGCGCAGCACGAGGGCAAAGAACCGCCGGCGCTGCACGCCAAAGGCCGACAGCGTCGCCTCAGCCGCGAATTTTCCGCCGCCAGCCGGCACGACTTCCAGTCCGCCGGCGATCCATTGTGGCGCGGAATTTTCCGCCGCCAGCGCAGCGAGCCGTTCCGCGCTTTCGGGCGAGAGAAAATCGCGAAAATCGAGGCCGACCGCCCGGCGCGATTCGCAGCCGAGCAATTTCTCCGCCGCCGGGTTCAGCAGCGTCACCGCCAGATCCGGATCGAGTTCCACAATGGCGTCCAGCGCCCCATTCACCACACGGCTGAGTTTTTCCTCCCGCTCCCGCACGGCGGCCTCCGCCCGCAGGCGCCGCAATTCCGCTCCCGCGCGCTCCGCAAAAATCTGGAATAGAGCGTGCGCTCGTGGGTTTTCGGGCATGGGTTCGCGATGCACGACAGCCAGATGGCCGAGCACCCGTCCGTCGATGTCGCGCAAGGCCAAGCCGAGGTAACTGACGAACCCACCTTGATGGATCTCCTGATCGTCCGGGAAAAATTCCAGCAGCCGGTCCGGGAAGTGCACCAGCGTGGCCGAGTCAATCACCCGCTCACAAGGGGTGCCCTCGATGGGCGTCTCGTAATCCGGCACCCAATTCCCATCCATCCAGAACGCCAGGGCCTTCAGCCGTCGCGAGTCTTCAAAATATTCGGTCACCCAAGCGCCGCTCGTTTCGAGCACGCGCGAAACCGTCTGCACCAGCCCCGCGAAATAACGTTCCCCCGTCTCCGCAACGGTGTTCTCGAGGATCGCCCACAAGGCGGTATCGTCGGGCTGGACTGGAGTGTCGGTCTTCGTCGGCATGGACAGGGCGCACAGACGCCGGCGCAACTTCTTTGCCCGCAGCGGCCATCTGCCAACCGAAAAGAATGCCCCTCCTGCATCGACACTCCAGACTCGGCACCGCATCCTCCGCCGCCATGCCGCTCTGGAGCACCCTCTATTTGATCAGCGCATGGACGATCCGCATCGTCATGCTGATCTACGTGCCGCAGCAGCGTCCGGCGGCGGCGTCCCGCACGTGGCTGCTCCTCATCTTCCTGCTGCCGTGGCCCGGGCTGTTGCTCTATGCCCTCTTCGGTCGCATTCGCGTGCCGCGCGTCCGCATCGAAGAACAGACCAGGCTTTCCCAGCGCCTCGCCGACGAGCAGGACCGCACGCGCAAACATGTCATCTGCGAACCCGTTCTCCCCGCCTACCTCACGCACCTGCCGGGGCTCGCAGCCCGGCTTGGCGATTTCCACGTCTTCGCGGGCAACTCGGTCGAACTACTGCCGGACTACGAAAGCACCATCGCGCGGCTCGTGGCCGACATCGACGCCGCGACACACCACGTCCACGTGCTCACCTATATCTTCGCGGACGACGGCATCGGGCGGCGGCTCGCCACCGCCTTGAAAAAGGCCGCACAGCGCGGAGTGCAGAGCCGGCTCATGGCCGATGCCGTCGGGTCCCGCGATGGGTTGCGTCGTCTTACTCCGCGCCTGCGGGAAGCCGGCGTCGAAGTCGTCACCATGCTGCCCGTCGGTTTCTGGCGGCACAACGCCGCGCGCTTCGACCTGCGCAACCATCGCAAGCTCGCGGTCATCGATGGCCGCATCGGCTATGCGGGCTCGCAGAATATCGTCGAACCACGGTTCGTGCCCGGCTATCCTAACCAGGAACTCACCGCCCGCGTCACGGGTCCCGTGGTCGCCCAGATTCAGGCCATCATCCTGTCCGATCGCTTCATCGAATCGGGTGCGCACCTGGAGAGTCTCGATCCCTACTTCCCCGACGTGCCCACGACGGGAACGTCCCCCGCTCAACTGCTCCCCAGCACGCCGGGTTACCAGCGTGAAAACGGCGAGGAGTTTTTCGTCGCGCTGCTGCACGCCGCCCGGAAGCGCATCGTCATCACCACCCCTTACTTCGTGCCAAACGAACCGTTCCTCGAAGCCCTCATCACCGCCGTGCGGCGCGGGGTGGACGTGCGGCTCGTCGTCTCCCAGCACGCCAATCAGCGGCTCACCCAGCTCGCGCAGCGTTCCTACTACGACGAACTGCTCGACGGGGGCGTGCGCGTGCATCTCTATCGCCCCGGCTTCCTGCACGCCAAGCACCTCAGCATCGACGACTCGATCGCTCTGCTCGGCTCCTCGAATATCGACATCCGCTCCTTCGCGCTCAATGCCGAAGCCACCCTCGTCGTTTACGATCCCGTCGTCGCCGCGCAGCTTCGTGCCGTAGAGGAACGCTACCTCTCCCAAAGCGAGGAACTCGACCTCGACACCTGGCGCCAGCGCCCACCGTTCCAGCGCACGGTCCAAAACCTCGCACGCCTGCTCGACTCGTTGCTCTAGCAACTCAATTTCCGGCCGCCTCGCGCTGCCGCACCAGCGCCCAATCCAGATGCAGCAGCGGGGTGACTTCGCTGAAATTCTGAAACCCGACCGGCTTCACGATGTAACTCGCCGCCCCCAGCCGCCGGCACGTCTCGATGTGCAGATCATGGCTTGAGGCGGTCAGCACGATCACCGGCACGTTCCGCGTCCGCACATCCTCCTTCATTCGCCGGAGCACCTCGAGCCCGTCGATCTTCGGGAGATTCAAATCCAGCAGCACCACGCCCGGCAGGGCTTGATTGCGCCGACGCTCGAACTTGCCTGCCGCAAACAGAAAATCGAGCGCCTGGGCCCCATCCTCGACCACGTGAACCACGTTGCTGAACTGCGCCTTCCGAAAGGCGTGCAGCGTCAGTTCCACATCCTGCCGATCGTCCTCCACGAGCAAAATCTCGACGTGCTCCCGAGCCAGAGCGGCGTCCTTGGAAAGTGGCTGAAACAACGCCGAAACCGACAACTCCAGCGCTCCGGCGAGTTTCTCGATGCTTTGCAACGAAGGGTTCCGCGCCCCCCGTTCCACATCCGACACGTAAGTGCGGTGCAACCCGGCCCGGTCTGCCAACTCTTCCTGGGACAACCCTTTCTCGCAGCGTTTGCTGCGGACGGCGGTTCCAAAGGCGGTTTTGACGTTACCAGCAGTCATTCGTGTGAAGTTGAAGTGACGAGCCTACCACTCCGCTCAACAGACGATAAGTGACACAGAGCGGCATTCGTTCGTCACTTCAGACTCCACTAGCATAACCCGCGACGGGCCTGTTCCGCAGGCCTTTCTTCGCCCATTCCATCGCGCACGCAACCAGCAAAACGTTTGATTCTGTTCGGCAGATGCATCCTTTGCTATTCGGCTCACTCTCCCACCATGCCCACGACCTACAACGGAATCGGAACCCACTATTACGGAAAGCGGAATGTCGAAACCCGCCATGGCACCTGTCGCTCGTGCAATCGCGATCTCACCCTCACCTCCTACGACACGCGGCTGTGGTTCGTCGTGATTTTTATTCCGATCATCCCGCTGGGGCGCAAACGCATCATCGACCAATGCCCGGTCTGCAGCCGCCATTTTGCCGTGGATGCGGACAAATGGGAGACGGCCAAGCAACTCAACGTCTCCGGGGCCATGGACAAATACGAGGCCAACCCCACGCCGGAAGCCGCCATGGAGTTGCACCAGACCATGCTGAACTTCCACCAGATGGCCGAGGCGGCGAAGTTCCGGCAAGCCATGACGGAGAAGTTCCCCAACGATGCCAAGGTGCACGCCTACCTCGGCAGTGCGCTGTCCGGGATCGGGCAGATGACGCAGGCGGCTCCGTATTTCGACCGTGCCCTGGAGTTGCGTCCCGACCTGCCCGAAGCTCGCGATGGCGTCGCCGTGCAGCGCATTGCCGAGGGCAAACTCGACGAGGCGCGTGCACTGCTCGATTTCCTGGAAAAGCCCGGCGCCGCTCAGGTTTACCCTCTCCAGTCGCTGGAAACCCTCGGCGACGCTTACCAGCGCGCGGGCCGCCACGAACCGGCGCTGGAAATTTTCCGGCACCTGCTCGCTGAATTCCCTCACGCCAGTCAGATCGTCGGCTTTCGCAAAAAGGTGGAGCTTTCGGAAAAAGCGCTGGGCCGGCGCAAGGAAACGATTCTCCCGAAACGAAAATGGAGTTGGAAGAGCTTCTTTGGCAGCGGCGGCGCCAAACCGGCACCCGCCTCGCCTGAACTGACCTGGCGCAATCTCGCCATCGTCGCCGGCATCGTCGCGCTCGGCGTTCTCGCCCTCGTGATCAGCAACCTCTACATCCAGTGGCATCGCACTCTCTACCTCGTCAGCGGCCTGAAGGACTCGGCTCAGGTCGTCATCGACGGCGTCGGCCGGTTCGATGTCACCAAGGGCCGTCCGCAGGAAGTGGTGCTCAAGGAAGGCCATTACCACGCCCGCATCATTGCGGGACAGCCGGACGAGTTCGACTTCGACGTGCGCGCGGTCGATTATTTCGACCGCTGGTCGGACCACCCCGTCTGGCTCATCAACGTCGGCGGCTCCGCGGTCATGCTGGAAAATCGCGTGACGTATTCGCGCAATCCCCCACCCGCTCAGACCACGGTGCACTTCGGGCGGAGCTTTGAATCCATCGGCAACGTCACTCACCCCTTTGCCGTGCTCCCGGCCAGCCTCCAGCTCAAAAGCACTGAGAGCCGCACCCTCACGAATCTGGAGTTGTGGGGGCAGCCCATGGTCGGGCTGGTGCAGGAACTCAATCTCACCAATCGGCACACCGAGGCGCTCAACCTCGCCGAATGGTCGCTAGCCCAGTCGCCCAATGACGAAGGTCTCCTCCAAGCCTACGCCAACTCGGTGGCTCAGGCGAACGAGCTGTCGCGCGGGGCCAAATTCCTCGAGCCCGGCCTAAAGAAATACCCCGTGAATATCCAGTGGCATCGTCTTTACACTAGCTTTGCCCATGGCCAGAAAACCGGGGAGTGGCTCGCCTCCCTCTACGACGGCACGCTGCGGCTTCACCCGAACGATTCCGCCGTGCTCTATCTGCGCGGCCGGGTCGAGATGGTTCCGGAAAAGAAAGTGGAGTGGTTCGATCGCGCCATCGCGGCGGACCAGAACAATCCTTATCCACTCTTCGCCCGCGGCTCCAACTGGATGTCGGTGCCGGATTGGGAGAAGGCGCGCCCGCTGCTCGCTCACGCGGTCGAGTTGCGGCCGGAAGACGGGCAATTCGCCGAGCAACTCTTCCTCACGCGCCTCGCCCTGGGCGAAGTGGCCACGATCGAGTCGGAGTTGAATCAGAAGCTAAAAAGCGGCCGGCCCGATTACGACACGGTCGAGAAAATGATCGACGTGTTGACCGCACAAAATCAGCCCACCGAAGCCAGGCGTGTCGCCGATGACTACGTGCGGGCCATCGAGCGATTTGGCCCGGGCGCGAAGATGGCCCAGGATCTCACGCAGCGGCATTGGCTCTACGCGTCGGGCGGTTTTCGCGACCTCGCTCGCCACGCCGCCAAGGATCAGACGCTCACCGGCCGAATCGCCTGCTACGTAGCAGCCATCGAACTCGGCGATCCTAAAGCAGCCGCCGGCATCTTGTCGGCCATGAAGCTCGACGCCATCTCATCCTACAACTTGCTGGCCCTGTCACTTTGCTACCGCCTCGGCGGCGACGAAGGAGCGGCCCGGGAATGGGAAGCGCGCACCATCGCCCGACTGGAACACGGCGACTCCGACGACCAGCAGGCGGCGGTTCTGCTTCGCTCTCCGCAACCTCCCACCGATGCGACGCTCGCCGCCTTTTTCGGGCAACCGGACGACAAGGCGCTCGTCTGCGCAGTGCTCGCCGCGAAACATTCCACTCGCCGGGCCGACTACAGCGTGCTGGCCCAGCGGCTCAACGTGAGCATGCATTTCCCGCACCATCTCATCGCCCGCGCCACCGCTTCGGCGCACTAACTCGACAAAGGCATGACGCACGAGGAATTCGACCGTCACGTCGCGCAGATCGAAGAGAGTTACCGGGACCGTCCCGGTGCGCTTCAGGGGCGCGTCGTCGCCCTGGCGCTCATCGGCTATCTGGGCTTCTTCGGCTGCTACAGCCTCGGGCTCGGACTCGGAGCCCTGTTTATTCTGCCGGCGTTCGCCCTGCCGCTGGCTGAGTCATGGCTGCTCATCTTCATCGGCAGCGTGGTGATTCTCCTCGTCACCGCCAGTGTCGTTCGCACCCTCTGGGTCAGCCTCCAGCCGCCGGAAGGCCACCGGGTCACCGCCGCCACAGCCCCGGTGCTTTTCGCCATGCTCAAATCCCTGCGCGGCGAATTGCAGGTGCCGTCGTTCGATCGCGTCCTCATCACCGGCTATTGCAATGCGGGCGTCAGCGAAGTCCCGCGCCTCGGCGTGCTCGGCTGGCCCCGGCATTACCTCACCCTCGGCCTGCCCCTGCTCGAAAGCCTTTCCGCCGATGAAGTGCGCGCGGTGCTGGCGCATGAATTTGCACACCGCTCCCGCCGGCACGCCCGCGCCAGCGGCTGGGTTTACCGCCTGCGCCGCACGTGGGAGCACGTCTTCGAAAACTTCCGCAACAAACCGCACGTCGCCGGCCAGGTCTCGCTGCGGCCCCTCATCAACAAATTCATCGAGTGGTTCTGGCCCCGGTTCAACGCTCACGCCTTCGTGCTGTCGCGGGCGTTCGAATTCGAGGCGGATGCCGTCGCCGCGCGTGTCGCAGGCACCGAGCACGTCGCCAGTTCCCTGCTCCGCGTCGATCTCTACGATCGGCTCCTCTCCGAAAAATTCTGGCCCGACCTGTGGCTCGAAGCGAATCGCAGCGCCCAGCCTCCCACCGACGTTTTCCTCCGCCTGCGCGACCGTCTTCGTGCCCCACCACCTGCCGAAGCTCCCACCTGGCTCGTGCAGTCTTTTCGCTGGGTCACGAACAACGCCGACACCCACCCCTGCCTCTCCGCCCGGCTGCGCTCCCTCGATCGCCTTCCACCCGGGGTGGAGCGCGCGGAATATCCCGAGTGGCCGCCCGTCCTCCTGCCAAATGCCGCCGAGACCCTCCTCGGCGACTCGCTCGAAACCGTCCGCGCCGCCGTGCAGGTTCGCTGGGAAAAAGACTGCGCCAAACACTGGCAGGAGCGCCACGCCTGCGCCGGCGCACTCCAGGATCGTCTCACCCGCCTCGACACCGCCGTCCCGGTGGCCTCTACCGAGGATCTGTGGGACAAAGCCGTCGTCCTCATGCGCCTCGAAGGCGATGCGGCGGCCGCACCGCTCCTGCGTGAGTTACTCGCCGCGCGGCCCGGCCACGCCCCCGCCAATTTCCACCTCGGCCGGCATCTCCTCGCCGAAAACGACGACCGCGGGATCGAACTCCTCGAACGCGCCATGGCCGAAGACGAAGACGGTGTTCCCACCGCGTGCGACGTCCTCCTCGCCTACGCTCACCGCACCGGCCGCACGGAGCTGATTCGCGAGCTCAAAGCCCGCGTGGACCGCCATCAGACCAACCTCACCAAGTCTCAGGAAGAACGCAACAGCGTCACCGCCGCCGATACCTTTATCCCGCACGGGCTCACTGCTGCGGAACTCGAACCCCTGCTCACGCTTCTGCGCCACGATCCCGCCGTCCACACTGCCGACCTCGCGCAGAAGCAGATGAAGTATTTCCAAAAGCAGCGCCTCTTCGTCCTGTGCCTCCGGATGAAACGCCCCTGGCATGGCCTCGCGAATCGCGACCTCGAGCAGGCCCTCGTGAACCGCCTTCTCCCCAGCATCAAACTCCCCGGCCGCAAACTCGTCTTCGCTCCGCACGGCAGCTTCCGCGCCCTCGCCGACAAGCTCGCCCGCCCGCCCGAAGCCCGCATCTTCACCCGCGCCTGACTTCACTTCCGAGTGGGGCGAGGCCGCACCCGGGAGTTTCAGCCCCCCAACGATTAGCGCCTGCCCCGAATGGCACCGCGTGAAGCCGGTTTTCGGAGGCCATGGAGAGGGCATTTGCCCCGTTCACCAAAAAGATACCCGGAACCCACAGAATGGAGGGAATGGACGGTTCGCGGGAATTCGCGCCGGGGCCGATAGGAGGCGCCTATGAAACCACTCACGCGGTCTGGCAGTCCTTCCGAAGACGCGGCGCCCTCGGCTCCGCAGCGCTCGAAACGTCCGGCAAAAAAAGATTCGCCTGATCCACCCCATCCGCTCGCCGCAGCTCCCGGCAGCATCGCTCTGCTGACCGGCCGCAAGGTCCGCTCCGATTGTGTCCTCAAAAATCTGCCTCGCGCCAGACAGGAAGAAATCATGGCCTGGTGCGAAGCCGGCCGCGACGGCTCCGGCTCGGGCCGCGGCGGGGTCGCCTTTGCCCGGGAACAACTCGCCACCGGAGGCATCGAGGTCGCGATCACTTCCCTGCGCCGGTTCTGCGCGTGGTTCCAGCTGCGCGAACTCCTCGAACAGGCCCGCGACAGCGAAGACCTGATCGACCTCGACCCCGTCGAAATCGCCCGCGCCCACGCCTCTGCCCAGAAGCTCCTCCTCGACCTCGCCCTGGCCGAGCGCAACGCCCGTCTGCTCGCCCTGGCCACCGCTGCCGTGGACCGCCAGCGCCGCCTCGAGTTGCAATCCGCCCGGGACACCTGGCGCCAGCGCCAGCGGGAACGTCAATGGACCCAGACCGTCGCCCTGCGCGAAAAGGCCCTCCAACTCGCCCGCGACCGGTTCGAGGATTCCAAGATGCGCTACGAACGCGCCCATCGCCCCCCACCCAAACCCACCGGCCTCACCCCCGAAGTCCTCCGCCAGATCGAAGAAGCCGCCAAACTCCTCTGACTCATGGAGCGCCGGCGACCCGC